>NZ_JBXVVU010000003.1:0-345415 GCF_057219955.1 Curvibacter sp. T50
GCTGGCGGTGGCTGCGTGGGCGCCGAAAGCGGCGGCAACGGCGGACAGGGCGATGAGGGTCTTGATAGCTTTCATGGGGTTCTCCGATTCGTAACAGGTAAGGGTTTGGGGTTTGACGCCACACCGTGTGGCAGACGGCTTTCTTTCTGCGAAGGCCGTGCCAACCCGATACGGATAGAGAAAAGACAATGAAATCAAATACTTACCGAAACCCTGCGTAATCACCCACGGGCCCAGCAGTGCAAATTGCAAGACATGGACCGTGGCCGGTGTGGCGAAATGCGTCGATGGGGCCGTCTGCACCGGTGAGACGGGCACGGCGGGGGTGGCGGTGCGAAGACGGTGGCGCTGCGAAAGCGACCGGGGCGGTCAGAAACGCTTGTTGGGTCCGAAAGCCGCGGTCGATCCGCACTCCGGGCGCCCAACGACACGGGTTGTCAGAGGCTTATAACACTGTTATGATTCACTACATAACGCCGTTATGACAACTCTGCTTCCCCCGCCCGAGTTTCCCATTCAAGATCGCGCCGAGCGCAAGGAAGCCGACCGCGAGCGGGTGCGCCAGTCCATCCTGGACGCCGCCGGCCAGATGCTGCTCGAAGAAGGCCCGCACGCCCTGTCCATGCGTCGGCTGGCCGAGCGCATCCAGGCCTCCACCATCGTGCTCTACACCCATTTCCGCGACAAGCCGGCGATTGTGGACGCGCTGTTCCGCGACGGCTTCGAACGCCTGCGCGCCGATCTGGAGGCGGTGCCACTGGCGGCCGAGCCCATGGAGCGGGTGCTGGCCTTGGGCCGGGCCTACCGCCAGAGTGCGCTGGCCAACGCGGCGCGCTACCAGGTGATGTTCACACGCTGCGTACCGGGTTTCGAACCCAGCGCAGAGAGCCTGGCCGTGAGCCAGCGCTGTTTCGAGATCCTGCGCGACGCGGTGCAGGCCGTGTTCGATGCCGGGCATCCGCTCGCAGACAGCGTGGCGCACACCACGCAGGTGCTGTGGGGCACCTTGCACGGGCTCATCAGCCTGGAGTTGTTCGGTTACCTGGGCAGCACCGGCTCGGGCGAGCAAAGGCTCGAACAGGCCATGCAACTGCTTCGCGCCGGCATCCCTTCCGTTTCCCCATCCAGAAAGAAGCCATGAACGTCGGCACCCCTTACGCCTCGCACCGCGTCGACACGCGCTACGACGCCATCGTCATCGGCTCTGGCCTGGGCGGTCTCTCTTGCGCCGCCTTGCTGGCCAAGGCCGGGCACAAGGTGCTGGTGCTGGAGCAGCACAGCACCGCCGGGGGCTTCACCCATTCCTTCCGCCGCCGCGGCTATGAATGGGACGTGGGCGTGCACTACATCGGCGAAGTGCACAAGCCCGGCTCCTTGATGCGGCGGCTCTTCGACACCGTGACCGAGAGCCGCCTGCAGTGGGCGGCGATGGACCCGGTGTACGACAAGATCATCTTCAACGACGATTGTTATGACTACGTGGCCGGCGCCCGCGCGTTCAAGGAAGGGCTGCTGCAACATTTCCCGCACGCCGAAGACCAGCTCGACGCCTATCTGCACCACATCCGCGCCGCCACGCGCAGCCTGGGCGGGCTCATCGGCAGCCGCTACCTGCCAACCCATGCCGCCCGCTTGCTGTTGAAGAACGATCGCTCGGGCGGCTATTTCACGCGCTCCACCAAGGATGTGCTGGCCGGCTTCATCACCGAGCCCAAGCTGGCCGCCGTGCTGACCGGCCAGTGGGGCGATTACGGCCTGCCGCCTGCCCAATCGGCCTTTGGCATGCATGCCGTGGTGGCGCAGCACTACCTCGGCGGTGCGGCCTTCCCGGTGGGCGGCGCCTCGCAGATCGCGGCGGGCATCCTGCCCGTCATCGAGGCCGCGGGTGGCGCGGTGCTGGTACAGGCTTCGGTGGAAGAGATCCTGCTGCGCGGTGGCGAGGCGGTGGGTGTGCGCATGGCAAACGGCGACGAGATCGGCGCCGCCCGCGTGGTGAGCAGCGCAGGCATCCACAACACCTTCGGCAAGCTGCTGCCCGAGAGTGCCGGTCGGCGCGAGGCGTACCGGCAGTCCTTGCAAGCGCTGCCGCCCTCGGTCGCGCACCTGGGGCTCTACATCGGCCTCAAGGGCAGCACCGACGAGCTGCAACTGCAGCAGGCCAACCGCTGGTGCTACCGCGACTACGACCACGATGCTTCGTATGCCCGCTTTCTGCGCAGCAAGCCCGGCACCGTGTCCACGCTCAACTACATCAGCTTCCCCTCCAGCAAGGACCCGGCCTGGGCCACCAACTACCCGGGCCGCTCCACCATCGACGTGATCTCGCTGGCGCCCTGGGCCTGGTTCGAGCGCTGGCAGAACACCCCATGGCAGCGCCGGGGCGCGGACTACGAGGACTTCAAGGCGCGCCTGTCCGAGCAGTTGCTGCAGGACGTGTACCGCCAGGCGCCGCAGGTTCGCGGCAAGGTGGATCACGTCGAGCTCTCGACCCCCCTCAGCACCGCGCACTTCAGCGGCTACGCATCCGGCGAGGTGTATGGCCTGGCGCACACGCCCGAACGCTTCAAGCAAGGCTGGGTGAAGCCGCACACCGAGATCAGGAACCTCTTCCTCACTGGCCAGGACATCCTGTTCTGCGGGGTGGGCTCGGCCCTCATGAGCGGGGCGATGACGGCCTGCCGGATCCTCGGCCCGGCCGCGGTGAAGGTCATGCCCGAGGTGCTGGCGCCCGGGCAAGGCTGGATCTCGCGCACCGTCGCCGTGTTGCCGCTGGCAAAGAGCACCAGCCGCGATGCGGCGTCCAACGCCAGGTTGGCCATGCCACCCGCTGAGCCGCGCGGCTTCACGGCGCGCTGCGTGGAAATCATCGACACCACCGCCGACAGCCGCGCGCTGCGGTTCGTGGTGGACGGCGGCGGCGCGCCGCTGCGCTACCTGCCGGGCCAGTTCCTGACGCTGGCGCTGCCGCTTCAGGGCGGCACCGCGTACCGCTCGTACACCATGAGCTCCAGCCCCACGGCCGGCGAGGCGTTCGAGCTGACCGTGAAGCGGGTGGAAGGCGGCGTGGCCTCCCACTGGCTGTGTGACGAAGTCCGGGTCGGAACGCGGCTTGAGATGAACGGCCCGCACGGCCGCTTTACCTGCGCGCCCAAGCCGCCGGCCAAGCTGCTGCTGCTGTCAGCCGGCAGCGGTGTGACGCCGATGCTGGCGATGGTGCGCTGGGTACGCGACCACGGGCTGGACACTGACATCGCCTTCTTCCATACCGCGCGCACCGCAGGCGACCTGATCTTCGGCGACGAGTTGGCGCAGTTCGCCCGAGACAACCCGCGCTTCGTGCAGCACCTGGCGCTGACGCGCCAGCGCAAGAAAGGCTTCCTGAGTGGCCGCTTCAGCCTGCGGCAGTTGCAGGCGTCGGTACCGGACTTCCTGTCGCGCAACGTGTTCGTGTGCGGCCCGCAGGGCTTTATGGACGCCGCGCGTGAAGGCCTGCAAGCGAGCGGCTTCAACATGCGCCGCTACCACGCGGAAAGCTTCGGAGCGGCGGTGCAGGCGGGCGGCGGCACGATCCACTTCCTGAAGAGCAAAAAGCGGATGGATTGTGGTGGTCAGACCAGCCTGCTCGACCTGGCGGGCCAGCTTGGCGTCAAGGTGGCCAGCAGTTGCCGTACGGGCGACTGCGGCGACTGCAAGCTCAAGGTGACGCGCGGCAAGGTGCCATGCGCCAGCACCGCCGGGCTGGCACCGCATGAGATCGACGAAGGCTACGTGCTGAGCTGCGTGGGTTATATCGACGGCGACGTGGCCGTCGAGGCCTGAAGACATCCCGCGGCCGGCGCGGCTGACCCGGGCGCCCGGAAACGCTTGTTTGCGCGGGTTTTGGGACGTTTTTGGCCGATACCCCGCGTAAAAAGGTCGGTTGATGCTATGAAAATGGGACTCATATCCCGTCCCTGAACGCGGTTGCGGGCAATCGGCTATGGTTGCGCCATGACGCAAAACGGATGGACACGGGTGGTGCTGCAGGCTTGGCGCGCGTTGGGGCGCGACCTGCGCTCGGGGGAGTTGCGGCTGTTGATGGTGGCGGTGGCGCTGGCCGTCGCGGCACTGACGGCGGTGGGGTTTTTTGCCGACCGCTTGTATAGCGGCCTGCAGCGTGATGCGCGGCAGTTGCTTGGGGGGGATGTGGTGGTCGCGGCCGACCAGGCGCCACCGCCGTTTGTCGCGGAGAAAGCGGCGGCGATGGGTCTGCGGACCAACGCCAGCCTGAGCTTCCCGACCATGGCCCGCGCCAGTGACGCGCAAGGCGGCGCAAGCCGGCTGGTGGCATTGAAGTCGGTGGCGCCCGGCTACCCGCTGCGCGGCCAGTTGACCGTGGCATCACAGCCGGGTGCCCCGGCCGCGCCGACCCGGGACATACCGGCGCCGGGCGAAGCCTGGGTGGATGCCGCGCTGCTGGACCAGCTGGGCCTGGCCGTGGGCGATCCGCTGCTGCTGGGCGATGCCACGCTGCGGCTGGCCCGGGTGATTGTGCTGGAGCCCGACCGCGGCGCCGGCTTCATGAACTTCGCTCCGCGGGTGATGCTGCACGAAGACAGCCTGCGGGCCACCGGCCTGGTCCAGCCGGCCAGCCGCCTGACCTGGCGTCTGGCGGCGGTGGCCGACGGGGCGGGTGCCGAGGCACGGGTCAAGGCGTTCCGCGAATGGGCCGACCAGGCGCTGCCGCAGGCGGGTGTGCGCGGGGTGCGGGTCGAGACCCTGGAATCGGGCCGCCCCGAGATGCGCCAGACGCTGGATCGCGCGGGCAAGTTCCTCAGCCTGGTGTCCCTGCTGGCCGCGCTGCTGTCGGCGGTGGCGGTGGCGCTGGCGGCGCGGGGTTTTGCCGCCCGCCATCTGGACGATTGCGCCATGCTGCGGGTGCTGGGCCAGAGCCAGCGGACCATTGCCGCCAGTTACACGGTGGAGTTCGTGCTGGCCGGTCTGGTGGCCAGCCTGGTCGGGGTGGCCTTGGGGTATGCGGTGCATTTTGCGTTCGTCGAGCTGCTCGCCTCGCTGATTACGTCGGCGCTGCCGCCGCCGGGCCTCACCCCGGTGGTCTTCGGGCTCGCCATGGGCCTGACGCTGCTGGTGGCCTTTGGTCTGCCGCCGGTGCTGCAACTGGCGCAGGTGCCGCCCCTGCGTGTCATGCGGCGGGATGTCGGACAGCTCAAACCGGTGTCGCTGGCCGTGCTCGGGCTTGGGGTGGGCGGTTTTGCCGCGCTGCTGCTGGCCGTCAGCAGCGACCGCGTGCTGGGCCTGCTGGCGGTGGGGGGCTTTGGCCTGGCCACGCTGCTGTTTGCCGCCCTGAGCTGGCTGGCGGTGGCGGTGCTGAGGCGCCTGGTCAACGAAACCCGCGCGCCGCGCTGGCTGCTGCTGGCCACACGGCAGATGGCCGCCCGGCCTGCCTATGCGGTGGTACAGGTCAGCAGCCTGGCCGTGGGCCTGCTGGCGCTGGTGCTGCTGGTGTTGCTGCGCACCGACCTGATCGCCAGCTGGCGCCAGGCTTCGCCGGCCAATGCGCCCAACCGTTTTGTCATCAACATCATGCCCGAGCAGGGCCCGGCGTTCGAGCGCACGTTGCAGCAGGCCGGCGTGCGCGATTACGACTGGTACCCCATGATCCGGGGCCGGCTGGTGGCCATCAACGGCCGCGCCGTGACGCCCGAGCAGTTCACCAACGACCGCGCCCAGCGCCTGGTGGACCGGGAATTCAACCTTTCGCACAGCGCCCCGGCACCGCGCCACAACACGGTGGTGGCCGGCCGCTGGACCGAGGAAGAAGCCGACGCGATCAGCGTCGAAGACGGCATTGCCGAGACGCTGGGCCTGCGCCTGGGCGACCGCCTGACCTTCGACATTGCCGGGGTGCCCCGCGAAGCCCGCATCACCAGCCTGCGCAAGGTCGACTGGGCGTCGATGCGGGCGAACTTCTTTGTCATCTATCCGGTCAGCCGCCTCGACGGTGTGCCCTCGACCTACATGGCGGCCTACCGCGCACCCTCCACCCCGGGATTCGACAACGGGCTGGTGCGCAGCTTTCCGAACATCACCAATGTGGACATGAGCCTGACCATCAATCAGGTGCAGCGGGTGCTGGACCAGGTGGTGCGGGCCGTGGAGTTTCTGTTCGGCTTCACGCTGGCGGCCGGCCTGATCGTGCTGTTTGCGGCGGTGTCGGCCACGCGCGAGGAGCGGGCCCGCGAGTTCGCCGTGATGCGTGCCGTGGGCGCCCAGGCGCGGCTGCTGCGCCAGGTGCAGCGGGCGGAGCTGGCCGGTGTGGGCCTGCTGGCCGGTGTGCTGGCCAGCGCGGTGGCCATGGTGGTGGGCTGGGCCATGGCGCGTTTTGCTTTCGAATTCCACTGGACCGCGTCCCCCTGGGTGCCGGTGATCGGCGCGCTGGTCGGCGCCGGCCTGGCGCTGCTGGCCGGCTGGTGGGGCCTGCGCGAGGTCTTGCGCCGCCCGGTGGTGGATACACTGCGGCGTGCCGCCGAATAGGGCACTACCAAAACGATAGCTGAAAGCGACCTTTTTACGCTGGGTATCGGCCATTTTTACCTGAAAACCATGTCGAACACCCCTACCGAGCCGGGCCAGAGCCCGTTTGAGCGCCTGGGCGGCGAATCGGCCGTGCGAACCCTGGTGGACCGCTTCTACGACCTCATGGACCTCGAGAGCGCCTACCGCGAGCTGCGCGCCGCCCACGGCACCACCCTGGATGACGCGCGCGACAAGCTGTTCTGGTTTCTGTGTGGCTGGCTGGGCGGGCCGTCGCACTACACCGACCGGTTCGGCCATCCGCGTCTGCGGGCGCGGCACATGCCCTTTGCCATCGGCATCCGCGAGCGCGACCAGTGGCTGGCCTGCATGGATCAGGCCATGGCCGAGACCGGTGTCGAACCGGCCTTGCATGCCCGCCTGAACGAAAGCTTCTTCCAGACCGCCGACTGGATGCGCAACCGCAACGGTTGAGGCAGGCGGTCCGGGCGCCGGCTCAGGCTCCGCCGCGCCGGGCCTGCAGCAACACCACCACGGCGCCGGCGCCGCCCTCGTCGGCGCGGGCCTGCACAAACGCGATGACCGGGTTTTTCTGCACCAGCCAGCTGTGGACCTTGCCCTTGAGCACCGGCGTGCGCCCGGGCGAGCCCAGGCCTTTGCCGTGCACCACACGCACGCAGCGCAGGCCCTCGCGGTGGGCGCTGCGGATGAAGTCGGCCAGCGCGTGGCGGGCCTCGTCGCGGCGCAGGCCGTGCAGATCCAGTTCGCGCTGTATGGACCAGTCGCCGCGCCGCAAGCGGCGGGTGACGTCGGTGCCGATGCCGGGCCGGCGGAAACTCAGCGCATCGTCGGTTTCCAGCAGGCTGGCGACATCGAAGTCATCGCTCAGCGCCTCGCGCAGCACGGCCGCCTCGTCGCGCGCGCGCTGGCGTGCCTCCGGCAGCGCGGGGGCGCGGCCCAGGCGGGCGCGCGCCGGCTGAACCAGCGGTTGCACCGGGCCCACCCAGCGGGTGAACAGGTTCGCCTCGGCCTGGGCGCGGCGGGCGGCCTCGGCGGCGCGCTGGCGCTGCGCTTCGTCCCGGGCGCGCTGCTCGGCCAGCTGCTGGCGCACCGCCGCCATGTCCTGCAGCGAGCGGATCGGCGCATTGCGGGGGGCGCTGGTGTCGGCCATGGCAAGCGGGGGTGGGGGCGGCCGGTTCGGCGGCGGTCGGGGTCAGATCAGGCCGCGTTCGGCCATCGACAGGGCCTGCCCGGGCGCGACGATGACATGGTCCAGCACCCGCACGTCCACCAGGGCCAGCGCGGCCTTGAGCGTCTGGGTCAGTGCTTCATCGGCCCGGCTGGGCTGGACGGTGCCGCTGGGGTGGTTGTGGGCCAGCACCACCGCGGCGGCATGGTGGTGCAGCGCGCGCAGGACCACCTCGCGCGGATAGACGCTGGTCTGCGTGAGGGTGCCGCGAAACAGTTCTTCCATGGCCAGCAGCCGGTTCTGCGCATCCAGAAACAGCACGGCAAAAACCTCATGCCCTTTGGCGGCCAGGTGCAGCCCCAGATAATGCTTGACGGCGTCCGGGGTGCCGAATACCTCGCGCTCGCGCAGTTGCTCGGCCAGCGCGCGGCGCGCCAGCTCCAGCACCGCGACCAGCTCCGCGCGTTTGGCGGGCCCCAGGCCCTTGATGCGTTTGAGGTCATCGGCGCCGGCATGCAGCAGGCCACTGATGCCGCCGAAACCCGCCGGTGGCTGCGCCAGCAGCTCGGCGGCCAGCTGCAGCACCCCTTTGCCGGCCATGCCGGTGCGCAGCAGCAGGGCCAGCAGTTCGGCGTCCGAGAGCGCGCCGGCTCCGCGCGCGAGCAGCTTTTCGCGCGGCTGGGCTTCGGCGGGAAGGTCTTTGAGCGGCATGGGGGGACGAGCGGGTGCGGGTTTCTACAATGGCGGGCTCAGTTTATCGGGACTTCCATGACGACTGTTCAACAGGGCTCTTTCCTCACGCTGCACTACCGGCTGGCCGGTCCGGCCGGCGACGTCATCAACACTTTTGACGGGCCTCCGGCCACGCTGTCCATCGGCGCGGGCGAGCTGTCGCCCGCCGTGGAGCAGCGGCTGCTGGGCCTGGAAGAGGGCTGCCGGGTGCAGTTCGATCTGCCCGCCGGCGAGGCCTTCGGCCCGCGCAATCCCGACATGGTGCAGTGGCTGGCCCGCCGCGAGCTGGACACGATGGGGGACCCCGACGAGCAGTACACGGTCGGCGACGTGGTGCAGTTCCCCACCCCCGACGGCCGGGGCCGTTTCGCCGGCACGGTGCTGGCGGTGCGTGACGACGGCGCGCTGCGGCTGGATTTCAACCATCCGCTCGCAGGTCAGCCGGTGACCTTCGAAGTCCACCTGGTGGGGGTGTTGTGATAACCGGCAGCGACCCCGGGGCACCGGGCGTCATCCTTCTTGCGGAGCCGCGCGGCTTTTGCGCCGGGGTGGACCGGGCGATCGAAATCGTCGAACGGGCGCTGGCCAAATTCGGCCGGCCCATCTACGTGCGCCACGAAATCGTGCACAACACCTATGTGGTGGACGACCTCAAGGCCAAAGGGGCGATCTTCATCGAAGACCTGGCCGAGGTGCCCCCGGGCGCCACGCTGGTGTTTTCCGCGCACGGGGTGCCCAAGGCGGTCGAGCGCGAGGCGCAGGCGCGGGGGTTTCGGGTGTTCGATGCGACCTGCCCCCTGGTGACCAAGGTGCATGTCGAGGTGGCCAAACTGCACCGCGAAGGCTACGAATTCATCATGATCGGCCACAAGGGCCACCCCGAGGTGGAAGGCACCATGGGGCAGCTGGACAGCGGCATCCACCTGGTCGAGGACGAGGCCGACGTGGCCCGGGTGCGCCCGGCGCAGGAGCGGCTGCTGGCGGTGGTGACCCAGACCACCCTCAGTGTCGACGATGCCGCCGGCATTCTGGCGGCGGTCAAGGCCCGGTTTCCGGCGGTACGCGAGCCCAAGCAGCAGGATATCTGCTACGCCACACAGAACCGGCAGGACGCGGTCAAACTGCTCAGCCCGCAGGTTGAACTGGTCATTGTGGTGGGCAGCCCCACCAGTTCCAACAGCAACCGCCTGCGTGAGCTGGCGGCGCGCCTGGGCACCGAAAGCTACATGGTCGACAACGCGGACGAGCTGCAGCCCGCCTGGTTTGAGGGCAAGACCCGCATCGGCCTGACCGCCGGTGCCTCGGCGCCCGACGTGCTGGTGCGGCAGGTGATCGAGCGCATCCGCAGTCTGGGCGCTGTGGCGGTGCGCCACCTTCCCGGCATCGAAGAGACGATGAAGTTCCCGCTGCCCAAGGGCCTGCGGCTGGACGAGGGCGAACCGCTGGAGCATCTGCGGTGAATCGCTCTGATATCGAGAGCGCCCAGGCACGCATTTCCGCTGGGTATGCGGGTTTTTTGCGCGAAACGCCGCTGTGGAAGCTGCCGGGCAGCCAGTTCGGTTGCCCCGGCGCGGAAATCTGGCTGAAGCTGGAACAGCTGCAGGTGGGAGGCAGCTTCAAGGCCCGCGGTGCCCTCCACCGGCTGCTGGCGCATCCGGTGCCACCGGCCGGCGTGATCGTCGCCTCGGGCGGCAACGCCGGCATTGCGACCGCGGCCGCGGCGCAGGCGCTGGGGGTGCCTTGCGAGGTGTTTGTGCCCGAGGTGTCGTCACCCGCCAAACGCGCGCTGCTGGCCGAGCGCGGCGCGCGCGTGGTGGTGACCGGCGCCAGCTACGCCGAGGCGCTGGCGGCCTGCCAGGCGCGCCAGCGCGAAACGGGCGCGTTGACCACCCATGCCTACGACCTGCCCGAAGTGGTGGCTGGCGCCGGCACGCTCGCGCGCGAGCTGGAGCATCAGGGCGGCCTGCCCGATACCGTGCTGGTCAGTGTCGGCGGCGGCGGGCTCATCGCCGGTGTGGCCGCCTGGTTCGACGGCCGCGCGCGGGTGCTTGCGCTGGAGCCCGAAGGGGCGCCGACCCTGTTTGCCGCCCGGGCCGCCGGCGCGCCGGTGGATGTGGCGGTCTCCGGCATCGCCGCCGATTCGCTGGGCGCCCGGCGCATCGGTTCGATTGCCTGGGAGGTCAGTCAGCGCCTGGTCACCGACGCCCTGCTGCTGGACGATGGCGCCATCCGCACGGCCCAGCGCTGGCTGTGGCAGACGCTGCGTGTCATGGTGGAACCCGCTGCCGCACTGGGTGTGGCAGCCCTTTTGACCGGTGTGGTGCGACCGGTTGCGGGCGAACGCGTCGCCCTGATCCTGTGTGGCGCCAATCTGGACCCGGCCACGCTGGCCTGAAAACTACAATCCCGAGACCATGCTAGACATCGTTACCCTGAGAAAAGACCTCGACGCCGTCGTGGCGCGGCTCGAAACCCGCAAAAATCCCCAGCCGTATCTGGACGTTGCGACCTTCCGTGCCCTGGAGTCCGAACGCAAGACCATCCAGACCCGTACCGAGCAGCTGCAAAGCCAGCGCAACACCCTGAGCAAGCAGATCGGCATGCTCAAAGGCAAGGGTCAGCACGCCGAAGCCGACGCGGCCATGACCCAGGTGGCCGACATGAAGGCCGAACTGGAGGCATCCGCGGCGCGGCTGGAGGTGATCCAGGCCGAACTGCAAAGCCTGCTGCTGGCGGTGCCCAACCTGCCCCACGAGTCGGTGCCGGTGGGCAGCGACGAGCATGGCAATGTCGAGTTGCGCCGCTGGAGCCCCGACGGTCACGGGCCGCGCAACTTCGATTTCGCGATCCAGGACCATGTCGACATCGGCCAGAAACTGGGCCTGGACTTTGACACCGGCGTCAAGCTTGCCGGCGCGCGCTTCACCTTCATGCGCGGGCCGATCGCCCGGCTGCACCGGGCGCTGGCGCAGTTCATGCTGGACACGCAGACCCAGCAGCATGGCTACACCGAGTGTTACACCCCGTACATCGTCAACGCGCAGACGCTGCTGGGAACCGGGCAACTGCCCAAGTTCGAGGCCGACCTGTTTGCCGCCAACAAGGGCGGCCAGGACGGCGGCGAAGACAACCCCACGCTGTACCTGATACCCACATCGGAAGTGACACTGACCAATGTGGTGCGCGACGAGATCGTCGCCGAGTCCGATCTGCCGATTCGCCTGACGGCGCACACGCCCTGTTTCCGCTCCGAGGCCGGCAGTGCAGGCCGCGACACCCGCGGCATGATCCGTCAGCACCAGTTCGACAAGGTCGAGATGGTGCAGATCGTTCATCCGGAAAAGAGCTACCAGGCGCTGGACGAAATGACCGGCCATGCCGAAGCCGTCCTGCAAAAACTGGGGCTGCCCTACCGTGTGATGCTGCTGTGCACCGGCGACATGGGTTTTGGCGCGACCCGCACCCACGACCTGGAAGTATGGGTCCCGGCCCAGGGCACCTACCGTGAAATCAGTTCGGTGTCGAACTGCGAGGCTTTCCAGGCCCGCCGTCTGCAGGCCCGTTTCAAGAACGCCCAGGGCAAGAACGAGCTGGTGCACACCCTCAACGGCTCCGGCCTGGCCGTCGGGCGCACGCTGGTGGCGGTGCTGGAGAACTACCAGAACGCCGACGGTTCGGTGACCGTACCCGAGGTGCTGCGCCCCTACATGGGCGGTCTGGAGCGCCTGGCGCCCTGATGCACTGGCGGGCCTGCTAGAATCACGGGCTTATCACGCTGCGGAGAGGTGGCAGAGTGGTCGAATGCACCGGATTCGAAATCCGGCGTACAGTTTCTACTGTACCGAGGGTTCGAATCCCTCCTTCTCCGCCAAAACAAAGGCCTTCTTGCCTGCTCAGCAGGGCCTGAAAGCGCAAAAAGCCCCGCATTGCGGGGCTTTTTTTGTGGGCGCTGGCGGCCCGGATCGCAGGAGATGGGCCGCGTCAGCCCAGCAGACCGTTTTCCCGGGCGAAATGCAGGGCCTGGGTGCGGCTGTTGACACCCAGCCGGCGGAACAGCCGCCACAGGTGGACCTTGACCGTGTGTTCGCTGATGTCGAGCTGGCTGGCGATGTCGCGGTTGCTAAGGCCCTGGTCCAGCATGATGATCAGCTGTTTCTGCCGCTTGGACATTTTGATGCCCTGCCCGCCGCCGGTTCCGGTGGTGTCTTCGAAATCGGGCTCGCCGTCGGCAGCGAGCAGTGAGCGCAGCGCCGCCAGGATGTCGCTGGCCGGGCTGGATTTGGAAATGAACACGTCCGCGCCCGCATCCAGACAGGCGGTCTCGAAATCCTCGGCGGGCGAGGCCGAGACCACCGCCAGCGGGACATCGGGATAGCGGGCGTGTACCTCCAGCACGCCCGAGGTGCCGACGGCGTCGGGCAGCTTGAGGTCCAGACAGATCAGCGCGGGTGTGCCATGGCGCTCGACCGCTTCGCGCAACGCACCGATATGCGACAGCTCCACAATCTGCGCGCCGGCTTTCAGGCGCCGCAACATCATCACCAGGGCCTCCCGCATCAGCGGGTGATCGTCAATGACAAAAAAGCGGGTGCTGTCGATGTTGGTCATGATGCGCGTGCGGCCTCGGCGAGTTGGTCAAGGGCACTCGCTGCGGCCTGGCGTAGTGCGGGGGTGTCATCTTGCAGGTAGGCGGCCTGTTGCGCAAGGGCTGCGGCGCCACCTTGGGTCAGTGCGGCAATGACCGGGCCTGCGGCCCTGGGCTGTTCGAAGCCACGGCTTTGCAGCAGCACCTGCCCCTGGGCGTCGGTGAGTTTGAAGTAGAACAGCCCGTCGCGCTCGCGATACTGTTTGAAGGTCGGCAGGCCCGATGCCTTTTCGCGCGCGGGTCGGGCGGCGGTGGCGGGTTTGGCCACGGAGCGCAAACCCACGGCCTGGCGCAGTTCGGTCATGAAGGGTGCCGAGAGCTGGCGCGCGCGGGCGGCGCCGGCCAGCAAAATCGCTTCGATCTGCGCGGGGTTGGCGATCAGGGAGTCATAGCGCTCACGCATCGGCGCCATCTCACGGTCGATTCGCTCGAAAAGCGCCTGTTTGGCATCGCCCCAGGCAATGCCGTCGCGGAACGCCTGGCGAAAGGCCTCGGTCTCTTGCGCGCTGGCGAAGGCCTGGTAGATCTGGAACAGCGCGCTGCCTTCGGTCTCTTTGGCCTCGCCGGGTGCGCGGGAGTCGGTGACGATGCCCATGATCTGTTTGCGCAACTGCGCAGCCGGCGCGAACAGGGCAATGGTGTTGTCGTAGCTCTTGCTCATCTTGCGCCCGTCCAGACCGGGCAGTGTGGCCACGGATTCCTCGATGGCCGCCTCGGGCAGCACGAAATGCTCGCCGTAAAGATGGTTGAAGCTCGACGCCATGTCGCGCGCCATTTCGATGTGCTGGATCTGGTCACGCCCGACCGGAATCTTGTGCGACTTGAACATCAGGATGTCGGCCGCCATCAGCACCGGGTACATGAACAGACCGGCGGTGACCTCGCTGTCGGGGTCGGTGCCGGCGGCGGTGTTCTTGTCGACGGCCGCCTTGTAGGCATGGGCACGGTTGAGCAGGCCCTTGCCGGTCACGCAGGTCAGCAGCCAGGTCAGTTCGGGGATTTCGGGGATGTCGGACTGGCGGTAGAAAAAGACCTTGTCCGGGTTCAGTCCGGCAGCGAGCCAGCTGGCGGCGATCTCCAGGGTCGATCGCTGGATGCGTGTCGGATCCTCGCACTTGATCAGCGCATGGTAGTCGGCGAGGAAATAGAAGCTTTCGGTGCCGGCATTCAGGCTGGCGGCCACGGCAGGGCGAATGGCGCCGACGTAGTTGCCCAGGTGGGGGGTGCCGGTGGTGGTGATGCCAGTGAGAACGCGCAGGGACGACATGGAAAAATTCAGGGGAAAGTCAGCGAAGAATCAGGGTCAGCGGGGTAAGGACCAGTTCCAGCAGGCCGTAGGTGAGTGCCATCAGGGGTTGCATCCACAGGGTGCTGACCACACCGGCGAGTACCAGCGCCATGACAATGAAAAAGCCCCAGGGTTCGACACGGGAGAGCAGCTCGGCCTGGCGCCAGGGCAACAGGCCCACCAGGATGCGCCCGCCGTCCAGGGGTGGCAGCGGAAACAGGTTGAAGACGAACATGACGACGTTGACCAGGATGCCGGCCTGCGCCATCTTGACGAAAAACGGCTCGTCCACACCCGCCGCGCGCAGTCCGTGCAGCGCAATGGCCCACAACAGGGCTTGCGCGAGATTGGAACCCGGGCCGGCCAGTGCCACCCAGATCATGTCGCGTTTCGGATGGCGCAGATTGCCGAATCGCACCGGCACCGGTTTGGCGTAACCGAACAGGAAGGCGCCGCCGGTGGCCACATACAACAGCAGGGGCATCGCGATGGTGCCCAGCGGGTCGATATGGGGCAGCGGATTGAGGGTGACACGCCCCATCGCCCAGGCGGTGTTGTCACCGAAATGGCGGGCCGCATAGCCATGGGCTGCTTCGTGCACCGTGATGGCGAACAACACGGGCAGTGCAAAAATCGAAACGGTCTGAATAAGTGAGGCGAGGTCCACCGGGCGATTGTCTCAGAGCGGCGCCGCGGGCCCGGTCACAGTCCCAGCACGGCCGGGTCGCCCCGACCATGGCGCATCAGCACGGGCTCGTCGCCGCTGAGGTCGACGACGGTGGTTGGCGCCAGCGGACAGGCACCGGCATCGACCACGGCGGCCAGGCCGCGATCAAAGCGCTCCAGAATGTCGGTGGCATCGTTCAGCGGTTCCTGCGCGTCCGGGGGAATGAGTGTTGTGGCCAGCAGTGGCGCGCCATGCAGTTCGAGCAGGGCCTGCAACGTACGGTGGTCGGGCACACGCAGGCCGATGGTCTTGCGCTGCGGGTGGCTCAGCCGCCGCGGGACCTCTTTGGTGGCCTCCAGGATGAAGGTGAAAGGCCCCGGCGTGCCGAGCTTGACCTGCCGGAACTGGCGGTTGTCCACCCGTGCATAGGTCGACAGGTCGCGCAGGTCCCGACATAACAAGGTCAGATGGTGCTTTTCGTCAATGCCGCGGATGCGACGCAGCTGGTCTGCGGCGTTGCGATCGTCCAGGTGGCAGGCCAGGGCATAGCTGGAGTCGGTCGGCAGCGCGATGACACCGCCTTTTTCCAGCAACTGCACGGCCTGCTTGAGCAGCCGCACTTGCGGGTTGTCGGGGTGAATGATGAAATGCTGAGCCATGTCGCGAGTGTAGGCGCGCCGGCGGGGGCCTGACCAGCCGGGCCGTCGCGCTCAGTGAACGCGGTGGGCCAGCAAGGTCCACACCGGGGTCAGATCGGCGGGCAACGGGGGCAGACTGCCCAGATCGGTATGGCTTTCGTCGGGGCTGTGGAAATCACTGCCGCGCGAAGCCGCAAGGCTGAACTCCCGGGCCATCGCGGCGTACTTCAGGGCCTCCTGAGCCGAATGGCTGCCGGTGACCACTTCGACGCCCTGGCCGCCATGGGCCTTGAATTCGGTGAACAGCGCGTATTCTTCATTGGCGCTAAAGCCGTAACGGGCCGGGTGGGCAATCACGGCCATGCCGCCGGCACGAACGATCCAGCCCACCGCGTCACCCAGGCGGGCCCAGCGATGGGGCACGAAACCGGGCTTGCCCTCGGTGAGGAATCGGCGGAAGACTTCGTAGGTGTCGCGGCAGACACCGCTTTCAACCAGGTATCGTGCGAAATGGGTGCGCGATATCAGCTCGGGGTTTCCGGCGTACCGCAGGGCGCCTTCATACGCGCCGCAAATGCCCACCCGTTCCAGGCTGGCGGCCATGTCGCGGGCGCGTTCGCCACGACCCCCGCGGGTGCGTACCAGTCCGTCGCGCAGATCGGCATCGTCAGCGTCAAAGCCCAGGCCGACGATGTGCACGGTCTGGTCGGCAAATGTGACGGAGATTTCGGTGCCGGTCAGGTAACCGATGCCCTCGGCCCGCGCTGCGGCCATGGCGCGGTGCTGGCCACCGATTTCGTCATGGTCGGTCAGTGCCCACAGGTCGACGCCGCGCGCGGCGGCACGGGCCGCCAGGGCTTCCGGGGTCAAGGTGCCGTCCGACACCACGGAATGGCAATGCAGGTCGGCGTTGAGGGTCGAGTTCACGACTGCATTCTAGGCGGGGCGGACCTACCATGGTGTCTGCCGGGTCTTGCGGGAGGGTCGGACCGATCCGGGTGCGGAAATTCAGAAAAAAAGGCCAATACCCAGCGTAAAAAGGTCTTTGTTCGCTATATTTTATATAGCTTAATCGACGGGCTGCCCGTCAGGCGGACAGCGCGGGCACGGGCAGCGGGCCCCGAAGCGCTTCGATCAGGGCGCTCAGTCGCAGCACGCCGGCATCATCGAAGCGGGCGCCGGCGATCTGGACGCCGATGGGCAGCCCGTCTTCGGTGACACCGACCGGAATGGACGCCGCCGGCTGCTCGGACATGTTGAACGGCACCGTAAAGGCGATGTGTTCCAGCGGCCGCAACGGGTCGTTGGTGGGCGAGGCCCAATCGGCCGGCGGTGGCGAGACCGGGGCGGTCGGTGAAAGCACAAAGTCGAACGGTGCGCAGGCCCGGTGGGTGCTGACCCGCGTGAGGTGAAACTGGCTGACCGCGTCGTAGACCTGCACGCCTGTCATGTTGCTGGCGCTTTCCGCCCAGGCGCGGATGTACGGCAACACGCGTTGGCGCCGCCCCTCGGGAAGGGCCGAAAGCTCACGCAAGCAGCGCATCCGCCAGAAACGGTCCATGCCGTCGAGCATTTCCCGGGTGAAAAATGGCGCCATGGGAATGATCTGGGCGCCCGCGCGGGCGAGGGAATCGGCCGTCTTCTGCACGGCTGCCACGATTGCGGGCTCGACGGCCAGACCACAGCCGGCGTCGAGCAGCAGACCGATGCGCAGGCCGCGCAGCGCCGTGGAATCCAGGGCGGGAAGACTCCAGTCGATGTCCTGGGGTGGCAGGTTCATGCAATCGCGGCGATCGGGCCGGCTCAGGCTGGCCATGAGGAGCGCCGCATCCGCCACGGTTCGGGTCATGGGGCCGGCGACTCGGCCGGTGTAAGGCGGGTCGATGGGGATGCGACCCAGGCTGGGTTTGAGCCCGAAAACCCCACACCAGGCGGCGGGCAGCCGGATCGAGCCACCGATGTCGGTTCCCAGATGCAAGGGCCCGTAGGCGGCGGCGGCAGCAGCCCCGGCGCCGGCGCTGCTGCCGCCCGGGGTGCGCATGGTGTCCCACGGGTTGCGTGACAGCGCATGGAAACTTGACAGGCCTGACGTCAGCATGCCGTAGTCGGGCATGGTGGTCTTGGCCAGCACGATGGCGCCGGCCTCACGCAGTCGCGCCGCCGGCGGGCTGTCGGCCACGGCCGGCTCCAGGGTGGTGGCTGCCGTTCCCATGGGGACCGGGTCGCCGGCCGTTGCGATGTTCTCCTTCAGGGTGACCGGCACGCCGTCCAGCGGACCCTGGGGGGAGCCCATGCGCCAGCGCTGTTCGGACGCACGGGCTGCGGCGAGGGCCGCGTCCGGAAAGAGGAGCCAGCAGGCGCGCAGTTGCGGTTCGCAGCGGTCGATGTGGTTGAGGGTGTCGCGTACCACCTCGACGGGCGACACATCCCCCGCGCGGTAACGGGCCAGCAGCGTGCGCGCGTCCAGCCGGTGCAGTGCGCTCATGCGCTCAGGCCCAGGCCAGTGCGGACAGATCGTTGACGAAGATGGGCATGTCTTTCCACAGGCCCTTGATGCGCGCGTTCGCCACCGTGATCCACTGTGGCTGGTACAGGAATGCGTGGGCCGCGTCTTGCGCGATCAGGCGCTGGGCTTCGCCAAGATGGCGTGCCCGGTCGGCATCGCGCGGGGAGTTGTTGATTTTGTTGAAGATTTCGTTGAAGCGCGCCGACTCGTAACCCCAGTAATAGCCCGGTTTGGCAAAGTTGCCCAGATCAAACGGCTCGACATGGGCAATCAGGGTCATGTCATAGGCCTTGTTGCCGTAAACGGTACTCAGCCATTGCGCCCATTCGACGTTTTGCAGTTTCGCCACGATGCCCACTTTGGCCAGCTGCGCGGCGATGACTTCGCCACCCTGGCGGGCGTAGGGCGGTGGGGGCAGGATCAGGCTGAGCTCCAGCGGCGTCTTGATGCCCGCTTCGGACAGCAGGGCGCGGGCCTTGTCCGGCTGGAACGGGTTGATGCCGGTGGTATCGACATAGCCGAAGGCGCCAGGCACGTAATGGCTGCCGATCGGCACCCCGAAACCGTCGGCAGCGCCGGTGATGACGGCCTTGCGGTCGATCGCCGCCGAAATGGCGCGTCGGACCCGCACATCGTCAAGCGGCTTCTTTTTGTTGTTCAGCGCCAGGATGGTCTTGGCACGCGAGCCGCTGACGACGATCTGGAATCGTTTGTCGCGACGGAACTGCTCAAGACTGCGCGCGGCGGCGACGCGGGCGAATATGTCCACATCGCCCGCGAGCAGCGCGGCCACTTGCGCCGCGGGATCGGAGATGAAGCGGAATGTGGCCCGACGCATGGTGATCGAGCCGGCCTGGCGGAAGCCTTCCCAGGCCGCCAGTGAGATCGACGCGCCTTTGGTCCAGCTGTCAAGGCGATAGGGCCCCGTGCCGACGGGGCGGGTTGCATTGGTGTCCACGCTTTTGGGCTCCACCATGATCGCGGTGGCCTGCCCCAAAAGGAAAAGGAAGTCGGGGTTGACCTCTTTGTTGATCAGCACAACGGTGTGTTCGTCGATCACACCGATGCTGTCGATGGCAGCGAAGGTGCGTTTGTCCTTGTTGGTGCTTTTTTCGCCGGCTGCGCGTTCAAAGGCGAACTTGACGGTGGCGGCATTGAACGGCTCACCGTTGTGGAAACGTACCCCCTTGCGAAGGCGGAAGGTGTAGGTGCGCAGGTCGGGCGATACTTCCCAGCGTTCTGCCAGCAGGGGCGAGACGCTGCCGTCGGAGTTGATTTTCGTGAGGGTCTCGAAAACGTTGTACAGAACCACCTCGGCGATGGCCGATGCCGCACCTGCGGTCGGATCCAGCCCCGGGGGCTCCAGAGTCATGGCAAGGACGACAGCGTTTTTGCGCCCCTGAGCAGTGGCACCGAGCGGCAACGTGCCCAGCGTGGTAGCGGCCAGGGTTCCGATGGCGAATTCCCGACGAAGCATGGTGATCTCCTGTGAAGGGGCCCCATGGTAGCCAAAGTGGCGAGGTGTTGCGGGGGCGCTGACTAAAAACGGATGTCCGGAACGGCCTTGACCAGCGCTTCGGTATAGGGATGGGCCGGGCGGGCGAACAGGTCGTGCGGTGGGCCGTATTCGACGATCCGGCCATGCTGGAGGACCGCGACTTCGTCGCACACATGCTGAACCACTGCCAGATCGTGGCTGATGAAGAGATAGGAGATACCGAAGCGGTCTTGCAGGTCCATGAGCAGGTTCAGTACCTGGGCTTGCACCGAGACATCCAGTGCGCTGACCGGTTCGTCGGCAACGATCAGGCGGGGTCGGTTGATGATGGCGCGTGCGATGGCGATGCGCTGACGCTGGCCGCCGGAAAACTCGTGGGGGAAACGTTGCGCATCCGCCGCAGTCAGGCCGACGGCCAGCAAGGCTTCGCGGACGTGGTCGTCCATGTCCCGGCGGCTCGGACGGTCCGTGGCCGGCAAGGCAGCCAAGGGCTCGCCGATGGTGCGTCCAATACGCATTCGCGGGTCCAGCGAGCCATACGGATCCTGAAAGATCATCTGGAAGTGGCGCCTGGCCCTGCGCAGTTCCCCGGGTGGCAGCTGGTGCAGGTCGACCCCCATCATCCGAACCGCACCGGAACTGGGTGTCTCCAGGGCCATGACGCAGCGCGCCAGCGTCGATTTGCCCGAGCCGGACTCACCGACGATGCCCACGCTGTGGCCCTCACGCACCTGGAGCGAAACGCCGGCCAGGGCCTCCAGCGTCTCCGCTGGGCGCCATGGCAACGCCCGTGTCAGGGCATAGCGTTTGCCCAGGGAATCGACGTGCAGCAGGGCAGTCATGGAGTGGCGCTGCTGCGGTGGATGCAGGCGACGCGGTGGTGATCCTCCCGGCTCCAGACCGGTGGCGGTGCCGCGGCACATTGGTCCGTCGCACGGGGGCAACGTGGGGCGAACGCACAGCCTTCGGGCAGGTCGTGCAGGCGTGGAACGAAGCCGGCAATCGCAGGAAGGCGTTTACGTGTGCCGGGTGCGGTGGCGCCATTGCGGTTCAGTTGGGGTCGCGAGCCCATCAGGCCTTGCGTGTACGGATGAGATGGCGCCCGAAAAACAGCCGCTGTCGGTCCTGATTCGACAATGGTTCCGGCATACATCACCATCGTTCGCTCAACGTGGTTGGCGATGACACCGAGATCGTGCGAGATCATCAGCAGTGCCATATGCCGTTCGCGAACCAGTTCACCGATGAGTTCGAGAATCTGGCCGGCAACGGTGACGTCCAGCGCGGTGGTCGGTTCGTCCGCAATCAGCAGGCAAGGCTCGCAGGCCAGGGCCATGGCGATGGTGATGCGCTGGCGCTGCCCGCCGGAGAACTGATGGGGCCAGGCGTCGACGCGGCGGCTTGCGTGTGCTATGCCGACACGATCCAGCAATTCGATGGCCCGCTTGCGGGCGGCATGGCGGTCCAGCCCCATGTGCAGGCGCAATGGTTCGGCGATCTGGTGGCCGACGGTATGAACCGGATTGAGCGCACTCATGGGTTCCTGGAAAATCATGCCGATTTTTTTGCCCCGGATGGCGCACCACTGGCGCTCCGTCAGCGTGGTCATTTCGGTACCCAGAAAACGCACAGTACCGCGTATGCGGGCGCGCTCGGGCCCAAGGCCCATCAGGGACATCGCGGTCAGCGATTTGCCGCAGCCGGATTCACCAACCAGACCGGCGGTTTCGCCGGCCTGTAACGTGAAGCTGATGCCGCGAACTGCGTCGACCGGTCCGTGCGCCGTCGTGAGGCGCACGCGAAGGTCTTCGATTTCGAGCAGCGCGTCTCCGGCCATGGTTCAGCGGTGGCGGGCCAGGCGTGGATCCAACAGGTCACGCAGACCGTCGCCCAGCAGGTTGAGGCCGAGAACAGCGCAGGCAATCGCCAGCCCTGGCCATATGGCAAGCAAGGGCGCCTGGAACAGCAGGGTTTGGGCATCGCTGAGCATGCGGCCCCAGGAGGGCTGCGGGGGCTGCGTTCCCAGACCGAGATAGGACAGTGCGGCTTCAGCGAGGATCGCAATGGCGAACTGGATGGTGGCCTGAACGATGAGGATCGGGATGATGTTGGGCAGGATGTGTTCTACGGTGATGCTGGTTGGCCCTTTGCCGCAAGCGCGTGCAGCCAGTACGAACTCTCTCGCCCATAGCGCGTTGGCGGAGCCGCGGGTGATGCGGGCAAAGGTCGGTATGTTGAAAATTCCGATCGCGATGATCGAATTGACAATGCCGGGGCCGAACACCGCCGTCATCATGATGGCCGAGAGAATTGCCGGGAACGCAAATGTGAAGTCGGACAGACGCATGATCACTTCCTCGGTCCAGCCACGCCGGGCCGACGCGACAAGGCCCAGGGCCGTCCCGACGATCAGGCCGATGCCGACGGCAATGACGCCGACGAGGATCGAGTTGCGTGCGCCTACCAGCAGGAGCGACAACACGTCCCGGCCAAACGGGTCGGTGCCCAGCCAATAGGGTGCGCCGGGGGGGAGCAGTCGGTGCTCCAAGTTCATTTCGAAGGGTGAGTGGGGCGTCCATATCCAGGAAAGCAGGGCTGCGGCCACCAGCACGAGGCTGAACGCGGCGCCGATGATCAGGCTGGGGTGGCGGAACGGCGCAATCAAAGGTCACCGGCTTTCACGCGCGGATCAATCAGCGCATACAGGACGTCAACGAAGAAATTGACCACGATCACCATTGCAGCAAGCAGCATGACGCAGTTGCGCACCACAATAAGGTCGCGATTCGCAATGGACTGAAAAATAAGGCGTCCGAGTCCGGGCAGGTAGAACACGTTCTCGACCACGATGGTTCCGGCGAGCAAGTTGGCAAACTGCAGACCCATGACCGTCACCACCGGGATGAGCGCGTTGCGCAGGACATGGCCCCACAGGACACGCTGGCGCGAGCAGCCCTTGGCCCGTGCCGTACGTACGTAGTCCTCTCTCAAGACTTCGAGAACCGCGGAACGGGTGATCCGCGCCAGGATGGCGCCCTGCACCACGGCCAGAGACAATGCCGGCAAGAACAGTGCTTTCAGCGCGGCTGAAAAGCCGCCGCCTTCATCGGGATGCCAGCCCGGGAACCCGCCCGAAGAAAACCACTGCAAGTGCACCGCGAAAAGCAGGATCAGCAGGATGGCAAACCAGAAGTTCGGTATGGCGATGCCGACCTGCGTGAAGGTCATCAGGCCGTAGTCGCCGACGCGGTTGTGATGGGCGGCAGCTGTGATGCCGACGGTCAGCGCAATCAGCGAGGCCATGAGCATGGCCATCAGGGCCAACGGAATGGTCAGGCCAAGACGTTGGGCAATGAGTTCGGAGACGGGGCTGCTATAGGCATGGCTTTCCCCGAGGTCGGCGGTCAGCAGGCCCGTGATCCACTGGAAGTAGCGCTGCGGTGCCGGGCGGTCCAGACCCAGTTTGCGGGCGAGCGATTCGACGGCTTCCGGGCTTGCGTCGGGCCCCATGAGCAACTGGGCGGCATTGCCGGGCAAGATTTCAAGTACCGCGAAGACGACCAACGAAGCCGCCAGCAGCGTGGCGACCAGGGTCAGAAACCGCTTGATCAGGAATAGGCTCATGCGCGGGTCAATTTGCCGCGATTATGGACAAAGACCCACGCGCGGGAGGGTTCGCCACCGTGGATCTTCGGCGCAGGCCGTGAGCGCCGGATAATCGGACGGTCGTTCAGGTCGCCTCCCGGGCGATCGGACCATTGGAAAAGTGAGAGCAGCCATGGCGCTGATGATTACCGACGAATGCATCAACTGTGACGTCTGCGAGCCGGAATGTCCCAACGACGCGATATTCATGGGCGCGGAAATCTACGAGATCCATCCGGAAAAATGCACAGAATGTGTCGGACATTTCGATGAGCCGCAATGTGTGCAAGTTTGTCCGGTAGCGTGTATTCCGGTGAATCCTGAGCGCGTCGAAAGCCGTGAAACCCTGTGGAGGAAATTCCATCGGCTGCAGATGGCCGCAGGCCGTGGTAGCACGGGAGCATGAGTGTCGGGCCGTCGGGTTGCTGCCTCCGACACAGGACTACGCGGCTGGGGCCGGAGGGGCGTGGATGAGGCGGGTTGCTTTTTCGAACTCGCCGCCGAGCAGGCTGGGCAGGGCTGCCAGCGATCGGGCGATTGCGTCTTCGATGGCGGCGCGCTGTTCGGTGGGTGGTTTTCGAAGGACCCAGTTCGCAACCTCGGTCTTCACACCTGGGTGTCCGATTCCGATCCGAAGTCGCCAGTAGTCGGCCGATCCCAGCTGGGCGTGGATGTCGCGCAGTCCGTTGTGTCCGGCGTGGCCCCCGCCGCGTTTGAGCTTGACCTGCCCGGGTGAAAGATCCAACTCGTCGTGGATGACCAGTATTTCCTGAGGCTCCAGCTTGTAGTAACGTGCAAGCGCGGCAACGGCTCGACCTGAGGCGTTCATGTAGGTCTGGGGCATCAGCAACCATACTGGCGACGCAATATTGGTGCCTGCGCGGGCAACAAGGCCTGCGAAGTTGCGGTCAGGGTCGAGGTGTGTGCGCAGGTCGCGGGCCGCCGCTTCGACCCACCAGAATCCGGCGTTGTGGCGTGTGGCCTCATATTCCGGGCCGGGATTTCCCAGGCCGACGAGCAGTCTGATCATGGCGGCTAGCCTGTTCCAAGCACAACGGCCCGCGCAGGCGGGCCGTGTAGTTCGATGCAATCGAATAATCTGCCGACTAAAGCTTACTTCTTGCCTTTGGCTTTGCCCTTGGCCGGAGCGGCCGCAGCGGCGGTCGGTGCAACGATTTCCTCGACAACTGGAGCGGTGACCGACACCAGAACCGGATTGGGTTTGCCGTGGGTGACTGCCTTGACACCCTTGGGCAGGGCGATGTCGTTGAGGTGCAGCGAGGTGCCCTTTTGCAGATTGCTGAGATCGACGGCAATGAATTCGGGCAGATCACCGGGCAGACAGCTGACTTCGATCTCCGTGACAACGTGGTTCACGAGGCAGTGCTCCAGTTTGACAGCCGGCGACTCTTCTTCGCCGCTGTAATGCACTGGCACCTTCATGGACAGTCGTGTGTTGGCATCGACGCGTTGAAAGTCGATATGGAGGACATACGGGCGGAAGGGGTGCATCTGCAGGTCTCGCAAGAGCACTTTGCTGACGTTGCCGCCCAACTCCATTTCCAGAATGGACGAATGGAAGGCTTCTTTCTTGATCGCATGCCACAAGGCGTTATGGTCCAGTTCGATCAATTGCGGTTCCGCAGATCCACCGTAGACGATACCGGGCGTACGGCCCGAATTGCGCAGACGGCGGCTCGCACCCGTACCCTGCTTGGCTCGCTCGAAGGCGACAAATTTCATAGCTGACTCCTGATGAAGCCGACCGCGACCAGTGCGGCTCCGATTGAAAATGGCCGTGTCGCGCTATGCACGACCGGCCGACGAAAACGGATCAGAAAAGGTTTTCCTGATCCGAGAAAAGACTCATGACCGACTCACCGCGAGCAATACGCTGGATGGTTTCCGCAATCAGCGGGGCAACGGTAAGTTGGCGGATTTTCTGGCACTGACGCGCGCTGTCGGAAAGAGGGATCGTGTTTGTCACTACTACTTCATCCAGCGCAGTCCCCTTGCTGACCCGCTCAATCGCAGGGCCGGAGAAGATCGGGTGGGTACAGTAGGCGTAAACCTTGCGCGCCCCGCGCTCTTTTAGTACTTCAGCAGCTTTGACGAGGGTCCCGGCCGTGTCGATCATGTCGTCCATGATGACGCAATTGCGACCCTCGATTTCGCCGATGACGTGCATGACTTCGCTGACGTTGGCCTTGGGGCGGCGTTTGTCGATGATTGCCAGGTCGCAGCCCAGTTGCTTGGCCAGAGCGCGCGCACGGACCACGCCACCGACGTCCGGCGACACCACAATCAAATCTTCGTATCTTTTCAGGCGGAGATCGCCGAGCAAAACCGGCGATGCATAAATGTTGTCTACCGGAATGTCGAAGAACCCCTGGATCTGATCAGCATGCAGGTCCATGGTCAGAACCCTGGCAACACCGACGGCCTGCAGCATATTGGCGACAACTTTGGCCGTGATCGGAACCCGGGTTGACCGGGGCCGACGATCCTGCCGGGCATAGCCGAAATAGGGGATGACGGCACTGATCCGCTCCGCCGATGCCCGCTTGAGCGCATCGACCATGATCAGCAGTTCCATCAGGTTTTCATTGGTCGGGGCACAGGTCGACTGGACCACAAACACATCCCGTGCGCGCACGTTTTGCTTGATCTCTACCGTGACTTCACCATCGGAAAACCGACCGACATCGGCGGCCCCGAGCGTCGTTCCCAGGTGTTCCGCAACCTCCGCGGCTAGCCGGGGATTTGCGTTGCCGGTGAACAACATGAAGTCGGGGGTAGGGGGAGCGTTGTTAGGCTGCATCGGAGTGCCGGCGAACGTGAAGTGTGCCTGACCGTTCAAAGGTTTGGCAGGGGAGGAAGGACTCGAACCCTCGCATGCCGGAATCAAAATCCGGTGCCTTTACCAACTTGGCGACTCCCCTACACGGGTCGTGCGAAAAAATTATCGTACGACCGATCAATCGTCGCTGGAGGCCCACCCGGTAAGCGGATGAGAATCCAGACTGCTGCAGACTCGCATTGACCAGCCTTGCGGGGGGTCACCCACGCAATCAGCTAGCGCAACGGGAGCAAATACCGCGCTTCCCGATCCGGTCATTCTACCAGTTAGCCCATACTTTCTGAGCCACAAAGTGACTTCACGAACGGACGGACAAAGCCGCTCTGCGATCGGTTGCAAATCGTTGCAGCCAAAGCCAAACGGGTCTACAGCAAAGTCTTTGATTATAGCATGCCCGGTATCCCTTTTCAATTCGGGATGAAGGAATACATCTTTCGTCGGTATCCCCTGGGTGGGTTTGACCACGACGAAGCGCTGACGCGGGACGTGTATCGGTTGGATTTTCTCGCCGACCCCTTCCACCCAGGCGTTTGTCCCGCGCAAAAAGAACGGTATATCGGCCCCGAGCGGAAGCCCGAGCGCAATCAACTGCTTCAAGCTGAGGTTCAGGTCCCACAGACGATTAAGCGCCAAAAGGCAAGTGGCCGCATCGGAGGATCCGCCACCCATGCCAGCCTGTGCGGGAATTCGCTTGTTTACGGTAATCGTCGCACCTAAAGTGCAACCGGTGGCCGATTGCAGTACGCGTGCGGCTCTGACTGTCAAATCATCGACGGGTAACGCCCAGCCAAGGTCCTTGCGCTGGATTCGGCCGTCAGTCGTCCGTTCGATATGCAAGGTATCACACCAGTCGATGAGGACGAAAACTGACTGGAGAAGGTGGTATCCATCGGACCTGCGGCCCAGGATATGAAGAAAAAGATTGAGTTTGGCGGGTGCAGGGAGGTCGAAAAAGGCGTTCATCGTTTCTTCGGGCGTTGGGCCTGAGCTACGGTTGATCGACAAGGATTCTGATCTCGACGCCAGGGTGATGGGTGCTTCGAGCGATCAGCCGCCTGACAGGCGGTTCTTCGATTTCGATCAACCAACCCTCCAGGGCGGGAGTCTGCCCATTCAACCAAGCGAATACCTGATCAATCGGAAATGCCATCCCGAAGTGCGCGGCGAGCAGACCGTGCAACGACGGATATCCCGAGACAGAGCCTGGCGTTTCAACGCGGGCGGCGTCAGGGCTCCAGACCACGCGGGCAAGACTTGTACCGAGGCTGGTCGAAAGATGCAGGCTACCGGCCAGTTTTGATCCAGATAGCTCGAAGGAGGCGGAGAACCGGACCGGTTGGGCTTGCGGGTTGACGATGGAAATCCTGCCAAACCAGGATGCAGGTCCAGCGGAAATCGCATGATCTGTTTTTTCTGGTGCGACCGTGCACCCGAGAAGGATCCATGGCAGGGCAAGTACCCACGCCCACAGCAGGCGGTTTGCCGCGTGGCTGAAATGCATTTCAGTGCGGTTGTCGGGCTATCGGGTTGCCAAAACGCCGCAAGGTGCTCAGCAGTGTGTCATTGTCCGCATTCAATGCAAGACCCTTGCGCCAGGTTACCTTGGCCCGCTCACGGTCTCCCAGCGTCCAAAGGACTTCACCGAGGTGGGCCGCAATTTCCGCGTCTGGTTTGGCCTGGAATGCTCGCTCAAGGATTTGCCTTGCGACCTCGTGATTTCCCAGGCGAAATTCAACCCATCCAAGGCTGTCTTGAATGTAGGCGTCTTCTGGCGCGAGTTCTACCGCCTTGGCGATCAGCCCCCGGGCCTCTTCCAGGCGCACGTTTCGGTCGGCCAGCGAATAACCGAGCGCGTTGTACGCATGGGGACTGCTCGGTTGGATTTCCACAATACGACGCAGAAGTGATTCCATCCGGGTGAAGTCGCCCAGCTTTTCCGCGACCAGCGATTGCTCATAGAGGAGGTCAGTGTCCGCCGGAGCAGCGGCAGCAGCCAATTCGAGCACCGACATCGCCGCTGGGTACCGCTTCAACTCTCGCAGCAATTGCGCTTCCGCGATGAATCGGGACTTTTCATCGCCCGGATTCGAAGCCGGTACCGCGCGAATCACCGAGCGGGCCGCATCGATTTGTCCACTGCGGGCGAGCACGCCGGCTCGTCGAGCCTGGATTGTCAGCGAAACATTGTCAGGATCGATTCTCCGCAACCACTGTTCGGCTTCAATCAGGTTGCCCTGCCGTTCTGCAATCTGCGACAGGGCCGTCAGCGCGTGTTCCCGCTGCTGGCGGAGCCTGTTGTCCGTTACTGGTTCGGAAAGTGAGTTCAGGAAAGACTCCAAGGCTTGGCGGGCCTCGGCGAATCGGTGGAGCTGAATCAGAATTCCGCCCTGGGCCAGCAGAATGTCCTTTCGATCGGGACTGGATTCGAGCGCAGTCTGCAACTGTTCCAGGGCTTCGTCCGGACGATCCTGGGCGATCAGAGCTTGTGAGTAGGCCAGGCGAACATTGAAGTCGGAAGCGTGTTGCCGCTGGAGGTATCGCTTGACCAGCTTCTCCGCCAGAGGACGTTCAGGTCCTAGCATGTCCAAGGCCATGCGGACTGCCGGTTCGTACTGCGGATTGGCCGCTTGGGAGAGCTGAAGCGCTGCCAAGGCGCCGGCTTCGTCGGTGGCAAGCCAGCGTGCCCGGGAAATGACAGCCCATGCCCCAGCAACCAGCGTTGGGTCCGAGCGGCTGCGGCGTAAACCTGCTTCTACGGCGACCGCTACGGCCTTGCGGTCGGTGGCACGAGCATAGAGACCAGGGATGCGTTCAAGCGTTTGTAGCTTCTCTTTCGGAGCACTCAGGTCCAGGACTCGCTCCAGCACTTGAGCGGATTCGGGTACGCGATTCAATGCGATGAGGATCTCCAACTCATGCTGAGCGGCTTCGATTGACGTGGGATGCGCGCGCTGCCAGGCACGTGTGGCCTGAAGTGCGGCATCTCCGGCCCGGGCGCGAATCGCAATTTCGACCGCTCGCCTATAGAGCTCAGGCGCGTTGCTGCGTCGGGCTGCGTCCAGCAACAAGGAATATCCGGTTCCTGGGTCACTCTGGTGGACTGAGATCTCCGCCAGGACCAACTGATAGAAAGTACGGCCATCCAGAGCGGAATTGCCTGCGGTGGACGGAGGCGGTCCCCCAACATCCGTTGCGCTGCTATCCGCAGCGATCCCGACCTGGCCGGACAGGCATGCCAGAATCACCATCAGCCGGAGGGAAGACTTCATCGGCTGATAATAATTCAACTGGAAAGAAAAGACGCACCCATGCCGGAACTGCCCGAGGTCGAAGTGACCCGTATCGGAATCTCCGATCGGCTCTGCGGTCAATCGATCACGGACGTGGTTGTGCGAAAAAGCCTGCGCTGGCCACTCGGCGTCGAGGGGCGCGAACTACGCGGGCGCACCATCGCACGGGTCTTGCGCAGAGGGAAATACATCATTCTCGAACTGGACCAGGGCATCCTCCTGCTGCATCTTGGCATGTCGGGTCGACTCTTTCTTGCTGCATCGGATCAACCGTTTGGCCCGCACGATCACTTCGATCTGGTAACGTCGGCGGGTGTTTTGCGGCTTTGCGATCCTCGGCGCTTCGGCGCGGTGGTCTGGTCGGCGTCCCAGGGGGTTGACCCTGCGCGGAAATTGCTGAGCCACCTTGGTCCCGAGCCCCTGGACGAGAGTTTCGATCTGAAAGGCTTTCAGCGTGCGTTGAAGGCGCGTCGGTGCTCGGTGAAGACGGCCCTTCTGGGAGGCGAAATGGTGGTTGGTGTCGGCAATATTTACGCGTCAGAAGCGCTATTTCGGGCGCAAATCGGACCGACCACGCCATGCGCGGCCATTGGGCTTGTGCGATCACGGCGCCTGCACAGTGCCATTCGGGACGTGTTGCAGGCCGCCATTGATCGTGGGGGAAGCACCCTTCGCGACTACCAAGACGTCCACGGTCGTGCGGGCAACTACCAATCGGTGGCCATGGTGTACGGCCGTGCCGGGCAGACGTGCCATCGATGCGGCGGCACGGTGGCCAAGATTGTGCAAAACAACCGATCCACCTTTTTCTGCCCAGGATGTCAACATGTCTGAGCCTTCGAAAGGTGCCCAATCCGTTCCCGGGGAGTCTTTACGTGCCGAGCTCCCGTCCGGCCCGTCACTGAATACCGAAATCGAGGCTTTCGGGCATTGGCGGGCCGACCTTCTTGATCTGGTCTCCGCACTGCGTCGTTGGATAGAGGAGCAGGGTTTCTTGACTCCCTCTGTCTCCGATCGACTCGACCGGATCGACACGCAGGTTCGCGCCAACAAAGTCATGGTGGCATTCGTAGCGGAGTTTTCGCGAGGCAAATCGGAGCTTATCAACGCCATTTTCTTCGCCTCGTATGGTCGTCGCATCATGCCTGCAAGCGCAGGCCGAACGACGATGTGTCCGACAGAGCTGGGATACGACGACCAGCTTCCGCCATGCCTGCTATTGCTGCCAATCGAGACCAGGCTGGAGCCGCAGGCCTTGATGGAATGGCGGATGACGCCGGAAAAATGGATACGGATCGAGCTGGATGCCAATGACGGGGAGGGCTTGGCCACGGCAATGGCTAAGGTCTCCGAGGTCAGGAAAGTATCGCTTCAGGATGCCGCCGCGTTGGGCCTTTGGTCGACCGCCGAAGGCGGTGCCACCGCGCCCGTCGATGCGGACGGACTTGTTGAGGTGCCACGGTGGCGCCACGCGGTCATCAACATGGCGCACCCTCTTCTCAAGCAGGGCTTGGTGATCCTGGATACGCCGGGGTTGAACGCCATCGGCGCGGAACCGGAGCTGACCGTCAATCTGATCCCGCAGGCCCAGGCTGCCTTGTTCATCCTTTCGGCAGACGCCGGGGTGACCAAATCTGACCTGGATATCTGGCGCAATCACCTTGTGGTCCATGAGGGTGACCACAACAATCGTTTGGCGGTTCTGAACAAGATCGACGTACTGTGGGATGGCCTGAGCACGGTTCAGTCGGTGAGTGCACAGATTGAGCAACAGCGGGTGTCAACGGCCGCCACATTGGGCGTTTCGGTCGATCAGGTCATCCCGGTTTCCGCGCAGAAAGGGCTGTTGGCGAAGGTTCGTGGCGACAGCAAGCTGCTGGCAGCGAGTCGCCTCGGCGATCTGGAACAGGCTTTGGTGGAGCGTCTGGTACACCATCGCAAGGAGGTGATCACCAACGCGCTGGCGGCAAGTGCCCAAGATTTCGAAAAGGAAATTGCCCATCTGGTTATGACACGCAAGCGGGACCTCTCGGAACAAGCCCTCGAATTGAAAGGGCTCAAGGGCAAGAACAGCCTGGTTATCAAGCAATTGCGTGGGCGGATAGAACAGGAAGAGAAGGAGTTTGACGGTGCTCGGCAGCGGATGCTGGCGCTTCGATCAATTCACAACAAGAGCCAATCAAAGTTGGCCACCATTCTGGGAAGTGAAAGCCTCAAGAAGGACTTTGCGGCCATTCGGAGTGTTCTTACCGCCAGCCGCTTCAAGATTGGGCTCAGGACTGCATACGAGGATCTGTTTGACCGCCTTGAGGCGATCCAAGGTGAAGTTGCCGATCTTCAGGATGAAATGACGAAGATGCTGCACGGGACGTTCCGGCAGCTTAATTCCGAGTTTGGTTTCTCTCTGCAGATCGCTGAGGCGGTCGATCTCGGCAAATATCGCAATGAAGTACAGCTGGTCAGAACGGGATACCTCAAGTTCATAAGTCTCGGGAATTCTTTCGGCCTGATGCAGGAGAACGCTGCCGAAAAACTGCTTCGGGCCTTGTATTCGCGAATACGGTCCATTCATGACTCTGAACTGTCCGAACTGGAGGCCTGGAACCGCTTTGCGGCCAATGGGTTGGATACCCAATTGCGTGAAAAGCGGCGGAACTACGCGCGGCGCATTGAAGCGGTCGAGCGGATCGGTGATGCAGCGGACGGCCTGGGTTATCGTCTGGACGAAATTGGTGTTCAGGAAAGACTGCTGGACGAACTGGGTGCCAAGGCGGCGACACTTGCACGAACGGTTCATGCCACCGCTGCGGAAATGACAGCGCGCCACTAGCGCGATGACCTTTACCAGCTTCACTGAAAAGGTTGCCTCCTGGCAACGGAACCACGGTCGGCATGACCTTCCGTGGCAGGTGGACAGGACGCCTTACCGCGTCTGGGTCTCCGAGATCATGCTGCAGCAAACCCAGGTTGTGACGGTGCTGGCGTATTACGGACGCTTCCTTCAGCACTTTCCTGACGTTTTTACCCTTGCAAACGCGCCTGTTGAGGCGGTACTGAGCCTTTGGGCCGGCCTGGGCTATTACTCCCGGGCAAGAAACCTGCATCGATGCGCACGCGAATTGGTGTTGCGCCATGGAGGTCGGTTTCCGGCGACTGCGACCGAGCTCGCTGCCTTGCCGGGAATCGGAAAATCGACGGCGGCTGCCATTTCCGCGTTCTGCAATGGCGAGCGGGTTGCCATTTTGGATGCCAACGTGAAGAGGGTCCTGGTTCGTTACCACGCGGTGCACGGCGACATCCGGTCGGCGGCGACCGAGCGACAACTGTGGTCTCTAGCTGATCGATCCGTGTCATCGCTTGCTGATGTGCAGAGCCTGTCGCCGTACACCCAAGGTTTGATGGACCTGGGCGCGATGGTTTGTACGCCGCGCCGACCGCTGTGCCAGCAATGTCCACTTGCGGCCGAGTGCTGCGCCTTGGCGCAGGGGATTGTCGATCGCCTACCGGTGCGTGCGGCCGCGCGGGCCACTCGGACAGCCCGGGCGATGTGGTTGCTGCAGGGAGTCGACGCGGACGGGCGGGTGTTTCTGATCCGACGTGGAGACCAGCAGATCTGGGGTGGCCTCTATTGCCTTCCGGACTATTGCGACCGCGAGACGGCCGTGGCCGCCGGACAAGCGCTGGGCTGGGAGTTGCAAGCCGAGCTCGCCCCGGTTTCCCACACATTGACCCATCTGGACTTATCGATTCACCGCCTGGTCTATCGAAGCGATTCGAAGCGGGGTCGAAAAGGCGGCTTGCACGGCTACTGGGTCACACGCGAACAACTGCACACCTACGGCTTGCCCGCGCCGGTCAAGCGCATGTTGCAACTGCCGGTTGCAGCGAGTAGGGGTGGTGCCCAGATCGTGAAAAACGATAGCAATAAATGACCATATTGCGATGGGTACGGCCAAATTTCATGTCAAGAACAGCATCCTGGGCGGTGCGCCCCCTGGGGCAAGCCCTGCGATGGTTGCGCAGTGCTCAGTCCAGCTCCCGGTGGCGGCGAATGGCCGCCCAGCGATGCGATATCTGGCTGTGAACTTTTTCAACGACGTAGACGGAACGGTGTTGCCCGCCGGTGCATCCCACCGCGACGGTGACATAGCTGCGCTTGTTCTTCTGGAAGCGGGGAATCCACCGGTTCAACAGGGCGATGATCTCCTCGCTGAACAGGTCGGGTTCCACCATTTCGGCGAGAAACGACTGAACCGGGCCATCCCTTCCGGTGAGAGCCCGCAATGGCTCTTCATAAAACGGGTTGGGGAGTGCGCGTGCATCAAATACGAAGTCCGCATCCACCGGTATGCCCCGTTTGAAAGCGAACGATTCCAGAACGATGGTGATGGGCGATGACTGAGTTGTGGCCAGCCGGTTGACGAAATCGACGAGTTGAGTTGATCGGATGATGCTGGTGTCGATGACATGCGCCTCGTCGCGCAACGCCAGGAGCAGCTTGCGCTCCAGCTCGATTGCTTCGATCAATGCATGGCGCTCGGCGCCACCGTGAGTGGCCGAAAGCGGGTGCCTGCGCTTGCTTTCGGAGTAGCGGCGAACCAGCGTGTCGGTGGTTGCGTCCAGGAAAATCGAGCGGACGTTGATTCCTTTGGCGCGGAGAACTCGAATGCGATGGGAGACTTCTGGAAGGCTCTCTGCGCTGCGCGCGTCAATTGCAATGGCAAGCTGATGGCAGTTTCGGTAGTTCTTGACATCGACAAGGTCCGATAGCAACTCCGGCGGCAGATTGTCAACGCAGAAGAAGCCAATGTCTTCCAGTCCGCGCAGGGCGACCGATTTGCCGGAGCCGGACATTCCGGTGATGAGCACCAGTTCGTTGGCCGATCGATTGTCTGTTGAAATTTGGGACATGATTCTCAGGTCGACAACAGCTCCGAAGCGTGATTCAGCGATGCATTGGTTATCTGCTCGCCGGCGATCATGCGGGCAATTTCCCGCACCCTTTGCTCGCCGTCGACGTAGTCGATCTGGCTGACTACCGCGTTGTCGGTGGACACCTTACGGACGACGATGTGTCGGGCGCCTTTTGATGCGACTTGTGGCAGATGAGTGATGGCAAAAACCTGCCGGTCTGCGGCGAGTTGCTGTAGCAATCTGCCCACTCGCTCTGCAACTGCGCCACCGATCCCGGTATCAACTTCATCAAAAATCAATGTCCCGGCGACTCCCAGCTGACTGGTGCAGGCCGCGATTGCGAGAGCGATACGTGACAACTCACCGCCAGACGCAATTTTGCCCAGGGTCTGCATGTCCCCCTCTGGGTAAGGGGAAAGCAGGAACCGCACCTCCTCAAGACCGTTTTCACCCGGGGCATCCAGTGTCTTCAGTTCAATCTGAAAGCGCCCGCCCATCATGCCAAGACTGCGAATGCTGGTGGATACCGAACTCTCCAGACGCAGCGCAGCGGCCTTACGTACGGCAGAGACACGTTGCGCCTGCATATGCCAATCGGCAAAGGCGGCACGTTCGGCTCGGCCAAGGGCATCAAGATCCAATGCGGTGTCCAATGCCAGGCGTTGCTCTTTCAATTTCGCGTGAAATTCCGGCAACTGTTCCTGCGGCACCCGATGACGGCGGCTCAGGCTGATCCAGGCGGAAATGCGCTGGTCGAGCTGCTGGAGCGTCTCGGGCTCAAGGTCGCCCCGCTGTCCATAGGCTTGCAAGGTGCGGTTGACCTCGCCGATCACGGCAAGGCAGCCGTCCAACTCGCGGCTCAGCATCGCAAATTCCGGCTCGACGTCGGCTCGGGTTTGCAAGAGCTGTCGAGCGCGGGCGATCTGGGTCAGGGCACCGCTCGGCTCGCCGGTGAGCAGCGCGAGGGAGCGATGAGCTGTTTCCAGGAGGTCTTGGGCGCTGCTTTGTCGCTTGTGCTGTTGCTGCAGTTGATCCCACTCACCCACGGCGGGAGCCAAACGATCCAGTTCGGCAAGGTGCCATTCCAGTTGCGCGCTGTCGTCCCTCCTTTTGTCCTGTGAGGTTTGCGCCTCCACCAGGGCGCCGGCACGATCCCTCCAGCGTCGCCATGTGGCGGATAGCTCGCCAGTGTCCAGTTGGGCATACGAATCCAGGAGGCCACGGCAGGTTTCGGCGCGCTCCAGGCTTTGCCAGGAATGCTGCCCATAAATGTCGACCAGGACGTCCCCGATGCGCCGCAACTGGGATGCGGTTGCGGGAACGCCATTGATCCATGCCCTGCTGCGACCATTCCTGTCCATCGTTCGTCGCAACAACAGCTCCGTTTCATCCGCCGCAAACTCCAGCAGGCGTTCCTGGTGCAATGGCGAAAGTTCGAACAAAGCGCAGACGTCACAGCGTTCGGCCTCAGTGCGGATGGTGCTCGCATCGGCTCGCGTACCCATCACAAACTGCAGGGCGTCGATGAGCAGTGACTTCCCGGCCCCGGTCTCACCGGTCAGGACCGTGAAACCCGCAGAGAAGTCGATTTCGAGCTCCCTGACCAGCACGAAATCGCGAAGGGTGACAGACAGCAACGCCACGGTCAGGAGCCTCCTTCATTCCAATGCAGTTTGTTTCGCAAGGTGTCGAAGTAACTCCAGCCGCGCGGGTGCAGGAAGCGTGCCCGATGTACAGAGCGTCTTACGGTGACGCGGTCGCCATGTAGCAACGACGCGATGGTTTGGGTGTCGAAGCTCGCACTGGCATCACGGCCGGCCACAATTTCAATGGTGATCTCGGTGTCGTCAGACAGCACAATCGGTCGATTCGACAGCGTATGCGGCGCGATTGGCACCAGAACCCATCCCGGAATCGAGGGATGCAGTATCGGACCGCCAGCAGACAGAGAGTAGGCGGTTGATCCGGTGGGTGTCGATACGATCAGGCCGTCTGCCCGCTGATTCGCGACAAATCTTCCATCAACCTCAACGCGCAACTCCACCATGCCGGACGCTGCGCCGCGGTTGACGACAACCTCATTCATCGCCAGTGTGTCGAATACACAGCGCCCGTCGCGAATCACGCTGCCATGAATCAGCGATCGCGACTCCTCTTCGTAGAAGCCCCTGAGCATCGGTCGCAGAATTTCCTGGTAACGGTCGAACGGGATGTCGGTCATGAATCCGAGTCGACCCAGGTTGATGCCAATGAGTGGTACCCCGTGCGGCGCCAGTTGCCGGCCGATCCCGAGCATGGTCCCGTCGCCGCCGACAACCAGGCACAGATCACATTGCCGCCCTATCTGCTTCACGTCGATCGTGGTGAACTGGGCCAGACCCGTGCTGGAGGCGGTATCACGCTCAATGAAGACTTCACAACCTTCGCGCGAAAGAAACTGCGCAAGTTCTTCAACGACCTGCCGGACGATCAGCGCGTGGGCCGAAGAACCGGAGGATTGATACTTTCCGACCAGTCCGACAAGGTGAAACCTGCAATCCATTTGGAGATTAGATCATTAAAATCCGGCCATGCTGGACGAACGGGCCAAGTCCTTACTCAAGTCTCTCGTAGAGCGGTACATCGCTGACGGGCAGCCTGTCGGCTCCAGAACGCTGTCAAGAGCGTCCGGGCTGGAGCTTTCGCCAGCGACCATCCGCAATGTGATGGCCGATCTGGAGGATCTGGGTTTGATCGCCAGTCCTCACACCTCGGCCGGACGTATTCCGACAGCCAAAGGGTATCGGCTCTTTGTCGATACCATGCTGACTGTCCATAAGGAACTACTCGAAACGCCTGAGTTGGAACCAGATCAACCCCAACGGGTGATCGCCAACGCAGCGCATATGCTGTCAAATCTTTCCCACTTCGTCGGTGTGGTGCTTACGCCGCGGCGCTCATCGAAATTCCGGCATGTCGAATTTCTGAGGCTGTCAGAACGGAGAGTTTTGCTGATCATCGTTTCGCCGGAAGGTGATGTTCAGAACCGGGTGATCTTCACTGATGTCGACTATCTGCCGTCGCACCTGGTGGAAGCAAGCAACTATCTGAATCAGCACTTCGCCGGACTGGCGATCGAGCAGGTTCGCGAACGACTTGCCAAAGAGGCGGAAACTCTCCGTAGCGAGATCGGGCAATTGATGCGTGCCGCAGTACGGGTTGGCTCCGAAGTCATGCAACAAGGCCAGGATGAGATCATCATCTCGGGCGAACGAAACCTGTTGGCCGTCAGTGATTTCACGAGTGACATGAGCCATCTGAAGCGGGCTTTCGATCTGTTCGAACAAAAAGCCCAGTTGATACGCCTTCTGGATGGTTCGACCGAGGCACCGGGGGTTCGAATCTACATAGGGGGCGAAAGTCAGGTGGTGCCTGTCGAGGAGTTGTCCGTTGTGAGCGCCCCTTATGAGATAGATGGGCAGATCGTCGGCACCTTAGGAGTCATCGGGCCAACGCGGATGCCCTATGACCGGATGATCCAGATCGTAGACATTACCTCGAAGATGGTCAGCAACGCGCTCAGCCGTTCCAAATAGGGGTGCGTACAATCGCGGCCGAAAGGTCGAGGTTTTTTCAGGGGGCGTTAGCTCAGTTGGTCAGAGCAGAGGACTCATAATCCTTTGGTCGTTGGTTCAAGTCCAACACGCCCTACCAGTATTGGTCGACTTCAAGATGCTATAATTCCTTTCTGTTGCGGCTGTAGCTCAGTTGGATAGAGTACTTGGCTACGAACCAAGGGGTCGTGGGTTCGAATCCTGCCAGCCGCGCCAAATTTCGCTTTTGCCTCATGGCCCACTGCTTATTGCGGTGGGCCATTTTGCTTTTCAGGGGCGTGTAGTGTGAACAAGGCTTTCGTTCGAAACGATACCGAAGAGGATGACGATGCATTTGCCGCCGTTGGGCCCTTGAGCGTAGGGCGAAATTACATCTCTGTTCGAGGTTATCGCCGCCTTCATGCCGAGCTCAAGCTTCTTCTGGACGATGAGCGGCCGAAATTGGTCGAAACCATTCATTGGGCGGCCGGGAACGGAGACCGATCCGAAAACGGCGACTACCTGTACGGAAAAAAGCGGCTTCGAGAGATTGACCGTCGAATACGCTTTTTGACCAAGCGATTGCAAGCCGCCGAAGTCGTGGATCCGAGTGTCCATTTCGGTCGGGATCAGGTTTTTTTCGGCGCCCGGGTTTTGTATGAGGATGAAAGTGGTCACCGACGCAGCGTCACCCTTTTGGGGGTTGACGAATTTGATAGTCTCAGCGGCGAAATCAGCTGGATATCGCCCGTTGCGTCGGCATTGCTCAAGGCGCAAGTCGGCGATACCGTGCGAGTGTCGACTCCCGGCGGCCAGCAGACGCTAGAGATCATTGAAGTGCTTTATCCGACCCCGGAGCCCTAAGCTGCCGGCGGCATGATTCGAATGGCGCGTACGACCGATGGTGTCCTGCGGACACTACGCAGGACCGCCTCCAGTTGTGCCAGATCGTGGACGGCGACAATGAAGCGGAGATCGGTTGTCGCCTGCGCCGATTCGTCCCCCATGTCGAGGTGGGTGATGTCGGCTTCCGCCGAGGCTATTGCGGCTGCGACCCTTGCGAGCACCCCTTTCCCGTTGCTCAGTGTGATGCGGATACCGGCCTCAAAGGTCCGTTTGGGTTCGTCTGCCCATTCCACGGACAGAAACCGCTCGCTGTCTCTTTGCTTTTGGCGGAGGGCCACCGGGCATTCTGCCCTGTGAACGGAAAGTCCCTCGCCTCGACCCATGTAGCCGACAATCGCATCTCCAGGAACAGGGCGGCAACACACCTCGTATTTGACCGACGCGTTTTCGGTTCCGTCCAGGATCACTGCGCCTTGGGATACCTTTTCATGTGCGGTGAAGCGTTCGGTCGAAAGCAGCACCGTATTGGGTCGAATACCGCTCTCCGACATCAGAGAAAGAAACTTTCTCGCCACCATGATCGCGACACGTTTGCCCAGGCCAATATCTGTCAGCAATTCGGCTTGGTCGCGATTCCCGGTGAATCGTAGCAGTCGTTCCCACAGATCGTGGGTGTCCGATGATGGTGCTGGCAAACCATCGATGCCTTCCGCCCGGAGCGCCTGGGTCAGCAAAATTTCGCCGAGTTGCTCAGATTCAACTTGGGCAAGACTCTTGAGGTGGTGGCGGATCTTCGAGCGAGCCCGCCCCGTTTTGACAAAGCTCAGCCATGCGGGGTTTGGAGTCGACACCGCGGTCGTAATGATTTCGACGACGTCACCGTTCTTGAGTTCTGTTCGCAGGGGAACGGGCTCGCCATTGATCTTGGCTGACGAAGTCCGGTCGCCCACGTTACTGTGAATGGCGTAGGCAAAGTCAACCACGGTCGCGCCGCGTGGCAACGCCATGATCTGACTCTTGGGCGTGAAAACGTAAACCGCATCGGGAAACAGGTCAACTTTGACGTGGTCCCAGAACTCCGCAGCATCCCGTGTCTCATTTTGTATGTCCAGCAGGGATTGAAGCCATTGTGAGCCCAGGCGATCATTGTTTGGACCGGAATGGCCAGGATGGGACTTGTAGAGCCAATGGGCGGCTACCCCCGACTCGGCGACCAGGTGCATGGGCTCGGTTCGAATCTGGAATTCAATATTGATCCCGGACGGCCCAGCCACCGTTGTGTGAAGCGACTGATAGCCATTGACTTTCGGAATGGCGATGTAGTCTTTGAATTTCCCCGGAACGGGTTTGTACATCTGGTGCAGTATTCCCAGCGCCGTGTAGCAATCGATAACTTCCGGAACAACAAGTCGGATGCCGTAAATGTCGGTTACCTGGGCAAAAGTCAGGTGCTTGTCTGCCATCTTCCGGTAGATGGAATACAGGGTTTTTTCCCGTCCGGATACACGCACGCCCATTTTGGAACGTCCAAATGAGGCATCCACATCACTCTTTACCCTTTGAATCAGGTCGCGTCTGCGATTGCGGGAGCGCACGACAGCCTTGAACAAAACGCGGTAGCGCCAAGGCCAAAGGTGCTTGAAGGCAAGGTCCTGGAGTTCGCGATAGGTCTGGTTCAGGCCAAGGCGGTGCGCAATCGGGGCGAAGATCTCGATCGTTTCTTTGGATATGCGGGCCCACTTCGGGCGCGGCATGCTGTCCATGGTCCGCATGTTGTGAGTGCGATCGGCCAGTTTGATAAGAATCACCCGAACGTCTCGCGCCATGGCCAGGAGCATCTTTCGAAAGGACTCGGCCTGGTTCTCCTCACGGGTGTCAAACTGCAACTTGTCAAGTTTGGTGAGGCCATCCACCAGATCGGCAATTGCGGCGCCGAATCGGTCGATCAGGTCGGTCTTGGTGACGCCGCAGTCCTCCATCGCATCGTGCAGCAATGCGGCAGCCAAGGCCTGGGCATCCAGTCGCCAGTCGGTACATTGGACCGCTACCGCGATAGGGTGGGTGATGTAGGGCTCGCCGCTGCTTCGCATCTGGCCCAGATGGGCCTCATCTGCGAACCGGTAGGCTCTCCGGACGAGCTCTACATCATCGGGGCCCAGGTAGTCGAGTCGAGCGACAAGGCCTGCAAAACTGGCCGCTGCAGCCATGGCCGCGTCGGCCTTTGTTTCGGGCAGAGCGACCTGTAATGTCCCCATGGCACCGGTGGCCGGAGATGAGCGGTTCGGGAGTTCGCCAACAGTCATGGCCCAACTGTAGCGCCTGTCGGGCAAAAAAGTCATAGGCCCAAAAGAAAGAAGCACCGTTTCGGTGCTTCTTCGACCGCGTATGTCAACGCGAGGGCTTCAAGGCACTTTCTTGAGCATTTCCAGACCAACTTTGCCGGCAGCGATTTCGCGGAGCGCCGTGACGCCCGGCTTGTTGCGGCTCTCAATCCGGGGGGCATGTCCCTGGCTCAGCATGCGGGCCCGGTAGGTGGCGGCGAGGACCAGCTGGAAGCGATTGGGAATTTGTTGCAGGCAGTCTTCAACGGTAATGCGGGCCATAGTTATCGCTTCAGGTTGTCACGGAGGGCAGAAGACTTCAGAGGATTCCAAGAGCCTTGAAAGTTTCAGGGCGCGCGTTCACCTGTGTTTGATAGCGCAAACGCTGCGCATGGACGATAGCCTTGAGGTCGAAGAGCGCCCGTTCAAAAAGTTCGTTGATTATAACGAAGTCGAAGTGGTGAGCCTGCGCCAGCTCCTCCGCCGCATTGCGCAGGCGCATTTCGATGATCTCTGGAGCGTCCTCTCCCCGTCGCTCAAGCCGTGATCTCAACTCGTCCCAGCTCGGGGGAAGAATGAAGATGAGTACCGCATTGCTGAAGAGTCGCTTGATTTGTAAGCCGCCCTGGTAGTCGATCTCCAAGATCACATCGGCGCCGGAAGCGATGCGGTCTTCCACCGCTTTCCGTGACGTTCCATATTGCTTGCCATGCACATGAGCCCATTCGAGGAACCCGTCCGCCCCAATCATGGCGTCGAATTCGCCTTTGGACACAAAAAAGTACTCTCGTCCATGCTTCTCCTGGCCCCGGGGAGCCCTGGTCGTGTGGGAGACCGAGGGCATGACACGCGAATCGAGCTCAAGCAATGCCTTGACGAGGCTGGACTTTCCGGCGCCGCTGGGGGCGGCTACGACAAACAGGTTGCCAGGATAGGCGGTTTGCGGGTGAAGAGGCGGTCGGTCGGTGGAGTTCATTCGATGTTCTGTACTTGTTCACGCATCTGTTCGATCAGAACCTTCATTTCGACCGAAATTCGCGTCAGTTCCAGCGATCCGGACTTGGAGCCCAGTGTGTTGGCTTCCCGATGGAGCTCTTGAATCACAAAATCCAGCCGCTTGCCGATCGCACCCCCCTCTTTCACCAGCTTTTCGATGTCTTGAAGATGGGCTGTGAGGCGGTCGATTTCTTCCGCAATATCGATACGAATCGCATAGGCCGTGGCTTCGAGCAGGGCACGTTCCATGGAGGCATTGGAGCTACCAGATGCCGCGTTGTCGCCGGTTGCCGCCGACATGGCATCGTTCCAGCGCTGAAGAAAGCGCGTGCGCTGCAAGTCGACCAACTGGGGCACCAGCGGCTTGGCCTTTTCGACGAGTTGGTGCAGGTCGGCGACGCGTTCGATGACCATGCGGGCCAGCTTTTCGCCCTCGGCAGCGCGGGTTCCCTGGAAACGGTCGATCAGTTGCCGCGCCACAGGAAGCAGCCAGGAGGCAGCGTCGCTCGCGGGCTGCTTCGTGGCCGCAGAAAATCTCAGGATGTCGGCCATGCCGACTGGCTGGGCATCGGGAATCCAGGCCCGAACCGTGTCCTGCAGGGCGGCCAAGCGCTGGAGCACCCGGGGACTGGGTTCGGCGGGCAACTCCGCCCCGAGTGCTTCCGCCGCAATACGCAATTCCACTTTGCCCCGACGGAGTTTTTCGGCCAATAAACCGCGCAACTCCGGCTCCAGTTGGCGCAACTCGTCGGGGAGCCGGAAGTTCAAGTCCAGGAAGCGGCTGTTGACCGAGCGGATTTCGAGCCCGAACCGCGTCGCTGGACGACCAGCGCGAGAGTCCTCGCCCGGCCCCGTCTCCGCGTCTTGGCCTTGCACAGAGGCATAACCGGTCATGCTGTAAACTGGCATGGAGTCCTTTGGAGGTGGGGGAGGGGAGAGCTATCCACCGTTCCCGATGGCGCCCACTGTCTGCGGGATGCATTCAATCCAGCCCAAATTATGTCAAAGGTCAAACCAGCTCCCCTGCCGCCGGATACGGTCATCGGTGGATACCGCATCGTCAGGAAGCTGGCGGCGGGCGGCTTTGGGGTTGTTTACCTGGCCGTAGATAACGACGGACAGCAGGTCGCGATCAAGGAATACCTGCCCTCTTCCCTGGCGACGCGGGGGGCGGGTGAACTGATGCCGGTCATTCAACCGGAAAAGCTCTCGCTGTACCGGCTTGGCCTCAAGAGCTTCTTTGAAGAGGGTCGATCGCTTGCGCAGATATCCCACCCTTCGGTGGTCAGTGTTCTCAATTTCTTTCGGGAGAACGAGACGGTCTACATGGTGATGAACTACCTGGAAGGCGCCTCCCTTCAGGACTACATCATCACGGCACGAGATCTCAAGAAGGAGAAGGTATTCCGTGAGTCCACGATCCGGTCTCTTTATGACGAAATCCTGCGCGGACTGCGGATCGTGCATCAGCACAAGATGCTGCACCTGGACATCAAGCCAGCGAACATTTTCATCACGGACGACAACCGGGCGGTCATGATCGACTTTGGCGCAGCGCGAGAGGTGCTGAGCAAGGAAGGCAATTTCATCCGTCCGATGTACACCCCGGGATTTGCTGCGCCGGAGATGTACCGGCGCGATGCGTCCATGGGCCCCTGGACCGATATCTACGCGATCGGCGCTTGCATGTACGCGTGCATGCAGGGCTTTCCGCCCAACGACGCACCGCAGCGCCTGGAAAAGGACCGGTTGTCCCTCTCTTTGGCACGCCTGCGGGCCGTCTATTCGGACAACCTGATCGAGGTGGTGGAGTGGTGCATGTCGCTGGATCCGTTGTCACGTCCCCAGTCGGTATTTGCCCTGCAGAAAGAACTCAGCCGAGAAAGCGAGCGGCGGTACACGAAGCTTTCGGTCGGTGAGAAGGTCCGGCTGCAGTTTGACAATATTCTCTCGGATACCCGCGGCACAGCCCGCAAGGCCCCGGGTCCGGGAGTGAAAGCCAAATGAAATTCTCCGTTTTCCAGGTCAGCCGAAAGGGTGGACGAGAGAAGAACGAAGACCGCATGGGCTATTGCTACACGCGGGAGGCGGGCCTTTTCGTCCTTGCCGATGGCATGGGCGGTCACCCGGATGGTGAGGTGGCGGCACAGCTGGCGCTGCAGATTCTCTCGGCGCGATTTCAGCGCGAAGCCCAGCCCGTTGTCGGCGATGCCGAGAACTTTCTGCGCAACAGTCTGATGGCCGCGCATCACCAGATCATTCGGTATGCCGGTGAGCGCGCCATGCTGGATACGCCACGGACCACCCTCGTTGCGGTCTTGCTGCAAAACGGCGTGGCGCATTGGATTCATTGCGGAGACTCCCGGCTGTACCTTGTGCGCGACGGTTTGCTCTACAAGCGCACTCGCGATCACTCTTACGCCGAACACCAGCAGCCGGGGCTGAACGCCGTCAATCGCAATGTCCTTTTCACCTGCCTGGGATCGCCAACCCGACCCGTGGTGGATTTCAGCGGCCCCGTGACCTTGCAAAACGGCGACAAACTGCTGTTGTGTTCCGACGGTCTGTGGGGCGTGGTCGACGATTCGGAGATCGTCAAGCAGCTGAGTGCCTATCCGGTCTCATCGGCCGTGCCCGAGCTGGTCGAAAGTGCACTTCGTACTGCCGGTCCGCGCAGCGACAACGTGACCGTTCTGGCGATGGAATGGGAAACCCCGGATGTTTTCGAATCCACCCGCGGCATCTCGACCGACAGCATCAGTGACGGTGTTTTTGCCTCGACCATTCAGTCGGGTGTGCCGGACCCGTTGCATGACGACCTGGACGAAGAGTCCATTGAGCGCTCCATTGCCGAAATCAACGAGGCCATCCGTCGCTCCGCCGCCCGGCGGGGATGATCGTCTGCCGACTCTTAACTGGGATATCCGATGACCGACTTTGTCCGCTCCGGCGGTCGTGCGCCCGATCAACTGCGACCTGTGCGATTGACTCGGGGCTTTACCATTCATGCCGAGGGCTCGGTTCTGGTCGAGTTCGGCGATACCCGGGTGCTCTGCACCGCATCGGTCGAAGACAAGGTGCCACCGCACAAACGCGGCAGTGGCGAGGGCTGGGTCACGGCGGAATACGGCATGCTCCCCCGCGCCACCCACACCCGGGGGGACCGCGAGGCTGCCCGTGGCAAACAAAGCGGTCGGACCCAGGAGATCCAGCGGCTGATCGGTCGATCGATGCGTGCGGTGTTTGACCTCAAAGCGCTGGGCGAACGGACCATTCATCTGGACTGCGACGTCCTTCAGGCCGACGGGGGCACTCGTACCGCCAGCATCACCGGTGCGTTTGTCGCCGCACAGGACGCCGTCAATTGGCTGCTGGTACAGGGCAAACTGACCCGGTCACCGATCACCGATCATGTGGCTGCCATTTCGGTCGGCATTCTTGAAGGGGTCCCGCTGCTGGACTTGCAATACACCGAAGATGTTGCCTGTGACACCGATATGAACGTCGTCATGACGGGCGCGGGCAGCTATGTCGAAGTGCAAGGGACGGCCGAAGGGGTGCCTTTCTCGCGCCTGGAAATGGACCGATTGTTGGCACTGGCTGAAAAAGGTATTGCGGAACTCGTTATTTTGCAAAAGGAATCACTACTGAAATAGTAGCAATAGAATACCTTTTTACGCTGGGTATCGGCATATTTTCATGAAAATTGTTCTTGCATCGAACAATCGGGGCAAATTGGCGGAACTGCAGGCCATGCTGGCGCCGCTCGGTGTCGATCTGCTGCCGCAGGCGGATCTGGGCATCCCGGAAGCGGATGAGCCGTTTCACACCTTCATAGAAAACGCTCTGGCCAAAGCGCGCCACGCGGCGCGGCTGTCCGGACTGCCTGCACTCGCCGACGACGCCGGCCTGTGTGTCGATGCCTTCGGCGGGTTGCCGGGTGTGAACACGGCGTACTACGCCACACAATTCGGATATGAGAAAGGTGATGTCAACAATGTCCGCGCCCTGCTGGAACAGATGAGCGGCAACTCAGACCGCCGGGCTGCAATGGTCAGTACGCTGGTCGCGGTGCGTCACCCGGACGATCCCGAGCCGCTGGTCGCTGTCGGCCGGGTGCGGGGCCTGATTGCCCGGGAGCCTGCAGGCAGCAACGGCTTTGGCTTTGATCCGGTCATGTTCATCCCCGAATTCGGCCAGACGTTCGCCCAATTGCCCACCGAGGTGAAAAACGCGCACAGCCATCGCGGCCGTGCCGCCCGGGCGATGGTCGGGCTGATGCGTGAGCATTGGCTCTGAACCGGCCTTGCGGACCTGATGTGCCGGACATCACCGATTACATGCGCCCGGGCCTGCTGCAGCTGCCTTCGCTGCCGCCCTTGTCGCTCTACGTGCACCTGCCCTGGTGTCTGAAGAAGTGTCCGTATTGTGATTTCAACTCCCATGAATTTCGGGGCCTGGACACGAACGACGCGCTGCCGCAGCAGCGGTATGTCGACGCCCTCATCGCAGACCTTGAAACCAGCCTGCCGTGGGTCTGGGGGCGTCCGGTCTACAGCGTGTTCCTGGGCGGGGGCACGCCCAGCCTGTTTTCGCCCGCCGCCATTGACCGGCTGATTGGCGCGATTCGGGCCCGTCTGCCGCTGGAGCCGGACTGTGAAATTACGCTGGAGGCGAATCCCGGTACCTTTGAGAAGGACCGTTTCCGGGCATTTCGCCAGGCTGGCGTTACCCGCCTTTCAGTCGGAGTGCAAAGCTTCAGCGACCGACACCTGCAGGCCCTGGGGCGGGTTCATGACCGCAAGCAGGCGATGGAGGCGCTGGCCGAAGCCGCAGCCCACTTTCCGACTTTCAACCTTGACCTGATGTACGCGCTGCCCGGCCAAACCCCGGCCGACCTGGACGCCGATCTCGACATGGCGCTGTCTTTTGCGCCCCCCCATCTGTCGATCTACCACCTGACGATCGAACCCAATACGGTGTTCGCGTCGCAGCCGCCCGAGTTGCCGGAGGACGACGCCGCGTGGTCGATGCTGGACCACATCACCGCGCGGACGGCCGATGCCGGTCTCGCACGCTACGAGGTTTCGGCGTATGCGCGGGCGGGTCAGCAGTGCCGCCACAACCTCAACTACTGGCAGTTCGGAGACTACCTCGGCATTGGTGCGGGCGCCCATGGAAAACTGAGCTTTCCGCATCGGGTCATGCGTCAGGTTCGCTGGCGTGAGCCGCGCCGCTACATGGATCAGGCCTTGGCTGGCGAGCCGCTGGCGCAGGAAAACGAGGTGTCCCGCCGCGACTTGTCCTTCGAATATGCGTTGAACGCGCTGCGGCTGAAGGACGGCTTTTCCCTGCGGGACTTCGCCGAGCGCACCGGGCAGCCTCTCTCGGTTATCCGGTCCCCGCTTCAAAAGGCCGAGCAGCAAGGGCTGATCGAGCGTGATCTTGATCGGGTATGGGCAACTCCGCGGGGATTCGACTTCCTCAGCGACCTGCAGAGCCTGTTTCTGCCTGATTGAAGCGGCCTCGTCCGGGCGTGCCCAGGCGCAGCGGCCCTGACGGATGGTCTGCTGCGAAAGATTGAGACGGTATCAATGCAGGGTACCTCCAGGGCGTCGGATGTCGTCACCCTGGGTCAGGCACGCGGTAATGGCCAACTTCAGCCCGGCAACCGTGCGCTCCAGTGCAAGGGCAGGCTGCCCCTGTTCCGGCAGCGATGGTACGTGAAGGAAGCCGCCGCGTGCGCCGCGCTGCGGTGGGTTGGTGGCCAGCCGGTGCATCAAGGCAAAAAAGACATGGTTGCAGACAAAGGTGCCGGCCGACATGGAAACATCGACTGGTATGGCATCCGCACACAGCGCCGCCACGATGGCCTTCACAGGGACGGTACAGAAATAGGCAGTGGGTGCTCCGGCGATCACGGCGCAGTCGGCGGGCTGGTCGCCAGCATTGTCGGCAATGCGTGCATCAACCCAGTTCACCGCAACCCGCTCGACGCCGATGGCGGCGCGCCCGGCCGCTTGGCCGACACAGAGTACCAGTGCGGGTCGGAAGCGATCCAGCGCCTCCATCAGGGCGGGTGCTGCCCCAGAAAAGGTGGTCGGCAACTGCCGTGCGATGACGCGATGGCCGTTGATTACCCGACCGTGCAAGATGCTGGCGGCCGCCCAGCTGGCGTTGCGGCGATCGCCGGCAAACGGGTCGAACCCGGTAAGGAGCACCACCGGCTGGCTGAGGGGCTCAGAAAGCAATACCATCGTAGTCAATTCAACAGGTGCGCGAGCACGGGAGTGTGCCCATGAAATGGGAAGGAAACCGCCAGTCCGACAACGTCGAGGATCGCCGTGGGTCCGTCGGGAGGACGGTTGGCGGTCGCGGGATTGGCGTGGGTACCATTGTGATCGCGCTCATCGGTGGCTGGGTGTTTGGCATCAATCCGATGACCATTCTCGGCGTTCTGGGCGGCGATCCTGCGGCACAGGTACAGAAGGCGCCCGCGCAGCGTCCGCCGGCGGATGACCGGATGGCGGCTTTTGTTTCGACGGTGCTGGGCGACACGGAAGACGTCTGGAACGGACTGTTTACCCAGGCGGGGACCCGCTACAAGGAGCCCAAACTGGTGCTGTTCCGTGGGGCGACGCCGACTGCGTGCGGAACCGGACAGTCCGCCATGGGGCCTTTTTATTGTCCGGGGGACCAGAGGGTCTACATCGATCTGAGTTTTTATGAGACGCTGCGCAACCGTCTGGGGGCCCCGGGCGATTTCGCCCAAGCTTACGTTATCGCCCACGAGGTCGGTCACCATGTCCAGAACCTGATGGGCATCACCGGCAAGCTCGATCAGCTGCGCGGCCGCGTCAGCCAGGCGGAATACAACAAACTGTCGGTTCGGCTGGAACTGCAGGCGGACTGCTTTGCGGGCATCTGGGCCCACCACGCACATCAGGCCCGGCAAGTCTTGGAAACGGGCGACGTCGAAGAAGCGATGAATGCGGCAGCGCGCATCGGCGATGACGCCTTGCAGCGGGCGCAAGGCGGGGCCGTGGTGCCTGAGAGTTTCACGCACGGCACCAGCGCCCAACGGCAGCGCTGGTTCAATAACGGGCTCACACAGGGCAACGTCAAGGCTTGCGACACTTTCAGCGCGAGGACTTTGTAGTGTTTTTTGGCAATACCCAGCGCGAAAAGGTCGTTATCAGCTATCAAAATGGGACCGGTCACCGGGCGTCGGGCGTCCTTTTGGCAGACAACGTGCCACCGGGTGAGACAATACAGACTTGATGAACGCCTCTTTCTCCCAACTTTCGCTGGCTGAGCCGCTGGCACGAGCCGTAGCCGAAATGGGCTACGAATCCATGACGCCGATCCAGGCACAGGCCATTCCGGTGGTGCTGACGGGCAAGGATGTGATGGGCGCAGCCCAGACCGGTACCGGAAAAACGGCCGCGTTTTCGTTGCCCCTCCTGCAGCGCTTGCTCAAACATGAGAGCAGTTCGACGTCGCCGGCGCGGCACCCGGTTCGCGCACTGGTTTTGCTGCCGACGCGGGAACTGGCCGACCAGGTTGCCCAACAGGTCAAGCTTTACGCGCGATACACGCAGTTGCGCAGCGCGGTGGTTTTCGGCGGTATCGACATGAAGCCGCAAACCGCTGAACTGAAAAGAGGCGTCGAAGTGCTTGTGGCGACCCCGGGCCGGTTGCTGGACCACATTGAGGCCAAGAACGCGGTCCTCAACCAGGTGGAATATGTGGTGCTCGACGAGGCCGATCGGATGCTTGACATCGGTTTCCTGCCCGATTTGCAGCGCATCCTGTCCTTTTTGCCCAAGCAGCGGACCACTTTGTTGTTTTCGGCAACTTTTTCACCGGAAATAAAACGCCTGGCCGCAAGCTACCTGCAGGACCCGATCACGATCGAAGTGGCGCGTCCCAACGAAACGGCGGCAACCGTCGAACAGCGTTTCTACAGTGTTGGCGATGACGACAAACGGCGTCTGGTCCGCCAGATCCTGCGTGCCCGTGAACTCAAACAGGCTTTCGTTTTCGTCAACAGCAAGCTCGGTTGCGCGCGACTGGCCCGTAGCCTTGAGCGTGAGGGCTTGAACACTACGGCGCTCCATGGCGACAAGAGCCAGGACGAACGTCTCAAGGCGCTCGATGCGTTCAAACGGGGTGAGGTCGACCTTCTGGTCTGCACGGATGTGGCTGCCCGAGGCCTGGATATCAAGGACGTTCCGGCGGTATTCAACTTTGATGTTCCCTTCAACGCGGAAGACTATGTCCACCGCATTGGCCGTACCGGACGGGCTGGCGCGTCCGGCCTGGCGGTCACACTGGTCTCCCCGAGCGACAGCCGGCTGATTGCCGACATTGAAAAGCTCATTCGCAAGAAGGTGGAGCTGGAGGCCTTCGAGTTCGAGGAAGACCGTCCGCGTGGACGTATCAATACCGGCCGTCGTGCCTGGGGTGGTGACGACCCACGCGATGCCATCGAGGAAACGCCGCTCCCGCGCACCGTGCGGCCTACGCGCCGGAGTTCTGCTCCGGTCGACCCTTTTTTCTCCCAACCTTACGAGGCCAGCGAAGTCGAGGCGACCCCAACATGGGAGTCGGCGTCCAGGACGAATGCGCCTCGACCCGGCGTCTCCAGCAACATCAAGACCAAACGCAAGGTTGCCGCGCTGTTCAAGCCGGGCGACTGATCACTCGGCGCCTGGTCGCTGGGCCTGGGGGCATCGGACCCGTATCAGTTCGTGGTCACCGCGGGGGTCGAGCCTGAGCGCACTCAACCAACCACCCCAGACGCATCCAGAGTCCAGCGAGTAAACGTCGCTGCGCGCCAGCCATCCCAGGGTGGACCAATGGCCGAAGGCGACGGTCACGTCCTGAGTCCGCCGTCCGGGAACGTCAAACCAGGGCATGTAACCCGCGGGATGGTGGCCGGCGCCCTCCTTGCTGGCAAATTCCATGGTTCCGTCGGGTGTGCAAAACCGCAGCCGCGTCAACGCATTGACGATAACCCGCAAGCGGTCGATCCCGTCCAGATCGACGTCCCAGCGGCTCGGTTCGTTACCGTACATTTGCGCCAGAAACCGGCTGATGTCGGAGCTCAGCAGCGTGTTTTCCACCTCGGTGGCCAGTGCCAGCGTGTCGGTCACAGTCCAACCCGGCAAAACACCCGCATGTACCATCAGCACCCCTGCGTCGTACAAGGCCAGGTTCTGGTGGCGCAGCCAATCGATCAATGCCAGCCGGTCCGGCGCCGCGAGCAGATCGGCCAGCGTGTCGCGCGGGTGTGCTCTGCGGGTGCCATAGGCGATCGCCAGCAGGTGGAGGTCGTGATTGCCCAAGAGGCACCTGGCGGCGCTGCCCAGATTGCGCAACCGGCGCAGAACTTGAGCCGACGCGGGACCGCGGTTGACCAGGTCGCCCAGCACGTACAGCGTATCGGAGCTTGGCGAAAAGCCGATTTCTTGCAGCAATTTCTCCAGCGACGCGTCGCAGCCTTGAATATCGCCGATGCAGTACAGTGCCATGGTGTCGATTGTTACGCGGTTCAGCCGCGGTGACGGATGGAAGTCTTACTGATTGTTTTCTTGACCCTGCTCAACGGCGTGTTTGCGATGTCGGAGCTGGCGCTCGCATCGAGCCGCAAGGCACGGCTTACGGCGATGGCCGAAGCAGGCGACAAGGGCGCGGCCGCATCACTCAAGTTGCTGGAAGATCCCACTCAGTTTCTATCCACGGTACAGGTGGGCATTACGTCCATCGGCGTACTGAACGGCATCGTCGGGGAGGCCGCCTTCAGCGACGGCCTCGGCGCGTGGCTGCAGGGGTTAGGAATGACCGAAGCGGTCTCGGCCGTCGCCGCGACGGCCATGGTGGTCACTGTCATCACTTTCGTCACGATCATTTTCGGTGAACTGGTGCCCAAGCGAATTGGTCAGTTGCACCCGGAACTGGTCGCGCGGTGGGTCGCTCGGCCCATGGTCTGGCTCGCCTCTGTCGCCCGACCGTTTGTACGCCTGCTGGCGCTCAGCACCCACGGCGTACTTCGCCTGATGGCGATCGACACCCGCGGTAGTCGGCAGGTCACGCACGAAGAAATTGCTGCCAGTCTGGAAGAAGGTGTTGATGCCGGTCTGATCGAGGAACACGAGCACCGGATGGTACGCAACGTTTTCCACCTTGACGATAGGCCACTGACGTCACTGATGATTCCCCGCAGTGAAATTGACTGGCTGGACGCTGGCAAATCCGTTGCCCAATGCCTGCAGCAAATTGTCCAGAAGGATGCCCAGGCCGCCCACTCCTGGTATCCGGTCTGTCGAGGGGGGCTGGACGATGTGGTGGGGATCATCGCCATGTCCAGGCTTCTGGGTTTGGGGCCCGGCCATGTTGGCGCGATCGAGTCGGAGGCCACGCCCGCGACGTTTGTTCCGGAAACCCTCAGCGGAATGGAATTGCTCGAACAACTGCGGGAACGAACCGGGCGCATGGTTTTTGTCGTCGATGAGTACGGTGTCGTGCAAGGGTTGCTCACCCCCTGGGATCTGCTGGAAGCCATTACCGGGGAACTGCAGCCGGATGCTCCCGTCGACGCGTGGGCCACCCCGCAAAACGACGGAACCTGGATCGTTGACGGTCTGATGCCGGTGTCGGAGCTGAAAGCGCGCCTTCAGGTTGAGGCCGAGTTACCCGATGAAGACAAGGGACGCTACAACACGGTTGCGGGATTGCTGATGGCTGTCACGGGGCGCCTTCCCGAAGCGGATGAAAAGGTGATTTGCGCCGGATTGGAATTTTCGATATTGGCTCTGGAAGGCCGGCGAATTGATCGAATCCATGTTCGTCGTTTGAATCCGGAATAATTTCCGTTCTTTGTACCGCGCTGGCGACAGCCGGCGAGTTATTTCCTGATGCTCAAGCAAGGAAATCGGGTATATTCAATCCCTATGTTGATTATCAGAGGTTTTTAACCATGACCAGTTACAAGGATTTGCTGAAGCAACGTGAAGCCCTTGAGGCACAGATTGCCCAGGCCCGTGAACGCGAGATCAGCCAGGCCGTTTCACAAGTACGTGCATTGGTCGCGGAATTCGGTTTGAGCGCTCAGGATGTTTTCCCCACCGCCGTCCGTGTAAAGAGCAGTGGTGGCGCCAAAGGCCAGAAAGTGGCGCCAAAGTATCGTAATCCAGCCACGGGTGAAACCTGGACGGGTCGCGGCAAGCCGCCGAAATGGATTGCCGGCAAAGACCGGACGGAGTTCACCATCGCGTGATGAATTTCTCGCCTGATCGTAGCGCCGCCCTTCATTGACCGGCAAAGCACCAAAAAAAGAACCCCCACAGAGCGCAAGCACTGTGGGGGTTTTTTCTGGTGCCGGAGGCCGGAATCGAACCGGCACGCCTTGCGGCGGGGGATTTTGAGTCCCCTGCGTCTACCAATTTCACCACTCCGGCGGTGTCGGTGACAGCATGAATTATGGCACAGTGTGGTCCATGAACTATCCGACGATCGAAGAAGCCATTGGCAACACCCCGGTGGTGGCATTGCAGCGAATGGGCCGCAATGACTGCAAGGAACGAGGCAATGTTCTGCTGGGGAAGCTGGAGGGAAACAACCCGGCCGGATCGGTCAAGGACCGTCCCGCGTTGTCCATGATTCGCAGGGCGCAGGAGCGTGGTGAGATCCGCCCGGGCGACACCTTGATCGAGGCCACTTCGGGCAATACCGGAATTGCGTTGGCAATGGCCGCCGCAATCAAAGGGTATCGGATGATTCTGATCATGCCAGAGGATCTTTCGATCGAACGGGCGCAGACGATGAAAGCGTTCGGCGCCGAACTGATCCTCACTCCGAAAAGTGGGGGCATGGAATATGCGCGCGACCTCGCGGAAAAAATGGCTCGCGACGGGAAAGGACATGTACTGGATCAGTTCGCCAACGCCGACAATCCCCGCATTCATTATGAAACCACCGGTCCGGAGATCTGGGCTCAAACCAAGGGTCAGGTAACCCATTTTGTCAGTGCCATGGGCACCACCGGTACCATTACTGGCGTTGCGAAATATCTCAAGGAACGCAATCCGGACATTCGCATAATCGGAGCTCAGCCTCAGGACGGTTCGCGGATTCCGGGTATCCGAAAGTGGCCACCGGAGTATCTTCCTGGCATTTACGATCCGTCCGCCGTCGACGAACTGGTCTACGTATCGCAATCGGATGCTGAGGAAACCTGCCGACAACTGGCGCGTGAGGAGGGGCTTTTTGCCGGAATATCGGCGGCGGGCGCCTGCTGGGTGGCCCTTCATCTGGCCCGTCGGGTCGAAAATGCGACGATTGTTTTTGTGGTCTGCGATCGAGGGGATCGCTATCTTTCGACTGGAGTTTTCCCGGCGTGAGAGCGCCGAAGCAACCCTTTTCCGCACACAGGATTCGGTTCGCCGCAGATAGCTCGGCAGAGCGCCTGCGCTGGTGCCACCAGGCGCTTTCTCCGAGGGGGTTCGGCGTGGCGCAGGACGATGCCGTGATATGTCAGCGCGATGATGGGTCCATGATTAGAATCGGGCGCAAACGAATGGAAACGCCGGATGAACATCGACAAAGAGATTGACTGCCGTGGCTTGAACTGCCCGCTCCCTATTCTCAAAGCCAAGAAAGCGCTGGCTGAGATGAACAGCGGTCAGTTGCTCAGGGTCGTTGCCACCGATGGTGGCTCGGTTCGTGACTTTCAGGCTTTCGCCAAACAAACTGGAAATGACCTTGTCGATCAGCAGACCGGCGACAGTGAGTTCATTCACGTGCTACGCCGCCGCTGACGGGGGGCGATCTCGGACACTGGCGCATTCCCGAGCAGCCAATCAGAGCCGCAACGTCGAAAGATAGGTTTTGAAGTGGGTGCCCACCTGGGGGTGCCTCAGGGCCATTTCGACGGTGGCTTCGAGAAACCCCTCTTTGCTTCCACAGTCGTAGCGTTTTCCGCTGTATTGGAACGCGTAGACCGGCTCGTGGTGAATCAGCCGGGCAATGGCGTCAGTGAGCTGGATCTCTCCACCGACACCACGGGGCTGGATGCGGATTTCGTCAAATATTCGCGGGGTCAGGATGTATCGTCCGGCGACCGCGAGGCGGGACGGCGCCTCGTTGGGGGTGGGTTTTTCGACGACACGTTCCAGCCGGAGCATCTGTTCGGTGTGGGGCGCGCCCTGAACAATGCCGTAGCGCCGAACCTGATCAGCCGGGACCTCTTGAACCGCCAGCAAGGAACGGCCTGTCCGACCGTAGGCCTTGACCATCTGCGACAGTACCCCGGGCTCTCCCCTTGGACCGGTCATCAAATCGTCCGCCAGAACAACCGCGAATGGCACGCGCCCGACCAAGGGTTCGGCACACAGGACGGCGTGACCCAGCCCAAGGGAGCGGTGCTGGCGCACGTAACTGACGGCCATGTCATCCGGTTGAACCGAGCGGACGACGGCCAGCAAATCAGTTTTCCCCGCATTTTCCAGTTCGTGCTCCAGCTCGTAGGCGGTGTCAAAGTGGTCCTCGATGGCGCGTTTGCTGCGGCCCGTGATGAACACCATATGCCGAATACCGGCCTCGTAGGCTTCTTCTACCGCGTACTGAATCAATGGCTTGTCGACAACCGGCAGCATTTCCTTGGGCGACGCTTTGGTTGCCGGCAGAAATCGGGTTCCCAGTCCAGCAACAGGGAATACCGCAGTGTGGATCGTGTCGGTCGAAGTCATAGGTTGAGCATAGCGCAGGGGGCCGCGTTTCGGCCGGCTTTTCGTGCTCAGCCGGTATTGCGCAGTCCGGCCGCGATTCCGTTGATCGAGATATGGATTCCCCTTTGGATCCGTTCGTCGGCCTGACCGGCGCGATGGCGGCGGACCAGTTCAACCTGCAGATGATGCAGCGGGTCGATGTACGGGAACCGATGCCGGATCGATCGGGCCAGTGAGGTGTTCGCCGACAGGCGTTGGCGGTTTCCCGTAATCTGATTGAGCGCGTCGACGGTCCGATGCCATTCCGACTCGATCGCTGCGAAAACCCGTTTGCGCAGTCGCGCGTCCGGGACGAGTTCGCTGTAGCGCGAAGCGAGCGCCAGATCGCTCTTGGCAAGGACCATGTCCATGTTGGAAAGCAGCGTGCGGAAAAATGGCCACTGCCGGTTCATGCTTTGCAGCAAAGTCAGAGCGTCGCGCCGAGTGGCCGCACTCGGCTGATCAAGAAACGCCGCAACAGCGGAGCCGAATCCGTACCATCCGGGTAGCGTCAGACGGCATTGGCCCCAGCTGAAGCCCCACGGGATCGCCCGCAGATCTTCGATTCTTTGGCTGGCCTTGCGGGACGCCGGGCGCGAGCCGATGTTCAGGCCAGCGATTTCGCGTATGGGCGTGGCGCTGAAAAAGTAGTCGGTAAAGCCGGGTGTTTCATAGACCAGAGCGCGGTAGGCTTTCAGACTGGCGGCCGACAAGGCTTCGGCAGCGTCGAGATAGGTGCGGGGAGCCGGGCGGGTCGGCTGCAGCAAGGTGGCTTCAAGTGTGGCGGCCACCAGGGTTTCGAGGTTGCGGCGACCGATTTCCGGGTTGGAATACTTCGACCCTATGACCTCCCCTTGTTCGGTCAGGCGAATCTGGCCCCGCACTGTGCCGGGTGGCTGCGCAAGAATGGCTTCGTAACTTGGGCCGCCACCCCGACCGACCGTGCCGCCCCTGCCATGAAACATGCGCAGTGAAATCGGCTGGTGGCGAGAAATTTCGTCAAACAACTCGACCAGGGCGATTTCGGCACGGTACAGCTCCCAGTTGCTGGTAAAGATGCCGCCGTCCTTGTTGCTGTCGGAGTAGCCCAGCATGATGTCCTGCTCGGCGCCGGAACGGTGAATCATGGCGCGGATTCCGGGAAGCCCGTAAAACTCACCCATGATGGTGGCGGCCTGGCGCAGGTCGGCGATGGTTTCAAAAAGGGGCACCACAATGAGGTCGCAGCGCGCATCAAGGTCAAGCGTTCCTCGCAAAAGCCCCGCTTCTTTTTGCAGCAGCAGGACCTCCAGCAGATCGCTGACCGATTCGGTGTGGCTGATGATGTAGTGCCGGATGGCCTGCTCGCCGAAGCTAGATCGCAGGTCTCTGGCCGTGTCGAACACCTTGAGTTCCGCAACCGTGTGATCGCCGTAGGTGCCGCCAACCACGCGTAGCGAGCGGGCGTCGCAGAGCAGACCCAGAAGGAGGCTGCGGCGGGCAGTCTCGTCGAGCGCCATGTAATCGGGTTCGATGCGCGCTCTTGCAAGGAGTTCTGCAATCACGGCTTCATGCTGGTCAGAACTCTGGCGCAGGTCGACTGTAGCCAGATGGAATCCGAAAACCTCTACCGCCCGGATCAAGGGTTTGAGGCGGTGGCGTGACAGGGCTTGTCCGCTGTGGTGGGTCAGGGACTCGTCAATGATCCGCAGATCAGCCAGGAACTCGGCTGCTGATTCATAGGGGTTCTGAGGCGCCACGGCATGCCGGGCCGCCTCGGTGCCGGTCAGCTCGCGCAAGGTGGCGGCCAGCCGCGCATAGACCCCGGTCAGCGCACGCCGGTAGGGCTCGTCTTCGCGGTGCAGGTTCCGGTCAGGCGAGCGTGCCGCCAATGCCCGCATTTCAGAGGTTACATCAATCAGCATCGCTGACAGAGAGAGCTCGCCACCGAGTCGGTGCACCTCGGTCAGGTAGTGCCGCAGCGCCACTTCTCCCTGGCGCCGCATGGCCAGCGCCAAGGTATGGGCGCCGACGTTGGGGTTCCCGTCGCGGTCGCCGCCGATCCAGTTGCCCATTCTCAGAAAGCTCGCAACGGGCCGACCGTCCAGGGCTTGTTCGAGTTCGGCGTACAGGCGCGGAATCTCGCGCAGAAACGTCGCTTCGTAGTAACTGAGGGCGTTTTCGATTTCGTCGGCAACCGTCAGCTTCGTGAATCGCAGCAACCGTGTTTGCCACAACTGCAGAATCCTGGTACGCAAATGCGCATCGTTCGTCGCCAACTCGCGCGGTGCCAGGGCATCTCGGGTGACGGAGGCAGCGGCTGAACGGGCCAGGATTTCGTCGCGCTGCGTCAGAAGTGCTGCGATGTCGCGCTCGGCATCCAGAATGCTTTTCCGCTGAACCTCGGTCGGGTGCGCGGTGAGAACCGGCGACACGTAACTGACGGCCAAGGTACGTGCGATGGCGTCCGGCGTCAATCCGGCCCAGCGAAGTCGTTGCAGGGCGACATCGATGCTGCCTTCCTGGGTATCGCCGGCACGTTCATGGAAAGCGCGCCGCCGGATATGGTGGCGGTCTTCCGCCAAATTGGCGAGGTGACTGAAATAGGTGAATGCGCGGATGACGCTCACAGCCTGATCGCCCGACAGCCCCTTGAGCAATTTCTTGAGCGCGCGGTCTGCCTCTTCGTCGCTGTGCCGCCGGAACGCGACGGAGAGCTTTCGAATCTGTTCGACCAATTCGAACGCGCCCGGACCCTCCTGCTCGCGGATCACCTCACCGAGCAGGCGTCCCAGCAACCGGATGTCGTCGATCAGCGGCCTTTCACTGTCCCGGCTTCGCTTTTTGGGTGGTGACGGAGAATGAGTGTCTGTGGACATCGTCTTGGTGAGATGCAGGCAGTTTGGGACCGCACGGAGCAGGTTCGGGCGCAGGCCCATGCTAGCATCCTGCGTTGTGAAAAACCATCAAAAGCAGACCAATTTGATCACGATCGCCACCCGGGAGAGTCGGCTTGCCCTGTGGCAGGCCGAGCACGTGAAAGCCGTCCTCGAGGGCCGTGGTCACACGGTCGCTCTTTTGGGCATGACAACCCGCGGTGACCAGATTCTTGACCGCAGCCTGAGCAAAGTCGGTGGCAAGGGCCTTTTTGTCAAGGAACTGGAAGCTGCTCTGGACGATGGACGCGCCGACATCGCGGTCCACTCCCTCAAGGACGTACCGATGGAGTTGCCGTCGGGTTTTCTGCTCGCCTGTGTCATGGAGCGCGAGGACCCGCGTGACGCGTGGGTTTCGCCTCGGTACGCGCGCTTGCAGGACTTGCCCCCCGGAGCAGTGGTGGGGACATCGAGCCTGCGCCGAACCGTGCTGCTGCGGTCTTTGCGACCTGACCTTCGAATCGAACCACTGCGCGGCAACCTCGACACCCGCTTGCGCAAACTCGATGATGGCCAGTACGCCGGCATCGTTCTGGCGGCAGCGGGGCTGAAGCGGTTGGGGTTGGTCGACCGCATTGGCGAAATCTTCGATACCCGCGCGATGCTGCCGGCAGCCGGCCAGGGAGCCTTGGGTATCGAAATCCGGCAGGATCGGGCTGATCTGGTGGAAGCACTGCGACCGTTGTCGGACGCCACAACCTGGCTCGCCGTGGCCGCCGAACGGGCCGTCAGCCGAGCAATGGGCGGCAGTTGTTCGATGCCTCTGGCGGCCCATGCCACTGTTTCTGGGGGCTCGCTGCAAATTGATGCTGCATGGGGCGACCCCGATGGCGCGCCAGTCTTGCTGCGGGCCAGTTTGCACGGCCCCGCTCGCTCACTTGGCGAAGCGGAGCAACTCGGTGAACGGGTTGCCGGGCAACTGCGGGCTGCCGGCGCCCGCTAGCGCCGCCCCGAAACCAAAGTGGCCGGTGTGTCGGAATTCTCCGGTCGCAGCGTCATTGTGACTCGCCCGATGCCGGGCGCACGCCGTTGGGCGGACGCCCTGACGGAGGCCGGTTACCCGGTTTGGGTCTTGCCCTTGATCCGAATCGAGTCGCAGCCCGATCAGACAGCCACAGCGCAAGCCCGCGCCGAGTTGGGTGACTTTGGCGCCGTCATGTTCGTCAGTTCGGCGGCTGTCGAGCACTTTTTTGCACGAAATGAGTCAATACCCACCGGAAAATCGTGCTTTGAAGCTATAAAAACAAGAGCTTGGGCGCCAGGTCCTGGAACCGCGCGTTCGCTTCTGGGCTGCGGCTGGCCGGCGGATCGTATTGACACACCGGCGGCGGATGCAGCGCATTTCGATTCGGAATCATTGTGGGCGTGTGTCGAAGCCCAGGTTCAGCCGGGATTTCGCCTGCTGCTTGTGCGGGGGGCGGATGAGCAAGGCCGGTCGGCTGGCCGCGACTGGTTGTCGGATCAAGTGCAGAGCCGGGGAGGCGTCGTCCGGACCGTGGCCGTCTATCGGCGCTGCGCACCGGTATTCACCCCGGCGGAAAGTGCCCGGGCGCTTGCTGGCGCGATTGACGGCTCAATATGGCTGTTCAGCAGCAGTGAAGGTGTCAGCAACCTGATGCAGGCCCTGCCACAGGCTGGATGGATCCACGCTCGTGCGCTGGCAACCCATCCCCGGATCGCGCAGGCCGCGCGGCAGGCCGGTTTTGGCGAGGTTCGGCAGGCGAATCCGACCGTGGACGGCGTCCTTCGATCGCTAGAATCGGACGAATGAGTGAACAGCCAGGCAAGATGGCGCAACCAGGAACCGAGCCGCCACACAACGCGGGGGAAGAAGCCGTGGCGGCGGGCGCGCAAAACACGTTGCATGGATCGGTCGCTTCGGCCGAGCGTTTGATCTGGCAGGGACCGTGGCTTGTGGTGGCCTTGTTGGGGCTTTCTGGCTTGGGTGTTGCCAGCAGCGCGCTGCTGTGGCAAAAACTATCGCATATTCAGACGCAGCTGGCCCGCCAGAGCGCCGACAGCGGCCTACAGGCGACTGAGGCGCGGGCTTTGGCGCGGCAGGCGATGGACATGGCCCGCGAATCAGCGGCCCGGCAATCGCTGCTTGAAGCCCGAGTGAGCGAAGTCTCACTGCAGCGCACCCAGCTGGACGAGTTGATACAGAGCCTTTCGCGCTCGCGAGACGAAAATCTGGTCGTCGATCTGGATTCTTCGCTGCGCCTTGCGGCGCAACAAGCGCAGCTGACGGGGAGCCTGGAACCGCTGATCGCTGCGCTTCGGACCGCAGATCAGCGGCTGGCACGTTCAGCGCAGCCGCGCCTGGCACCACTGCGGCGCGCCGTCGAGCGAGATCTGGAGCGGGTGCGCACGGCCGTTGTCCCCGATATGCCCAATCTGCTATCGCGCCTTGACGAGTTGGTCCGTTCGTTGGACGAACTGCCACTTGCCAATGGCGCCCCGATGGTGGCCCCTCGGTCTGCGCGGCCGGCATCTTCGGCGCCCGCCGGCTGGTGGGAGCGTTCGGTCAGTCTGCTCGGCGAAGAGGCTCGGCGCCTGGTCCGTGTGGGGCGGATTGAACAACCCGAGGCCGCGCTGATTTCGCCAGAGCAGAGCTTCTTCCTCCGCGAGAATCTCAAACTGAAGGTTCTTAACGCCCGCCTGGGTTTGATGGCGCGCCAGTATGACTCCGTGCGTTCAGACCTGACCACGGTCCAGGCACTTGTCGTGCGGTATGCCGACCCTGCTGCGCGAAAGGTGCAGCAGACCGTCACGACCGTGCAGCAATTGCAGGCGCAGTTGCGATCGGCGGAATTGCCTCGTCTTGACGAAACGTTTGCGGCGCTGGCCACAGCCGCCGCCGGCCGGTAGGACACCCCGATGGGAATGCGCGCAGCATTGTGGTTGCTGGCCCTGTTTGCCGTGGCGGCCGGTCTCGCGTTGCTGGCGGGGGGCAACCCCGGGACCGTGGCGCTGTTCTGGGCCCCGTGGCGCGTCGATCTTTCGCTCAATCTGGCCCTGCTGGCGCTCGCGGGCCTGTTTGTGGTCCTGCACCTGGCTTTGCGGGCATTGGCACTGTTTGTGCGGATACCTCAGCAAGCCCGCCGGTGGCGTGCTCGCCAGCGTGAACGTGTGGTGCAGGGGGCCCTGGTAGATGCGCAGGTTCAGCTGATGGCCGGTCGTTATGTCCGAGCGCGCAAAGCCGCCGAAAAGGCGATCGAACATGAACAGGCCGAACGCGAGGACGAGGACGACTTTGCACCATCGCCCTCGGTGCTGGCGCTTGCCCACCTCCTGGCCGCTGACAGCGCTCATGCGCTGCAGGACCGGACCCTGCGGGACACCCATCTGGCTCAGGCACTGGCGTTCTTGCCAACTCGGTTAGCGGGTGCCCTGGAGGGGGAGTTGAAAACCGGAGCCCGATTGCGGGCGGCGCGCTGGGCGATCGATGACAGGGATCCGCGCGGGGCGCTGGCCCGTCTGGACGAGTTGCCGCAGGGTGGCGGGCGGCGGACGGTGGCGCTGCGTCTGCGGCTGAAAGCCGCGCGACAGGCGGGTCAATGGTCCGACGCTTTGGAAACGGCGCGGCTGCTCGCCAAACACCGCGCCTTTTCCGGGGTCGCGGCGGACGGTATTGTTCGCGGCCTGACCCTCGCCTGGTTGACGACGGCGCATGATGGCGACCAGGTGCGAAGGGTCTGGGCCGCACTCGAGCGCCGGGAACGGGAAATGCCGGAAATCGTGCTGGCGGCTGTACAGCGATGGCTGGACCTGGGGGGTGACGGTGCCGTTGCCCGTGATTGGCTGCAGCCGGTTTGGGAGCGCGTCGCAGGCCAACTCCCGCTTCGCGGAGACGACCCGACCCGAATTGACCTGGCCCGAAGTCTGGAAAGGGCGCTCGCAGTGGGTCTTTCCCCCGAGGACGCGACCCAATGGCTCATGCGGATCGAATCCGCCTTGCGACAGTCCCCCCGCGATCCAGTTCTGCTGTACCTCGCGGGTGCTGTGTGCGCGCAGCAGCAGTTGTGGGGCAAGGCTCAGCAGTCGCTGAGTCAACTCGTCCAATTGCCCCACAGCCCTTTGCACGCGACAGCGTGGCGATTTCTGGCGCAGTTTGCCGAGCACCGCGGTGATACTGCGGCGGCTTCCACGGCCTGGAAATCGTCTGCCCTGGCCAGCCAGTCCTCGGCCGGGTCCCGGCTGGTGCGCTAGAACCCGGCCACCGGGCGGTCAGAACGGCAGATTCAGGTTGCGCAGGTCCTTGCGGGTTTCGACAAGGATCAACGGACCTTCATCAAGGACCACCGCCGGCGGGCGTTCGCGTGGCACATGCACAGGTTTGGGTTCCGCCGCGATGGCTGCCTGAACGGCGGCGATTTTCTCGGCATCCGAGTTCACCCACACCAACCCGCGGTCCAGCGCGATCCTTTCGAGTGCGTCTACCGGCAGGGTGTAGGCCTGCACGAGGGGCAGGGCCGCCTTGGCTGGCGTCGCGGGTGTCGGAGCGGCCGGTACCACTGACTTCGGCAAAGCGGGCGCGCCTTCCGCTGCGGTCGGGGCCAATTCGCTTGTGTCCGTCGTACTGGGGGCTCCCCGGTTGAAATACGAGCGCAGCTGTGGCGCCTGCGTATCGCCGGCCGTTACGGGAGAATCCGCGGCTTCCCCATTTGCCTCGGCCACGGCACGGTCATCGCTGCGGTTGGCGGCATTGCGTTCCCGCCGGTCGCGACCGTAGCGATCACGCGAGCGTCGCTCGCGGCGCGGTTCCTCGCCCGGCAGGTCCTCGCGCCGGTTTTCCGGAGGCGCGACGCTTTCACCATCAAGCACCTGCGTATCTGGTGCAGCCGCCATCAGACCAGCGGCTGCCGCGACGGGTTCGATCGGAGCACTGGCAGAACCGTCTCCCTCGCGGGAGGAGACGCCTGGCCGGCGGTCGCCCCGCTCCCGGCGTCCATCGCCTCGCTCGCGTCGACCCTCCGGGCGATCGCTGCGGCTGGCGCGGGCCGACTCGGTCTCGCGGGCACTGTCGGCCGCGGAAACGTCGGCCGGATCGACTGCCTGGGTGGATACGGCAGGCTTTTCTCGGCCTGCGCCCCTTTCGCCACGTCGATCACTGCGGCCATTGCGCCCTTCACCTTCGGCGCGTGGGTCAGACCGGCGGCCCTCGCGGCTGCGGTTTCCTTCGCCATTGCCTTCCGTTCTCTCACCGCGGCGGTTGCCGGAGCGATCCCCGCGTCGTCCGTTGCGCTCGCCTTCGGTACGCGTCTTCGGCTCCTGTGTCGCGGCCGGGATGCTGGTCGATGCCGGCACCGGCGCAGGCGCCGCCTCCGGCTCGCCGCCAAACAGGCGCTTCAGCCAACCCATGAAGCCGCCCGTGGCGCTCCCTTCGGGCAGTGTCGCGCGGACCGGTGGGGCTGCAACCGGCAACTGCGGGGCCACGGCTGGAGCGGGCGCCTGCGGCTCGGCTTTCGGCGCGACTACCGGTGCCGGTGCATCCGGCAATACACCCTTGATCACCGGTGTTTGCCGGTTGGTGGGCTCCTGGGAGCGCCGGGTGACGGTTGTCGGATCTTCGATTTCTTCAGCCAGACGATAGCTGGCGTCAATGTGGTCAAGGCGCGGATCGTCGTGCTTGAGCCGTTCCAGACGGTAATGCGGTGTCTCCAGCGTCTTGTTAGGGATCAACATCACGCTGATGCGCTGCTTGACTTCTATCTTGGCAATCTCGGGGCGTTTTTCATTCAGCAGGAACGATGCAACTTCCACCGGAACCTGAACATGGACCGCCGCCGTGTTCTCCTTCATGGAGTCTTCCTGAATGATGCGCAGGATCTGCAGGGCCGAACTCTCGGTATCGCGGATGTGGCCAGCGCCGCCGCACCTCGGACAGGGAATGGACGCGCTTTCCGAAAGAGCCGGACGCAGGCGCTGACGGCTCATTTCCATCAGGCCGAATTTGCTGATCGAGCCGAACTGCACGCGGGCGCGGTCCTGGCGCAAAGCGTCTCGCAACCGGTTCTCCACATCGCGGCGGTTACGACTTTCCTCCATGTCGATGAAGTCGATCACGATCAGGCCACCGAGGTCACGCAGACGCATCTGGCGGGCCACTTCGTCAGCGGCTTCGAGGTTGGTGCGTGTCGCCGTCTCTTCGATGTCGCCGCCTTTGATGGCACGCGCCGAGTTGACGTCGACTGAAACGAGAGCTTCGGTATGGTCGATCACAATCGCGCCGCCCGAAGGCAAGGTCACGGTCCGGGCGTAGGCCGATTCGATCTGATGCTCGATCTGGAAGCGTGAGAACAGCGGTGCTGCGTCACGATACCGTTTGACCCGGGCCGAATGCTCGGGCATGACATGGCTCATGAACTGCTGGGCTTGTTCATAGATGTCGTCGGTATCGATCAGGATGTCACCGATGTCGCTGTTGAAGTAATCGCGGATGGCGCGAATGACGAGGCTGGATTCCTGGTAGATCAGGTAGGCACCCTTGCCAGCTTTGCCCGCTCCTTCGATGGCAGTCCACAGTTTGAGCAGGTAGTTCAGGTCCCATTGGAGTTCGGGTGCGGTCCGCCCGATACCAGCGGTGCGAGCGATGATGGACATCCCCTTCGGGTACTCGAGCTGGTCCATCGCTTCTTTGAGTTCGGCCCGGTCGTCGCCCTCGATACGGCGAGAGACCCCGCCGCCGCGCGGATTGTTGGGCATAAGCACAACATAACGTCCGGCCAGGCTGATGAATGTGGTCAGGGCCGCGCCCTTGTTGCCCCGCTCTTCCTTCTCGACCTGAACCAGCAGTTCCTGGCCTTCGCGAATCACGTCGCTGATTCGGGCCTGGTTGACAGGCACACCTTCAGCGAAGTACTGACGGGAGATTTCCTTGAATGGCAGAAAGCCGTGCCGCTCTTCGCCGTAGTCCACGAAGCAAGCCTCCAGGCTGGGCTCGACGCGGGTTACGACTGCCTTGTAGATGTTGCCTTTGCGCTGTTCGCGCCCTTCGATTTCAGTCTCGTAGTCGAGCAGTTTCTGCCCGTCGACAATGGCCAGCCGGCGTTCCTCTGCCTGCGTAGCGTTGATCAGCATCCGCTTCATGATGCGCTCCTATCGTTTTCTGTTCATCACACGCCCGTGATGGGCGAACAATGCCAGTACTGACGCAACGAAACGACGGGAATTGCCGGCTATGCCGCATCGGTCCGGGTGCGAACCCGGTACCTTAGCGGTGGCGCATGGATGATGGCGAGGCCTGGTGTCGGCACTATTGCTGCAAAAATAAAAGCAATAAACGACGGGAATGCGCTGGGTATGGCCAGAAATCGACCGCATGGAATGGCAAAAAGCCACCGCCAGCAGAAGTTCAGGAAATTCCAGATCAGCACAGTGGCAACTTTCTCGCTTTGTATCCGTCCGCCAGCGCGCAGGCTGACGGATGTGGGTATTCCGTTCGGGGTTTCGATGTGTCGGTTTCTCCCCGAACACCTGTTCGCCACTGTGGGCTTTGGCCTGCAGTTTGCGGACAACGTGCCGGGAATGGCATTGACCTTCCGGTCGGCATCCAGTGGTCTGGTGGACTAAACTCCCCGGTCGGGAGAACGCCTCCATTGAAATCAACCACTTACCGCTCAGATCCGGATCGGACCATTATAGAGGGCAAGCCCAAGGCCGTGCCGCCCGAAGTGCGCTTCCTGCAGGTCGATGGCGAATCCGGTGGGCAGCGGCTGGACAATTTTCTCGCCCGACATCTCAAAGGCGTGCCCAAAACCCATGTGTACCGGATCATTCGCTCCGGGGAAGTGCGGGTCAACAAAGCCCGCGCGAGTGCGGATCAGCGTGTGGTGCCCGGGGACCTGATTCGCCTCCCGCCCGTGCGGGTCGCCGCGCCGCGAACCGAAGAACAGGTGGCCGCCGTACCGGGGCGGGAATTTCCGGTGCTGTTTGAAGACGAACAGATGCTGGCCATCGACAAGCCGGCCGGCACTGCGGTACACGGTGGTTCGGGCGTCAGCTTTGGCGTGATCGAGCAGATGCGCCGTGCCCGTCCGGCCCAGGCTTTTCTGGAACTGGTTCACCGGCTTGACCGTGAGACCAGTGGAATCCTGTTGCTCGCGAAACGCCGCAGTGCCTTGCGTCATCTGCAGGATCAGTTCCGGGAACGCGAAACCGGAAAGACCTACCTGGCGCTGGTACTGGGTGCCTGGCCAGAACGGGTGAAGGTCGTTGATGCGCCTCTGCTCAAATACCTGTTGCCCGATGGCGAGCGGCGCGTTCGGGTGGTCGGACGTGACGATCCCGACGGAATGCGTTCGATCACCCTGGTGCGAGTTCGCCAGCGTCTGGAGGGGTTTACGCTGCTCGAAGTGACGATCCGCACCGGGCGGACGCACCAGATTCGCGTTCACCTGGCCTCTCAGGGACACCCGATCGCCGGTGATGACAAATACGGCCGCTTTGACCGCAATCGCGAATTGGCTCAGGCTGGGCTCAGACGCATGTTTTTGCACGCGTGGATGCTGGCATTTGACCATCCGGTTGGTGCGCGACGCATCGAACTGACAGCGGCGCTACCCGACGAACTTTCTCGTTTCTTAAACCATGTCCAGTCGTCCTCGCCAGTTTGACCTGATTGCCTTCGACTGGGACGGCACCCTGTTCGATTCGACCGCCATCATCGTTCGCTGCATTCAGCAGGCGGTGGTCGATGTCGGCGGTGCGCGCCCCACCGATGATGCTGCCGCGTACGTCATAGGCATGGCCTTGATGCCGGCCTTGGCGCACGCGGCGCCTGACGTGCCTCCCGAACGGTATCCCCAGCTCGGTGAGAGGTATCGGCATTACTATTGGCAACACCAGAACGACATCAACCTCTTTCCCGGCGTTCTGGACTTGCTTGACGGCCTGAAGGCCCGTCATCATTGGCTGGCCGTTGCCACCGGGAAAAGCCGCCGCGGTCTGGACGAGGCCCTGGCGACCGCGCAGTTGCGCGGCGTTTTTGACGGATCCCGTACTGCCGATGAGACGGCAGGAAAACCCCATCCCCGAATGCTGCAGGAGTTGATGGCTGAATTTGGCGTCGAGCCGGAGCGGACGCTGATGATCGGTGATACCACGCACGATCTTCAGATGGCGGCGAACGCCGGTTGCGCCAGCGTCGCGGTCAGTTACGGAGCGCACCCGACGGCGCATTTCGACGGCTTCAGCCCCCGATTGGTCGCCCACTCGGTCGCTGAGCTACACCGATGGCTGACCGAGCATGCATGAGGGGTCCCCGGTGTTGACGGATCATTTACCTGGCGATGAAACGGCTGTTGATCTTTGTCCTTCTGGGGCCTTGCTCGACGGTGCGCGGGCAGTAGGGTTCGATGTGAGCTTTGGCGGACAAACCTGCCGGGCTTTCGTTGTGCGTTGGCAGGGGCGGCCGTATGCGTTTCTGAATCGGTGCACGCATGTCGCCATGGAAATGGACTACCAGCCCGACCGCTTCTTCGACGATACCGGCCAATGGCTGCTCTGCGCAACCCACGGAGCGGCCTATCGACCTGATACCGGGGCATGCGCTGGCGGCCCCTGCAGGGGCGGACTGACCGCCATTGCGGTCAGCGAAAAGGCGGGCCGGGTGCGCTGGCATACTTCCTGGAACCTCAAACCGGTGAACTACCCGATATGACTGACCCCCAAGCGGGCGAAAAGCCCGAATCAGAGCAAAAAGTGGCAATACCCAGCGAAAAAACGTCTTCTGATGCTATGAAATCAGAAGTCTTTGGTGACCCGAAAGCAGCGCCCGGGTGGGAGCGCGCCACCCTGGAAAAGCTGGCATTTGCCCATCTGGAGGAACAACGCAACGCGCGCCGTTGGCGCATTGGCCTGCGTTTGGCGTGGCTGGGGGTTTTTTCGCTGATTGCCTGGGTTTTGCTGAGTCGCGCCACGCCCCATGCCGATCCGAGCGCCCCGCATACGGCCTTGGTGGAAATCCGGGGCGAGATTTCCGCCGATGCCGAGGCCCGGGCGGAATTCATCAATGCGGCGATGCGTGTCGCGCTTGAAGATAAAGGTTCGCGCGGCCTCATCTTGCTGATTGACTCGCCCGGGGGCAGCCCGGTGCAGGCCGGCATCATCAATGATGAGATTGCGCGCCTCAAGGGTCTGCACCAGAAACCGATCCATGTTGTCGTCGAGGACACCTGTGCGTCGGCGGCGTACTATGTGGCCGTCGCCGCGGATCGCATCCATGTCGACAAGGCCAGCGTCGTCGGCTCCATCGGTGTGCTGATGGACGGGTTCGGCTTTACGGGCGTGATGGAAAAACTTGGCATCGAGCGACGGCTCATGACCGCTGGAGAGAACAAGGGATTCCTTGATCCGTTCAGCCCGCAAACGCCGGCTCAAAAGGCCTACACCCAGACTTTGCTGAACCAGATACACCAGCAGTTCATTGCGGTGGTCAAGAAAGGGCGCGGTCAACGCCTGAAAGAAACGCCCGAGATGTTCAGTGGCCTGTTCTGGAGTGGCCAGCAAGCCATCGAAATGGGCCTGGCAGATGCTTACGGAACGGTCGATTCAGTGGCTCGCGATGTCATCGGAGCTGCTGAAGTTGTGGATTACACCCGACACGAGAACGTCGCAGAACGCCTGTTCAAGCGCTTCGGGGCAGCTATCGGTGAAGGGGCGGTTCGGGCGATCCGCCAGCCCGCTGGCATCCGATAAGATGGCGAAAATCCTGACCGAGGAGAGGCGTGATGACACAAGTGGTTCGTCGGTTGACCCTGTTGGGTCCCCTGCTGGCTGTCCTGGCTGGGTTGCCGGCGCATGGGGGCGTCTGTTATACCGTGCATTCGCCCGATAACCGGGTTTTGTACCGCTCCGAAGTCTCGCCGGTCGACCTGTCACGACGTCTGTCGGAAACCTTGCCCCGGGCGTTCCCGGCCGGCTCGTCCATGGTTTTCGTCACGAGCGATTCGGCGTGCCCGCCGGTCACCGAGGTCGTGCCGGTGCCGCGTCGGTCAGGTGACGCTGCGGCAATGCCATCGTCGCAGACTGCAGCGCCTGGCAGTGACTGGTATGCGCCGCCATCCGGTATTCCTACGGCACAGGAACGTGCGGAGCCACCGGCGCAAGGGCCGGGTGTTTACCGGTCGTTGCAGGCGGGCGGCTCGGGTGTAGAAGGCCAGATGACACCGCAGGAGCGCGCGCGCTATTCGCACGAGCGTTGGCTTCAGCTGCAGGAGGCGCGCGATGCACGCATCAAGGCGGCGATCGCCTCACGGGAACGAACCGTCCTGACGCCAGCGGTGGCTACCCCGGTTGAACCGGAGCCCGCACCGGCGGTCAGTCAGACGACGAGTTATCGTTCTACCTATTCCTACAACCGGCGTGGCCGGCGGCGCTGACGCTTGATCCGATCAGGGGCCGAAAGCGAAAACGGCCGGTGTCCCATTGACGGGCCCACCGCCATTTTTCCGCCAGTTTGCAACGGTTGAACATCGGCAATCTGCGTCATCGAGGGTGAGCGACCGGGCGTATGCGAGACGGGTAGATGGTTGCAGAGTGCGAACCATGGCACCCCACAGCAGCTGGTTGCGGAACGGCGTTTCGATGAACAACTGGGTTTGACCCGAGCGGTGGCTGTGCTGTTCCAGGGTTCGAATCCGACCTTCCAGTGCATTGGCTTCCTGCGGCAGGTAGCCCTGAAAAGCAAAATTCTGACCGTTCAGGCCACTGGCCGCGAGTGCGAGCAGGGGCGAAACGGGTCCAACGAGTGGAATCACGCGAAGGCCAAGAGCGTGGGCCGCTGCCACAACAGACGAGCCCGGATCGGCGACCGCGGGCATCCCGGCTTCGCTGATCAGGCCGACATCCTGCCCGTTCAGCGCAGGCCCCAGGAGCGGACGGGCGTCAAATTGACCCGGCAGATGGTCCCCCTTCTTATGGACCGCACGGGGCAGCTCCGCCATGGATTGCTCTCGCAAGGGCTTTGCCAGCGGATGTTCGTTGCTGACCCGGTTGAGAAACGCGCGGGCGCTCTTGGCGTTCTCGCAGATCCAGAAGCTCAAGCGAGCCGCTATCGCCATCGTTCGCTCCGGCAGAACGGCAGACAGCGCCACCGGCGACGGGCAGGCAAAGTCCAGTGGTGTGGGAACGAGGTAGAGCACACCTTGCCGTGCGTCGGCAATGTTGGGTATCGCAGATCCGGTCATAGGATTGAGCAGCCCGCCGCCCGAATCATTCGGGCGGTGCGAATCAACGGCAGACCGACCAGTGCCGTCGGGTCATCGCTGTCGATACGTTCCAGTAAAGCGATGCCGAGTCCTTCGCTGCGGGCGCTCCCGGCGCAGTCGTAGGGAGTCTCGGCCTGCAGATACCGTTCGATTTCTTCGGGACTGAGTGCCCGAAAGCGGACGAAGACCGGGGCCACTTCCAGGGATTCGAAGCCATTTTCGAGGCACACCACGGCGACAGCGGTGTGGAACGTTACAAGCTGTCCGCTCATCCGATTGAGCTGGATGGCGGCGTTGGCATGGTTGCCCGGTTTTCCCAGTGGCTCCCCGGCGAGATCAGCGACCTGATCGGAACCGATAACCACCGCCTGTCGATGGCGCTGCGCGACTTCGCGCGCCTTTCCCAAGGCCAGTCGCTTTGCAAGATCGAGTGGACTCTCGCGATCCCTGGGTGTCTCGTCAACTGCGGGCCGGTCGACGGTGAACGGAACCCGCAAGCGCTGCAACAACTCTCGGCGGTAGGGCGAGGTTGACCCCAGTACAAGCGAGCGGGTGGGGACATTGGTCAAATCGTTCATTCGGTGATTCTCTTACACTGGCCCCATGACAAAAGACTTCCAGGTTGAACGTTTGGACGTTCCCGCTTTTGCGGCAGCAGGCGCCACCCTGACGGGGCAGGTGCCAATGGCACGATTGGACCGTTTGGCAGCCGAGTGCGAAACGGGGGCATCGAGTGCCGTGGATTGGGAAGCCGCCGGGGAATTGCGCGACATGAACTCGCCGAGCCCCCAACAATGGGTGCGTTTGCGTGCCCGTGCCGAGCTTGCGAGAACTTGCCAGCGTTGTCTGCGACCCATGATGGTCGAGTTGATGGTCGATCGGTGGTTCCGTTTCGTCGCCGATGAGGCCACCGCCAGCGCCCTTGACGATGAAATGGAGGAGGACGTACTGGTAAGCAGCCGAAGCCTTGACCTGATCGAATTGCTGGAAGATGAATTGCTGCTTGCGATGCCACTGGTGCCTCGCCATGATGTGTGCCCTGAGCCGGCGGCGGGCCTCTCAGCGGGATCTGCCCAGGGTGCAGCAGATGAGCGACCCCACCCGTTCGCCGCGTTGGCGAAAATGCGGCTGAATCAGTAGTGAGGTCCTCGTAGCTTAATCGACTATAATGTCAGGCTTCGCCCGCAGTACCTTTGGCTGTGGGGTCAAATTCCCATCCGATCAGGCGGTCGCTCCGGTGAAAACCGAGCGGTTGCAGTTACAGAGTGAAGGAGCCGCCATGGCCGTCCAGCAAAACAAAAAATCTCCGTCGAAGCGCGGTATGCACCGTTCGCACAACGCGCTCAACGTTCCTGGAATCGCCGTCGAGCCGACGACGGGTGAGACCCATCTGCGCCACCACATCAGCCCGAATGGTTTCTACCGCGGGCGTCAGGTTCTGAAGAACAAATCCGAAGCCTGAACTTTCTGGTTCCATGAGCCCGGTGCGACGGTTGAATCCGTTCGCAGCGGGCTTTTCGTTTTCTGGCCGAGCTGATTGGCCGGCAATCCTCGGATCGAACTGATGTGGTCCAAATGACATGACTACTGTTGCCGTCGACTGTATGGGGGGCGACTACGGGCCCTCAATTACCCTGCCAGCCTGCCGCGAGTTTCTGCATCGTCACCCGGATGTCCGATTGATTTTGGTTGGATTGCCGGACGCGTTCAAAGAGTTCTCCCACGATCGCGCCGTCTTTGTGACAGCGACCGAGGTGGTGGGTATGGACGATCCGGTTGAAGTCGCGTTGCGTCGAAAAAAAGATTCGTCGATGCGGGTCGCGATCAATCTGGTCAAGGAGGGGCGTGCTGACGCAGCGGTTTCTGCGGGTAATACCGGTGCCCTGATGGCAATCGCGCGGTATGTGCTCAAGACCGTCGAGGGCATTGATCGCCCGGCAATAGCATCCTTTCTCCCCAACGCGCGCGGGGGCGCAACCACGGTTCTTGATCTGGGAGCTAACGTCGACTGCAGTGCCGCGCACCTGCTGCAGTTTGCGGTCATGGGCTCGGCTTTGGTTTCGGTGACTCAGTCGGAGCAGGCCCCTTCGGTCGGGCTGCTCAACATCGGTGAGGAGACCATCAAAGGGAGTGAGGTCATAAAGCAGGCAGGTGAATTGCTTCGAATGGCAGGAAATGCAGGTGATCTCAACTTCTTCGGGAATGTCGAAGGCAACGACATATTCAAAGGGACAACCGACATTGTTGTTTGCGACGGTTTTGTCGGGAATGTGGCCCTGAAAGCCAGCGAGGGTTTGGCGACCATGGTCGGCGCCATGCTCAAAGAGGAGTTTTCTCGCAGTATCTGGACAAAAATTGCCGCTATCGTCTCTTATCCGGTTCTAAAGGGGTTCAAGAATAGGGTGGACCATCGTCGCTACAACGGGGCGGCCTTGCTCGGGCTGAAGGGCTTGGTATTCAAGAGCCATGGATCGGCCGATGTCCTGGCATTCGGTTTCGCGCTTGACCGCGCGTATGATGCCTCGCGAAATCAACTACTCGACAAGGTCCGCAAGCGTATCGCCCACGCTGCGCCGCTCATGGCCCAAAGTGAAGCCGAACCTGTCTCGACCATGGGTGCATAAGTCTGATGAACCGTTTTTCATGTGTCCGGGGAACCGGCAGTTACCTTCCGCCGAATCGGGTGTCCAACGCCGAACTGGTGGCTGAACTTGCGCGCCGTGGGGTTGAAAGCTCGGACGAGTGGATCGTCGAGCGAACCGGTATCCGCGCACGGCACTTTGTTGCGGATGGCGTGTTTTCGAGCGACCTCGCGCTGGAGGCATCGAAGAGAGCGCTGGGTGCTGCCGGGATGGACGCCGCATCGTTGGATTTGATTGTCGTGGCGACGTCTACGCCGGATATGGTTTTTCCGTCAACGGCGGCAATTCTCCAACACAAGTTGGGCGTTGCCGGATGTCCGGCGTTTGACGTACAGGCAGTGTGTAGCGGTTTCGTCTATGCAATGACAGTCGCTGATTCCATGATACGCAGTGGCAGCGCGAACCGCGTGTTGGTTGTCGGCGCGGAGGTTTTTTCGCGTTTGTTGGATTTCAACGACCGCACCACTTGCGTTTTGTTCGGTGATGGGGCCGGGGCAGTTGTGATGGAGGCTTCGGAGCAGCCCGGGGTTCTTGCAACGGATCTGCATGCGGATGGACGACATGTAGGGATTCTGTGTGTTCCCGGACATGTGTCCGGAGGTGCAATTCTGGGTGATCCGATGCTGAAGATGGATGGGCAGGCTGTGTTCAAGCTTGCAGTCGGGGTACTGGAAGACTCCGCCCGGACGGTTCTTGCGCGGGCTGGCTTGGACAGTGGCGACGTGGACTGGCTGATCCCGCACCAGGCGAATATTCGGATCATGCAGAGTACCGCGCGCAAGTTGCGAATTTCCATGGATAAGGTGGTTGTCACGGTGGATCAGCATGGCAATACTTCCGCAGCATCAATCCCATTGGCGCTGGACTGCGCGGTGCGCGACGGTCGAGTCCATGGCGGTGATCGGGTGCTGCTTGAGGGTGTTGGCGGCGGGTTTACCTGGGGTTCGGTGCTTTTGCAGATGTAACTGCCGGTTTGTCTTCCGTAACGCGGAGCGATTCCCTTCAAATTGGTTGACGAGTACGAGATGAACAAACGTTTTGCCATAGTTTTCCCTGGCCAGGGGTCGCAGGCCGTCGGTATGCTGGACGGGTGGGGTAGTCATCCGGTGGTCGCGCAGGCGGTCGAAGAGGCATCCGACGCGCTCGGGGAGGACCTGGGTCGGTTGATCCATGAGGGCCCGAAGGAGATTCTCGCGCTGACCACCAATACCCAGCCGGTGATGTTGCTTGCGGGCGTTGCTGCCTGGAGGGTCTGGTGTGCCGAGGGGGGAGCGACTCCGGAGGTCATGGCAGGTCATTCACTCGGCGAGTATTCAGCGTTGGTGGCCGCTGGAGCGCTCAGTCTCGCGCAGGCGATCCCCTTGGTCCGTCTTCGTGCAACGGCAATGCAGGAGGCGGTTCCTGCTGGCCGTGGTGCGATGGCCGCGATTTTGGGCATGGATGCCCAACGGGTCATTGCCGGCTGTCGCGAGGCGACGGAAGCGTTTGGCACGGCAAGCCACGAGGTCGTAGAGGCGGTTAATTTCAATGACCCTGTCCAGACGGTCATTGCCGGTACCCGCATGGCCGTGGAAAAGGCCTGTGAAATCCTGAAATCCGGTGGCGCGAAGAGGGCTTTGCCTCTGCCGGTTTCAGCGCCTTTTCACTCGAGTTTGATGAAACCTGCAGCGGAAAAGCTCAAGGAACGGCTTTCGCGGACTGAACTCGCAACCCCCATGATTCCCGTGCTGAACAACATTGACGTCATGGTTGAACATGATCCCGGGCGCATCCGCGACGCACTTTACCGGCAAGCCTTCGGGCCGGTGCGCTGGGTCCAGACCATAGAGGCGATTCGTGCACGGGGTGTTGAGACCGTTGTCGAAAGTGGGCCGGGCAAAGTTCTCACCGGTATGGTCCGTCGAATTGACGCTGGAATGAGTGGACTCGCAGTTCATGACAGTGTGAGCCTCACCGAGGTTTTGGCGCATTTGCGCAGCTGACGGGATGCATCCCTGCTGCATAAGGAATCATCAGAATGAATACAAGCAACGAGGCAGGCAAAATCGCCCTGGTTACAGGCGCTTCACGTGGGATTGGGGCGGCAATCGCATTGGAGTTGGCGCGTTCCGGATTTAAAGTTGTCGGCACAGCCACCACGGATGAAGGCGCTCAACGAATCAGCAGCACCCTTTCGGTTCATGAAGGATGTCGGGGCGCACGACTCGACGTCAACGATCCAAACGCGGCAGAGGCATTGATTGACGAGATGGTTCGTGAATTCGGATCACTGAACGTGCTGGTGAACAATGCGGGCATAACCCGCGACATGCTCGCCATGCGCTTGCGCGACGCTGACTGGACCGCTGTTGTTGACACCAACCTCAATGCGGTTTTCCGGCTCAGCCGTGCCGTTATTCGCCCCATGATGAAACAGCGACATGGCCGCATCATCAACATCACCAGTGTCGTAGGTGCGTCAGGCAACCCGGGGCAGGCAAACTATGCTGCGGCGAAAGCGGGCGTTGCCGGTATGACCCGCGCTTTGGCGCGTGAGCTTGGCAGTCGTCGCATCACTGTGAACTGTGTGGCGCCGGGATTCATTGAAACCGATATGACAGCGGCGTTGCCGCCTGAGCAGCAAAAGGCGCTCTTGGACCAGATACCGCTTGGGCATCTGGGCAAGCCCGCTGATGTGGCCCATTTGGTGGCTTTTCTGGCGGGCCCCGGCGCGGCGTACATCACAGGGCAAGAGATCCATGTCAATGGCGGCATGTTCATGGCCTGATCTGGCGAGCCTGTCCGCTAGGGCGATCTCCCTAGCATGAGTAAAATCCACTTTTTTCACAACCCTCAGAGGGAACCATGAGTGATATTGAAGCACGAGTCAAACGAATCATCGCCGAACAACTCGGTGTTGAAGAATCCCAGGTGACAAATGAAAAGGCGTTTGTTGCCGATCTGGGCGCTGACTCGCTGGATACCGTTGAACTGGTCATGGCGCTCGAAGATGAGTTTGGGATCGAGATCCCTGACGAAGACGCGGAAAAGATCACGACGGTCCAGGCCGCTATCGATTACGCCCTGTCCAAGCAGGCTTGATTGTTGATGACCCGTCGTCGCGTTGTCGTCACGGGTTTGGGCTGCATCAGCCCCGTGGGCAACACGGTGGGGGAGGCGTGGTCCAACCTGTTGGCGGGTCGATCCGGAATCGACCATATTTCAAAGTTCGATGCTTCTGCCTTCTCCAGTCGCATTGCCGGTGAGGTTCGCGGATTCGACGTGGAGAGTTACATGTCTGCGAAAGAAGCGCGGACTATGGATACGTTTATCCACTACGGCATTGCCGCTGCGGATCAGGCGGTTCGGGATGCCGGAATCCGCTTCGGTGACCAACTGGATGAGGATTCCGCGAGTCGTGTAGGTTGTGTGATCGGTTCGGGAATTGGCGGATTGCCCCTTATCGAGAACACGCAGGCCGAACTGGTGGCTCGTGGTCCACGACGGATCACTCCGTTTTTTGTTCCGGCTTCGATCATCAACATGATTTCAGGTCATGTGTCGATGCGTTTCGGTTTCAAAGGTCCGAACCTTGCCATTGTCACGGCTTGTACAACCGGCCTGCACTGCATTGGGGAAGCGGGCCGCCTGATCGAGTATGGTGATGCCGACGTCGTAGTCGCTGGTGGCGCGGAGGCAACAGTCTCTCCCTTGGGGATAGGGGGATTTGCGGCCATGCGGGCGCTTTCGACACGAAACGACGACCCCAAAGCCGCATCCCGCCCATGGGACAAAGACAGGGATGGGTTTGTTCTGGGCGAAGGTGCCGGGGTATTGGTGCTTGAAGAGATGGAGCACGCCAAAGCCCGCGGCGCCCGCATTTACGCAGAACTGGCGGGCTTCGGCATGAGTGCAGATGCTGGGCATATGACGGCTCCGAACATGGACGGCCCCCGGAGGGCCATGGTTGCTGCGATGCGTAATGCCGGCATCAACCCAGACCAGATCGACTACGTTAACGCACACGGCACGTCGACCCCCTTGGGTGATGTCAACGAGTCCAACGCGATCAAGGCGGCGTTGGGTGATCATGCAGCACAAACCGTGATCAGTTCCACGAAATCAATGACCGGTCACTTGCTGGGTGGGGCGGGTGGCCTGGAAAGCCTTTTTACCGTGCTGGCGATCCACCATCAAATCTGTCCTCCCACGATCAATATAGCCAACCAGGATCCGGAGTGCGATCTGGATTACTGCGCCAACCAAGCACGTCACCGGCCTTTGAATTTTGCCCTGAAGAACAATTTCGGATTTGGCGGAACCAACGGCAGCTTGGTGTTTCGGCGCGTCTGACCAGGTGAGCCGGTACGCCCCGTCGGTGCAATACCCGGTGGGGCGTTCGCGCCTTTTAGGTCACTTCATTGCGGGCCTTTGCCTTGCGACTGCAGTCCTCCTGGCGTGGATGGTGTTTTTGGTCCGTCCGGGGCTACCGGCGACAGTGGCATCTGGCGTGGCGATGGGTATTCAATGGCTTCTTGCATGGCAGGCATGGGTGCAACTGGGGCGACCGGGAGAGCTCGTGTGGTCCGCATCGGGATGGCTATGGATACACGCGGAAGCTTCGCAGCCGCTTTTTCAGCCCCAGGTTCGGATCGACCTGGGGACCCATTTGCTGATCTGCTTTACCGGAGATGACGAACCCGGCGCGCAGGCCAGGTGGCCCACAAATACACGCTGGTTCTGGCTGGATTCCGGCTCGGACTCGGGGAAATGGCATTTGCTGCGTTGTGCGGTATATTCGGCGCCGCCCAGTTCTCTGGCGGATCACGGGGGCCAGATCAAGGCGTAGCGGCGGGCCCGCCGATCTGGAAAGCCTTTGAGAACTCAGTCCATCCGTTGACAATCGAAACACCTAGCCCCAATCTGACCGATACCGACACGCGTCTGGTTGAGTTGGCCATGGCCGGGGATACCCGGGCGTTCGATCTGCTGGTCGTCAAGTACGAGAGGCGCATCCACCGGCTGATAGGGCGGTTTGTGCGTGACGCCGAACTTGTGGAAGACATCGCCCAGGAAACCTTCGTTCGGGCCTGGCGGGCATTGCATCAGTTTCGCGGCGATGCACAGTTCTATACGTGGCTCTACCGAATTGCCGTCAACACAGCGAAAAAGTCACTGATGGATTTGCGGCGGGATCCGGTCGTATTCGAGAGCACGCTCCACAAAGCGGACGAAGAAAGTGAAACTTCTTCGCCCCAGGAAGAACAAAGCACCCAGGAGACGCCAGAAACCGAGTATGCCGCACGAGAAATTGCGCGACACGTACAAAAAGCACTTGATGCTCTACCCGAGGATATTCGTCAAGCCATTGTGCTCCGTGAAATGGAAGGCTTAACTTACGAGGAGATAGCTGTCGCGATGAATTGTCCGATCGGAACCGTTCGATCGCGGATTTTCCGTGCCCGCGAAGCGATTTCGCAGCAGATTCGTCCGCTATTGGAAAGCCAAGGGGGAAAAAGATGGTAGTTGGTATTGAGGAATTATCTGGAGCGTCCCCGAATGCAGACCCGGGGCAGATGGTGTCCGACCTGATGGACGGTCGCGTCTTGCCTGCCGAGTTGGACGATGCGCTCCTTGGTCTTTGTGCTGACGAAAGGGCGCTCGTGTCATGGAAGGCGTACCACGTGATCGGCGACACCTTGAAATCGGGAAACCAGCCCTTGCCACTTGTCACCCCGCAGTTCGTTTCAAAGGTTCGGGCTCGTATCGATGTCGAGATCATGTCGGGTGGCCAAAGTGCGCGACAGGAATTGGAGCAAAGGTCTGCCGGGCGTCCGGATAAGGCCGGCAGGAATCGGCAAGCGGACGCAGCGAATGAATCGTTGTTTCTTTGGCGGGCTGTGGCGGGAGTGGCTGTGTTTGTGGCAGTTGGTGCGTTGGCGTGGTCCGCGATAGAAAATCCGGGTTTACGCGAAGGCGCGCAAATAGCTGCACGCAGCCAAGGCAACCCGTCGTCGTCACTTGGATCGGGTGGCACGGTGATATTGCGCGATCCGGTCCTTGATGAAATGCTGGCCGCTCATCGTCAGGTCAGCGGGGCTTCGGCACTTCAGATGCCGGCGGGCTTTGTTCGTAATGCCGCCTTTGACTCGACGCATCGGTGAAACGGGTAGCAGCAGTTTCTGCAGGTGAAATGACGCCGATTTATTACTACCAGTGGACCAGCAGTCGTTTCCTTCGGCTTTCGATGGTGCTGTTGTGGATGCTGGCGGGTGCTCTGACGCTGCCTGCCCTTGCCGTACAGGCTGCTGAACCGGCGCCTCAAGGTGATCGCTCAATTGGAGAGTGGTTGCTTCGTTTGCATGAAGCAGCACGGCAGCGCAGCTTCGTCGGAACGGTTGTGGTGACGCAGTCTGGGGGCGGTTCTTCGGCAGCAAAGGTTTGGCATGTCTGCGACGGGCGCCAACAGATCGAGAAGATCGAATCGTTGACGGGAGCGCCGCGGACGACGATAAGGAGAAATGAACAGGTTGTCACGTTTCTGCAGGACTCGCGGGTTGTACGTAACGAGCAGCGGCAGGGGCTCGCCACTTTCCCGGGCTTGCTGCGAAGCGGAAATCACACAATTGCGGACCATTACCTGCTTCGGTCGGATGGGTCCGAGCGGGTTGCCGGGCACGATGCGGAGCGATTTCGTATCGTCCCGAAAGACACGCTACGGTATGGCTACCGAATCTGGAGCGAACGAACCACCGGTTTGATGCTCCGGATAGAAACACTCGATGGCGACGGTAAGGCATTGGAACAGGTCGCGTTTACGGAGTTGCAAATCAACGCTCCGGTCCGTATGGAACACCTGTCACGCGAAATGACCCAGACAGATGGATATCGTCAGGAGAGATTGGCGCAAACTCCAACCACCGCGGCCGAAGAAGGTTGGCATCTGCGCACACCCGTCGCGGGATTTCGTCCGGTCAGCTGCTATCGACGCGGCTCTGTCCCGAGTGGCGCCGCAATTGTTCAGTGGACCTTCTCGGATGGGCTGGCGACGGTCTCGCTCTTCATGGAGCCCCATGATCGCCAGCGCCACCAGACCGAAGGAGCGCGGGTCATGGGCGCAACCGGTAGTTGGGGACAGCGCACCGATGACTGGTGGATCACGGCCGTAGGTGAAGTGCCGCTGTCGACTCTGCAACTATTTGCAAAGGCTCTTGTGCGCAGGCCCTGAGTCCCCATCTTCTTGCTCTGCATCCTCGTTTCCCAATGAGACTGAAAGGTTGACGATGAAACTGTCGAAAAGAAATCTGGTATCCGTTTTTCTTCTTGCTTTGTCAGTCGGTACTGCCAATCTGGCATTGGGCTTGGCGTCGGCGCATGCCCAATCGGGTGTGGCCAGTGCGCGGGCACTGCCTGACTTTGCTGATTTGGTGGAACAGGTCGGTCCTTCCGTGGTGAATATCCGAACCCTGGAGAAGTCCCGCTCGGCGTCGGGTGGCGGCGCGGCGGAAGATGAAATGCAGGAGTTCTTCCGCCGCTTTTTTGGTGTGCCGTTGCCCAATGCGCCCCGCCAGCCCGGCCCGCGATCGGGTCGCCCACAGGAGGAGGACGCGAGACCACGCGGCGTTGGCTCAGGATTCATACTCTCAGCCGATGGCTACATCATGACGAACGCGCACGTTGTCGAAGATGCGGATGAAGTGCTGGTGACCTTGACGGACAAACGGGAGTTCAAAGCGCGAATCGTCGGAGCGGACAAGCGGACCGATGTGGCGCTTGTAAAAATCGAATCGAGCGGGTTGCCCGCCGTCAAGATCGGCGACGTTGGTCGATTGAGGGCTGGTGAATGGGTGGTGGCCATTGGCTCTCCTTTTGGTTTGGACAACACCGTTACTGCAGGTATCGTCAGCGCGAAACAACGAGATACCGGCGAATACCTCCCCTTCATTCAGACCGATGTAGCGATCAATCCGGGAAACTCCGGAGGGCCTTTGATCAATCTCCGCGGAGAAGTGGTTGGTATCAACAGCCAGATTTACTCCCGATCGGGCGGTTACATGGGCATTGCCTTCGCGATCCCGATTGACGAAGCGATGCGTGTGGGCGAACAGCTCAAGTCCAGTGGGAGGGTGACCCGCGGACGCATCGGTGTTCAGATTGACCAGGTGTCCAAAGACATCGCCGAATCCATAGGGCTCGGGCGTCCGCATGGTGCGCTGGTCCGGGGTGTCGAAAGCGGCTCGCCGGCTGAAAAGGGCGGCCTCGAGGCCGGTGACATCATCACCAAACTGGATGGTCGAAACATTGAAAAAGCTTCCGATCTTCCGCGCCTCGTCGGCAACACCAAACCCGGAACCCGCAGTACTCTTACCGTGTTCCGCCGCGGCAAGACGCAGGAACTGGTGGTGACCATCGGCGAAGTGGAGGGTGAGAAGCAGGCGCGAAAGGTCCCGGAACGGGATGACAAGAACCGCCCGAATCCAACCGGCCAGGCGTGGGGGCTGACCTTGAGTGACCTGAGCGACACGCAGAAAAAGGAACTGCGAATCAAAGGCGGCGTTCGCATTGAGGCGGTGTCCGATATCGCAGCGCGTTCCGGTCTGCGTGAGGGTGATGTGATTGTCCAAGTGGCCAATAACGAAATAGGCAGCTTGAAGGACTTCGAAGCGATTGCATCCCGGCTCGATCGAGGCAAGCCCGTCCACCTGCTGATCCGCCGAGGCGAATGGGCTCAGTTCATCCTTCTGAAGCCTGGGCGTTGAATTCGGGGACTCATACACTTCAAATTGGTGCGACTTCCTTGCGGGGGGGGCGTGACCCCCTCCGCAACAGAACGCCGCCGGCGCACGGGTTCGAAACTGCTATCACGAGCGGGACACCTTTTTTTGCCTACAATGCGGTCCCAACCTTCGCAGTTGCCAAAGATTGTTGGTTCAGGGCGCGTCTCAAGCTGGCGCGCCCTTTTTTCGTTTCCCGTTACCGTACACACGTCGCCCCGCGCGCAGGTTTGATGAAGCACATCCGGAACTTTTCGATCATTGCCCATATTGATCACGGCAAATCCACCTTGGCCGATCGCCTGATCCAGCGGTGCGGCGGGCTGGAGGAGCGTGAAATGCAGGCCCAGGTCCTCGATTCCATGGATATCGAGAAAGAGCGCGGGATCACCATTAAGGCCCAGACCGCATCCCTCCAATACCGTGCTCGTGATGGGGGGGTCTACAACCTCAATTTGATCGACACCCCCGGCCATGTCGATTTCTCCTATGAGGTGAGCCGTTCGCTATCGGCCTGTGAGGGAGCTTTGCTTGTCGTCGACGCTTCGCAAGGTGTCGAGGCCCAGACCGTAGCCAATTGCTACACGGCGCTGGATCTCGGCGTAGAGGTGTTGCCGGTACTGAACAAAATGGATTTGCCGCAGGCCGATCCGGAAAACGCCAAGTCCGAAGTGGAAGACGTGATCGGAATTGACGCCTCGGAGGCGATCCCGTGTTCGGCCAAAACTGGAATGGGTATCGACGATATTCTGGAATCCATTGTCGCCAAGGTGCCCGCGCCGAGGGGAAATCCCGATGGCCCTCTGCGCGCCATGATTATCGACAGCTGGTTCGACACCTACGTGGGTGTGGTGATGCTGGTGCGGGTGGTCGATGGACGACTGCTCAAAGGTGAGCGCATCAAGCTGATGGCGACCGGTGCCGCCTACGAGGCGGGGAGTCTCGGCGTGTTTACCCCGGCGAATCAACCCCGGGACAACCTCTCGGCCGGAGAGGTGGGGTACATCGTCGCCGGTATCAAGGAGCTCCAGGCGGCCAAAGTTGGCGACACGGTGACACTGGAGAAAAAGCTGCCGAATAACGCGGGGCCTGCAACCGAGCCGCTTGCCGGATTCAAGGAGATACAGCCACAGGTTTTCGCCGGCTTGTACCCCACCGAAGCCAACCAGTACGACGCGTTGCGTGACAGCCTTGAGAAACTCAAGCTGAACGACGCATCGCTGCATTTCGAGCCCGAGGTTTCACAGGCTTTGGGGTTCGGATTCCGTTGTGGCTTTCTTGGCTTGCTCCACATGGAAATCGTGCAGGAGCGTCTCGAACGGGAGTTCGACCAGGACCTCATTACCACGGCACCGAGTGTGGTCTACCAGGTTGTCAAAGGCGACGGCGAAGTCATCATGGTCGAGAACCCCTCCAAAATGCCGGAACAGGGACGCATCCAGGAAATCCGCGAGCCTATTGTGACGGTGCACCTGTACATGCCGCAGGAATACGTGGGCCCGGTGATGACGCTGGCAAATCAGAAACGCGGCGTGCAGCTCAATATGGCCTACCACGGGCGGCAGGTGATGCTCACCTACGAACTGCCGCTAGGCGAAATCGTGCTCGATTTTTTTGACAAGCTCAAGTCGGTCAGCCGCGGCTATGCCTCTATGGATTATGAGTTCAAGGAGTACCGCGCCTCCGACGTCGTCAAGGTGGATATCCTGCTCAACGGCGAAAAGGTCGACGCGCTTTCGATCATCGTGCATCGCAGCCAGTCGCAGTACCGGGGGCGGGCCGTTGCCGCCAAGATGCGCGAGATCATCAGCCGCCAGATGTTCGACGTGGCAATCCAGGCGGCGATCGGTGCCAACATCATTGCCCGGGAAACGATCAAGGCGCTGCGCAAGAACGTGCTGGCGAAATGCTACGGCGGCGACATCACCCGCAAGCGAAAGTTGCTTGAAAAGCAGAAGGCGGGCAAAAAGCGCATGAAACAGATCGGCTCGGTAGAGGTCCCGCAAGAGGCATTCCTCGCCATACTGCAAGTGGAGGACTGATGCAAGTTTTGACCGCGATGATCCTGGCGGGATTTGTCGGCTACGCCGGCTCATGGTACCTGGGATTTCTGGAGGGCAATTTCGCCCTGCTGTTGTTTCTGGCGACGGTTGTCACCGGTCTTTATTGGCTCGCCGAGCGTCTTTACTTTCTGCCCCAACGCCGGCGTGCTGCTGACACGCTGCTGGCAGAAGATACGCGGCGTCGCGAAGAGCTCTCCCGCATGGGAATAACCCAGGTTGATGGGGATGTCACGCAGGCAAGCAACGCCATTTTGGCGCAGCCCTGGTGGCTGGACTGGACCGCGGGGCTGTTTCCGGTGATCGTGGCAGTATTCCTGCTGCGATCGTTTCTGTTCGAGCCGTTCAAAATTCCGTCCGGCTCGATGATTCCCACGCTGGAAATCGGCGACCTGATTCTGGTGAACAAGTTCACTTACGGCATTCGCCTGCCGGTCATCAATACCAAAATCACCGGTGGCACCCCTCCGCAGCGGGGTGACGTGATGGTCTTTCGATACCCGCCGCGCCCCAGCATGGATTACATCAAGCGGGTCGTAGGGGTCCCCGGCGATGAGGTTGCCTACCTGAACAAGCGCCTGTCGATCAATGGCAAGGAGGTTCCGGTTCATGTCCTACCGGAGTACTTCGACGAATCCGTTATGCGCTACTTCCAGCATGGGCAGGAGGCCCTCGGTCCGACGGCGCACAGGTTCATCCTGGACAAGGAACGTCCGGCCTTTATCCAGGGTACCGATGACTTTCCGTACCGGCAGAACTGCCGCTACAGTATCGAAGGCGTGGTGTGCAAGGTGCCCGAGGGCCACTATTTCATGATGGGCGACAACCGCGATAATTCGCTTGATTCGCGTTACTGGGGTTTTGTGCCGGACCGCAACATCGTCGGCAAGGCGTTTTTCGTCTGGATGAACTTCAGCAACCTGGGCCGGATCGGCTCCTTCAACTGACCACATTCATCGGGATGGATTGCAATATGACCTCAGCCTCGCGCGCGGCCCAAAGGGGCATCACTTTTATCGGCCTGCTGTTTGTGGCGGCCGTGCTGGGCGTTCTGGCCGTAGTCGGTGCCCAAATTGTGCCGACGGCCATCGAATATCAGGCGGTACTCAAGGCGGTGCGAAAAGCGTCGGAAGGGTCTACCGTCGGTGAAGTGCGTAACTTGTTTCAGCGGACAGCGGACGTTGACAACATCACATCGATCAAGGCACAGGATCTGGAGATCACCAAGGAAGGTGACAAGGTGGTGGTGGCGTTCGAGTACACCCGTGAAATCCATCTGGTCGGACCGGCTTACCTGCTGATGAAGTACGCCGGTCGGTCCAAGTGACCGCGGACGCTTCTCTGGCGGGTTTGCAAGCCCGTATCGGACACCGTTTCGGCTACCCGGGCTTGCTGATACAGGCATTGACCCACAGGAGCTTCAGCGCAGATCACAATGAACGCCTGGAGTTCCTGGGCGATGCGGTCCTCAATCTCGGTGTTGCCAGCCTTTTGTTTCAGCGGCTTCAGAGTCTGCCTGAAGGGGACCTCTCGCGCGTGCGCGCGAAACTGGTGCGCCAGGATACCTTGCACCAGCTGGCGCTTGACTTTGGCTTGCCGACCCATTTGCGCCTGGGTGAGGGTGAGCTGCGGTCGGGCGGGCAGGCGCGCGCCTCCATCTTGGCGGATGCCCTGGAGGCCGTCATCGGCGCGGTGTATCTGGATGCCGGCTTTGACGCCGCGAGTGCCCTGGTCCATCGGCTGTACGAGCGGGTTGACATCACCCCGCGCATGAGCGCTGCAGCCAAGGATGCGAAGACCGGACTGCAGGAGTGGTTGCAGGCGCGCAGAATGCAATTGCCGGTCTATCGTGTTGCGGCGACCCGGGGCGCCGCGCACCAGCAGGTGTTTGATGTGCACTGCGAGGTGAAGGAATGGGCTTTGTCCGCGCCGGGTAGCGGGCCCACCCGGCGAGCGGCCGAACAGGCGGCCGCTGAAGCGATGCTTGTGCAACTGCACCAGCGGGGTGAGCGATGAACGATCCTGAAAATATAGCAACAGGAGACGATTTGACGAAGGGTATCGATCGAAAAGGTTCTCATTCCATCATTGGGGAGCCCGAGGGTGGCGCCGACGCCAACGCGAACCAACGGTGTGGGCTGGTGGCCATTGTCGGCAGACCCAATGTGGGCAAGTCGACCCTGATGAATGCGCTGGTGGGGCAGAAGGTCAGCATTACGTCGCGCAAAGCGCAGACCACACGGCATCGCATTACCGGAATTCGCACGCTGGCCGACGCCGAAGGGGGTGGACCCCAATTCGTTTTTGTTGATACGCCGGGCTTTCAGACCCGGCATGCCACCGCCCTCAACCGATCGCTGAACCGCACGGTACTGGGTGCGGTGGGAGATGTCGATTTGGTGCTATTTGTGGTCGAGGCGGGACACTTCGGCCCGGCCGATGCGCAAGTGCTGTCACTGCTCAAGCCCGGGACTCCCGTGGTGCTGCTTGCCAACAAGCTCGATACCGTGCATCGCCGTGCCGATGTGGCACCCTGGTTGCGCCAGATGCAGGATCGCCATCCGTTCACCGAATTTGTTCCGATGTCGGCGAAGAACAAGGGTGATATCGAACGGTTACTGGCTATCTGCGCCAAATACCTGCCCCAGCAACCGTGGTGGTACGCCGAAGACGAACTGACCGACCGCAGCGAGAAATTCCTGGCCAGCGAACTGGTTCGCGAGAAGCTGTTTCGCTTGACCGGTGACGAACTGCCCTACACCTCCACGGTGATCATTGACCGTTTCGATGAGGAAAAAAGCAAGGCACACGGGCGGCTGTTGCGTATCGCAGCCACCATTGTGGTCGAACGGGATGGTCACAAAGCGATGGTGATCGGCGAGAAGGGTGAACGGCTCAAGCGTATCGGGACCGAGGCGCGCCAGGATCTGGAGAAACTGCTTGAGTGCAAAGTGTTCCTTGAGTTGTGGGTCAAGGTTCGCTCGGGATGGGCCGATGATGATGCCCGGGTTCGCAGCTTTGGCTACGAGTGAATGCCGGGGTCCGCGACGACCCTGACCAGGCACCCATGAAGCGGATTTCCGACGAGCCGTCCTATGTGTTGCACCGCTACGACTGGAGCGAGTCCAGCCTTATTCTGGAAGTGTTCACACGCGAACACGGACGCATTGCCCTCGTGGCCAAAGGTGCCAAGCGTCCCAGCTCCAGCTATCGCCCGGTGCTGCTGCCCTTGCAGCCGCTTCGGATCAGCTTCGGCGGCGATGCGGAGATTCGCACCCTGAAATCGGTCGAATGGGGGGGCGGCCAGGTGATGCCAACCGGTGCCAACCTGCTTTCAGGCTACTACCTCAACGAATTGCTGATGCGACTGTTGGCCCGGGATGACCCACATCCAGCACTGTTCGACGTGTACGGCGCGGCCGTTCAGCTGCTTGCCCGTGGGGGCGATGATCTGATGCATACCGCGCTGCGTGCGTTCGAGTTGCTTTTGCTGCGCGAAATTGGCCTCCTGCCCCAGCTCGATTCCCAGACCTTGACCTTGGCGCCATTGAACGATGGGGCGCGCTATTGCCTGGTCCCCGAGGGGGGGCTGCGCGAGGCTCACGCGGATGATTCCGCCACGCTGAGCGGCACCGATTGGCGCGCCTTGCAGACTGCGCTGGACGACAGCGCGCCCTACACGGCAACTTTGCGTGCGTGTTCTGCGTGCGGCGCCGGCCTTCGCCCCCAGCTGCGCACGCTGCTGAACTACCATTGCGGCACCGGCACGCTGCGCACCCGCCAGATGATGATCGACCTGCAGAACCTGTGATGGCCACCACAACCGCTCTTTCCGTCAACGTCAACAAGGTTGCGCTGGTGCGCAACACCCGGCATCTGGGCATCCCGTCCGTCACCCGCGCGGCGACGCAGTGCCTGCAGGCCGGTGCGCACGGCATCACCGTGCATCCCCGGCCGGACGAGCGGCACATCCGGGCGCAGGACGTGTTCGATCTCGCCACGCTGATGCAGGACTGGCCGGACCGGGAATACAACATCGAGGGCAATCCCTTCCACAACCTGATGGACTTTGTGCGCCGGGTGCGCCCGCACCAGGTGACCTTTGTGCCGGACAGCCAGGGCCAGTTCACCAGCGACCACGGCTGGAGTTTTCCGGACGATGCCGCGCATCTGCGTCCGGTGATACATGAGTGCCGCGCGCTGGGGGTGCGCGTGAGCCTGTTCATGGATCCGGTGCCCGAACAGATGGCGGCGGTCCGCGCGGTCGGTGCCGACCGGGTGGAGCTGTACACCGAGCCCTATGCCGCCGCGTGGGGGCATGCGGGACAGGCCACGCAGCTGGCGCGCTATGCGGCCGCCGCCGCTGCCGCGCGCGAGGCCGGCCTGGGGGTGAACGCCGGACACGATCTGAGCCAGGACAACCTGACCGATTTCCTGCGCGCCGTGCCCGGTGTGGCGGAAGTGTCGATCGGCCACGCCCTGATCGCCGACGCGCTGGAACAGGGCTATGCGGCCACCGTCCGCGGTTATCTGGCCTGCATCGACGCGGCGGGCCGATGATCTACGGCATCGGCACCGACATCTGCGATGTACGCCGCATCCGCGCCAGCCTGGAGCGGCACGGCGACCGTTTCCCCCGCAAAGTGCTCAGCGACGGCGAACTGGCGGTGTGGCAGGCGCGCAGCGTGCGCTGGCCGGAGCGGGGTGTGCGCTACCTGGCCACGCGGTTTTCGGCCAAGGAGGCGTTTTCCAAGGCGATTGGCCTGGGCATGCGTTTGCCCATGAGCTGGCGCCTGTGCGAAATCACCAAAGAGGTCAGTGGCAAGCCGGCCATCGTGCTGCATGGCGGTTTGAAGACCTGGTTCGAGGCCCGCAACCTGGTGGCGCACGTCAGCGTGACCGACGAGACCGACTACGCAGCCAGTTTCTGCGTGGTGGAACAAAAATAGTGATAAAAATGGCCATTACCCAGCGTCAAATGGTCATTGTTTGCTATCAAAAATGACATCATTATCGTTCTCGATTCCCATGAACCCGCATGCTCCCCTGATTCTGGACATCGCCGGCACGGCGTTGAACGCCGACGATCGGCGCCGTCTGGCCCACCCGTTGACCGGTGGACTGATCCTGTTTGCCCGCAACTGGCACCACCGTGCCCAGCTGGCCGAGCTGTGCGCCCAGATCAAGGCGGTGCGGGAGGATCTGCTGATCTGCGTCGACCATGAAGGCGGTCGGGTGCAGCGCTTTCGCACCGACGGCTTCACCCACCTGCCGCCGATGCGGGCTTTCGGACAGATGTGGATGGACGATGGCAAAGGGGCGGCCGGCTCGGGCGCCCTGCGGGCGCAGAACGCGGCCAGCGCCGCCGGCTACGTGCTCGCGGCCGAACTGCGCGCCTGTGGCGTGGATTTCAGCTTCACCCCGGTGCTGGACCTGGACTGGGCCGATACCGACCAGTCCCGCAGCAGCGTGATCGGTGACCGGGCCTTTCATGCCGACCCGCGGGTGGTCACCGTGCTGGCCAAAAGCCTGATGCACGGGCTGCTGCGCGCCGGCATGGCGGCTTGCGGCAAACATTTCCCGGGGCATGGCTTTGTGCGCGCCGACTCCCACACCGAGATTCCGGTCGACCGGCGCAGCCTCAAGGCCATCCTCGCCGATGATGCGGCACCGTATGGCTGGCTCAGTTCGGTGCTGACCAGTGTCATGCCCGCGCATGTGGTGTATCCACGGGTGGACAGCCGCCCGGCGGGTTTCTCGCGCCGTTGGCTGGAGGACATCCTGCGCCGGCAGCTGGGTTTTGACGGGGCCATCTTCAGTGACGACCTGTCGATGGCCGGCGCCCGGCGGATCGACGGCCGGGAGGTGGGCTACTCCGAAGCGGCGGTGGCGGCACTGGACGCAGGCTGCGACCTGGTGCTGCTGTGCAACCAGAGCCTGGACGGCGGCCAGGCGGTGGACGAACTGCTGGACGGACTGGCGGAAGCCCAGCTCAAAGGCCGCTGGCAAGCGCGCGAAGCCAGCGAGCTGCGGCGCCTGTCGTTGCTGCCGGCCGGCATCCCGGCGCCGTGGGATGCGCTGATGTGCAGCACCACCTACCAGCAGGCGCTGGCGTTGTTGCCCTGAGGAGCAGATTTTTTGGGGGCAGGGGTGACGCCGGGGCTGGTCATTCGCGGCGCAGTCCCCATCTGCAGACCTTGTTCACCGAGGCGCGCGCTTTCGCGCCGGAAGGGATGATCCTGATGTCCACACTCCTGCAGCGCACCCTGTCGCTGTTGCTGCGATTCCTGCTGGCTGCCCTGGCGGCTGTTTTTGCGCTCAGCCTGCTGGCGGCGGGGGTGGTGGTGGCATTGTTCGTCGTGTTGCGGGCGCTGCTCACCGGCCGGCGCCCCGCGCTGTGGGAAACCTGGCGTGTGGTGCGAAGCCGGCAAGGCCGGTGGCGCCCGACGGCTGCTGCCGACGGGGCCGCGGTCCGAACCGGTGTCCGCCGGCCCGCAGCGGACGATGTGACCGACGTCGAAGCCCGCGACATTCCCCGGTCCTGACACTCCCCCCGGGGCGGGGAAGGGGCGTTCAGGCCTCGCGTCGGGGCGCCGGCGTGTCGTGCTCGCGGCGCAGCGCCGGGAACAGGATGACGTCCCGGATGCTGGGGCTGTCGGTCAGCAGCATCATCAGGCGGTCGATGCCGATGCCGCAGCCGCCGGTGGGCGGCATGCCGTATTCCAGCGCGCGGACAAAGTCGTGGTCGTAGAACATGGCTTCGTCGTCACCACCGTCCTTGGCCGCCACCTGGGCGTGGAAACGGGCGGCCTGGTCTTCGGCGTCATTGAGCTCGGAAAAACCATTGCCGAATTCGCGGCCGGTGATGTAGAGCTCAAAGCGTTCGGTCACCTCGGGGCGGGCGTCGTTGGCGCGCGCCAGCGGGGAAATCTCGGTGGGGTGCTCCATGATGAAGGTCGGCTGCCAGAGCTTGTCTTCCACGGTTTCTTCAAAGTAAAGCACCTGCAGGCTGGCCAGGCTGCGGGTGGACAGCTTGTCCTTCTCGTCGGTCTTGCCCAGCTTCTTGAGGGCGCTGATCAGCCAGGCGGTGTCGTCCACATGGGCGCCGGCTTCGGTGTACTGGAAGATGGCCTCGCGGATGGTCAGGCGCGCAAAGGGTTGGGACAGATCGACCCCGCGACCCTGGTAACTCAGCTGCAGCGTACCCACGGCCTTGAGTGCTGCATCGCGGATGAGTTGCTCGGTAAACCCCATGAGATCACGATAGTTCCAGTACGCCGCATAGAACTCCATCATGGTGAATTCGGGGTTGTGCCGGACCGAGATGCCCTCGTTGCGGAAGTTGCGGTTGATCTCGAACACGCGCTCGAAGCCGCCCACGATCAGGCGCTTGAGGTAGAGCTCGGGTGCAATGCGCAGGAACATCTCCTGCTCCAGCGCATTGTGGTGGGTCACGAAGGGCCTGGCATTGGCCCCGCCCGGGATCGGGTGCAGCATGGGTGTTTCAACTTCCAGAAACTCATGCGCGACCATGAATTCGCGGATGCCACTGACGGCTTTGCTGCGGGCGACAAAGCGCTTGCGGGCCGCCTCGTCGGTCATCAGATCCACGTAGCGCTGGCGGTACTTGACCTCCTGGTCGTGGATGCCGTGAAACTTGTCCGGCATGGGACGCAGGCTTTTTGTCAGGAGCCTGATGTGGGTCGTCTGTACCGACAACTCGCCCGTACGGGTCTTGAACAGGGTGCCTTCTGCCGCCACGATGTCACCCAGGTCCCAGTGCTTGAAGGCCGTGTAGGCTTCTTCGCCGACGCCATCACGGGTGACGTAAATCTGAAAGCGTCCGGTGGCGTCTTGGAGCGTCGCGAAACTGGCCTTGCCCATCACCCGTTTGAGCATCATCCGGCCGGCGATCTTGGCGGTAACTGTGATCGCATTGTCGCCGGTGAATGCCTCTGCCGGTTTGTCCCCATGCGCCACCAGCAATGCGGCGGCATGGTCTTCGGGCTTGAAATCGTTCGGGAATGCGACGCCTTTGCCTTGGGCCTGAGCCTCGCGCAGTGCCTTGAGCTTTTCGCGGCGCTCGGCGATCAGCTGGTTTTCATCCTGGGGGGCTGGGGTAGGGGTGGTCTCGGACATGGGCAGGCTGGGTAAGGGGCGCGGCAGGCGCCAGCAGAAGGCGGTGCCACAGGCACTATTCGCCGAAACAGGGGATTTTAGTTTTTTCGGCTCCCCGGTTCTGAAGAGTGATCCTTTGGCTGAATCCATAATCGGCGCCATGTTGCTGCGCGCCGGTTTGCTGTCCCTGTCCCTGTTGCTGGCGAGTCGCATTCTCGGTCTCGCGCGCGAATCGGCCCAGGCTGCTGCATTTGGCGCAACGGGCCTGGGCGACGTGGTGGTGCTGATGTTGACCCTGCCCGACTGGGTGGCCGGATTATTGGCCAGCGGCGCGCTGGCCTATGTGTTGTTGCCACATTGGGCGCGCCAGACACCGGACGCACAGGCGGCAACCCAGCGCAGGCTGGCGCGCTCGCTGCTGCTGTTGGGCGCCGGGCTGGGGCTTTTGCTGGGATTTGGCCGTGACCCAGCGCTGTCGATTCTGGCGGTGGGTGTCCCGCAACCTCTGCGTGAAACGGCCTCTGAGGCCATGATCTGGAGCGCCTTGGCGCTTCCGCTGGCGTTATTGGCTGCCCTGTGGTCCACCCGGCTGCAGCATCTTCGCGACTTTGCCGGCATGTACGGCGCCAACCTGGTGGTCAACGGGGTGTTGATCGGTGCAATGCTTTGGATAGCGATAGAGCACAAAAATACGTGGGCTTTTCGGGTTTTTTGTCTCTTTTTCCTGCTGGCCATGGGCCTGCGCCTGCTCTGGCAGGCGTGGCGCTTGCGGCGCGGTGTCGTTCCGGGCGATGGGACCGATGCGATCCGGGTCCCGGTGTCAGGGGACGGGCCCGCCTCGCCCGCCGCATCGGTGTGGCTTTGGGCGGGGCTGTCGGCGGGCCTGCCGCTGGCGCTGCCTTTCGTCGCGCGATCATTGGCTTCCCAGTCGGGCGAAGGGGCATTGGCGACCTTCAACTACGCGTGGAAACTGATCGAGTTGCCGCTGGTCCTGGCCATTCAGCTGGTCGCCACACTCGCGTTTCCCGCCATCGCACGGGCATTGGCGGACCGCACTGACACGGGACACCGGTCTGCGGCGGCCGATACCGCCATCCGGGCTGCCATGGCGCTGGCCTGGACTTTGGCCTGCGCCGCGGCCGCAGGACTTTTTTTGGGCGCACCGTCGCTGGCTGCGCTTTTGTTCGGCTGGGGCCGCATGGATCCGCCAGCGCTGAGCCGGGTTGCCCTTTGGGGCGCAAGTGGTGCGTGGAGTTTGTTGCCCCAGGCAGTCACCGCGGTGGGGCTGACCGTATTGGCGGTGCAGGGCAAGATGCGGCTTGCCGCTCTGGCCTATGGAGCCGTATTGTCCGGGCTGTTGGGCGCCGGCAACTGGGCCGGCGGTGACGGTGAACGTCTGATGGTGATGCTGAACCTGGCCTACGTGACGGTTGCTGCGGTGGTACTGGTCGCCCTGGGTTCCGCAGCGAAACGCTGGCTGCCGCTTCGTTTGATGGCAGCGACCTTGTCGGGCGTCATGCTTGCCGCCTGGATAAGGCACGCCTTGCCGGCCGTCGACACGCCAACGGGACTCACCTTGGCGGTCACTTCCGCATTCGCCGTGGTGTTCATCGGCCTGCTTTCCGGTCCCGACTTGCGCCATGCGCTGCGGCGATAATCCGGGACAGCCATGCTTGAACTCATACAGATCACCAACGACCCCGCGTTTGCGCGCCGCTGCGACGCGCTGGATGGCATGCGGCTGTGGGTGGACCTGGAGCGGCTGGGCAAGGCCGAACGGCAGGCCGGGCGCAACACCTTCATCAGCGAGCACCAGCTGGACGACGTGGCGCGGATCAAAGACGTGCTCCGTCGTGCGCCGCTGATGGTTCGCGTGAATCCGTTGAACCCGCAGAGCGCGGACGAGGTCGATGCGGTGCTGGCGCGGGGCGCGGACCTGCTGATGTTGCCGATGTTCACGACGGCCGATGAGTTGCGTTCCTTCTCGGCCTTGGTGGCCGGACGGGCGCCCGTCGTGCCTTTGCTGGAAACTGCCGGCGCGCTGGCCACGCTGGACGACTGGGTCGCTACTCCCGGCCTGCACGAGATCTACGTGGGCCTGAATGACTTGCATCTGTCTTTGGGATTGCGCTTCATGTTCGAGCCGCTCGCCAGCGGCATCGTGGCTGGCGTGGCCGCGGCCGCGCGCAGCCAGGGCCTGCGCTTTGGTTTTGGCGGCGTCGCCCGGCTGGACGAAGGCCTGCTGCCGGGGCGCGACGTGCTGGCCGAGCATGTGCGTCTGGGGTCGCGGGCAGTGATCTTGTCGCGGACGTTTCATCGGCCCGCGGCATCGGGCCTGCCGGCGCATCCGTTCGAAACCGAAGTGGACCGCTTGCGCCAGGTTGAGTTCGAACTGTCCCAACGATCGGCCGCGCAACGGGAAGCGGACCGGGTGCGCATTGCGGGCGTCATCGCCGGTATCGCAACGCGTCTGGCGCCCGCCGCGGAGGCTGCAGCTTGAAGCGGTGTCTGGACATGGTGCTGGCGCTGATTGCGCTGCTGTCGCTGAGCCCCCTGCTGGTGCTGACGGCGTTGTTCATTGCGTCCGAATCCGGCCTGCCCGTGCTGTTCCGTCAGACCCGCGTGGGTCGGGGCGGGCGGGAATTTGGCATGTACAAGTTCCGCAGCATGGTGAAGAACGCGGCCGCGATCGGACCCTACTTCACGGCCGACAATGACCCGCGCATCACCCGCGTCGGCCGCTTCATCCGGCGCACCAGCATCGACGAGCTGCCGCAATTGATCAACGTGCTGCTGGGCGACATGAGCCTGGTCGGGCCGCGCCCCGATGTGCCGGCGCAGCGCAGCCTGTATTCCGAAGCGGACTGGGCCTTGCGTTGCAGCGTGCGCCCGGGCATCACTGGACTGGCCCAGGCGCTGTACCGCTCAGACGCGCAAGGCACACAGCGGCTGGATGCCGACCTGCGCTACGCCCGCGAGCATTCTCTCTGGCTGGACGCCCGGATCATCTGGTGGACGCTGGGCCGCCTGAGCGGGCAGGGGGCCAACTGAGATGTGTGGCATCTTCGGCTACTGGGATCGCCGCGGCAACGAGCTGCCGGCCGACGACCTGCGCGCCATGGCCCGCAGCCTGGTGCACCGCGGGCCGGACGACGAAGGCGTCCACCACGCCCCGGCACGCGGCGTGGCCGTGGGCAACCGGCGCCTGTCCATCATCGACATCGGGGGCGGCCACCAGCCCTTCGTGAGCGACGACGGACAGATCGCCGTGGTGCAGAACGGCGAAATCTTCAACCACGTCGAACTGGCGGCCGAACTGCGGCAGCAAGGCGTGCGGCTGGACACGCATTCGGACACCGAGGTCATCCTGCGCCTGTACGAGCGCGAAGGCATTGCCTGCCTGAAACGACTGAACGGCATGTTCGCGATCGCCATCGACGACGCCCGCGAAGACGCGCTGTACCTGGCGCGCGACCGCATCGGCGTGAAGCCGCTGTACGTGGCCGATGACGGCCAGCGCATGCTATTCGCGTCGGAAATCAAGGCTTTTTGGGCCATACCCAGCGTCAAACGGTCACAGTCTGCTATTGATCTGGAAGCGATTCACCACTACCTGAGCTTCAATTACGTCCCCGTTCCGTGGACCGCGTACCAAGGCGTTCGTCATGTGTTGCCCGGCACCTGGATGCGGTTCGGGCGAGGCAACTCGGTGCAGACCCGGCGTTGGTGGCGCCTGGCCGACCAACGCGAGCGGGACTTCGCGTTCGACGAATGGGCGGAGGAGTTCCTGGCGCTGCTGGACGACGCCACCCGCATTCGCCTGCGCGCCGATGTTCCTTTTGGTGCCTTTCTGTCGGGCGGCGTCGATTCCAGCACCGTCGTCGGCCTGATGGCGCGCCATGTGGACCGGCCGGTCAAGACCTTCTGCATCGGCTTTGAAGGCCCGCGCTATGACGAGTCGGCCTTTGCCATGGAGGCGGCGCGGCGCTTCGGCTGCGACCACACGAGCGAAGTCGCCGAACTCAACATGCTGGACCGCTGGCCGTTGGTGTTGCACCACCTGGACCAGCCGCACGGCGATGCCTCGTTCATGCCCACGTTGCGGGTCAGTGAGCTGGCTGCGAAGCACGTCAAGGTGGTGCTGACCGGTGATGGCGGCGACGAGCTGTTTGCCGGGTACGACAAATACGCCGCTTTTTTCGGGCGGTCGGACGCGTTCACACTGTCGGATGCTGACTTCCAGCGGCATTACTTTGATGCCATTTCGCTGTTCGCACCGGCAGCGAAGACCGCGCTGTACCGGCCGGAGCTTCGGGCGCGGCTGGATGGCATCGACAGTTTCTCGGTCGCGGCCAAGCCCTGGTTCGAGGAAGCCGCTCACTTCGACCGGGTGAATCAGGCGCTGTACCTCGACATGCAACTGCTGCTGAGCGGCAACAACCTGGTCAAGCCCGACCGCATGGGCATGGCCGTCAGCATCGAGGCGCGCACGCCGTTCCTGGACTGGCGGATGATGGAATTCGCCTTCCGTTCCCGCGGAGCGACCAAACTGTCGCCGCAGGGTGACAAGAAACACTGGTTCAAACGCGCCGCCGTGCCGCTGATCGGCGAAGATCTGGCCTACCGGAAGAAGCAGATGTTCACCGTGCCCATCGGCGACTGGTTCAAGGGCGAATTGCACGACTGGTTGCGCCGGACGCTTGCACAGAGCCCGCTGATCGATGAGATGTTCGAGCCGGCCGTGGTCGCCACCATGCTGGACCGTCACCGCGATGGGCGAGGCAATTTCACGCGGGAACTGCGGGCGCTGGCGGCGCTGGCGGTGTGGCATCAGGACGCTTTCGCATGAGCCAGCCGCCCAAGGTCCTGTTCGTCAGCTACGGCGGTGGCCACATCGGCATGGTGCTGCCGGTGATGTGCGAGCTGGAAGCGCTGCTGCCCGGTGTGCAATGTCAGCTGCTGGCCCTGACCACCGGACACCTCAAGGCCAAGGCGGTACGCCCCGACACCCTCGGCTATAAGGACTTGCTGCATCTGGTGGATGCTGATGCGGCCCGCGCTTGGGGTGAACGGCTGGCCGAAGGCAACACCAGCCCGGACGTGCCGCGCGAAGAAACCATCGCCTACCTCGGCATCAACTACCTGGACCTGATTGCGCAGCACGGCGAGGCGGGGGCAGCCGACCTCTACCGCGAGCAGGGCCGATATGGCTTCCGGCCCCTGCACTTCATGCGTGCGGTGATGGACGCCCTGCAGCCCGACGCGGTCGTGGCCACCAATTCGCCTCGCAGTGAACGTGCCGCCCTCGATACGGCGCGTGCGCTGGGCATTCCCGCAATAGGCATGATTGACCTGTTTGGCCTGGACAGCGACACCTATGTGATGCACGAGACGAAGCCTGATTGGACCTGTGTCATCTCCGAAGGCGTACGCAACCGCCTGATCGCACGTGGCTTTCCTCCCAAAGGTGTTGTCGTTACCGGAAATCCGGCGTTCGACGGATTGTTCAACCCGGCGAACAAGCGGGCGGCCCAAAGTTTCTTGGAGGCACGGGGATGGCAGGGGCTGCGAACCATCCTGTTTGCAGGTCATTGGGAGCCAGTCGCTCATCCCGCCACTCCAATTCCGGTCGGGCGGGTGCTACCTCTCGAGATCGAGGCCGTCCTTCGCGAGCACGTGCGGCAACGAGAAGATCTTGCCTTGATTGTGCGCTACCACCCGAGTGATTGGACCCAGTATCCACGGGTTCCCGATGAACCGCGCATTCACTTCAGTGAACCGCCCAAAGAGCCCATTCACCCTTTGATCCTGGCTGCTGATGCGGTGGTCGTCCAGACTTCTACGGTTGGCCTGGAGTCTGCGGTCGGCGGACGGCCTGTGATATCGGTGGAAAATTCACCTGCAGCTTTCGTATGGTTCAGTCTTGCGAAAGAGCGCGTTTCGACCCCTGCTCCTACGCCAGCCGACTTGCCGATGGTGCTGGATCGGGTGCTTGCTGGCACCGTCTCCCCCACCGATCCCAGCTATCGTGGTGACGGTGGCGCAGCCTCGCGAGTGGCCGGTGTCATCTGCCACGCGGTTGCCTCAGGCGGCTCTTTGTCGGCTGACCCGCGTCCGGTGGTACACAATTGAAATCTTTTTTCTGACCAAGGTAAGCTTGCCGTGTTGGACAATTCAACCATTCTGATCACTGGAGGTACGGGCTCGTTCGGCAATACTTTCGTGCCCATGACCCTCAAGCGCTACAACCCCCGCAAGCTGATCATCTATTCGCGAGACGAGATCAAGCAGTGGGAGATGGCCAAGCTATATCACGGCGATGAGCGAGTGCGTTTTTTCATTGGCGATGTGCGCGATCGCGAGCGGATGTACCGGGCGCTGGACGGTGTCGATTTTGTAGTCCATGCGGCGGCGACCAAGATCGTGCCCACCGCCGAGTACAACCCCTTTGAATGCGTCAAGACCAACGTCAACGGGGCGATGAATGTCATTGACGCTTGCATTGATCGCGGCGTCAAAGGTGTGGTGGCGTTGTCCACGGACAAGGCCAGCAGCCCGGTCAACCTGTACGGCGCGACCAAGCTGGCCTCGGACAAGCTCTTTGTGGCTGGCAACTCCTACGCGGGCGCGACCGGCTGCAAGTTCTCTGTCGTGCGTTACGGCAACGTCATGGGCTCGCGCGGTTCGGTGATCCCCTTCTTCCTCACGCAGAAGGGCAAAGGCTCGCTGCCCATCACCGACGCGCGCATGACCCGCTTCATGATCACGCTGGAACAGGGCGTGGAACTGGTCTGGCACGCTTTCGAGGACATGGAAGGCGGCGAGATCTACGTGAAGAAGATACCGTCGATGAAGGTGACCGACATTGCGCGGGCGGTCGATCCGGATGGCCGGCATGAGATAGTCGGCATCCGTCCTGGCGAAAAGCTGCACGAGCAGATGATTGGCGCCGAAGATGCCCACTACACCTTCGAGTACCCGGAGCACTTCAAGATACTGCCGGCGATCCACAGTTGGCATGAAGATTTCAAGCGGATCAAGGATGGCAACAAAGTGCCAGAGGGCTTCACCTATGCCAGCGACACCAATGCGGAGTGGATGTCAGTCGAGGAACTGCAAGCCTGGATCGTTCGGAACAGGGACAAGATCGGACACCTATGACCTTAGCGATGGCCACGCAGATGATTCCTTACGCGACCCAATCCATCAACGATGACGATCTGAGGGCTGTCCAGGACGTGCTGACTTCCGGATGGCTGACCCAAGGGCCCGCCGGACCGCGATTCGAGCAGGCCTTTGCGGATCGCCATGGCGTGGCCTATGCGGTCGGTGTGGCCAATGCCACGGCGGGCCTACACATCGCCTGTCTGGCGCTGGGGGCCGGGCCGGGCAAGACCGTCTGGACCAGCCCGAACAGCTTTGTCGCCTCGGCCAACTGCGCGCTTTACTGTGGCGCGGACGTGGATTTCGTGGACATCGACCCGGACACGCGCAACATGAGCGTGCCCGCCCTGATCGCCAAACTGGAATCGGCCGATCGCGAGGGCCGCCTGCCGGCCATCGTGATCCCGGTGCACTTTTCCGGTCTGGCATGCGATCTGGCCCCCATGCGCGCGCTGGCTGATCGCTACGGTTTCAAGCTGCTGGAAGATGCCTCCCACGCCGTGGGTGCGAGCTACGAAGGCCAGCCCATCGGCAGTCGATATGCCGATGCCAGCGTGTTCAGCTTCCACCCGGTCAAGATCATCACCACCGGCGAGGGCGGCATCGTCGCCACGCAGGACGCCACGCTGGCTCGCCGCCTGCAGCTGCTGCGCTCGCACGGCATCACTCGCACACCGGACGAAATGGTGCTTGAAGGCCCGATGCCCGGCCCTTGGTATTACGAACAGGCCACGCTTGGCTTCAACTACCGCCTGACCGACATCCAGTCGGCGCTGGGCTGGTCGCAGCTGCAGAGGCTCGATAGGTTCCGTGCTGCGCGCGAGCGGCTGGCCGACCGCTACGACCGGTTGCTGGCGGGCCTGCCGCTCAAGCTCCCGGCGCGTGCGCCCTCGGCCACGGCCACGGCGCGTTCGTCCTGGCACCTGTATGTGATCGAGGTCCTGCCGCGTGATGGCGCGGCATCACGCGCAACCGTATTCAAGCGCCTGTGGGATGCGAACATCGCGGTCAACGTGCACTACATCCCCATCCATACCCAGCCGTTCTACCGCGCGCGCGGCTTCCGGCCGGGAGAGTTCCCAGCGGCCGAGGCCTACTATGGGGGGGCGATCTCGATCCCGCTGTACCCCACGCTCACCGACGCACAGCAGGACTACGTTGTGGCCGAGTTGAAAAAAGCGTTGAGGGCATGAAGACGCTCATCATAGTGCAGGCGCGCATGACCTCCACCCGCTTGCCGGGCAAGGTGCTGCTGCCGCTGGCCGGTGAGCCCATGCTGACGAGACTGGTGGAGCGGCTGCGCCGGGTACAGCGTGCCGATGCCATCGTCATCGCGACCACCACCAACGCCACCGACGAACCGATTGCCACGCTGTGCGCACAACTGAACGTGCCCTGCCACCGCGGCAGCGAACTCGACGTGCTCTCGCGCTACGCCGATGCGGCCCGCTTGCACGGGGCCGACGTAGTGGTGCGCATCACCTCCGACTGCCCGGTGATCGACCCGACGCTGATCGACCAGGTGATCGCGGTTTTCCAAGAAAGCGACAGCGACTGCGTCTCCAACATGTTGCCGCCCACCTGGCCCTATGGCATGGCGGTGGAGGTGTTCAGCGCCGCTGCACTCGCTCAGGCCCACGCCGAGGCCACGCTGCCCGCCGAACGCGAGCACGTCACACCCTTCCTCTACGCGCACCCCGAGCGTTACCGCCTGCGCAACGTCACCAGTCCGGTGGACCTGAGCCACCACCGCTGGACGGTGGACACGCCAGAAGACTACGAACTGGTCCGCCGCCTGTTCGAGGCGCTGCATCCGGCACGACCCCACTTCACGCAAAACGACATCCTCGCCGTGCTTGACGCCCATCCGGACTGGATCGCGATCAACCAGCACATCCGGCAGAAGCCGGCCACCGAATCACAGACCGCACAGGAGACCAAACCATGACCTTCAAGACCGAGCAGGAAGCCTTCTGGGCCGGCGATTTCGGCACCGAGTACATCCAGCGCAACCAGGGCGATGCGCTGCTGGCCTCCAACCTCGACTTCTTCGGCAAGTCCCTGCGCCAGGCGCGTGGCATCAAAAGCTGCATCGAATTTGGCGCCAACATCGGCATGAACCTCAAGGCGCTCAAGCTGCTGCACCCCGGCATCGACGCGCACGCCATCGAGATCAATGCCGAAGCGGCGAAACAGCTCGGCGAGGTCATCCCACCCGCGAACGTGCACCACAGCTCCATCCTGGACTTTGCGCCCGCGCGCCAGTGGGACCTGACGCTCATCAAGGGCGTGCTCATCCACATCAACCCCGAGGTGCTGCCGCAGGTCTACGACAAACTGGTCGCCGCCTGTGGCCGCTACCTGATGGTGGCCGAGTACTACAACCCGGCGCCGGTGGCCATTCCCTACCGCGGCCACAGCGACCGCCTGTTCAAGCGCGACTTCGCGGGCGAACTCATGGACCGCCACCCGCAGCTGCAGCTGGTGGACTATGGCTTTGCCTACCGCCGCGACCCCAACTTCCCGCAGGACGACATCACCTGGTTCCTGATGGAAAAGCGCTGAACCTTTTTCAAGAGACGAGCATGCTGACCTACTGCAAACGCTGCGTGATGCCGGACACCAAGCCGGACCTGCATCTGGACGAACACGGCATCTGCAATGCCTGCCGCAGCTACGAACGGCGCAAGGAAGTGGACTGGGATGCGCGCTACCAGGAACTGCTGAAGGTGCTGGAGAAGTACCGACGGCCCGACGGCAGCCACTGGGACTGCATCGTGCCAGTCAGCGGCGGCAAAGACAGCACTTACCAGGTGGTGCGCATGCTGCAACTGGGCCTGAACCCGCTGTGTGTCACCTCGTCCACCTGCGACCTCTCGCCGCTGGGCCGCGCCAACATCGAGAACCTCAAGCGCCTCGGTGTGGACCATATCGAGTTCTCACCCAACCCGTTGGTGCGCGCCAAGCTCAACCGCATCGGGCTCACGCAGGTGGGCGACATATCCTGGCCCGAACACGTGGGCATCTTCACCATCCCGGTGCGCGCCGCGGTGCAGTTCAACGTGCCGCTGATCGTGTGGGGCGAGAACTCGCAGAACGAGTACGGTGGCCCGGCGGCGGCGGCCGACAACAACGTGCTCAACCGCCGCTGGCTCGAAGAGTTCGGCGGCCTACTGGGCATGCGCGTGTCCGACCTGATCGGCCAGGACGGTATAGAGGCCAAGCACCTGATCCCTTACACCTACCCCAGCGACGAAGAATTGCAGCGCGTGGGCGTGACCGGTCTGTTCCTGGGCCATTACATCCCATGGGACGGCCTGTCCAACACGCTCATCGCGTCGGCCAACGGCTTCCAGAGCTACCACAAGGTGGTCGAGGGCTCGATGGTCAACTACGAGAACCTGGACAACCACCAGACCGGCATCCACGACTACTTCAAGTTCCTGAAGTTCGGCTTCGGCCGCGCCACCGACCTCGCCTGTCTGCACATCCGCCGCGGGCGCCTCACGCGCCAGGACGGCCTGGAAGCGGTCAAGCGCCTGGACGGTCTTTTCCCCTGGGAATACCTGGGCAAGCCGCTCAAGGACATCCTGCGGCCGCTGGAGATGACCGAAGACGAGTTCATCCGTGTCTGCGACAAGTTCACCAACAAAAAGATCTTCAAGCGCGACGTCAGCGGTGCACTCTTGAAAGACAGGGATGGCAACCTGATCAAGATCAACTACGACAACGTGTGATCGCATGAAAGTCGGTGTCATCGACTACGGCGTGGGCAACCTCGGCTCGGTGCTGCGCGCGCTGGAAGAGTTGCGCGTGGCGCCGGTGCTGGTTAACCGCGCGGCCGACATGCACGCCACCGACTGCCTGATCCTGCCCGGTGTGGGCAACTTCGCAGACTGCGTACGCCTGCTGAACGACGGTGGCTGGACCACCGCCTTGCGCGACGAAGTACTGGGTTACAAACGACCGCTGCTGGGTGTGTGCGTGGGTATGCAGTTGCTGGCCGACAGCAGTACCGAAGGCGCGAGCGAAGGCCAGGACACGCCGGGCCTGGGCTTCATTCCCGGTCAGGTGCGGCACCTGCGCAGCTTCGGTTGCACGCTGCGCGTGCCGCATGTGGGCTGGAACAGCATCACCCGCACCCGCAGCGACGATCACCTGCTGGCCGGCATGCCCGACGGCACCGACTTCTACTTCGTGCACAGCTACGCCCTTGCGCCGGCAGACCCGGCCGACGTGCTGGCCACCACCGACTACGGCGTCGCGGTCACGGCCGCGGTGCGGCGCGGCCATGTCTGGGGTACCCAGTTCCACCCGGAAAAGAGCTCGCGCGCGGGCTTCCAGCTGCTCAAGAACTTCATCGAAGGCCCGGCATGCTGAAAGTCCGTGTCATCCCCACCCTGTTGTGGAAGCAGTTCGGCTTGGTCAAGGGCGTGGGCTTCGACAGCTGGCGCCGCGTAGGCCCAGTGCTGCCAGCGGTCAAGGTCTACAACCAGCGCGAGGTCGATGAACTGGTGCTGGTGGACATCGTCGCCCACCAGTCGGACGACGATCCGGACTTCGAATCCATCGACGAATTCGGGCAAGACTGTTTCGTTCCGCTCACGGTGGGTGGCGGCATCACCCGCATCGAACAGGTGCAGCGCCTGCTGCGCGCCGGTGCGGACAAGGTGTCGGTCAACACGGCCGCCTACACACGGCCTGAACTGGTGTCCGAGATTGCCCGTCGCCAAGGCGCGCAGTGTGTCGTTGCCAGCATCGACGTGCGCGCGCAGGACGGTGGCTGGACCTGCTTCAGTCACGCCGGGAAACAGGCCACCGGCCGCGAGGTGGTGGCCTGGGCGCGCGAGCTGGAAGACCGTGGCGCGGGAGAGATCCTCATCACGTCCATCGAGCGCGACGGCACTATGCAGGGCTACGACCTGCCGCTGATCGAGGCCCTGGTGCGCGCGGTGAAGATCCCGGTGATCGCATCCGGCGGGGCGGGCAGCTACCAGCATATGGTTGAAGCCGTGACGCAAGCCGGCGCCTCGGCAGTGGCTGCGGCCAGCATGTTCCACTTTACCGAACAGACTCCCGCCGGCGCCAAGGCCGCGCTGGCCGCTGCCGGCGTGCCGGTGCGCCAGTCATTTGTGCCCGACGGAGACCGTTGAGCATGGGTATTGCGCCCCGTTTGGCGATCCGGGTCGATGCCTCCGCTGCCATCGGAACGGGGCATCTCAAGCGCTGCCTGTCGCTGGCGCAGGCCTTGACCGAAGCTGGCGCTGAAGTCCGCTTTGTCTGCCGCCGTATGGACGCCGTGGCCATGCAGGTGCTGAGCAAGGAGACAACATTCGTCCACTGGCTGCATGCACCCCCACAGGCCTTTGCACCTGAGCCCGATGCCCCACCACACGCGGCCTGGGCGGGTGTGTCACAAATCAAGGACGCGGCCGATACCGCGCAGGCCCTGGCGGACTGGCATCCCGACGCTGTGGTGGTCGATCACTACGCCTTCGACGCGCGCTGGCATGACGGGGTGCGCGATGCGCTGGGCTGCCGCCTGCTGGTCATCGACGACACCGCCGACCGCGCGCTTGACGCTGACGCCTTGCTCGACCCCAACTGGGCTGCCGATCACCGCGCCAAGTACGCCGGTCGGCTGCAACGTGAGCCACTGTGGCTGTGTGGGCCGCGTTTCGCGCTGCTGTCTTCCGGCTACCGGAACGCGGCACCTTACGTTTTTTGTGAAACGGTGCGCAGCATCGGCATTTTCATGGGCGGCACCGACCCGGGTGGCATATCGGCACTGGCGCTGACGGCCTGCCGCAACGCCGGCTTCACCGGTGCGGTGGAGGTGGTGTCCACCTCGGCCAACCCGAAGCTGGCCGAATTGCGCAACGCCTGCAAACCTGATGGCCAGGCCATGCTGACACTCGACCAGCCCGATCTGGCTGGCTTCTTTTCCCGTCACGACCTGCAGATCGGCGCAGGCGGTGGCGCGACCTGGGAGCGCTGCTGTATCGGTGCCCCGACCGTGGCTTTGGCCCTGGCGGCCAACCAGTCGGCCGTGCTGCCCGGGCTGGCGGCGCTGGGCGCGGTGCGTGCGGCCGATGAAGAAAACCTGCCCGGCGTGCTGCGGGATCTCATTGCCGATCCGGCCGCGCGGCGATCGCTGGCGGAACGGGCCGGGGCACTGGTCGACGGCCGGGGCGCGCAGCGCGTAGCTCTGGCCCTGCTGCAACGGTGCCAACGCGCCCATCTGCAGCTGCGTCCCGCCACGGTCGAGGACGCCCGATTGCTGCACGGCTGGCGCGACCACCCCGCCGTGCGCGCCGTGTCTACCACCCAGGAATCGATCAACTTCAGCGCGCACCAACGCTGGTTGCAAGCCGTGCTGGCGAACCCGGCGCGCTGGTTGTTCGTGGCCTGGGTCGGCCGTGTGCCCGTTGGCAGCATCCGTTTTGATCGGCTGGACAATGGGCACGTCGAAGTGTCGCTCTACACCGACCCTGATCTGCAGGCTCTGGGTCTGGGCCAGCGCCTGCTGGCCGCCGGCGAACAGGCGCTGCTGGCGCTACACCCCGGTGGCTTTTCCGTGGATGCCCAGGTGCTGCCTGGCAACACCGCGTCACAACGCCTGTTCCATGCCGGCGGCTACCATGGGGGGCCGCTGCAGTACCGCAAAGCGGTCGGCCCCTTGCTGAATACGCTACAGACCGAATCATGAAGATCCTCGACCGCGCCATCGGCCCCGGCCACCGCCCCTACCTGATCGCCGAGATGTCGGGCAACCACAACCAGTCGCTGGAGCGCGCGCTGACCATCGTGGATGCCGCGGCGGCGCACGGGGCCGACGCCATCAAGCTGCAGACCTACACGGCCGACACCATGACGCTGAACCTGCGCATGCCCGGCTTCGTGATCGACGATCCCAAGAGCCTGTGGGCCGGGCGCCAACTCTACGAGCTCTACCAGGAAGCCCACACGCCCTGGGAATGGCACGCGCCCATCATGGAACGCGCCGCCAGCCACGGCATGCACTGTTTCAGCACGCCCTTCGATTTCAGCTCGGTGGATTTTCTCGAGTCGCTGAACGTGCCAGCCTACAAGATTGCCTCGTTCGAAAACACCGACCTGCCCCTCATCCGCCGCGTGGCGGCCACCGGCAAGCCCATGATCATGTCCACCGGCATGGCCACGGCCGGCGAGATCGACGAAGCGGTTCGTGCCGCGCGCGACGCCGGCTGCCGAGACCTGGTGCTGCTCAAGTGCACCAGCACCTACCCGGCCACGGCAGAAAACACCAACATTTCCACCCTCCCGCACCTGCGCACCCTGTTTGGCTGCGAGGTCGGCCTGTCGGACCACACCATGGGCTGCGGTGTGTCGGTGGCGGCCACGGCGCTCGGCGCGACGGTGATCGAAAAGCACTTCACCCTCCGCCGCGCCGATGGCGGCGTCGATTCGAGCTTTTCTATGGAGCCACAGGAGTTGCGCCAGTTGCGCCAGGAAACCGAACGCGCCTGGCAGGCTGTCGGCCAGATCAACTATGGACCGACTGCTGCGGAGATGAAGTCCCTGGCCTTCCGCCGCTCCCTCTACATCGCTCAGGATCTGAAGGCCGGCGATATGCTGACACGTGAGAACCTGAGATGTGTGCGGCCCGGATTCGGACTTCCCCCCAAGTACCTGGACGATCTGCTGGGGCAGCGCATCGGGTGTGATGTGGTTGCCGGGACTCCCATGGGCTGGCACCTTCTTTCGGCCTCAGTCCGGTGAAGAAAATCTTGTCTGGCCGAAACGTGCAGCTTCCGGTTGATCTAGGGCTGGTCGCTTTCACCTGGTGGCTTGCCTACTGGTTGCGCTTCAACCTGGAAACTCCAGACGAGTTCGAGCAGATCATGCTGCAGACTTTGCCTTGGGCGTTGGTTGCCTACGGCTCCAGCCTGTTGGCTTGGCGGCTCTACCGCCATATCTGGCGATACACCAGCTTGGCCGAAGTCACCCGGCTGTTTTACGGTGTCGCGACCGGCGGACTCCTGACGACTGCTGCGGTGTTGATGCTGCGTGTGCCGTACTTTCCTCGTTCTGTCCTGCTGCTCCACCCCATGCTCGTCTTGCTCGCCCTGGTGGGTGTGCGGGCGTTGGCCCGCCTGATGCAAAAGGACGTCGAGTCGGGCGCGGGCGAAGGCAGGCCGTTGCTCCTGGTTGGGACAATTCAGGAGGCTGCTGCCGCGCTGCCGACCTTGCGGGGTGCCCGCCAATGGTCACCAGTCGGGCTGCTCAGTCCCATCCCCGGCGAGCGCGGTCGTTCCATCCAGGGACTTGACGTGCTCGGTCATATCGACGATTTGCCGCGCATCGCCGGCAATTCCAACGCCGCAGCGGCCTTGCTCCTTAGTCCCCCTGGCTCTGACGCCCGCCATCGCGCCTTGATCGGTGCCAGCGACGCGGGATTGCCCTTGCTGACCATGCCTCGGCCGGACGAATGGCTGCGGTCCGAACCCGGTGTGCTGCGCAAAGTGGAGCTTAACGATTTGCTTGGTCGCCCCGCGGTCGCATTGGACGAGCATGGTCTCTCGGACCTGATTGCGGGCCAGACTGTGCTGGTTACCGGTGCGGGTGGATCGATCGGCTCCGAGCTTTGTCGCCAGATCGCCCGATTTGGCGTCTCCCGGTTGGTGTGTGTCGACGTGTCGGAATTCGCGATTTACCAACTGGAACAGGAACTCAGAACGTCACACCCGCAAATGCAGGGCCTGTATTACACCGCCAATGTGCGCGAGGCCGAGCGACTGCTGGCGATTTCGTCGCAACACAAGCCGGCGGTAGTCTTCCATGCGGCTGCCTACAAACATGTGCCGCTGATGGAGGAGCGCAATGAAATTGAAGCGATTCGCACCAATGTTCTGGGCACGTTGAATGCGGCGCGTGTGGCGGGACAGGTTGGCGCGAAGCGATTTGTGCTCATCTCGACCGACAAGGCGGTCAATCCCACCAACGTCATGGGCGCCAGCAAACGCATGGCGGAGCTGGTCGTGCAATCGGTCACACGGGAATTTGCCAATACGCAGTTCGTTGCGGTCCGATTCGGGAACGTGCTGGGTTCAAGTGGCTCGGTGGTGCCGCTTTTTACGGCACAGATCGAACGCGGCGGGCCGGTCACCGTCACGCACCCGGATATCGTTCGCTATTTCATGACCATTCCCGAGGCGGCTCAACTGGTGCTCCAGGCGGGTTTGATGGGTCAGTCAGGGCAAATCTTCGTGCTGGACATGGGTGAACCGGTCCGAATTGTGGAGTTGGCGCGGATGCTGATCCGCCTGTCAGGCAAGACCGAGCAGGAAATTCCTATTGTGTTCACCGGCCTGCGGCCGGGTGAAAAGCTGTATGAGGAGTTGTTGGCTGACGACGAGTCTACTGACCGAACGCCCCACCCCAAACTGCGCATAGCCCGCACCGCGGGCCAGCAGGCTGCAGACCTGGCCGCAGTGATTCGTTGGGTTTCTGCGGCCGGCCCAGCCCCGGAAGCAGCCGAAATCCGGCTGTGGATCAAGGGATACGTCCCGGAATACACGACGAGCGGCTGAACATCGGTGTAATGTGCCCATACCCAACGTAAAAAGGTCACCTTATGCTATTGTTTTCGATAGTTCTTGCCGTAAGGAGCGGATTTCGATCGCCGCGTTCCAGCGCGTCAGCAGTGCTTTCAGCTTCTTCCCGCACTCCCATCTGTCCTCGCACTGATCTGGCAGCGGGCTGATGATGTTGTTGCAAATTCTCGCCTTGATCCTCGACACAGCCACCAGCCTGGTCGGCGGTGCTTGCCTGCTTCGGCTGTTCATGCAGCACCAGCGTGTACCGTTCTCCAATCCTGTGGGGCGATTTGTCTTCGCGGTCAGTGATTGGCTGGTGCTACCGATGCGCAAAATCGTCCCGGCAATCGGTCGCTGGGATACGGCCAGCCTTCTGGCGACGTGGGTGCTCAAACTTGCGCAGATCGTTGTGTTGAGTGTGCTTTCCACGGGAGTCCGCAACGCCCCTGCCTGGCCCATTCTGGCAACTTTGGCGGTTGCCCAGTTGATGATTCTCGCCGCCACGGTATTGCTGATTGCGCACGTGGTGCTTTCCTGGGTACAGCCGCGCACGCCGGTGGCTGATTTGTTGACGCGGCTGGTTGCACCGGTCCTGCATCCGCTGCGGCGGCTTCTTCCGCCGTTGGGAGGCGTGGACCTCTCCCCCCTGTTGGCTGTTCTGCTGTTGCAGATCGGGTCCCTGGTTCTGGACGGCGTCGCCAGATCGCTTGCTGCTTGAGACGGGCCCGGGGTTACGTCGCGTCATCGCCAATGGGTGTCAGCGTCCCTGGGTATTGATCAACGCCCCCCTTATCGGAGCGCAACTGGCGCAATCGCTGAGAGCGCGAAGCGCCGGACAACTCAGTTGGTCAGGACAATACCGCGTCCGCAGGCTGACGCTGTAGCATCGCCAGTATGCGAGCAATCATCGGCCGCAACTCCCGACGGTCGCAGATGAAATCGACCGCGCCTTTTTGTTGAAGAAATTCGGCCCGCTGGAAGCCGTCCGGCAAGGTAACTCGAACCGTCGATTCAATGACGCGCGGCCCGGCGAAACCAATCAGCGCCCTAGGCTCGGCAATGACGACGTCACCGACAAAAGCAAAGCCGGCACTGACACCGCCCATGGTGGGATCCGTCAGTACGCTGACATAGGGAAGCCCTTTTTGAGCAAGGCGGGTCAGAGCTGCGTTGGTCTTGGCCATTTGCATGAGGGAGAGCAGTCCCTCCTGCATACGCGCTCCGCCGGTGGCCGTGAAGCACAGGAACGGGACTTTCTGATCCACCGCCGCTTCCACGCCCCGGACGAATCGTTCGCCGACGACGGATCCCATGCTCCCACCCATAAACTCGAACTCGAAACAGGCGGCCACCAGACTCACCCCCTGCACGGCCCCACCCATGACGATCAGTGCGTCAGTCTCACCGGTGGATTCCAGGGCTTCTTTCAGCCTCTCGGGGTACTTTCGGCTGTCCTTGAACTTGAGAGCATCAACGGGAATGACCTCCTGCCCCAATTCGTAACGCCCCTCGGCATCTAGAAAGGCGTTCAGCCGCGCGCGGGCACCGATGCGGTGGTGGTGCCCACATTGCGGACACACATTCTGGTTGTTCTCCAGATCGTTTCGATAAAGCACCGCTTCGCAGCTGGGGCACTTGATCCATAGCCCCTCGGGAACCGTACGCCGCTCGGCAGGGTCGGTTTTTTGGATTTTCGGGGGCAACAGTTTCTCGAGCCAGCTCATGAAACCTCTCCAGTCAGAAAGAAATACGGATGACCATGGTCAGCGGGGCCTGATTATGCGCCGTCCAACGCCGCCCGGATTGGTCGCAAGAAGCATGTGGCGGCCTCGGCCAGAGATTCAGCCGGTTCGGTTGACAGGATCTGCAGCAGTCGGCTGCCGATGACCACCGCGTCAGACACTTGGCCGATGGCATGGGCGGTTTGGGCATCACGGATGCCAAATCCAACACCGACCGGTATCGATACGAATTGGCGAATTCGGGGCAGGGCCGCTGCGACGCTGCCCACATCCAGCGCGCCAGAGCCGGTCACCCCTTTGAGGGAGACGTAGTAGACGTAGCCGCTGGCAACGGCGGCAACCTGTCCCATTCGTTCGTCCGTGCTGGTCGGCGCCAGCAGAAAAATCAGATCCATGTTGTGGGCGCGCAGCTTGCGAGAAAAAGCGCCGCATTCCTCTGGTGGATAGTCCACGACCAAAACGCCATCAACACCGGCCGCCGCCGCATCCCGGACAAACGAATCGGAGCCATGGACCTGGTCATAGCGTTCCAGCGGGTTGGCATAACCCATCAGCACGACAGGTGTTATGCCGTTGGTCTGGCGGAACTGGGCGACCATGTGCAATACATCCAGCGTGCCGACTCCAAGCGCCAAGGCTTTCTCCCCCGCTGCCTGGATGACGGGGCCGTCGGCAGAAGGATCGCTAAAGGGTATCCCCAGTTCGATAATGTCGGCGCCAGCGTCGACGAGGGCATGCATCAAGTCTGGGGTGCAGTCCCGGTAGGGATAGCCTGCCATGACATAGGGAATCAGTGCCGTTCGTTTTGCCGCCTGCAAAGTGGAAAAGGTTTGGGCGATTCGGCTCATGCCTGGCCTCCGGCAACAGGGATACTCCCCTTCACGGCCTGCCCGCGGCAGCTTGGCCGGCAGTAGAAGTCGGCATGACTCAGATCGGCCACAGTGCCGATGTCCTTGTCGCCCCGCCCCGACAGATTGACCAGGATCGATTGATCGGGACGCATCGTCGAGGCCAGTTTCATGGCGTAGGCAATCGCGTGACTTGACTCCAGTGCCGGAATGATGCCTTCCGTGCGGCACAGGTAGTGAAAAGCGCTCAAGGCTTCGGCGTCGGTGATGCCGACATATTCCGCCCTTCCGATATCCTTCAGCCAGGCATGCTCGGGTCCCACACCGGGATAGTCAAGTCCCGCGCTGACACTGTGGGTCTCGGTGATTTGTCCATTGTCATCTTGAAGGACGTAGGTCCGGTTGCCATGGAGGACACCAGCACTGCCGCGCTGCAGTGAGGCGGAATGCCGTCCGCTGTCCAGCCCTTCGCCGGCCGCTTCGACACCGATCAGCCGGACTTCGTCCAAGCCAATGTAAGGGTAGAAAATCCCCATGGCATTGCTGCCTCCGCCGACGCAGGCAATCACTGCATCCGGTTGTGATGACGTCAGTCCGAGTTTTGCCAGCATGACGGGCATCTGGCTGCGACACTCGGTTCCGATCACACTCTGAAAATCGCGAACCATCATCGGGTAGGGGTGTGGGCCGGCGACGGTCCCGATGATGTAGAAGGTCGTATCGACGTTTGCGACCCAGTCCCGCATGGCTTCATTCAACGCGTCTTTGAGGGTCCGGCTGCCGCTCTCCACCGGTACCACGGTTGCCCCCAGAAGTTTCATGCGGTACACATTGGGGCTTTGGCGCTTGACATCTTCGGCGCCCATGTAAACCACACATTCGAGCCCGTAGCGCGCGCAGATGGTTGCCGTTGCCACACCATGCTGACCGGCACCGGTCTCGGCGATGATGCGCTGCTTTCCCATTCTCCGGGCCAGCATGGCTTGCCCGATGGTGTTGTTGATCTTGTGCGCTCCGGTGTGATTGAGGTCCTCGCGTTTGAGGAATATCTGCGCACCACCCTGTTCGCGGCTCATCCGGGCGGCATGGTAGACAGGTGACGGACGGCCGACGAAATGGCTGAGCTCCGACTGGAACTCTGCGAGGAAGGCCGGATCGTCCTTGAACTGCTCGTATGCCGCCCGCAGCTGATTGATTGCATGGGTCAGTGTCTCACTGACGAAACTGCCGCCGTAGATGCCGAAGTGGCCGGAAGCATCCGGCTTGTCGTAGTGGGTCATAATGGAAACTGGGTCAAACAGCCGAGGCGTCCGCGCTTCGAACTGCCTCGACAAAACGCTGAATGGCAATTGGATCCTTGATGCCTTTGGACGCTTCCACGCCCGAACTGACATCAACGGACAACGATCGCCCCCGGGAGCGGAAAGCCCGGATGCCATCGCCCACGTTTGCAGGTGTGAGTCCACCAGACAAAACGAGGTGAGAGTCGACGCTTGGAGGAACGAGTGACCAATCGAAGGTTTTGCCGCTGCCACCGTACGCGTCAACAAAGGTGTCGAGCAGGATGGCACTGGCTGCTTTGTAATTATTGGCAAATTCTAGCAAGTCAAAGGCCGCGCCATTTTTCTGCGGGATTCGTGCCGCTTTGATCCAGCGACGTGAGGCCAGTTTTGCCAGTTCGGCGCAGCGTTCCGGTGTCTCGTCACCATGAAACTGAACCAATGCGCTGTCGACCAATCTGCACGCCGACATGAACCATTCGTTGGTCGGGTTCACGAACAACAATACCGGCTGTACGAACGCTGGCAAAGGGCGGGCAAGTTCGGCGGCTCTTGCCGGTGCGACAAAACGCGGACTGCGCTCGTAAAGGACGAACCCGATCGTATCGACCCCGGCAATACAAGCGGTCTCAACGTCATGTTCCCGGGTCAGGCCGCAGACTTTGATACGGGTTCTGGTCGGGTAGTCTGGTTTGCTCACGGATTTGGGATCCAGTCGAACGCGGGTGTCCGTTCGGGCAGCCCCCATTGGGGTGCGTAAACCGGGCCCGCAAAATACAGCCCGTCAGGCGGGAACGTGGGGGCTGCGGCATCGCGGTTGCGTGCTGCGAGAACTTCGCCGACCCATTCTGGACTGCGCTGGCCACTGCCGACCGCGATCAGGCAGCCCATGATGTTCCGGATCATGTGATGCAGGAATGCGTCAGCCTGAAACTCAAAGCGCCAATACGCGCCCTGTCGACTGATTCTCGTTGCCGACATGGTCTTGATCGGGCTGGGTGATTGGCAACCACTGGCCCGAAAGGAAGTGAAATCATGTTTGCCAACAAGGTGCATTGCTGCGGCCAACATCGCGTCCCGGTCAAGCGGGCGAAAAACCCACCCGACAAGACCCGATTCCAAAGCTGGGCGAACGGCGGCTTCCTTCAGAACATAGATGTATCGACGAGCCAATGCGCTGGCGCGGGCGTGAAACTGATCGGGGACTGGTTTCGCCCACTCCACCGCAATATCCTTCGGCAGAAAGGCATTCGTTCCCCGGACCCATGAGAAACTGTCACGCGAAACGGGCGAATCCAGGTGAACTACCTGCATCAGCGCATGGACTCCCGCATCGGTTCTTCCGGCGCAGTTGACGCGCATCGAGCTTCCGACGAAAAGCGTCAACGCTGTTTCCAGCCGATCCTGGATGGTCAAGCCCGAAGGCTGGCTCTGCCAGCCCTGATAGGCTCCACCGTGGTAGGAAATACCCAGCGCGATACGCGCCACGGAGTCAGCCACTGCTGGCGAGCACCCGTCGATATTCAACCTAAGTCTGCGAGGAAGCGCTGGGCTTTGGCCTTCACCGAGCCACTTGACTCGGCAATGACCTCACGCACCAGTGCCTTGGCCGCGTCGGTGTCCCCTATCGCGTGGAACTCTTGGGCAAGTGACAGTTTGGTCTCCATGGCATCGCCACCGATATCAATTGGCGTGGTTGGCGCGGCTGCGGCAGGGGCGCGAGTCGGCGCAGTGGTCGGAGCGACCGCCTCTGACGCCGGTGAATCAAGGTCCAAAGACAAACCGCCCAAGTCAAACTCGAGCATGCCATCATTGGTCGAGGTTGCAGGAGCCGGCTTCGACGGAGGGGCGGAGGCGACCCCAAGATCGGGGATCTCAATGGAGTTGCCAATGTCCAGCGATCCGACATCAGCAACAGCCAGCGGTTGGATGGCCTGTACATTCAGGCTGACCGTCGGCGGCTGTTCGCTGCGGACAGGAGCTTCCGACGCCGCGAACGAATGCTCACCTGAGAAATCAAGGTCGCCCAGGTCGAGGTCAATTGAATCATTGGTCGTTGCAATCGGCTGCGTTTGCACTGCGACTGGAATGGTGCTGGACGCAAACGAAGATTCAACGTCCACGGCAGTCTCTGCGGGCCCAACCGGTTTGCCTCCTGGACGATACAGCGGGTTGGATGAATCGACTTCCAGCCCCAAGGCCGCAATACGTTCCCAGTCTGGCCCCGTGCCATTGGTGCTCTTGTAGACATCGACTGCGAGGGCTTCGAAGGCCTTGAGGTCGCGGCGTTTCGCGTAAATGTCCAGCAACTTCCCGTGAATAGCCAATCGTGTCGGGTGCAGCTTGAGCGCTTCTTTCAGGATTTCCTCAGCCTGCAGGTCTCTGCCGTAGGCGAGGTAGACATCGGCTTCAGCGACTGGGTCCACATCCCCCGCAGCGTCCAATTGGCTGGGGGAATAGGCCATTGAGGAGGCGGCCGTTGCTGCCTCGTTGGTGTCAATGCGTTGCCCGCCACTGGAGCCGAAAAAAGAGTCAGGTTGGAGACGGCTTTCGAGGAATGAACTGTCGACGGCACCGGTTTTCCTGGTTTGTCGCCAGCGGTAAAAACCGAAACCGCCAAGCAAAGCGATGAGCCCACCGCCCAAAGGTGCCAAGAAGGGGTTGTCAAGCAGACTCTCGAGGAAAGTCGGCTCTGGCGGAGGGGGTGGGGGCGGCGGCGCGGGTTTCTTGATCGGGGCTGGAGCCGGCGCAGAAGCAGCCGGGGCGGGCGCTGCAGATGTGGGCGTCCCTGTGGCAATACTGGAGGACGTGCTGGTCGCCGACGATGCAAGAGCCGTGGGTGTAACGGACGGGGTTCCGGCGTTCAGGCCGGTAGTTGCAGTTGCTGCCGCAGTCGTCGCCGCCGGGGTCGAAGCGGCGCCGACAGCTACCGAAGCTGCGGCACTGGCCTTCGGTGCGGCAACTGAGGCTGCCGGTGCAGCCGGAGTGCTGGCCGATGCGGCGGATGCCGGCTTCGAAACCGCAACAGCCGAAGCGGCGGGTGTGGGAGAAGATGCTCCCGCAATAGCGGGTTTGCTCGCCGGGGCCGCTGCTGGAACGGCCGCGGCCAAGGGTACCGCCGGACCTTTCCCGGCCGACGCAGGGCCCGAGGCCGAAGGCGAAGCGGCAGTGGCAGTGGAGGCCTTCAGTCGGGACAGTTCACCAATGTTCCGATTCAGTTCGGCCGCACGTTCGCTGGCTTCTTTGGCCTGTCGGGCACTGGCAATTTCGGCCTCTGCACTTTTGCCTTGAACATTGCCTTTGGAGAGCGTCAGCTTGTCCGCAGCGGGGGCTACCGATTTCTTGTCGTCGACCTGAGTTTGCACCGCCCCTGCCGCAGTGCGGGCTGCGGCCTCAACCGCTGTTACCGGTGTGCGCTCGGCCAACGTTCGCCGGAAATCATTGAAGCTACGTGCTTGAAGGCTGACTGTGCGCCTTGCCTCGGACGTTTGTATCGCAGTGACCTGTTCACTGGAAGGTACATCCAGTACTGCGCCCGCCCGGATACGGTTGACATTGCCACCTATGAATGCCTGCGGATTGGCTCGCAGCAGCGCTACCAGCATCTGGTCGAGCGACGCGCCCTCCGGCTTGACTCGCGCTGCAATCTTCCCGGCGGTGTCGCCGCGGTTGACCGTCACAGTGCTCTCAGTGGCTGAAGCACCCGCTTTCGGTTTGTCGTTTTCTGCCTTTTTCGTAGCACTCGCTGCGCCAGCGATCGGGCGCGCCGCAGTGGTTGTCTGAGGCGCAGTCTGCGTCAGGGAGGATGGTGTTGCCACTGCGGGCGTTTGCCCCGTTACGGCTGTCGTCGACAGATCGGACCCGGATTGTCGGGCCGCTGGCGGATCAATCAGCAAGGTGTAGTCCCGCACGATACGGCCGGTCGCCCACGTCGACTCAAGGATCAGATCGACGAATGGCTCGTTGACCGGACGCTCACTTTGGACCCGAATGAACCAGCGCCCATCAGAGCGGCGTGCCAGACTGGTTTGTGTATTGGCCAGGGCACTGTTGAAATCCACGCCGGCCGCCCGGAAAGCACTTGCAGCAGCAATACCGACTTTCAGAGAAGAGGCTTCTTCATCACTGATCTGTGTAATCTCGACCTCGGCACGCAGCGGCTCGCCCAAGGAGGAGAGGACACGCGCCTGCCCCAGCGCAAGGGCTTGAGCTCCGGTGGACAGCGCAGCCAGCGAGCAGGCCAGCGCGATCGCGTGGAGGGACCACGGGTTCCGTAGTCTGAAGGGTTCGAAATCCGCCCCTGCCTCCGTGGTCATTGTTTGTGAATTCATTTTTTGGAGCAAACGCCTTACCGCAATATCTGGATTCAGATATTTGACATTAACATCAATGCCTTGGCGTGACAAGCTGAGGTGAGTTTTCAATCTGCCCAGTCATCGCTTGCCCGCTTTCGGCAAGGGGCGTTGTTGCCTTGCGGCAACGGGCTGTCACCCCCTGTTACGCGGCGACAGCCCGCTGCAGGGGGCGGCGGGTTGTTCAAGCGTCCAGCAGGATACGCAGCATCCGACGCAGCGGCTCGGCGGCGCCCCAGAGCAATTGGTCGCCGATGGTGAAGGCGCCGACATACTCCGGCCCCATCGCCAGCTTGCGGATGCGGCCCACCGGGATGGTCATCGTGCCGGTCACAGCGACTGGCGTCAGGTCATGGATGGTGGCTTCGCGCGTGTTCGGGACGACTTTGGCCCACGGGTTGTCGGCGGCGATCATGGCCTCGATATCGGCCGCCGGCACATCCTTCTTCAGCTTGAAGGTCAGGGCCTGGCTGTGGCAGCGCATCGCGCCCACGCGGACGCAGAAACCATCCACCGGAATGGCAGGGGTACCGAAGCCTTCGCCCATGCCGAGGATCTTGTTGGTTTCGGCCATGCCCTTCCACTCTTCTTTGGACATGCCGTTGCCCAGATCCTTGTCGATCCAGGGAATCAGGCTGCCGCCGAGCGGCACGCCGAAGTTGGCGGTCTCGGCGCCGGACAGGCTGCGCTGCCTGGCGATCACCTTCCGGTCAATTTCCAGAATGGCGCTCTTCGGGTCGTCCAGCAGCGCCTTCACCTCGGCGTTCAAGGTGCCGTACTGCGTCAGGAGCTCGCGCATGTGCTGCGCACCACCGCCGGAAGCGGCCTGGTAGGTCTGGGTGGACATCCATTCAACCAGGCCAGCCTTGTACAGCGCGCCCACACCCATCAGCATGCAGGAGACGGTGCAGTTGCCGCCGATCCATTCCTTGCCGCCTTTGGTGAGGGCATTCTTGATGACCGGCATGTTGACCGGGTCCAGGATGATGACGGCGTCCTTGTGCATGCGAAGGGCCGACGCGGCGTCGATCCAGTGGCCCGTCCAGCCGGCGGCGCGCAGCTTGGGGTAGACCTCGTTGGTGTAGTCCCCGCCCTGGCAGGTGATGATGATCTCGCAGCGCTTGAGTGCGTTGATGTTGTTCGCGTCCTGCAGCGTGGTTTCGTTCTTCGCCATCGCCGGGGCCTTGCCACCGGCGTTGGAGGTGGAGAAGAACAACGGCTCGATCAGGTCGAAGTCTTTTTCCTCGACCATGCGATCCATCAACACCGAGCCGACCATGCCGCGCCAGCCGACCAGACCTACCAACTTGCTCATTTCAAACGCCCTTTCAGAAGATAAACAGTGCCAGACCAGACTGTTTTCCCGGCTCGTCAGGCCGGGGAGGGCGCACGACGAACCAGGCCGGATCAGCCCTTAATGGTCGTGGTTTTGGTGGAGATTGCGCGCACAGCCACACCGGCCATGGCGGCGGGTGCTGGATTCAGGGTGAACAGGCAGGCGGCAAACATGGGCAGGATTTTAGCGCATGGAGCCTTTGGCAAGGCTTACAACGACGAACCCAGGGTGTTGGGCCTGTGCGCAGCGTGCAACAATCAATCGGCACGGCCGTTTCTGCCTGCGCCTGCTGCGTCGGGTCAGCCCAAAGCCTTCACCACCGCGTCGCCCATCTGGGCTGTACTGACTTGGGTTGTGCCCTCGCTCCAAATGTCCGGGGTGCGCAGCCCTTGGGCGAGCACCTTCTGCACAGCCGCTTCAATGCGCTGGGCGGCTTCCTCCTGGTTCAGGCTGAAACGCAGCATCATGGCGGCCGACAGGATGGTGGCAAGCGGGTTGGCGATGCCCTTGCCGGCGATGTCGGGCGCGCTGCCGTGGCTGGGTTCGTACAGGCCCTGGTTCCTGCTGTTCAGGCTGGCCGACGGCAACATGCCGATGGAGCCGGTCAGCATGGAGGCTTCGTCCGACAGGATGTCACCGAACATGTTGCCGGTGACCACGACGTCAAATGCCTTCGGCTTCTTGACCAGTTGCATGGCCGCGTTGTCGACGTACATGTGCTCCAGATGGACGTCCGGGTACTGGGCATGCACCTCGGTCACGACATCCTTCCAGAACTGGAAGGTCTCCAGCACATTGGCTTTGTCGACGCTGGTGACTTTTTTGTTGCGCTTGCGTGCCGCCTGGAAGGCGACATGGGCGATGCGCTCGATCTCCGGCTTGCTGTAGCGCATGGTGTCGAAGGCTTCCTCGGCGCCCGGGAAATGACCGTCCACCGCGGTGCGGCGGCCGCGGGGTTGGCCGAAGTAGATGTCGCCGGTCAACTCGCGGATGATCAGGATGTCCAGGCCGGCGATCAATTCGGGTTTGAGGCTGGATGCGCCCACCAGCTGTTCGTAACAGATGGCCGGGCGGAAATTGGCGAACAGGCCGAGGTTCTTGCGCAGGCCCAGGATGGCCTGCTCCGGGCGCAGGGGGCGGTCCAGCTTGTCGTATTTCCAGTCGCCCACGGCGCCGAACAGCACCGCGTCGGCTGCCTTGGCCAGATTGAGGGTCGATTCGGGCAGGGGATGGCCGTGCGCCTCGTAGGCGGCGCCGCCGACCAGGGCGGATTCGGTTTCGAAACGCAGGTCCAGTGCATTCAGGACCTTGACCGCTTCCGCGACAATTTCGGTGCCGATGCCGTCACCCGGGAGAATTGCGATTTTCATGAAAAGTATCTATTTGATAGCGAAAAGTGACCTTCTCACGCTGGGTATTGGCACTTTTTGCTTGAAGAATGGCCGAAAGTCGGTTCAAAAGGTCGCGGTATGGGCCAGCCAAGGTTTGGTGGCAAGACGTTCTGTCTCAAAGGCCTTGATTTTGTCGGCGTGGCGTAGTGTCAGCCCGATGTCGTCCAGGCCGTTGAGCAGGCAGTAGCGGCGGAAGGGCTGGACCTCGAAAGGAATTTCTTCACCCTGCGATTGAATGACCAACTGGCGTTCGAGGTCAATTGTGAGCTGGTACCCCGGGAAGGCATGAACATCGTCGAACAGTCGGGCGATGGTGGCCTCGGGCAGGACAATGGGCAAAAGGCCGTTCTTGAAGCAGTTGTTGAAGAAAATGTCAGCAAAGCTGGGCGCCAGGATGGCGCGGAAGCCGTATTGGTCGATGGCCCACGGTGCGTGTTCGCGGCTGGAGCCACAGCCGAAATTCTTGCGTGCCAGCAAAATCGAGGCGCCCTGGTAGCGCGGCTGGTTGAGGACAAAATCCGCATTGGGGCGCCGTGAGGCGGGATCCTGACCCGGGAAGCCAGCATCGTGGTAGCGCCATTCATCAAAGAGATTGGGGCCGAAACCGGTCTTGCGGATGGATTTCAGGAACTGTTTGGGAATGATGGCGTCGGTGTCGACATTCTCGCGGTCCATGGGCGCCACCAAGCCCTGGTGCACGGTAAAGGTTCTCATCGGTTCACTTCTTTCTGGCGGCGTCTTCGAGCTTCTCGCCGGCCTTTTGAATGTCCTGTCCGACCCCCTTGACCGTGTTGCAACCGGCCAGCAACGTGATGGTGGCAAGGGCAAGAATGGCAACGATCCTGTTCATGGCAACACTCCTTCAGGTGAATTGACGGATATCGACAAAATGGCCGTGCACGGCAGCGGCAGCGGCCATGGCCGGGGAGACCAGATGGGTTCGTCCGCCCGCGCCCTGGCGGCCTTCGAAGTTTCGGTTGCTCGTCGAGGCGCATCGTTCGCCGGGCTCCAGGCGGTCGGCGTTCATGGCCAGGCACATCGAACAACCGGGCTCGCGCCACTCGAAACCTGCGGCTTTGAAGACTGTATCCAGACCCTCTCGCTCGGCTTGTTCTTTCACCAGACCGGAGCCAGGGACGACCAGTGCCAGTTTGACATTGCGTGCGACTTTGCGGCCCAGTTTTCGCACCACGGCCGCGGCTTCGCGCATGTCTTCAATGCGGCTGTTGGTGCAGGAGCCGATGAATACCTTGTCGACGGCAATGTCGTTGAGGGGTTTTCCCGGCTGCAGGCCCATGTAGGTCAGCGCCCGCTCCATCGCACCACGCTTGTTGGCGTCTTTTTCTTTGTCTGGGTCGGGGACCCGGTCGTCGATACCCAGAACCATCTCGGGCGAGGTTCCCCAGGTGACCTGCGGCACGATCTGCGATGCGTCCAACTCGACCAGGGCGTCGAAGCGCGCGTCGGCATCGGAATGCAGTGTTTTCCAGTAGGCGACAGCCTGGTCCCATTCCACCCCGGTGGGCGACAGCAAACGGCCGCGCACGTAGTCGATGGTCTTTTCGTCCACTGCAACCAAGCCGGCCCGGGCGCCGGCTTCGATGGCCATGTTGCAGACCGTCATGCGTCCTTCCATGGACAAGGCGCGAATGGCCGCACCGCCAAACTCGATGGTGTAGCCGGTGCCGCCGGCGGTGCCAATCTTGCCGATGATGGCCAGAACGATGTCTTTTGCGGTAACGCCGGGCGATGTCTGGCCCTCAACGCGAACCAGCATGTTCTTCGCCTTCTTGGCCAGCAGGGTTTGCGAGGCGAGTACGTGCTCCACCTCGCTGGTACCGATGCCGTGGGCCAGTGCGCCGAACGCGCCGTGGGTGGAGGTGTGGCTGTCACCGCAGACGACCGTCATGCCGGGCAGGGTGGCCCCGTTCTCCGGTCCGATGACATGCACGATACCCTGGCGTTTGTTGAGGAACGGGAAAAACGCCGCAGCACCGAATTCCCGGATATTGGTGTCCAGCGTCGTGACCTGTTCCTTGCTGATGGGGTCGGAAATGCCGTCGTAGCCGAGTTCCCACCCGGTCGTGGGCGTGTTGTGATCTGCCGTCGCCACCACGGAGCTGACACGCCAGACTTTGCGTCCGGCCTGACGCAGCCCCTCAAAAGCCTGGGGGCTGGTGACCTCGTGGACGAGGTGACGATCAATGTAGAGGATCGCGGTGCCATCCTCCTCCGTGTGAACGACGTGTTCGTCCCAGATTTTTTCGTAGAGGGTGCGTCCCATTCTGGTTTCCTTGCTGTGGAGCGAATTTTATTCGCCGCCGGGTTTCAGACGCTCCTCCGGGGCTGTGGCGTATTCCCGGGGGGGCGTATCTTTGTGGGGGCGGCGACCGCGCATCGCCATTTTCCAACAAGTTTTGGCGAAAAAGGGCAATACCCAGCGATATATGGTCGTTTATCGCTATATTTAATATAGCTATCGATGAGCCCGTACCAAGAAAAAACCCGCCGGGAGAGACCGGCGGGTGGGTCATAGCGGTGGCAAACCGGCTTACAGCGGTTTGACGTCGCGACGGGGCGAGCCGGTGAACAGCTGACGCGGACGGCCGATTTTGTATTCCGGATCGGCGATCATTTCATTGAGCTGGGCAATCCAGCCCACCGTGCGGGCCAGCGCGAAGATGCCGGTGAACAAGTTGACCGGGATACCAATCGCACGTTGAACAATGCCGGAATAGAAGTCTACGTTCGGGTAGAGCTTGCGCTGGACGAAATAGTCATCTTCCAGGGCGATCTTCTCCAGCTCTTTGGCCAGTTTGAACAGCGGGTCGTTTTCAAGGCCCAGTTCACTCAGCACTTCATTGCAGGTTTCTTGCATGAGTTTGGCGCGGGGGTCGTAGTTCTTGTAGACCCGGTGCCCGAAGCCCATCAGTTTGACGCCGGAGTTCTTGTCCTTGACCTTCTCCATGAACTCGCCGACTTTGGCAACGCCGCCATTGCGCTGGATGTCTTCGAGCATATTCAGGCAGGCCTCGTTGGCGCCGCCGTGGGCGGGGCCCCACAGACAGGCCACGCCCGCGGCGATGGCCGCAAACGGGTTGGTGCCGGAAGAGCCGCACAGGCGAACCGTCGAGGTCGAAGCATTCTGTTCGTGATCGGCGTGCAGGATGAAAATGCGGTCCATGGCCTTTTCCAGGACCGGATTGACCTTGTATTCTTCGCACGGAGTGCCGAACATCATGCGCAGGAAGTTGCCGGCGTAGCTCAGGTCATTCTTCGGGTACATGAAAGGCTGGCCTACCCCGTATTTGTAGGCCATGGCCACCAGGGTCGGCATCTTGGAAATGAGGCGGATTGCCGCAATTTCCCGATGCTCGGGGTTATTGATGTCCGTGCTGTCGTGATAGAAGGCCGACAGGGCGCCGACCAGGCCGGTCAGCACCGCCATCGGGTGGGCGTCCCGGCGGAAGCCGCGCAGGAAGAACTGCATCTGCTCGTTGACCATTGTGTGATTGAGCACGCGCTTGTGGAAGTCGTCGCGTTGGCCCTTGTTGGGCAGTTCGCCCTTGAGCAGAAGGTAGCAGGTATCCAGGTAGTCGCAGTGGGTGGCCAACTGCTCGATCGGGTATCCGCGATACAGCAACTCGCCTTTGTCGCCGTCGATGTAGGTGATGGTCGACTGGCACGAAGCGGTCGACAGGAAACCGGGGTCGTAGGTGAACATGCCGGTCTGCGCGTACAGCTTGCGGATGTCGATGACGTCCGGGCCGATGGTGCCTTGGTAGACAGGCATCTCGACACTGGGGCTGCCGTTGCTGAACGACAGGGTGGCTTTGTTGTCAGCGAGTTTCATTTCATGGTTTCCTTAGGTTAAGCCTCTTACCGGTCGACCGCCGCTTTGATACCTTTCGGCATCAGCCGCGCAGCATCGCCAATACGTCCTTTGCCGAAGCCGACTGCGCCGAATCGGAAGGCGCCGTTCGGCCCAGCAACAAGTCCAGGAGATCGTTGTCGGACAAGTCCATCAGTTCGGTCAATCCCTGCGCCTGCTCCGCGGTCAAGCCAGATTCATGCCTGGCAAAGAACCGTTCAATGAACAGATCGTTCTCCAGCAGGCCGCGGCGACAACGCCAGCGAAGCTTGCTCAGGGCGCGTTCGTCCAGCAGGATCTGACCGGATTCACTGGGCATTGCTGCAATTCCGTCAGACGGCCCGCCGGACCATCAACTCCTTGATCTTGCCAATCGCCTTGGTCGGGTTCAGCCCCTTGGGGCAGACGTCGACACAGTTCATGATGGTGTGGCACCGGAACAGGCGATAGGGATCCTCCAGGTTGTCCAGCCGCTCTCCGGTAGCCTGGTCGCGGCTGTCGGCAATAAAACGGTAGGCCTGCAGCAATCCGGCCGGGCCGACAAACTTGTCTGGGTTCCACCAGAAGCTGGGGCAGCTGGTCGAACAACTGGCGCAGAGGATGCACTCATACAGCCCGTTGAGCTCATCACGTTCTTCCGGCGACTGCAGACGCTCGCGTTCCGGCGCCGGGGTGGTGTTGATCAAGTAGGGTTTGACACTGTGGTATTGCTTGAAAAACAGCGTCATGTCGACGATCAGGTCACGTACCACCGGCAGGCCTGGCAGCGGTTTGAGAACAATCTCGCCTTTGAGTGTGTTCAGGTTGGTCAGGCAGGCGAGGCCGTTTTTGCCGTTGATGTTCATCGCATCAGATCCACACACCCCTTCGCGACAGGAGCGGCGGAATGACAGTGTCGGATCGACAGCCTTGAGTTTGACCAGGGCGTCCAGCAACATGCGCTCGGTGCCATCCAGCTCGACCTGAAGGGTTTGCATGTAAGGCTTGGCGTCCTTGTCCGGATCGTAGCGGTAGATCTTGAATGTGCGTTGTGCCATTTTCAGGTTCCTTTTGGTCGCGCGAGCCGGTCAGAAAGTACGGGGCTTGGGAGGGACAGTCTCCACTGTCAGTGGCTGGGTGCGCACCGCCTTGTAATCGAGGCGATTGCCATCCGTGAACCACAGGGTGTGTTTCATCCACTCGGCATCGTTGCGGCCCAGCGGGCAGGTCGGGTGCGTGACGTCGTGTTCGTAGTCGCGCACCAGATGGGCGCCGCGGCACTCCTTGCGGGCTGCCGCACTGGTCATGGTGGCTTGGGCAGCCTCCATCAGGTTCTCAACTTCCAGGGCCTCGATTCGCGCCGTATTGAAGACCTTGGAGTTATCCTTGAGGCCAATCCGGTTGACCCGATCGCGCAATGCATTGATCTTGGTCACGCCCTCATCCATGGATTCCTGGCTTCGGAACACCCCGGCGTGCGTCTGCATGATGGAACGCATGTCATTGGCGACGTCCTGGGAATACTCACCATCCTTGCAGCTGTCGAGGCGGCTCAGACGTGCGAGGGTGCGATCGGTGGCATCTGCGGGCAGGGGCTTGTGTTCCTGCTTGGGATTGACGTTGGCAACGATGTGGTTTCCAGCGGCCTTGCCGAAAACCAGCAGGTCCAGCAGGGAGTTGGTGCCCAGGCGGTTGGCACCGTGCACCGACACGCAGGAGCATTCGCCCACCGCATACAGGCCGTTGATCGGTCGGTCCTGTCCGTGGACTGTTTCGACAACCTGGCCATTGATGTTGGTCGGGATGCCGCCCATCTGGTAGTGGATGGTCGGTACCACCGGGATGGGCTCGCGCGTGATGTCAACGTTGGCGAAATTGACGCCAATTTCGTACACCGAGGGAAGCCGCTTGTGGATGGTTTCGGCGCCCAGGTGGTCCAGCTTCATGTGGATGTAGTCCTTGTTCGGCCCGCAGCCACGCCCTTCCAGGATTTCCTGGCCCATGCAACGCGAAACAAAGTCGCGGGGAGCCAGGTCTTTCAGGGTCGGGGCATAGCGTTCCATGAAACGTTCGCCGTTGCTGTTGAGCAAAATCGCGCCTTCGCCCCGGCAACCTTCCGTCAGCAAGACGCCCGCTCCTGCGACACCGGTGGGGTGAAACTGCCAGAATTCCATGTCCTGCAGGGCGATGCCTGCGCGGGCAGCCATGCCCAGACCGTCACCGGTGTTGATGAAGGCGTTGGTTGAGGACTGATAGATCCGGCCGGCGCCCCCGGTGGCGAGCAAAACGGTCTTTGCCTCAAGGACGTACAGGTCGCCGGTTTCCATCTCCAGTGCGGATACGCCGACGCAATCACCCGAGGCATCCCGGATCAGATCCAGCGCCATCCATTCGACGAAAAAAGTCGTTCGGGCGGACACATTGGCCTGGTATAAGGTGTGCAGCATGGCATGACCGGTACGGTCGGCTGCAGCGCAAGCCCTCTGCACGGGCTTTTCGCCGAAATTGGCGGTGTGACCACCGAACGGCCGCTGGTAGATCGTGCCGTCCGGATTCCGGTCGAAGGGCATGCCCATGTGCTCCAGGTCGTACACGACCTTGGGAGCTTCACGGCACATGAACTCGATGGCATCCTGATCGCCAAGCCAGTCGGAACCCTTGACGGTATCGTAGAAGTGGAACTCCCAGCTATCTTCGCTCATGTTGCCGAGCGAAGCCGAGACGCCGCCTTGTGCAGCGACCGTGTGCGACCGGGTGGGAAAGACTTTTGAAAGCACGGCCACGTTCAGTCCGGCGCGGGCCAGTTGCAGCGAAGCGCGCATGCCAGAGCCGCCGGCGCCGACGATCACCACGTCAAAACGCCGCCGGGCAATATCTTTTTTTGTATAGCTCATGGTTCTAGTTCTCTTGAGGGGCGTATCAGAGGCGCCACAGCACCTGGACGGCCCAACCGGCACAGCCGACAAGCCAGACGATGGAGAAGACCTGGAGGATCAAGCGGATTGCGACAGGTTTGACGTAGTCCATCCAGATATCACGCACACCAACCCACGCGTGATAGGCCAAGGAGATGATGACGGTAAAAGTCAGGACCTTCATCCATTGAGCGGCAAATATGCCGGCCCAGAGGTCATAGCCGATCGGGCCCTTGGTAAACACCACTTGCGCGAGTAGCAGCACGGTGAAAAGGGCCATCAGCACTGCCGTTACCCGTTGGGCCAGCCAGTCGCGCAGCCCATAGTGGGCGCCGACCACGACGCGTTTGGAACCGTAGTTGACGGACATATTGTGTTTTCCTTGTCGATCAGTAGAGCCCAAAGAGCTTGGCGCCCAGGACAGCGGTCAGGCCAACGCCAAGTACCAGGGTGACGATCGCCGATGAGCGACCGAACTCCTTGGTAACTGAGTGGGTGGCGTCCATGTAAAGATGGCGGACGCCGGCAACAAAATGGTGCAAGTAAGCCCAGATCAGTGCAAGTGCAACCAGTTTCACGAACCATCCAGGCACAAAACCCAGACCTGCGCCGAATGCGGAACTGAACCGGGCGAACGATATTTCGGAGGTGACTGACGTGTCGAACAACCAGATGATGAAGGGGAGCAACAAGAACAGAATCGCTCCGCTGACCCGGTGCAGTATTGAAACCCAACCTGCCGGAGGCAAGCGGTAGGTGGTCAGATCCGTGATGGCATTGATATTGCGGAACTCAGGCCGCTGTTTGGCAATTTCGGTCATGGTTAGTCTTTCGTGGATGTAACTGCCTTGTAATTCGAGATTGACGGACCGCGAAATTCTATTGCAACGCAACAAACTGACACGAGCATTTCAGCCCCTTGACCCTGATGGCAACATGATCAGTTCAGTTCGTTGCGGTAGTGGTGGGTATCAGTCCGATACAAGCCGTGGCGAAGTTCCATGGGGATGTCGTTGTAGGTGTAAGCGATTCGTTGCACGCTCAGCAAAGGAGTGCTCTCGTCAACCGCCAAAAGGCGAGCCTGTTCCCCATCGGGGCGGACAGCCCGGATTTTTTCCGCTGCCCGGACCATCCGGATACCGAACTCGGTTTCGAACATTTCGTACATTGGCCCGTGGTAGTCGGTCAGACGCTCTGCTGTCAGGCCTTTGAAGGGGCCGCCCGGAAGCCAAATATCGTCCAGAATGGTCGGTACCCCCGAAAATGCCAGCAAACGGCGGACGTGGAGCACCGGATCGCCCGGTTTCAGGGCCAAGAGACGGGCAACATCGGCATTGGCCCGTGTGCGGCGGCAGTCGACGATGTTGCGCTGGGCCGGGCCCTCGCTGTTTACATCGCCGCTATCCGGAACCAGTTTCAGGAACCGGTACTGCACCAGTTGTTCGGCGTGGGTTGCGACAAAGGTACCTCGACCTTGCCGCCGCACCAGCAGGTTCTCGGCCGCCAGTTCGTCGATCGCCTTGCGGACTGTGCCTTGACTGACACGAAAACGGGTGGCCAGATCGACCTCGCTTGGAATGGTCTCCCCGGGACGCCATTCGCCCGCTTGCAGGCTCTTCAGCAGCAGCGCCTTGATTTGCTGATACAGCGGACTGAAGGCCGGCGTGGCAACCGATACACCGTCGGTCTGGACAGGCGGTGTGGGGCTGTTGGGGGCGGTAGACATGATGAGCGAGCGGCCGGAACGGTCAGGGTCGCGGAAAGACCTTGATCATATCTTATATAAGACATAAGACAAGTTGACATATCAGGGTTTGTGCGGATAAACTGCCGCTGATTTGCGAGCTGAAAGTCGTCTGCGGCCTTGGTTCGCGCCCTCTGCTTCCCTTTCCTTTGGAGATCCTTTCATGAGCAAGACACCCGTTCGCGTTGCCGTTACCGGCGCAGCCGGCCAGATTGGCTACGCCCTCCTGTTCCGTATTGCTTCCGGCGAAATGCTGGGCAAGGATCAGCCCGTCATCCTGCAATTGCTGGAGATCCCGGACGAGAAGGCACAGAACGCCCTCAAGGGAGTCATCATGGAGTTGGAAGACTGCGCGTTCCCGTTGCTGGCCGGTATCGAAGCCCATGCTGACCCGATGACCGCCTTCAAGGACACCGATTACGCCCTGCTCGTGGGGGCGCGTCCCCGCGGCCCGGGCATGGAGCGCGCCGATCTGCTCGCTGCCAATGCCCAGATTTTTACCGCCCAAGGCAAAGCGCTCAATGCTGTTGCCTCACGCAACGTCAGGGTGTTGGTCGTCGGAAACCCTGCCAACACCAACGCCTACATCGCCATGAAGTCGGCGCCCGATCTGCCGGCGAAGAACTTCACCGCCATGCTGCGCCTGGACCACAACCGTGCCGCCAGCCAGATCGCGGCCAAGATGGGCATCGCTGTTGGCGACATCGAGAAACTGGCCGTCTGGGGTAACCATTCGCCCACCATGTACGCCGACTACCGTTTCGCCACCGTGAACGGCCAATCCGTCAAGGACACCATCAACGATCACGATTGGAACGCCAATACTTTCCTGCCCACCGTGGGCAAGCGCGGCGCGGCCATCATTGCCGCCCGCGGTCTGTCGTCGGCCGCCTCGGCTGCAAACGCCGCCATCGACCACATGCGCGACTGGGCCCTGGGCACCAATGGCAAGTGGGTCACCATGGGCGTGCCGTCCAACGGCGAATACGGCATTCCCAAGGAAGTCATGTTCGGCTATCCGGTCACCTGTGAAGGTGGTGAGTACAAGATCGTGGAAGGGTTGCCGATTGACGCTTTCTCGCAGGAATGCATCAACAAGACCCTGAAGGAATTGCAAGACGAGCAGGCCGGCGTCGCCCACCTCCTGTAAGTGCCCGGCAATCGCCATGGCCGATCCCGGGCATCCCCGACACGTCCTGCTGGGTGCCCAGGCCGGCGCGGCTTCCCTGCCGGTCTGTGATCATTACAGCGGTGTTGAGGCACGGATGCGCAAGAGCCTGGATCTCCAGGCTCAGATGGCTGCGGAATTCGGTACCTGCGTTTTTGACGTCACGCTGGATTGCGAGGATGGCGCTCCCGTAGGGGCCGAGGCGGCTCACGCGAAACTGGTGGCGGATCTGGTGGAAGGTGCGCGTGCGGGCGCTCGTGTGGCCGTGCGAATCCACCCGGTCGACCATCCCTGCTTCGACGCAGACATAGATCTGATCGCGGGCAGGGTGGGGGATCGCTTGTGTCACATCATGATTCCCAAGGTCGAATCACGGTTGGACGTTGACAGAGCCGTGGCAGCCCTGGCAAGGGCCGGCGCCGAGACGCCGTTGCAGGTACTCATCGAATCGCCGGCAGCGGTGCACGCAGCATTCGACATTGCCGCTCATCCGCAGGTTCAGTCGCTCAGTTTCGGGCTGATGGATTTTGTTTCTGCCCATGCGGGCGCCATTCCAGCCAGCGCGATGGGCGCCGCAGGTCAGTTCAGCCACCCTTTGGTGGTGCGAGCCAAGCTGGAAATTGCGTCAGCCTGTCATGCACACGGCAAGGTGCCTTCGCATTGCGTGGTGACCGAGTTTGCGGATGGCAGCGCCATGCGGTCCGCTGCCCAGCGGGCCTACCGTGAGTTGGGCTATACCCGCATGTGGAGCATCCACCCAGCCCAGATCCGTCCCATCGTCGAGGCGATGGCGCCTGATCCACAGGAAATTGCCACTGCGGCAGATATCATCACGGCGGCAATCGCGGAGAACTGGGCACCGATCTCGTTCCGGGGCAACCTGCACGACCGCGCGAGTTACCGCTACTACTGGCACGTGATCGAGCGCGCCTACCGTACAGGGCGTTCCGTTCCTGACGCGATTCGGATCTTTTGCGACTGAGCCCAGGCAAACTTCTAACCATCGGAGATACCAATGTCACGTAGCGCCCTCGCAGTTCTGGCTCTGGTATTGCCGGTCGCCGCCTTGGCACAGGCAGGCAGTTCCACCCCGGCAAAATTGCCGGCAGCCGAGAAGAAAACCGCAGTGTCTGCGAAGTCAAGCACGCCTTCCGGGTCAAATGCGGCTGCGTCGAAAACCACCAAGGTCGCATCGAGCGGAAAGAAGACCTTGCCGTCCGCCGCGCCTGTCTCGTCGACCTCCAGTCGTACCCAACTGCACAGCGCAGCGGTGCAAGTGGCGGCAGGCATTCGCGCTGCTGAGGCCGCGTTGACACCGGGTGAACTGGCCATTGCCCAGCAGGTTCATCGGGGTGTTCTGCCCTGCGAACTGGGTGCATCCGTTACCGTCGATGCGGACGAACGCGTGCCGGGGTACTTTACGGTCAGCGGTAAAGGCTTCCGCTACCGCATGCATCCGGTCGAAACCAGTACGGGTGCCATTCGTCTGGAAGACAAGCAGGCGGGGGCCGTCTGGCTGCAACTGGCCAACAAGTCCATGCTGATGAATCAGAAGCAAGGACGCCGAATTGCCGACGAATGTGCCAATGCCGAACAGGTTGCGACAGCAACCGCGCTAAAAAACAATCCGCCGCCGGCATTGATTGATGTCAGCGAACCCGTCAAACGATGAATCCCCCGGAGACCTTGCCGGCTCCGTAAATTTTTTTTGAGACAGGAGAAACCACCATGTTGAAAGCCTACCGTGAACATGCCGCCGAACGCGCGGCCCTTGGCATTCCCCCGCTGCCGCTTGATGCCAAGCAAGTGGAAGCACTGATCGAACTGATCAAGAACCCGCCCGCCGGCGAAGAGGCCTTCCTGATGGACCTCTTGACGCACCGCGTGCCCCCGGGTGTGGACGATGCCGCCAAAGTCAAGGCCTCGTTCCTGGCCGCCGTGGCCCACGGAGACCTCCAGGTCGGCCTGATCTCCAAGGCCAAGGCCACCGAACTGCTGGGCACCATGGTGGGCGGCTACAACGTCCACCCCCTGATCGAACTGCTGGACGACGCCGAGGTGGCGGCCGTGGCCGGCGCTGCGCTGAAAAAGACGCTGCTGATGTTCGACTACTTCAACGACGTGGCCGAGAAGGCCAAGGCCGGCAATGCGGTGGCCAAGGACGTGATGCAGAGCTGGGCCGACGCCGAGTGGTTCACCAGCCGCCCCGAAGTCGAAAAGAAGATCACCGTCACTGTCTTCAAGGTGCCTGGCGAGACCAACACCGACGACCTGTCGCCCGCGCCGGATGCCACCACACGCCCGGACATCCCGATGCACTACCTGGCGATGCTGAAGAACACCCGCCCCGACGCGGCCTTCAAGCCCGAGGAAGACGGCAAGCGCGGCCCGATGCAGTTCATCGAAAACCTGAAGAAGAAGGGCCACCTGGTCGCTTACGTGGGCGACGTGGTCGGTACCGGTTCATCGCGCAAGTCCGCCACCAACAGCGTGATCTGGGCCACCGGTCAGGACATCCCGTTCGTGCCGAACAAGCGTTTTGGTGGTGTGACCCTGGGCGGCAAGATCGCCCCCATCTTTTTCAACACGCAGGAAGACTCCGGCTCGTTGCCGATCGAAGTGGACGTGTCCAAGCTGGAAATGGGTGACGTGATCGACGTGCTGCCCTACGACGGCAAGCTGGTCAAGAACGGCGAGACCGTGGCCGAGTTCAAGCTCAAGAGCGACGTGCTTTTCGACGAAGTGCGCGCCGGCGGCCGCATCAACCTGATCATCGGCCGCTCGCTGACCGCCAAGGCACGCGAGTTCCTGGGCCTGCCCGCTTCCACGCTGTTCCGGCTGCCCAGCGTGCCGGCTGAAACCAAGGCCGGCTTCACGCTGGCGCAGAAGATGGTCGGTCGCGCCGTCGGTCTGCCCGAAGGCCAGGGCGTGCGTCCCGGTACCTATTGCGAGCCCAAGATGACCACCGTGGGGTCGCAGGACACGACGGGCCCGATGACCCGCGACGAGCTGAAGGACCTGGCTTGCCTGGGCTTCTCGGCTGATCTGGTGATGCAGTCCTTCTGCCACACCGCGGCCTACCCCAAGCCGGTGGACGTGAAGACTCATCGCGAACTGCCCAAGTTCATCAGCAGCCGCGGCGGCGTGTCCCTGCGTCCGGGCGACGGCGTGATCCACAGCTGGCTCAACCGCCTGCTGCTGCCCGACACCGTGGGCACCGGCGGTGACTCCCACACCCGCTTCCCGATCGGCATCTCCTTCCCCGCCGGTTCCGGCCTGGTGGCCTTCGGCGCCGCCACCGGCGTCATGCCGCTGGACATGCCCGAGTCGGTGCTGGTGCGCTTCAAGGGCCAGATGCAGCCGGGCGTGACCCTGCGCGACCTGGTGCATGCGATCCCCCTGTACGCGATCAAGGCCGGTCTGCTGACCGTGGCCAAGGCCGGCAAGAAGAACATCTTCTCGGGCCGCATCCTGGAAATCGAAGGACTGCCCGATCTGAAGGTGGAACAGGCGTTCGAGCTGTCCGACGCCTCGGCCGAGCGCTCGGCCGCCGGCTGCACCATCAAGCTCAACCCCGAGCCGATCAAGGAATACCTCACCAGCAACATCGTGCTGATGAAGAACATGATCGCCGACGGCTACCAGGACGCGCGCACCCTGCAGCGCCGTATCGAAAAGGTCGAAGCCTGGCTGGCCAACCCGCAGCTGCTGGAAGCCGACAAGGACGCCGAGTACGCCGCCGTCATCGAGATCGACCTGGCCGACATCAAGGAACCCATCCTGTGCTGCCCCAACGATCCGGACGACGCCAAGACCCTGTCCGAAGTCGCCGGCACCAAGATCGACGAGGCCTTCATCGGTTCGTGCATGACCAACATCGGTCACTTCCGCGCCGCGGCCAAGTTGCTGGGTGGCAGCCGCGACATCCCGGTCAAGCTGTGGGTCGCGCCGCCGACCAAGATGGACGAGAGCGAACTGATCAAGGAAGGCCACTACGCCAGCTTCGGCGCCGCCGGTGCACGCACTGAGATGCCCGGCTGCAGCCTGTGCATGGGCAACCAGGCCCAGGTGCGCGAAGGCGCCACCGTGGTCTCCACCTCCACCCGCAACTTCCCCAACCGCCTGGGCAAGAACACCAACGTGTTCCTGGCCTCGGCCGAGCTGGCGGCGATTGCGTCCAAACTGGGCAAGATCCCCACCGTGGCGGAATACCACGAAGCCATGGGCATCGTGAACAAGGACGGCGCGGCGATCTACAAGTACCTGAACTTCGACCAGATCGAGGAGTACGTGGAGAACGCGAAGGAAGCGACGGCCTGAGCGGCTTCTCGCTGAGTGAATAGAAACGGCCCAGGGAGCGATCACTGGGCCGTTTCGCGTGAGGTGCCGCAAACGGGGCGATGTCAGGCGCTAGTGGCAGCCGCAGGATACGGTGCTTTTTCCCGGCATCCCTGCCCACCTCAGGAAAACTCGCATGCTGCAGTCAGCACAGCCCTGTGCGTACGTTGCCCTACCAAAGCGGTGCCTGAACCCGGGTCGGTGCTGATGGATGGATCGGGGTGCCTACTTCACAGACAGCAGGGCACCGTCTTTCATCCGGTCACGGGCCAGCGCCTCCTCGTTGCTCTTGCGGCGGAAAAACACGGTCACGATGCTTGACGTGATGACGATGAAGAGCGAATACAGCACCGGAATCAGCAGCACTTCTTGCTGCATTTCCCCAGTGAACGTGAGTGTGACGATCAGCACCGCCAGCGGGCCGTTCTGAATGCCGGTCTCCAGCGCGATGGTTCGGCTGCGGTTCGGGTCTTGCTTTAGAACACGGGCCAGAAAGTAACCCAACGCCATTCCGAATACCCCGAGCCCGATGGCGGCAAAGAATACGTACCACGGCGTGTTGGCCAGCAGCATGTGGTTGCGCGGAATCCAGGTGAACACCAGGAACAGAATCACACCGATCCCCAACATGCCGCCCAGCAGCTCAACGCTGGCACCAATATTGGGGTTGAACTTGCGCAACACCATGCCAATGACGGTGGGCACCAGCAGGACGAACAGCACCTGTGCCACGTTACCTGCCGGAATCTTGAACTCACCCGTCAAGCCCGCCAGTTGCGAGTAAAACTCCAGCAGCGCAGGCACCATGCCCAGCGCAATCAGAGACGACACCGACGTCATCATGATCGACAACGCCAGCACAGCCTTGCTGAAGTACGTGAAGATGTTGGAAGTGGTGCCGCCCGGCATGCAGCCCATCAGAATCAGCCCCACTGTCAAGCCTGGAGACAAGCCCAGTGCCTTGGCCAGCAAGAACGCCAGCAACGGCATGATGCCGTATTGGCACAGAAGGCCCACCAGCACGCCCTTGGGTTTTCGAAAGGCAATCAGAAAATCGCGCCACGTCAGTGACGCGCCCATGCCGAGCATGATGACGATCATCATGATGCCCAGCAGCTTGGTTTCGAGTTCGGAAATCATGTGCAGCTTCTCTGGTTGTGTCTGTGAAGGGGGCTCAAGCGCGCTTCATTTCTTCGGCCACGGCCTTGCGCAGGTCTTTGCGCAGCACCTTGCCAATAGGGCTCTTGGGCAGTTCGTCGCGCACCACTACAAGTTTTGGCACCTTGTAGGCCGCCAGGTGTTTGCGGCAGTGTTCCAGCACGTCGGCGGGCATCACCTCTTTGCTGTGGTCAGGGTTCTGCACCACATAGGCGCGAACGGCCTCGCCGGTTTTTGCATCGGGCACGCCGATCACGGCTACCTCCAGCACATGGTCCATGTCGGCAATGACGTCTTCCACCTCGTTCGGGTACACGTTGAAGCCCGACACCAGGATCATGTCCTTCTTTCGGTCGACGATGCGCATGAACCCGGTTTCATCCATCACGGCAATGTCACCCGTGGCAAACCAGCCGTCGTGCATGACCTTGGCGGTTTCTTCGGCGGTTTGCCAGTAGCCCTTCATCACCTGAGGGCCGCGTACCCAGATTTCGCCGGGCGTTCCGGGGGCCACGTCTTGCCCCTCGTCGTTGGTAAGTCGCACGTCGGTGCCGGGGGCGGGAATGCCAATGCTGCCGTCACGTGGCGTGCCTGTCAGTGGGTTGAAGCTCACCACCGGCGCGGTTTCGGTCAGGCCGTAGCCTTCCGCAATCGGGGTTTTGGTGACATCACGCCAGCGCTGAGCTACCGCCGTGTGCAACGCAGTGCCGCCTGAAATTGACGCCTTGAGGGTTTTCGGCGGGTAGGCCACAAACCATTCTTCGTTCAGCAGGCCGTTGAACAGGGTGTTGACCCCGGTCATCCAGGTGATGGGGAAGTTCTCCATGGCACGTTGCAGGTTTTGCACCGGCCGTGGGTTGGGAATCAGCACGTTGTGTCCACCAATGGTCATGTAGCCCAACAAATTGGCCGTGAACGCGAAGATGTGGTATAGCGGCAGCGCCGTCATGACACATTCATTGCCGGGTGTCATGTGGCTTTGACCCATGGCATGTGTCTGGCAAATGTTGTTGAGCAAATTGCCGTGCGTCAGCATGGCCCCTTTGCTCACACCCGTGGTGCCGCCGGTGTACTGCAGCAGCGCCAGGTCATCGCGGCCCACGCCGTGCCAATATTGCTTGGCGGGTGTTTTTGCCAGGGTGGCACGGCCAGCGGTCAACGCATCCTTCAGGCGGATGTGTGGTGACGTGACCGGGGGCAGCACACGGTTCCAGTACTTTTGCACGCCCTTGACGATGATTCCCGGCACCGTCGGGAAAAACTCGGACACCGATGCCAGCACCACCTGCTTGATGCCGGTTTTTGACAGCACAGCGGGTAACTTGTCGGCAAACATGTCCACCAGCACCAGCACCCTTGCGCCGCTGTTGTTGAACTGATGGATCATTTCGGTTTCGGTGTACAGCGGGTTGGTGTTGACCAGCACACACCCGGCCTTGAACACACCCAGCGCCGCCACCGGGTAGCCCAGGCTGTTGGGCAACTGCACCGCCACGCGGTCGCCCGCATTCAGACCCAACACGGCGCGCAAGTAGCCGGCAAATGCGTCTGACAGTTCGTCTACCTCGGCGAAGCTCAGGCGGCCATTCATGCCGTTGGGTACCACACAGCTGAAGGCTGCTTTGGCTTTGCTTTCGGTTTGCCACTTTCTGCAGCTTTCGTGGGTCAGTTCCGCCAGGTTACGGTAAGGCAACTGCGCCAGGACAGGGGCGATTCCCACCTGTCGGTAGGTGGCATGCCAAGGAGGTGTGGTGTTGTCAGACATGGGGGTGAGAAGTAAAAGAACGATCGTGCTGGTTTTAAAGTTTGTGGATGCTAGTCAGCTTCGAGTCAAGTTTGTGGGTAGCCGATTCAGTTTTTAGCTGGTGTTTACCCCGGTGAAGGCTGCCTCGCAGCGTTTCGTCCCTACGTCGATGGCGGGCATTGCCCTGCAACTTTGCCCCAGCGAAAGCATCGTTTTGCTGCGCTAACAAAGCAGCCATTGCTTTCATCGGCTCTTGCCTGCCCAGCCACGGTCACTCCGCGTCACCGGTGAACGCACAGAAACGCCCGGCTTTGCTTGGGCATGGGCGCCAGTTCCGGCGGCGTGCGCGTGCGACGGGCGTCGAGGAAACGCGCCTCCGTCGTCACGGGGCCGGCCGGGCTACCGGGTCGCCGTCTCGTTGGCCGGGGTGGATTCGGCTGGCCCCGCAGCCGGTGCGGTGATCTGGGCGGGAGTCAGGGCAAGCGGCTGGCCCTGGAGTGCGGCAACGTACTGAGCCTGCGTCAAGTGCTGGTACAAGGGCCGAAAGACCAATTCGAACTCGAGCTGACCACTCGGCAAGACCTTGGGCGGAGCCATTTTCTCCGGCTTGCATTGGCTACCACAAGCATTCGCAAGCCCGCGCTGAACCGATCGGGCCGCGGTCGTCGCGGAGCGTTGTGCCTCCTGGGTGGTGAACGTGGCGCCGGTCGTAAAGACAAGGCGCCCGAGTCCATCGCGCGCGCTGTGTTGCACGCCCATCGCCCCGGTGAGCAGGGAAACGTTGGCTGGCCCCGGTGTTGCCGGTTTTTTTTTCGGTGCAGAAGCGGGCCGAGCCGGCGCCGACTCCGCGGCGAGCGGCCTCAGTGTGGGCACACCAGGTACGGCGGGCTCTTGCGCGAACGCGCTGCAGGTGACCGAGGTCAGGATGGCTGCGCGTGCGGAACAAGCAAGCAGACGTTTGGATTTCATGGGGGCATCTTCGCATGAACCTCCCGCTGTGTTCCAAATACCGAAGGCCACTTCGAATCGGCCAAGCCATGCGTGTCGGCGCCAGGGATCGCCAGAGCGCAGTGCTTGCCATGGTAACTGTATTTATATACAGTTTCTGGATGCCCGCCATCCCCCATCCACCCACGCTGGTTCTTAAAGGCCGTGGAACCTTGCTGAATGTGGCGCATCGGTTCACCCGCGAAGACCGGCAGCCGTTCGACGACGGCTGGTCATCGACTGACGCCCCCGCCCCCGCCCCCGTGACGGTGCCCACCGAAGTGCGCTGGGAAGACATCGGTCAGGCGATTACTCGCAACCATTCGCCCGACATCAGTTTTGAGCTGGGTCTGAACCCTTATCGCGGCTGCGAACACGGCTGCAGCTACTGTTACGCGCGCCCCAGTCACAGCTATCTGGGCCTCAGCCCCGGGCTGGACTTCGAGACCCGGCTGATCGCGCGGCGCAATATCGCCGAGCGCCTGCGGGCCGAACTGGTGCGCCCAGGTTTTGTGGCCCAAGTACTGGCGCTGGGCACCGTGACCGATGCCTATCAGCCCGTCGAGCGGCGGCTGCGCCTGACCCGCTCGGTGCTGGAGGTGCTTGCGCAAGCCCGTCTGCCGGTGGTCATTGTCACCAAGGGCAGCGGGATCGAGCGCGACCTCGATCTGCTGGCCCCCATGGCCGCGCAGGGATTGGTGGCGGTGTACGTCAGCATCACGACCCTGAAGGACGCCCTGGCGCGCCAGATGGAGCCCCGCGCCGCCGCACCGTACCGAAGGTTGCGTACCCTGGAGACTTTGGCCGCCGCCGGGATTCCCGTGGGCGTGAGCCTATCGCCGCAGATTCCGTTCCTGAACGACGATATGGAGCAGGTACTGGACGCCGCCCATGCCGCAGGAGCGCGCCGCGCGTTCTATCAGGTGTTGCGGCTGCCGTGGGAACTCAAACCATTGTTCGAAGACTGGCTGCAGCGGTGTTTTCCGGACCGCGCCGAACGTGTCATGGCCCGGGTCACGGAACTGCACGGCGGAAAGCGCTATGACCCCCGATTCGGGCTGCGCATGAAAGGGCAGGGCGTCTGGTCGCAGTTGTTGCAGCAGCGCTTCAACCAGCGATGCCAAAGGCTCGGAATGAACGAGTCTGCCGTGCCACTGACCACTGCGTTGTTCTCGCCCTCGGCGCTACACGGTCAGGCGAGTCTATTCGACGCATGATGACGGCGAACGTACTATAATAAATATAGCGTAAAGCGACCTTTTTACGATGGGTATCGGCCGCTTTTGTGCAATAGATCAGTGTCAGGCGGTCGCGGCGCTGCCTTCGAGCATCCGGGCCACCAGCGCGCCGGCGGCGGGCAGGCCCAGCGGCACCCACACCCGCAGCGGGTTGCCGGCCGCCACGGTGATCGGGCTGCCGTCCTGTGCCTGCATCGCGGCCAGCGGAACGCGCCGGTTGCCAGAGGGGTGGATCACCTCCAGCGTGTCGCCCACCGCAAACCGGTTTTTGGTCTCGACCTCGGCCCAGCCGTCTTCGCGCACCTGCAGCACTTCGCCGACAAACTGGCTGCGCTGGCTTTCGCTGTGGCCGGCCAGATAGTTCTGGTAGTCCTGGCTCGGGCGGCGCTCCAGCAGACCGCCGGTATAGCCGCGGTTGGACAGGCCTTCCAGCTCCAGCAGCAGTTCGGGATTGAAAGGTTTGCCGGCGACCGCGTCGTCGATGGCACGGCGGTAGACCTGCGCGGTGCGTGCCACGTAATAGTGGCTCTTGGTCCGGCCCTCGATCTTGAGTGAATCGATCCCCATCGCCGCGAGCTTGCCCACATGCTCCACCGCACGCAAGTCCTTGCTGTTCATGATGTAGGTGCCGTGCTCGTCTTCCATGATGGGCATCAGCTCGCCCGGGCGGCCGGCTTCCTCGATCAGCCAGACCTTGTTGGCCTCGGGGTGGCGCTGGCCGCTCCCGGTGGTGGAGAAGGCGCTGGCAGCGTCCTCATCTTCATTTGCGAAATTGAAACCATCAAGGCGCTGCAGCGGCACGGCATCGCCGGTATCGGTCTCGGTGGTTGCGGCCTGTGTCTTGTATTCCCATCGGCAGGCGTTGGTGCAGGTGCCCTGGTTGGGGTCGCGCCGGTTGAAATAGCCTGACAGCAGGCAGCGGCCGGAGTAGGCGATGCACAGTGCGCCGTGCACAAAAACTTCCAGCTCGATGTCCGGGCAGTCGTTGCGGATGGCCTGCACCTCGTCCAGGCTCAGCTCGCGCGAGAGGATGATGCGGCTCACGCCCTGCCGCTGCCAGAACTTCACCGCGGCGCTGTTGGTGGTGTTGGCCTGTACCGACAGGTGGATCGGCACCTCGGGCCACAGGCCCTTTTCCATCTGCTCGCGCACCAGCATGATCAGCCCGGCGTCGGCCATGATGAGCGCGTCGGGCCGCAGTTCCACTACGGGTTGCAGGTCGCGCAGGTAGGTACGCAGCTTGTCGTTGTGGGCGATCAGGTTGCTGGTGACAAAAAACTTCTTGCCACGCTCGTGGGCCTCCGCGATGCCCTGGGCAATCTGCTCAAGGCGGAATTCGTTGTTGCGCGCACGCAGGCTGTAGCGCGGCTGGCCGGCATAGACCGCGTCGGCGCCGAAATCGTAGGCCGCGCGCATGCGTTGCAGCGTACCGGCGGGCAGCAGGAGTTCAGGCGCTTTCATCGGCGGCATTCCTTAGCGGTGGTGTGACTGGCCGGGCAAATGGGCATGGGCGCGCCGGATCAGCCGCGCGCGACGGGCAGTCCGGGAGTATTGCACCACTCGCTCCAGCTGCCCGCGTACAGGGGCATTCGCCCCAGCCCGGCAACTTCCATGGCGAGCAGATTGGGTACCGCGCTCACGCCGCTGCCGCAATGGTGCACCACGGTGGCTGGATCGCGACCGGCGAGCAAGGCGTCAAACTCGGCGCGCAACACGGCGGCACTCTTGAAGCGGCCGTCGGATCCCAGGTTCTCGCCGAACGGGCGGTTCAGCGCGCCGGGAATATGGCCGGCCACCGGGTCCAGGGGCTCGATCTCGCCGCGAAAGCGCGCGCCGGCGCGGGCGTCGATGATCGTCTGCCCGGGGCGGCCAAGTGCGCGGGCGAGGTCCTGGGTGGTCACCAGAACGGCCTTTTCGTCCGACAGCTGGAAATCGCCGGCCGGTTGTGGTGTCGCCGGGCCGCTTTCAAGCGGGCCGCCAATGGCCTGCCAGGCCTGAAGCCCACCGTCGAGCACCGCCACCGCTTCGTGGCCCGCCCATTTCAGCATCCACCATAGCCGACCGCAGTAGTTGGCGCCGTTGCGGTCATAAACCACCACCTGGTCGGTCTGGTTCAGGCCGGCTTCGCGCAGCCAGCGGGCAAACCACTCCCGCCGGGGCAGCGGATGGCGCCCGCCGTTGATGGCCTGGTCGGGCGAACTCGCGCTCAGGTGGCGTTCGAGATGGGCCTGGATGGCGCCGGCGATGCGCCCCGTTGTGAACAGGCGGTCGGCTGCGGCGGGATCCATCAACTCGAAGCTGCAGTCGAAGACCAACAGCGGCGCCTGAGCCGTTTTCAGTGACTGCAACTCGGATGCCGAAATCAGGGTGGTGTAGGGGGCCGTCATGATGGTTCAATGCTCCTCGGCTGGGGGGTTGGCGATCGCTCGGGCGCGCAGGAATGTGGCGGCGATGCCGCTGGAAATGATCAGGGCCATGCCCGCCCAGCCGATCCACGGAATCTGGTCGCCGAACAGGAACAGGCCGAACAAGGCCGAAAAAACGATTCCGGAATATTGCAGGTTGGCCACCACCAACGTGGCGCCATGGGTATAGGCCTTGGTCATGCACAGCTGGCCCAGCGCCGCCAGCAGGCCGATCGGCAACAGCCACAGCGCATGCGGCCAGGTCCAGGGCGACATGCCGGTAAACAGCATGCCCACCGCGCCGGCGACCGCCGCGCCCATGGAGAAATAGAACACGGTGCGCGCCTCGGGCTCGCCCACGCGCCCGAGGGCCGCGACTTGCAGATAGGCGAACGCCGCCCCCAGGCCCGACAGCAGACCGATCAGCCCGGCAAACAGCTGGTCCTGCGCGATGGTGGGTTGCAACATCAGCACCACCCCGACAAACCCGGACATCACGGTCAGCACAATGGGGCCCTGGCGTCCGATATCCTGCAGCCGACCCATGACCAGGGTGCCGCCCACCAGGAAAGCGGCCACCCAGACGCCGCTCATGTAGTTGAGTGTCATGGCCGTGGCCAGCGGCAGATGGGCGATGGCGTAGAACCAGGTGGCCAGCGAGGCGACACCAATGACGCTGCGCCACAGATGCATCATCGGAACGGCCGTGCGCAGTGATACGCCCTGGGCCTGGCACAAGGCCGCCAGAAACACCATCCCGATAGCCCCGCGCCAGCACACCATCTCCAGGGTATTGAAGTGGGCCGACGCGAACTTGATACACACGCTCATGCTCGCGAAAAACAGCGAGGCGAGGACCATCCACAAGGCTTGCATGCCGGATTTTCAGTAAAAACCGGCAATAGCCAGCGTGAAAAGGTCGCTCTTTGCTATCAAAAAAGGAACTTATCGGGACCCTGCCGGAAGACCCATGGCCGTGCGGTACCACTCATGGAAATGCTGCATCCCGTCTTCCATGGGGCTTTGGTAGGGGCCGACCTCGTTGTCACCCCGATCAAACAGGGCCTTGCGCCCGGCGTCCATGCGCTCGCCGATTTCATCGTCCTCGATGCAGGTTTCCATGTAGGCGGCCTGCTGGGCTTCGACGAACTCGCGCTCGAAGGCGACGATCTCCTCAGGGTAATAGAACTCCACCATGTTCATGGTCTTCGTCGGTCCCTTGGGGTGCAAGGTTGACACGGTGAGAACATGTGGATACCACTCCACCATGATGTGGGGGTAATAGGTGAGCCAGATCGCTCCGCGCTCGGGCCGCTGGCCGTTACGGTATTTGAGCAGCTGCTGGTGCCAGCGCTGGTACACCCCGGAGCCGGGTCGGTCGAACAGGCTGGAAACCCCCACGGTCTGGACCGAATACTCCCGGCTGAATTCCCAGCGCAGGTCATCACAGGTGACGAAATGGCCCAGGCCGGGGTGGAACGGGCCGACGTGGTAGTCCTCCAGATAGACCTCGATGAAGGTCTTCCAGTTGTAGTTGCATTCGTGCAGTTCGACCCGGTCCAGCGCATAACCGGTGAAGTCGAGCTGGGCGCGCGGGCCCATGCCGGCCAGATCGGCTTCAATGTCCCGGCCGTTGTCCTCGAACAACAGGCCATTCCACTCGCGCAACGGGTAATTCGCCAGGTCCAGGCAGGGGTCGTGCGAAAAATGCGGCGCGCCCAGCAGTTGACCGCCGGGTGCATAGGTCCAGCGGTGCAGCGGGCAGACGATATTGCCGCCGGCATGCCCCTTTCCTTGACCTTGCAGGTTGCCGCGGCCCTTGAGCATGACCGCTTGCCGGTGACGGCAGACATTGGAAAGCAGCTCGACCTTGCCACCGTTGCTGCGCACCAGTGCGCGGCCCTCGCCCTCCTGCGGCAGAGCGTAGTAATCGCCAGTCTGGGGAACGGCCAATTGGTGCCCCACGTAGCGGGGCCCCGACTGGAAGATGCGCTCCATCTCGCGCTGATACAGCGCCTCGTCGAAGTAGCTGGAAACGGGTAGTTGGCTTGCGGCCTGCTGCAATTGAAGACTTAAATCAGACATGGGTGACCTGACCTAGAGACTCCCCCTATGAAGGGGCAGGTAAGCGCTTGATCCGGAGATTGGCGCGGGACACCCGCCGTCCGCAGACGTTCGGGCGAGGCGCGATTGTACCCTCGGGGGGTGAAGGCCCGATGGCCTGGACTGGAATGAGCTCCCCAATTCCGCGATGTGGCAGGGGGCTTGCGGGTCAAGCGCCTAAAATCGGCGGTTTACCCTGACCCGTTGTCGCATGCCCAAGGCACCGCAAACCCCCGCAGCTCCGGCCTCCTACGAGGCGGCACTGGAAGAACTCGAACAACTGGTCGCCCGCCTCGAAACCGGCCAGTTGCCATTGGAACAGTTGCTCAGCGGGTATCAGCGCGGCGCGCAACTCCTGGCCTATTGCCAGGCCCGCCTGGAAGCGGTCGAGCAGCAGATCAAGGTGCTGGACGGCAACGGCATGAAGCCGGAGACGGCATGACCGCCAACGCGCAAGAATCCTTTGCCGCCTGGTGCATCCGCCAGCAGGGGTGCCTGGAAGTGGCGCTGACCGATGCCATCCCTGTCTCCGGTCCGACCCGCCTGGGCGAAGCCATGCGGCATGCCACCTTGGGCGGCGGCAAGCGGCTGCGGGCACTCCTTGCGCTCGCCGCTGCCGAGGCGGTGGCCGGTGGCGCGGATCGCCTGCAAACTGCCGAGGCCGCCGCCGCACTGCGCGCGGCCTGTGCGCTGGAACTGATCCATGCCTACTCGTTGGTCCATGACGACATGCCGTGTATGGACAATGATGTGCTGCGGCGCGGCAAGCCCACCGTTCATGTGGCCTATGGTGAAGCGATGGCCTTGCTGGCCGGCGATGCCCTGCAGACCCTGGCTTTCGAAACCTTGACTCCGCCCGATGGGAGTGTGAACCCTTGCGTGCAGGCTGCCCTTTGCGGCCTGCTGGCCCGGGCCAGTGGCCATCAGGGGATGGCGGGGGGGCAGGCGCTTGACCTGGCCAGTGTGGGTGTCCGTCTGGACGAAAAACAGCTGCGGCTGATGCACCGCCTGAAAACCGGTGCATTGCTGGCGGCCAGCGTCACCATGGGCGCGGCCTGTGTGCCCGACCGCCCGGCCAGCGCGCGCGATGCCCTGGCGCGTTTCGGCGAAGCGGTAGGCCTGGCGTTTCAGGTCGTCGATGACATCCTGGACGTCACCGCCGATACCGCGACCCTGGGCAAGACTGTGGGCAAAGATGCCGCCGACGACAAGCCCACCTATGTTTCCGTCCTCGGACTGGAACGATCCCGCGCCTATGCGCACACCCTGCACCAACAGGCACTGGATGCCCTTGACGCCAGTGGCCTCAGCTTCACAACACGTCTGCGCGATCTGACCGCCTTGGTCGTTCAGAGGGAGAAATGACACCCATGACTGCGTTGCTCGAATCGATTTCCAGCCCGGCGGATCTGCGCCGCCTGCCGCGGTCCCAACTGCGTGCCCTGGCGGACGAGTTGCGGCAATGTGTCCTGCACAACGTCGCCCGGACCGGCGGACATCTCAGCTCCAACCTGGGCACGGTGGAACTGACCGTGGCCCTGCACTATGTGTTCAACACGCCGCATGACCGGCTGGTCTGGGATGTTGGTCACCAGACCTACCCGCACAAAATCCTGACCGGTCGGCGCGAGCGGATGCCCACGCTACGCCAGCTGGGTGGGCTCAGTGGCTTCCCGCAACGGTCTGAGAGCGAATACGACAGTTTCGGAACGGCGCATTCGTCCACCAGCATTTCGGCGGCATTGGGCATGGCCCTGGCCGCGCGGACCAAAGGGGAAGAGCGGCATGCGGTGGCCATCATCGGCGACGGCGCCATGACGGCGGGCATGGCCTTCGAGGCACTCAATAACGCGGGCGTCCAGGACTGCAGGTTGCTGGTGGTTCTCAACGACAACGACATGTCGATCAGCCCTCCCGTTGGCGCCCTCAATCGCTATCTGGCCCAGCTGATGAGTGGCCAGTTCTATGCCGCTGCCAAGAATGTCGGCAAGAGTGTGCTCAAGCCCATGCCACCGTTGTTCGAGCTGGCCAAGCGGCTGGAAGAACACGCCAAAGGCATGGTGGTGCCGGCCACGTTGTTCGAAAAATTCGGTTTCAACTATGTCGGCCCCATCGACGGGCATGATCTGGAGTCGCTGATTCCGACGCTGGAGAACCTGCGGCACCTGCAGGGGCCGCAGTTCCTGCATGTGGTGACGCGCAAGGGCCAGGGTTACAAACTCGCCGAAGCCGATCCGGTCACCTATCATGGGCCCGGCAGATTCGACCCGGCGGTCGGCATTGTTGCGCCCGCCGCGCCACCCAGGCCCAGCTTTACCCAGGTTTTCGGGCAGTGGCTGTGTGACATGGGTGCCAAGGACACCCGCCTGGTCGGCATCACGCCGGCCATGCGCGAAGGCTCCGGTCTGGTGGAATTCGAAAAGCGCTTCCCCGGACGCTATTACGACGTTGGCATTGCCGAACAGCACGCGGTCACTTTCGCGGCCGGGCTTGCCTGTGAGGGGCTCAAACCGGTGGTGGCCATCTATTCCACCTTCCTGCAGCGGGCCTACGACCAGCTCATTCATGACGTGGCCCTGCAGAACCTCCCGGTGGTGTTCGCGCTCGATCGCGCCGGCCTGGTCGGAGCCGATGGCGCGACCCATGCCGGCGCATACGACATTGCCTATCTGCGCTGCATCCCCAACGTGAGTCTGGCTTGCCCCGCCGATGAACGCGAATGCCGCCAGCTGCTGACCAGCGCGTTTCAGCAGGACCACCCCGTGGCCGTGCGGTACCCGCGCGGGGCCGGGGTCGGCGTTGCCGCCGGAACCGATCTGGAACCCCTGCCATTCGGGCGCGGTGAAGTGCGGCGCAAAGGGCACCGGATCGCCGTGCTGGCATTCGGCACCCTGTTGTACCCGGCACTGGAAGTGGCCGATGCATTGGACGCGACCGTGGTGAACATGCGCTGGGCCAAGCCGCTGGACACCGAACTGCTGCTGGACATCGCACGCAGCCACGAGGCGCTGGTCACGGTGGAAGAGGGCTGCCTGCCCGGAGGCGCCGGCAGTGCGGTTTCGGAGGCGCTGGCTGCAGCGGGCGTCTTGCGCCCGGTGTTGCACCTGGGCCTGCCCGATGCCTTCATCGAGCATGGCGATCCGGCCCGGCTGCTGGCCTTGCAGGGGCTGGATGTGGCGGGCATTCGCGCTGCGATCGAAGCGCGTTTCGTGCGCAACGCACCGTCCGCGCCGGTTACGCTCAAGGCGGTGGCCTGAAAAAATTTCACGCGCAGCGTGAACATCGGGTGCCTGGCGCGTTTTCGGCCCGGAAACACCGGCTTTTTCGGCGGTCGAACGGGGTATTCGCCTGAAGTCCGCGCGTACGTAGGACTACGGGAGGGAAAACCCCGGGCGCCGAGCCGGGCGCTATTCCTACAATCGACGTCGACCATTGGCGTCAGCGGTTTTGCGCGGCAAGGCCGTCTCGTTCAACTTTTATCAGGAGTCAATCCTATGGATCGTCGTTCCGTCATCAAACATGCTGGTATTGCCGGCGTGCTCGCCGCTGGCGCAGCACCTGCGGTACATGCCCAGGCCGCCATTCGCTGGCGCCTGACCTCCGCCTTCCCCAAGGCGCTGGACACCATTTACGGCGCCGCCGAAGTGTTCTCCAAGCAGGTCAATGCCATGTCCGGTGGCAAGTTCCAGATTTCCGTCCATCCGTCCGGGGAATTGGTCGGCGGCTTCGGTCAGGTCGATGCCGTACAGAACGGCACGGTCGAAATGACGCACACCGCCCCCTACTACTACTTCGGCAAGGACCCGACCTTTGCGCTGGGCTGCGCTGTCCCGTTCGGCCTGAACTCCCGCCAGATGACGGCCTGGATGCTCGAAGGCAACGGCATGAAGCTGATGCGCGAGTTCTACGCCAACTACAACATCATCAACTTCATCGGTGGCAACACGGGCGCCCAGATGGGTGGATGGTGGCGCAAGGAGATCAAGTCCGTGGCCGACCTCAAAGGCCAGAAGTTCCGCACCGGCGGCTTCAGCGGCGTGATCTTCGAAAAGCTTGGCGGTATTGCGCAAAGCATTCCAGGTGGCGAGATTTACCAGGCGCTGGAAAAAGGCACCATTGACGCGGCCGAATGGGTCGGCCCCTACGATGACGAGAAGCTGGGCTTCAACAAGGTCGCACCGTTCTACGCCTACCCTGGCTACTGGGAAGGCGGCCCGCAGCTGGATTTCTTCATCAACACCAAAGCCTTCAACGGTTTGTCGGCCGATAACAAGGCCATCGTTGAAACGGCGGCATCTTTTGCCCACGCGGAAATGCAGGCGCGGTATGACGCCCGCAACCCGGCTGCGCTCAAGCGCCTGGTGGCCGGCGGCACCAAGCTGTTCCGTTTCCCCAAAGAAGTGCTGGATACCGCGTTCAAGGCGTCGATGGACACGTATACCGAGCTGAGCGGAAAGAACCCGGCCTGGAAGAAGATCTACGACGACTACGCCAACTTCCGCCGCGACCAGAACCTCTGGTTCCGTTTTGCCGAAGCTGGTTTCGACGACTTCATGCAGCAGCAACGCCTGTAATCGGGTACCGCTCTGCTTCCCAAACCGCGCTTCGGCGCGGTTTTTTTGTGCTCGCCTGCCGGGTGCAGTGACCATCCCGCGCGTGTGGGCCGTACGGACACCCAAAAAAGAAAGCCCGGCATCGCCGGGCTTTCTTGCGGTGCACGCCACTGGCGTGCCGGCTACTTCTTCTTGTCGCGCTCGGCCGCCTCCAGAAGCGCCTTCATCGGGTCATCTTTGGGGCTGTCCGACGACGTTGGTGCGGCGGGGGACGGGGCGGCGGCGCCACCGCTCTGGCCGCCAGCGGCGGGTGGCTCCAGCCCGCTCATGGGGTTGCTGCTATCACGCGGGATGCCCTGATCGAGCTGCTGCATGATCGCGCTTTCGTCCAGGGTCTTGCCCTTTTCGATGTTGCCGGTCACCAGATTGGGGTAGGCAATCACCACGGCCACCATGATCAACTGCAGGACGATGAAAGCAATGGACCCCTTGTAGATCTCGGTCGTCGTCACCGCCTTGATGTTCTCGCCGGTCACGCGGTCCTTGTAGTCATTGCGGGGCGCCACGCTGCGCAGATAGAACAGCGCAAAACCGAAGGGCGGTGTCAGGAACGAGGTCTGCAGGTTCATCGCAATGATCACGCCGAACCAGATCAGGTCAATGCCCATTTTCTCGGCCACCGGCGCCAGCAACGGAATCACGATGAACGCGATTTCGAAGAAGTCGATGAAGCAGCCCAGGATGAACACCAGGATGTTCACGACGATCAGGAAACCGAGCTGCCCGCCCGGAATCTTGTCGAACAGGTGTTCCACCCAGATGTGGCCGTCGGCCGCATTGAAGGTGAAGCTGAACACCGTGGAGCCGATCAGGATGAACAGCACAAACGACGCCAGCTTGGCCGTGCTGTCCATGGCTTCACGGGTCAGACCCCAGGTCAGCCGCTTCTTGATCATCGCCAGAATCAGTGCGCCCACAGCACCCATGGCGCCGCCTTCGGTCGGCGTGGCCACGCCCAGGAAGATCGTGCCCAGCACCAGAAAGATCAGGATCAGCGGCGGCATCAGCACAAAGGTCACCTGCTCTGCCAGGCGTGACAGCAGGCCCATCTTCGTGACATGGTTGATGACCGACAAGGCCAGCGCGGTCAGCGAGGCCAGGGTCATCGACAGGATGATGATCTCGTCCTTGGGTGCGGCATTCGGGCGTTCGACGAGGTGTTTGATCATGCTGTCGTGCACCTGGGCCCAGCCGACCCCAACCACGGTGCAGATGACCATCAGCACCAGCAACGATCTGTGTCCGGAGCTGCCGTTGGGCTCCCGGTAGATGCGCGCTTCCATCGGCAAAGCCGGCGTCATTTTCGGAAAGAAGATGGCAACCACTGCGACGAACGCAAGGTACAGCCCGACCAGCATCAGACCCGGAATCAGAGCACCGGCATACATGTCGCCCACCGAACGGCCCAGCTGGTCGGCCAGCACAATCAGCACCAGGGACGGTGGAATCGCCTGCGCCAGTGTCCCGGATGCGGTAATGGTGCCGGTGGCGATGACACGGCTGTAGCCGTAACGCAGCATGATGGGCAGGGAGATCAGGCCCATGGAAATCACGGCCGCGGCAACCACGCCCGTGGTAGCCGCCAGCAGCGCGCCCACCAGAATCACCGCGATGGCCACGCCGCCGCGCACCGGGCCGAACACCTGGCCCACGGTTTCCAGCAGGTCTTCGGCCATGCCGGATTTCTGCAGGATGATGCCCATGAAGGTGAAGAACGGGATCGCCAGCAGCGTGTCGTTCTGCATGATGTTGAAGATCCGCAGCGGCAGCGCCTGGAACATCGCCGGCGGGAAGATGCCCGCTTCGATGCCGATCAGGCCGAAACCCAGGCCGGTGGCCGCCAGCGCAAACGCGACCGGGAAGCCGGTGAGCAGCAGCACCAGCAGGCCGCAGAACAGCAGCGGGACGAATTGTTGTGCCAGAAAAGTCGTTTGCATGATCAGGTGCCTTTCCGGTTGGCTTCTGCAGCAGCGGTCTCCGCGGCCACCTGGGCTGCGAGTTCTTCCATCAGCTTTTCATCGTCGGATTTGTGCACCTCGTGTGACAGCTGGTCGGGGCCCAGCCCTTTCAGGAAGGCGATGCGCTTGATCAGCTCGGACACCCCTTGCAGCAGCAACAGCGCGAAGCCGGCCGGAATCAGCGCGTACACCGGCCAGCGGATCAGGCCACCGGCATTGGACGACATCTCACCGCTGGCCAGCGCCTGGGTGAACAGAGGCCAGCCAAGCTGAATGATCAGGATACAAAGCGGAAACAGGACCACCACGATGCCGATGACATCGATCCAGTTGCGCGCTCGGGCTGTCAGCCGTGACGAAATGAAGTCGATGCGGACATGGGCGTTTTGCAGCAGGCAGTAGCCGGCGCCCAGCATGAAGACGCCCGCAAACAGATACCACTGGATTTCGAGCATGGCGTTGGAGCTCATGCTGAACGCCTTGCGCACCACGGCGTTGCCGGCGCTGATCAGGGTGGCCGCGAGAATCAGCCACATGGTGAGTTTGCCAACCCAGGTGTTGATCGCATCGATCAACCTGGACAGGCCGAGTAAAGAGGACATGGTCAGTCTCCTGTTGTGTTGGGCGGCCGGATGGGGCCGTCGGGAACCCCGGTGCGGCCGACCGGGTTTTCGACCGCACAGGAAGCAGGGATTCTAGGCGCCGCCGCTGCCATTGGCGGCATGAAAAAACTTCCAAGTGCGCTGAAATTCCTACGTACCGGGGTTAACCCTAGGCTATCGGTCGGCAACCTCTGCCGTTGCGAACGCCGACGGTCGGGCCGCCGCTTTGGGCCTGAGGTTCCACCAGGGCATGACGGCGCGCAGCGACAGCACCTGTCCGCTGCGCGCTGGCTCGCAACCCGCCGCGCTGACCAGATGCTGCTGCCAGTCGGCACGGGCCAGCAAGGTCCGCAAGGCCCGCACGGCGGGTTGCTCCAGCTCGGACTTCAGGCACACCAGATGGAATGCTTCGCGCTCCAGCGGTACAAACCCCAGGCCCTGCGCGCGCGCGGCCGACTCGATGCCCACGGCGACATCGCCCAGTCCGGCCGCAAGTGCCTGGGCTGCTGCGGCATGCGAAGGTTCGGCGTGGTCTGCCATACACAGGTCGGACTCGGTCAGCCCCTCGCGGGCCAGCCATGTCTGGGTGAGATAGCGGGTGCCGCTGCCGCCCGCACGGCCGACAAACCGCGCCCCGGATCGCGCCACGTCGGTGAGGGATCCGATCCGCAACGGATTTCCGGCCGCGACCATCAGGCCCTGCGTGCGTTCGACAAAACCGATGATCTTGTGCTGCCCGGGCCGCAACAGGGGCTTGTACGCTGCGGCCAGGGGTGAACGCGGCGAAATCGCGGCCGGTGCATGCAGCGCCGCCATGATGCAGCGGCCTTCGTTCAAGGCTCGCAACGCATCCAGGGTTGCCGCAGGCCGGATATCCAGATGCAGACCATTCTCCTGACCATGCCGGGCTGCGAACTCACGCAGTGTTACCAGCGCTTCATCATGGCTGGCGTACAGACTCAGCACATGGGCATGAGGGTCGAATGCGACGGCAAAGGTGCGCTCCAGTTCCGCGCGCAGGGCCTCGATCTGTGGCGCCAGCCGTGCCTGGGCTTGCCGCTCGGCCCACAGCAGTTTGGAGCCGAACTCGGTCAACCGGGCCGACTGGCCCTTGCCCCAGATGATCAGCGGGTTGGCGAGCTCGCCTTCCCAGCGTTTGAGTTCGCCCCAGGCATGCCGGTAGGACATGCCCAGATCCCGGGCGGCCGCCGAAATGGATCCGCCCCGGGCCACCGCAGCGAGCAGATCCATCAGCGGATGGCGCAGGCCCCGGTCGCCGGTCGTGTGGGTCAGCGCGTAATGCAGGGCCACCTTATGCATTGCAGTACATATCGATCAAAGTGCTTTGGATCCTTACGATAGCGCACTTCAAAAACCATAGTTCCTGATGGCATCCTTTCTCGACAGTGTCCAGACTGCGGCGCAGTTGGTCACGTCTTTCGATCCCACCTTGTGGTCCATCGTCGGCCGGTCGCTTTCCGTCAGCGCCACGGCATGTGTGATCGGCTGTGCCATCGGTCTGGCGGCCGGCGCCTGGCTGGGCGTGGCGCGCTTTTCGGGCCGGCAGGCCGTGATGGCGATGCTTGGTACCTTGCTGGCTTTGCCGTCGGTCGTGGTGGGGCTGGTGGTTTACCTGCTGTTGTCCCGGTCGGGCCCGCTGGGCTTCCTGGGTTGGCTGTTCTCGTTCAAGGCCATGGTGCTGGCCCAGGTGATTCTGGTGGTCCCGGTGGTGACGGCGCTCACCCGGCAGGTCATCGAGGACGCCGAGCGCGGGCACGGCGAACAATTGCGTTCGATGGGCGCGGGGCCGTGGCTGCGCTGTCTGCTGCTGGCGTGGGACGAACGGTACGCGCTGTTCACCGTGATGGTGGCAGCCTTCGGCCGGGCGATTTCCGAAGTGGGCGCCGTCATGATCGTGGGCGGCAATATCGACGGCTTCACCCGCGTCATGACCACGGCGATTGCGCTGGAGACCAGCAAAGGTGATCTGCCGCTCGCGCTGGGGCTGGGTCTGGTTTTGATGGCGGTGGTGTTGGTCCTCAACGCTGCCATGACGGCGCTGCGCCATTGGCGCGAGCGGCGCGATGGCGCCGTCAGCGACGTCACACGCGGCCTGGTCGCCTGATGCGCGATCACCTGGTCGAGCCCCACAGCCAGCCGGGTGCGCCGCCCGCGGCGGCACTGCTGCGGCTGGAGCACGCCTACGTGCGGTTCGGTGCCGTCGCGGCGCTGCACGATCTGAATCTGGTCGTCCATGCTGGTGAGCGGCTGGCCCTGATTGGCGCCAATGGCAGCGGCAAAAGCACGCTGCTGCGCCTGATGCACGGCTTGATCGACCCTTCCTCCGGCGCCTGTTGGCGCAGCCCGCACCATACACAGGCCATGCTTTTCCAGCGTCCGCACATGGTGCGGACCAGTGCCCGCAGCAACGTGGCGCTGGCGCTGTGGTTGCGCGGATGTCCATGGACGGTGGCTGTGGAGCGGGCGGAGGCGGCGCTGCACCGTGTGGGTCTGGGCGATCGGGCCACCCGCAGCGCGCGTACCTTGTCGGGTGGTCAGCAGCAGCGCCTGGCTCTGGCGCGCGCCTGGGCGCTACAGCCGCATTTGCTGCTGCTGGACGAGCCAACAGCCAGTCTGGACCCCCATGCCAAGCGCGAGGTCGAAACGCTGATGGCCGCCTTTGCAGCCGGCGATGAGGGCGCGGGAGCTTGCGGCGGCGCCATGACACTGGCGTTTGCCAGTCACAACCTCGGCCAGGTCAAGCGCCTGGCCACCCGGGTGGTCTACATGGAGGGTGGCCGGATTCTGGCTGACCTGCCGGTAGATCGTTTTTTTCATGCGCCGGATCTGGCGTCTGCCAGTCCGGAGGCCCATTTGTTCGTCAAAGGAGAGTCGTTATGAGGTTTTTCGAGCGTTTTGAGGCAGTATCCAGCGTGAAAAGGTCGCTTTGTGCTATTGTTCTAATAGTTCCTGCGGTGTCCTGGGCGCAGTCGATTGTGGTCGCATCGACGACTTCAACCGAGCAATCCGGCCTGTTCGGCCATATCCTGCCGGCGTTCAAGCAGGCCAGCGGCATCGACGTGAAGGTGGTGGCGCTGGGAACCGGGCAGGCCATCGACATGGCGCGCCGGGGCGATGCCGACGTGCTGTTCGTCCATGACAAGGCGGCGGAGGAAAAATTCGTCGCGGACGGTTACTCGTCCAGGCGACACGAAGTCATGTACAACGACTTTGTGCTGATTGGTCCGAAAGCCGACCCGGCCGCAGCCCGGGGTGCCGATATCGTGGCTGCGCTCAAGAAAGTGGCAGCCGCCAACGCGCCGTTTGTCTCGCGCGGTGACAAGAGCGGTACCCATGCGGCGGAACTTCGGTTCTGGAAGCTGACCGACAACGAGGCGGCCAAAGGCGGGGGCTACCGGGAATGCGGCTGTGGCATGGGCCCGGCACTGAACATCGCCGCGTCGAGTGGCGCTTATGTGCTCGCTGACCGCGGCACCTGGCTCAACTTCAAGAATCGCGCCGATCTGGCCGTGCTGGTCGAGGGTGATCGGCGCCTGTTCAATCAGTATGGCGTGATGCTGGTCAGCAGCGCCAAACATCCGCAGGTCAAGACGGGCGAGGGCCAGAAGTTTGTCGACTGGGTCACTGGCCCCGCCGGTCAGGCCGCCATTGCGAGCTACAAGATAGGCGGCGAACAGCTGTTCTTTCCGAACGCCGTGAAATGAGAGCACTTGCTGTCGCTGTGGCGCTGGTCATGGGCGGTTGCGCGGCGCCCGCCCGCGTGTCCGACCCGGTCGTGGTGTATGCGGCTGGCAGCCTGCGGGACGCGCTTACCGAGGTTGCCCGGGACTACGAAGCGCGGACGGGGCAACCTGTCGCGATGGTGTTCGGGCCCTCGGGATTGTTGCGCGAGCGCATCGAGAAAGGCGAAGGCGCCCATGTCTTTGCCTCCGCTGATACCCAGCACCCGAAACGGCTTGCCGATGGCGGCGCCTGGGTTGCCCAGACGGTCTTTGCCCGAAACAGCTTGTGTGCGCTGGTGCGATCCGGGTTCGTTGTCAACACGGACAGCCTCCTGGACAGCATGCTGCGGGTCGACGTCAGGCTGGGCATGTCCACACCCAAGGCCGATCCCTCGGGCGATTACGCGCTTGCCTTGTTCGAAAGAGCCGGAGCGATTCGTCCTGGCGCCCGGGAGGCGCTTGCCGGGAAAGCGTTGCAGTTGACCGGTGGCCCGACTTCGATGGCGGCTCCGCCGGGGCGCAATCTCTACGCCTGGGTCATGGAGCAGGGCAGCGCCGACATCTTTCTGACCTACTGCACCAATGCGGTGGCAGCCCGCCGGGACCGAAACTCGCTCCAGGTGGTCCAAGTGCCGGCGGCCCTGCAGGTGGGGGCTTCGTATGGGCTGACCTATCGCCAAGGTGCCCCCGCTGGTGCCGCAGCGTTCGCCGGGGCGCTGCGGGAGGGGGCTGCCCAGAATATCCTGGCCCGTCATGGTTTTGCCCGGCCCTGACGTGGACACCGCCGCATTGGACCGCCGCGCATGGTTGTTCGCCGCAGTGGGCGCGGCGGTTTCTCAGTTGCCGGTCCGGGCCCAGGGCATGGCAGAGGGTTCGATCGCCCTGTTGCGCGTCGATGGTGCGGTCCGGATGCCTCTTGTTCTTACGGCCGCGCAGCTCGGGAGCTTGCCGTGGCGGGATTACTCGGAGGTGCGGGAGGTACGGCAGGGTGAGTCGACGGCCAGGCAGGCGGTCGCCTACCGAGGTCTGCCGCTGCGCGAACTGCTGGACATGGCGCAATTGCTTCCCGACCGCCATGCGGTGCGACGCACCGTTTTCCTGCTCACGGCCAGCGACGGCTACCGGGTCTCTTTCTCGTGGGGCGAACTGTTCAACAGTTCTTTGGGCGAAGGTGTGATCCTCGTGCGCGTACAAGATGGACGGGACCTGATCGAGGTCGATGGATTTGTGGCGCTTCGCTCTCTCCACGATAGCCGACCGGGCCCACGGCATGTTCGCAAGTTGACCCGGGTGGAAGTTTTGGTTCCTGGGGGGTGAAGTGGGTCAGCGCACCATGGCCACGCCCTTGATCTGGGCGTAGACCGGCAGTCCGGGCGCGACACCCAGGCGTTCGCATGACAGGCGGCTGATACGCGCCAGCAGACGGGTGGCATGGCCAAGGCGCAGGCCCACCAGCATCTGGCCGGGGCCATCGTCGCCGATGTCGGTCACCGTGGCGGGCAGGATATTGAGCACACTGGTCTGTTCGGCGCGTTGCAGGGACAGGCTCACGTCGCGCGCCTGTATGCGAACCCGCACGGGAGTGCGGTCGGGCAGCGGTGTGGCGCGGGTCTGGGGCAGCAGGAGGGTGCCGCCGTCAAAGCGCAGTTCGCAGAGGCCGGAATCGCTCTGCAGGCCACAGGTCACGGCTTCGATCAGCGCGCCAGCACCGTCGCCGTGTGCCAGCGGAAGGTCGGGTCGGGAGAGCATTTCGATCACCGGCCCATGCGCCCGCGCCCGACCCGCGTCCAGCAAGACCAGATGGTCACCCAGGCGTGCGGCCTCGTCCAACGAATGGGTGACGTAGACCACCGGAATGTCCAGGCGGTCGTGCAGATGTTCCAGCCAGGGCAGGATCTCGGCCTTGCGCGGCGCGTCCAGCGCGGCCAGCGGTTCGTCCATCAGCAGCAGGCGCGGGCTGGCGGCCAGGGCGCGGGCGATCGCAACGCGCTGGCGTTCGCCTCCCGAAAGCTCCCGCGGGCGGCGTTGCAGCAGGTCGCCGATGCCCAGCAGTTCCAGTCCGTGGCGCCAGTCGTGGCGACGCTCGCCGGCGGGTGTGCGGTCGAAGCCGAAACGCAGGTTGCCCTCCACGCTGAGGTGGGGGAAGAGGCTGGCTTCCTGGAACACGTAACCCACTGCGCGCCGGTGCGGCGGCACAAACAACCGCTGCCCGGAATCCTGCCAGACCAGCTCGCCCACCGCCACGTGCGCCTCGCAGCGGGCTTCCAGACCCGCCAGCACCCTGAGGCAGGTGGTCTTGCCGGAACCCGAGGGCCCGAACAGGATGGTGATGCCGCGGCCCGGCAGAGCGAGGTCGACATCGAGGGCAAAACTGCCCCGGTCGACCCGGGCGCGCAGGTGCAACGTGCGGGCGCTCATTCGTGTGCCTCACGGGCCCGGCGTGCGGTGTAGATCTGCAGGGTAATGAGCACCGTAAAGGCGAACACCAGCATCACCGCGGCCAGGCGGTGGGCGTCGGCGTATTCGAGGGCCTCGACATGATCGAAGATCTGCACCGACACCACGCGCGTCACGCCGGGGATGTTGCCGCCGATCATCAGCACCACGCCGAACTCGCCCACGGTGTGGGCAAAGCTCATGATGCAGCCGGTGACCAGGCCAGGCCGGCACAGCGGCAGCACCACGCTGAAGAACGTGTTCATCGGACCGGCCCGCAGGGTGGCCGCGGCTTCCAGCGGCCGCTCCCCCAGCGACTGCATGCTGTTCAGGATGGGTTGCACCATGAAGGGCAACGAATAGAACACGGATGCCACCACCAGTCCTGCAAAGGTGAAGGGCAGGGTGGGCAGGCCCAGCGCCAGCATCCATCGCCCCAGCGGGCCTTCGGGCCCCAGTGCGACCAGAAGATAAAACCCCAGCACCGACGGCGGCAGCACCAGGGGCAGCGCCACCAGCGCGCCCACCGGTTTCGCCACCCAGCCGCGCGAGCGCGCCAGCCACCAGGCCAGCGGGGTGCCCAGCAGCAGCAGGATCAGCGTCGTCAGCGCGGCGACCCGGGCAGTGAGCCACAGGGCTTGAAGGTTGTCGGGTGTCAGGTACACGGGTGAATCAGGGTCCGGTCAGTGGTCGTAGCCGTAGGATCGGATCAGGTCCCTGCCTTTGGGGCTTTGCAGCAGCTGGAGCAGCGCTTTAGCGGCCGCATTGTCTGCGCCTCGTTTGAGCAGCACCGCATCCTGGAGGATCGGGTCGTAGTTCGCCTGCGGAATCACCCACATCGAACCTTCCTTGAGCTGGCCGCCCGAGAGCACCTGCGACAGGGCCACGAAACCCACGTCCGCGTTGCCGGTCTTCACGAAATTGAAGGTCTGGCCGATGCTTTCACCCTGTACCAGCTTGGGTGTGATCGCGTCCTTCAGGCCCAGCTTGTCCAGAACCTGGACGGCGGCGGCGCCATACGGCGCGGTCCTGGGGTTGGCGTAGGCCACCTTGCCGAGGTCGGCCGCCTTGAGCACGGCGCCCTTGTCATCGACCCGCCCGGCCTTGGCCGACCACAACACCAGCTTGCCGATGGCGTAGGTGAAGCGCGTTCCGGGCTGCGCCAGACCGTCTTTCTCCAGCATCTCGGGGCGCTCGTTGTCGGCCGACAGGAACACGTCAAACGGCGCGCCGTTCCGGATCTGGGTGTAGAACGCGCCCGATGCGCCGATGGAGATTCTCAGGGTGTGGCTGGTCGTCTTCTCCAGCACGGCGGCGACGGCCTTGATCGGTTCGGCGAAGTTGGCGGCCACCGCAACCTGGGCTTCGGCCGCAAGGGCGCCTGCGACGGACGCGCCCGCGAGCAGTACCAGAACACGGCACAGGGCCCAGCGACCCAACTTTGGATAATCCACGGCAGACTCCTTGTTCGTCACGCGATCTCAACAGTTCGTTATCCCTTTTTGGAATAGCGAAGTATAGGACCCTTCGGATGACGCAATTCGACCAAACCCTGAAACTCGATGGTGCTGGGGCTGTGGGCCTGTCCCAGGCACTTGGCGATGCCAGCGCCGACAAGCGCCTGGAGGTGCTGCGCCGGGTGGCGGAGACTGGCTCGATATCGCAGGCAGCCCGCGAGGCGGACATCAGCTACAAGGCGGCGTGGCAGGCGATCGACACGCTCACCAACCTGGCTGGCGAACCGCTGGTGGACCGAACCGTCGGGGGCAGCGGAGGTGGTGGCGCGCGCCTCACCCCGCAGGGCCTGCAATTGCTGGCGCTCGCAGACGAACTGCAGCAGGCCCGCGAGGCGGTGCTGGCCCGTTTTGCCGGGAATCCGCTGGCCGCCGCAGGCCTGGGCCTGCAGACCAGCATGCGCAACCAGTTGCCCTGTCGGGTCGAGTCGCTGCAGGCGGATGGGACCGGCGACCCCACCGTTCGGGTGTGGGTACGCACGCCCGGGGCGGCACGCCTGGTCGCGCAGATCACCCGCGAAAGTGCCGACCTGCTGGGGCTGGCGCCCGGGCTGCCGGTACTCGTGCTGTGCAAGGCCACGGCGGTGCGTATCGCGACGGGTACCGACCCCACCGGGGGCGACGAGCCGGGCGACGAGGCTGCCCCCACGCTGTCGGGCAGGGTCGAACGCGTGTCGGCCGGGCACAGCCACGACGAGATCACGCTGGCGCTGCCGGCAGGGGGGCGCTGGGTGGGTTTTGCGCCGCACCCGTGTGCCGCCGCCGTGGGGGACGGGGCCTGGGCGGCCATGGCACCATCCTCCCTGGTACTGGCCCGCTGAACGCCCGCTTCCCAGCCGTGACGAAGCGGCTTCAAGCGGCGCGCGGCCAACTCGCGCCTCAGGATTTATCGGCAGCCGGCGGCTGGCGCACGCCCAGTTTGCGATACACCGTGGCGCGGCTGATACCCAAGGTGCGGGCGGCTTCGGCCACATTGCCGCGCGCCTGCTGCACGGCTTGCCGGATCAGGCTGTGTTCCAGGTCACGCAACGGCAGTCTGGCGACCCCCGGCGCGCCTGTATTGTCCGCGTCGCACGGTCCGGACAGCATCGCGACAGCCTGCACCTGAAACCCTGACCAGAGGGGAACATCCACCGGTCCGGTGCCGCGCCGTGCGGCATCGAACAACATCGGCCAGGGCATGGCAAACAGGTCGCTGGCATGCAGCCGCGCCTGCGCGGTCGTGCCGGAAGCGGCGATGCCGAGAATCTGGCGGGCGGTGGGGTTGCAGCCGGTGACGACGCCCTCGCTGTCCAGGCAAATCAGGCCATCTTGCTCATGGTTGCCGACCCCACCAGGCCAGTTGATCCACAGGGCAAGCGCGTGAGGCAGGGCCTGCACCAGGCGATTGCCGATGGCGCGCGCCGAAGCGTCGGCCAGATGGCGCAGCTGCGGGCGCTCGGCGACGTCGATGCCGGTCAGGTCCAGCATGCCGGCACAGCGGCCGTCGGGGCCGAACACTGGCGCCCCGGCGCAGGTGTACATGCCGGTATCGCAAAAGAAATGTTCGCCGCGGTGCAGCCACACGGGCTGCAGCTCAGTCAGTGCGGCGCCAATGGCCGTCGTGCCCACGGCCTTTTCGGACAAATCCACGCCAATCCGCGCCAGGGCCGTGGCGCGGCGGTCCTGGCGGTCGATTTCGCCTTCGACGTCCACGACGACGCCGGTGGCATCCGTCAGGATGGCGAAATAGCGGGTGCCGGCAATGGCCCGTGCCAGGCGCTCGATGACCGGGCGGGCCGCGCTGCGCAGCGGCTGACTGGCGTCGTGCACGCGACGCATGGCCGCAGCGGGGACGGCGTCGAAGGCTACCGGGGAGTCCGGGCTATAGCCACGTTGGAGGCAGCGCTGCCAGGATTTCAGGATGAAGTGTTCCACCGGCGCCGGAGTGCCCTCGGGCGCACCGCCCAGCACCAGCCGGCGCGCCCGCTCGATCAGCGGCAGACGCTCCTCAGGTGGCAGACTGGAAACGGCTTGCATAGGCTCATGGTAGTGGAAGACAGTGTCGCAAGCTGAGAATTTCTCACATGCGACGGCTGGAACCAAGGGTTTTTACTAGGGCTTTCCCGGCTGCGCCGCCGCACCATCGCTATGTTTGTTCATTCATAGGCAAGGCCGTGCATAGGCCGTTACCCAAGGAGACATCGATGCAAAAGGTTTTGCACATCAACCCGGACAAGTGCACCGGGTGCATGCAATGCGAGATGGCCTGTTCTTTCGAGAACTACGGCACCTATGCCACCGCCAAATCACGGATCAAGGTGTTCGACTTTCACCACACCGGGAAAAAGGTTCCCTATACCTGTACCCAGTGTGACGAAGCCTGGTGCCAGCATGCCTGCCCGGTCGAGGCGATTACGGTCGACAAGCTCACCGGCGCCAAAGTGGTCAGCGAGTCCACCTGTGTCGGGTGCAAGGTCTGCACCATTGCCTGCCCGTTCGGCACGATCAACTACGTGCAGGAGACCGGCAAGGTCCAGAAATGCGACCTGTGTGGCGGTGAACCGGCCTGCGCGGAAGCCTGCCCGACCGGTGCCATCACCTTCATCGATGCCAACTGGACTGGGCTGGGCAAGATGCAGCAATGGGCCGACAAGCTGGGCAACCAGCCGACCGCTGCCTGACCGATCGACGCGAACACAAGGAGAAGCAACATGTCCTGGGCTGGAAAAATCCTCCGCGTCAACCTGAGCGCGGGCACCGTCGCCAACGAACCGTTGAACATGGAGTGGGCGCGCGCCTACCTCGGTTCGCGCGGTCTTGCGGCCAAATACCTCACCAGCGAAATCGATCCGAAGGTCGACCCGCTTTCGCCGGACAACAAGATCATCTGGGCCACCGGTCCGCTGACCGGCACCATGGCCTCCACCGGCGGCCGCTATACCGTGTCGACCAAAGGCCCGCTGACCGGCGCCATTGCCTGCTCCAACTCAGGCGGGTACTGGGGCGCCGAACTCAAGATGGCGGGCTGGGACATGATCATTTTCGAGGGCAAATCCGCCACGCCGGTGTACCTGTACATCAATGACGACGTGGCCGAGCTGCGTGATGCCTCGCACCTGTGGGGCCAGAGTGTCTGGAAGACAGAAGCGGCGCTCAAGTCCAGCCTGCAGGACCCGCTGCTGCGTATCAGCAGCATTGGCAAGGCCGGTGAAAACGGATGCCTCTATGCGGCGGTGGTCAACGACCTGCACCGCGCCGCCGGCCGCTCGGGTGTGGGCACCGTCATGGGCAGCAAGAACCTCAAGGCCATCGCCGTGCGGGGCACCAAAGGCGTGGGCAACATCCGTGACCCCAAGGCCTTCATGGCCGCCGCCAAAGCCGCCAAGAAGGTGCTTGCCGACAACGCGGTCACCGGCCAGGGGCTGCCCACCTATGGCACCCAGGTGCTGATGAACGTGATCAACGAAGTCGGCGCGCTGCCCACGCGCAACCACCGCGACGTGCAGTTCGAAGGTGCCAAGGACATTTCTGCCGAAGCCATGGCCACCCCGCGTGCCACCGACGGCAAGAAGCACCTGGTCACCAATCAGGCCTGTTTCGGCTGCACCATCGCCTGCGGGAGGATCTCCAAGATCGATGAATCCCACTTTTCGGTCAAGAACAAACCCGAGTACTGGGGCGCGTCCGGTGGGCTGGAGTACGAAGCCGCCTGGGCGCTCGGCGCGGCCAACGGCGTCAACGATCTGGAGGCGCTGCAGTTCGCCAACCTCATCTGCAACGAAGAAGGCATGGACCCCATCAGTTTCGGCGCCACCGTCGGGGCGGTGATGGAACTGTATGAAATGGGTGTGCTGAGCAAGGAGCAGATTGGTATCGAGTCACCATTCGGCTCGGCCCAGGCCCTGTGTGAACTGGCGGTGATGACTGCCCGCGGTGAAGGCTTCGGCAAGGAGATTGGCCTGGGTTCGAAGCGGCTGACGGCCAAGTATGGCCACCCGGACCTGTCGATGAGCGTCAAAGGCCAGGAGTTCCCGGCCTACGACGGGCGCGTGATTCAGGGTATCGGCCTGGCCTACGCGACGTCCAATCGTGGCGCCTGCCACCTGCGCGGCTACACCATCGCCTCGGAAGTGCTGGGCATTCCGGTCAAGACCGAGCCTACCGAAAGTGAGGGCAAACCGGAGCTGGTCAAGGCTTTCCAGGACGCCACCGCCGCATTCGATTCCGCTGGCATCTGTGTGTTTACCAGTTTCGCCTGGACCCTGGCCGACGTGGCACCCCAGGTGCAGGCGGCGTGCGGCGAAGAGTTCTCCATGGAGCAACTCGCCCACATTGGCGAACGCATCTGGAACATGGAGCGCGAATTCAACAACGCAGCCGGCTTTACCAAGGCGGACGACAGCCTGCCCAAGCGCCTGCTGACCGAGGCCGCCAGGACCGGCCCCGGCAAAGGCGTGGTCAGCAAGCTGCCCGAGATGCTGCCCAAGTACTACGCCGCGCGCGGCTGGGACAGCGAAGGCCGTCCGACCGTCGATACCAAGTCGCGACTGGGTCTGTAAGGCATGACCCACCATGTCATCCTCGGCGCCGGCCCGGCCGGCGTGATCGCTGCGGAAACCATCTGCAAGCACGCCCCGCGGGACACCATCACCGTTATCGGTGACGAAAACGAGGCTCCGTATTCGCGCATGGCGATCCCTTACCTGCTGATCGGCAAGGTCGGCGAGGAAGGGACCCATCTGCGGCATACGGCCGGGCATTTCGAGGGGCTGGGCATCACGGTTCTCCGGGGTGTCCGGGCCAAGGTGCTGGATGCCTCCAAACGCACCATCCAGCTCAGTGACGGCAAGACGATCAGCTTCGACACCTTGCTGATCGCAACCGGCTCCTCGCCAGCGACCCCGCCGATTCCGGGCATCAACGGCCCCGGCGTGCACAGCTGCTGGACGCTGGCCGACGCCCGTGCAATTGCCAATCTGGCCCGGCCCGGTGCGAAGGTGCTGCAGATGGGGGCCGGGTTCATCGGCTGCATCATCATGGAGGCTTTGCAACAGCGGGGTGTGGCGCTGTCGGTGGTCGAGATGGGCGACCGCATGGTGCCGCGCATGATGGGTCCGGCCGCCGGCGGCATGATCAAGGCGTGGTGCGAGACGAAGGGGGTGAAGGTCTACACCGGCGCCCGGGTTGAGGCCATCGAGCGCGGTACGGGAGCGGCGCCAGGGCTGATGGGCAAAATTGCCGAGGTCGTGGGGATTGGCAGTTCGGCCATGCCCCGCGGGGCCATGACGGTGCGGCTTTCCACCGGCCAGTTGCTGGAAGCCGACCTCGTCATCAGTGCCACCGGGGTCCGACCCAATATCGGCTTTCTGGAAAACTCCGGGGTCCGCTGCCTGGTGGGCGTGTTGACCGACGAGCATCTGCAGACCAATGTGCCGGGCATCTACGCCGCCGGGGACTGCGCGGAAGCTTTCGACAAAGTGAGCGGCAAGACCATCGTCAGCGCCATCCAGCCCAATGCGGCCGAGCAGGCCCGGGTGGCCGCGCTGAACATGGTCGGCCGCACCACGGCGTTGCGCGGGGTCACACAGATCAACGTGCTGGACACGCTGGGCCTCGTTTCCGCAAGCTTCGGCAACTGGGAAGGGCTGCCCGGTGGCCAACAGGTCGAATTGACCGACCAGGCTAACCATCGCCACCTCAGCCTGCAGTTCAAGGACGACGTGCTGGTCGGCTGCAACAGCGTCGGCTGGACCGCGCATGTCGGTGTCATGCGGGGACTGGTCGAAGGACAGGTGCGTCTGGGTGCGTGGAAAGATGCGCTGCTGCAGGATCCGACCCGCCTGATGGACGCCTACCTGGCCTGTGCGCAGGGCCAGAATGGCTGGAGCGGGGCCCACGACGCCCGGCGTCGCGCCTGACGTTTCGTGTGCCGGGTGGCGGCTGCCACCTGGCCATGACGGCCTTTCCTCAATCTCCACCGGCCCCATGCAGATCACGCTCAAGCTGTTTGCGTCGTTGACCGACTACCTGCCTCCCGCCGCACGGGCCGGCAATGTGCTGGCGCTGGACGTTGCGCCCGATGCCAGCATCGCCAGGATCATCGAACCCTTCGGACTGCCGCCCAAGCTGGTGCATCTGGTACTGGTCAATGGCGCTTATGTGCAGCCGGCAGATCGCCTGACCCGTACCCTGGTCGAGGGCGATGTCCTGGCGATCTGGCCCCCGATTGCCGGCGGCTGACCGGGCCAGTCGCCGCCCCTTTGCCGTGACTTTGCGCAGCAGCTACCCGTCGCACTTCCAGCGCGACATGGCCTGCACCGAGGCCGAGTGGCTCGGCTGGCTGCCCCGTGCCCTGGGGGCCGTGGCCTGGGAGCGGACCGGCGCCCGCCTGCACGCAAGCCTGGAAGGGGGCGATCTGCACATTCACTGGGCACCGGCACCGCCCCGTGTGATGGGCTTGATGCGGCTGCCCCGTCTGCTGGTGGAATTCCGTTTTGAGGGGGTGGACGAGGTGTCCCGCACCCGGTTCATGCGCCACTTTGACCTGACGACCCAGCGTGGCGGCGGTTGAGCGGCGACGGCAGCCCCCCCAAGCCCCTGTTTGATGGTTTTCAAGCGAAAACAATCAATACCCATCATAAAAAGGTCGCTTATTGCTATAAAAACAGGATTGATTCACCTGGTAACAGGCCCGCCACGGCGGGGCTGCCGCACCTCAGGCCAGCAGTCGCAGGGTAGTTTTGAGGCCCACGATGGTCAGCAGCAGGGAACCCAGAAGATGCAGCGTGGCGGTGATCAGGGCGGTCGCGTAGCGGGCCTGGTTGAGGAGCAAGACGACCTCGGCGCTGAAGCTCGAAAACGTGGTCAGCGCACCCAGAAAACCTGTCACCAGGGCCAGGCGCCATGTCGGGTCCAGATGCGGCAGACTCTGAAAAACCGCCAATGCCACCCCAATCAGGTAGCCGCCGACGAGGTTGGCCGCCAGTGTGCCCCAGGGCAGGAAAGCCGTTCCGGTATTGAGCCACAGTCCCAGTTGCCAGCGCAGCAAGGCACCAGCGCTGGCGCCGACACAGATCGAGACAAGTGCGGCCATGGAAGGGGCAGACAAGGCGGTCAAACACAGAAGTTGGACAGAGGCCGTGATTGTGCATTGCTCGGCAGGCCGGCGGATCCGCGGCGTCCGACACCAGCGGCCGAAAATGGGCGATCAACACAGACGGCACAATTCGGTCAGGCCATGGCGCACGGGGCGCTGTGCCTCGCAGGCGCCCGTCGTGCGCAGAAAGATGTCCGTATGCAAGGCGACCAGCGCTCCGGCAGGCCGGCTCGATTCCAGGAACCACGCCCATGACAGGACCGGTGATGCAGACGCCGACGCAGATTTCCCGGCATTTGCTGCGGCCGGGGCAGGCGCCGTTCCTGGGGGTCGTGATGCTCGACACCCGTTTCCCGCGCCCGCTGGGCGACCTGGGCAATCCCGCCACCTGGTCGGTACCGGTGAATGTCCGGGTCGTACGCGGTATCTGGCCGGACAAAGTGGTGCAGTCGGCCGCCGGATTGCACGCCGGGCGGGTTGGTCAGGCCTTCGTCGCGGTGGTTCAGGCGCTGGTGCGCGAGGGCGCCGTGGCGGTGACCACCAGTTGCGGCTTCCTTGTGCTTTTGCAGAAAGAACTGCAGGCGGGCGTCCGGGTGCCGGTCCAGACCTCCAGCCTGTTGCAACTGCCACGTCTGCTGGCCATTCAGCGCCGTGTGGGGGTGTTGACCATCGCGGCCGGCAAGTTGGGGCGGGAGCACCTGCGCGCCGCCGGTGTGCCGCGTGAACGCCTGGCCGACGTGGTGATCCAGGGTGTGGATCCGAAAGGCGAATTCGCCACCCGTATCCTCGGCAACCAGCCCGAACTGGATCTGGAGAAGGCCCGCGCCGATGTCGTCGCAGCCGCTGTGGCGCTGAAGGCGCGCGAGCCGTCACTGACCGATGTGGTACTGGAGTGCACCAACATGCCGCCCTACCGCGCGGCCGTGGAGGAAGCCACAGGCCTGAAGACCTGGTGCCTGCTGGACGATCAGCGGCTGCTGCGGCCGTTTCGTCCCGCCGAATAGGGCCTTGGCCCTAGTGCATCATCTGCTGGGGCAGCCAGGTCACGATGGCCGGGAACAGCCAGATCAGCACCACGGCCCCCACCATCAGGGCAAACATCGGCAGCGTCACCCGGGCGATCCACAGCAGGTCGCGCCCCGTCATGCCCTGCAGCACAAACAGGTTGAAGCCCACCGGCGGCGTGATCTGCGCCATCTCGACCACCAGCACGATGAAGATGCCGAACCAGATCAGGTCGATGCCGGCGGCCTGCACCGTGGGCAGGATGACCCCCATGGTCAGCACCACCATGGAAATGCCATCCAGGAAACAGCCCAGCACGATGTAGAACACGGCCAGAACCAGGATCAGCTGTCCTTGTGTCAGCCCGAGCTGGGCAATCCACTCCGCCAGGTGGCGCGGCAGGCCGATGTAGCCCATCGACAGGGTCAGGAAGGCGGCGCCGGCCAGGATCAGCGCGATCATGCAGTACAGCCGCGTGGCGCCCATCAGCGATTCGGTGAAGGTCTGCCAGCTCAGCGAACCCTGGGCTGCCGAGATGATGAGCGAGCCGACCACACCGACGGCCGCCGCCTCGGTGGCGGTGGCGATGCCGGCGTAGATCGAGCCCAGCACCGCCGCAATCAGCAGCACCACGGGAATCAGGCTGCGCGACGCCGACAGCTTCTGCATGAAAGTCAAGGTCTGGTCGGCGGCCGGGATCTTGCCGGGATTGGCCAGCGCCCAGGCGGCGATGTAGCCGGAGAACAGCAGCGCGAGCATCAGACCGGGCAGCACGCCGGCGATGAACAGCCGGGCGATGGACACCTCGGCGGAGACGCCGTAGACGATCATGATGATCGACGGCGGAATCAGCAGGCCCAGCGTGCTGGCACCGGCCAGGGTACCGACGATCATGTGTTCCGGGTAGCCGCGCCGGCCCAGCTCCGGCAGAGTCATCTTGCCGATGGTGGCGCAGGTGGCCGCGCTGGAGCCGCTGACGGCGGCAAAAATGGTGCAGCCCGCCACGTTGGTGTGCAGTAGCCGGCCGGGCAGCCCTTGCATCCACGGTGCCAGGCCACGGAACATGTCCTGCGACAGCCGGGTGCGGAACAGGATTTCGCCCATCCAGATGAACAGCGGCAGCGCGGTGAGGGTCCAGCTGGACGCCGAGCCCCAGATGGTCACCGCCATCGCGTCCCCGGCCGGACGCGAACTGAACAGCTGCATGCCAATCCAGGCGACGCCCGACAGCGTCAGCCCGATCCAGACGCCGCTGCCCAGGATCAGGAACAGCGACAGCACCAGCAAGCCGGTGATGGCCAGATCACTCATTGCGCAGCGCCTCCCCGCTGGTCGCGGCGACTCGGCGGCCGCGGATCTCGAGGATGAACTCGTCCAGGAAGGCAATGGCCAGAATCACCGTGCCCGCCGCCATGGCCAGCTGCGGGATCCACAGCGGTGTGGCGTCGTTGCTGGTGGAGATGTCGTGGAACTGGTGCGACTGCCAGGCCAGCCGGCAGGCGTAGAACGCGAACAGCAGCGCCAGCAGGTTGGCCGCGCCCAGCGCCCACAGCTCCATCGCCCGGCGCCAGCGGCCGCGCATCGCGTTGATCACCAGCGTGACACGGATGTGCTCCCCGCGCTTGAGCGTGTGCGCCAGCGCCAGAAAGCCGGCCGCCGCCATCAGGTAGCCGGCGTAGGCGTCCGTGCCGGGCACATGGAAATGCAGCTGCCGGCTGAGGATGGACAGCAGCACCATGCCCAGCAGGCAAACCATGCAGGCCGCACCCAGCCAGGCCGCCCCGTCATACAAGGTGTCCAGTGCTCGCCGCATGGCCTGCCTCCGCGCCGGTGCTTACTTCTGGAACGCGTCGACCAGCTGTTTGCCTTCCGGTCCGGCTTTTTCCAGCCACTCCTTGAGCATGGTCTCACCCACTTTCTTCATGTCCGCCTTGAGCTGTGCGGACGGGGCGTGAATCTGCATGCCGTTCGCCTTGAGCTTGTCCAGGCTGTCGGTGTTGGTCCGCTTGCTGGCGGCCAGGCCGCGCACTTCGGCGTCGGCGGCGGCTTTCAGCACCGCGTCCTGCGTCGGCTTGTCGAGCGCGTCGAAGGCCTTCTTGTTCACGATCACCGCGTTCTTGGGCAGCCAGGCCTGGGTGTCGTACCAGTTCTTGATGTGCTCATAGGTCTTGGTGTCGAAACCGGTGGAGCCGCTGGACATGTAGCTTTCCACCACGCCGGTGGCCATGGCCTGCGACAGTTCGGCCGCCTGCACGGTGACCGGCTGGGCCCCCACCAGCTCCGCGATGCGGGCGGTGGCCGGACTGTAGGCGCGCCACTTCAGACCCTTGAGGTCGGCGGCCGAGGCCAGCGGCTTCTTGGAGTAGATGCCCTGCGGCGGCCATGGCACGGCGTACAGCGACATCATGCCCTGCTCGGCCAGCTTCTTGTCGAGCATCGGTTTCTGCACTTTCCACAGCTTGGCGGCTTCGTCATAGCTGTCGGCCAGGAACGGAATGCCGTCGGCACCGAAGATCTGCCATTCGTTCTGGAAGTTCACCAGCAGGATTTCGCCGATCTGGGCCTGGCCGCCCTGCACCGCGCGCTTGATCTCGGGCGCCTTGAACAGGGCCGCGTTCGGGTGCACCGTGATCTTGAGCTTGCCGCCCGAGGCCTTGTCCACGTCGTCGGCAAATTGCTGCAGGTTCACGGTGTGGAAATTCGTGGCCGGGTAGGCGGCGGGCAGGTCCCATTTGGTCTGGGCCTGGGCATGGATGGCGCAGGCGCCGAATGCCAGGCCGATGGCGAGAGACAGGGTGCGGCGGGTCAGGGTCATGGGGGCTCCTCAAAAGTGGACGGACGGACACAACTCAGCGCAAGACGCGGTATTTGCCCGGCGGTGCCATTGCCCTCCGGACAAACCCGTAAAGCAGGTTCTGAGTCAGCCTGCTGACTTGCAGTCTAGGACTGTCGCCGATAAAGTGTCAACAATTTCTCAACGTTCTGATGACAAAACGAGGGAAAACCCCATGACCGAATCTGATGCTTCACCACCCGCCGAGGCGGGCATCGTGTCTTCGTCCCACCTGGTGTCCCCACGCAGCCGCCAGACGTCGGAGTTCGAGTTCGGGATGATCGTGGCCTGGAACGCGTTCTCCCGCTGGGCGGTGCGCTGCATGGCCGCCGCCGGTGTGCCCGACCTGACCATCACCGACGTGCTGCTGCTGCACCACGTGAACCACCGGGCGCGCAACAAGAAGCTGGCGGACATCTGCTTCGTCCTGAACTATGAAGACACCCATGTGGTGGCCTATTCGCTCAAGAAACTGGTGACCGCCGGTCTGGTGCAGGCCGAGAAAAGCGGCAAAGAGGTTTTCTACAGCCCCACGACGGAAGGCGAAGCGGCGGTGCAGCGCTACCGCGCTGTGCGCGAGCAGTGCCTGATCGACAACCTCGACCCACCGATGAACGACGCCCTGGGCGAGGCGGCGCGCATGTTGCGCACCATGTCGGGGCTGTACGACCAGGCCGCGCGCGCGGCGACGGCGCTTTGAGGGCGGTCGATGACTCCTGAAGCGATAGCTGAAAAGCACCATTCCATGATGGGTATGTGCCATTTTTTTTCTGAAACGGGTCTGTGATGCGATCTGACACCTCTTCTTCCGTCGCCAACCCGTCCCAGGAGCCCCGCTGGCAGTTCTGGATCGACCGCGGCGGCACCTTCACCGACATCGTCGGCAAACGGCCGAACCCGGACGGCAGCTTCACGCTCGTCACCCACAAGCTGCTGAGCGACAACCCCGAGCAGTACCGCGACGCGGCGGTGGCCGGCATCCGCCACCTGCTGGGCCTGTTGCCGGGCGAGCCGGTGACACCGGAACAGGTCGAGTGCGTGAAGATGGGCACCACCGTGGCCACCAACGCGCTGCTGGAGCGCAAGGGCGAGCCCACGCTGCTGGTCACCACGCGCGGTTTTCGCGACGCGCTGCGCATCGCGTACCAGAACCGCCCGCGCCTGTTCGACCGCCGCATCCTGCTGCCGGAGCTGCTGTACGAGCGGGTGGTCGAGGCGGAGGAGCGTGTCGGCGCCCATGGCGAGGTGGTCGAACCGCTGGACGAGGCCCACCTGCGCGAGCGGCTGTGGGCGGCCTTCGACGCTGGCCTGCGCAGCGTGGCCATCGTGTTCCTGCACGGCTACCGCTTCACCGCGCACGAGTTGGCCGCTGCGCGTATCGCCCGCGAGGTGGGCTTCACCCAGGTCAGCACCAGCCACCAGACCAGCCCGATGATGAAGTTCGTCAGCCGGGGCGACACCACGGTGGTCGATGCCTATTTGTCGCCCATCCTGCGCCGTTATGTCGAGCAGGTGGCCGGCGAGATGCCGGGGGTGAAGCTGTTCTTCATGCAGTCCTCCGGCGGGCTGACCGACGCGCACGCCTTCCAGGGCAAGGACGCCATCCTGTCCGGGCCGGCCGGCGGCATCGTCGGCATGGCCCGCACCGCGGCGCTGGCCGGCATGGACCGGGTCATCGGCTTCGACATGGGCGGCACCTCCACCGACGTAAGCCACTACGCCGGCGAGTTCGAGCGCGAGTTTGAAACCCAGGTGGCCGGCGTGCGCATGCGCGCCCCGATGATGAGCATCCACACCGTCGCCGCCGGCGGCGGCTCCCTGCTGCAGTTCGACGGGGCGCGGTTTCGCGTCGGCCCGCAGAGCGCGGGCGCCAACCCCGGCCCGGCCAGCTACCGGCGCGGAGGCCCGCTGGCGGTGACCGACGCCAACGTGATGGTCGGCAAGATCCAGCCGGCGTTTTTCCCCAAGGTTTTCGGCCATGGCGCGAACGAGGCGCTGGATGGTGAGGTCGTGCGCGAACGCTTCGCCGCGCTGGCAGCCCAGACCGGACGGACACCGGAAGACGTGGCCGAGGGCTTCATCCGCATCGCGGTTCAACAGATGGCCAATGCCATCAAGAAGATATCCGTGGCGCGGGGCTACGACGTGACACGCTACACGCTGCAGTGCTTCGGCGGCGCCGGTGGCCAGCACGCCTGCCTGGTCGCGGACGCGCTGGGCATGACGCGGGTGCTGGTGCATCCCCTGGCCGGTGTGCTGAGCGCCTACGGCATGGGCCTGGCCGACCAGAACGTGATCCGCGAGCAGGCGGTGGAGCTGAAGCTGGCCACCGACGCCTTGCCGGCCATCTCGCAGCAACTCGATGCGCTGGCCGAAACCGCGCGCGCCGAACTGGCCCGCCAGCAGGCCAGCGCCGGCGCCGTGTCGATGCATCGGCGGGTGCATGTGCGTTACGAAGGCACCGATTCGGCGCTGATCGTCGGTTGGCCCGAGGCTGGCCCAGCATCGCCCGCGGAGGTTCTCGCCGCTGTCACCGCGGGTTTCGAAGCCGCCTACCGGCAGCGGTTTGCCTTTCTGATGACGGGCAAGGCGCTGGTGGTGGAGGCCGTGTCGGTCGAAGCCGTCGTCGCTGGTGATGCGCCGGCCGAGCCGGTCCATGCGTTGCACCCGCCGCGCGCCGTGCCGCGCCGCAGCACGGTGCCGGTGTACTCCGGCGGCCGCTGGGTGGAGGCCGCCCTGGTGGTTCGCGAAGACCTGCGCCCCGGCGACGAGATTCCCGGCCCGGCCATCATTGCCGAGAAAAACGCCACGACCGTGGTCGAACCCGGCTGGGCGGCCACCCTGACCGCGCTGGACCATCTGGTGCTGGAGCGCCGCGAGGCGCGGGCGGTGACTTACGCCGCGGGCACCACGGCCGATCCGGTGCTGCTGGAGGTGTTCAACAACCTCTTCATGAACATCGCCGAGCAGATGGGCCTGCAGCTGCAGAACACCGCCTACTCGGTCAACATCAAGGAGCGGCTCGACTTCAGCTGCGCGCTGTTCGACGCCGAGGGCTACCTGATTGCCAACGCGCCGCACATGCCGGTGCACCTGGGCAGCATGGGTGAGAGCATCAAGACCGTGATCCGCGAGAACGCCGGCACGATGCATCCGGGTGACGTGTATGTGCTGAACGACCCCTACCATGGCGGCACGCACCTGCCGGACATCACCGTCATCACGCCGGTGTACCTGGGTGCGGGCGACGGCCAGGAGGGCGCTTCGGATGTGCTCCCTCTCCCACCGGGAGAGGGCGGGGGTGAGGGCCGGCGCCCGATGTTTTACGTCGGTAGCCGCGGCCACCACGCCGACATCGGTGGCGTCACACCCGGCTCCATGCCGCCGTTTTCCACGCGCATCGAGGAAGAGGGCGTGCAGATCAACAACGTCAAGCTGGTCGACCGCGGCGTGTTGCGCGAGGCGGAAATGATCGCGCTCCTCAGCGGTGAACCGAGCGCAGCGCCGGGCCGCCCCAAGCAAGCGAGCGCCCCCTCGGGGGGCAGCGAGGACACGCCAGTGCCGAGCGTGGGGGCCAAATACCCCTCAAGGAACCCGCAGCAGAACCTCGCGGACCTGAAGGCCCAGATCGCCGCCAACGAAAAAGGTGTGCAGGAGTTGCGCAAGATGGTCGACCAGTTCGGCCTCGACGTGGTGCAGGCCTACATGCGCCATGTGCAGGACAACGCCGAGGAGTCGGTGCGCCGCGTCATCACGCGCCTGAAAGACGGTGAATTCACCCTGCCGCTGGACAACGGTGCGCAGATCCGGGTGGCCATCCGCGTCGACGTCGCCCGCCGCAGCGCCACCATCGACTTCACCGGCACGTCGCCGCAGCAGACCAACAACTTCAACGCACCCACCGCGGTCTGCATGGCGGCGGTGCTGTATGTGTTCCGCACGCTGGTGGACGACGACATCCCGCTCAACGCCGGCTGCCTGAAACCTTTGCACGTCATCATCCCGCCCGGCTCCATGCTGAACCCGAACCCGCCGGCCTCGGTGGTGGCGGGCAATGTGGAAACCTCCACCTGCATCACCAACGCGCTGTTTGGCGCCCTGGGCGTGATGGCCGGCAGCCAGCCGACCATGAACAACTTCACCTTCGGCAACGCGCGCCACCAGTATTACGAGACCATCTCGGGCGGCAGTGGCGCGGGCGGCGTGTTCGACGCAGAAGGGCGGCTGACGGGTGGCTTCAACGGCACCAGCGTCGTGCAGACCCACATGACCAACTCGCGCCTGACCGACCCGGAGGTGCTGGAGTTCCGCTTCCCGGTGCGGCTGGAGAGCTACGCCATCCGGCAAGGCTCGGGCGGTGCCGGGCGCTGGCGGGGCGGCGACGGCGGGGTGCGCCGGGTGCGATTCCTGGAGGCCATGACCGCCAGCATCCTGTCCAACGGACGGGTCCATCCCGCCTTCGGCCTGGCCGGCGGGAAGGCTGGTACGCCGGGCATCAACCGCGTGGTGCGCGGCGACGGCCGGGTCGAGACCCTGGCCCACATCGGCAGCGCCGAGATGGCGCCGGGTGATGTGTTCGAAATCCACACCCCCGGCGGCGGCGGATTTGGCGTTCCGGGGCAGGAATCTGCATGATTTCGGCCTTTACCCATCGTCAAATCGTCATTCATTGCTATTGAAGCAGGAGTATTCGTGGCCGGACTGATGGACAACTACCGTTTTCTGGCGCGCTACAACGGCTGGTTCAATACCCGGCTGTACGACGCCTGCGAGCCGCTGGATGACGCCGGGCGCCAGGCGCCGCGCGGTGCGTTTTTTGGCTCCATCCACGGCACACTGAACCATATCCTGTGGGGCGACATGGTCTGGCTGGGCCGACTGGCGGCGCAGGCCCAGGCGGGAGAGGCCGCGCTGCCAGCGGCCTTGCTGGTGCTGCCGGATGGTGCGCGCCACGAGACCACCCTGCACGCCGACTGGGCCGCGCTGCGCGCCCATCGCGCCGGACTCGACGCCGCGTTGCAAGCCTGGCTGGCGGCTGTGCCCGACGACTTTGCGCAGCGCACGATGCGTTACCGCAATACCCAGGGCGTGGCGCGTGAGCACCCGGTGTGGCAGGCCTTGACCCATCTGTTCAACCACCAGACCCACCACCGCGGCCAAGTCACAACATTGCTCGCCCAGGCGGGCGTGGATGTGGGTGTGACCGATCTCATTGCGCTGGTCTGAATGCTATAGGTACGATAGCTAAAAATGACCGTTTGACGCTGGGTAGGGGCTGAAAAGGCGCAAAAAAACCCGCCGAAGCGGGTTTCACGGGATGCCGGAGCTTCCGGATCACTTCTTGGCGGCGCTGGCAGCCGGCTTGGCGGCCTCAGCCTTCTTGTCGTCCTTCTTCTCGTCCTTGGCCTTCTTGTCAGCCTCTTTCTTTGCCTTGGCTTCTTCGGCTTTGGCCTTCTTCTCTTCTGCGGCCTTGGCTTTGGCGTCGTCCTTGGCCTTCTTGTCGTCGGCCTTGGCGTCTTTCTTTTCATCCTTGGCGGCCGCAGCCGGCTTGGCATCGGGCTTCTTCTCTTCCTTGGCAGCAGCAGCCGGCTTGGCATCGGCCTTCTTCTCTTCGGCCTTCGCGGCGGGCTTTTCGTCCTTCTTCGCCGGGGCGGCCGAGACACCCTTGAATCCGGCACCGTTGACGGTCATGCCTTCGGCGGAGAACTTGGCAGCATTCGTTTCGCCGATGCCCTTGACGCGGTCGATGAAGTCGTTCCAGTCCTTGAAATTGCCTTTCTTGCGTTCGTCGACGATCTTGGCAGAAATGCCGGGGCCGATGCCCTTGATGCCGTCGAGTTCCGCGGCAGTGGCCTTGTTTACATCCACTGCGGCAAACGCGGCAGCGGCGTAGAGCATGGCCACGAGGGCCAGAATTTTCTTCAGCATGCGAAACACTCCTGTGGGGCTGGGGGTAGGAACGGTCGGTTGACCGGGATGCGCGACTATAACGGGCGGCCAGCAAGCGGCGTTGACAGGCTTGTCGTGCGAACCTTGGTATTAACCCTTGGTTGTCGGGTGGTCAAAGTTCTTCGAGCCGGCGGGGCGGGTAGCTGTCCCAGGCCTGGCATCCGGGGCATTGCCAGAAATGCTCGCGCGCCTCGAAACCGCAGGCTGCGCAGCGGTAACGTGAAAGCGGTCGGGAGGCGTGTTCCACCGCGCGGCAGACCGGTGCCGCGACGGCCTGGGGGCTGCCCTGCTGTCCAGCCAGCCACCGGGCCGCTGCGATCAGGGACGGTTGCCGCTCCAGATGGTCCAGGTAACGCTGTTGGGCTTGAGCGGGCGGCCGGCCGATCTGCAGGTCGAGTTGCACCAGTGCCTCGACGAGGTCGATGGAGGGTGAATCCTTGTTGGCCTGCTCCAGCAGGCGCCGGGCGTCGGCTTCTTCACCGACCGCCAGGCCTACCGCTCGGACCAGGGGCGCCGCCAGGGCCAGCGCCTGAGGGCAGTTTTCGGCAAGGGCTCGGAGCGTCGACCATGCCTCGTGGGCCCGCCCTGCGTCGCGCTGTAGGGCGGCGAGTTGCAAGCGCGGACGGGCAACCTGTGGCGCCGTATCGATCGCACGCCGCAGGCAGTCGATCGCAGCGCCTTCGTCGCCTCCCTGCTGGTGCGCCTGGGCCTCCTCGCACAGATAGTGCGCGAGCCGGTTGTCGAAACGTGCCGGTCCTTCGGCCTGCAGGCTCTGGGCCACGGCACTGGCATGCGACCATTCGCGCGAGCGTTCGTAGATGGCCAGCAAGGCCAGGCGCGCCGGCTCGGCATGGGCGGTACCTTCTAGCTTGCGCAGGGCGTCTTCCGCGCGGTCGAGCAGACCGGCTTTGAGGAAGTCCAGTGCCAGCGCGTGTTGCGCGCGGTGCCGGTCGGTCTCACTCAGGTCGGCCCGTGACAGCAGGTGCTCATGGACCCGAACGGCGCGGTCGTATTCGCCCCGTCGGCGAAACAGGTTGCCGAGGGCAAAGTGCAGTTCACTGGTGTCGGGATCGCGCTGGACCGCCTCGATGAACGCGTCGATGGCTTTGTCCTGCTGTTCGTTGAGCAGGTAGTTGAGTCCGCGGAAATAGGCTTTGGGCGCCTGGCGATTTTCAATGCGCAGTTGCCGCAGATCCAGACGGGAAGCCAGCCAACCCGCAGCGAAAGCCAGGGGCAGACCGAGCAGGATCCAGTAGATTTCAAGGTCCACGCTGGGCTCCGGAAATGCGGCCCGCAGCGGGTGCCGCCGGCGCAGGAGGGACGGAAGGGGATGGGGGCGCGGACTTGGACGGACGGTGGCTGCGCCACCAGCGCGGCACCATGGCCAAAGCGCCGATTGCCAGACCGGCGGCAAACGACGCCAGCACGACGAGCACCAGTGGCGCGCGCCACTGGTTGCCGAAGAAGAAGTGGACGGTGACGTCCTGCTGGTTGTTCAGGGCGAAGGCAAACATCGTGAAAAAGATGAAGCCTTTGAGCAGCCAGCGCAGCAGCGTCAGGATCGGTTTCATGGGTCAGTCCGGTTCGCGCGGTCATTGTGCCCGGCCGCGACGGCCGCGACAACGCGCGGGGACTCAGGGCAGTTCGCCCCGTTCCTTGAGTTCGGCGGTACGCTGATCCAGTGCTTCGCGCAGGGCTTTGCCGGGCTTGAAGTGGGGAACGCGCCGTTCAGGGATTTGCACGCTTTCGCCGGAGCGCGGATTGCGACCGGTGCGTGGTGGGCGACGGCTGATGGAGAAACTGCCGAAGCCGCGGATTTCGATGCGATGTCCACGTACCAGCGCATCACCCATCGCATCCAGAATGGCCTTGACGGCCGACTCGGCGTCACGGTGCGTGAGCTGGTTGAAGCGTGCGGCCAGTTCGTCGACAAGATCGGATCGGGTCATCGCAGGAAAGGGAGCAAGGTATTCGCAACTGCCGGAAGGGCGCCGCCCCGGCCGCCCCCGGAGGGCGGTGGGGCAGTACCCGTTCCGTCAGGACACTCAGTTGTTGTTGTCCAGCTTGGCGCGCAGCAGGGCGCCCAGGCTGGTCGTGCCGGCGTTGCCCGTATTCTGGTTCAGGCTGGCCATGGCTTCCTGCTGGTCGGCGGCGTCCTTGGCCTTGACCGACAGCTGGATGTTGCGGGTCTTGCGATCGATGTTGACGATCACGGCGGTGACTTCATCGCCTTCCTTGAGCACGTTGCGGGCATCTTCGACGCGGTCACGCGAAATCTCGCTGGCCCGCAGATAACCCACGATGTCTTCGCCCAGGTCGATTTCGGCGCCGCGCGGGTCAACCGTCTTCACCTTGCCGGTAACCGACGAGCCTTTGTCGTTGACGGTGACGAAGGTCGTGAACGGGTCCTGGTCCAGCTGCTTGATACCCAGGCTGATGCGCTCGCGGTCCACGTCGACGGCCAGCACGATCGCTTCGACTTCCTGGCCCTTCTTGTAGTTGCGCACGGCGGCTTCGCCCGGCTCGTTCCAGGACAGGTCGGACAGGTGCACCAGGCCGTCGATGCCGGCGGCCAGGCCGACGAACACGCCGAAGTCGGTGATCGACTTGATCGGGCCCTTGACGCGGTCGCCGCGCTTGGTGTTCTGGGCGAATTCCTGCCACGGGTTGGCGCGGCACTGTTTCATGCCCAGGCTGATGCGGCGCTTGTCTTCGTCGATCTCAAGAACCATGACTTCGACTTCGTCACCCAGTGAAACGATCTTGGACGGTGCCACGTTCTTGTTGGTCCAGTCCATTTCGGAGACGTGCACCAGCCCTTCGATGCCCGGCTCCAGCTCGACAAACGCACCGTAGTCGGCAATGTTGGTGACCTTGCCGAACATGCGGGTACCCTGCGGATAGCGGCGGTTCACGCCCATCCAGGGATCGTCGCCCATCTGCTTGAGGCCCAGCGAAACGCGGTTCTTCTCAGTGTCGAACTTGAGGATCTTGGCGGTGAGTTCCTGACCTGCGGTGACCACCTCGGAAGGGTGACGGACACGGCGCCAGGCCATGTCGGTGATGTGCAGCAGTCCGTCGATGCCGCCGAGGTCCACGAATGCACCGTATTCGGTGATGTTCTTGACGACGCCGCGGACGATTGCGCCTTCGCGCAGGGTTTCCATCAGCTTGGCGCGCTCTTCGCCCATCGAGGCCTCGACCACCGCACGGCGGCTGAGCACGACGTTGTTGCGTTTGCGGTCCAGCTTGATGACCTTGAATTCGAGGGTTTTGTTCTCGTAGGGCGTGAGGTCCTTGGTCGGACGGGTGTCGACCAAAGAGCCGGGCAGGAAAGCGCGGATGCCGTTGACGAGCACCGTGAGGCCGCCTTTGACTTTGCCGCTGGTGGTGCCGGTGACGAACTCGCCCGACTCCAGCGCTTTTTCCAGGGCCAGCCAGGAAGCAAGGCGCTTGGCGGTGTCGCGGCTGAGGATGGTGTCACCGTAGCCGTTTTCGATGGATCCGATGGCCACCGAGACGAAGTCGCCTTCCTGGACTTCGATTTCGCCCTTGTCGTTCTTGAATTCCTCGATTGGCACGTAGGCTTCGGACTTCAGGCCGGCATTGACGACCACAAAATTGTGCTCGATGCGGACCACCTCGGCGGTGATGACCTCACCGGGGCGCATTTCGGTGCGTTGCAGGGATTCTTCGAAAAGGGCGGCAAAAGATTCAGACATGGATTTTCCGTTTGCGCAACCGGTGACGACGAAGGCACGATTGCCGTCGTTAGCGGACTGGGATTGCGACAGTGCTTGGCGGTTGATTCCGCAGTGACATTGAAAACCCGCCGGCCTGTGCGCATGCAGCGCGGGTGGGAGCCGGTGGGGCCGTTGTTCCGCTCAGGCGGACCTGAACGGTTGTTTGCTCTGCCACCATTCCAGCACGTGGCTGACCGATTCTTCAATCGTCAGCTCCGAGTTGTCGAGTAGCAAAGCGTCCTGCGCTGGCTTGAGGGGAGCTGCCGATCGGGTGGTATCCCGGGCATCTCTTGCCTCCAGATCGGCGCGAAGATCGTCGATGTTAGCAGAAATCCCTTTGGAAATCAACTGCTTATGGCGCCTCTGCGCTCTCTTGGCGGCGCTCGCAGTGAGAAAAACCTTCAATGCCGCATCAGGGAAGATGACGGTACCCATGTCGCGCCCATCGGCGACGAGGCCGGGGAGGCGGCGGAAACTCAGTTGCAGGTCAATCAGCGCCCGGCGCACTGGCGCCATCGCCGAAACCAGTGACGCATCCATTCCCGCCGCTTCACTGCGTATGGCGTCCGTGACATCGTCCTCTCCGAGCCAGACCCGCCCGGATCGGAAGCGGACCGGCAACCGGGCGGCCAACCGGGCGGTGTCCTGCTCGACGGTTGGGTCCGGGCAATCAATGGCCAGCGCGGCGCGCCGAGCAGCCAGGCCGGTCAGCCGGTACAAGGCACCCGAATCCAGAACGGAGAAACCCAGTCGCTGCGCCACATGGTCCGCCAGGGTGCCTTTGCCGGAGGCTGTTGGACCATCGATACAGATGACGGGGACGGCCTCGGCACGGGTCCGGGCAACGGAAAAATACGCTTCGAAGTAGTCCGGAAAGGTTTTCCCGACACATTTCGGATCCTCGATCCGTACCGCCAGGCGTGCCGGGTTGAAAGCGGCAAGCGAAAAACACATGGCAATGCGGTGATCGTCATAGGTGTGGATGCTGGCCGCGCGCCAATCTCTTGCGGGCAAGGGGCTGACGCGCAGAAAGTCCGGCCCTTCGTCCACCATGGCGCCAAGTTTGCGCAGTTCGGTGGCCATCGCAGCGATGCGGTCGGTTTCCTTGACGCGCCAACTGGCGATATTGCGCAGGGTGCAGGGCCCATCGGCGTAGAGTGCCATGACGGCCAGGGTCATCGCGGCGTCTGGAATCGCATTGCAGTCCAGGTCGATGGCGCGCAGCGGCCAGGAGCCACGGGAAATCTCCATCCAGGTGGGGCCGCCCACGACGGTCGCTCCCATACGTCGGGCCGCATCGACAAAACGGATGTCCCCCTGGATGGATTGCTCGCCGACCCCTTCAATGCGTACCGGGCGGTCGCTGCCTCCGATCGCACCCAGGGCGATGAAATAGGACGCCGACGAAGCATCGGCTTCGACGGGGATTCTCCCGGGCGAGCGGTAGCGTGACCCGGCCGGGATCGTGAATCGCTCCCAACCCTGGCGTTCCACCGTGATGCCAAAGCGGTGCAACAGGTTCAGCGTGATGTCGATGTACGGCTTGGAGATCAGCTCACCGATGACTTCCACGACCATGGCGCGTTCGGCGCACACCAGCGGCAAAGCCAACAGCAGGGCGGTCAGAAATTGGCTTGATACGTCCCCGCGCACCCGGATCGGCTGGTCCAGTTGCAGGACAGGATGGCCAATTCGCAGCGGTGGATAGCCTTCTTGTCCGACGTAGTCGACGCGGCAGCCGAGTTGCCGCAATGCGTCGACCAGATCGCCAATCGGGCGTTCGTGCATCCGGGCGACACCGGAAAGCTCGAAATCACCACCAAGCATTGCCAACGCTGCAGCCAAGGGTCGCATGGCGGTACCGGCGTTGCCCAGGAACAAGCGGACAGGGTGTTCCGGGCGGCGTCCGCCAATGCCGGTGACCGAAACCTCCTGGCCTTTCCGCTCAATGTGGCAACCCAGTTGCTCCAGGGCCGCGAGCATCACCCGCGTGTCGTCCGAATCGAGCAGGTCTTCAACGACGGTGACACCCTGGCTCAGGGCGGCCAGCAGCAGGACCCGGTTGGAGATGCTTTTGGAGCCTGGCAGGCTGACGGTGCCACCGGCGCTGTCCAGCGGCGGCAGATCAAGAAACGGGACATCGAACATGGAGATTACTTGGTACTTCGAGTGCCACCGAGCCGCCAATGCGCCCGCGTGTGGCTGGCATGGTCGATCAGACCTTCCAGGGTTTCGCCATCGCCCGTGGATATCAGGTGTTCCATGGCCTGTAACGATTGCTGGAACAGTCGTGACTGGGCAAGCAACTCCTCCCGGTTGGCCATCAGGATGTCGCGCCAGATTTTCGGGTCGCTGGCCGCAATGCGGGAGAAGTCGCGAAAGCCGGGGCCGCCGAGCGAGAGGAACTCACGGCCCTGCGGCTGCCCGGCAATCGAGTTCATCAGGGCAAAAGCAATCAGGTGAGGCAGGTGGCTGACGGCGGCAAACGCGGCGTCGTGGGCCTCGGGCGACATCCGCACGACGTGGCTGCCCAAGGCCTCCCACAAGTCGGCGGCGCGGCGCAGTTGGGTCGACTGCGTCCGTTCAATCGGCGTCAGAATGACTTGCTTGCCTCGATACAGATCCGGATCCGAGTGCTCAACGCCAGCGACTTCGCGGCCGGCGATCGGGTGCGCGGGCACAAAGCAACCAACCTGGTCGCGCAGAACCCGCCGCGCTGCATCGACGACATCGCGTTTGGTCGAGCCCACGTCCATGAGCAGGCAACTGGGCGAGACCAGGTTTCGGATCGCCTTGAACGTGGCTTCCGTGGCGGCGACGGGTACGGCCAGCAACACGATGTCAGCGCCGGAGACAGCCAGCAGCGCCGAGGGAGCCTCCACATCGATCACACCGAGCTGGCGGGCTTTCTCGGTCGTTGAAGGCGATTTGCTGTAGCCGACGACCCGCTTTACCAGCCCCGCCCGCTTCATCGCCAGGGCGAACGACCCACCCATCAGGCCGCAACCGATCAGGCCCAACTGTTCGAATACCGGAGGTTTGTGGTTGGACATGTTCACTCTCCGAGGGGGTAGGTGCCGAGCACCTTGAAGAAGGCACACAGGCCACGCAGTTCTGCCAATGCAGCGGCAACGGGGGGCTGCGAGGGATGACCCTCAAGATCAATGTAGAAATAGTATTCCCATTGCTGCCCTGAGCGCGCAGGGCGGGATTCGAAGCGCGTCATCGATACCCCGTGCGTTTTCAGCGGCACCAGCAGGTCGTGTACCGCACCTGGCCTGTTCGGAACCGAGACAATCAGGCTGACACAGTCGCGCCCGGAGGCCTGGGGCGGGCCCAGAACCGACGGCAGGCAGACGACGGCAAAACGGGTCCGATTGAAGGCGTCATCCTGAATGGCATGGGCGGCCACAAACAGGCCGAACTCCGAAGCTGCCCGTTCGCTGGCAATGGCGGCCCAGGCCGGGTTGGTCGCCGCCAGCCGCGCGCCCTCGGCATTGCTGGAAACGGCCCGTCTCTCGACATCGGGCAGATGGGTGTTGAGCCACCCCTGGCACTGTGCCAGGGCCTGCGGATGGGCCAGCACCGCTTCAATGTCGTCCCGCGAGTTTGTCTGGCGAAGCAGGTTGTGGCGCACCAGCAGGCTGGTTTCGCCGGTAATGTGCAAAGGCGACTGCAAAAACAGGTCGAGCGATCGCGAAACCACCCCTTCGGTGGAATTTTCCACCGGTACAACGCCAAACTCGGCGGTGCCGGACGCCGCACTGCGAAAGACTTCGTCGATGCTCACGCAGGGCACCCGCTCGATGCTGGAACCAAAAAACTGCAGGGCGGCCTGTTCGCTGAACGTTCCGGCCGGTCCAAGAAATGCGACGCGCTGGGCTGCTTCCAGCGCTCGACAGGCCGACATGATCTCCCGCCAGATGGGTGCCAGGCTGGCGTTTTTCAGCGGCCCGGGGTTGGCCGCCTGCAGCCCGGCAATCACCTGGGCCTCCCGTTCAGGCCGAAACACCGCGGAGCCTTCCGCGCGTTTGATTTCGCCCACTTCATGGGCGAGTCCGGCGCGGCGGTTGAGCAGGGTCAGCAATTCGCGGTCGACCCCGTCAATCAGGGATCGCAGTTCGGGAAGGGTTCGGGTCATGTCGGCTCGGGTCGAAACTCTGTTGAATTTTCTGTTTTCGGGTGCGAACTGTCTTCGCACAAGGGCATTGGACCGCGGTTCATCGCGAAAACCGCTCGGATCCGGTGCGTTTCAAATCTTTATGGCCAGTACCCAGCGTATTTTGGTCACTTTAAGCTACAAAAACAATAGTTTCAGGTCGGCCCGTCGGGTGCCGCGTCCGTGTCGCCGGTACCCGGCTCGGATGCCTCCAGCCCGTTGGCGTCGTTCTCCACAATGCGTTGCAGGCCGCTGAGTTCGGCGCCGGCATCCAGTGCAATCAGGGTCACGCCCTGGGTCGCCCGGCCGAGTTCGCGAATTTCGCTGACACGGGTGCGCACCAGCACGCCCTTGTCGGTGATCAGCATGATTTCGTCATCGGGTCGAACCAGCGTCGCGGCGACGACTTTGCCGTTGCGCTCACTTTGCTGAATGGCAATCATGCCTTTGGTGCCGCGGCCGTGGCGGGTGTACTCGGTAATCGAAGTGCGTTTGCCGTACCCGTTGATGGTGGCCGTCAGCACACTTTGCTGCTCGTCTTCGGCAACCAGCATGGCGATGACACTCTGGCCGTCGTCAAGCATCATGCCCCGAACGCCGCGGGCATTTCGGCCCATCGGGCGGACATCGTTCTCGTCGAAGCGCACGGCCTTGCCGCCGTCCGAGAACAGCATGACGTCGTGTTGGCCATCGGTGAGCGCTGCCCCGACCAGCACGTCGCCCTCGTCAAGGTCAACGGCAATGATGCCGGCCTTGCGCGGGTTGCTGAATTCGTCCAGGGTTGTTTTCTTGACTGTACCCATCCGTGTCGCCATGAACACATAGTGGTCTGCCGGGAAGCTGCGGTTGTCTCCTGTCAGCGGCAACACGACGTTGATCTTTTCCCCTTCGACCAGCGGAAACATGTTGACGATCGGGCGCCCGCGTGAGCCGCGGGAGCCGGAAGGAGCCTCCCAGACTTTGAGCCAGTACAGCCGTCCGCGGTTGGAAAAACACAGCAACCAGTCGTGGGTGTTGGCAATAAAGAGTTGGTCGATCCAGTCATCTTCCTTGGTCGCCGTGGCCTGTTTGCCGCGTCCGCCGCGTTTCTGGGCGCGGTATTCGGCCAATGGCTGGCTTTTGATGTAACCGCTGTGGCTGAGGGTCACCACCATGTCGGTCGGGGTGATCAGGTCCTCGGTCGACAGGTCCTGCGCACTGGTCTCGATCTCGCTGCGCCGCGCACCCAGTCGGGTCTGCCCGAATTCGCTGCGCACGGCCACCAGTTCGTCACTGATGATGGTGGAGACGCGCTCGGGCCGCGCCAGGATGTCCAGCAGATCATCGATCTGGGCCATCACGTCCTTGTATTCGGCGACGATTTTGTCCTGCTCCAGACCGGTCAGCCGTTGCAGGCGCATCTGCAGAATTTCCTGGGCCTGCGTTTCGGACAGGCGGTAGAGGCCGTCCGCCTGCATGCCGTACTGGCGCTCCAGCCCCTCGGGCCGGTAGTCATCGGCGTTGACCGTTCCGCCATCGGCCCGGGCCCGGGTCAGCATCGTGCGCACCAGCTGGCTGTCCCAACTACGCGCCATCAGCTCCGATTTTGCAACCGGAGGTGTGGGGCTTTCGCGGATGATGCGGATGAATTCGTCAATATTGGCCAGCGCCACCGCCAGACCCTCAAGCACATGGCCACGCTCGCGGGCCTTGCGCAGCTCGAAAACGGTACGTCGGGTGACGACCTCTCGCCGGTGCTCAAGAAACACCGTGATCAGATCCTTGAGGTTGCACAGTTTGGGCTGACCGTCGACCAGCGCCACCATGTTGATGCCGAAGGTGTCCTGCAGCTGGGTTTGCTTGTAGAGGTTGTTGAGCACCACCTCGGGCACTTCGCCACGCTTGAGTTCGATGACCAGACGCATGCCGGACTTGTCGGACTCGTCCTGGATGTGGCTGATGCCTTCGAGCTTTTTCTCGTGCACCAGTTCGGCCATGCGTTCCTGCAGGGTCTTCTTGTTGACCTGGTAGGGAATCTCGTCAACGATGATGGCCTGCCGCTGTCCCTTGTCGATGTCCTCGAAATGGCACTTGGCGCGCATTACGACACGGCCGCGGCCGGTGCGGTAGCCGTCTTTCACGCCCTGGGTTCCGTAAATGGTGCCTCCAGTGGGGAAGTCGGGTGCCGGAATGATCTCCATCAGTTCATCGATGGAGCAATCCGGATGACGTAACGCATGCAGGCAAGCGTCGACCACTTCATTGAGGTTGTGCGGAGGAATATTGGTGGCCATGCCGACCGCGATACCGCCAGAGCCGTTGACCAGCAGATTGGGTAAGCGAGTCGGCATGACCAGCGGCTCCTTCTCTGAGCCGTCGTAGTTCGGGCCGAAGTCGACCGTATCCTTGTCGATGTCCGCCAGCATCTCGTGGGCGATCTTCGACATGCGGATTTCGGTGTACCGCATGGCGGCCGCGTTGTCGCCATCGACCGACCCGAAGTTGCCCTGTCCGTCGACCAGCATGTGGCGCAGGGAAAAGTCCTGCGCCATGCGCACAATGGTGTCGTAGACCGCGCTGTCGCCGTGCGGGTGGTACTTGCCGATCACATCGCCGACGATACGGGCCGATTTCTTGTAAGGCCGGTTCCAGTCGTTGTTGAGTTCGTGCATGGCGAATAACACCCGCCGGTGCACCGGTTTCAGGCCGTCCCGCGCGTCGGGCAAGGCCCGCCCGACGATGACGCTCATGGCGTAATCGAGATAGCTGCGCCGCATCTCCTCTTCCAGACTGATGGGCAGGGTTTCTTTGGCGAATGAGGTCATGAGGAGGGCGGGCGACGCGAAGGGCTGGCCATTTTACGGGCACTCGCCTGTGGCTCAGTCGCAACATCCTGACGGGTCGTCGCGGGCAAAACCACGGCTTTGGCGCCGTTGCGGCCGCAGGCGCCGGCCGACGTATGGCACAATGGTCTTCAACGTTGTTGGTGGTGGTCACTATCAGCGTCCAATCTCTCGCAGCGAGGCTGCGGCTTTTTTCCCCATGAGGAGAACCATGAAGAAACTGAACAAAGTGGCGATGTTGTTTGCCTCCGCCGCCCTCGCTACCGCCGCCGGTGCCCAGACGATCGACAACTGGCGTGCCTCCGACGGAACCGTGTGGAAAAACGGCTCGAACGAACTGTGCTGGCGTGATGCTGCCTGGACCCCTGCCACGGCCGCCGCCAATTGCGACGGTGCGATCAAGGCTGCTGCTCCGGCTCCGGCTCCGGCTGCCGCCCCGGCTCCGGCTGCTGCTCCGGCTCCGGCTGCTGCCCCGGCCCCTGCTGCCGCGCCCGCCGCGGCTCCGGCTGCTCCGGCTCCGGCCCCCGCGCCGGCTCCCGCTCCCGCCGCTGCAACCAAGGTCACCTACGCAGCAGACGCCTTCTTCGATTTCGACAAGGCCGTCCTGAAACCGGAAGGCAAAGCCAAGCTCGACGATCTGGTTGGCAAGGTCAAGGGCATCAACCTGGAAGTCATCATCGCTGTCGGTCACACGGACTCGGTGGGTTCTGACGCCTACAACCAGAAGCTGTCGGTCAAGCGCGCCGAAGCGGTCAAGGCCTATCTGGTGTCCAAAGGTATCGAGAAGAACCGTGTCTACACCGAAGGCAAGGGCGAGAAGCAGCCCGTCGCCGACAACAAGACCAAAGAAGGCCAGGCCAAGAACCGCCGGGTTGAGATCGAGGTGGTGGGTACCCGCCCCAACAAGTAATTCTCCCGAATTGCTTGCGAAAAGCCCCGGCAACGGGGCTTTTTTTATGGTTTTGAGGAAAATCGTCCCATGAACTCCACGCCGAACGTCGACCCGGCCGAACTGGCCAAGTTTTCGGAACTGGCCCACCGCTGGTGGGATCCAGAAAGCGAATTCCGACCCCTGCACCAGATCAACCCTTTGCGCCTTGAGTGGATCAATGCTCAGATCCCACTGGCCGGCAAGACGGTGCTCGATATCGGTTGTGGTGGCGGCATTCTGTCCGAGGCGATGGCCCGCAAAGGCGCGGACGTGCTGGGCATTGATCTGGCATCGAAGTCGCTCAAAGTCGCCCAGTTGCATGCCTTGGAAGCAGCGGTTGCCAAGCTGCGATACCGTGAAGTCAGTGCCGAAGACCTCGCGATCGAGTCGCCTGGCACGTTCGATGTGGTGACCTGTATGGAAATGCTGGAGCACGTGCCGGCGCCGTCCTCGGTTGTAAGTGCTTGCGCAGCGCTGGTAAAACCGGGCGGCTGGGTGTTTTTCTCCACGCTGAACCGCAACGCCAAGTCATTCCTGTTTGCCGTAGTCGGCGCCGAATACATCCTCAATCTGCTTCCCCGGGGAACCCACGACTTTCAACGAATGATTCGTCCCAGCGAGCTTGCGGCCTTCTGCCGGTCGGCGGGGTTGGATCTCCATGGCACTCGGGGCATGGAGTACAACCCGCTGACCCGGCGCTACTGGCTCAGTGATGACATCAGTGTCAATTACCTGATGGCGGTTCGCCGGCCGGCCATCAACAGGAGTGCCGCGTGAGCCGTTATGGAGAAATCCAGGCCGTGTTGTTCGATCTGGACGGCACACTGATCGACAGCGCTCCCGACCTGGGGGCTGCTGCGGACCGGATGCGCACGTCAAGGGGGTTGTCGTCGCTGCCGCTGGCGGATTACCGGCCCATGGCGGGCGCGGGTGCACGCGGCATGATCGGTGTGGCATTCGGGCTTGTTCCTGAGCACCCGGACTTTGGCGCTTTGCGGGAAGAATTCTTTGCCAATTACGAAGCCTGCCTGAATGAACGAACCCAGGTGTTTGACGGCGTTGCGACCCTGATTGGCGAACTGGATTCTCGGGGGCTGCGCTGGGGGGTTGTGACCAACAAGATGGCCCGATTCACCGATCCGATCACCCGTGCCATGCCGCTGTTCGCAACCGCGGCCACCGTCATCAGTGGCGACACCACTCCCCATGCCAAGCCCCATCCCGCACCGTTGCTGGAGGCTGCGCGCCGACTGGGCGTAGCACCCGAGCGCTGCCTTTACGTGGGCGACGACGCGCGCGACATTGTGGCGGGCAAGGCAGCCGGCATGATCACGGTGGCGGCGACTTACGGTTACCTGGGGGTCGAAGGTGACGTGCAGTCCTGGCAGCCGCACGCGGTCATTGATTTTCCCGACCAACTCTTGAATTTGCTCGAAGCAGCCTAAAATAGCCGCTGAGGGGCTGCATTGGTTTCGACGTGGGTTGGAATCGTAGCGGTGCATGTCGAGCTGAATGCGCTCGTTAAACAGATTCAAACAAACTAACTGCAAACGACGAACGTTTCGCACTCGCTGCTTAAACACCAGTGAGCTTTACAACAGCAGGCCGATGGGCTGGGCAAGGGTGGACTGATCGAAAGGTCGGGCTGTCCAGGCTGTAAAGTTATTCACATCGGCTGGCTCCCGGTCGGGCATCTTGACCGGGGGCGAGATCCAAGGATGCTGGCGTCCGGTGTAGCGTGCGGCTGCGCGACACCGGTGGCGAGACTCAAACCAGACCGCTAAACATGTAGATCTGTACGAGGAAGATTGACGGACGGGGGTTCAACTCCCCCCAGCTCCACCATAATGTGAAATCCCAACCCTTATCCGGTTGGGATTTTTTTTGCCCGTTCCCCCTGTGTTGGCGCGGTTTCCGCCTCTTGCCTCTTGAGCGCAGCCCTCCGGAAGTCGCCGTTCCAGGCGCGCATTCCGCCGTTTTTCTCTCTCTGTTCTCTGTTGCCCTCTTGAGCATTCAAGGCCCGAAGTCGTGGATTGACGCGGGTTTGCGGGCCGTCGGTTTGCTTCTTCGCTTGCTCTAGCGGGCGCGACTGAGACGGCGAAAGGCACAAAAAAACCGCCAGAACCGAGATTCGGGCGGCGTGTCGGTGTGGCACGGATGTCAGCGCGAGCCTGCCACCAGCGCCTCACGTTGCGCCAGCCAGGACGCCGACAACCTGCCGCGCAGCAACTGGCTGACGCCCACATCGAGGCGTCCCAGGGCGATGGCTTCGATCAAGTCGGGGGCCAGTTGTGCCAGTCGGCTCCCCACTCCCGAAGTTGGCGGCAAGCCACTCCGGTCTTTTTAGCAACCCCCAGATGGAGTCATCAATGAATGATCGAACCGACCCCGCTGCTCCTGATCGGCTTGCTGCTGATCCTGCTGGCAGTTCTTCTCAACAGGCGGCCGCCACCGCCATGACCGTGGCCGACGCGATTGAGGTCGCCCAGACCTGCACCCTGGCCGGGCGCACCGACCTGATCGCAGGCTTCCTCGAAGCGAAGGCATCACCCGCCAAGGTACGCAGTCAGTTGCTGGCGGCGAAGGCCGAAGCGTCCCCCGAAATCGTCAGCCGCATCGCTCCCGATGCTGCTGCATCCACGAGCAACCCGCTGCTCGATGCCGCGAAGCAGCTCGCGGCCAAGTCCGCATCACTGAAGAAGGAGATCTGAGATGCCCACCGTGTTTTCTGAATCGATGAACTTGGGCGACCTGCTCAAGTACGAGGCCCCAACCCCGCCTTCTCGATGTCGGCGCTCACCGCCGCCATCAACTTCCTGCCCAACAACTACGACCGCTTGGGCGCGATGGGCCTGTTTGTCGACAAGCCGCAGCGTTTTCGCTCGGTGATCGTGGAAGAGCAGAACGGTGTGCTCACCCTGCTGCCAACGATGCCCCCGGGCTCGCCGGGCACCGTGGGCGTGCGCGGCAAGCGCAAGGTGCGCTCGTTCACCATTCCGCACATCCCCCACGACGACGTGATTCTGCCGGAGGAAGTTCAGGGCATCCGCGCCTTTGGTTCGGAGACGGAACTGCAGACCGTGGCGGGCGTGATGGCGCAGCACCTGCAGACGATGCGCAACAAGCACGCGATCACGCTGGAGCATCTGCGCTTCGGCGCGCTCAAGGGTCAAATCCTGGACGCCGATGGCAGCGTGATCTACGACCTCTACAACGAATTCGAGATCACGCCCAAGGAGTTCGCCTTTGAAATTGCCGATCCCGCCAGCGGGTTCGACGTCAAGAAGGCCTGTCTGGACGTCGTCCGCTACGTCGAGGACAACCTGCAGGGCGAACGTATGAGCGGCCTGCACGCCTTCGTCGGCGAGGACTCCAACATCGACTGGCTGGCGTTGTTCGGCGAGCGCGGCGACGACCTGCTGTCGGCCATCGCCATTGCCGTCGGCAAGCCTCGGGCGTGGGTCGATGAGCTGGCTGCCGATGAGGCAATCCTGCTGGCGGCCAAGGTGATCGAGGTGAACGCCGATTTTTTTACCCGGACGGTGATCCCGAAGCTCGACGGGCTGTTCAGCCAAGCGAAGCTGCCGCCCATCGTGAAAGCGGTGGCTGGTTTGACGCCGTCCAGCACCTGATCGAGCACGGCCACCGCCTGCAGGACATCCTCGACTACACGTTGGCGCAGGTGCGCGGCTTCGTCGCTGCGACGGCGCGCACCGATGCGGCCCGCGACGCTCGGCTGCTGGTCGCCAGCTGTGGCGACCACTTCTTACCTCATCACCGGAGCCTTGCTGATCCAGTCTGCCACCCGGCAAGCCGGTCGCCCCATCACGCTGGTGGGCGCACCCGACATGGCTTGGGTCACGCGGGCCACGGTCGAGCAACTACGGGCCTGGGCCGCGCTTCCAGTCGGCAGTGCTATCGGCCGATTCGGCTTGACCTTCGCCGATGGCCGCTCGTTCACCGTGGCATTCCGCCACGCAGAAACGGCCATCGAAGCTGAGCCCGTGCTAGGCATCCCGGCCCGTGCCGCTACCGACTTCTATCGCCTGACCCTTCGATTCCTGGAGATCTGAGATGCCGATCCAATCCGGCGACGTGAAACTGCTGAAGTCCGCCGTGATGGCGGACGTGCCCGAGGGCGGTGGCGCGCCCACGGGCAACACCATTGCCGATGGCGTCTCGAACGCCATCTTCCCTGACATCTCCGAGCTGGATCGCGCCGGGGGCCGGGTCAACCTGCGCAAGTCCTTCGTGTCGGTGCAGACCGACGACACCGACACCTACTTCGGTGCCAACGTGATCGTGGCCGAGCCGCCGCAGGATGCGCGCGTCAGCGTCACGCTGTTCAGCACCGAGAAGACCTTCGACACGCGCGAGCAGGCCCAAGTCCGTATCGAGGCCTACCTCAACAAGGGCCCGGAGTGGGCTGGCTACCTGTTCGAGAACCACATCGCGGGCCAGCGCGTCATTCAGCTTTTCCAGCGCACCACCGACACCGTTCCCAATGTCGGCCAGACCTTGGTCTTGATCGAGAACGAGGGCCTGGGCACCCAGAAGGAGCAGTACATCCGGGCCACCTCGGTGTCCGTCGTCGAGCGCACGTTCACTTACGACGGCGACAAGGACTACAAGGCCAGCATCGTCACGGTCGACATCGGCGATGACCGACTGTTCTTCTTGTTCTGCACCAATGCTGCCGGATACGGCTGGTACGGGCGCAGCTCGTATTGTTTCGGCGACATCAGCAGCTTCAAGCCCGGCGACAACTACGGCACCGTGCTCTGTGCTGAAGACGTCTATTGGAGCAACAGCAGCAGCGGCTATTCGAGCTACCCGGGGCAGTACAACGGCTACGGGCTGATTTCGTCTTTGGACTTCTCGGGCAAGGTGCTGTTGCGCAATCACACCCAGCTCGGCAACCCCGTTCGCTTCGGGCTGACCTCCCTGAACACGAACAACGGCCAGCAAATCTGCGGTCGGGGTCCGACGCCGTTTCCGAACGGAGCCGACTACAGCTTGTGGCTGCTGCCCACCTACCTGCGGCAGGAAGACGGGCATATGCGCGGCATCCTGCCCGGGATGCTGTGGATGCCGCAAGACCGGCCCTACAGTGATCAGACCATCGTGGACAACGTGGTCGGTCAATCGGGAAAGCGCTTCCTGTTGGTCAGGACGCAGTACAGCTCGGAAACCGAAGGCGCGCAGATCGCGTTCGACATCACCGGCCCGTGGAGGTAAGCCATGAGCTACCCGCTGAGCGAGTCCTTCGCCACGGCTCCCGCGCCCGGCTACACCGCAGTGCTGGGCGGAATGGCCGCAACACACAACAGCGCGCAGCAGTCCATCGACATCTCGACCCCCAACAGTCAGTCCATCCTGCGCTTCAACGAAACCGCCCACGGCGATTTCTGGTTCGAGGTCGATGTCGAATTGCTGACCGACCCGAGCGCCCGCAAGCACATCGGCCTGTGGATGACTACCGGCAACGGCTCCGAGGGCTACCGATTCGCGCATCTGGACGGTGCCTGGGTCGTGACACGCTGGAACAGCGGCTTCGGCGACGGCGCGGCAGTGACGGGCGGCGTCAACGAGGGAGCAAAACCGGTCGCGGGCGTCGCTGACGTGGCCCCGACCTTCAACGTCGGCCAGCGGATGACCCTGCGCTGCGAGGTCATCGTCGGAGCCTTCGACGCCAACGGCGTGCCGTGGGCCCGTCTGATCCAGTTCAAGGCCGGTGGGGTGCTGATGTTCCAGGTCGGGGATGCGGCCTACCGGGGCAAGCTGATCCCGGGCGTGTTCCTGTATGGGGCCACGGCGCGTGTCCACGCCATTGAGGGTGACACGCCGTCAGGTCTGCCCGCATTTCCCGCAACCGTCGGCGTGAACGCCGCCGATGACCTGTTGCCACTGGCCGGTGGGTCGACTTCGGTGCTACCTGATCCCACCGCCAACATTGGCGTGAATGCCGACTGCGACCTGATGCGCTTGAACAGCCCCAACTCTGAACTGTGGAACCGGGGCGGCGGCTACGACTGGCACTTCCACGCGATTCCGAACGGCCGCAAGGACATCCACTTCAGCGGCCACGGGGTGATCGTCGGAACCGTGAAGGAGAAGGGTCAGCCCGACCAGCCCCTGGTGCGGCGGGTGCAACTGATCAGCGAGAACACCCGCGTCCTTGTGGCCGAGACCTGGAGCGACACCACGGGCGCGTACCGGTTCGAGCTGATCGACCCAGCCCAGAGATACACCGTCGTCAGCTACGACCACAAGCAGATGTACCGCGCCGTGATCGCGGACAACCTTCATCCGGAGATGATGCCGTGACCGTTGCCATCACTGTCGAACACAACGAGGCGCGGCTGGCGGGAACCCTGGCATTTCTGGATGCAGGCAGCAACCCGGCGCGTCTGCGCATCTACGGCGGCACCCGACCGGCTACACCGGCGACGACGCCGACGAGCGCGATGCTGGTCGAGATCAGGCTCACCAAGCCTGCAGGCACGATTGCAGGCGGGCTCCTGACGCTGGCGCAGCAGGAGGATGGCTTGATCACCAGCACCGGCGTTGCTTCGTGGGCGCGGCTGGTCAATGGCAACGAAGTCACGGCGCTGGATCTGGACTGCAGCGGCACGGATGGCAGTGGTGACGTGAAGCTGGCAAGCACCAATCTCTATCTGGGCGGCGACGCACGGATGGTGTCAGCGATCCTGGGGTAGGCCGGTGCCGAGCGCATCCAGCGAATTGATGCTGGCCGTCACGCTTCCGATACCCGAGGTCAGCATCGCGTTCGGTCCACCTCTGGTCAACCTGCTGTTCGATCAGCCTGCCGCCACCGACGCCAACTTAGTGTTCGGAGCGGGCTTCGTCGCACCGCGCGACGACTTGGTTGTGCTGGCCAGCCTGCCGCTGCCGGTTGTCTCGATCAAGTTCATCCCGCCAGCGCGGGCCGAATTGCTGGCAGAGCTACCTGCCTTGACGGTCAGCACGTTGCTGCTGCGCCCGAGCGTGCCCTTGGACGTTGCGGGCGCAAGTCTTCCCGGTGTCGTGTTCTCCGGCGAGGTCAGGTACTACTCGCGCACGCAGCGACCGACGGTTGGCCAGACCGAGCACCCTTGGCAGGTGGCGAGGCAGACCGAGGATGGTGCCGCTCAGGGCCAGCAGGACGCTGCAGCAACACCCGCTGGCTGGGCCGCGTTCTGGCGGCGCACCTTGGGTGTTCCTCAAGGCATCCAGCACAGGTTGCCGCCGGTGCTGGCGGCAGCGCCCGAGCAACGAGGCGCTCGCCACCAGGATGCGACCCGGCTGCAGGATTCGACGTGGTTTACGCACCAGGACGCCACGCGGTTTGAAGCGGCCCGACGCGGTCTGTTCCAGAACGCAGGCCCTCTGCGGAATGCCACGCGGTTCCGGCATCAGGACGGTGACCGCACGAAGCGCGCCGGGAGAGTGTCCCTGTGGCAAAGCGCTGTGTTGGTGGTACGCGGCCAGGGGAGCGATTTTCAGACCGCACGGCCGCAACTAAAGGGCTGGCGCGGCAGGTATCAGGAGGCGGTGCCACCGCCACCGGGCATCAGCCGGTGGGTGGTGCCCGAGCCGCCTGTTCCGCAGCCTTGCTACACGCCCAGTCCGCACCTGCTGTTTGCCGCGTTGGCCGCGACCGATGGGCATCTGCTGTTCCTTTGTGAAAACTACGTCACCCCACCACCTCCGGATGGTGAGCCGGTGGTCATTACTGTTCGGAGGGTCTATTTCGTGATCAACAACGTGACCCTGTTCCGCGTGTCCGATGGCGCGCCGATACCGGTGTTCAATCTCTCGCTGTCGCTCGATGCCTCGTCTTGGGCGTGGGGCTTCGATGCGGTTCTGCCTGCCAGGGCCGAGTCCCTGGTCGCGCCCGGCAGCGCATCCGGGCCAGTCGAACTCGTGGCCAGCGTCAACGGCACCCCGTTTCGCGTGCTGGCCGAGAGCATCAGCCGCGAGCGCATCTTTGGTGACGCCAGCATCCGCATCTCCGGACGGGGGTGCAATGCCGTTCTGGCCGCGCCCTACGCGCCGGTGATGACGTTCTCGAATACCGAGGGCCGCACTGCTCGGCAGTTGATGGACGATGTGCTCACGGTCAATGGCATCCCGCTGGGCTGGGCGGTCGATTGGGGCCTGACGGACTGGAACGTCCCCGCCGGTGCGTTCGCGCAGCAGGGGTCGTGGATCGACGCACTGACCGCCATTGCCGGTGCTGCAGGTGGCTACTTGATTCCGCATCCCTCGGCCCAGAGCATCCGCGTGCGTCACCGCTACCCGGTCGCGCCTTGGGAATGGAGCACGGTCACGCCCGACTTCGTGTTGCCCGTCGATGCTGTCGCCCGCGAGTCGCTGCGCTGGTTGGAAAAGCCTGCGTACAACCGCGTGTTCGTTTCCGGGCAGGACGTCGGCGTTCTCGGGCAGGTGACCCGGGCCGGGACTGCCGGAGATGTGCTGGCACCCATGGTCGTCGACCCGCTGATCACCGAAGCGGCGGCCGCGCGTCAGCGTGGCATCGCCGTGCTGGCCGACACCGGTCACCAGCTCGAGGTTAGCCTGCGCCTGCCTGTGCTCGCAGAGACCGGGATCATCGAGCCCGGCGCGTTCGTGGAGTACCAGGACGGCAGCGTCACGCGACTGGGCATCGTCCGCGCGACCCAGGTGGACGCCGGGATGCCCGAGGTCTGGCAGACGCTGGGAGTGCAGGCCTATGCATAACCTCTACGAGCAGTTTCGCCAGCTGATCCCCGAGCCGCCGCTACAGGCGGGCACCGTCATCGACGTCGGCTCCGGCGTGGTCACTGTCGCATTGCCCGGTGGTGGCCGAATCAAGGCGCGGGGCTCTGCGGCCCTTGGCCAGAAGGTGTTCGTCCGCGACGACGCCATCGAAGGTATCGCCCCCAGCCTGACGCTGGAAATCATCGAGATCTGAAACCGAACTGATTCAACCCTGAGACCCGCCCTGATGCTCACGCATCGGGCGGGTTTCGCATTTCTGGAGCACGCAAATGAACGCACCGACTGTGACAGAGGGCATGGTGACCATGCCCAAGGACGAATTCGAAGAACTGCTGGAGCGCGTCGCCGAACGCGGCGCTCGCCACGCGCTGGCTGACGTGGGCCTCGACGGCGAAGACGCGGCCAGCGACATCCGCGAGCTGCGGGGCCTGCTGGAGGCGTTCAACACGGCCAAGCACACCGCGTGGCAGACGGTGGTCAAGGTGATCACCACCGGCTTCCTGCTGGCGCTGGTCGCAGGCGCAATCATCAAGCTCAAGGTGTTCGGAGGTGGCCAATGATCGAGACACTGCTCGGTGGCCTCCTGGGCGGGGCCTTCCGTCTTGCACCCGAACTGCTCAAGTGGCTCGACCGCCAAGGCGAGCGTGGCCACGAACTGGCGATGCAAGACAAGGCGCTGGAATTCGAAAAGCTGCGTGGCGCGCAGCGCATGGCCGAAATCGGCGCGAGCGCCGATGCGGCGTGGAACGTCGGAGCCATCGATGCGCTGCGCGACGCCGTCCGCACCCAGGGTGAGAAGACCGGCGTGCGCTGGGCCGACGCGCTCTCAACCAGCGTGCGTCCGGTGATCACCTACTGGTTCATGGCACTGTACTGTGCAGCCAAGACGGCGGCATTTGTGGCTGCCGTGACCGCTGGTGCTGGCTGGGGCACAGCCATCCTGCACGCCTGGACGGAAGCGGATCAGGCGCTGTGGGCTGGTGTACTGAACTTCTGGTTCCTCGGGCGCGTGTTCGACCGGGTGCGTTCGTGAGCGAAGTGCCGAAAACGGCCATCGAGCTGGCCAAGCGATTCGAGGGGTTCCACCGCGTGCCGAAGGTCGATCCTGGACGCGCACACCCGTACATCTGTCCTGCAGGGTACTGGACGATTGGCTACGGCCACCTCTGTGATCCGAAGCACCTGCCGATCACCGAGACCGAGGCCGAGGTCTATCTGGCGCGCGACCTGCAGACGGCGCTCGCCGCGACGCTGCGTTACTGCCCGGTGCTCGCCGCCGAACCCGAAGGGCGACTTTCGGCCATCGTGGACTTCACATTCAACCTTGGCGCGGGGCGGCTGCAGACGTCGACGTTGCGTCGGCGAGTTAATCAACGCGACTGGGTTGCGGCCGGGCAGGAACTGCGCCGATGGGTCTATGGCGGCGGGAAAGTGCTGCCGGGACTCGTCGTCCGACGCGAAGCAGAGTCACGCCTACTGGGCTGACGCCAACATCTCCTCAGTGTTTGCCTTTGATACTGTGTGAGCCATGCACATGAACCCGACGAGCGGACGAATCGTGATCTTGCCGAGACGCCGCAGACAACTCGGTCAAGATGCCACATTGGCTGGCCTGTTGAGATTCACGGCAGGTTTCCCGCAAAGTCTTGAGCTGTCGCTCCAGACCCTTTAACTCCTTGATCCGGGCGGCTACATGACCGATGTGCTCGTCGAGCAGATCGTTCACCTGTGCGCAATTCTCGTGAGGTGAGTCCTTGAAGGTCAAAAGAATCCGGATTTCTTCCAAGGTCATGTCCAGCCCTCGACAGTGCCGGATGAACGACAGTCGGGCAACGTGCTCGTCCCCATAGACGCGGTAGTTTCCCTCTGTTCGTGCTGTTTCTGGCAGCAAACCCTCGCGCTCGTAGTACCGAATTGTCTCTACTTGGGTGTGAGTGGCCTTGGCCAATTCGCCGATTTTCATATCTGCACCTTGGGTGTCAGTGGTTTGACCCAAGGGCATATTGTACTCGCTTGACACTGTAGTGGCTACAGGGTTTCTAATAGATCCAACCAGGAGAAAATCATGAGCCCCTCAGACCAGCATCAACTAACTGATGCAGACAACACTTGCGGCTGCAGCAGTAGTCAAGCATCACCGGCTGCTATCGAACCGACCGCTTCCACCAATGCGACCGCCGGATTGCATCGGTTTCGCATTGCCAATATGGACTGCGCATCAGAGGAGTCGGAAATTCGCCGTGCGCTAGAGGGAGTGGCGGGCGTCAGGAGCTTGCAGTTCAACCTCCGTGATCGTGAGCTGACCATTGCCGCAGATGACGCGGCCTTGCCGCAAGCTCTGGCAGCGATTCGCAACGCCGGTTTCAAGCCTGAGGCGAACGGCATTGAAGGCGAAACGACTCAGGTGAAAACGGCTATCCCATTGGGTTTTTGGGCTACTTGGGGCAAGCTGATCAGTGCTCTGGGTCTGGCATTGGCCGCCGAAGGTTTGGCGTTCGCGCTCCCGGACAGTTGGACAGTGAAAGCCATAGGCATGGCGTTTGCATTCTTTGCCATCGGATTGGCGGGTTTTTCTGTCTATGCCAAGGGGCTGACGGCGCTGCGGCAGGGGCGCTTGAATATCAACGCACTGATGACGGTGGCTGTCACGGGGGCGTTCCTGATTGGTCAGTGGCCAGAAGCAGCAATGGTGATGGCCCTGTACGCTATTGCAGAAGCGATTGAAGCCCGTGCAGTAGATCGCGCCCGCAATGCCATCAAGAGCCTGCTGGCACTCGCTCCGGAGCAGGCCGAAGTGCGTCAGGCCAACGGCGACTGGGAACGCATGTTCGTCAAGGCAGTGACTGTCGGGGCGACGGTGCGCATCCGCCCAGGTGAACGAATTCCGCTGGACGGTATCGTGACGCTGGGTCAGAGTGCGGTCGACCAATCTCCCGTCACCGGCGAGAGTCTGCCAGTTGACAAGGCCCCCGGTGACGAGATCTACGCGGGCACTATCAATCAGGCGGCGGCACTGGAAATGCGGGTCACCGCTCCCGCTTCGGACAGCACTTTAGCCCGCATCATCCACGCGGTCGAGCAAGCCCAATCGTCGCGTGCACCAACGCAACGCTTCGTAGATCGATTTGCTGCTATCTACACCCCGGCGGTGTTCGTGCTAGCCGTCGCCGTAGCTCTTTTTATGCCCTGGCTGATGGGTTGGGACTGGACGCACGCGCTCTATAAGGCGTTGGTGCTGCTGGTCATTGCTTGTCCTTGTGCCCTAGTGATCTCCACCCCCGTAACGGTGGTCAGCGGCCTTGCAGCCGGCGCGCGCCGGGGCATTCTGATCAAAGGCGGTGTGTACTTGGAGGAAGCCCGCAAGATCAAGGCCGTGGCCCTGGATAAGACCGGCACCATCACCGAAGGCAAGCCTAAACTGGTGGCCTTCGAGTCCATGGACACGAGTGCCGATCAAGGGGCGTTGGAAGTGTTCGCAAAAAGCCTCGCGGTTCGCTCAGATCACCCGGTTTCCAAGGCCATTGCCGAGGGGCTTCCGACAGGGGTGCAAGACGTTGCTGAGTTTCAAGCCGTCGCAGGGCGTGGTGTTCAGGGCGTGATCAGCGATCACCCCTACGTGCTGGCCAACCACCGTTGGATTGAGGAACGCGGACAGTGCTCGGCAGAACTCGAAGCCCGTCTAAAAGTACACGAAGAGGCCGGGCGCACAGTCACGATCCTTGCTAACTCCCAGCGCCTGATGGCCATCTGCGCAGTGGCCGACACCATCAAGCCTTCCTCCGCGCAAGCGGTCGCCGAGCTTAAATCTCTAGGGGTGACGCCGGTGATGTTGACCGGTGACAATGTCGCAACAGCACGAACTGTGGGGACACAGGCGGGCATTGACGAGGTGCGCGGCAACTTACTTCCAGAAGACAAGCTGGAAGCGATTGGTGACCTACAGCAGCGCTTTGGCATGACGGCCATGACCGGTGATGGCATCAATGATGCACCGGCCCTAGCCAAGGCCAACATTGGCTTTGCGATGGGAGCGGCAGGAACCCATACCGCGATGGAGGCCGCCGACGTGCTGATCATGAATGATGACTTGCGCCGACTGCCCGAAACGATAAGGCTCTCAAAACGCACGCACACGGTGCTCTGGCAGAACATCAGCCTGGCGCTGGGTATCAAGTTTGTGTTCCTGTTGTTTACTCTCTTCAACAATGCCTCGATGTGGATGGCCGTGTTTGCGGACATGGGGGCGAGCTTGTTGGTGGTATTAAATGGACTGCGCTTGCTCAGTCAAAAAGTGCGCAGGTAACCCTATGAAAATCATTGAACCAGTCGACCTCAGTCATCTGACAGAGCCAACAGAGCTTCTGAATTTCAGACATCCTACCGTTCAGTCGTTGGTCGCTGGCCGCCGGTGGCGAGAACTCGGCATTCGCGACCGGATCGGTGCGGCATACAAGTTCGTCAGAGATGAGATCGCATTTGGCTACAACAAGGCAGACGACTTGCCCGCATCGCAGGTGTTGGCCGATGGCATCGGCCAATGCAACACCAAGGGCGCACTGCTGATGGCCTTGCTCCGTGCGCTTGACGTACCGTGTCGATTTCACGGCTTCACCATCGACAAGGCTCTGCAAAAAGGTGCGATCACCGGCATCGCCTACTGGCTCGCACCACGCAGCATCATTCACAGTTGGGTTGAAGTCTGGTTCGAGGAGAAGTGGGTCAACCTCGAAGGCTTCATTCTTGACTGTGGCTACCTTGGCGCGTTGCAAAGGCGCTTTTCAGATCATCGGGGCGCATTCTGTGGGTTCGGAGCAGCCACACCCGATCTACAAAATCCGCGTGTAGAGTGGCTTGGAGAGGATACTTACATCCAGAAAGACGGGATCAACGCCGATCTCGGCATCTACGATGCGCCAGACGCTTTCTATGCTGCGCGTGGCATCAATCTATCAGGGATAAAGCGCTGGCTGTTCCAGTGCCTTGTGCGGCATTGGATGAATCGCAACGTGGCTGGCATCCGAAATGCACGGTTCAATCGCCAAGCACCCAGCGCCAACACACCCCGAAGTGGTCTGGGTTGAGTTGAATTCGACAACAAATGCCTGTTTGGTTTCGGTCAATCATCGTCGATGATTGCCAAAAAAAGTCTATAGCTGCTACACTGTTAACTATTATGCGTCGATGGCTGGCAATTTTTCTATTGGTGTTCATGCCGCTGCAGCTCACTTGGGCGGCGGTGAGCACCTATTGTCAGCACGAAAGCGGTGCCGCAGCCAAGCATCCCGGCCACCACGATCATGAGCATAAGGCTGCGGATGGCAAGGACACATCGCCTGAACCGGTCAAGTATGGTGGTGGTGATCCTGATTGCGCGGCCTGCCACGCTGGATGCGCTTCTGTCCCGGCTGACGGTCTCACGATTCACTTGGTTGCCGACTCATCGCTTGCCACAGAGGATCGCCGAGCGCGCCTCACATCCCCGCCTTTCGAACGCCCCGAACGCCCTCAGTGGCGTGCCCTCGCCTGATCGGCGGGGAGCGCGTTCCTTTCCTCGTCGTCACCAAAGCAGTCACGCTTCGCATGTGACCGCATGAGGCCGTCTTTGCACGGTTGATGTGACGATGTAGTAGGCGACCATTTGGATCGCCCCCGCCGATTCCCTCGTGTACTTAATTCACTGGAGAATCGGATCTTGAACGGTATTCATAATCACAAACGACGGGCATCACTTCCCGTCCTCAGCGCCACGCTGGCGATTGCACTGAGCGCTGGCGCAGCGGGTGCCTTGGCCCAAACCGTTGCGAAGCCCGTGGGGCTGACGCTGAGCCAGGCCTTCGAAGCGGCGTGGGCGCGCCAACCGGAGCTGGCAGCCCTGGCGGCCCGCCGAGATGCAGCCCGGGCGCAGCAGCAAGCCGCGCAGTCCTGGACACCCGAGCCTGTGGCGCTGGAGGTGACCGGCAAGACCGACCGCCTCAACCGCAATCTCGGCACACGCGAATACGAAGCAGGCCTTGCGATCCCCCTGTGGCTGCATGGCGAACGCGGGCGCAGCCAGGCACTGGCCCAGGCCGAAGGCCGTGCTGTCGAAAGCCGCACCACCGCAGCCCAGCTGCGTGTGGCTGCCGCCGTGCGTGAAGCCTGGTGGAACTGGCAACGCGCGCGTGCCGATGCCGCCACTGCACAGGGCCAACTCGACAACGCGCAACGGATCGCAGCCGATGTCGGCAAACGGCTCAAGGCCGGCGATCTGGCACAGGCCGACCAGCACCAGGCCGATGGCGCCGTTGCTGCCGCCCAGGCGACGGTGGCGCAGGCGCAAGCGGCCGTGATCGTGGCCGAGCAGTCCCTGCGCACGCTGGTGGCGTCGCCCGGCCTGGCGCTCACAGCTGGTCCGGTCGATCTCATCGCCGAGCCGGAGCCTGGCGCTGCGGAAACAGACATGGACACGCACGGCGAGTTGCTGGCGCTAAAGGACCGCGCCTCGGTGGCCGAAGGCGTGGCGGCCCTCGCGGCGACGCAGTCGCGCGCCAACCCCGAACTGATGATCGCCACCACGCGCGACCGCGGTGCCTCCGGCGAGGCCTGGCAACAGACCTTCACGGTCGGCGTGCGCATACCTTTCGGGGCGGGTCCGCGTCACGACGCGCGCACGGCCGCCGCGCGGGCGGAGAACATCGAGTTGCAGGCGCAGCTGAATCTGGAACGGACCCGGCTGTCGAGTGAACGCGACTCGGCCAAGGCACGCACCGACTCGGCCCGGCTGCAGTTGGCAGCGGCGGAGCGCCGCGCACAACTGGCGCGCGAGTCCCGCGGCTTCTTCGACAAGTCCTTCCGCCTGGGCGAGACTGATCTGCCGACCCGGCTGCGCATCGAGGCCGAAGCGGCCGAGGCCGATCGTCAGGCTGCGCGCAGCCGCATCGAGCTCGCAGCCGCCATCTCCGCCTGGCGCCAAGCGCTTGGCTTGTTGCCGCAGTGAAGCCCGCAGCTGCGATGAAGCCAACCGACACTCAACCCAACACTCTTCCGGACATCCACCCATGAAACTCTTCCACACTCTGGTCGCGATTCCTATCGCGGTCCTGATCCTGGTACCGAAACTTGCAATGGCAGGCGAGGGCCATGACCACGGCGAAGCCGCACCCACGGCCTCTGGTCCCGTCCTGCCCAGATTCGCCGCCGTGTCGGACTTGTTCGAACTGGTCGGCGTGCTCAACGGCAAGCAGATTACGCTGTACCTGGACCGTGTCGCTGACAACAGCCCGGTCACTGAAGCCCAGATCGAACTCGAGATCGGCGGCAAGAAATTCAAGGCGGCCAAACAAAGGACAGACGAGTTCGAAGTCGTGCTGGCCGAAGCGCCCAAGCCTGGCGTCCTGCCGATCATCGCCACGGTGAATGCCGGGTCCGACGCCGACCTGCTGGCAGGCGAACTCGACATCCACGAAGCTGCACACGCTGATGAGGCAGCACATGCCCACTCGTGGAAGGAATATGCCGGCTGGGCGGCGGGAGGAATCGCCGTGCTGGTGATGCTGCTGACGGTCGGTCGCCGCGTGCTGTCGTCGCGCCAGACCCGTGTCGGAGGTGTCGCATGAAGCGCGCCCTGATTCTTTCCAACGCGCGGCAGGCCATCGTCGCCAGCATCGTGATGATGCTGTCCACGGTGCATCAGGCACAAGCTGGCGAAGGCCATGACCATGGCGACGGCGGCGCTGCGCCCAGCGCGAACGGCCCGCAGCGGCTGCCCGACGGCAGCGTGTTCCTGCCCAAGCCGGCACAGCGCCAGCTGGGTGTGCGCACCCTGACCACGGTCGACGCCGAGCTGCCGCGCTCGGTGGAACTCACCGGCAAGGTGCTGATGGACCCGAACGCCGGGGGCAAGGTGCAGCCGCTGAATGCCGGCCGCATCGAGCCCGGCCCGCGCGGTCTGCCCAATCCGGGCCAAGCGGTGCGCAAGGGCGAGGTGCTGGCCTACGTGGTGCCCTCTGCATCACCCATCGAACGCTCCAACCAGTCGTCCCATCTGGCCGAGCTGCGCGCGGCCAAGTCGCTGGCCGACAAGCGCGTGGCTCGCTTGAAGGAACTGGCGGACACGGTGCCGCGCAAGGACATCGAAGCCGCAGAGAGCGAGTCCGCCAGTCTGGCTGAGCGCATTGGTGCGATCGGTGGCGGCCTGGCCACGCGTGAAGCCCTGGTGGCGCCCGTGTCCGGCGTCATCGCGTCGGCCCATGCGGTGGCCGGGCAGGTAGTGGATGCGCGCGAGCTGCTGTTCGAGATCGTCGACCCGAGCCGCCTGCGCATCGAGGCCTTGGCCTTCGATCCTGCCCTGGCCGCCAATGTGGGCAGCGCCACGCTGTCCATCGGCAACCAGCGCGTGCCGCTGGAGTTCATCGGTGCCGCGCGCAGCCTGCGCGAGCAGGCGCTACCGCTGGGCTTCCGCGCCCAGGGCGCTACCCTCAACAGCCTGGCCGTCGGCCAGCCGGTGCGTGTCTTCGTGCAAACCCGCGAGAAGGTCAAAGGGCTGGCGGTCCCGGTCGCTTCGCTGATGAAGAACCCGGCCAATCAGACCATCGTCTGGGTCAAGACCGCGCCGGAACGGTTCGAGCCCCGCACGGTCATGACCGAATCGCTGGACGGCATCAGCGTGTCGGTCACCGCCGGCCTGAAGGCCGGCGACAAGGTCGCCACCGAAGGCGCCACCTTGATCAACCAGGTGCGCTGACATGTTCAAGTGGCTACTCGACAACAGCCTCGGCAACCGGCTGCTGGTGATCATCGCCAGCGTCGTGCTGATGGCCTACGGCGCGTTCACGCTGACGCGCACGCCGGTGGACGTGTTCCCCGACCTCAACAAGCCCACGGTGACCATCATCACCGAGGCCGGCGGCATGGCCGCCGAGGAGGTGGAACAGCTCATCACATTCCCGCTGGAAACCACGATGAACGGCCTGCCGGGTGTGGAGACGATCCGCTCCACCTCGTCGGCCGGCCTGTCCTTCATCTACGTCACCTTCGACTGGAGCACCGACATCTTCCGCGCCCGCCAACTCGTCAGCGAGCGACTCGCGGCGATGGAGGAAGGCATTGCCGAAGGCGTGCTGCCCCGCATGGGCCCGATCAGCTCGATCATGGGCGAGATCATGCAGATCGCGATCCCCGTGGACACCACGAAGATCAGCGCGATGGCGGTGCGCGAATACGCCGACTGGGTGTTGCGCCCTCGCCTGCTGTCGGTGCAGGGCGTGGCGCAGGTCATCCCCATCGGCGGCGAGGTGCGGCAGTTCCAGGTCCAGCCCAACACCGTGCGCATGGCAGAACTCGGTATCACGCACGAGCAACTGGAAGCGGCGTTGAAGGGCTACTCCAGCAACACCTCGGGCGGCTTCCTGGAGCTGAACGGGCGTGAGTACCTGATCCGCAACCTGGGGCGAACGTCGCGGCTGGACGACCTGAAGAACCTGGCCCTGACCTCCAAGGTGGGCCAACCGATCCTGATGCGCCAGATCGCCGAGGTGACTTTCGCTGCGGCCAACAAGCGCGGCGATGCCGGCTATGAAGGCCAGCCGGCCGTCATCCTGGGCATCCAGAAGCAGCCTTCGGCCGACACCATCGCGCTGACGCGGAACATCGAGGAAGCCCTGGCGGGGTTGAAGACTTCCTTGCCGGCCGGCATGCAGGAACCCAAGGTCACCTTCCGCCAAGCCAGTTTCATCGAGGCCTCGATCACGACGCTGCAGGGCAAGCTGATCGGCGCTTCGGTGTTCGTGGCCGTGATCCTGTTCTTCTTCCTCGGCACGCTGCGGCCCACGATCATCGCGTTGACCGCGATCCCGGTGTCGATCTTCATCACGGCCCTGGTTTTCCGCTACTTCGGCCTGTCGATCAACACCATGACGCTGGGCGGTCTGGCCATCGCCATCGGTGGCCTCGTGGACGACGCGGTGGTGGGCGTCGAGAACGTGCTGCGCCGCTTGAAGGAAGACCGCGCCAAACACCCGCACTCGCGCATCCACCCGTTGGAAGTGGTGGCGCACGCCACGATGGAAGTGCGCTCGGCGATTTTGTACGCCACGGTGATCATCGTGCTGGTCTTCATCCCGCTGTTCGCGCTTCCGGGGCTGGAAGGCAAGCTGTTCGTGCCACTGGGTATCGCCTTCATCGTGTCGACGCTGGCTTCGCTGATCGTCTCGGTGACGGTTACGCCAGTGCTCAGCTTCTACCTGCTGCCTCGGATGAAGAACCTCGACCACGGCGACACAAAGGTGTTGCGCTGGTTGAAGTCGGCCTACCAGTCGTCTCTGCAGTCCGTGCTGAACGCACCGAAGGCCGCGCTGGCGGCGGCCGGAGTGGCGGTGGTGGTGGCTGCGGCTGCCGTGCCCTTCTTCCCGACCACTTTCCTGCCGCCTTTCAACGAAGGCACGCTGCTGATCGGGCTGCGGCTAAACCCGGGCGTGACCTTGGCCGAAACCTCGGCGCTGGCGCGCCAGGCTGAGGTGCTGGTGAGCCAGGTACCCGAGGTCACGCACGTGGGCCGGCGCAGCGGCCGGGCCGAGCTGGACGAACACGCCGAAGGCGTGCACGTCAGCGAGCTCGACGTGGGCCTGAAGCCCACCGCCGAGCTCACGCGCACCATGGACGAGATCAAGGCAGACATCCGCGCGCGCCTGGTCAACCTGCCGGCCGCGCTGGAGATCGGCCAACCGATCTCGCACCGTATCGACCACATGCTCTCGGGCGTGCGTTCGCAGATCGCCATAAAGATCTTCGGCGAAGACCTGGATGCACTGCGCGGCCAGGCAGACGTGCTGCGCGCGAAGCTGGCCGCCATCCCCGGCATTGCCGACCTACAGATCGAGAAGCAGGTGCTGGCGCCGCAGATCAAGGTGCGTGTGGACTACGCTGCTGCGGCTCAGTATGGCGTACCGGCACCCCAGGTACTGACCACGCTGCAGAACCTGGTCGAGGGCGAGAAGATTACGCAGATCGTCGAGGGCAGCCGGCGCTTTGCGCTGGTGGTGCGGCTGCCGGAGTCGGCGCGTTCGGTGGAAGGTCTGGGCCAGATCCTGATCGAGACGCCGAACGGCCGTATTCCGTTGTCGAAGATTGCGACCATCGAAGATGGCGACGGTCCGAACCAGATCAGCCGCGACGACGGCAAGCGGCGCATCGTGCTGTCGGCCAACGCTTCCGGGAGGGCCTTGTCGGAGATCGTGGCTGACATCCGCAAGGTGGTGGCCGAAACGAAGCTGCCCGAGGGCTACTTCATCACTCTCGGCGGCCAGTTTCAGGCGCAGGAAGAAGCCTCGCGCTTGGTCGGTCTGCTCAGCATCGTGTCACTGACCTTGATGTTCGTGGTGCTCTACAGCCGCTACAAGTCCAGCGTGCTCGCAGCGCTGATCATGGTGAACATTCCTTTGGCGCTGGTGGGTGCGGTGCTGGGCTTGTGGCTGTCAGGCCAGCCCTTGTCCGTTGCCGCCTTGGTCGGCTTCATCACCCTGGCGGGCATCTCGGTGCGCAACGGCATCCTGAAGGTCAGCCACTACATCAACCTGATGCGATTCGAGGGTGAGAACTTCGACCACAAGATGATCCTGCGCGGCTCGCTGGAGCGGCTGAGCCCGGTGTTGATGACGGCGCTGGTAACGGCCTTCGCGCTGGCGCCTTTGCTGTTCGAGGCCGAGCAGCCCGGTACCGAGGTGCTGCACCCGGTGGCTGTGGTGATCTTCTCCGGCCTGATCAGCTCCACCCTGCTTGACACCTTCCTCACGCCCGCGATGTTCTGGCTGTTCGGCCGCAAGCCTGCCGAAGCATTGATGGACAGCAAGGATACCGAGGCGCTTTGATCCCATCCCCCATGTCAACGTTTTCCACCCCCTGAAAGGACTCTCATGAAGACGACAACTCTCCTCGCTGCCCTTGCCCTGACCATGGGCGGCACAGCCTTCGCTGCAGGCGACAAACACGCTCACGCCCACGAGCACAAGCCCATGCATGGGGGCGTGGTCGTCGAGGTCAAGGACATGGACTACGAACTTGTCGCCAAACCCGATGTGCTGCAGTTGTACCTGCGCGATCACGGAAAGCCAATTGACATCAGCAAGGCAACGGCAAAGATTACTTTGCTCTCGGGTGCCGAAAAACAAGAGGTCGAGTTAAAGCCGACCGGGGACAAGCTTGAAGCCAAGGGAAGTTTCAAGGTTACGCCTGGCACGAAAGTTGTCGCGCAAGTCAATCTTGCAAGCAAGGCTGCGACGGCAAGATTTGTTTTGAAATGACTCTGGGGCCGAGAGGGACATTCCTCTCGGCATTTTCCAACACAATTGAAAGGCAACCATGAACTTTCTTGTCAAAGGTATTTTGACACTAGCAGCTGTACTTGCATTTGCTGGCTGTGCGACACCGGTTGATCGCTTGGCTGAGAAGCCTTACTGTCACAAGGATCGTGGCAGAAACGCCTACTGCACCAAAGATGCTGCGCCCAGTCTTACAAGAGACGAAGAAGCGAAGCAGTTTTCCTCTAATCCTGAGGCTCTTACGGTATACATAGTTCGCTACTGGGGGGATGGTCACCATCCTATGGACATTTCGGTCGATGGCGGTGCAGCGATGGAAACTGTTCCCAACTCAATGATCCGCCTGCGAATGAAGGAAGGTAGTCATCGAATCTCTTTCAGTGTCGGCGGGAAATCGTTTGATCGAACAATTTCCGGGATGGCAGGAGAGGTTCGCTTGGTGGGCATTACTGGCACGGACTGGTCTTGGGGTAGTTCGTCTCACGTGTGGGCAGACGATTCTGATGATCAGATAAAAAGACAGGCTCGCCGGTCTCGTCTGATTAAAGACATCTCTTTGCTTTGACCCAATTCGGCCAAATCGTCGAATCCGCGCCCTAAAGGCCCGTGCGTTACTATCTGGTTCTGAAAGCGGACGCGGGTTCGGTTCCGTGTTCCACCACCACCTTCAGGAGCCCGGATTCCCTCCGGGATTTTCTTCTTTCGGGCGGGCGAACGGGCGGCAACCCTGCGGCGGATTACTTCACCAGTTTGCCCTGGCTGTTAATCACGGTCAGTTCCACAAACCGGGACGCACTGGCGCCACCCCGGGAGAAGCTCACTTCCATGCCGCCGACGTCATAGTTCTTCAGGGACTGCATCGCTGTCACAAGGCTCTCCCGAGTCAGACCTCTGCCTGCACGGCGCAAGCCCTCGGCCGCGACCTTGGCATTGATATAGCCTTCGAGGCTGAGATGGGAAAACTCGGAATGTCCGGCTGCCTTCATGGCCTGTTGGTATTCGCGCACGATCGGCAGGACCGCGTTGTTGGGGAAAGGCACGACCTGTGCGATGGCAACACCGGTTCCGTCGTCGCCCAGCGCTTTCAGGTTGCCAGCCGTGGCGAGCACCGACAGGGCGTACATCTGCAAACCTTTTCGGTTTTTGTTGACCATCTTGATCGTTTCTATGGTCGGCTTCCCCGCCAGACCCAGAACCAGCGCATCGGGTTGCGCCGCCAGCAATTTGGTGACGGCGGCGGCTGCATCACTGGCGTTGTTCTCGACCGACGCGACGGCGACCGCCTTGAGCTTGCGTTGCTCAAGTGATTCGTTTGCCGCCGCGAGCACCTCTTTGCCGAAACTGTTGTTCTGGTACGCGATGCCGATGCGCTTGAAACCGATGGTGGTCAGGTGCTGGATCAGCTTGTCGGCCTCATCGGCATAGCTGGCGCGCAGGTTGAATACGTTCCGATACTCCGGCTTTCGGATCGACGGGGCGCCGGTAAACGGCATGAGCAGCGGCAGGCCGGCTTTCTGGGCAACCGGGATCAGCGCTTCGTTGTTGGGTGTGCCAAAGGTGCCAAACAGGGCCAGCACATCGGCGCTGATGAATCCCTCGACGTTCTCGATGGTCTTTTTGGCGTCATAGGCGTCGTCCTTGCTGTCAAGAACGACCTTGCGACCGTTGACCCCTCCTTTGGCATTCAGAGCGTCAAAATAGACTTTGGAACCTTTCAGAACCTCCTGGCCCAAGTCGCCCAAAGGGCCGGTCAAGGTCGTGCTTTGGCCCAGCACGATGCTGTCTCCTGCCACGCCCGACTGCGCCACTGCCGCAACGGGAAGCAGCAGTCCCGCCCCGAGTACTGCCGCAACCTGGCGGCGATTGAAGTGCTTTGTATTCATTTTTTGTCCTCGCATCGCTTACGAATTTCAGCGTTCAGTATGCGCGCAAAGCACGCCATTCCGCTACGGCCGGTCTCTGCGTTTTGTGGTGTGTTGCCATCGTGTCACAGCCGCGGCCGGTTAGAATCCCCGCCTTCGGAAGTGTGGCAGAGTGGTCGATTGCACCGGTCTTGAAAACCGGCGACCCGAAAGGGTCCGTGAGTTCGAATCTCACCGCTTCCGCCAGATCAAACCACCCAAAGCGCCCTCCGGGCGCTTTTTTTTGGCTGCGTTCAGGCCGTCGCCGCCAGCATGCCGCGTTCTTCGATGAACCGGACCACGGCTTGCAGCCCGTCGCGGGTTTTCAGGTTGGTCATCACAAAGGGTTTGAGGCCTTTGGGTGTGGTGCGCATGCGCCGGGTGTCCGCTTCCATGACCGTCAGATCGGCGCCCACATGGGGCGCCAGGTCGGTTTTGTTGATGACGAACAGGTCGCTTTTGGTGATGCCGGGGCCGCCCTTGCGGGGGATTTTTTCGCCGGCCGCCACGTCGATGACGTAGATCGTCAGGTCGGAGAGCTCGGGGCTGAAGGTGGCGGCCAGGTTGTCGCCGCCGCTTTCCACGAACACGATGTCGGCGTTCGGGTGCTCGGCCAGCATGCGGTCGATGGCTTCCAGGTTGATGGAGCAGTCTTCGCGGATGGCGGTGTGCGGGCAGCCGCCGGTTTCCACGCCCATGATGCGCTCGGCCGGCAGCGCGCCGCTGACGGTGAGCAGCCGCTGGTCTTCCTTGGTGTAGATGTCGTTGGTGATGGCCACCAGGTCGTAGCGCTCGCGCATGGTTTTGCACAGCATCTCCAGCAGCGTGGTCTTGCCGGAGCCGACGGGGCCACCGATGCCCACCCGCAGCGGCGGCAGGGGTTTGGTGCGGTTCGGGATGTGGTGCAGGGTGCTCATGGGTGTCGGATCTCGGTGGAAAAACGGGCGTCAGGAACGGAACAGGCGGGAATACTGGGTTTCGTGCTGCGCGGACAGGATGGCCAGCATGGGCGAAAACGCCTGGGGCGCGCCGGCCGGCAGCGCCAGCGCGGTGTCGACGGCCGCCGGAATCTCGGCCGCCAGGCGCGCCAGCACCCGCTGGCCGGCGTTCTGACCCAGCGGCACCGCCTTGAGTGCGGCCTGGACCATGTTTTCCGCCCAGCCGAAGGCGTGGGCCAGCGCGATGTCGCGCGCGCCGGCCTCGGTGCGGGCGGCGGCCAGGGCGCAGGCCACGGGGTAGCTGGGGTCCATGGCGGCCAGGGCGTCGGTCTGGGCACGTCGGGCCGCGTCGGCGCCGTCCTGGTTGCGCAGCCAGTCGAGCAGCGAGCGGCCCATCTGTTCGGTCTGCAGCCGCAGCTCGGCGGTTTCGCGCGTCGAGAGCACCCAGCGGTTGAGGGCCTGCACCCGCGCCAGGTCGCCGGCGCGCCAGGCCGCCACGGCCTGCACCAGCACGGCCAGGTCGCCCCGCGCCAGGGTCAGGTGCAGCTGGTGCGACAGCCAGTCGACTGCTTCATTTTCAGTAGCAACCAATGACCTTTCCACGCTGGCTTCCAGCCCTTCCGAGTAGGAAAAGCCGCCGATGGGCAGCGCGGGGGAGGCCAGCCAGATCAGCTGCAGCAGGCTGGCGGCCGGCAGGGGGCCGGGCGGCGTGGTCATTCGTGGTGGTGGCCACAGCCGGGGCCGTGGACATGGACCGGTGTGGCGGCCACCACCGGGATCCCGACCGGGCGCGCGGACGCTCCGGAAGCGGGTCCGGGCGCTGCGGCGTGGTGGTGCGCGTGGCCGTCGTGGCCGTGGGCAGGGCTGTGGTCGTGGCCCTCATGACCGTGTGGGTGGTGCGTGTGTCCGTGATGCCCGTGGCCGCCGGCGGCGTAGGCCCCCCCTTCCGGCTCGAACGCCTCCTGGGTCTCCACGACGGTGAGGTGCATGGCGCGCAGCAGGTCGGCCAGCACATGGTCGGGTTCGATCTTCAGGTGATCGGGGGCCAGTTCGATCGGCACGTGGCGGTTGCCCAGGTGATAGGCGGCGCGGGTCAGGTCGAACGGGCTGCCGTGTTCGGCGCAGGCGGTGATGCGCAGCACCGGCTGCGGCGCGGCGACGACACGGATCAGCGAGCCGTCCTCGGCCACCAGCACGTCACCCCCGCGCACCACCGTGCCACGGGGCAGGAAGATGCCCAGCGAGCGGCCGGACGAGTCGGTGGCGGAAAAGCGGCTTTTCTGGCGCACGTCCCAGTCGAGCTCGACGGTGGGGGCGCGGCGCACCAGTGCGGCGGCGAGGCCCTGGCCCCGGGGAAGAATCTTGGCGACCTGTTGCATGGCGAAAGGGCGGCGCCGTCGGGGGCGCCGGTTCGGTTCAAAACAGGAAGTATCGCTGCGTCATCGGCAGGCTGCTGGCGGGCTCGCAGGTCAGCAGCTGGCCGTCGGCGCGCACCGCGTAGGTCTGGGCATCCACCTCCATGCGCGGGGCGTAGCCGTTGTGGACCATGTCGCGCTTGCCCACCCCGCGGATGCCGCGCACCGCCGACACCGGCTTGGCCAGGCCGAAGCGCTCCCGGATGCCGGCCGCCAGGCCGGCCTGGGACACGAACGTCAGCGAACCGCGCGCCAGCGCGCCACCGAAGGCGCCGAACATGGGCCGGTAATGCACCGGCTGGGGGGTGGGGATGGAGGCGTTCGGGTCGCCCATGGCGGCCATGGCGATGAAGCCGCCCTTGAGGATCAGCGAGGGCTTGACGCCAAAAAAGGCGGGCTTCCACACCACCAGGTCGGCCCATTTGCCGACTTCGATGCTGCCCACCTCGTGGCTGATGCCGTGGGCGATGGCGGGGTTGATGGTCAGCTTGGCCAGGTAGCGTTTGACGCGGGCGTTGTCGTGGCGGTCGGTGTCGCCGGGCAGGGGGCCGCGCTGCAGCTTCATCTTGTGTGCGGTCTGCCAGCAGCGCAGGATGACCTCGCCCACCCGGCCCATGGCCTGGCTGTCCGAGCTGAACATGCTGATGGCACCCAGGTCGTGCAGGATGTCTTCGGCCGCAATGGTTTCCTTGCGGATGCGGCTTTCGGCAAACGCCAGATCTTCGGCGATGGCCGGATCCAGGTGGTGGCAGACCATCAGCATGTCGACGTGTTCGTCCAGCGTGTTGACGGTGTAGGGCCGCGTCGGGTTGGTGGAGGAGGGCAGCACATTGGCCTCGCCGACCACCTTCAGGATGTCGGGCGCGTGACCGCCGCCTGCGCCTTCGGTGTGGAAGGTGTGGATGGTGCGGCCCGTGAACGCCGCCACCGTGTCTTCCACAAACCCGGATTCGTTCAGCGTGTCGGTGTGGATGGCGACCTGGGTGTCGGTTTCTTCCGCCACGTTCAGGCAGTTGTCGATGGCGGCGGGGGTGGTGCCCCAGTCCTCATGAAGTTTGAGGCCGATGGCGCCGGCGTCGATCTGCTCGCGCAGCGCACCGGGCAGGCTGGCGTTGCCCTTGCCCAGAAAACCCAGGTTCATCGGAAAGGCGTCGGCGGCCTGCAGCATGCGCTCGATGTTCCAGGCGCCGGGTGTGCAGGTGGTGGCGAAGGTGCCGGTGGCCGGGCCGGTGCCGCCGCCGATCATCGTGGTGACGCCGCTGCACAGGGCCTCTTCGATCTGCTGCGGTGCGATGAAATGGATGTGGGTGTCGATGCCGCCGGCGGTGACGATGTTGCCTTCGCAGCTGATGACCTCGGTGCCCGGGCCGATGACGATCTCCACGCCAGGCTGGGTGTCGGGATTGCCCGCCTTGCCGATGGCCACGATGCGCCCGCCCTTGAGGCCGATGTCGGCCTTGACGATGCCCCAGTGGTCCAGGATGAGGGCGTTGGTCAGCACCGTGTCCACCGCGCCGGCGCTGCGGGTGCGCTGGCTCTGCGCCATGCCGTCGCGGATGGTCTTGCCGCCGCCGAATTTCACTTCCTCGCCGTAGCCGCCGGCGCGCAGCGTGTGGTCGTCTTCCACCTCGATGACGAGTTGGGTGTCTGCCAGCCGAACCCGGTCACCGGTGGTGGGGCCGAACATTTCGGCGTAGGCGCGTCGTCCGATGCTTGCCATGTTGTGCTTCTTTCAGAGTGCGCCCTGCACCAGGCCGCGAAAACCGTAGACGGTGCGGTCGCCGGCGTAGTCCACCAGCTCCACCGTGCGCTGTTGGCCGGGCTCGAAGCGCACGGCGGTGCCGGAGGCGATGTTCAGCCGCATGCCGCGCGCGGCGTCGCGGTCAAAGCCCAGCGCCGCGTTGGTTTCGGCGAAGTGGTAGTGCGAGCCCACCTGGATGGGCCGGTCACCGGTGTTGCGCACCACCAGGGTCAGGGTGCGGCGGCCGGGGTTGAGGGCGTGTTCGCCCTCGTCGATGAGCAGTTCGCCGGGGATCATGGCTTCAGGCCCCCTCTGTTCAGGCCATGCGCAGCAGCAGCGTGGCGCCCAGCAGCGCGACGGCGCCACCGGCGGCCGTGCCGGCCAGGCGGTGCCTGGCCTGCAGCCAGTGGCCCAGGCCCACGCCCGCCAGGTGCAGCGCGGCGGTGGACAGCACCATGCCGGCCAGCGCCAGCCACTGGGCGTCACCGCCCAGCTCCTGGCCGTGTGCGGCGCCGTGGAAAAAGGCAAAACCGCCGGCCAACGCGGCCGCGGCCGCCAGCGGCAGGCCGCGCCGGGTGGCCACCAGCAGGCCCAGCACCAGCAGCGAGGCGGCAATCATCGGCTCCACGCCCGGCACGGACAGCCCAGCAAACCCGCCCAACGCGCCCGTCGCCAGCAGCAGCACAAACGCCAGCGGCGCGACCCAGACCGGGCGCACCGCCAGCGCGCTCCACAGGCCCACGGCCAGCATGGCCGCCAGGTGGTCCGCCCCGGTGAAGGGGTGCAGCAGGCCGGCCAGCAGGCCGGTGTGGCTGTGGCCGTCGCCCCCGGTGTGGGCCAGGGCGACCACCGGCAGCAGCAGGGCGGTCAGCAGGGTGATTTTTACTCTTGTTTTCATAGCACACAATGACCTTTCGACGCTGGGTATGGGCAAAAAAAGCTTGAAATTCTGTGGACGGGGCGGTTTCCGGCGGCGCGGCAGGGCTCAGACGATGGGCTGGTGCACGGTGACCAGCTTGGTGCCGTCCGGAAAGGTGGCCTCGACCTGGATGTCGGGAATCATCTCGGCGATGCCGTCCATGACGTCGGCGCGGGTCAGCACCTCGCGGCCGGCGCTCATCAGCTGAGCCACGGTCTGGCCGTCGCGGGCGCCTTCCATCACGGCGGCGCTGATCAGTGCCACCGCTTCGGGGTAGTTGAGCTTCAGGCCGCGCGCCTTGCGCCGCTCGGCCAGCAGCGCGGCGGTGAAGATCAGCAGCTTGTCTTTCTCGCGGGGGGTGAGTTCCATGACGTCGGCACAAAAGCGGGGGAGGTGGTCATCATCGCAGCAAAGGCCGTGCCCGGCCATACGCCATCCGGCGCAGGCGTGGCATGGAACCTGCAGCCGCCGGCGCCATGTCTTCCCCGGCCGAGCCCCGTCCTGTTTTTCCGGCCGAACCCGACGCGCCGGCGGTGGAGCGCCCCGTTGAAGCCCCCCAGCAGGTGGTCAAGGTGCGCCGCGACTACAACCGCTGGGTGGCCAGCGAAACGCTGGAAGACTATGCGCTGCGCTACACGCCGCAGCGCGGGCGCCGCTGGTCGGAGTGGCGGGTGGCCAATACTGCCTTCGGGGCGGCGTCGTTCCTGATCCTCGAAGCGGTGGGTGCCACGCTGCTGGTGCAGTACGGTTTTGCCAACGCCTTCTGGGCCGTGCTGGCCACGGGGCTGATCATCTTTCTTGCGGGCCTGCCCATCAGCATCTGCGCGGCCCGTCACGGGGTCGATATGGATCTGCTCACCCGGGGCGCCGGGTTCGGGTACATCGGCTCCACCATCACGTCGCTGATCTACGCTTCGTTCACCTTCATCTTTTTTGCGCTCGAAGCGGCCGTCATGGCCTACGCGCTGGAGTTGGCGCTGGGCATTCCGCCGGCCTGGGGCTACGGAATCTGTGCGCTGGTGGTGATTCCGCTGGTCACCCACGGGGTGTCGGCCATCAGTCGCCTGCAGGTCTGGACGCAACCGCTGTGGCTGGTGATGCTGGTGGTGCCGTATGTGGCCGTGCTGGCGAGCGATCCTGGTGCGTTTGCCGGTGTGACGCACTACGGCGGTGAAAGCGGGCAGGCGACCGGGTTCAATACGCTCTATTTTGGTGCGGCGCTGACCGTGGGTATTGCGCTCATCACCCAGATGGGCGAGCAGGCCGACTATTTGCGCTTCATGCCGGTCGCAACGCCAGCGACGCGCCGGCGCTGGTGGGTCGGCGTACTGATGGGCGGGCCCGGCTGGGTGGTGCTGGGGGTGGTCAAGATGCTGGGCGGCATGCTGCTGGCGTATCTGGCCATCGGCCACATGGTGCCGGTGGACCGGGCGGTGGACCCGAACCAGATGTACCTGGCGGCGTATGAATATGTGTTCCCGCACTACGGCTGGGCGGTGGCGGCCACGGCGCTGTTTGTGGTGGTGTCACAGCTCAAGATCAATGTGACCAATGCCTATGCCGGCTCGCTGGCCTGGTCCAACTTCTTCTCGCGCCTCACCCACAGCCACCCCGGGCGGGTGGTGTGGGTGGTGTTCAACACCCTGATCGCCTTCATGCTGATGGAGATGAACGTGTTCAGCGCGCTCGGCCAGGTGCTGGGGCTGTACGCCAATCTGGCCATTGCCTGGTTCATGGCCGTGGTGGCCGACCTGGTGGTGAACAAGCCGCTGGGCTTGTCGCCGCCGGGCATCGAATTCCGCCGGGCCCGCCTGTTCGATATCAATCCGGTGGGGGTCGGCGCCATGGCGCTGGCGTCGGCGCTGTCGGTGGTGGCCCATCTGGGCTTCTTCGGGCCGCTGGCGCAGGCGTTCTCCGCGGTGATCGCGATGGTGACGGCCTTTGTCGCCGCGCCCCTGATCGCCTGGGCCACCGGGGGGCGCTACTACCTCACCGGTGCTGCCGCTGCCGACCGTGGCCCGACCGGCGCACCCGGGGGCGGCGCCTATCTGGCCAACCGACTGCAGCGCTGCACCGTGTGCGAGCGCGACTACGAAGCGCCCGACATGACCCATTGCCCGGCCTACCGCGGTGCGATCTGCTCGCTGTGCTGCACGCTGGACGCCCGCTGCGGCGACCTGTGCCGCCCGCAGGCGAACCTGTCGGCGCAGTGGTCGGCGGCGCTGCGCTGGTTGCTGCCGCGGCGGGTCTGGCCGTATCTGGACACCGGGCTGGGGCATTTCCTGCTGCTGATGCTGGTGATTGCCCCGCTGCTGGCGGCGGTGCTGGGCCTGCTCTACCACCAGGAGCTGCAGACCCTGGCCCGCGCGGTGACCGAGGCCGAACTGCTGGAGGCGCCGGGTGCCGCCTTGCGCTCGGGCCTGCTCAAGGCCTACATGGCGCTGCTGGTGGTGTCGGGCTTGGTGGCCTGGTGGCTGGTGCTGGCGCACAAGACCCGGCAGGTGGCGCAGGAAGAATCCAACCGCCAGACCGGTCTGCTGATGCGTGAAATCGAGCTGCACCGCCGCACCGACGAGGCGCTGCAGCGCGCCAAACAGGTGGCCGATGAAGCGCGCGCCGCAGCCGACCAGGCCAACCAGGCCAAGAGCCGCTACATCAGCGCCATCAGCCACGAGCTGCGCACGCCGCTCAACAGCATCCTGGGCTACGCGCAGCTGATGGCCGAAGACGAGGCCGTGCCGCCCCACCGCAAACAGGCGGTGAACGTGATCCGCCGCGGCGGCGACCACCTGCTGTCCCTGATCGAAGGCACGCTTGACATTGCCCGCATCGAGTCGGGCAAGCTCACGCTGGACGTGGCCCCGATGCGCTTTGCCGACTGCGTGCACGAAATGGCGGCGCTGTTCGAGCTGCAGGCCGCGGCCAAGGGGCTGGCCTTCCGGTTCGACGCACTGGGGGACCTGCCCGAAGTGGTGCGCGCGGACGACAAGCGGTTGCGCCAGATCCTGATCAACCTGCTGGGCAACGCGATCAAGTTCACCGCCCGCGGCACCGTCACGCTGCGGGTGCGGCATGCGCGGGAAATGGCCCGCATCGAGATCGAGGACACCGGCCCGGGCCTGACGCCGGCGGAGATCGACCACATCTTCGAGCCTTTTGCCCGTGGCGGCAGTGGCGGCACCCCCGGGGCGGGCCTGGGCCTGACGATTGCCAAGATGCTCACCGCGCTGATGGGCGGGGAACTGACGGTGCGCAGCACACCCGGCCAGGGCTCGGTGTTCCAGGTGCGGCTGTTCCTGCCCGAGGTGGCGGGTCCGGCGCGAGTGCCGGTGTCGGCCCCCGCGGCCGTGCGCAAAGGCTACGAAGGGGCGCGCCGCCGCATCCTGGTCGTGGACAACGAAGAGGCCGACCGCGACCTGCTGGTGCAACTGCTCGAACCCATCGGGTTCGAGTTGCGCCAGGCCCGCAGCGGCCACGACGCGCTGGACCTGGTGGCCACCGGCTACCGGCCGGATGCGGTGTTCATGGACCTGGCCATGCCCGGCATCGACGGCTGGGAAACGCTGCAGCGTCTGCGCGTGGCGGGGCTGACGGCGACCGCCTGCGCCATCGTGTCGGCCAACGCCTTCGACAAGGGGCTGGACAACACGGTGGGCATCGGCCCCGACGATTTTTTTGTCAAACCGGTGCGCCACCGGGAGTTGCTCGACTGGCTGGGGCGGCGGCTGGATCTGGTGTGGACGGCCGAGGTGGCGCCGCTGCCGGGGGCCGGCGCCGCCCCATTGCCCGACGCACCCACCCCGCCAGCGGCGGCCGCGCCCGCCGGCCCCTGGCCCGAGGCGGCGAGCCTTGCCGCGCTGGAGCAGGCCGTGACGCTGGGCTACTACCGTGGCATCCTCAACGCCCTGGACCAGATCGGGCGCGAGCAGCCCGCCTGCGCCGCCTTTGTCGCCCAGATGCGCGAACACGCCCTGGCGTTCCGTTTCGAGGCCATGCACCAGATACTGTCCACCGCACGCCATGCCCAACCTGCCGCCTGAGCCCGCCCGCCACCCGTTTGACCGCAGCGACAGCGATGTGGTGCTGATCGTCGACGACGTACCGGACAACCTGGCGGTGCTGCACGACGCGCTCGACGAATCGGGATACACCGTGCTGGTCGCCACCCACGGCGAGGCGGCGCTGGCGCGCGCGGCGCAGGCGCTGCCCGACATCGTGCTGCTGGACGCCATGATGCCCGGCATGGACGGGTTCGAAGTGGCGCGCCGCCTCAAGGCCGACCCGCGCACCGCCGCCATCCCCATCATCTTCATGACCGGCCTGACCGAAACCGAACACCTGGTGGCCGCACTCGAAGCCGGCGGGGTGGATTACGTGACCAAGCCGGTCAAGGCGCGCGAGGTGATGGCCCGCATGGGCGTGCACCTGGGCGGCGCCCGGCGCGCGCGGCACGCAGCCAGCCAGGCCAGCCAGGCGCGCAATGCGCTCGACGCCTTCGGCTACGCCAGCATCACCGTGCGCGCCAGCGACGGTCGCCTGGTGTGGCAGACCCCGCTGGCGCGCGAACTGCTGCTGGCCTGGTTCGGCGAGCCCAGCGCCGAGGCGCCCGAGGCGGTGCAGACCTGGCTGCGCCGGGTGGTGGCCGGGGGGGCGCCGCTGGACACCGCGGCCGAACCGCCGCGGCTGTCGATCGAGCAGGGCGCCCGGCGGCTGACGTTCCGCCTGCACCGGCAGGCCGGTGACAGCGAAGGCGGCGGCGACTGGCTGATCGTGATGCGCGAGGTGTCGGACGACAAGATCATCGAGTCGATGAGCCTGGCCTTCAAGCTCACCGCACGCGAGGCCGAGGTGCTGTACTGGGTGGTCAAGGGCAAGATCAACCGCGACATCGGCGACATCCTCGGCGCCAGTCCGGCCACCGTGAAAAAGCACCTGGAGCGGGTGTTCGCCAAACTCGGGGTCGAAACGCGCACGGCGGCCGCCGCCATGGCGCTGGGCCGCATCCGGCAGCTGCATCCCCAGTTCGAGGGCTGAACCGCCAGCGTTCGATCGTTCAGAAAATTTGAAATGAGGCGTCAATCACGTTGACGCTGAAACGGCGCGGGCGCCCCTAGACTCCGAGGCAGCTTGTTGCGATGCAGCAAGCGCCCGTATTCAGAAAGGTTCGCCCCATGGCCCCCGATTCCGGCGCGTCCGCGCGCTACTCGACCCCTGCCATCGTGCTGCACTGGCTGTTGGGTGCCGCTCTGGTGGCGGTGTTCGTGTTGGGGATCTACATGCACGATCTGCCTTTTTCGCCGCAGCGGCTGAAACTCTACAACTGGCACAAGTGGGCCGGCGTGGCCATCCTGGCCCTGTCGGTGCTGCGCCTGGTGTGGCGTCTGACCCACCGCCCGCCGGCGCTGCCGCCCGCCGTGGCGTCGGCCATGCCGGCCTGGCAGCACATGGCGCATCACGCCACCCACCACGCGCTGTATGCGCTGTTCTTCATCGTGCCGCTGGTGGGGTGGGCCTACAGCTCCGCTGCCGGTTTCCCGGTCGTTTTTCTGGGCGTGCTGCCGCTGCCGGACTTTGTGCCGGCCGACAAGGCATTGGCCGAGCTGATCAAGCCCTGGCACGAAATCACCGCCTTCGCGTTGGCTGCCCTGGTGCTCGTGCATGTCGGCGCGGCGGCCAAGCACCACCTGATGGATCGGGATGGCCTGCTGTGGCGCATGGTGCCCGGTCGCCGGGGTTGACCCGTCCTTTGCCCGTTTTCCATGGACCCTTTTTGGAGTGAAAGCATGAATCTGCCTGTTTCCCGTGTGGTGGCGTTATCGTCACTGGCCTGTCTACTGGCTGCGCCGAGCGCGTTAGCGCAGCAAAAACTGATTCCGGCGCAAAGCAGCCTGGCGTTTGTCATCAAGCAGATGGGCGTGCCGGTCGAAGGTCAGTTCAGATCCTTCGATGCCCAGGTGGCATTCGACCCGGCCAAGCTGGCGACCAGCCGCATCGGCTTCACGGTGGACATTGGCAGTGCGACCATGGGTCTGAAAGAGGTGGATGTGGAGCTACCCAAACCCGTGTGGCTGGCCGCTGCGCGGTTTCCACAGGCCACTTTCCAGTCTTCGGCCCTCAAGGCACTGGGCGGGGGCCGTTACGAGGTGGCGGGAAAACTTTCCATCAAGGGGACATCGCGCGAAGTGACCGTGCCGGTCACGCTGGCGCAGACCGGCGCGGCGCCGAACCTCACCACCACGGCAACGGGTGTTTTCAGCATTCCGCGCCTGGCCTTCAAGGTGGGCGAGGCGGAGTGGGCCGACACCTCCATGGTGGCTGACGAGGTGCAGGTGCGGTTCAAGCTGGCCGTCACTGGAATTCAGAAGTTATGAATCTCCCACGGCATCACTGCGTCATCGATGACGCAATCGATGCCCTTTCCTTTCGCTTTTTCAACAAGGAGTCTATCCATGCGCGTTTCCCTTTTCGCCCTGGCCGCTGCGGCCGCCCTGTCCACCGGCGTGGTCCATGCCCAGTCGGTGAACTACGTGATCGAACCGACACACACGTTTGCCACCTTCGAAATCGGTCACCTGGGCGTCAGCACCAACCGGGGCCGCTTTGACAAGAAGTCGGGTTCCGTCACGATCGACCGCGCCGCCAGGACCGGCAAGGTGGATATTTCGATCGACGTGGCATCCGTCAATACCGGTACGGCCGCATTCGACAAGCACCTGCGCAGTGCCGACATCTTTGATACCGACAAATTCCCGACCGCCACGTTCAGTGGTGACAAATTCACCTTCGACGGTGACAAGGTGACGGCGGTGGACGGCACCCTGACCCTGATGGGCAAGTCGGCGCCCGTCACGCTCAAAGCCAGGAATTTCCACTGCACCCAACATCCCATGCTCAAGCGCGAGGTCTGTGGGGGTGATTTCGAAGCCGGTTTCGACCGCACGGTGTTCGGCGTGAACTACGGTGTGCAATTCGGGTTCCCCAAGGACGTCCGTGTCGTCATCCAGGTGGAAGCCATCCGACAGTAAATCGCAAGCGGTGCGCGCCCCAGGGGCGCGCAGCCGGGCGGCCCTCAGTGCCGTATGCACACCTTGCCGAAATGCCGGCCCGACTTCAGATAGGCCAGGGCGACGTGCAGTTCGTCGAACGGGAAGACCCGGTCGACGACCGGCCGCAGCTTGTGCGCCTCGATGGCACGGGCCATGGCGAGGAAGTCGTCGCGGCTGCCCACCGTCACACCCTGCAGCCGCACGGCGCGTGTCACCACCAGGCCCAGCGGCGCGTTCATCGTGGCGCCGCCCAGCACCCCGATCATTGCCACCGTGCCGCCCGCGCGCACGGCGCGCAGCGACTGGGGCAGGGTGTCTTCGCCGCCCAGTTCGATCACCAGGTCCACGCCGTCGCGCCCGGTCAGGGCGCGGGCGATATCCCGCGCACGCCGGCCCCAGTCCGGGTGGGTGCGGTAGTTGAGCGTTTCATCGGCCCCCAGCGCTCGCACGCGCGCCAGCTTGTCGTCGCTGGAGGAGGTGCAGATCACATGGGCGCCACACAGCCGGGCGAACTGCAGCGCAAACAGCGCCACGCCGCCCGTGCCTTGCACCAGCACGGTGTCGCCCGGGCGCACCTGCCCGTCGGTGACCACGGCGCGCCAGGCGGTCAGGCCCGCCGTGGGCAGGCAGGCGGCTTCGATGTCGTCCAGACAAGCCGGTGCCGGGCCCGTGCCGGACTCGGGCAGCACCAGGTATTCCGCCAGCGTGCCGTCGGTTTCGCAGCCCAGGCCGCGCGAGAGTTTGTACGCATCCGGCGGGCCGCCAGCCCAGGTCTGGAACAACAGCGGGCACAGTCGCTCGCCGGGGCGCGCCAGGGTCACGCTGGGGCCCACCTGGTCCACCACGCCCGCGCCGTCGCTGAGCATTACCAGCGGTAGCGCCTGCATGCGGGCGCCGTAACCCTTGAGCGGCACCAGCAGGTCGCGGTAGTTGAGGGCGGCGGCGTTCATGCGCAGCCGCAGCTGGCCGGGGCCGGCTTCAGGGATGGGCCGGCGGCCGATGCGCAGATGGTCCATGGACCAGTCGCCTTCGACCTGAAATACCTTCATGGTGGTCATCCGTGCTCCTCCGAGCGGGCGGGGGCCCGCGTACGTCGTCGATTGTGCCGCCACGTCATCGGCGCACAGACCTGACCGGCGGGTTTTCGGGGAAATTCGAGGAGTTTCGGTCAATAGCCATCGTAAAAAGGTCATTGTTTGCTATCAATGCAGGAATGACGGGCGCTGGATTTCTGGCGTCAGCGGTCGGAAGGCGGGCTTTTGTTGCACCGCCGCATACGCCATGCGGCGTATTTCGGGAACCCGGGGCGGCCCCTAGCATGGACCTGTCCGCTGAACACACGCTGCCGCAAGGGGCGTCAACCGGCGAACTTCACAGGTCCCCTGGTTCAACCCTTCTGGAGTATCACCATGCAACGCCGTTTCACCCTCAAAGCCCTCGCGGCCGCCTCCGCCCTGGCCGGTCTGGCCATCCTGCCCGCGCACGCCCAGTCCAAAGACACCATCAAAGTGGGTGTGCTGCACAGCCTGTCGGGCACCATGGCCATTTCCGAAACCGTGCTGAAAGACACGGTGCTCATGGCCATCGACGAAATCAACGCCAAGGGCGGGGTCCTGGGCAAAAAGCTGGAGCCGGTGGTGGTCGATCCGGCTTCCAACTGGCCCTTGTTCGCAGAAAAGGCCAAACAGTTGCTGACGCAAGACAAGGTGGCCGTGGTTTTCGGCTGCTGGACCTCGGTGAGCCGCAAGTCGGTGCTGCCGGTGTTCGAAGAGCTCAACGGCCTGTTGTTCTACCCGGTGCAGTACGAGGGTGAAGAGCTGTCCAAGAACGTGTTCTACACCGGTGCCGCGCCCAACCAGCAGGCCATTCCGGCGGTGGACTACCTCATGAGCAAGGACGGTGGCGCGGCCAAGCGCTGGGTGCTGCTGGGCACCGACTATGTCTACCCCCGCACCACCAACAAGATCCTGCGCGCCTACCTCAAGAGCAAGGGCGTGAAGGACAGCGACATCGACGAGAAGTACACGCCGTTCGGCCACTCCGACTACCAGACCATCGTGGCGGACATCAAGAAGTTCAGCGCCGGTGGCAAGACCGCCGTGGTGTCCACCATCAACGGCGACTCCAACGTGCCCTTCTACAAGGAACTGGGCAACGCCGGCCTGAAGGCCAAGGACGTGCCGGTGGTCGCCTTCTCGGTGGGTGAGGAAGAGCTGCGCGGCGTGGACACCAAGCCGCTGGTGGGCCATCTGGCTGCCTGGAACTACTTCATGTCCATCAAGAACCCGGTCAACGACGACTTCATCAAGAAATGGAGCGCCTACGCCAAGGCCAAGAACATCGCTGGCCACAAGGACAAGCCGCTGACCAATGACCCGATGGAAGCCACCTACATCGGCATCAACATGTGGAAGCAGGCGGTCGAGAAGGCCAAGACCACCGATGTTGACAAGGTCATCGCCGCCATGGCCGGTCAGACCTTCAAGGCACCGAGCGGCATCGTCAGCAAGATGGACGAAAAGAACCACCACCTGCACAAGTCGGTGTTCATCGGCGAGGTCAAGGCGGATGGCCAGTTCAACGTCGTGTGGAAGACCCCGGGCCCGGTGAAGGCCAAGCCCTGGAGTCCGTACATCGAAGGCAACGACAAGAAGAAAGACGAGCCCGAGAAGAAGTAAGGGGAGGGCGACCCTTGGGGGAAGGGCGCCAGCCTTTCCCCATTTTTTCACCCTGCGGATGACACCACACCATGCACCGATCTTCTCTATGGCTCCGGCTTGCCGTTTTTCTGGCGTGTCTGGGGCTGTGGTCCGGGGCCGCGCAGGCCCTGACCGCCGCCGAGGCCACGGCCATCGCCACCGGTGAAACCGATGCGCGCATCGAAGCGCTGGCGAAAGCCGTCGCCGCCGGCGATGAACGCACGGCCGCCTTCATCCAGGCGCTGGCTGACGATGCGGTGAAAGTTGCCGGCGAGAAGGTCTTCATCGTTCGCGACGGCAAGGCGTCGGACCCGGTGACCGGTCAGGCCGCCACCGTGCCCGACAACGCCGAAGACGTGGTCAGCAACAACCGCATGCGCGGTGAAATCGACAACGCGCTGGCGGCGCTCAAGCTGTTCAGTCCCGACGACAAGTTGCGCCTCCAGGGCGTCAAGGCGCTGCTGAAAGAACCCGACGAATCCCGCCTGCCCTTGCTGGACAAGGCGCTGGCCGCCGAAAAGAACGACAGCATCCGTGCGCAACTGCAGCTGGCCCGGGCCGCCGCGCTGCTGGGCAGCAGCGACAAGGCCCGCCGCCTGGAAGCCGCCAAGGCGCTGGCCGCCAGCAAGACGCCGGAGACCAAACTGCTGCTGAACGAACGTCTGCAGGCGGAAACCGAAGCGGACGTGAAGGGCCAGCTGCTGGCCTCGCTGCAGGCCATCGAAGGCGCCCTGGTCTGGGGTGACAAACTGGGTGCCCTGTTCTCCGGCATCAGTCTGGGCTCCATCCTCCTGCTGGTGGCGCTGGGCCTGGCCATCACCTACGGCCTGATGGGCGTGATCAACATGGCCCACGGCGAGCTGATGATGATCGGCGCCTACGCCACCTACGTCATGCAGGGGCTGTTCCAGAAATACCTGCCCGGGGCGTTCGACTGGTATCTCGTGGCGGCCGTGCCGGTGGCCTTCATGGCCTCCGCGCTGGTGGGCGCCGCCATGGAGCGCAGTGTGATCCGCTTCCTTTACGGCCGTCCCCTGGAGACCCTGCTGGCGACCTGGGGCATCAGCCTGGTGCTGATGCAGGCGGTGCGTTCGCTTTTCGGCGCGCAGAACGTGGGCGTCGAAAACCCCAGCTGGATGAGTGGCGGCGTGCAGGTGCTGTCCAACCTGACGCTGCCGTACAACCGCCTGGTCATCATCGGCTTTGCCGCCGCCGTGCTGTTGGGCATGGCCTTTCTGATTGGCCGCACCCGCCTGGGCCTGTTTGTGCGCGGCGTCACGCAGAACCGCCCGATTGCGTCGTGCATGGGCGTGAACACGGCGCGCATCGATACCTGGGCCTTCGCGCTGGGCTCGGGCATCGCCGGGCTGGCCGGCTGCGCGCTCAGCCAGATCGGCAACGTGGGCCCGGACCTGGGCCAGAGCTACATCGTCGATTCGTTCATGGTGGTGGTCCTGGGCGGCGTAGGGCAGTTGGCCGGCACGGTGTATGCCGCGATGGGCCTGGGCATCCTCAACAAATTCCTGGAAGGCTGGACCGGCGCCGTGCTGGCCAAGATTGCGGTTCTGGTTTTCATCATCATCTTCATCCAGAAGCGGCCGCAGGGCATCTTCGCGATGAAGGGCCGGAGTGCAGAAGCATGAGCACGACCCCGACCCCGTCGTCTCACCCTGCAGTGGCGTCGCTGCAGTTGCCTGCACCGGCTCCCTTGCTCAGCCGCACCGGCTGGTCGGCCTTCATCGTCGCGCTGATCGTGGTCTGCGCCGTGGCGCCGGTGCTCAACCTGCTGGTGCCGGCCGGCAGTGTGTTCCACCTCAGCGACTATTCGGTGGCGTTGCTGGGCAAGATCATGTGTTTCGCCATCTGCGCGCTGGCCATGGACCTGATCTGGGGCTACACCGGCATTCTGAGCCTGGGTCACGGCCTGTTCTTTGCACTCGGCGGCTATGTCATGGGCATGTACCTGATGCGCCAGATCGGCCGCGACGGCAATTACAAAAGCGACCTGCCGGACTTCATGGTGTTCCTGGACTGGAAGACCCTGCCCTGGCACTGGGCCTTCTCGGACAGCTTTGTTGCGACGCTGTTCCTGATCGTGGCGGTGCCCGGTCTGGTGGCGCTGGTGTTTGGCTACTTCGCCTTCCGCTCGCGCATCAAGGGCGTGTATTTTTCCATCATCACCCAGGCGATGACCTTTGCCGCCATGCTGCTGTTCTTCCGCAACGAGACCGGTTTCGGCGGCAACAACGGCTTCACCGACTTCAAGCGCATCCTGGGCATTCCGATTGCGCAGCCGTCGACGCGGATGGTGCTGTTTGTGCTGACCGGCTGCACCTTGCTGGGCTTTTTCCTGCTGGCGCGCTGGCTGGTGCGCAGCAAATTCGGCCGGGTGCTGCAGGCCATCCGTGACGCGGAAAGCCGCGTGATGTTTTCCGGCTACTCGCCGCTGCCCTACAAGCTGACGATCTGGGTGATCTCGGCCGTGATGTGTGGCGTGGCCGGGGCGCTGTACGTGCCACAGGTGGGCATCATCAATCCCGGCGAAATGAGTGCCGCCAACTCGATCGAGATCGCCATCTGGGCGGCGGTGGGTGGCCGCGCCACCCTGATCGGACCGATCGTCGGAGCTTTCATCGTCAACGGCGCCAAGAGCTGGCTGACGGTGACCGCGCCCGAGTTCTGGCTGTACTTCCTCGGCGCCCTTTTTATTGCTGTCACGCTGTTTTTGCCCAACGGGGTCGTCGGCCTCGTGAAGAAACTCAAGGGAGGTGAAAAATGACTCCTGATCTGATGGAGGAAGGCGCGCGGATTCGTGAAGCCCGTGCGGCACCGCCGGGGCCAACCGGCAAGACAGAATCCGGCGGCCGTGCCGCCGGCTTTTCGCGCATCGCCACACCGGGCGAGGTGGATGTCACCCACGGCCGCATCCTGTACCTGGAAGACGTCTGCGTCAGTTTCGACGGCTTCAAGGCCATCAACAACCTGAGCCTGGACATCGCCCCGGGTGAGCTGCGCTGCATCATCGGCCCCAACGGCGCCGGCAAGACCACGATGATGGACATCATCACCGGCAAGACCCGGCCCGATTCCGGCACGGTGTTCTTCGGCTCGACCATCGACCTGCTGCGTCACAACGAACCCGAAATTGCCCAGCTGGGGATCGGCCGCAAGTTCCAGAAACCCACGGTGTTCGAGCAGCTCAGCGTGTTCGAGAACCTGGAGCTGGCGCTCAAGACCCCCAAAGGCGTGGCCGCTTCCATGCGTTTCCGGCTGGACTCCGGCCAAAGCGACCGCCTGGCTGAGGTGCTGCACACCATTCACCTGGCCGACGCGGTGACCCGCCAGGCCGGCAACCTGAGTCACGGCCAGAAGCAATGGCTGGAAATCGGCATGCTGCTGATGCAGGACCCGAAGCTGCTGCTGCTCGACGAGCCGGTGGCCGGCATGACCGACGAGGAAACCGCGCGCACCGCCGAACTCTTCCTCACGCTCAAGGGCAAGCACAGCCTGATGGTGGTGGAGCACGACATGAGCTTCATCCGCACCATCAGCGAGATCGTCACCGTGCTGTGCGACGGCTCGGTGCTGGCCCAGGGCACGCTGGACCAGGTGCAGGCGGACGAGCGGGTGATCGAGGTGTATCTTGGGCGCTGAAACTCCTGCCCCTGTTCGCCAGGATGGCCGGGTCTCGCCCCGGCAGGCGAGGCACTTTTCTTTGCTTCGCCAAAGAAAAGTACCCAAAAGAAAGGCGACCCTGGTGGCCGTGTCCCCGGCTGCGCCGGGGCAACCTGCGGTGCTCGACGGCAGCGGGGTCTGCGCAAACTCGCCCTGCGGGCTCAAACATGCGCAGCCCTGTTTCCGCTGCCGTCTGCGCTCCTCGGCACCGCCACAAGGGAACCCGAAATTCCGCCCGCATCGAAGTGCTGCAGCGTTTGAGGCGGGGGGCTCCCACTGCCGTGTGCGGAGGCGAGTCGCGCAGGGCCGGGCGGAAAAAGAAGCGCAGATGTCTGAGCCCGCAGGGCGAGTTTCTGCGCTTCCCGCCCGGACCGAGCAACGCAGCGTGCCCGGAGCGAAGCGCAGGGACGACGCACCCGGCTCGCCTTTTCTTTGGGTACTTTCTTTTGGCGAAGCAAAAGAAAGTGCCTCGCCCGCCGGGGCGAGACCCGGCCACGCACCCTCACGAAGGTTCCACCGGAAAGCAGAAGGCCCGACATGCTGAACGTCAAGAACATCAACCAGTACTACGGCGGCTCCCACATCCTGCGGGATGTGAGCCTGCAGGCCGAACTGGGCAAGGTCACGGTGCTGCTGGGGCGCAACGGGGTGGGCAAGACCACGCTGCTCAAGAGCCTGATGGGCCTGGTGCCCATCAAGACCGGCACCATCGAATTCGACGGAAAAGCCATCCAGGCCGCCACCCCGTACGAACGCGCCCGCGCGGGCATCGGCTTCGTGCCGCAGGGGCGGGAAATCTTTGCCCGGCTGACCGTCGAGGAGAACCTGCGCATGGGGCTGGCGTACAAACCCGGCGGCACACCGATTCCAGCCGAGCTGTACGAACTGTTCCCGGTGCTCAGGCAGATGCTGCACCGCCGCGGGGGTGACCTCTCCGGCGGGCAGCAGCAGCAACTGGCGATTGCCCGCGCGCTGGCGCCCCAGCCGCGCCTGCTGATCCTGGACGAACCCACCGAGGGCATCCAGCCCAGCATCATCAAGGACATCGGCCGCGTCATCCGCATGCTGGCCGACCGCGGCACCATGGCCATCCTGCTGTGCGAGCAGTACTACGACTTCGCCCAGGAACTGGCCGACGACTACCTGGTGATGGAGCGCGGCGAAGTCATCGCCCGCGGCCCGGGCCGCGAAATGGAAGCCAAGGGCGTGCGGCAGCTGGTGGCGATCTGACCGACGCCGGCCGCGGCCGCGGCCGGCGTCGATTCCCTACGGTTTGTGCCAATACTTGCCTGTACCAAGCGCAAAAAGGTCGCTTTGCGCTATCATAAAAGAGTTAAATTACGGTGCCGGCCCGAAAACCTGCACTTCGGCCAGCGTGAGGTAGTTCGTTCCGAGCAATTGCACCTGGACCTGTTTGCCGGTGACCGCGGGCACCGGCACTTCCACGGACGGGTTCGGGTAGCCGCCTGCGGTGAACAGCGCCTTGCTGAAAACGACATTGCCGTTGGCATCCCGCACAGTGACTTCGAAATTGGTCAGGCGTTCTTTGGCGACTTCGTTGCGGTTCCAGACCACGATCTTGGTGATGGTCCTGGGTGTCGGAAAGCTGACCTTCCACCATGGGCGGTTCTCGTTGTTGGTATGGGCGATCGGCGTGGCGCAACCGTGCGCGACCCCCGCCGAGGTGACCCCGTCAATCGCGTAGTTTGCGCCCGCCGGGCAGCCCCCCCCGTACACGGATGACTGACTCGCGACGGCGCCCGCCGTCGCGTGGTTGGTGATCGGCCTGTTGGCGGGCGTTGGCGATGGCGTGGGCGAGGGGGACGGCGCTGGAGTTGCCCCGGAGGTCGATGTCGGGCCCGGGGTTTTCTGGGTATTGCCGGTCGAACCTTTGCCCGATGGCTCGGCTCCTGTGGTCGCCGGTGGCTTCGGGTCGGCCACTGCCGGCGGTGGAGGAAGATTCCCCTGGCTGGCGCCCGGAGCGAAATCGACGACCAGATTGGCGCTCGACGCAGGTTGCGAGCAATTGTTTCCCGAGCAATGGACCGGATTGCAGAGGGAGACCGGGGTGCTCAGCTGTCCTTTGCTGCCCACTTCCCATCGCTCGATGCGATCCATGGTGATGCCCTCCTGCGTATTCGCGGTCGTGGGCGGGCCTCCGTTGTATGTGGCGGAGATCGCGCGGGAAAAATCCGCAATGGTGTGCCCGACAACATCCTCTCGCCGGTTGTGCAGGTTCTGCCGGTAGAAGGGTGCCATCTTCAGCCGCACGGTAATGACGCCTTGCCCCGCCGGAATGGCAACCACGGTCGTGTGACACTGGCCCGCCTGTGCACTCTTCAATGGCGGCCACGAGGCCGAATACTGGTAAATGATGGTGGCGTTGCCGATTGCGCTGGCACCCCACAGAAGGGCTGCCAGCGATGCCGTGGCGATGGGCCTGGTGCGCAAGGTGTTCAAGATGAATCTCCGCAAATCAGTTCCTGGCCTTGGGTGTCGCCACATCTTTCGCGCCGCCACCTGCCGAGTCGATCGATGAGTGCGGCCCTTTCGCGCCCGCTTGACCATCCTTTGCCCCGGGCTTGCCGGTCGGAGTGTGGGGCGTCGACTGCTTCGTGCCAACGGGCGTGTTGCCAGGGACGTTTTTGCCTGCGCCACTGGAGCCCGCCGGGTTTTGACCGGCTGGGTTGCCGGTGATGTTTTTGCCTGCGCCGCTGGAGCCTGCCGGGTTTTGGCCAGCTGGGTTGCCGGTGATGTTTTTGCCTGCGCCGCTGGAGCCTGCCGGGTTTTGGCCGGCTGGGTTGCCGGTGATGTTTTTGCCCGCGCCGCTGGAGCCTGCCGGATTCTGGCCAGCCGGGTTGCCGGTGATGTTCTTGCCTGCACCGCTGGGTCCTGCTGGGTTTTGACCGGCGGGGTTGCCGACGATGTTGGGCGTTTGAGCGAACGCCGTGAACGCGGCAGCAGCCAAGGCAATCGCCGATCCCCCTTGCACAACGCGTTGACGGAAATACTGCGGGGTCCGACAGCTTCTTTGAATCATGAACGACTCCTTTGAGGTGGTTGAGTTTCGGGAAACGCGCCCCGAAACTTCATCCTAGGCCTGCCCCCGAGGCTGTTTTTGTCCTGCGTCAAGCAAGGGCGTGCTTGCGTTCGTGAACCCGGAGATGCGCGAACCAGCGTAGACTGGGACGGCTTTTTCGCACGGGGAAGACCCATGGATATTGACGACTTCATGGCCGGGTACCAGGCCGCCTGGCAGGCACGCGACGACGCGGCTTTTGCCGCGCTCTTCGCTCTGGACGGCCAGTATCACAACACCCCGTTTGCGGTCCAGCGGGGGCACGAGCAATTGCGCGCATATTGGCAGCGGGTGAAGCTGCAGGAAGATGTGCAACTGCACTACACCGTGTTGGCCCGGGCGCCTGGCAGTGGCATTGCGCACTGGCATGTGACCTACCAGGTGGCGTCTGAGGAGCTTTTTGCCATCTGGGCGCGTTCGACCGGCACCCACCTGCCAACGCGCCAGAGCGGCGACCCACTGCCTCGCATGGTGCTCGACGGGGTCTTGCAGGCCGAATTTGAGGGCGCCACCTGCCGTTGCTGTCGCCTGTGGTGGCACAGCCAGCCGCAACCTGCCTGAAGAGGCCCGCTCATGCATCCGGACACCGTTGTCGATTTCTGGTTCGCCGAACTCACGCCCGCGCAATGGTGGCGGGTGGACGCGGCGCTGGACGAAACCATTCGCACCCGTTTTGGTGCCGTGCATCGGGCCGCTGGCGCGGGTGAGCTGGCCTGCTGGCGCGAGACGGCGCACGGCCGTCTGGCGGAAGTCATTGTGCTGGATCAGTTCTCCCGCAACCTGTATCGCGGCACCGCCGCCGCGTTTGCCTGCGACGGCATGGCCCTGGTCCTGGCGCAGGAGGCAGTGAGGGCGGGCGCCGACCAGCAGCTGCCGGTGCAGCAGCGTGCTTTTTTCTATCTGCCCTGGATGCACAGCGAATCGCTGCGCCTGCACGACGAGGCGCTGCGGCTGTTCAGCGCGCCCGGCATGGAGGGCAACCTGCAGGCCGAACACCAGCACCGCGCCATCCTGGAGCGCTTTGGGCGTTACCCGCACCGTAACGCCGCACTCGGCCGGGTCTCCACCCCGGAGGAAGAGGCCTTCCTGTTGCAGCCTGGCTCACGTTTCTGAGCGCCGCCTGCACGCGCCCGCCATTTGCGGCACCATAGGCGCATGAACGACACCACCCCCTACACCCCTCCCAAAGTCTGGACGCCGCCCGAGAGCAGCGGCGGCCGGTTTGCCAACATCAACCGCCCGGTCGCCGGCGCCACCCACGAGAAGGAACTGCCTGTGGGTCAACACCCGCTGCAGCTGTATTCGCTGGGCACGCCCAACGGCGTCAAGGTCACGGTGATGCTGGAAGAGCTGCTGGCCGCGGGCCACACCGGCGCCGAATACGACGCCTGGCTGGTCCGCATCAACGAAGGCCAGCAGTTCGGCAGCGGCTTTGTCGCGATCAACCCCAACTCCAAGATTCCCGCGCTGGTGGACCGCAGCGGGCCGCAGCCGGTGCGGGTGTTCGAGTCCGGCGCCATTCTGCTGTACCTGGCGGAAAAATTCGGTGCCTTTGTGCCCACCGAGCCGGCCGCGCGCGCCGAATGCCTGAGCTGGCTGTTCTGGCAGATGGGCAGCGCGCCGTTCCTGGGCGGCGGTTTCGGCCACTTCTACGCCTACGCGCCGGAAAAAATCCGCTACGCCATCGACCGCTACGCGATGGAAGTCAAGCGCCAGATGGACGTGCTGGACCGCCGCCTGGCCGAGGTGCCCTATGTGGCCGGTGAAAACTACACCATCGCTGACATGGCCATCTGGCCCTGGTACGGCCAGCTGGCCAAGGGGCTGCTGTACGAAGCTGGCGAGTTTTTGCAGGTGCACTCCTACACGCACGTGGTGCGCTGGGCCGAGCGCCTGTACGAGCGCCCGGCGGTGCGGCGCGGGCGCATGGTCAACCGCGTGCAAGGCGACCCGGCCAGCCAGCTGCACGAGCGCCACGACGCCAGCGACTTCGACCTTCGCACGCAGGACAAGCTGGCCGGCTGATGGCGCCGCGCCGCGAGAGCAACTGGCGATGTTTTCCCACATCTTCCTGGGCGTTGCCGACTTTGATCGGGCGCTGGCTTTTTACCGCGCCCTGATGCCGGTGCTGGGCGTCGCCGAGCGCTTCTGTGACCCGTCCCGTCCCTGGGCCGGCTGGCAGTCGGCGCCGGGGCCGCGTCCGCTGCTGTTGATCGGCACACCCTGGAACGGCCAGGCGCAGGCACCCGGCAACGGCCCGATGACCGCCTTTCTGGCGCCCGACCGGGCCACGGTGGACCGCGCCTGGGCCGTGGCGCTGGCCCATGGCGGCACCGACGAAGGCCCGCCCGGCCTGCGCCCCGAATACCACGCCCATTACTGGGGCGCCTATTTCCGCGACACCGAAGGCAACAAGCTGTGTGTGGCCTGCCATGAGCCCGAAACCGGCCGCTGAGGCGGTGCAGCAGGCAGATTCGGGCTGAAAATGGCCTGTTCCCAGCGTGGAATGGTCACTGTTTGCTATTGATTCAGGAGTTTTGCCTGGCTGTCGTCGCCCCCGCCACCTGGGTTACGCTGATGTCCTGAACTTCCGGAGCCTGACCATGCTGCAACTGCGCCCCAACTGCGAATGCTGCGACCGCGACCTGCCGCCCGAATCGACCCTGGCGCGCATCTGCAGCTTCGAATGCACCTTCTGCGCGCCCTGCGCCGACACCGTGCTGCACGGCGCCTGCCCCAACTGCGGCGGCGAGCTGGTGGCACGCCCGCGTCGCCCGGCGGCCAAACTGGCGGCCCACCCGGCCTCGACCGAGCGGGTGCTCAAAGCGGCCGGCTGCCGGTGACGCCCGAAACCCGCGCGCAGATGTCGCGGCGACTGGTCTCGATGGCGATCGGCGTGGCGGCCTATCTGGCCGGATTCCTGGCGCTGGCGGCTTTTTGCTGCCGTGCCCCATGGCGCCGGGGCGCCGAGTCAGGCGCGCTGGCTGCGGCCGTCCCGGCTGTCGGTGGGCGCCGGCGCGAGGGGCAGATCGGCAATGGCACTCGCGAGCGCGGTGTGCGTTTGCGCCGGGCCGGAGGTCAGGCTCCGAGCTGGTCGGCCAGGTCGGTCAGGCTGGTCGCGTGCAGGTCGTTGGCCGGCTGCGGAGACACGTCCTTGACATGCGCCGCGCCGAACTCCAGCGGGCGTTCGATGTAGGCGGTGCGCAGGCCGCAGGCCCGGGCTGCGGCAAGGTCGTCGTGATGCGCGGCCACCAGCATCACCTGCTCGGGTGACCGATCGAACAGCGCTGCCGCGCCCCGGTAGACCGCCGGATCGGGCTTGTAGGCGCGAAAAACCTCGGCGGAGAGAACACAGTCCCACGGCAGGCCGGCCCGTTTGGCCATGTTCGTCAGCAGCGCGATGTTGCCGTTGGACAGTGGGGCAATGGTGCAGGCCTGTTTCAGCCGGGTCAGGCCGGCCACGGTGTCGGGCCAGGGCCGCAGGCGGTGCCATACCTGGTTGAGGTGTCTGCGCTGCGCGGCATCCAGTTGCGACAGGCCAAAGCGCGGCAGCAGCGCTTCCAGGATTTCGCGGTGCAGGGTATCCAGCGTCACCCACGGGCGACGTCCTTCGCGCACGGCCGCCATGGCCGGTTGATAGCCGGCACGCCAGGCCAGGGCAAAGGCGTCGCCGTCCACCGACGGCGCGATGTCGGCCATCTCGCGGACAACGCTGCCGTGCCAGTCGACGACGGTGCCAAAGACGTCAAACAGCAGCAGCGGGGGCGGGGTGTCTGCGGCGCGGGGGGCAGGTGTGGTCATTGGGGCGGCGCTTCCGGGTTGGCTGTGGCGGGCTCGGTCAGGGGCGAGGGTTGCGGCTCGGGCGCCGCGGGCGGGCGGGTCGCCAGGTTGTTGTGGGGCGCAGGCGGACGCTGCGCATTGCCCCAAGGTCCATGGAAGGCCCGGGGCGCGATCGTGCGCAGCTCGTAGTCGATGCCACTGAACGCGGCGTACTGGGCCATGGTCCGCTCGCTGCCCAGACCGTAGACGCCCAGATCCTGGCTGCGTGTGACCAGCGCCTGCAACCGGGCGCGTGATCGCGCCTCCAGCGCCCACCACCGGTTTTTGCGTACCTGGTCATGGGCGGCGTCCCAGTGCAGCGGGCGCGCGGAGGCGTCGGCGCCCACCGCGCGGTACAGGTGGTACACCGGCAGCGCCGGTATGTGAAAGATGTCCCAGCCATGGGTGTAGAGGCGGGCGGCCAGGGCCTGCTCTTCACCGTGGAAGTACAGATAGGGGTCGTAGGGAAACTGCTGGACAAAGGCGCCGGGCGCGAACAGGCAGCCAGCGCCCAGGTGATAGCCGCGCAGGGCGGCGTCGATCTCGACCGGATGGGCTTCGAAGGACAGAACCGGGTGGTCTTCGGCAAAGCGGCAGCCGGGTTTGAGCACATGCGCCAGGACTTTGCCGGTCACGGCGCGGCTGACCGGGTGGCCGCCTTCAAACTCGAAGGCGTTGGGGTAGGAAGAGATGACACAACGGCGCTGGTGGCGTGCAATGCCGTGCGCGGCGTGAATCAGCCGGGTGTCCCAGCCAGGGTCGAAGTCCATGTGCGAATCGATCTGGAAGAACCAGTCCTCCCCTTCGTACAGGGTCATGGCCAATGCCCGCGCCCAGCACGGCCCGCGTGCCTGCGTGGCATCGATGTCCAGCACCGTCAGCCGGGACGGGGCCAGGCCACTTTCGTCCAGCGGCGGGCTGCCGGCCGGCCGCTGGTTGACCACCACCAGGTGCAATGCCTCGGGATGGGAGGCCTGTTCCACGGCGCGGCGCAGCGTGAAGGGCAATACCGGGTCGCAGTACGCGGCGATGCTGACGAAAATGCTCATGGCCGAACGATACTGCATCATCGGACGCACCAGCGCGTCCGCCAACCGGGAAGACACCATGCCAACCAACGCCGCCATCGACACTCCGATCTGCGTGGTGCTGACCACGGCGCCCTCCGAATCTGTGGCCGACGAGCTCGCCGCCGCGATCATCCATCGGGCACTGGGTGCCTGTGTGCAGATTGACGCGGTTCGCAGCCACTACCGGTGGCAGGGCGCCGCCTGCGCCGAGTCCGAATGGCGGCTGACGATCAAGACCCGGGTCGACCGCTACCCGGCGCTGGAAGAATGGCTGCGCGAAGCGCATCCGTATGACACACCGCAGATCGTGATGTTGCCGATCGCCGACGGACTGGCGGCCTACTGTGAATGGGTGCGCCAGGGCAGCGCAGGCTGACCGGAGCCGCCCACGGGCGGCGTTCTCACATCGCCCAGATGCGGGGCCGCACCGGCGCCAGGCCCCACAGCAGCGGGCGCCAGGCCGCGCGAATGGCCTGCAGCAGCGCCATCGCCGGTTCGACCCGGCCCGTCAGCACCCGCGCAATCACGACCCGATCGCCCGGCGCGGTGGCCCCGGCGGCGCCACCGGCCAGGTCGGCGCTGTCGATGACGGCGCGGGCGGCGTCCAGCAGGGCTTCGCGCCGGGTGCGCGCCAGCGCCGATCCGACGACAACAAACACCGAGGCCAGGCAGCGGTGCCCGGCCAGCCCCTGGGGCCCGTCGAGCAATCGCCTGTCGTCGGCGGCGATGTGGCCGCGCTCCAGCCAGACGCCCGGCACTTCGATGTGTTGCAGAAAGCGGCCACGCAAAAATGGCTGCCCGGCTTCCGGCAGGCCGAGCGCCGTGCAGTCCCAGGCCAGCAGCTCGGCGCCGGGTTCCACGGTCGCGACCAGGTGGTTCTCGGCCTGGCAGGCGTCGTAACACAAGGCCTCCAGCGGCAACCATTCGGCGCGGGCGCCCGCCGCCAGCATCAGCTGCGAGCGCTGGACGGCGGTCTGCCCCGCCGAACGGTAGAAGCGGGTCGCCCCGGGTGTGGTGACCAGTGCATGGGCACCGGGCGCCACCGTTGCCGCGATGTCGAGCAGGTCGCCGCCGACCAGTCCTCCCGGAGGATGCACCAGCACGTTGTGGCAGATGGCGTCGCCCTCCGGGTACAGGCTCTGCAGGATGCGCAACGGCCCGTCGTGCCGGTGTCGCACCACCGTGCGACCCTGTTCAGCGGTGTAGTCCAGGTGCAGGCGCGCGTGCCAGGTCATGGTGTGCCGGCGTTGAAGTGACGCCTGTTCAGTGCGAAAACCATAGCTGAAAGTGACCTTTTTGCGCTGGGTAAACGATGTTTTTGCCGGATAAAGGGAGGAGTCGCCGCTTCGCGAGGCGGTGCACGGTCAGGGAAGCAGAAAACAGGCCAGAAGGCGCCCGGCGCGGGGACGGCGAAAGCGCCGCTGGCAGACGCAATAATAGGCACATGAACACACTGACACCCCTGCGCGAACTTCCGCAGCACAACATTTTTCGGCCGGGCGACGTTTTTGTCCTTTTCGGCGAGCTTTTCGGTCGCGGCTATGCCAACGGCCTGGTGAACGAGGCCCGCAAGGCCGGCATGACGATGGTCGGCATCACCGTCGGGCGGCGGGACGAAGCCAACGCGCTGCGTCCGCTCAACGACGAGGAACTGGCGCAGGCCGAGGCCGCGCTCGGCGGCAGCATCATCAACCTGCCGCTGATGGCCGGATTCGACCAGGACGCGCCCGCCGGCACGCCCACACCGACCGAGATGCTGGGCAAGCTGACACTCAAGACCTGGACCGAGGACAAACTCGACTGGGACCATATCGAACAGTGCCGCGCCGTGGGGGTGAAGCGCTTCACCGACACCCTGGCGCAGGTGATGGCGCAGCTGGACGCCCGGGTGCCGGACGGCGCCAACGTGTTTTTTGCCCACACCATGGCCGGCGGCATTCCCAAGGCCAAGGTGTTCCTGGCCATCGCCAACCGGGTCTACAAGGGGCGCGGCGAGCGCTTCCTGTCGTCGCAGACGCTGCTGGACAGCGATCTGGGCAAGCTGATCCTGATGAATTTCGACGAAGTATCGGCCAACACCTTCGGCCACCTGATCGAGGCCAGCCGCGCGCTGCGCGAGCGGGTGCAGGCAGCGGGCGGCCAGGTGCGCTACTCGGCCTATGGCTATCACGGCACCGAAATCCTGGTCGACGGTACATACACCTGGCAGACGTACACCAACTACACCCAGGGTTACGCCAAGATGCGCCTGGAGCGCATCGCCCAGGCGGCGTGGGCGCAGGGCGTGAAGGCCACGGTTTACAACTGCCCGGAAATCCGCACCAATTCCTCGGACATCTTCGCGGGCGTCGAATTGCCGCTGGTAGCCTTGCTGAACGCACTCCGGCGCGAGGGTGGCGGCGCGTGGGCGCAGGCGCAGTGGCAGGCCTGTGCCGACCTTCTGGCCGAGGGTACGACCGTCGAGGCCATGCTGCAGAAGGTCGACGCCTTCCACACCAGCGCGGTGATGATCCCGTTCCGCGACTTTGCTGCCTGGCCCATGGCGAACACGGTCGAGCAGGCGGGTCTGACGATAGGCACCTCCGAAGAGATCCAGAAACTGCACAAAGACACCAAGGCCCTGGTGACCGACCTGTTGAGCGCGCTGGTGATCGAAGGCACCGGGCCGCTGATGTTCGGTGAATCTTCGGCGCCGAGCGGCCCCGTGCTCTGGCTCAACCACGACATCATTGCCCGCCAGCTGAACCGTCAGCACGCCAACGACTGAAACGAGCCGTTTAGCTATAGTTTATATAGCTAAAGAAGACCTATTCACGCTGGGTATTGCGGATTTTTATCTATTTTTTCCAGAAATCGCGGTGCAGCGCCGCGATATCGTCTTCCACCGCCGGCACCGGACCGATGACCTCGATGGATTTCTGCCCGGCAGCCAGCACCGTGCGGCACGGCAGGTCCATGGTGGGGTTTTCGCCGTGGTTGCCGGTCAGCTCCAGCAGACGGCGTTCGGTCATGCCGTAGACCAGCCGCCCAATATGGGCCCAGTACTGCGTACCGGCGCACATGGCACAGGGCTCGACGGTGGTGACCAGGGTGCACTGCCACAGGTAGTCGGCGTCGTAGAGGGCGGCGGCGGCGCGGGCCAGCGTGGATTCGGCATGGTTGACGGTATCGACGTTGCCTTGCTCCATCAGCACCGTTTCGCCGTCCGGGGCCAGAAGCACCGCGCCGAAAGGATGCCGGCCTCGGGCCTTCACGCGCGCTGCGACGGCATTGGCATGGCGCAAAGCCCGCTCGACCCGCGCCGGCGTGAGGGGCTGGCGCACCTCGCCGCTGTCTGTCGGGGCGAGGGCTTCAGTGTTGGGAACCACGGTGGGCCCAGGCGGTGGTGTGCTTTTCGATGAAGCTGAACAGCTCGTACATCGCCATCGCCATCACGCCAACGACCAGCAGGCCACTGAAGGCGAGTCCCATCTGCAAGGACGAACCGGCCGAGATCAGCAGGTAACCGATGCCTTCGTTGGCCGCGGTCATCTCCGACACCGTGGTGCCGACAAAGGCCAACGTGATCGCCACCTTGAGCGAACCGTAAAAATAAGGCATTGAACGGGGCAGGCCCACTTTGACCAGCACGTCCCAGCGTTTGGCGCCCAGCACGCGCAGCACGTCTTCCAGTTCAGGTTCCAGCGTGGCCAGGCCGGTGGCGATGTTCACCATGATCGGGAAGAAGCTGATCAGGAAGGCGGTCAGGATCGCCGGGCCGATGCCGATGCCGAACCACACCACCAGAATCGGCACAAAAGCCGCCTTGGGCAGGGCATTGAAGGCGGTCATCAGCGGGTAGACCGCGGCGTAGGCCAGGCGCGAGCTGCCGATCAGGAAGCCCAGCAGCACGCCGACGACGATGGCGATGCCGAATCCGGCCATGGTGACCCAGAAAGTGCGCCAGGCATGCTGGGCGATGACGGCCTTGAACTCGACCGTCTGCTCCCAAATGCGGGCCGGACTCGGGAAGATGAACTCCGATACGTTGAATATCGAGCAGATCGCCTGCCAGATGATGACAATCAGCGTCAGCAGGATCAGCGGCGACCAGCGTTCGAGTTGCTTGTTGTTCATGGCGTACTCCAGACTCGGCGGTTCACTGGTTGATGACGGTGCCCTGCTTGCGCATGGCACCGATGTGGCCGCGCAACTCGTGCACGATGTCGGTGAACTCGGGGGTGTAGGTCACTTCCAGGTCACGGGTGCGGGGAATGGTGATTTCCTTCTTGACCACGAAGCGGCCCGGGCTTTTGCTCATGCAATACACCGTGTCCGCCAGGAAAACCGATTCGCGCAGGTCATGGGTGACCAGAATGACGTTGAAGCGCTGGGCTTCCCACAGGTCGCGCAGCGTGCACCAGAGCTCTTCGCGGGTGAACGCGTCCAGCGCACCGAAAGGCTCGTCGAGCAACAGCATCTTGGGCTCGTGAATGAGCGCACGGCAGATGCTGGCACGCTGCTGCATGCCGCCGGACAGCTCCCACGGGAACTTGCGTTCGTAGCCTTTCAGGCCGACCGACTGCAACAGCTTGACGGCGCGGGCCTCGAATTCAGCCTTGCGGGACTTGAACTGGCTGCGGTACGGCTCGACGATTTCCAGCGGCAGCAGCACGTTGTCGAGTGTGGTGCGCCAGGGCAGCAGGGAGGGCGCCTGAAAGGCCATGCCGGAGATTTTCAGCGGACCGGTGACGAGTTTGCCGTCAATGTGAATCTGCCCCTGCGACGGCCGCTTCAGGCCGGTGGCCAGCTTCATGAAGGTGGATTTCCCGCAACCCGATGGTCCGACGATGGCGATGAACTCGCCGTCATGCATTTTCAGGTCGATGGCTTCGACCGCGTATTGGCTCTTGGCGAGCAGCTCGTCGTTGTAAGCCAGCCAGACATCGTCAAAGTCGACAAAGTAGGGCGTCTTCGGAGGGGCGGAAGTTTCAGTCATGGTGCCTGGGGTCCTGAAGGGCGGCGGACGGACGCGCGGGCGCACCCGGCGTGGACGGACGCCGGGCCCGCAGGCGCCGGCGACGCAAGGGCCTTACTTCTTGCCTGCCGGGGGCAGGATGTTCAGCTCGGCGGCGCTCGGCAACATGGAGCCGTTCCAGACCGCATCGGGGTTGATGCGGGTCTTGGTGTTGAACGCGTCGGACACCTGGGAGGCCATCAGTGCCAGACGCCCGGGAACGACCTGGCCAAAGCCTTCCTTGCGGGCGTCCGGGCTGGCGACGACGGCATCGATGGCCATTTTCAGGCGGCGGGTCTCCAGCGGCACGTTGATGATGCCGTCACGCTGCTTGACGAAGTCGATTGCCGCATCCGGTTTGGCCATGACTTCCTTGGCGCCTTTGGCAAAAGCGCTCAGGAAGGCCTTCACGGCGGCCGGGTTCTCCTTGATGAACTTGGGCGAGGCGATGATCACGTTGCCGTAGAGTTTGACGCCGTAATCGGCGTAGGGCATCACCACGATGTCCTCTGGCTTGACGCCCCGCGCCTCCAGGTTCAGCATCGAGGTGAACGAGAATCCGGTGATGGCGTCGATGTCGCCACGGGCGAGCATTGTCTCGCGCAGCGGTGGGTCCATCGAAACCCAGTTGACGGAGCTGATGTTGTTGGCCTTCTGGAAGATCGGGAAGGCTTTGCGGCCCGCATCGAACACCGGAGCGCCCAGCTTCTTGCCGTTGAGGTCGGCGGTGGTCTTGATGCCGGACTTCTTGAGCGCCAGCACGGCGGCCGGGGTGTTGTTGTAGACCATCATGACCGCAACCGGCTTGTTGGGCGCGTCGGGGTTATTGGCATGGAACTCCATCAGCGCGGCCAGGTCGGCGAAACCCATGTCGTAGGAACCCGAGGCAACCCGGGTGACGGTGCCGCCGGAACCGTTGCCGGAGTCGATGGTGACATCCAGCTTGGAATCCTTGAAGTAGCCCTTGGCATGAGGCAGCAGGAACAGCGCCGAAGGCCCTTCAAAGCGCCAGTCCAGCTGGAATTTGATGGGGGTGACCTGGGCGTGTGCGCTGCCGAAAGCGGCGGCGGCAGCCAAGGCGGCGGTGGTCTTGAGGAAAGTACGCTTTTTCATGAGGACTCCGTTTGCAGAAGGTCGGTTGACAAGGGGTTAGCAGCAAGGACAGTGCCAGCTCCCGCCAAGCATAGGCACGGTGCCGGGAAGGATTGAATACATAAACTGTATACAGTTTGCACCGCTTCGCAGCGAGTCAGCATCCTGAAATACCCTGATGGAGCCCGCTTTCGGTGCATGACGCACTCGAAACGGGCGGATCGATCGGGGGCCGCCCGGCGACGAGTCCGATCAGCTGCGGCTGGCCTCGGGGCGCAGCGAGTTGCTGGCGGCGACGGCGGTCATGTTCAGCACCCGACGAACGGTGGCTGCTGGCGTGAGGATATAGGCTGTACCGGCGCCGCCCATCAGGATCGGACCCACCGTGACCCCGCCACTGGCGGTTTCCTTGAGCACGTTGTAGAGGATGTTGGCCGCATCCAGGTTGGGACACACCAGCAGATTGGCGGTGCCTTTCAGGGTGGAGTCGGGCAGATAGACGTTGCGGATTTCCGGCTGCAAGGCGGCGTCACCATGCAGTTCGCCATCGCATTCGATCTCGGGGTGGGCAGCAACGAACAGGTCGCGCGCCAGGCGCATCTTGCGGGCCGACGCCCGCTTTGACGAGCCATAACTCGAATGCGACAGAAAGGCGACCCGCGGCGGCAGGCCGAAGCGCTGGACCTCCTGTGCGGCCATCCAGGCGATCTCGGCCAGTTGCTCGGCGTCGGGCTCGTCATTGACGTAGGTGTCGGTGATGAACAGCGGGCCTTTGTTGGTCATCAGCGCGTTCACTGCCGCATAGTTGCGTACCCCGGGCCTTTTGCCAAGGATGGCGTCGATGCGCTCGAGGTGGGTCATGTAGCTGCCCACGAGGCCACAGATCAGCGCGTCGGCATCGCCCAGGGACACCATCAGCGAGCCGATGATGGTGTTGGAGCGCCGTACCGCCGCCTTGGCCACTTCGGGAGAAGCGCCATTGCGTTTCATCAAGAGGTGGTAATGCTCCCAATACTGGCGAAACCGTGGGTCGTCCTCCGGGTTGACGTTCTCGACATCCACACCCAGGCGCATGCGAAGGCCGGCCTTTTCTATCCGTGCGGCGATCACCGACGGGCGTCCGATCAGGATGGGCACCGCCAGGTGGTCGTCGATGGCCATCTGTGCGGCGCGCAGCGCGCGCTCGTCTTCGCCATCGGCATAGGCCACGCGCTTGCGGTTGTTGGGCAGCGACTTGGCGGCATTGAAGATGGGGCGCATCAGCAAGCCGGTCTGGGTCACAAAGCGCGTCAGGCTTTCGGTGTAGGCCTCCATGTCGGTAATGGGTCGCGCCGCCACACCGGAGTCCGCGGCGGCCTGCGCCACGGCCGGTGCGATCTTGAGGATCAGTCGCGAGTCGAATGGTTTGGGTATCAGGTACTCGGGGCCGAAGGTCAGGTCCTGGCCGGCGTAGGCGGTGGCCACTTCGTCACTGGTCTCGGCCTTGGCCAGCGCGGCAATCTCGCGCACGCAGGCGAGCTTCATGGATTCGGTGATGCGGGTGGCGCCACAGTCCAGCGCACCGCGGAAGATGTAGGGGAAACACAGGACGTTGTTGACCTGGTTCGGATAGTCCGAGCGGCCGGTGGCAATGATGCAGTCCGGCCGGACGGCCTTGGCCAGCTCGGGGCGGATTTCGGGCTCGGGGTTGGCCAGCGCCAGGATGATCGGTTTCGGTGCCATGGTCTTGACCATCTCGGCGGTCAGCACCCCGGCGGCCGAGCAGCCCAGGAAAACGTCGGCGCCATTCACCGCATCGGCCAGGTGCCGGGCATCGGTCTTCTGGGCGTAACGCGCCTTGGATTCGTCGTAACCGCCCGGGCGGCCGTCGTAGATGACGCCTTTGGAGTCGCAGACGAAGATGTTGCTGCGCCGCACCCCCAGTCCCACCATCACGTCGAGGCAGGCGATGGCGGCGGCGCCGGCGCCGGACACCGCCACCTTGACCTCACCGATGGCCTTGCCCACCAGCTCCAGGCCGTTGATCAGCGCGGCGGCGGAGATGATGGCAGTGCCGTGCTGGTCGTCGTGGAACACCGGAATGCCCATGCGTTCGGTGAGTTTCTTCTCGATGTAGAAACACTCCGGCGCCTTGATGTCTTCCAGGTTGATGCCGCCCAGCGTGGGCTCCAGCGCGGCAATGATGTCGATCAGCTTGTCGGGGTCGCGTTCGGCCAGTTCGATGTCGAACACGTCGATGCCGGCAAATTTCTTGAACAGGCAGCCCTTGCCCTCCATCACCGGTTTGCCGGCCAGCGGGCCGATGTCGCCCAGGCCGAGCACCGCGGTGCCGTTGGTCACCACACCGACCAGGTTGCCGCGGGCGGTGAAGTCGGCGGCCAGGCTGGGGTCCTGCTGGATGGCCAGGCACGGATAGGCCACGCCGGGGGAGTAGGCCAGCGACAGGTCGCGCTGGTTGGACAGCGGTTTGGTCGGGGTGACGGCGATCTTGCCCTTGTGGGGTGAGCGGTGGTATTCGAATGCGGCGTCGCGCAAAGCTCTTTCGGCGGGGGAAAGTTGGTCGGTCATGGGGTTTCGCAAGTCTGGCTGAGGGGCAATACAAGGCATTAGCCTAACGCATGGCGAGGCGACCGAGCTGTTCAGCGTGCGCTGCGAGCCGGCGCGGCACCCCGGTCAATGGGCATCGGCCTGGCGCGCGGCACGCACGGCAGCGTCCTGGTCGCCACCGGCGCCGTTGAAATACAGGTTCAGGGCCACGGCGGCGATCGACGCCAGCAGGATGCCGGATTCGATCAGCGGGTGCAGGCCGTGCGGCAGCCACTGCTTGAAGTTGGGGGCGACCAGCGGAATCATGCCGAAGCCGACCGACACCGCGACGATGAACAGGTTGTTGCGGTTGCCCTGGTAGTCCACCTGGGCCAGGATGCGGATGCCGGTGGCGGCCACCATGCCGAACATCACCAGCCCGGCGCCGCCCAGCACGAAGGTGGGCAGCGATTCCACCAGCGCCGCCATCTTGGGCAAGAGGCCCAGCACGATCAGGATCACGCCGCCGGCCACACACACAAAGCGGCTCTTGACGCCGGTGACGCCCACCAGACCGACGTTCTGCGAAAAGCTGGTGTAGGGAAAGGTGTTGAAGATGCCGCCGATCAGTGTGCCCAGGCCGTCGGTGCGCAGTCCGGCCGTCAACGCCTTCTGGTCCACCTTGCGGTCGGTCATCTCGCCCAGGGCGAGGAACATGCCGGTCGATTCGATCATCACCACGATCATCACCAGCGTCATGGTCAGGATCAGGATCGGATCGAACACCGGCGTGGCAATTTCGAACGGCAGCACCAGGTCGAACCAGCCGGCCTTGGCCACCTTTTCAAAGCTCATCAGGCCGGCGGCCGTGGCGATCACCCCGCCGATGATGATGCCCAGCAGCACGGAAATGTTGGCGACAAAGCCCCGGGCGTACTTGGCAATCAGCAGGATGGAGGCCAGCACGACGGCGGCGATCGCGATGTGGGGCAGCTGGGCATATTTCGGGTTGGGCACCGTGCCGACGATGGCCAGGTTCGGCGGCACCGGCGGCACCGCGCCGGTGCTTGCCGCCTGCCGGGCCGCGTCCAGCCAGGCCAGGTGTTCCGGGCTGGGCACGCTCGGGGCCGTGGGGCCGAAGGGGTTGCCGAAGATCCAGTTGATGCCGATGCGCATCAGGCTGATGCCGATCACGGCAATGATGGTGCCCGTCACCACCGGCGGGAAAAAGCGCAGCATGCGGCTGACCACCGGGGCGATCAGGATCGAGATCACGCCCGCGCCGATGATGGCGCCGAAGATCAGCCCGGCGCCAGCGGTGCCGGGGTTGGCGTTGGCCATGGCCACCATGGGCGCGACCGAGGCAAAGGTCACGCCCATCATCACCGGCAGCTTGATGCCGAACCACTGCGTCGCGCCCAGCGACTGGATCAGCGTGACCAGGCCGCAGCAGAACAGGTCGGCCGAGATCAGCATCGCCACCTGTTCGGGGCTGAGCTTGAGGGCGCGCCCGACGATCAGCGGCACGGCCACGGCGCCGGCATACATCACCAGCACATGCTGCAGGCCCAGGGCGGCCAGCTTGCCGCCGGGCAGGCGTTCGTCGACAGGGTGAACGGCAGAAGTCATCGCAGGGTACCTCGGGCTAGTTATACGGTGCACAAAACTGTATACATAAAAATCGTCGATGTGTATACAGTTTTACCCGGGGTTGTGAACGGTCTCGGGCGTTGCCGTCTGCCCCGCGGCAGCAGTCCGACGGCGAATTTCGAACAAAAGTGCCTATACCCAGCGTCAGAAGGTCATTGTTTGCTATCAAAAGCAAAGCCCCTGCGCCGGAAACCGGGGCAGGGGCCGAGGTGGGGTCGGGGGCGTTTGGTGTGCCCGCAGGCTGCCAGGATCAGGCCAGCAGGTCGCGCAAGGTACGCGCCACCACCTTGGTGGCGCGGCGCAGGTCGTCCAGCAGCAGGTTTTCGTCGGCGCGTTTGGCGTTGGACTCGCGCACGGTGCGCGGTCCGGCGCCGTAGATCACGCCCGGGATGCCGCGTTCCACATACAGGCGCACGTCGGTGTACAGCGGCGTGCCCACCGCCGGGATGGGTTCGCCGAACACCGCCTCGCCATGGGTCTGGATGGCGTTGACCAGCGGCGCGTTGCCGGCCAGCGGCACCATGGCCCGCGCCAGCAGGATGCGGCGGATGTCCACGCCCAGCACCTTGCCGCCGCGGGGCGGGCTGAAGCTGGCGGCGGCCTGTTCGATGGTGCGGCGCAGCGACGCTTCCACCTCGGCCGGGTCTTCTTCTGGGATCATGCGGCGGTCGAGCTTGAGCACCACCTTGCCCGGAATCACGTTGGTGTTGGTGCCGCCCTGGATCAGGCCGACATTCAGGTACGGGTGGGTGATGCCTTCGACGTTCGAGCGCACCTGCAGGTAGTCGCCGTTCAGGCGGTACAGCGCGTTCAGGATGTGCACCGCGCCCTGCAGCGCGTCGGTGCCGCTGTCAGGGATGGCCGCGTGTGCCATGTCGCCGTGCACCGCCACCTCCATCTGCAGGCAGCCGTTGTGCGCCACCACCACCTGGTAGCTGAAACCGGCGGCGATCATCAGGTCGGGTCGCGTCAGGCCCTGGTCCAGCAGCCAGCCAGGGCCGACTTCACCGCCGAATTCCTCGTCGTAGGTGACGTGCAGCTCCACCCCGCCGCGCAACGGCGCACCAAGGGATTCCAGTGCGCGGATGGCAAAGGTGAAGCTGGCAATGTCGCATTTGCTCACCGCTGCGGCGCGGCCCCAGATGCGGCCGTCGGCGATCTCGCCGCCATAAGGGTCGTGGGTCCAGCCTTCACCGGGGGGCACCACGTCGCCGTGGGCGTTCAGGGCGATGGTCGGGCCGCCCGGGGCGTAGGCGCGGCGCAGGATCAGGTTGGTGATGCTCTCCAGCCCGGCCGCCTGGACGGCCGCCACTGGCGGGCTGTGTTTCTCGGCGTTCAGGCCCATCCCGGCCAGCAGCTCGGCGGTGCGCTCGGCATGCGGGGCGTTGTTGCCGGGCGGCGTGTCGGTTGGCACGCGGATCAGCTCCTGCAGGAAACGCACCTGGTCGTCGAAATGGGCGTCGATCCAGCGGTCAAGGGCGGCGTAGTCGGGGGTCGGGGCGGTCATGGCGTTTCCTGGGCAAGGTCGTTCAGAAGATTCGTGAAGGCGTCCACGGCGAGTTGCATGTCGTGGCTGGTCGTGCTTTCCAGCGGGTTGTGGCTGATGCCGGCGTTTTCGCCGCGCACGAACAGCATGGCCTGGGGCATGATTTCGTGCAGCTTCATGGCGTCGTGGCCGGCGCCGCTGGGCATGCGGTGCAGCGGCAGGCCCAACTGCTCCACGGCCCGCTCCCAGCGGGATTGCCACGCCGGGTCGCTGGGTGCGGCGGCGGCGCGCAACGTCTCTTCCAGGCTCCAGCGGACGCCGCGGCGGGTGCATATGGCATCGAGCTGTTCCCGCACGTCGGCCACCAGCGCGTCGCGCTGGGCATCGGTGGGCGCACGCAGGTCCAGCGAGAAGTGGCAGCGGCCCGGCACCACGTTGATCGATCCGTTCGGAACCCCCAACTGGCCCACCGTGGCCACCGAATCCCCGTCGCGCAAGGCGCGCTCCTCAGCAAACAGCATCAGTTCGGCGACCGCGTTGGCCGCGTCGCAGCGGCGGTCCATCGGGGTGGTGCCGGCATGGCTGGCCGTGCCGATGACCTCGCCGACGTAGCGCACGCTGCCGTTGATGGAGGTGACGATGCCCAGCGGCAGCCCCATTTCGCACAGCACCGGGCCCTGCTCGATGTGGACTTCGACAAAGCCCAGGTAGTCGGCCGGGTTGCGCCGAAGCCGGGGAATGTCGTCCACACACAGGCCCGCGTGGCGCATGGCGTCGCGCAGGGCCACGCCCTCCGCGTCGCGCTGGTCCAGCCATTCGGGGCGGAAGTCGCCGGTCAGCGCACCGGAGCCCAGGAAGGTGGCCTTGTAGCGCTGTCCTTCCTCTTCGGAAAAGGCGACCACTTCGAGACCGAACGGCAGGCGCCGGCCGGCGCGGGCCAGCTCGCGGACGCAGGCCATGGGCACGAAGATGCCCAGGCGGCCGTCGTACTTGCCGCCGTTGCGCACGGTGTCGTAGTGGCTGCCGGTCAACAGTAAACGGGCCTGGCCGGCGGCGCCGCCCGTCGGTGGGGCGGGGTGGTAACGCCCCACCACGTTGCCCACTGCGTCGATCTCCACGGTGTCGAACCCGCAGTCCTTCATCCCGTGACTGATGCGCTGCGCGCAGGCCCGATGGGCGTCCGTGAGGTAGGTCACGGTCAGCTGGCCGTGTTCGGCAAAGCCGGGGTCGCTGTGCTGGGCCAGGCGTTCGTGCCAGTCCCAGACGTCATGGCCCAGCGCCGGTTCGAGGCCGAACTTGTCGGCCAGGCGGATTTCCACGATGCGGTGGATGTTGCGAAGGCATTCCTGCAGTTCGAACGCCGGGTGCCCCTGCAGGCGGCGCTCGAACGCCGCGATGATCTGCTGCCGGCTCAGCCCGGTGCCGCGCGGGCCCCGCACGGCCAGGATGAACGGCCAGCCGAACTTGGCGTTGTAGTCGGCGTTGAGCTGCTGGATGTGGGCAAATTCTTCCGGTGAGCAGTCGGTCAGGCCGGCCTTGCCCTGCTCATGGGTGGATTCAGCGGTCAGGGTCTTGCTGACCATGGCCTTGCCGGCGAGTTCCGGGTGGGCGCGGATCAGCGCGATCTGGGCCTCGCGTCCCGCCGCGGCCAGCACCTGCACCATGGCGTGCTGCAGGTGCGGGACGGAGCGGAAGGGGCGGGCTGCCAGGGCGCGCTCGGCGATCCAGGGGCTGTGTTCGTACAGCCCGTCCAGCATCTGCGCGGCCTCGCCGTGCGACGCGGCATTGAGTTGTTCCAGGGTGAGTGGCATGGTGTTCAGGGGTTGGCGGAGTAGGGGTGGACCTGTTTCCAGTGGCGGGCGATGTCGATGCGGCGGCACACCCAGACCCGGTCGTGACGTGCGATGTGGTCCAGAAAGCGCTGCAGCGCCAGGATGCGGCCGGGCCGCCCCAGCAGGCGGCAGTGCATGCCCACGCTCATCATGCGGGGCGTTTCGTCGCCTTCGGCATACAGCGCATCGAAGCTGTCGCGCAGGTAGGTGAAGAAGTCCTCGCCCTGCGAAAAGCCCTGGGGCAGGGAAAAGCGCATGTCGTTGCAGTCCAGCGTGTAAGGCACCACGAGGTGCGGCACCACGACACCGTCCGACTTGCGCACCCGCATCCAGAACGGCAGATCGTCGCCGTAGTAGTCGCTGTCGTACTCGAAGCCGCCGTGGTCGACCACCAGGCGCCGGGTGTTGGGGCTGTCGCGACCGGTGTACCAGCCCAGGGCCCGCTGGCCGGTGAGTTTTTCGATGATGGCCATGCCGGTGCGCAGGTGCTCCCGCTCCACCTCTTCCGGAAGGTTCTGGTAGTGGATCCAGCGCCAGCCGTGGCAGGCAATCTCGTGGCCGAGCTCGACAAACGCCGCCGTGAGTTCGGGGTGGCGTTCCAGCGCCATGCTGACACCGAACACGGTCAGCGGCAGTCCGCGGCGTTCAAACTCGCGCAGGATGCGCCACACCCCCACGCGGGAGCCGTATTCATAGATGCCCTCCATGCTCAGGTGGCGGTCCGCATAGCTGGCCGGGCTGAACATTTCCGAGAGAAACTGCTCCGAGCCGGCATCGCCGTGGAGCGTGGCGTTCTCGCCGCCTTCTTCGTAGTTCAGCACGAACTGCACCGCCACGCGGGCGTTGCCGGGCCAGGCGGCATGGGGCGGGTTGCGGCCGTAGCCGACCAGGTCGCGCGGGTAGGGCAGGGTGGTGTCGTAGGGGCGGGTCATGACAGGGCCAGGGAAATGTCGTGGGTGGGCATCTTGCGGTCGAAGGTCAGGCTGGCCTCCACATGGGCCAGGTGCTCGTGCATCAGTGCCACGGCCCGGGCTTCGTCGCCCGCCTCCAAAGCAGAAATGATGCCTTCGTGTTCCTCGCTGGAGTGCTCGGCCGCGCGCTGCGACTGGTACATCAGCGTGATCAGCGCGCAGCGGGAAATCAGGTCACCCAGCAGCTGGGCCAGCACCTCGTTGCCCATCAGCTCGGCCATGCGCACATGAAAGTCGCCCAGCAGCTCGGTGCGCCCGGGCACGTCGTCGCGGGCCACGGCAGCCTTTTCATGGGCCACGTGTTCGCGCAGGGCCTGGATCTTGCCTGCGTCCACGTCGCGGGCGAAGGCGCGGGTCATCTCGGCTTCCAGCATGCGTCGCACGGCGAACACCTGGCGCGCCTCTTCCACCGACGGGGCCGCGACAAAAGCGCCCCGGGCGGGCTCCAGGCGGATCAGGCGGTTCTGCGAGAGCTGGAACAAGGCCTGTCGCACCAGGGTGCGCGACACGCCAAAATGATCGGCCAGCTTCTGCTCGGCCAGCTTGGTGCCGGGCAGCAGCCGGTGTTCGATGATGGCGCGGGTCAGCGCCTCGACGATGTTGTGGGTGGCGGTGCTGGTCTCCATGGGCTGGATGATAGAGTGATTTGGGAAAAGTGTATACACTTTGGTCGACTGCAACGGTTCAACACTTTTTCGACTGCGAGGACACCATGGGATTGAGCACACATGTACTGGACACGATGCACGGCTCTCCGGCGGCCGGCATGGCCGTGGCGCTGTACACCACGCAGGGCGACGCGGCCACGCTGGTGCGCCAGTTCACGCTGAACGCCGACGGCCGCAACCCCGACGGCCCGCTGTATGACAACACCAGCCTGCGCAAAGGCACGTACCGGCTGGTGTTCGACGTGGCGGGGTATTTCAAGGCCCGGGGCGTGGTCTTGCCGGAACCCAATTTCCTCAACCGCGTCAGCCTGGATTTCGGGGTGGCCCATGAAGACCAGCACTACCACGTGCCGCTGCTGGTCAGCCCCTGGAGCTATTCCACCTACCGCGGCTCCTGATGCGGCCGTGGCCGGCGCCGACGAGCCCTGGTGTATACGGAAATCCATATGGTCGTCATACGGCCAGACAAATAAAATCGTCCCTTTTCCCACTTCCGCCCCACCATGACCCAAGTGACCAACACCGTGCGCTTTGTGCTGGACGGCCGAATCGTCGAAGCGCAAGGCGAGCGCCGCACCACCACGGTGCTGGACTACCTGCGCGAACAACTGCACCGCACCGGCACCAAGGAAGGCTGCGCCGAGGGCGATTGCGGCGCCTGTGTGGTGCTGGTCGGCGAGCTCAATGCCGCGGGTGACGCGGTGGACTATCGCAGCGTCAATGCCTGCATGCAGCTGCTGCCCACGCTCGACGGCAAGTCGGTCAAGACGGTGGAAAGCCTGGCGCGCACAGACGGCAGCCTGCACCCGGTGCAGGAGGCCATGGTGGGCTGCCACGGCTCGCAATGCGGCTTCTGCACCCCCGGCATCGTGATGAGCCTGGCCGGCCTGCTGCAGACGGTGGCCCAGCCCGGCCGCCAGGTCATCAACGACGCGCTCAGCGGCAACCTGTGCCGCTGCACCGGCTACAAACCCATCGTGGATGCCGCGCTGGTCGCGGCGCAGGCCCCGCGCGAGCAGCTGAAGATCGACGACGCAGCGGACCTGCCGCTGCTGCGCGAGATCCGCCGTGCCACCGAGCCCACCTACAGCCTGGACGGTGAAATCGTGGTGCAGCCGGTGGTGCGCACCCGCAAGGGCAACGAATTTGTCTCGCCCGCCACGCTGGCCGAAGTGGCCGACTACCTGCAAAGCCACCCGCAGGCCACGCTGCTGGCCGGCAGCACGGAAATCGGCCTGCAGGTGAACAAGCAGTTCCGCCGGCCCGACCACATCGTCTACCTCGGCAACGTGGCCGCGTTGCGTCGCATCGAGGTCCGTGGCGACGCCTGGCGCATCGGCGCGGCGGTGCCGCTGGCCGACATCGAACCGCTGATGGCCGAGGCCTGGCCCGACTTCGCCGAGGTGCTGCGCCGCTTCGGCTCGCCGCCGATCCGCGCCACGGCCACGCTGGCGGGCAACATTGCCAACGGTTCGCCCATCGGGGACTCCATGCCGTGCCTGATGGCGCTGGGCGCGAGCCTGGAGCTGCGCCGCGGCCACAAGACCCGCACCGTGGCGCTGGACGCCTTCTACACCGGCCAGAAAGCCAACGTTCTGCAGCCGGGCGAGTTCATCGAGGCGGTGCTGCTGCCGCGCCCCGCGGCGGGTGTGGTGTTCCGCGCCCACAAGGTCAGCAAACGCTTCGAGCAGGACATTTCCGCCACCTGCGCCGCGATCCGTTACCGGCTGAAAGACGGACGGTTGAGCGACGTGCGCCTGGCCTACAACGGCCTGGCACCGGCGCCCTGCCGCGCGCCGAAGATCGAGGCCGTGCTGGAAGGCCGGGCGCCCGACGCCGTGTCGGCCGACGAGATCGACGCGGCCATTGCCGCCAGCTTCACCGCCCGCGACGGGTTGCGTGCCACCTGGGCCTATCGCTCGCTGGTGGCGCGGAACCTGGTGCTCCAGTTCATCGAAGAGTCCCAGCCCAGCCAGGAGGCCGTGTCATGAATGCACCCACCGACCTCAAGAACCTGATTCCCGCCACCGAGCAGGGCCGAGATGTGGTCCATGAATCGGCCCGGCTGCACGTGACCGGCGGCGCCACCTACACCGACGACATTCCCGAGCTGCGTGGCACGCTGTACGCCGCGCTGGTGCTGTCGCCCGTGGCCCACGGCGAACTGATCGGCGAGGGCATCGACCGCGCGGCGCTGCTGAAAGAGCATGGCGTGGTGGCGGTGTTCACCGCGCGCGACATCCCGGGCGAAAACAACTGCGGCCCCATCGTGCACGACGACCCCTTCCTGGCCGATGGCAAGGTGGAGTTTGTCGGCCAGGCGGTGGCGGTGGTCGTGGCGCGCGAGATGCTCTATGCCCGCGAGGCCGCGAAAAAGGCCCAGGTGCTGGTCAAGGAGTTGCCGCCCATCCTCACCATCGAGGATGCGATGGCGGCCGGCAGCTTTGTCATGCCGGCCAAGGGCATCGTGCGCGGGGACGCCGCGCAGGCGATTGCCGCCGCGCCGCGCCGCATCCGTGGCAGCACCCGCACCGGCCAGCAGGAACAGTTCTACCTGGAAGGGCAGATCACCTATGCCGTACCGCGCGAAGACGGCCAGCTCACGCTGTACTGCTCCACCCAGCACCCGGACGGCAACCAGCGTGAAGCCGCCGCGGCGCTGAACCTGTCCACCAACGACGTGGAAGTCATCTGCCGCCGCATGGGCGGCGGCTTCGGCGGCAAGGAAGGCAACGCCAGCATCTTCAGCCAGAGCGCGGCGCTGGCGGCGTTCAAACTGCAAAAGCCGGTGAAGCTGCGTGTGAACCGCGACGACGACATGACCGTCACCGGCAAGCGGCACGACTTCCGCATCGACTACGAGGTCGGTTTCGACGACACCGGCCGTATCCTGGGCGCCGACATCACGCTGATGTCGCGCTGCGGCTACAGCGTGGACTATTCCGGCCCGGTGAACGACCGCGCCTGCCTGCACATCGACAACTGCTACCACATCCCGGCGCTCAAGCTGGTCAGCCACCGCTGCAAGACGAACACCCAGAGCTCCACCGCGTTCCGCGGCTTCGGTGGCCCGCAGGGCATGTTCGGCATCGAGACGGTGATCGACGAGATCGCCTCGGTGCTGGGGCTGGACCCGCTGGACGTGCGCAAGCGCAACCTCTACCAGGACCCGGCGGTGTCGGGCAACCCTGACACCATGACCACCCAGTACAACCAGCTGATCGAAGACTGGGTGGGTGACCAGGTGATCGCCCAGGTGGAAGCCCAGGCCGGCTACGCCGAGCGCCGCGCCGCCGTGGCCGCCTTCAACGCCACCAGCAAGACCCGCAAGCGCGGCCTGGCGCTGGTGCCGCTGAAGTTCGGCATCAGCTTCACCGCGACACACCTGAACCAGGGCGGCGCGCTGCTGGTGATCTACATGGACGGCTCGGTCAGCGTCAACCACGGCGGCACCGAAATGGGCCAGGGCCTCAACACCAAGATGGCGCAGGTCTGCGCCGACGGGCTGGGCATCAGCGTGGACAAGGTGCGCGTCACCGCCACCGATTCGCAGAAAGTGCCCAACGCCTCCGCCACGTCGGCCTCCAGCGGCGCCGACATCAACGGCGCCGCCATCATGAACGCCACCGCGCAGATGCGTGAGCGCCTCCAGCCGGTGGCTGCGCGTCTGCTGGGCTGCGAGCCCGAGGTGGTGCGTTTTGCCGACAACGCCGCACACGGCGGCGGCAAGTCGGTGCCCTGGGCGGACCTGACAAAACAGGCCTGGCTGGACCGGGTCGGGCTGTCGGTGACGGGCTTTTACATGACGCCCGAAATCAAGTACGACTTCACCACCCTGAACGGTCGCGCCTTCTATTACTACTGCTACGGCGCCTCGGTGTCCGAGGTCGAAATCGACACCCGCACCGGCGAGTGGTGGCTCAAGGCGGCCGACATGGTCCACGACGCCGGTCGCAGCATCAACCCGGCCCTGGACAAGGGCCAGGTGGAAGGCGCCTACATCCAGGGCATGGGCTGGCTGACCATGGAAGAGTGCATCTGGGACAAAAAAGGCAAGCTGCTGACGCATGGCCCCAGCACCTACAAGATCCCGGTGGCGGGTGACGTGCCCGAGCACTTCAACGTCACCCTGTTTGATGGCCACAACCTCAAACCCACGCCGTTCAACAGCAAGGCCGTGGGCGAGCCGCCGCTGATGCAGGCGCTGTCGGTGTTCTTTGCCCTGCGCGACGCCGTGGGCGCCGCCGGTGGCCACGACGCCCGGGTCAGCCTGGTGGCGCCGGCCACGCCCGAGCGCATTTTGCTGGCCTGCGAGCGCGGGCGGGCGGCGGCGCGCGGCTGATCCGGTCCGCACCGCGACACCGCCTGCGGACCAAAGGCCGGTTCCCCACGGGACCGGCCTTTTTCACGGGAGGCGCAGGGCGATGGCCTCTGCTTCAGTCCTGGCCTTCGGTCAGGGTGTCGAGCTGGAAGCGTCCGCTTTTGTCCCACAACCAGGTGTCGGTGTAAGTGACTTTGCCCATCCGCCCCGGGGCGGGGAAGGGCGCCGCGGCGCGCACCGTACGCTCGATCTCGGCGACCACCTCGGGGGCGTGGCGTGGCGCCCGCAGCCAATGGGTTGAAGCAACGTGGCCGTTGCGGTCGATCTGCACCTCCAGCACACCCACCGCGTACAGGTACGCCGGAAGACGTCCGCGGAAAATTCGGTGGCCGTTGTGGTGATAGAGGTGGGCTGCGGCGTCTTTGCGGTATTCCCGGGGTGTGCCAGCGGTCGATGCACGTGGCGCCGCCGGATAGGCGGGTTTTGCCGCAGCGGGCGGGGCTTCCCGGTCGGGGCTGGCCGGTCTGACCGGCGAGGCCGCAGGCGCCGGCGCGGTTGGCGGGACCGGCGGGAGGACAACGGGCGTGGGCGCACCAGAGGGCACGGTCGTGCATCCCGAACCGATCAGGGCCGCCAGCAACAACGCTGCCGGGGTGCCTGCCGAAGGCAACGGTGGTGAGCCGGTTTTGAGCAGGGGAAATCGCAGGGTCATGGTCAAAGCGTTCCAGGGCGGTTGCGTAGGTGAGCGGGCGGCCACTCGGCTGCGCCGGAGCAAGGCATCGTTGCGCGCCGCCGCGCAATGTGCCCGAAAATCGCAGCCTGCGGGGCCGGCCCGCATGGAAAGGCAAGAATTGTCCAATGATCTCACGGCGGTGTTGGCGCAACTGGCCCGCAATCCCGGCGTACTGGTGACCGTGGATGCCACCAGCGGCTCCGTGCCGCGTGAACCTGGGGCCTGGATGGCCGTATTTCCTGATGCGGTTGTCGGCACCGTGGGCGGCGGCCACCTGGAGTTTGAAGCGATTGCCCGTGCCCGCGCCATGACGTCCGACGCGGCGCACCTGATCGAACGGTTTGCCCTGGGGCCAAGCCTGGGTCAGTGCTGCGGTGGTGTGGTGATGCTGCGGCTGGAACCGATCACGGCGGCCGACGGACCGACACTGGGCGCCCGGCTGGCGCCGCCGCGGGCGCCGGTGGCGCTGTTCGGTGGCGGGCATGTAGGCAAGGCACTGGTGCGGGTACTGGGCACTTTGCCGGTCTCGGTGCACTGGATCGACAGCCGGGATGAAATTTTTCCGGTCGATCTGCCAGCCAATGTGTGCGCTGAACACTCCGATCCGGTGCAGACGGCGGTTCGTGACCTTGCGCCGGGAAGTCTGGTGCTGATCATGAGTTTCAGCCATGCCGAGGATCTGGATGTGGTGGCGGCCTGCCTGCTGCGCCAGCGCGAGCAGGGCGATCTGCCCTTCATCGGCCTGATCGGGAGCCGCACCAAATGGGCGACCTTCCGCCGCCGCCTGGCCGAGCGGGGTTTCACGGACGCCGAATGTGGCGCGGTGACCTGCCCGATCGGCTTGCCCGGAATTCGGGGCAAAGAGCCGGCGGTGATTGCGGTATCGGTGGCGGCACAGTTGTTGCATGGTTTTCTGGTGCCAAACGAGGGTTTACCCCGGACTTCGGTTGTCCCAGGGCACCCCTGAACGTGAATTTTTTGTATACACTTCGGTCGACAGGTCGCAGCGGTGCCCGGTGGGGAGTCTTCCCGCCATGTGCGCGACCTCTACCGGACTGCTCACAGCGCCCGCAGTGGTGAGCAGCTTGGAGTTCCCTTATGGAAGCGTACCTGCTGGATTGGGCCAACCTGCTGCTGCGTTGGCTGCACGTCATCACCGCGATTGCCTGGATCGGCTCGTCGTTCTACTTTGTCTTTCTCGACAACAACCTGATCAAGCCGAAGTCGCCCGACCTGCTGGAAAAGGGCGTGGACGGCGCCATGTGGGCGGTGCACGGCGGCGGGTTCTACAACCCGCAGAAATACATGGTGGCGCCCAAGAAGATCCACACCGAGCTGCACTGGTTCTACTGGGAAAGCTACTCCACCTGGCTGTCCGGGTTTGCCCTGTTCACGGTGTTGTATCTGTGGAACGCGAGCACCTTCCTGATCGACAAGTCGCTGCTGGACTGGTCTCCCGCCGCCGCCATTTCGGCAGCGCTGGGCTTTCTGGTGGCGTTCTGGCTGATCTACGACCGCATCTGCCAGTGGTTCGGCTTTCGCGAAAACGGCGACGCCATCGTCGGCGCACTGGTCTTTGCTGTCATCTGTCTGGCCTCCTGGGCTGCCTGTCAGCTGTTTGCGGGCCGCGCCGCCTTCCTGCTGGTGGGCGCGATGATTGCGACGGCCATGAGCGCCAATGTGTTCTTCTGGATCATTCCCGGCCAGCGCAAGGTGGTGGCCGCCATGACCTCGGGCGAGAAGGTGGACCCGAAGGCGCTGGCCATCCACGGCAAGCGGGGCAAGCAGCGCAGCGTGCACAACACCTATTTCACGCTGCCCGTCATCTTTGCGATGCTGAGCAATCACTACGGTTTTCTGTACACGCACCGGTTCAACTGGATCATCCTGATCCTGATGATGCTGTCTGGCGCGCTGATCCGCCAGTTCTTTGTGCAGCGCCACGGCTGGCACCACGGCCGGGCCGCCAACCCATGGCCGTATGCGGCTGCCGGGGTGGCGGTGTTGGTGGCGGTGATCGTGGGCCTGAAAGTGGCCGAGCCCCCCCCCGGGGTTGATTCTATTTCAATAGCGCAAAGCGACCAAAATACGCCGGGTATCGCCCAAAATGAGTATCAAAAGGTCAAAGCCGTGCTTGACCAGCGCTGCGCACAGTGCCACAACGCCCAGGTTCAGATGAAAAACATCCGACTGGACAGCGATACAGCGATCACGGCCCAAGCCCAGGCCATTTACCAACAGGTGGTGCTGCTCAAGCAAATGCCCATGAACAACGCCACAGGCATGACAGAAGCAGAACGCGCCCTGGTGGGCGCGTGGTTCCAGAGCGGGGCCAAGGGGCCTTGAGCGGACCGACCGGGGCAGCCCGCAGTCGGACTGGCCCCGGAACCTTTCCTGGCCGTGCCGTGGGTACGCCGCGTCAGGAAAAATCGGGTCATACCCAGCGTAAATTGGTCACCTGATGCTATTTTTTCGGTAGTATCGGATCGCTTGGTCACGCCCATGCCCGCATTCGGGCGGCGCCGTCACCGATGGGCCCCATCGAGGTCCATCGGTTCGGGTGGATTTCAGTAAGCGCGACGACCGCCGCCGTTGCCGCCGCCGTAGCCGCCACCGCCGTAGTCACCGCCGCTGCGCGGCGGGCGGGCTTCCATCGGGCGGGCGACGTTGACGGTCAGGTCACGTCCACCGACGTTCTTGCCGTTCAGGCCCTGGATGGCGGCCTGCGCTTCGGCGGCGGAACCCATCTCGACAAAGCCAAAGCCTTTGGAACGGCCGGTGTCGCGTTCCATCATCACCTTGGCCGACTGAACGGCGCCGAAGGCAGAGAAAGTCTGTTGAAGATCGTCATCACGGACGGAGTAGGCGAGGTTGCCAACGTACAGTTTGTTGCTCATGTTTGAGTCTTTCGTAAAAAGCTCCACCGGTTCTGGCGGAAGCGTGGGGGAAAAGGAAATGGGCTGTCATGGCCGCCGCGTCAGCGGCGGGCTTTGCGGTTGGGCACGTTGGGGCGTGGGCCGCGGTTTTCGATGTGACGGAAGGTGATTCGACCCTTGCTCAGGTCGTAAGGTGACATTTCCAAGGTCACCTTGTCTCCGGAGAGGATGCGAATGCTGTGTTTGCGCATCTTGCCACCGGTATAGGCGATCAGTTTGTGACCGTTGTCCAGGGTGACGCGGTAGCGCATGTCGGGCAGGATTTCGTCAACCTTGCCATGCATCTCGATAAGTTCTTCCTTGGCCATGATGAGGGGCTTTCGTCGGAATGGCTGCTCAGGCCAGGGACTTGGGATTGATGAGCCAGTAAAGGCCCTGGACTGCGGCGTACATCAACGCGCTTTCGCGACTGGGGAACTGGGGTGTAAAGGTGTAGACATGGTCATGCGTCTGTCGTCCGCTGCCGCGGCTGATGGACAGAGACGCCCGGAACTGCTCGTCAGAGCCCGGACGGGTCGACGGCGTGAGGCGAAATTTGCCCACCGAGAAGGAGGGCGAGGTGCTTGTGGTCATAGAGGCCGAAAAATGAGAGAACGATGTGCCACCCCCAGGGGCCTCTTGGGCCGTTATCCTGCGGGGGCGTTTGGCGGTACCGGCACGCGAGAAGTCAGGCGCGGACTGCGGTGAAGCTTGCCAATAGGGAAAAGCGTGACCACCAGAGCGAATCCGGGTAACCGGATTGGTGGATTCGGGGGCGGCGTAGGACGCCGCTGCCTTGATCAGACCTTGTCGACGCGAAGGTAAGCAGACGCCATCGACTCAGCTAATGTAACCGAGTTTTGATTTGTGTGCGTGATCACATCATCCGCGCTGACGTTTATCGGTGTTCGATGCCGAAGAACTCTGGTAGCTTCGGGTGGGAAAGCTGCTTCATGCCACGGCCCGCTCCACGATCCCTGCCTGATCCGCGCTCCGACCCGATCACCGCCCACGAGCGGCTGCTGGCGGCCCTGGCCCGCCGCCTGGCGGCCGACACCGGCGCCGACCCGGTGGTGGTGCGCACCCACATCTCCAGCCTGGTCCTGGCCGGTGACACGGTCATCAAGCTCAAGCGCCCGGTGCGGCTGCCGTTTCTGGACTTTTCCACACCCGCCCGGCGCCGCCATTTCTGTGAGGAAGAGCTGCGGCTGAACCGCCGCACCGCGCCCGACCTGTACCGCGACGTGGTGCCCCTGACCGGCACGCCCGAGGCCCCGCGCCTGGGCGGTGACGGCCCGGTGCTGGACTGGGCGCTGCGCATGCGCCGTTTCGACCCGGCCGGCGAGTTTGCCGCCCGGGCGCGCGCCGGCGTGCTGGACGCAGCCGACATCGACGCACTGGCTGCCCACGTGGCGCACTTTCACGCCGCCCTGCCGGCGGTGCCGCCCGCGCAGCAGCCGCGCACCGGCCCGCGCGAGGCCGCCGCCGCCGCGCTGGACGCCATCGGCGCGCACCCGGGCCGGCCGGGCGACGTGGACACCGCCGCCGTCGCCGCCACCCGCACCCTGCTGGCCGCCGCCTTTGCCGCCCAGGCGGCGCGCCTGGCGCGCCGGGCCGCCGCCGGTTGGGTGCGTGAAGGCCATGGCGACCTGCACCTGGGCAATATCGTGCGCTGGCAGGGGCAGGTGATGGCCTTTGACGCGCTGGAGTTCGACGCCAGCCTGCGCACCATCGACGTGGTGGCCGACGTCGCCTTTGTGTTCATGGACCTGCTGGCCCACGGCCTGCCCGGTCTGGCGTGGCGCTTCATCGGCGGCTGGGCCGAACAGACGGGGGACGTTGACGGCCTGGCGCTGCTGCGCCCGTTGGCGGCCTACCGCGCGCTGGTGCGCGCCCAGGTGGCGTTGCTCTGCGGCAACCCGGCCGCCTTCGCCCGCTACTGGCCGCTGGCCGTGCAGCTGGCGGCGCCCCCGCCGACGCTGCGTCTGGTGCTGGTGACGGGGCTGAGCGGCGCGGGCAAATCCACCGTGGCCGCGCGGCTGGCCGAGGCGCTGGGCGCGGTGCGCATCCGCTCGGACGTGGAGCGCAAACGCCTGGCGGGCCTGGCGCCCACGGCACGGGTGGCAGCGGGCTCCGACGCGGCGGCGCAGCTGTACGGCACGGAGATGACCCAACGCACCTACGGGCGGCTGAACCAGCTGGCGGGCGACCTGCTGGCGGCCGGGGTGTCGGTGGTGGTGGATGCTGCCGCGCTGCGTCAGGCCGAGCGCGAGGCGTTGCGCGCCACCGCCGGCCGGGCCCAGGCTGCCTTCGATCTGGTGGACTGCCAGGCGCCCGCCGCGCAGATGCGCTCGCGCATCGCCGAGCGCGCCGCCGCCGGCACCGATCCGTCCGACGCCACCGCCGCGGTGCTGGAGCGGCAGACCGCCTTTGCCGAGCCCCTGCCGCCCGGTTGGGCCGCCATCACCCACCGGCTGGTGAACGACGCCGACCTGGCCGCGCTGCAGTCGCGGGTCCAGGCACTGGCGGAGGTTCTGGCCTGGACGCTGAAAGACTCCGGAAAAAAGAGCAAACTATCACCGTTTGACGCTGGGTAACGGCATTATGCGGGTGTGCAGGGCGCTCAGGGGCCCCCGCCCCTCAGCCGTCCAACCCGTCACCGCCACCTACCCGTCCGCGCCGCTGTTTGATGCCCGCCCGCAACGCCTTGCCCTGAAGCCGCCGCTGGCGTGATGCCAGGGTCGGCCGGGTGGGTCGTCGGCGTTTGGGCGCGGCGGCGACGCTGTCGACCAGGTCCTGAAGGCGGGCCAGGGCGTCAATGCGGTTGGCGGTCTGGGTGCGGTGGGACTGAGCCTTGATGATGACGACGCCGTCCTCGGTGATGCGCTGGTCGTGCAGTGCCCGCAAGCGGGCCTTCACTTCTTCGGGTAACGACGAAGTGGCAATCTCATAGCGCAGGTGTACGGCACTGGAGACCTTGTTGACGTTCTGCCCGCCCGCACCTTGTGCCCTCATGGCGGTGAACAAGACCTCATCCTCGCGAACGGTGAGGGCGGACGGGAGCGTGGATCGGTTCACTGTCTGAGCGCGGGTTGCGTTGGCGGTTGGAGGCAAGTGCGGCGTTCGCGCATGGTAGCGCGGACAACCGACCAATTCCCCGCCGCATTGCGGGGAATAGGCGCACTTCGTACCATCGCCCATCCCTTCAAGGGGAGTAGCGAGCCGGCAGCCCTCTTTTGAGATGGGGATCCGGTGGCGTCAACCGTCAATACGCAGGCTGCACGCGCAGTCCGCCGGTTGCGCCGGCACCGGCTAACCCGGTTGTCACGCAAGACCTTGCGGGTGTTTTTCAACACCTTTTTCTGCGAGGTTCTTGCTGATGGATACCATCGTTCCGGTCTGGTTGTGGGTTGTCTTTGTCGCCATTGTGCTGGCGGCGTTGTTCGTGGACTTTGTCGTGCTTAAGAAGCAGGGCGCGCATGAGGTGGGCGTGCGCGAGGCGCTGAACTGGTCCGTGCTCTGGGTGGCGTTGAGTCTGGCCTTCAACGGACTGCTGTGGTGGGCGGTGAAGGACACCACCGGTTCGACCGCCATCGCCACCGAGAAGTCGCTCGAGTTCCTGACCGGTTACCTGATCGAGAAGAGCCTGGCGGTGGACAACATCTTTGTCTTCCTGATGATCTTCACCTACTTTGCGGTGCCGCCGGCCTACCAGAAGCGGGTGCTGATGATCGGCATCATCGGCGCCATCGTGCTGCGCACCATCATGATCCTGGTCGGCGCCTGGCTGCTGGAGCAGTTCCACTGGGTGCTGTATGTGTTCGGCGCCTTCCTGATCCTGACCGGCATCAAGATGTGGTGGGCTGCCGGCAAGGAGGCCAGCCTGGACGACAACCCCGCGCTCAAGCTGCTGCGCAAGGTGCTGCCGGTGAGCAAGCAGTTTGACGGCGAAAAATTCTGGACCGTGGAAAACGGCAAGAAGATCGCCACGCCGCTGCTGATGGTGATCGCCCTGGTGGCACTGACCGACGTGATCTTCGCGGTCGATTCGATCCCCGCCATCTTCGCCATCACCAAGGACCCGTTCATCGTGCTGACCAGCAACGTGTTCGCCATCCTGGGCCTGCGCGCGATGTTCTTCCTGCTGCAGGCGGCGGCCAGCCGCTTCCACCTGCTGAACTACGGCCTGGCGGTGATCCTGGTCTTCATCGGTACCAAGATGATGCTGATCGATATCTTCAAGATTCCGGTTGCGGTGTCGCTGGGCGTGGTGCTCGGCATCTTGGCGATCACGATGGTCTGGAGCGCCAAGACCGCGCCCAACACCTGAGTCTGCCCCACCCGAGGCCGGGTGGACTTTGTTGGCCGGTGGGTGCCCCAACAGGCGCCTGCCGGCCATTTTTTCGATGAAAATGACCAATACCCGTCGTAGATTGGTCTTTTCTCGCTATTAAAATAATATCTTACGGCCGTGTTGCGACTTGTCTTTGATCCAGGTCGCGGAGGTGTCCTGTTCTTACTGCGCGGTCCACCCGCCGTCGATGGGGATGGCCGCGCCGGTGAGGTTGTGCGCGGCCGGTTCGCACAGCCAGACCACGGTGCGGGCGATCTCCGAGGGCAGCGAGGTCCGCCCGCTGGGCTGCTTCTCGCGCAACAGGTCGCGGATGCCGGCTTCGCGGTCGCCGCCGAAGGCGTTGGCGCGGGCCACGATCTGCGGCTCGATGATGGCGGTTTCGGTCCAGCCGGGGCAGATGCAGTTGGCGGTGACGCCGCCCGTGCCCCGGTTGCCGGCAGCGGCGGCCTCCAGCGCGGTGACCCGCGTCAGGCCGACCAGGCCGAACTTGGCTGCCACGTAGGGCGCCTTGTTGACCGAGGCCACCAGGCCATGCACCGAGGCGATGTTGACGATGCGGCCGTAGCCGCGCTGCACCATGCCGGGCAGCGCGCGGCGGGTGGTGTCGAAAGCGGCCGAGAGGTTGACGGCCAGGATCGCGTCCCAGCGCGCTCGGGGCATCTCGGCCAGCGGCGCGGTGTGCTGGATGCCGGCGTTGTTGACCAGAATGTCCAGCGGCCCGTCGGCCAGCACGGCGTCCATCATCGCGTCCACGGCGGCGGGGTCCGCCAGGTTGTGGTCCAGGCTCTGCACCGCGCCGGAGCCGGCGGCGGCCACGGCGGCGCAGGCCTGCGCATGCACCGCCGCGTCGGGCAGGCCGTGCAGCAGCACGGTGGCGCCGGCGCGGGCCAGTTCGGTGGCCATGGCCAGGCCGATGCCCTGGACCGAGCCGGTGACGAGGGCGCGGCGGCCCTGAAGAAAGGTGTCGCTCATGGCGGGTGTCTCCTGTGATTGCGGGGTGACGGTTGACGCGATCGGGGCCGGCGTCACCGGTGTTCAGCCGGCGGGCGGCACGGATGCCGGCGCGCGCAGGCGCTCGCGCAGTGCGGTCTTGAGCACCTTGCCGTAGTTGTTCTTGGGCAGTTCCGGCACGATGTGCCAGGCCTTGGGCCGCTTGAAGCGGCCCATCTGCGCCAGGCAGTGCGCGTCCAGCGCGGCCACCGTCAGTGCCACGCCCGGCATCGGCACCACAAAGGCCACCACCACCTCGCCCCACTCCGGATCGGGCGCGCCGACCACGGCCACTTCGGCCACGCCGGGCGCGGTGAGCAGCACCTCCTCCACCTCGCGCGGGTAGATGTTGGAGCCGCCGCTGATGATCAGGTCCTTGCTGCGATCCTTGAGGGTGAGGAAGCCCTCGTCGTCCAGGCAACCCACGTCACCGGTGAACAGCCAGCCGTCGCGGATGGCGGCTGCGGTCGCCTCGGGGTTGCGCCAGTAGCCGGCCATCACGCTGTCGCCGCGCACCAGCACCTCGCCGACCTCGCCGGTGGGCAGCGGGTTGCCGCTTTCGTCGGCGATGCGCACCCGCACCGGCGTCTGCGCCACACCCACCGACGCCACCCGATCGCCGTGGCGGGGGTGGGCGGTGTCGGCCAGCACGGCACGCGACAGCGCCGTGCCCACCATCGGTGTCTCGCCCTGGCCGTAGATCTGCACGAAGCGTGGCCCCATCACGCGCAGCGCGCGCTCGATGTCGGCCCGGTACATCGGCGCCCCCCCGTAGACGATGGTCTTGAACGCGCGGGCGCAGTCGGCTGCCGTGATGCCGGCGGCCTCGGCGTGGTCCACCAGGCGCTTGACGATGGTGGGCGCCGCAAACGTGGACAGCGGCCCCAGCGCCCAGCCCAGTTCGAACAGTTCCGCCGGATCGACCCCGCCCGAGGCCGGCACCACATGCGCCGCGCCGGCCATCAGGTGCGGAATGGCGTAGATGCCGGCGCCGTGCGACATCGGCGCGCCGTAGACGATGTGGTCCTGCCGCGCCACCGGGTCGACGTCGACGAAGTAGGTCAGGCCCATGGTCATCAGGTTGCGGTGCGTGAGCATCACACCCTTGGGCCGGCCGGTGGTGCCGCTGGTGTAGAACAGCCAGGCCAGGTCGTCGGGGCCGCGTTCGGCCAGCGGCTGCAAGGCTTGGCCGGGTATCGGCTCGAACAGCGCATCGCAGGCGGCGGATTCGATGTCGATCTGCCGCGCCAGACCCGCCAGCGGCCCCGGGGCCACGTCGGCGGTGACGAAGGCCAGGCGGGCCTGCGCGTTGTCGACGATCCACTCCACCTCGCGCGGATGCAGTTTGGCGTTGACCGGCACCACCGCCGCGCCGGCCAGCCACAGGCCCCACAGCAGTTCGAGATAGCGCGGATGGTTGCGCAGGAACAGCACCACCCGGTCACCCGTGTCCAGGCCGTCGGCGCGCAGCCGCTGCGCCAGCGCCAGGCCGCGGCGCGCCCACTGGTCGTGGCTGGCCCAGGGCGTGGTGCCGAAAAAGAGGGCGGGTCGGTCCGGGTCGAGCCGGGCCTGGCGGAGCAGCAGATGAGCAAGGTTCATGGGCCGCACGATAGCCGGATGGCCCCGGCTTTGAAATACGGTATGAATACCGTATATTCACCGCCGACCATGCCGGATCAGGACGACTTTCTGCTGGCGCCCGCCGCGCTGTGCGTGACGCGCGAGCGACTCATCGCCCGTTGCAACGCCGCGTTTGGCGAGCTGTTCGGCTATGACACGACCGAACTGGTGGGGCAGTCGATCAGCGGGCTGTATCCGTCGCCGCAGGAGTTCGAGCGCACCGGCGAGCGCGGCTACCCGCGCATGCGGCGCGACGGCCGCTACGAGGACGAGCGCCTGATGCGGCGCCACGACGGCGAGCTGATCTGGTGCCGGGTGCGCGGCCACGCGGCCGACGCCACCGACCCCGCCCGGCACGCGGTGTGGTGTTTCGAGGCCCTGGGCCCGGTGCAGGCGCCGGCCGCGCGCCTGAGCCCGCGCGAGCGCGAGGTGGTGACCCAACTGGCCCACGGCCTGACCAGCAAGCAGATCGCCCGCGAGCTGGGCCTGAGCCCGCGCACGGTGGAAATGCACCGCGCCAGGCTGCTGCGCAAGCTGGGGGTGCGCAGCACCACGCAGCTGCTCGCGCATCTGGCCTGAGCGGGGGCGTGCACAACCGCACAGGCGTGGCCACCCCCGATCAGGACGGGGCCGGGGGCAAACCCAGCAGGCCGCGCCGCAAACGTTCGTCCGCAGGGTGGGCGCCGATGAACACTGCCAGGAGCGCGTCGTACAGGTCCTCGCCGGGAATCGGCGGACCTTGAAGTGCGCCGTTGATTCTCAGCTCGGTTCCCTGGCCTGGCAGATAGTCGAGCGAGACCGTGTCCGACTTTCGCCGGGAGCCGGCCTGCTCGAACCGATCGGTCAGCTGCTGCAGGCGGTCGGCCAATCGGTCCCGTACGGTTTGCGTGCTATTGCGGGAAACCCCGCGGGTGAGCGCCTGGGCCAGTTCTCGGGCAGCCACATTGCGCAGCAAGCGAATCTCCAGACGCTTCGGTCCGCTTTGGCCACTGGCTTCGGCATGGCTGGTGGCCGGTTGGGGCAGATATAGCGCCGCCGCATAACCGCGAATCACGGAAACGGCGCGCACCCCAAGGCCGTTGAGGCGCAGCGGCTGGCCTGCCAGCACGACCCTATCCTCGAAGGTTTGGCCTTCGAACTGGAGCGGCGCGGCCACACTGAGCGGATTTGCCACCGCGGCGAGGCTCAAGATCAGCACCCAGCGCGGGGCGCTTGACGGAAAACGGAACGAAATGGCACGCATGGGCTGATTAACGCACGGGCCGTGTGGGGCGCCGACCGGGGCGGGACGGGAACGCGCTACCATGCGCGCACTGATCAACCTGCGGGGCACCATTCCCCTTTCGAGTCATGAAACGTCGATCCCTGTTAGTTCTGTCCCTGGGTGGGGCGGCCGTTGCGCTGGCAGCTTGCGGCAAGAAGGAGAGCGAAGTCCCGGCCGTACCTGCACCGGCCAAGGTCACTCCGCGTGCACCAACCGTGGAAGCCCTGGCGGAGGTCCGGGGGTTCACCGTCGGAGCGTTGATGAGCGCGAACCCGGTCTACGTTTTTTTTGATCCGCAATGCCCACATTGCGCCAAATTGTGGGAAGCAGCCAAGCCTTTGCACAGCAAGGTCAAATTTGTCTGGGCCCCGGTGGCTTTGCTCAATGCCAGCAGCCTGCCACAGGGCGCGGCCATCCTGGGCGCCGCCGATCCTGTGGCCGCGATGAACGAACATGAGGGGTCGTTGCTGGCCAAGAAAGGTGGCATCTCGGCCCCCGGCACACCACCGGCCGACCTTGCGCAGGCCATCAAGACGAACACGGGTCTGATGGAGGCCTTCGGGGCGACCGGCGTGCCCTTCACCGTCGCCCGCAACCTGCGTACCGGCCAGATGGCCAAAGGGGACGGTTCGATGTCGACCGCCGACCTGGCCAAGCTGATAGGGGTTGACGGGCCGCAATAGCCCGAGCCACCAGCCGCACAGGTCAGGTGCCGGGGCGGTAGTTGAGGGGACGGATCATGAGAGCGGCAAGCCCGTTTTGGCTATGGGAGGGGGAATGGACAAGCCGGCGGACGCTGCCCGCCGAAGCGAGTGCCGGCGGGCCTAGCGACCGAGGTGCTGTGGCGGGCGTGGCGACAGCAGACGCGCGCGCTGAAGCGCAATGAATTCGCGGATGCCCCACACCATGCAGGCGGGCAGCGCAAGCAGCCGGAAGAAGGGAAAGGTTCGGTTCATACAGACTCTGGACGTGGTCCCGGGGGGGGCTTGGCCGAGTCCAGCGTAGCGGGTCGATATGACAGGCGTGTGAATGCACATGGTCGACCCGGCAGGCTCAACGGACATTGCGGTCGCAGGCATCGCCAGGCGCTATGCTGGGCGGTGAAACCCGGCGCGAATCGGCCTTCGCCTGGGCGGGAGGCGGCTGGATGCCGAATGCTTGCGAATGAGTTCATTGCGGTTGCCAGAGTTGCTGGCGCTCGAACGCCTGATCGAACTGGGTGGCGCCCATCTGCAGGCGCGGGATGCTTGTCGTATCGAACTCCGGGAGGGAGAAACCTTGCCGGTGCGGGTCGTGACTCTGGGCAATCCCGACCCTCAGGTTCCGGCAGTCGGCTATTTCGGGGGCGTTCACGGTCTGGAGCGGATCGGCGCCAGCGTCGTGATCGCCCACCTGCAGAACCTGGTGATGCGTCTTTCCTGGGACAGCACACTGCACCGGCAACTCGAAACCGTTCGCTTGGTCTTCATGCCGCTGGTCAACCCCGGCGGCATGGTTCTGGGCACCCGGGCGAATCCGAGGGGTGTCGACCTCATGCGCAACGCGCCGGTGGATGCGGACGAACCGGTTCCGTTCCTGGTGGGTGGGCAGCGTACCAGTCCGGGGCTTCCCTGGTACCGAGGCCGGGCGGGTGAACCCCTGCAGGCTGAAAGCGCGGCCCTGTGTGCGGTGGTGGCGGAACAGTTGCTGACGAGGTCTTTCAGCCTGGCGGTGGACTGCCATTCCGGGTTCGGGGCCCGGGACCGGGTATGGTTTCCCTACGCCGGCACGCGGACACCGATCGCGCACCTTGCTGAGTTGCATGCGCTGATGAAGGTGTTCGAGCAGTCCCATGCCCATCACCGCTACCTGATCGAGCCCCAGAGCCAACAGTACCTGGCACATGGTGATCTCTGGGACCATCTGTATCGGCAGTCCCTGGCGCAGGGCCACGGCCTGTTTCTGCCGCTGACGCTCGAAATGGGCAGCTGGTTGTGGATTCGCAAGAATCCCCGGCAGCTGTTCTCGCGGCACGGCCTGTTCAATCCGCTGATCGAACACCGCCAGCAGCGTGTCCTGCGCCAGCATCTGACCCTGCTGGATTTTTTCGCCCGGGCCGCATGCAGTCATCCGCTGTGGCTGCCGCGGGGCGAATCGCGCGCCGCGCACCACGCGCAGGCATTGCAGGACTGGTACTGACATGATGCGGCCACCGATCACCACCGCCGCTGGACGGACCTGGGTGCTCTTGCGGGGACTGACGCGCGACAGCCGCCACTGGGGGCGTTTTGTCGGCGAACTGCAGGCCGCTTTTCCGCAGGACCGAATCGTCGCGCTGGATTTCGCTGGCAATGGCGCGCGGTACGCCGAGCGCAGCGCCATCCGGGTGGCGGACATGGTCGAGCAGGCGCGGGCCGGACTGAGTCACAAAGGCGTCCGGCAACCGGTGTACCTGCTGGCGCTGTCGCTGGGCGCGATGGTCGCCGTGGAGTGGGCCAGTCGCCATCGGGAAGAGGTGGCGGCGATGGTGCTGCTCAATACCAGTCTGCGTCCCTACAGCACGTTCTTCCAGCGTTTGCGGCCCGCCAGCTACGGCCCCATCCTGGCCCGGATGGCGTTGCCCGCCACGCCGCTGGACTGGGAGCAGACCATCCTTCGGCTGACCAGCAATCGTCCCGATAGGGCCATCTTGCCCCAATGGGCCGCCTGGCGGGCCGCCTGCCCGGTTCGTCGTTCGAACGCACTGCGGCAGCTATTGGCGGCGGCACGCTACCGGGCACCGCCGGGCCCGCTGCCCGTGCCGACCTTGGTGCTGGCGAGCGCTCGGGACCGCCTGGTCTCGGCCGAATGTTCCCGGACCCTCGCCCGTCACGGTCGCGCCGACTGTGTGCTGCACGACTGGGCCGGGCACGACCTGCCACTGGATGACGGACCCTGGGTCGTACGCCAGACGGCCCGCTGGCTCGCGGAAAAGGCCGGTTCGTCAGAAGCCATCTGACTGCGCCAGCGTCACGGCCAGGCGGTTGTGGCGCTCGATCAGCGGGCCCAGATCCACGGTGGTGAGCCGACCCTCGCGCACCACCACCCGCCCGTTCACCACCGTCCAGGCGGCTTGCGGGCTGGCGCACAGCAGCAGCGCACCCACCGGGTCGTGCACCGCGCCGCCGGCAAAGGCCAGCGTGCGCAGGTCGAACAGCGCCAGGTCGGCGCACATCCCCGGCGCCAGGTGGCCGATGTCGCGCCGGCCCAGCACCTGCGCCCCGCCGCGGGTGGCCAGCGCCAGCGCGTCACGGGCGGTCATCTCGGCCGGGCCCAGGTCACAGCCGAAGAAGGTCTGACGCCGGCCATCCGCCGCGGTGCGGGTTTCCGGCGGCGCCAGCGCGCGTCCCACGCGGGCCAGCAGCAGGGCCTGCCGCGCCTCGTTGACCATGTGGGCGGCGTCGTTGCTGGCGCTGCCGTCCACCCCCAGGCCCACCGGCACGCCGGCATCGAGCAGGCGGCGCACCGGTGCGATGCCGCTGGCCAGGCGCATGTTGCTGCAGGGGCAGTGCGCCACGCCGGTGCGGGTGGCGGCAAACAGGCTGATGCCGGCGTCGTCGAGCTTGACGCAGTGGGCGTGCCAGACGTCCTCGCCCAGCCAGCCCAGGTCCTGCGCGTATTCCGCGGGGGTGCAATTGAAGCGCTCGCGGCTGTAGGCCAGGTCGTGGTCGTTTTCCGCCAGATGGGTGTGCAGCCGCACGCCATGGGCCCGCGCCAGCGCCGCCGACTCGCGCATCAGGTCGCGGCTGACCGAAAACGGCGAACACGGCGCCACCGCCACCTGCACCATGGCGCCGTGGCCCGCGTCGTGGTACGTCTCGATCAGCCGCTGGGTGTCCTTCAGGATGAAGGCTTCGTCCTCGACCACCCGGTCCGGCGGCAGGCCGCCCTGGCTCTGGCCCACACTCATGCTTCCGCGGGTGGCGACAAAACGCATGCCGATGGCGCGCGCGGCCTCGATGCTGTCGTCCAGGCGGACGCCGTTGGGGTAGATGTACAGGTGGTCGCTGCTGGTGGTGCAGCCCGACAGCAGCAGCTCGGCCATCGCCACCTGGGTGCTCACCTGCACCATCTCGGGCGTCAGCCCGGCCCAGATCGGGTAGAGGCCGCGCAGCCAGGCAAACAGCTCGGCGTCCTGCACACCGGGGATGGCGCGGGTCAGGCTCTGGAACATGTGGTGGTGGGTGTTCACCAAGCCAGGCAGCACCAGGTGGCCGCGGGCGTCGATCACCTCGGCGGCGCTTTGGCGCAGCGCGGGCGGCAACTCGGTTGCCGCGCCGAGCCATTCGATGCGATTGTGGCGAACGAATATTGAGGCGTTTCGCAGCTCCCGCCCTTTGGACGGTTCGGGGTGGTCGAACGTGGCGATGCAATCAGCGTTGTGGATCAGCAGGGTGGACATGGCGAATGGAGGCTGCGCCACAATGTGCGGCATGTTCGCATTCTCAGCCAACCTCAGTACTTTGTTTGCCGATCGGCCGTTTCCTGAACGTTTTGCAGCTGCGCGGGTGGCGGGCTTCGAGGCCGTCGAGTGCCAGTTCCCCTACGACTGGGAGGCCGATCAGCTGGCGGCGCAGTTGCGGGCGCAGGGGCAAAAGATGGTGCTGCACAACCTGCCGGCCGGCAATTGGGCCGCAGGCGAGCGCGGTATTGCCTGCCATCCGGACCGGCTCGATGAATTTCGCGCCGGTGTCGAGTGCGCGATTCGGTATGCCAGGACGCTGGGAGTAACTCAGCTGAACTGCCTGGCTGGCGTTCTGCCCGACGGGATCGATCCGCGCGAAGCCGAGGAAACGCTGTGTGCCAACCTGTGCCACGCGGCACGGACGCTTTCTGCGCACGGACTGCGTTTGCTGGTGGAGCCGATCAACCCGATTGACGTACCCCGCTTTTTTCTGGATCGGCCCTCGCGTGCGTTCGCCCTTGTTGCCGAACTGCGTGAACGGCACGGACTGGACAATCTGCTGGTGCAGTTTGACATCTACCATGCTCAGCGAACCGAAGGTGAGCTGGCCGCAACCCTGCAGCGGTGGCTTCCACTGATCGGCCATGTGCAGGTGGCTGACAATCCGGGCCGTGCGGAGCCCGGAAGCGGGGAGATCCGGTTCCCTTTCCTTTTCGACTGGCTCGAGCGCATCGGCTACCAGGGCTATGTCGGATGTGAGTACTTTCCGGCCGACAAGGGTGACCGGGGTACCGAAGCCGGGCTTGCCTGGCTGGCCGGACATGGGCGCACAGCTGGCGGACGGCATTCATGACCAGATCGCCGCGGGAGCTGTTGCGACACCTGTTTGACATTGCGGTGGCGCGTGCTCTGCCGCTGCACATCTCGGCCGGCCATCTGCCTGCGCCGCCCACAGGCCGCACCTTGGTCCTGGGCGCCGGAAAGGCCGCTGCCGCCATGGCGCAAGCGGTCGAGACTTATTGGCCGCCGAGGGCTCCGCTCTCCGGACTGGTCGTGACCCGGTATGGGCACACCCCAGCACGGCCCGATGGCATCGCCCAGCGTATCGAGGTGGTGGAGGCGGCGCATCCGGTTCCCGATGCGGCGGGACTGGACGCTGCGCGGCGCATTCTGTCGCTGACAAACGGTCTCACCGAGGACGATCTGGTGCTGTGTCTGATCTCGGGCGGCGGGTCTGCACTGCTGACGCTGCCGTGTGACGGTCTGAGCCTCGCCGACAAGCAACGGATCAACCGCCAGTTGCTCGAATGCGGAGCTCACATCGGCGAAATGAATACCGTGCGCAAGCACCTCTCGCGCATCAAGGGCGGGCGTCTGGCCGCAGCCTGCGCACCCGCCCGGGTCCTGACCTTGACCATCAGCGACGTGCCGGGGGATGACGTGAGTGTGATTGCCAGCGGGCCGACGGTGGCTGACGCAACAAGCTGCGCCCAGGCGCTGGCTGTTTTGCGGCGATACCGCATCGACGTACCGCCGGCCGTGCTGGCGCAACTGGAAACCGGTGCGCTTGAAACGCCCAAGCCGGGGGATCCCCGCCTCGCGCGCTGCGAGACCCGCCTGATGGCGACACCACAGCACAGTCTGGCCGCCGCCGCCGACGCCGCGCGCGCGATGGGTCTGCACGCCTACATCCTCAGTGACGAGATCGAAGGCGAGTCGCGCGAGGTGGGGAGGGTCCATGCGGCGCTGGCGCGGTCGACTGTGCTCGGGCGCAGCAGTTTCAAGGCGCCCTGCGTCATCCTCAGCGGTGGCGAGACCACCGTGACCCTGAGCGCGAGTGTGCAGGGGCGGCCCAAGGGCCGGGGCGGACGCGCCGGCGAGTTCTGCATGGGCCTCGCACAGGCCTTGAACGGTCATCCCGACGTCTGGGCACTGGCGGCCGACACCGACGGCATAGACGGCGTGGAAGACAACGCTGGTGCGTTGGTCACACCGGATACCCTGACACGGGCGCAAGCGCGGGGACTTCAGCTTGCCGATTACCTGGACCGTCATGACGCCTACGGTTTCTTCGGCAGTCTGGAGGATCTGGTCATCACCGGGCCGACTTTTACCAACGTCAACGACTTCCGGGCGATTTTCGTTGGGAGATCGCGCTGAATTTACGTCGATTTAGCTATAATAAGTATAGCAACAAGCGACCTTTTTATGATGGGTACAGCTCGAAAACGTAAAGAATTGCGGTAAATGCCATGCTCGGGGCATGCGGGGAAGTCGGCGGGGCGGGCGGCGGTGTGCCACACGGGCTGCACCCAGGCCTGACGGGCTTTCGCCCGTCCAACCCGGGGCGCGGCCGCTCCGATTCGACCTTGCGCTCGGTTGACGTGGGTCAAAGCCGGTGCTCCGGTTGCGCGGCACAGTGCGCAAATATGTTGACCTCTCCGACCTTCGATTCCTCTGTTGGCTTGCAAACGCTGCCGGCCGGGTCGCCCTTGCTCCGTCGGGGGGTGACCTTGGACGAAGTCCTTCATGTCGAAGCCGGACGGGTGGCTTTGGGCCTGACCGAGGGCGACGAACTGGTTCACCAGCTGGGTGTGGTGCAGGGGCCGTTCTGGCTGGAGGCCACGGCGGCGGTGCTGGGGCTGCCCAGTGCCGTCGATGCGCGGGCCGAAAGCGCCGTGACGGTTCGCCGCGTTCCGCTGCGGGTCTTTGAAGCCCATCTCAGTGCCATGCCGGCGCCCGCGCGGGCTGTGTTGCTGGATGTTGCGCGCGCACATCGCCAGCAGACCGAGCTGGCCGTCAGCCGATTGGCCAAAGACGCCGAAGCGCGCTGCGCCGAATGGCTTTTGCGCCATGCCGAGCCGGTCGGTGAGCCTGGTTCGATGGCGGTTTTGCTGCGTGAGCGCAAGCGCATCATCGCAGCCCAGCTGGGTATTGCGCCCGAGACTTTCTCGCGTGTCTTGCGCCACCTTCGGGAGCAAAGCCTGATCAGTGGCTCCGGTCGGGTCGTCAACCTGGTCGACCCCAACGGGTTGCGGTCTCTGGCCGGAGTTTGAGCCACCGCTGGTTTCGCCCGGCGAAAATTTTTTCCCAGGCAATTCGGTGCGCTAACTCCCCCATTCGTCTGCCTGGGTCCGGGGCACTCAGGTCGGGTGAAAACGGGCCGGCGAAAATGCGTCTGGGCTGACGCCGGACCGGATGAGTACGCTGCTCAACGGCGTTCCGCGAATCAGGCAGGCCGCCAGATCGCTGGCCCCTGGGGCACTCTGAATGCCATAGCCCCCTTGACCTGCCAGCCAGAAGAAGCCTTCACATTGCGGATCGAACCCTATGACCATTTCGCCGTCCGGGGCGAAGGTGCGCAGGCCTGCCCACGTGCTGGTTGGCCGACGTATCGTCAGGCGGGTCGCTTCTTCGATCCGGTAAATCGCGGTGGCAATGTCCATCTCCTCGGGGGCCACATCGTGGGGCGTTGTCGGGTCGGCGTTCGCCGGCGAACCCAGCAGACGACCATGACCCGGCTTGATATACCAGCCTTCATCCATCGCGATCAGGGCAGGCCAGCGCGACGGCTCATCATCTGCCCCAGCCTCGAAGGTGAACGCGCTGCGTCGTCGCGGCTCCACGCCGACAGGTCGGGCACCACAAAGGCGGGCGGTTTCGTCAGCCCACGCACCGGTGGCGTTGACAAGCAGTGGTGTGTCGATGCCCGAACCGTCGGCCAGCCGCAGGCGCCAGTTCCCGTTTGCCCGTGCCACCGATTCAATGCGGATGTCGGTGCGAACCTGGGCGCCGAGCCGCCGTGCGCCGCGCAGATAGCCCTGATGCAGCGCGTCAACATCCATATCCTGCGCACCCGGCTCCAGCAGGCCGCCAATCAACCTGTCTCGGCGCAGGCAGGGTGCAAGCTCCCATGCGGCCGCCGCGTCCAGCACCACCAGGTCGGGGCAGACTGCCGAGAGCTCGGCCAGAGAGTTCTTCAGCAGGATCTCCTGCCCCTGAAACGCCAGGTGCAGCGCGCCGCGCGGCGCCAGCAGGGGAACCTCGGCGAAGCCGTCGGGCGGCGAGCACAGGAATCCCCGACTGGCTCGCGTCAGCGCGCGCACGCCGGCGGGACCGTACGATTCGAGGTACAGGGCCGCCGAGCGGCCGGTCGTGTGATAGCCGCATTGGGTCTCTCGTTCCAGGATTGCCACGCGATGGAACCCTGCCAGCTGCCAGGCCAGCGAGGCGCCAGCGATCCCGCCGCCGAGAATGACGCAGTCGAATTCGGACATGTGGGCATTTTCCCACGGGTCTACACTGCGGTCGGAGCGTGTGGCTGCGGCCATCGCATCCAGAAATGCAAGGAGCAAAACTGTGATTTCCACGATGAGCAGGCGAGCGGCGTTTGCGTTGGCCGCCGGTCTGGCGATGGGCGCAGGTGGCACCGCAGCCCAGGGTCGTCGCGTCCAGACTCCTTATGCCAGGCCCAAGGTGTTGTTTGATGTCTATCTCGACCACCCCGCCAAAATGGGCGCCGCCTTGTTCTGGCTACGGGCTTTCGTGAACCCGCTGACAGAGGCGCCCTACAGCTTTTTCCCGGAAGACATGAGTGTTGTGGTGCTGCTGCATGGTACGGAAATCGTCACCGTGGCGCGCAAGAATGAAGATCGCTACCAGGAGGTCGTTCAGCGCATGCGAGCTTATGTTGAACAGGGCGTTCGCTTTCGTGTTTGTGGCCTCGCCTTGTCGGACTACGGCTATCAGGATGCCGACATGCAGTCCTTCATCGAGATTGCGCCGTCGGCAATGACCGAATTGGTGCATTGGCAGAACCAAGGCTATGCGCTGATTGTTCCGCAGGTGACCGACAAACGTGTCGCGATCGAGGACATCCGATGACGATCCGTCATTACCTCGCTTAGTGGGGTGACCCCAGAAAAGTACACCACACAGACCTCCATTCGGGATGTTTCCCGGTAACCTAGGGTTCGTCCCTGTGTTTGTGGAGTGACTGTTGTGAGTATTCGAAATCTGGACTCGCTGCTCGATCCGTCCTCGGTGGTGGTGATTGGTGCATCGCCCCGTTTGGCAAGTGTCGGCGCCACGGTCTGGCGCAACATGCTGACGGCCGGTTTCAAAGGGCCGGTGATGGCGGTGAATCCTAAGTACCGGGAGCTGGACGGACAGCGCTGTTACGCCCGGGTAGATGAACTTCCCCAAGCGCCTGAACTGGCCGTTATCTGTACGCCGGCTCCGACCGTTGCCGCTCTGGTGCACGAGCTTGGATCCCGCGGTACCAAGGCGGCGGTGGTCTTGACCGCCGGTCTGACGGCCTCGGACAAGCAGGCGGTTCGTGACGCCGCCCGTCCGTATCTGCTGCGCTTGCTGGGTCCCAACTGTATCGGGCTGATCGCACCCCATGCGGGACTCAACGCGAGTTTCTCGCATGTCGGCGCCGATCGCGGCGATCTCGCTTTTGTCTCACAGTCGGGCGCCTTGGTGACTGCCATGCTGGATTGGGCCCGGGCGCAGCGAATCGGGTTTTCGCAGGTGGTTTCGTTGGGTGAACATATCGATGTCGACTTCGGGGACATGCTGGACTTCCTGGCCACCGATTGCCGGACGCGGGCGGTGCTTTTGTATGTCGAGTCCATCGAATCGCCCCGCAAATTCATGTCGGCCGCGCGGGCGGCAGCCCGCAACAAGCCGGTCATTGTGGTCAAGAGCGGACGATCAGAGCGGGGTCAAAGGGCTGCCGCGTCTCACACGGGCGCTCTGGCAGGAGCGGACAGTGTCTATGACGCGGCAATTTCCCGGGCCGGCATGTTGCGCGTGGATACCCTGCAGGACCTGTTCCTGGCGGCCGAGACACTGACCCGGTTTCGAGCCAACCGCAGCGAGCGGCTGACCATTCTGACAAACGGGGGCGGTGCCGGTGTCATGGCGGCCGACGCGGCGGCCCGATCGGATGTTCCGCTGGCGGAGTTGTCAGCAGAAACCGTGTCGCGGCTTGACGCTGTTTTGCCTGGCAACTGGTCACAGAGCAACCCGGTCGACATCATCGGTGATGCGCCGGTGGACCGGTATTTGCGGGCATTCGAAGTGCTTGCCGACGATCCGCAGGCCGGCGCCGTTCTTTTCATTCACGCACCGACGGCGATTGTTCCGAGTGCCGACATTGCTCGCGCGGTTGCTGTCATGCCCAAACCGCTGACAGGACGTCTGTTCAGCTCCTGGCTGGGTGGTCAGGGTGTCGCCGAGGCCCGCGACGTTTTCTCCCAGGCCGGTATTGCCGGCTTTGCGACCCCGGAAGACGCGGTCAAGGCGTTTGGCATGCTGCGGGCCTATCACCGCAACCAGGAGGAACTGATTGAGGCGCCTCCTGCGGACGCTTCGCCGCTGGGGGCCGCAGCAGCCAGCATGGACATCAAGGCAGCGCGTCAGGTCATCCGCGATGTTCTGGATCAGGGGCGCGAACTGCTGACCGAGCCGGAGGCGAAAGCCGTTCTTCAGGCCTGTGGTGTGCCGGTCGCGTCTACTCGCACGGTTGCTGCCGATCCGCAGATGGCGGCATCCGTCGCCGACGAAATCGGATATCCCGTGGTTCTGAAAATTCTTTCGCCGGAGATCTCGCACAAATCGGACGTGGGTGGAGTCGTACTGGGACTTGACCACAGGGATGCCGTGGTCGAGGCGGCGCGGTCCATGCTGGAGCGGGTTGCCCGCTTGCGTCCGGATGCTCGGCGCGTTGGCCTCACGGTTCAGCGTCAGGTTCGGCGTCGCCACGGACAAGAGCTGATCATTGGCTCTGCGGTGGACCCGGTCTTCGGCCCGGTCATCCTTTTCGGGCAAGGGGGAACCGCGGTCGAACTGGTTGCTGATCGTGCGATTGCCCTTCCGCCGCTCAACGAACCACTGGCCCGCTCGCTGGTTGCACGGACGCGGGTTTCGCGCCTGCTGCGTGGATGGCGTGACGTGCCGCCTGCTGACCTCGAATCGGTACACCGGACCCTGATTCAGGTGTCGCAGATGCTGGCTGATTTGCCCGAACTGGCCGAAATCGACATCAATCCGCTGATTGCGAGCCCGGAGGGCGTGGTCGCCCTGGACGCGCGAATTCGTGTGACTGCACAAAACGCGGGCGGGGCGGCCCGGTTTGCCATTCGTCCCTATCCCGCTGAACTCGTCGAAACCGTCGTCTGGAAAGGCCGAGAGCTTGTGTTGCGGCCAATTCGCCCGGATGACGAACTGCGCCATATCGAGTTTCTGACGCATCTTGACCCGGAAGACATCCGCTTGCGGATTTTCTACACCCGCAGAACCATGGAGCGCAGCGAACTGGCGCGGCTGACCCAGATCGACTACACCCGCGAGATGGCCTTCATTGCGGTTGCGGCCGGGCCTGATGGACTCTTGCAGACCCTGGGGGTCGCCCGGGCAATGACGGATCCGGACAATATCAGTGCCGAATTCGGTGTCATCGTTCGTTCGGAGCTCAAAGGGGGGGGATTAGGCCGCATTCTGATGGACAAACTGATCCGTTATCTGCGGGCGAACGGGACACGGCGACTGGAAGCGGTCGTCTTGCAGGAGAACACCCGCATGCTGGAGATGGCGCGGCGACTCGGCCTGCGCGATGCTCCGGAACAGCCCGAGTTTGATACCCGGGCCCTGGTCATGGACCTTCAGGACGAGGCTGCGTTGGCCTGACCGGTCTGCCAGGTTTCGGCCAGGCGGGTGGTGACCCAAAGCGCGGTGTTCGCCGGGGTCGCAATGCCCAGCGCCTTCCCCCTGCGGGCGATGTGGCCGTTGAGGTAGTCGATTTCGCTGGGCCTTCCGCGCATGAGATCCTGCGCAGTCGACGAGTGCTGTCGGGGCATCGTTTCGGCAATGCGGCGCACCGCCAGCCTGATATCCCCGGGTATGGCGACACCGTCTGCCGCCGCCACGGCCTCACATTCGGCCACGACGGCCTCCATGACGTCCTCGACGCCAGGCTGGCGAATCAGGTCACCATAGGCCATGTGTCCGGCCGCTGACAAGGCGTTGTAGGCGCAATTGAGGATCAGCTTCGCCCACAACGCGCCGCGGACGTTTTCGTCCATGATGGCCGCAATGCCGGCGGCGCGGAATGCCTGACCGACGCGCTCGGGCATGGCTGCGCGCTCGATGACCAATTCCCCACGGCCGTGATGCCGCACGTGGCCAGGGCCAGCCATCTCCGACGCGACATAGACCACAGCGGACGAGACTTTGAAACCGGGTAAGACCGCACGCAGTCGCTCAGCGTTGTCAACCCCGTTCTGAAGGCAGATGATCACGGTGCCCGGTGCAAGATGAGGGTGCATTTGCTGGCCGGCGCGCTCGGTGTCCGGGGACTTCACGGCGAGCAGAATCAGTTCGGCGTCGAGAACCCCAACGGGTTCCGTGGTCGCCTGGACCGCCACTTTGATATCGAAGTCCCGCGACTGAAGTCGAAGGCCTTGCGCATTTATCGCTTGGACGTGTTCGGGGCGTCCGATCACGGTGACCTGATGGCCGGCCCTGGCCAACAACGCGCCGTAATAACAGCCGACCGCGCCTGCGCCATAGACGGCAACGTTCAGTGGCCGGTCCGTGGGCATGGTCAGACCGGATCCGCCAGCAGCTTGGAGATTGCCGCGATATGGGCAGCGCTGGGCTTCTCCGCCGGCATGTCGTCTTCTGCGGCGCTGGCGTTTTCATGAGCCTGGATGGCTGCGACCATGGCGTACTGATTTTCCCAGGACAGGGTTTTGCCTTCAGGGCACATGTCGCGCAGGGTCCCGAACCAGTAGTAGCCGTCTGCGCCACCAAACAAGCGGTCAATGCCGCCCGCATCGCCGGTCTTGAGACCTTGCGCGGAAAGTATGAGTTTGAGCTTGTGGTGGGAAAGGGAGTAATGCATGGGGTTCGATTTTTTCGGTTTGGCGGGTAGGTCGAGGACGGATTCTACGGACCGTCAGAATCCTCACCCCTCGGTGGCAAACCGCCTCAAACTGCGGAAGTAGCCATACTGGCTGAGTGGTTAATTTGCACGAAACTGGATATAAACAGACCAAAAAGAAACAATGTGACCGAGCAGTAAAAAAATAGTCTCATCAATTCCGGTCTTCAAAGTCGAATCAGAGGAAGCTTATGTACAACGATGTCTCGGGTCTTGCGCTGGGTGGTGGTCCGGGAGGGCGGCGGGTCGCTGTCGTCGGATCTGGCGTGGCGGGGCTTGGCGCGGCCCATGCCCTTCGCCACCGAGCCGATGTGACCCTTTTCGAGTCTGCGGAGTGGTTTGGTGGTCACGCGCATACGGTCGACGTGACATTGCGCGATCGCGACGGTGCGGAACAGACGTTTGGCGTTGACACCGGATTTCTGGTTTTGAATGAGCGGACCTATCCGCAACTCCTGGCGCTGTTTTCCGAGCTCGGGGTGGCTATTGCGCCTTCGGATATGTCGTTTTCGGTTCAGGCTCCCGGAGCGGGGCTTGGCGGCGGAACGCTGGAATGGAGCGGCTCAAACCTGCGGACATTGTTCGCCCAACCGAGCAATCTGATTCGACCGCGTTTCTGGGGCATGTTGCTTGAAATCGTCCGGTTCAACCGCCTGTGTACCCGTTTGGCGGCGGAGCGACTGGATGACGCGGCCTGCCAGGATATGGAGGAGCCGCTCGAACAGTTTCTGAACAGGAACGGCTTCTCCGCAGCGTTTCGCGATTGGTACCTGTTACCGATGCTGGGCTGCATCTGGAGCTGTCCGACCGATCAGATGTTGCGATTTCCGGTCGTGACGATGGTCCGCTTCTGTCACAACCATGGTTTGATTCAGATCGAAAATCGTCCCCAGTGGTATACGGTGCCTGGCGGCTCGCGCAACTATGTTGAACGGCTGATTGCGCGTTTGGGTGACGTGAGGCTGAGAACGCCGGTACGCCGGATTCTGCGGACACCGGGCTCGGTGACCCTTGTCACGGACCAAGGCGCGGAACGCTTCGATGCCGTCGTGCTGGCCTGTCACACCGATCAGGCACTTCGTTTGCTGGGCGCGGGCGCAACCGAATCTGAACGCTCCGTGCTTGGAGCGATCCGTTATCAGCCGAACCGGGCGGTGCTGCACACCGACGCTTCGGTCATGCCGAAATCTGGCAAGGCCTGGGCGGCGTGGAACTATGTCCGTGCCAGCGATCGTGAACAGGAGGCATCCAGGGTTAGCCTCCACTACTGGATCAACCGGCTACAGCCACTGCCGGTGGAGCAGCCGGTGATCGTTTCGCTCAACCCGCTGGAATCGATCGATCCTTCCCTGGTATTGGGGGAATGGACCTATGACCATCCTGTGTTTGACCTTGGGGCGATCCGGGCGCAAGCGCAGATCGAGGCAATTCAGGGAACTGAACAAACCTGGTATGCCGGGGCCTGGTGCGGCTACGGATTTCACGAGGATGGTCTCAAGAGCGGACAACAGGTGGCCGGGCAGATGGCGAACCATCCCGGTCTGGCCCGCCATTTCCGCGGTTCCGCAAAGGCGGTGGCGGGAGAGGCGTGATGCGCCCGGCACGCCTTTCTCCGCCGTCCAGAGACGGTGTAGCAGGAATCGCCTTTGGCGAGGTCCGTCACTCGCGCGCCGAACCTCAGCCCAACGCATTCAACTACCCGGTTTTCTTCCTGTGGTTGCCCATGAGATCCTTGCGAGACACCGCCTCGCCCGTCTTGCACCGCAATCGTGGTGGAGCCCTCAGTTTCCATGACCGCGACCATGGCGACGGACGGGACGACTCCCTTCAATGGCTTGACGAAGTTCTGGCCCGCCATGGTGTGGATGACGTCACTGGTGAAGTATGGCTCCTGACCTTTCCGCGAGTCCTTGGTTTTGTCTTCAAGCCGGTCAGTTTCTGGTTCTGTCATCGTCGGGACGGACGCCTGCGCGCGGTGCTTGCTGAAGTCAACAATACCTTCGGGGAGCGTCACTTCTACCTCCTGGACGCGCCCCGGTACGGCGTTGACTGTGAAGCAGAAAAGGCATTTCACGTCTCGCCGTTCTGCCCGGTTCAGGGCAGGTACCGCTTTCGATTTATGGCGACCGCCGGCGGTTCAGGTCCGGCGTCGCCGCCGCGGGTTGTCGCGCGCATCGAATATTTCACTGATGCTGCCCAGGAAAGCCCTGTGCTGACCACGAGCATCAGCGGCGCCGTCAGTGCGTTGAATCCGGCGACGCGGTGGCGAGCCATCCTTGGTTACCCCGCCATGACCGCGCTGGTGGTGGCTCGGATCCACTGGCAGGCGCTGAAGCTGTGGCTGAAGCGCCTCCCCTTCTACCGACAGCCCCCGGCTCCGCCGCGACAGGTGACCCTGGTCGCTGGCAAATCGAACTGAAAAGGAAACGATAGCGATGAATAGCAGCAGCTTGCCGGCCCGCAGTGCCAACGACGTATCCGCCAGAAACGTACCAGCGGTCGCACGACCTGCCCTCAGGTGTCTTCAAACCATCGAACACGGAAGCCTTTCACTGACACTTCCCGACGGTTCCGTCAGTCGATTCGGGGTGGAGGGTGGCGCCCACGCCAACCTTCGCTTGAACAACTGGCGGCTCTTCGCCGAAGTGCTCAAGTCCGGCGATATCGGAATGGCGGAATCGTTCTTTCGGGGCGATTGGTCGACGCCGGACCTGGCGCAACTGCTCACGTTGCTTTTACGTAATCGTGTTCATCTGGAGTCGCTGATCCACGGCAGCTGGTGGGGCGGACTGATCTACCGCCTGCGTCACCGGTTCAACCGCAACAGCCGCGCAAACAGCCGCAAGAATATTCACGCGCATTACGACCTGGGCAACGCGTTCTACGCGCTCTGGCTCGACCCAACGCACAACTATTCTTCGGCCTGGTTCGAATCCCCGGATTTGAACATGGAGGAGGCGCAACATGCCAAGGTGCGGCGGGCGCTGGCGATGGCTGGGGTTCGGGCTGGTGATCGGGTGCTGGAGATTGGCTGTGGTTGGGGCGCACTGGCCGAGAAGGCAGCTCTCGAGTTCGAAGCCAACGTGGTTGGGGTGACTCTGTCGACCGAACAGCTGGCGTACGCGCGAGAGAGGCTTGACCGGCTTGGGGCAGGGAACCGCGCGGACCTTCGATTGCAGGACTATCGCGACATCGCCGATGAGCCGTTCGATGCAATCTGTTCCATCGAGATGGTGGAAGCCGTCGGGCACGAGTACTGGCCGACCTACTTCGAACAGGTGAGCCGCCTGCTCAAACCGGGGGGGCGAGCCTGCATTCAGAGCATCGTGATCGCCGATGAGCATTTCGCGCGCTATTTGTCCGGTACGGACTTTATCCAGCAATACATTTTCCCCGGTGGTTGTCTGCCGAGCCCTTCCGCCTTCCGTGCGAATGCCGTAAGAGCCGGTCTTGAGGTCGTTGACGAGCTGTGTTTCGGCAAGGACTACGCTCACACGCTGCGATGGTGGCGCGAGCGATTCATGCAAAGAAAAGACGAGGTGCTGTCTTTAGGATTCGACGCGCGGTTTTTGCGGATCTGGGAGTTCTACCTGGCGTATTGTGAAGCCGCTTTTCTGGACGGCAGCACCGATGTCGTGCAGTTCACCTTGCGCAAGCCGGGCTGAATCATGCGCTGCATATCTTTTTTCCGTACCTTGTTCTTGTCAGCCGTGATTCTCCTTTGCGCGGGGGCGGCCGTCGCAGCAGAACCGGGCGATGCCGCAGCCGCGCTTCGCGACAAGACCGCCACCGGCTCGGGCACGCTTCGGTTCCTGGGCGTACCGATCTACGACGCGATCCTGTTCTCCTCAAGCGGCGCTGACCTTCGGCGATTTGAAGCCCATCCACTTGCGCTTGAACTGACCTACCGCCGTGCGCTCAAAGGTGCTGCCATCGCTGAGCGGTCGCTGAAAGAAATGGCAGACCAAGGTCCGATTGATCCGCCACGAGCGACACGTTGGCTTGCGCAAATGACGGCCGCATTTCCTGATGTCAACCCGGGCGATCGGTTGCTGGGAACCCATCACCCGGTCACGGGAGCGCGGTTCTATTTCAACGGGCGCCTGAAAGCCTCGATCGACGACGCTGAGTTCTCCCGGCGCTTCTTTGCTATCTGGCTGTCGCCCCAAACATCGCAGCCAGGCCTGCGGGACGCGTTGCTCTCAGGTCCTCGTCCGGTCATTGGAGCGCGGTAATGCACATACCCGGGCATCCAGCGGCTCTGTTCGTCGGATCTGGCGGGTGGAGACACGGCATTGCCTATGGATTCCTTGGATTGCCCTTGGCTTTCGTCGCCTTGCCCTTGTACGTGCTCTTGCCAAACCACTACGCCCGCGCGTTCGGCGCGCCATTGGCGGCACTCGGGATGGTTCTGCTGCTCGCGCGGCTTTTTGATGCAGTACTCGATCCTTTGATTGGCCGCTGGTGCGATCGCTTGGCTGCCCGCTCGTCGGGGGCGCTTCTGGCTGTCGCTGGGGGTAGCGGATTGATCCTCGTGGGGGGATTTGGCGCCCTGTTTTTTCCGCCGCTGTCCGTGGTGACTGCCGGCACGGGCGCGATTCTGATGTGGGCGGGGGTATCGCTTGTGTTCACGTACACGGCGTACAGTGTGGTTGCGGTGGCCCATCAGGCATGGGGAGCGCGCTTGGGCGGAACGGAGACTCAGCGCAGCCGCGTGGTCGCATGGCGGGAGGGGGCGGCGGTTGTGGGTGTTTTGCTTGCTGCCGTTTTGCCGTCCGTTGCCGGACTGGCGCCAACTGTTGGGGTATTCGCCCTGTTACTTGCCGTCGGCTGGGTCTGTTGGGCACGCAGCGTTTCACCTCCGCTCGGGCAGACCGCGCTGACGAACGCGACATTCTCCCCGTGGGGCCAGGGGCCTTTCCGACGACTGATGGCGGTTTTCCTCATCAACGGCATTGCCAGTGCGATCCCCGCCACGCTGGTGCTGTTTTTCGTTCAGGATCGACTTCAGGCATCCCCGCAACTGGAGCCGCTATTCCTGTTGACCTATTTCGCGTGTGCTGCGATGTCGATACCCGCTTGGACGTGGAGTGTCGCCCGGTTTGGTCTCGCTCGCAGCTGGCGAACCGGAATGTTGCTTTCGGTTGGTGTATTTGTGTGGGCGGCGACTCTGGGAGCTGGGGACCTTCTGCCATTTTTTGTTGTCTGCGCCCTGTCCGGGTTTGCGGTAGGTGCCGATCTGACCATGCCAAGTGCTCTGCTCGCCGGCATTGTTGACGACTGCGGTGAACGCGGCAAGCGTGAAGGCGCGTTCTTCGGATGGTGGAACTTTGCTGCCAAGCTGAATCTGGCGCTGGCGGCCGGATTGGCGTTGCCCATGCTCGCGTGGTTTGGCTATACCCCGGGCGATCGCGCGCCAGAGGGGCTGGTCGCATTGACGTTTGCCTATTGCGTGCTGCCCTGCGCGCTCAAGTTGCTGGCCGCTGCGGCGCTGCAGTTTGCAATCATCACGCCTGCTGGTCGCAGGTCCCTTACCAACGAGGTTTCGCAATGAGAAGAAGAACGGTAGTGACGGCTGCCCTGGTGTCCGGGGCGGGGATGTTGGCCGGCTGCGCTGGTCCCGAGATTGTGAACTACGCCAACGAGCGCCCCGAACTTGACCTGCGTCGCTACTTCAACGGGGTGGTCGATGGGTACGGCGTATTCACCGACCGCGGCGGAAAGGTGGTTCGCCGTTTCACGGTAGTGATGAATTGTTCATGGCAAGGTGAATCCGGCGTTCTGGACGAGGACTTCACCTACTCGGACGGTGAGCGCCAGAAGCGGATCTGGCGTCTGCGCCACCTCGGCGATGGGCGATACGTCGGCACGGCGGACGACGTGAAAGGCGAAGCAAGAGGCCAGACCCAGGGCAACGCGTTCCGGTGGAACTACACCTTGATGTTGCCGCTCGATAAGTCGGTCATCGAAGTGCAGTTCGACGACTGGATGTACCTCATGGACGACCGCGTCATGCTGAACCGCGCAGAGATGAGCAAGCTGGGGTTTCGTCTCGGCGAAGTCACCTTGGCCTTTGTCCGTCGGTCGGGACGCTGACCATGGCCCATTCCCCGCTGGCTGTCCAGAGGGCGGCCCCTCTGCCCGAAAGAGTCCCCGTGGTCCCCGGCTTCTTTGGCGCGGCGAATCCCCGCTTGTTGCATTGGAAAGGGTTGCGGGTCTGGCTGATCGGTGCATCCACGGGCATTGGTGCCGCCACCGCGAGAGCCTTGCACGACCGGGGGGCGACGGTGTTTGTCTCATCCAGAAGCCAAACTACTCTGGATGAACTGGTGCGCGGCATGGCGAACGCCCGTGCCTGCCCCCTTGACGCGACGGACGAGCGTGAAGTGACGCGCGCCGCGCGGATGATTGCCGCGGAGGGCCCGTTGGATCTGGTTCTCTATTGCGCCGGACACTACAAACCGATGCGGGCCGTGTCGATGGACCTGGAAGAAATGCGCCGTCATCTTGATGTCAATTACATCGGCGCTCTGAACGTGTGCTCTGCGGTCGTCCCGCAATTGCTCACTCAAGGTCATGGCCATTTGAGTCTGGTTTCCAGTGTGGCGGGCTTTCACGGACTTCCGAACGGGCTGGCCTATGGCCCTACCAAGGCGGCGCTGACGCACCTGGCCGAAACCCTGCACCTCGATCTGTCGGAACACGGCGTGGGCGTGAGCGTCATTCACCCCGGCTTCGTGCAGACCCCCCTGACCGCCGGAAACGACTTCACCATGCCCGCTCTGATCACGCCCGAAGCAGCGGCCAAAGCCATGATTGAAGGCTGGGCCGCGGGACGTTTCGACATTCATTTCCCACGACGGTTTACGCTGTGGGTAAAAATGCTTCGGTTGCTGCCCTACCGCGTCAGCTTTCCTTTGATTCATCGCGCTACCGGACTGTGAATACCCTGTCGATCAGCGTCGAGCGCGTTGTCGCCTATTTCGAAAGCCTCACTCCGGCGTCGTTGAGTGATATTGCTCGGATATATGCCGACGATGCACGATTCAAGGACCCGTTCAACGACGTGCAAGGCGTCGGGGCGATTCGTGCGGTGTTCGAGCACATGTTCCGGACGCTGGATGAGCCGCGATTTGTCGTGACAAGGCGGGTTCTGGACGGTCGCCAGTGTTTCCTCGTCTGGGAGTTCCACTTTCGATTCCGCAGCGATCGCGCGGGGCTTTCTCAAGTCATCCATGGCGGCTCCTACCTGCAGTTGGGTGAAGACGGACGCATTGAAATGCACCGCGACTACTGGGATGCGGCCGAAGAGCTCTACGAGAAGATACCGGTTCTCGGAGCGCTCATGCGCTGGCTGCGCCGGCGAGCCGCCGGGTAGCCAATCGACTGTCCTGCGAGGTCAGAGCGCCGATAGGACTTCTTCGGGCGTTGCCGGTGCATTCATGGCTTGCGCCTGACCGCCCGCCTGTGCGACCGCGTCCCGGATGGCTTCGTACACACTGATGGCGAGCATGAAGGGCGGTTCCCCCACCGCTTTGCTGCCAAAGACGTTGTCTTCCGGGTTTGGCTCAGGCCACAGGGAAACCGTGAAATGCTCCGGAACATCCCCGGTCGCCGGAATCTTGTAGGTGCTGGGCGCGTGCGTCCGCAGCATCCCCTTGCTGTCCCACACCAATTGCTCGGTCGTTAGCCAACCCATACCCTGCACAAAACCGCCTTCAATTTGCCCGATATCGATGGCCGGGTTAATGCTGCGCCCGACGTCGTGCAGGATGTCGACCTTTAGCACCCGGTTTTCACCGGTCAGTGTATCGATTGCGACCTCGGTTACCGCGGCACCGTAGGCGAAATAGTAAAACGGCCGCCCGAGCATCGTTACCTTGTCATAGTGGATCTTTGGCGTGCGGTAGAAACCGTCACTCCACAGCTGAATGCGGTTGGCGTAGGCGGCGCGAACCACGTCCTCCCATGCGCGTGTGGTCTTGTCCGTGACGACCTGACCAGCCTCGAAGCGAACGGCCCCGGCACCGCAGCCGTCCATTCCCGCGACAAACGCGGCTAGGTTCTGGCGTATCTGTCGGGCGGCGTACTGGGCCGCGCGTCCGTTGAGATCGGTGCCGCTGCTCGCCGCAGTTGCGCTGGCATTGGGCACCTTGCTCGTGTCGGCAGCCGTCGACAGAACCCTGTTGAAAGGCACGCCCAGTTCATCGGCCACGATCGCGGCCACCTTGGTATTGAGGCCTTGGCCCATCTCGGTGCCGCCGTGATTGACCTGAACGCTGCCGTCCGTGTAGACATGGACCAACGCGCCCGCCTGATTGAACAGGGTCGCGGTGAAGCTGATGCCGAACTTCACCGGAGTGAGTGCGATCCCGCGCTTGATGACCGGGCTGGAGGCATTCCACCGGGCAATCTGCCCCACACGCTCCCGATAGTTTGCGCTGCGCTCCAGACGGGTCATCAGGGGGCGGAGGATGTTGTCTTCGACCCGCATCTGGTAGTGGGTGGTATCCCGGCGGCGTACCGGCCCGACGAGACTTTCCGGTGCAATGACTTCATCGCTGTACAGATTGACCATGCGGACATCCAGCGGATCAAGACCCAGATGGCGGGCAATGTCTCCCATGATGCGCTCGATCACGATTACCCCCTGAGGGCCGCCAAAACCTCGGAATGCGGTGTGGCTCTGGGTGTTGGTCTTGCACCGATACGAGTGAATGACAACGTCTTCCAGGAAGTACGCGTTGTCGCTATGAAATACGGCGCGGTCGGCCACCGGTCCGGAAAGGTCGGCACTGAATCCACAACTGGCCAGCATCTCCAGATCGAGTCCGCACAGGCGACCACGTTCGTCGAAGCCGACTTTGTAGCGGTAGGCAAAAGGATGGCGTTTGCCGGTAATCAGGAAGTCGTCATCGCGGTCCAGTCGCAGCTTCACCGGGCGCTGCAGCTTCCGGGCTGCAATGGCGGCCCAGACCGCCAGATGACCGGCCTGGGTTTCCTTCCCGCCGAAACCCCCGCCCATACGACGACAGGAAACGGTCACCGCGTGGTTGGCCAGACCCAGCGCATGTGAGACCCAGTGCTGCACTTCGCCGGGATGCTGGGTGCTGCTGCAGACCAACCATTGGTTCTGCTCCTGGGGGATCACATAGGCAATCTGTCCCTCCAGGTAAAAGTGCTCCTGCCCGCCGAGTTCGAACGCCCCGGCAAGCCGGTTTGGCGCGCGTCGCAAAGCGCCCGCCGCATCGCCACGGGCGACATGCACCGGCGGCAGCACATAGCTCTTTTTCGCATGCGCCTCCTGGGGGGAGAGGATCGGCTCCAGTGGCTCGATATTCCATTTCACCAGGCGGGCGGCTCGGCGCGCGGTCATGGCATCGTTGGCCACGATCAGTCCGCCCACCTGACCGAGAAATTGCACCGTTCCCACAGCAAAAACCGGTTCGTCGTGAGCAAAGGCGGCAAGTGTCTGCTCGCCCGGGATGTCCTCAGGTCCGATGAAAGCCCACACCCCCGGCATATTCAGTGCTGCCGTGGCGTCGATACCCTTGAGCACGCCATGGGCCACGGGAGAGCACACAGGCGCAGCGTGCAAGGTACCCTGCACCTCGTCAATGTCGTCGATGTAGGCGGCAGCGCCAGCCACCTGGGCACATGCGCTTTCGTGAAATCTGGAGTTCCCACACTCCACCGCAGACGCGGGCAGGCGCCCCCCAGGCGGACTGTCGCCCCCTTGGGGCAGTCCGGCATTCGGGCCAGTTCCGCTTGTCACGGGCTGGAATTCGGGGGCATTCATGCGGATACCTCCAGCGGGTTTTCGAGGTTGATGTCGGTCAGGCCCTCACTTTCCAGCCAGAAGCGGCGCAGCAGGTTGCCCAGCACCGTTTGCCGGTAGGCCGCGCTGGCCCGCATGTCCGAGATCGGCTGGAACTCATTGCGCAGCCTGGCGATGGCGTTCATCACTGTGGTTTCGTTCCAGGGCTGGCCGACAAGGGCTGTCTCGGTGCCGGCAGCCCGGACCGGCACGGCCGCAACGCCACCGACGCCAATGGAGGCCCCACGCACCACCCCGTTGGTCACGGTCAGGTTGATGGCCAGGCAGATGGCAGAAATGTCATCGTCGAACCGTTTGCTGACCTTGTAGACGCGAGACATTTCCCCGGGGATGGGCTTTGGCACCTTGATCCAGCACAATAGCTCGTCGGAATGCATGACATTGGTGCGGTAGCCGGTGTAGAGGTCTTCCAGCCGCAGCTCGCGGTGCGCGACCTCGCCCTTGGTGCGTCCCTTTTTCCACCGCATCAGGACGACACTGGCCCCAAGCGCGATGAGCAGGGGCATGGAATCGCCGATGGGCGAACCGTTGGCCACATTGCCTCCCAGGGTGCCCGAATTGCGTACCGGCAGACCGGCAAAACGCTCGGCAAAGCGCCGCAGATGGGGGCGGATCTGCACGAGCGCATCAAAGGCGTCGGTCAGCGTCACCGCGGCGCCGATGGCGACATGGTGCGGGTAGTTCTCGACACGCAGCAACTCCCGCGTGGCGGTGACGTCCAGCACCGAGGCAAAACGCTTGTGTTGCTTGGTAACCCACAGGCCGACATCCGTGGTGCCGGCGACAACCTGGGCTCTGGGGTCGTTGGCGCGGGCCTGCAGCAGGGCTTTCAGGCGGGTCGGGCGCCGGTATGTGGTGCGGGACGCGGACCGGGGGCGCAGATCAAGAAGCGCCGCCACGGTGGCTTTGGCGTTCACTGCACACCCAGTGGGCAAGGGCAGGGCGCCCATCTGTTGCGCTGCCTCCAGGATGGGCCGGTATCCGGTGCAGCGACAGAGATTGCCAGAAAGATCGGCTTGAGCCTGCGCGCGGGTGATGCCTTGACCACCGCGTGAATTCACATACATGCCGAAAAGGCTCATGACAAACCCGGGCGTGCAGAAGCCGCATTGGCTCCCGTGGCACCGGACCAAGGCTTCCTGAACCGGGTGCAGTTCGCCGCCAGGCGACACAATGTCCTCTGCGGTATAGACGGCCATGCCGTCGACCGAGTGCGCGAGCCGGATACAGCTGTTGATGGCTTTGTGGCGCAACTCGCCGTCCACCACTTCGCCCAGCACCACGGTGCAGGCGCCGCAGTCGCCCTCGCCGCAGCCTTCCTTGACTGCAGTGCAGCGCAAGTCTTCGCGTAGCAATTCCAGCAGGGTCCGGTCGGGTGGTACATTGTCCAGGCGCACCGGCTGGCCGCGACGAAGAATCCGAATGGGTTTGACCTTGTCCATGAAAGCAGTCCTCTTGCGCGAGGGTAGGGCGGCCGTGGTGGCCGGGCATTCCGATCCTGTTATGGACTTCATTCTGACGAACGTATGCGCGATCAGACACTCTTCGACAAGATTGATCTCCATCTGATCAGGGTCTTGCATACCGTGTTAACCGAGCGAAGCGTGTCACGTGCGGCGATCCGGCTGGGGATGTACCAGCCGGCGGTCAGCGCGTCGCTCAAACGTCTGCGTGACCTGGCGGGCGATCCCCTGCTGGTGCGGTCGGGCTCCGCGATGGTGCCTACCGATGCCGGCCTGCAGATGATCGAGCCCGCCGCCAGCATCCTGCGCGCCGCCGAGTCGCTGTTCTCTGACGCACGTGGCTTTGAACCCACCACGGCACGGCACACATTTCGCATCGCTGCCAGCGACTACCTCGACCCCCTGTTCCTGCCGCGCCTGGTCGCACAGATCAAGGCGCAGGCGCCACATTGCCCGATCGAAATCCATCCCCTCTCCGCTGAGAGCGACTATCGCGCCCGTCTGGCCCAAGGCGAGGTCGACGTCGTGATAGGCAATTGGCCGACGCCGCCGGATCACCTGCATCTCGGGCGCCTTTTCGGCGATGAAGTGGTTTGCCTGGTTGCGCAGGACCACCCGGCTGTGCGACGTGGCTGGGATAGTCAGGCCTGGCTGGAGGCGGAACATATCGCGCCGACCCCAACCCACCCGGGGGCGCGGGGCGTGATCGACGACCACCTCGATTCGCTGGGCTTGCAACGAAACATCACTGCCCGGTGTCCGCATTTCGGCCTGATTCCCAGCATGGTGGCATCAAGTTTGCTTGTTTTGACGACAGGTCGGCAGTACTGTGAGCGGTACGTCGATCGTCTCCCGGTCAAGATACTGCCCTGTCCGATTGCCTTTCCGCGCCTGATGTACTACCAGCTCTGGCATGAACGTACCCATGCGTCGCGACCGGCGCGCTGGTTGCGCGACCGGGTGAAGGCAGTTGCCGCTGAACTTCGAAAAGAATAGCAAAAAAAGACCTTTTTATGCTGGGTATTGACCAAAAAGACTTCACAAACAGGGTGGCGCGCCATGGGTGAGCTCCGATTGCTTCTCAGCGGCATCACCAAACGGTATCCCGGCGTGGTGGCCAACAGCGGTGTTGCCCTGAGCGTGCGGGCCGGCGAGATTCACGCGGTTCTGGGGGAGAACGGCGCGGGCAAGTCCACGCTGATGAAGATCATTTACGGCAGCGTCAAGCCCGACGAAGGGCAGATGCGGTTTGATGGCCGCGAAGTGGTGATCCGCAATCCGCAGGAGGCGCGTGCCTTGGGTATCGCGATGGTGTTCCAGCATTTCAGCCTGTTCGATACCTTGACGGTGGCGGAAAACGTCTGGCTGGGGCTGGACAAGCAGCTGAGTCTGTCCCAGGTCAGTGAGCGGATCAGCCTGAAAGCGGCGGAGTACGGTCTGGATCTGGACCCGGCGCGTCCGGTTCATACCTTGAGCGTCGGGGAGATGCAGCGAGTCGAGATCATTCGCGCACTGCTGACCGATCCGCGGCTGCTGATTCTGGACGAGCCCACCTCCGTGCTGACACCCCAGGCGGTGGACAAGCTTTTTGTCGTGCTGCGCAAGCTCGCGTCCGAGGGGTGCAGCATCCTGTACATCAGCCACAAGTTGCACGAAATCCGCGAACTGTGCACCGCCTGCACCGTGCTGCGCGGTGGCAAGGTCACCGGGGTGACCGACCCGCGCCAGGAATCCAATGCCAGCCTGAGCCGACTGATGATCGGCGCCGAGCCGCCCGCGCTGGAGCGGGTGGCACCGCAGACGGGGGGCGTCATGCTCGAAGTGCGCAACCTGTCGCTGGCGCGCGAGGACCATTTTGGTGTGGACTTGCACAACATCGACCTGGCGGTACGCACCGGGGAGGTGGTCGGTGTTGCCGGTGTTTCGGGCAACGGGCAACGGGAAATGCTGTATGCCCTGTCGGGTGAAGACACCCGCGCATCGGCCGAGATGGTGTGGCTGGATGGGCGCCCGGTGGGCGCCCTCGGTCCCCGTCCGCGCCGGGCGCTGGGTCTTCATTTTGTGCCGGAAGAGCGACTGGGACGCGGTGCGGTTCCGGCGCTCAGTCTCGCGCAGAACTTGCTGTTGACCCGCGATGATGCGGTCGGTGCCGGGGGCTGGATTCGGCTGGGCGACTTGCGACGGCAAGCCGAGGAATTGATCAGTCGGTTCAATGTCAAGGCCAACGGGCCGGATGCGTCGGCGCGCTCACTGTCCGGTGGCAATTTGCAGAAATTCATTGTCGGTCGGGAGATCGATGCGCAGCCGAAACTGTTGATCGTCTCGCAGCCGACCTGGGGTGTCGACGTCGGTGCGGCGGCCCAGATCCGGGGCGCGATCCTGGCGTTGCGCGACGCCGGCTGTGCGGTGCTGGTCTTCAGCGAAGAGCTGGACGAGCTGTTCGAAATCAGCGATCGACTACATGTCATGGCGCATGGCCGGCTTTCGCCTTCACTGGACCGGGCCGAGGCGACCGTGAGCCAGATCGGCGAATGGATGAGTGGGCTGTGGAGTCCGGCGGTGCAGGCGCACCTGGCCGATGTGGAGCACAGCAGTAAAGAGGTCGCGCATGATCCGGCTTGAACCGCGGCCCCAATCGTCTGCGCTTTGGAGTTACGGCTCGCCGATCCTGGCGCTGGTCATCACCGTGCTGATCGGTCTGGCCCTGTTCACGTTGCTGGGCAAGGATCCGGTCAAGGGTCTGCTGGTCTTTTTCTGGGAACCCATCAGAACACCTTACGCCGTGGGCGAGCTGATGGTCAAAGCCACGCCCCTGCTGGTGATTGCGCTCGGCCTGGCGGTGTGTTTCCGCTCCAACGTCTGGAACATCGGGGCCGAGGGGCAGTTTGTGCTCGGCGCCATTGCGGGCGGTGGTGTGGCACTGCTGGCGGGCAAGGACACCGGCGCCTGGATCGTGCCGGCCGTCTTGGTGGCCGGGGTGCTGGGGGGCATGGCCTGGGCGGGGCTTACCGCGCTGCTGCGCGACCGCTTCAACGCCAATGAAATCCTGGTGAGCCTGATGCTGGTCTATGTCGCGATCCAGCTGCTCAATTATCTGGTCTACGGGCCGTGGAAAGACCCGGGCGGATACAACTTTCCCCAGTCGAAAACCTTTGAATCCGTCACCAAGATTCCCCGGCTGATGGAGGGATCGCGAGTTCACGTCGGACTGATTCTGGCCCTCGCCGGCGCAGCGGCATTGTGGATTTACCTGTTTCGCACCCGGGCTGGATTCGCGCAGCAGGTGGGTGGCCTGGCGCCGGCCGCCGCCCGCTATGCCGGTTTTTCCTCCCGCAAGGCGCTGTGGCTGGCGCTGCTGGTCTCGGGCGGCGCCGCCGGTCTGGCCGGCGCTCTCGAGGTGGCTGGTCCGATCGGCCAGCTGACACCGTATGTGCCCGCAGGCTACGGCTTTGCCGCGATCATTGTTGCCTTTGTCGGGCGCCTGCACCCGGTGGGCATGGTGTTTTCGGCGATCCTGATGAGTATGTTCTACATCGGCGGCGAGCTGGCGCAGTCGCGCCTGGGTCTGCCCAAATCGATCACCGGGGTTTTCCAGGGGCTGTTGCTGTTTGCCCTGCTCGCCTGTGACACCCTGATCGCCTACCGAATCCGGTGGAAGAAAGGAGCACGCTGATGGACGCCTATGCGTTGCTGATTGCGGCAACACTCAATGCCGGGACCGTTCTGGCACTGGCGGCGCTCGGCCTGCTGATCAACGAGAAAGCCGGCATCGTCAACCTCGGCGCCGAAGGCATGATGTTGTGTGCCGCGATCGCCGGTTTCGCGGCGGTGGTTCATACGGGCAGTGACTGGGCCGGATTCGCTGCGGGGATCGGCGCCGGGGCCTTGCTGGCCGCGGTGTTTGGTGTGCTGGTGATCTGGCTCAACACCAACCAGTACGCCACCGGCCTGGCCTTGAGCCTGTTCGGGCTCGGCTTCTCGGCCTTTGCCGGTATTGCCTATGTGCAGGAAAAGCTGCCGGAGCGAGCCCAGTTCGTCCTGCCCGTGCTGGGTGATTTGCCGCTGATTGGCCCGGCGCTTTTTCGCCACCATCCGCTGGTCTATGGGGCCATGGCGCTGGTTGCCGGCCTGATCTGGTTCCTGTACCGCTCGCGTGCCGGCCTGGTGCTGCGGGCCGTGGGCGAGTCACCCGAGTCTGCGCACGCCCTGGGCTACCCGGTTCGCCTCATCCGATGGCTGGCGGTTGTGGCCGGGGGCGGCCTGTGTGGCCTGGCGGGCGCTTACATCTCGGTTGTCTACACCCCGTTGTGGGTGGAGGGCATGGTGGCCGGCAAAGGCTGGATCGCGTTGGCGCTGACCACCTTCGCCACGTGGCGGCCGGCGCGTGTGCTGCTGGGCGCCTACCTGTTCGGCGGGGTCACCATGTTGCAGTTTCACCTGCAGGGCATCGGCGTCGAAGTGCCCAGCCAGTTCCTGACCATGCTGCCCTATCTGGCCACCATCGTGGTACTCGCACTGATTTCCCGCAACCCCACGTGGATCAGGGTCAACATGCCGGCCTCGTTGGGTAAACCGTTCTTCCCCGGCTCATAATGGCCATTTTTTCAACCTTGACTCTTCAGGAACATCCATGACTGATCTTCGCAAGCGCTCCCTGCTCAAGGCGGCGGCATTTACGGCCATTGCCGCGGCCGCCCTCGCCGGCTGTGGCAAAAAAGAAGAAGCCAAACCCGCTGCTGCGCCGGCGGCTGCTCCTGCTTCGGCTCCGGCCAAGCCTGAGCCGCTGAAGATTGCCTTCGCCTACGTCGGACCGGTCGGTGATGGCGGCTGGACGTTCGCGCACGACAACGGTCGCAAGGCGATCGAGAAAGAATTCGGTGACAAGGTCGTCACCAGCTTCGTCGAGAAAGTGCCCGAAAGCGCCGACGCCGAGCGCGTGATCCGCGACATGGCCGCGCAAGGCAACAAGCTGATCTTCGGCACTACCTTCGGCTATATGGAACCCATGCTCAAGGTTGCGGCCGACAACAAGGGGATCAAGTTCGAACATGCCACCGGCTACAAGACGGCCGAGAACATGCGCACGTACGACAGCCGCACGTATGAGGGCGCGTACATGGCCGGTGTCATCGCCGGCAAGATGACCAAGTCCAACACGCTGGGGGTCGTCGGCTCGATTCCCATTCCCGAGGTCATCCGCAACATCAACAGCTTCACGCTGGGTGCGCAATCGGTCAACCCCAAGATCAAGACCAAGGTGGTCTGGGTGGGCGAATGGTTCAATCCGCCCAAGGAAACCGAGGCCGCCACTGCGCTGATCAACGGTGGCGCCGACGTGCTGATGCAGAACACCGATTCCTCGGCCGTCTTGCAGACCGCCGAGAAGATGGGCAAGCGTGCCTTCGGCTGGGACAGCGACATGACCGCCTACGGTCCCAAGGCGCACCTGGGATCGGCGATCATCAACTGGGGTCCGTACTACATCAAGGCCACGCGCGAGGCGCTCGAAGGCAAGTGGACCACCGGCCAGAGCTGGTGGGGCGTCAAGGAAGGTGCGATCGACATGGTGTCCGTTGCGGCCGACGTGCCCGAAGACACCAAGAAGCGCGTCGATGAAATTCGTGCTGGTCTGAAGGACGGCAGTTTTGTCATCTGGAAAGGTCCGATCGTCGGTCAGGATGGCAAGGAAGTGCTGGCCAAAGACGCCGTAGCCGACGACAAATTCCTCGGTGGTGTCAATTTCTACGTCAAGGGCGTGGAAGGCAAGATCCCCGGTGGTGATAAAAAGTGATCATCCGATGAGCTGAAACCAGGGCCGCCTTCGGGCGGCCTTTTTTCTGGAGTTCCACCATGTTCAAAGTCCACCCCGTTGCGCCCGACCGGCTACCCCAACTGCTGCGCGCCATGCCCAAGGCCGAGCTGCACATCCATATCGAGGGCTCGCTGGAGCCGGAGATGATCTTCGCGCTGGCGCAGCGTAACGGTGTGGCGCTGCCCTACGCCAGCGTGGAAGCCTTGCGCGCGGCCTACGCCTTCACGGACCTGCAGAGCTTTCTCGACATCTACTACGCCGGCGCCAGCGTGCTGCTGAAGGAGCAGGACTTCTACGACATGGCCTGGGCCTATTTCGAGAAAGCCAAGGCCGACAACGTGGTGCGTGCCGAGCTCTTCTTCGACCCGCAGACCCACACAGCGCGGGGTGTGTCGATGGAAACGGTGATCACCGGCCTGCGCCGCGCCTGCACCGATGCCGGCACCAAGCTGGGCATCAGCGCCGACCTGATCCTGTGCTTCCTGCGCCACCTCAGCGAAGACGACGCGTTCGCCACGCTGGAGCAGGCACTGCCGTTTCGCGACCGCTTCATCGGCGTTGGCCTCGATTCCAGCGAGGTCGGCCATCCGCCCGAGAAGTTCACCCGAGTGTTCGGGCGCTGCCGCGAACTCGGACTGCACCTCGTCGCCCATGCGGGCGAGGAAGGGCCGCCGGCCTACATCTGGAGCGCGCTGGACCTGCTCAAAGTTCAGCGCATCGACCACGGCGTGCAAAGTGCCCGAGACCCGGCGCTGATGGCGCGCCTGGCGAAAGAGCGCATCCCGCTGACGGTGTGTCCGCTGTCGAACCAGAAGTTGTGTGTGTTTCCCGACCTGAAAGACCACAACCTGCGTCAGTTGCTGGATGCCGGCCTGTGCGTCACCATCAACTCCGATGATCCGGCCTATTTCGGTGGTTATATCAATGACAACTTCCTGCAGACCTTCGCGGCCCTGCATCTGAGCACCCAGGACGCCTGGACACTGGCCCACAACAGCCTGCAGGCCAGTTTTGCGCCGGAAAGCGAACAGCGCCGCTGGGTTCACGCCCTCAAAGAGACGTTTGAGCGTTTCGTCGAGCACGACTGACCATGGAAACAGACCAACTTGCCGGGCAGTCGCTGACCACCCGCCGTGTGCTTCTGGGCGCGTTGCTGGTGGTCGGCGTCGCGCTCGCCTGGGTGCTGCAGCCTTTTCTGGGGGCGATTCTCTGGGGTGTGATTCTGGGGCTGTTGTTCGCGCCGGTGTTCCAGGCGCTGCTGGGGCGCCTGGGTCCTCGGCCGAACCTCGCCGCCGCCCTGACCGTTCTGCTGGTGGTGATCCTGCTGGTCATTCCTTTCGGTTTCATTGCCGGATCGCTGGCGGTCGAACTGGCGGCGGCCGTCGAGCGCCTGCGGTCCGGGCAATGGAACCTTGCCGAGGCTGCGCACCGGGTCTTTGACGCGTTGCCGGGTTGGGTGCTGGTGGTGCTTGACCGATTCGGCCTGGCCGAGTTCGATGTCCTGCAGGCCCGTATCACCGCCGCGCTGGCGCGCAGCACGCAGTTCATCGCCGGGCAGGTGTTCAACATAGGGCAGAACAGCTTCGAGTTTGTGCTCCACCTGTGCATCACGCTGTACCTGGCCTTTTTCCTGATCCGCGATGGCCAGAGTCTGGCCGCCAAAGTGCGACGCGCCATCACGCTGCCGCGGGGGCATGCGGACGCGCTGATGGAACGTTTTGCCACGGTGGTGCGCGCCACGGTCAAAGGCAATCTGGTGGTGGCGGTGGTCCAGGGCTCGTTGGGCGGCCTGGCGTTTGGCTTCCTGGGGGTGTCGGGCGCGGTGTTGTGGGGTACCGTGATGGCCTTCCTGTCGATGGTGCCGGCGGTGGGTGCCTCACTGGTATGGGCGCCCGTGGCGCTGTATCTGTTTGCCACAGGTGCGGTGCTCAAGGCCCTGGCCCTGGTCGCCTGGGGTGTTCTGGTCATCGGATTGGTCGACAACCTGTTGCGCCCCATTCTGGTGGGCAAGGACACCGGATTGCCCGACTACGTGGTGTTGATGACCACCCTGGGCGGCCTGGCGGCGTTCGGCCTCAACGGTTTTGTGCTGGGGCCCATGGTGGCCGCCATGTTTCTGGCCGTCTGGGACCTGTACACGCAGTCGCACGAGCCGGCGTCGCAAAAGCCCGCCGCCGCCACCGAGACCGGTCCGTTGCCGGGCGAGCCGCCCGCCTGAGCGGTAAAATCGAAAGGAAAGGCTGCGCCCCGGCGGCCTTTTTTCTTGTCTATTCCCGGGGCCATGTAGAGGAACACCATGTACAAAAACCTCGCCGCGGCCTCGCGCGCCGCTGCCTGTGTCTTTTTTGCCGCCGCCATACTGCTCCCCCCCGCCCAGGGCCAGACCCGCACCGCATCGGAGCCGGTCAAGGCGGGTTTCGTCTATGTCTCGCCAATCACCGAAGCCGGCTGGACCCGCCAGCACGACGAGGGGCGCAAGGCGGTCGAGGCGGCGCTGGGCGCCGGTGTGAAAACCAGCTTTGTCGAAAACGTCGCCGAAGGTGCCGATGCCGAACGCGTGATTCGCGACCTGGCGCGTCAGGGTCACCAGATCATTTTCACGCCCAGCTTTGGCTATATGGAGCCGACGCTGAAGGTCGCCAGAGATTTTCCCGGCGTGAAGTTCGAGTCCATCACCGGCTACAAGACCGCCGAGAACGTGGCCACGGCCAATGCCCGCTATTACGAGGGGCGCTATCTGGCCGGCATCGCCGCCGGGCGCATGACCCGGACCCACATCGCCGGCTACGTGGCGGGATTTCCGATTCCTGAAGTGCTGCAGGGCATCAACGCCTTTGCGCTGGGCATGCGGTCGGTGAACCCCAAGGCCGAAGTCAAGGTGGTCTGGCTCAACGCCTGGTTCGACCCTCCGCGCGAGCGCGACGCGGCCATGACACTGTTCAATCAGGATGTGGACGTGATCGCCTTTCACACCGGATCCACCGCCGTGATGGCCGCCGCCCAGGAGCGCGGCAGGATGGCCGTGGCCTACCACTCGGACATGCGCCGTGTCGGCCCCGATGCCCAGATCGTCGCGGTGACGCACCAGTGGGGCGCCTACTACACCGCACGGGTCCGGGCGGTGGCCGCTGGCACCTGGAAAAGCGGCCAGGTCTGGGGCGGTGTCAAGGAGGGCATGATTCGTGTCGGCGATTTCGGCCCCAAAGTGCCCAAAGCGGTGCAAGACGAAGTGCTGGCGCGCCAGCAGGACATCGCCGCCGGACGCCTGCACCCTTTCCACGCCCGCACCGTGGTCCGCGACAACGAAGGGCGCGAGCAGATCGCGGCCGGCCAGACCCTGACTGACGGGCAGATCCTCACCATGAACTGGCTGGTCGAAGGCGTCGCGGGCAAGCTGCCGCGCTGATGCGGGTGTCGCGCATGACCGTCATTCGGCCCGGCATATGCCGCTGGCCTGGAATGTGCCTATGCTCGCCGCCATGAAAGCCTATCGCGCCCGCCTGTTGCGCTTTGCCCACGACGGCAGCGCCCTGTTCGACGACGACGGCCTGCTGGTCACCGGTCCCGGCCCGGCGGGCCGGGCGGTGGTGCGGGCCGCCGGTCCCTATGCCGCCACCGTGCAGGACTTCCCCGATGTGCCGGTGGAGCACCTGCCCGGCCACATCCTGGCACCGGGTTTCATCGACCTGCATATCCATTACCCGCAGACCGATGTGATCGGCTCGCCCGCCGACGGCCTGCTGCCCTGGCTGGAGCACTACACCTTTCCGCACGAGGCCCGTTTTGCCGACGCCGCCTACGCCGCGGACGTGGCGCGCTTTTTTCTGGACGAACTGGCCCGCCACGGTGTCACCACGGCGCTGACCTTCGCCACCTCGCACCCGGCGTCGGTCGACGCGCTGTTCACCGAGGCGCAGCGGCGCGGCCTGCGGCTGATCACCGGCAAGGTGCTGCAGGACCGCCACAGCCCCGACGGCGTGCGCGACCAGACCGAGCAAAGCCTGATCGACACCGAGGCGCTGATTCGCCGATGGCACGGCGTGGACCGGCTGGGTTACGCCATCACACCGCGCTTTGCCCCAAGCTGCACCGAGGCGCAGCTGCTGGGCGCCGGCGAACTGGCCGCGCGCCACCCGGACGTGTGGATCCAGTCCCATGTCGCCGAGAACCTGGACGAGGTGCGCTGGGCGCGTGAGCTGTTCCCGGCCTCGCGCTCCTATCTGGCGGTCTATGACGACCACGGGCTGATGCGCGATCGCGCGGTGTACGCCCACTGCATCCACTTCGACGACCACGACCGGGCGCTGATGCGCGACACCGGCACGGCCGCGGCCGTCAGCCCCACCAGCAACCTGTTCCTGGGCAGCGGCTTTTTCGACTACGCCGGCGCCGAGCGGGTGGGTTTCCGCTTCGGCCTGGCCAGCGACGTGGGCGGCGGCACCAGCTTCAGCCCGTTCCACACCATGCTGGCGGCCTACACCGTGGGGCGTGAAGGCCGGACCAAACCCGGCCTGAGCCTGAGCCCGCAGCAGCTGTGGTGGCAACACACCGCCGGCGCGGCGCGCTCGCTGGGGCTCGAAGGGGTGGTGGGCAATCTGGCGCCCGGGTGCGAGGCCGATTTCGTCGTGCTCGATCCCGCGGCGACGCCGCTGCTGGCCCGGCGCACGGCCGCCGCGAACTCGCTGGAAGAGCTGCTTTTCGCGATGATTGTGCTGGGTGACGACCGGGTGGTCACCCGGACCGTGATTTCAGCATGATTTAGGGAAATAGCCAGCGTAAAAAGGTCGATTCATGCTATGGAAAACATAGTCCTCTGACCGATTGCCGAAAGAGTCACCGCGCCTCGCCGCAGGCCGTCCGTGCGGATCGCCCGCCTACAATGCCCGCAGGAGAGCACCCGATGAGCATCAAGAGCGACAAATGGATCCGCCGCATGGCGCAGCAGCACGGCATGATCGAGCCGTTCGAGCCCGGCCAGGTCCGCACGGCCGCCGACGGGCACAAGATCGTCAGCTACGGCACCAGCAGCTACGGGTATGACATCCGCTGCGCGCGCGAGTTCAAGGTGTTCACCAACATCCACAGCACGGTGGTGGACCCCAAAAACTTTGACGAGAAAAGCTTTGTGGACATCGAGAGTGATGTCTGCATCATCCCGCCCAACAGCTTCGCGCTGGCGCGCACGATGGAATATTTCCGCATCCCGCGCAACGTGCTGACCATCTGCCTGGGCAAAAGCACCTATGCCCGCTGCGGCATCATCGTCAACGTCACGCCCTTCGAGCCGGAGTGGGAAGGCTATGTGACCCTCGAATTCAGCAACACCACGCCGCTGCCCGCCAAGATCTACGCGGGCGAGGGCTGCGCCCAGGTGCTGTTCTTCGAGAGCGACGAGGTCTGCGAAACCAGCTACAAGGACCGCGGCGGCAAATACCAGGGCCAGCACGGGGTCACGCTGCCCAAAACCTGAACCTGTTGCGTCCCGGCAGGCGCCGGCCCGGCCGGTGCACCGGCGCCCTTTGCCATGCGACTCGATGACATCCTCTACACCCAGGGCTTCGGCACGCGCCGCGTGTGCGCGGGCCTGATCCAGCAAGGCCATGTCCGTGTGGCCGACGCGGTGGTGACCGACGCCGGTGCCGACTTCCAGCCCGAGGGCCTGGCGTTTTCGGTGCAGGGCACCGACTGGACCTGGCACGACAAGGCCTACCTGGTGCTGCACAAGCCGGCCGGCACCGAATGTTCGCAAAAACCCTCCACCTGGCCCAGCATCTACACCCTGCTGCCCGGCCCGCTGCGCCAGCGCCCGCAAAAAGGCGCGGTGCAGGGTGTGCAGGCCGTGGGCCGGCTGGACCAGGACACCACCGGCCTGCTGCTGCTGACCGACGACGGCACCTTCATCCACCGCATGAATTCGCCGCGCAAACATGTGCCCAAGGTGTACGAAGTGACGGTGAAGCACCCGCTGACGGACGCCCAGGTGCAGCGTCTGCTGGCCGGTGTGGTGCTGGACGACGACCCCCGTCCCGTCAAGGCCGCCGCCTGCGAAGCCGTGGGCGAACACCACCTGCGCCTGACACTGACCGAAGGCAAATACCACCAGGTCAAACGCATGCTGGCCGCAGTCGGCAACCGGGTCGAAGGCCTGCACCGCTCGCAGGTGGGCGGGTTTCGCCTGCCGGGCGACCTGGCGCCCGGCCAGTGGCGCTGGCTGACCCCCGGCGACCTAGCCGCCATCACCGGTTGAGTCCGAATCGGGGCGTGCCGGCCGTGGGACGCCTGCTGTCAGCGGCTTCGAAACCGTGCACCGACAGCTGGTGGGCCGTCTTCAGGTCGTTTCCAGGCGAAAATTGCCCGTACCCAGCGCAGAATGGTCATCTTTTGCTATCGATGCGGGACTATTCAACCCCTGCCAGAAATGTCGTGATTGCGGCTTGCACCGTGTCAGGCTGGTCCTTGTGGGGTGAGTGGCCACAATCCGGCAGCTTGAGCAGGCCGGTCTGCGGGGCGCGGGTGGCGATGTCGTCGATCTGCGCCAGGGTGCCGTAGGGGTCGTCCTCGCCCTGGATGGCCAGCAGCGGGGCGGTGATGCGGCGGCAGTCTTCGCGGATGTCGAAGGCGCGGAAGGAGTCGCTGAGCCACACGTCGTTCCATTGCCAGAAGGCGCTGTCCACATTGTCGTGATAGCGGGCCAGGCGTTCGCGCAGGCCGCTGGCGTAGGCGTCGCGCGCCTGCGCGATGGCGGCCACCGACACATCTTCGACCATGACATGCGGCGCCATCACGACGCAGGCTGCGACCGGGAATCGGCTGGCGTGCAGCAGCGCGATGGTGCCGCCGTCGGAGTGGCCCACCAGCACCGGACGTTCGATGCCCAGTCGGGCCAGCAGCGCGGGCAGCACCTCCCAGGCTTCGCGGTGCATGTAGTCGGGCGCCAGGCGGCCCGTGTCGCGCACGTCGGGCACCGGGCTGGAGCGGCCGTAGCCGCGGCGCGAGAAGACCAGGCCGGCGCGGCCGGTGGCGGCGCACAGCTGGTCGGGCCAGTCGCGCCACATCGCCACCGAGCCCAGGCCTTCGTGCAGGAAGACCAGCGGGGCGGCCGCTGGGGTGCCAGCGGGGGCGGCGATCGCTCGGATTTCCAGGGCGGTGGCGTTGATTTGGATCAAGTTCATGGGGTTGTTCGCGTGACCGTGGACGGCGGCGCCCGAGCCGACGGCTACACTTGCGGGCTGTCTGAAAGTTGGTGTTGTAGTGCGCGTTTTTTCCCGATTTTTGCCGTTTTTGGTTCTGATGGCCGGGTTGCTGGGTGGCAACCCGGCACTGGCGGTGTCCCCGGCCCCGGTCTTTGTGCTCAATTCGCTGGATGGCAACGTCAGCGTCATCGATCCGACCACCTGGAAGGAGACCAAGCGCATTCCGACCGGCAAGGAGCCACACCATCTTTATATGACGCCCGACGAAAAGTCGGTCATTGTGGCCAATGCGCTCAGTGATTCACTCACCTTCATCGACCCGCGCACCGCCGAGGTGCAGCGCGAGGTCCGCAACATCCTCGATCCGTACCACCTGCGTTTTTCGCCGGACATGAAGTGGTTCGTCACGGCTGCCAACCGGCTCAACCATGTGGACATCTATCGCTGGGACGGCAGGGACATGCATCTTGCCAAACGCATTCCCACCGGCAAAACGCCCAGCCACCTGTGGATTGATACGCGCAGCACCACGGTCTGGGCGACCATGCAAGATAGCGACGAACTGGTGTCCATCGATCTGGCCACGCAGTCGATCAAGTGGCGGATCAAGACCGGTTCGCTGCCGGCCGACGTGTTTGGCACGCCCGACGACAAACACCTGCTGGTGGCCTTGACCGGAGGTGACGGGGTGCAGGTATTCGACGTGTCCGGGTCGGGCGCCCGCCTGGTCAACACCGTTCGTACGGGCCAGGGGGCCCATGCCTTCCGCGCCGCGGGCGACCGGCGGCATGTTTACGTCAGCAACCGGGTGGCCAACACCATCAGCAAGTTCGACTACCAGGCCATGGCCGTAGTCGACCGATATCCCGGGCCGTCCGGCCCCGACTGTATGGATGTGTCGGCCGACGGGAATTTCATTCTGGTGGCGTCGCGCTGGGCGGGAAAACTGACCGTGATCGACACCCGCTCCCGCGCGGTGGTGCGGCAGGTCAAAGTCGGCAAGTCGCCCCATGGTGTGTGGACCCTGGATCATGCGCCGCGCCAGTAAGTCCATCCATTTTCGACGCCCCGCTAGGGTTCGGGCGGCTGCGTTCGCTATCGTTGGAGTAGCGCTGATAGACCATTTTGCGCTGGCTATGGCCCAAAATGATGCGAAATCGGCCTGCGCCAGGCCCGTGTACCTGACGTTTGACACCGGGCACATGGGTGTGGCGCCGTTGGTGGCCGATGTGCTGCGCCGCCAGCAGGTCCGGGTGACGTTTTTCGCTGCCAACGAGAAGACCCAGGAGGGCGACGGCAGTCTGGGCAATCATTGGGCGCCCTGGTGGAAGGCGCGTGCCGCCGAGGGGCATGAATTCGCCTCGCATACCTACGACCATACCTACTGGCGGGGTGATCTGCCGGGCGTGGAGCCGCGCTTTCGTATCCAGCCCTCCGCCGGGGCGCTGGCCGGGCGTGAGTTCACCTGGGATGCGGCCAAGTACTGCGCCAATATTGCCTATGCGGCCGAGCGCCTGCAGGACCATACCGGCAAGAAGCCGCTGCCACTGTTCCGGGCGCCGGGCGGCAAGACCTCGCCCCGCCTGCTGGCGGCGGCCAAGGCCTGTGGATACGAGCATGTCGGCTGGGCGCCGGCCGGTTTTCTGGGCGACGAATTGCCCAGCGCGCAGTACCCGAACGATGCCTTGTTGAAAAAGGCCCTGCGCGACATTCGCGCCGGCGACATCCTGATGGCGCATCTGGGCATCTGGTCGCGCCAGGACCCATGGGCTCCGGCGGTGCTGGAGCCGCTGCTCGTCGGACTCAAGGCCAAGGGCTTCTGTTTCGAGACGCTGCGCACACACCCGCAATACCGGGACTGGATCGCGCAGCGCGGCGGGTGAGCCAGTGGACAGCCTGACGGACTGGTTCGGACAGGTGCAGCAGGCCGTGTTCGAGGCCGCAGTGCAACCGCTGGCACTGGCCGTTGGCGCGGCCAACCTGTTGCCGGATGCTTTTGAAGGCACAGGCTGGCTGCTGGTCGGCTTGTTGCAGATCGCGGTGATGCTGGCGGTGATCGGGCCGCTGGAGCGGCTCTGGCCGGTGGAGCCCATTGTCGACCGCGCGGCGGTGCGCGTGGATGTGATCTACACGCTGATCCACCGCCTCGGGTTGTTCAAACTGGTGATGTTTTTCACCGCCGAGAACTGGCTGGAGGCGGGCATTGGCGAGTTGCGCGCGCTGGGGCTGCCGACGTTTCACCTCGACCAGCTCATCCCCGGTGTGACCGACATCCCGCTGGTGGCCTTTCTGATCTACCTGCTGGTGTTCGATTTTGCCAATTACTGGGTCCATCGGGCGCAGCACCAGTTCGAATGGTGGTGGGCCTTGCATTCGCTGCACCATTCGCAGCGCCAGATGACGATGTGGTCCGACAACCGCAATCACCTGCTCGACGATGTGATCCGCGACCTGCTGTTTGTCACGCTGGCAATCCTCATCGGAGTCGGGCCTGGCCAGTTTGTCGCGCTGGTGGCGCTCAGCCAGTTGAGTGAGAGTTTCCAGCATGCCGACCTGAAGATATGGTTCGGGCGGGTCGGCGAGCGGCTGTGGGTAAGTCCGCGCTTTCACCGTTTGCATCACAGTATCGGCATCGGGCATGAGAGCGCGGGAAAGGGGACTCTCGGAGGCTTTAACTTCGGCGTGCTCCTGCCCTGGTGGGACATGGTGTTTGGCACCGCCAATTTCGAGCGTCGCTTCGACCCTACCGGCGTGCGCGACCAGGTGGAGCAGGGGCGTGACTACGGACGCGGATTCTGGTCGCAGCAGCTCCAGGGCTTGCGCCGGCTGGTCGGCCGGGCATGATTCGGCAGCCCGCCCGTGCGCCAGGCGCCTTGACCGGCGTCAACCGGGCGCTATGCTTGCGCCATGTTGCCGCTCATTGATGCCTTCTGGCGTGCCGCCGCTTATTGCCTGCATCCGCGGGTCATTGCGCTGTCGGTCCTGCCGCTGCTGATCCTGGTTGTTCTCAGCCTGGGTCTCGGATACCTGTGGTGGACACCCGCGGTGGACTGGGTTCGCCACGCGCTGGACGCCAGTACCACCATGACTCGCCTGGCCGTGTGGGTCGAAACGCTGGGGGTGCCGAACCTGCGCGCGGCACTGGCGCCGCTGCTGGTGATTCTCGCCGTTACCCCGGTGGTCGTGCTCGCTTCGCTGTTGCTGGTGGCTGTCCTGATGATGCCGGCGCTGGTGCGTCTGGTGGGCGAACGGCGCTTTCCCGATCTGGAGCGCAAACACGGCGCGTCGCTGCTGTTCAGTGTGGTGTGGTCGCTCGGTTCGCTGGTCCTGGCGGTGGTTGCGCTGGCGGTGTCGCTGCCGCTGTGGCTGGTGCCACCGCTGATTCTGGTGTTGCCACCCCTCATCTGGGGGTGGCTCACGTACCGTGTCATGACCTTTGACGCGCTGGCCGAATATGCCAGCGCCGACGAGCGGGCCGAGGTGTTTCGCCGGCACCGGGGGCCTTTGCTGGTGATGGGCATCATCTCGGGCTTTCTGGGGGCGGTGCCGAGTGTGGTATGGGCCTCCGGCGCCCTGTTTGCGGCCTTGTTCCTGGTTCTGGTGCCGGTCGCGATCTGGATCTACAACCTGGTTTTCGCGTTTTCGTCGCTGTGGTTTGCCCATTTTGCTCTGGCGGCATTGTCCCGCTTGCGTGCCGAGGCGGCGCCGGTGGCGGCCGTTGCCCCTGTGACACCGGTGTTGGCCGCAGACCCACTACCATTGCCGGATGAACCAGCCAAACTTCCCGCACCGGGCGCCTGAACCCCTGGCGTTCGGACTCATCGTCATCGGTGACGAGATACTTTCCGGCAAACGGGCCGACAAACACCTGTCGAAGGTGACCGAGCTGCTGGCCGCGCGCGGCGCCGGTCTGGCCTGGGCGGAGTATGTCGGAGATGAGCCGCGGCGCATCACCCGGGTCTTGCAGCGGGCTTTCGATTCCGGGGACATCGTTTTTTCGACCGGGGGCATCGGGGCCACTCCTGACGACCATACCCGGCAATGTGCCGCCGCAGCGCTGGGGGTGGAACTGCAGCTGCACCCGCAGGCCAAGGCGCTGATCGAAGAGCGCATGCGGACGCTGGCACGCGAGCAGGGCAAGGTCTACGACCCCGAGCGGCCGGGCCATATCCATCGACTCAATATGGGCGTGTTCCCCCTCGGGGCGCAGATCATTCCGAATCCGTACAACCAGATCCCGGGTTTCAGCTGTTACCCGCCGCCTTTGGATGGATCAGATCAGGCCGCAGCGGCGCCGGCGTGTCCGGGCATTCACTTTGTTCCCGGCTTTCCGGTGATGGCCTGGCCGATGATCGAATGGGTGCTGGACCAGTTGCCGCCCCTGTGGTTCTCGCCGCTCAACCGTCAGGAGCGGTCCATCATCCTGTTTGATGCCATGGAGGCCACACTGACGCCGTTGATGTTGCAGATCGAGCGGGACCATCCCGGTGTCAAGGTCTTCAGTCTTCCCAGCGTGGACCATCCGGAGTGGGGTCGCCATGTGGAGCTTGGCGTCAAAGGGCAGGTGGAGGCTGTGGAGGCCGCCTACCGCGATCTCAAGGCGGGGTTGGCCCCCTTCACCACCCGTACAGGCCCCGAATTGGTGCGATAAATTGAGCGCATTATTTTGGTGCATTACGGATGCACCAAAATGGGTTGCTCGCAAGCTGTCGGGCGGCTTGTTTTGTGCTGCAGCGACCTTGGGGCTGTGAATTCCGGGGCACAATCGGAAACATCGGGTTGTCATGTGTGCCGGCCTCGGTCTGGCACAAATTCTGCATCCAGTGACCCCGAATTCACATTCGATCAACCCCCGTCAACCAGGAGAATCTGATGGCCAAGAGCGTCGCAGACGTCATGAGCATGGTGAAAGAGAACGAAGTCAAGTTCGTTGACTTCCGCTTCACCGATACCCGCGGCAAGGAGCAGCACGTGACCGTGCCGGTCTCGCACTTCGATGAAGAGAAATTCACCGATGGTCATGCCTTCGACGGTTCTTCCATCGCCGGCTGGAAAGGCATCGAAGCGTCCGACATGTTGCTGATGCCGGACCCCAACACCGCCAACATCGACCCGTTCTTCGAAGAATCCACGCTGATTCTGACCTGCGACGTGCTCGAACCCGGTGACGGCAAGGCCTATGACCGCGATCCGCGCTCCATTGCCCGCCGTGCCGAAGCCTACCTGAAGGCGTCCGGTCTGGGCGACACCGCCTACTTCGGACCGGAGCCCGAGTTCTTCATTTTCGACGGCGTTCGCTGGAGCAACGAACCTGGCAACACCTTCTACGCCATCGAAGAATACGAGGCCCCCTGGAACAGCGGCAAGCAGCTGGAAGGCGGCAACCGCGGTCACCGTCCGACAACAAAGGGTGGTTACTTCCCGGTCCCCCCGGTCGACAGCACCCACGACATGCGCGCCGAAATGGTGCTGATCCTCGAATCGCTGGGCATCCCGGTCGAGGTGTTCCACCATGAGGTTGCTGGCGCTGGCCAGAACGAAATCGGTACCAAGTTCAGCACGCTGGTCGAGCGCGCCGACTGGACACAGATGCTGAAATATGTCGTCTGGAACGTTGCCAACGCCTATGGCAAGACCGCGACCTTCATGCCCAAGCCCTACGCCGGTGACAACGGATCGGGCATGCACGTGCACCAGTCCATCTGGAAGGACGGCAAGAACCTGTTTGCGGGCAACGGCTACGCCGGCCTGAGCGATTTCGCCATCTACTACATCGGCGGCATCATCAAGCACGCCCGCGCCTTGAACGCCATCACCAACCCGACCACCAACAGCTACAAGCGCCTGGTACCGCACTTCGAAGCTCCGGTGAAACTGGCCTATTCCAGCCGCAACCGCTCGGCCTCCATCCGTATCCCGCACGTGGCCTCGGACAAAGCCCGCCGTATCGAGGCGCGTTTCCCGGATCCGATGGCCAATCCGTACCTGTGCTTCTCGGCATTGATGATGGCGGGCCTGGACGGGGTGGAAAACAAGATCCACCCGGGCGAAGCCGCTACCAAAGACCTCTACCACCTGCCCCCGGAAGAGGACAAGCTGGTGCCTACCGTGTGCCACAGCCTGGACCAGGCGCTGGAGCATCTGGACAAGGACCGCGCCTTCCTGACCAAGGGTGGCGTGTTCACCGACTCCATGCTCGATGCCTACATCGAGCTGAAGTCGAACGAAGTGACGCGCTTCCGCATGGCGGTGCACCCGGTCGAGTACGACATGTACTATTCGCTGTAAATACCTGTCGGGTTTCAGAAAAAAGGACGGCATGGCCGTCCTTTTTTTCTGGGCTTTCCGGGGCGTTTGCCGTGTGGTTTGCCGACTTTGCCCCATACTTGCGCTTTTCACCGGTCTGAAACCGCCTCAATTTCCGTCATGTTGATCGTCCGAATCCTGCGACTTGCCGTTCTTGCCGCCACGGTCGGCGGGGGGCTGCCCGCGCTGGCGCAGGGCGGGATCTACAAGTGTCCCGGCAACGAATACACCGATCGGGTCAAGCCCGACGAGGCGCGCGCGCGCGGATGCCAGCTCATCGAAGGCACCGCAGTAACGATCATTCCGGCGGCCCGGCCCGCCACCGGCAACGGCTCGGCCAGTGCGTCGCGTCCCGCCGCCGCGCCGTCGAGCGGCCCGCGGGTCGACACCAACGAGCAGCGTGCCCGCGACGCCGATGCCCGCGCCATTCTGGAGGCCGAGTTGCGCAAGGCCGAAAGTCGTCGGGCAGAGATCGCCCGCGAATACAACAACGGCGAGCCGGAAAAACAGGGCGCCGAGTTCAGGAATCACCAGAAATACATTGAACGGGTGGCTGAGCTGAAAGCCGGTATTGCCCGTCTGGACAGCGACATCACCGGATTGAAGCGCGAACTGTCCCGCCTGCCGGGTGGTGCGCCCCCCGCGGCCAGTGCCTCAGCCCCGGCGGCTGCAGCGAGCCGATGAGTGCCAGCGGCCCCGCCGGCCGCAACGGCGCCGAAGCCTCGGGCGCGGACCGGTTCGCCGCGCTGGATTTGCTGGCGACGCTGGTTGCCGTCGTTCGCACGGATGGCAGTGTCCTGTTTGCCAATTCGGCCCTCGAAGACGCCATTGGCCAGTCCCGCCGCAGTATCCAGGGCGCGTCAGCCCCCTCATTTTTCCAGGAGCCGATGGTTTTGCGCAGTGCCCTCGAAGGGGCGAAGGGCAATGAGTTTGCCGCCCTGCGCTACGACGCGCGGCTGATTCGCAACCAGTTTGACCCACTGCCCGTGCATGTGATCGTCGCCCAGACCGAGCGGGCCGACGAAATCGTGATCGAGCTGCTGCCGCTGGAAGCCCAGACCCGGCAAGGCCGCGAGGAGCGGCTGATCGACCAGGCGCAGGCCAACAAGGAACTGATCCGCAATCTTGCCCATGAAATCAAGAATCCCCTCGGCGGCATCCGGGGGGCTGCGCAATTGCTCGAAATGGAGATCGATTCGTCCGAGTTGCGCGAGTACACCCAGGTCATCATTCACGAGGCGGATCGCCTGCAGAGCCTGGTCGATCGCCTGCTGGCGCCCCATCGCAAACCCCATGTGGTCGGTGACGTGAACATTCACGAGGTGTTCGAGCGCGTGCGTTCGCTGATCCTGGCCGAATTCCCGCGCGGCCTGACCGTCGTGCGCGACTACGACACCTCGATCCCCGAGTTCCGCGGCGACCGCGAGCAGCTGATCCAGGCCGTGCTCAACATCACCCACAATGCGGCCCAGGCCCTGGCCGACGCGATCGCGGAGGGCACCGCCGAAATCACTTTTCGCACCCGGATTGCGAGGCAGGTCACTTTCGGCAAGAAGCGATATCGTCTGGCACTGGAATTGCATGTCATCGACAACGGGCCCGGTGTACCGGACTCGATCAGGGATCGGATCTTCTACCCGCTGGTTTCCGGGCGGGACGGTGGCTCCGGTCTGGGCCTGACGCTGGCACAGACTTTTGTGCAGCAGCATCAGGGATTGATCGAGTGCGACAGCGTGCCCGGAAGAACGGACTTCAAGATCTTGATTCCGTTGCCCTGATGTCTTTGCGGGCCACTGTGCCGGGAACCAGAAAACCATGAAGCCGATCTGGATCGTTGACGATGACCAATCCATCCGCTTCGTGCTGGAAAAAGCGCTGTCGCGGGAAAACCTCCCGACCCGCAGTTTCTCCAATGCGCGCGATGTGTTGCAGGCGCTGGAGGCCGGGTCCGGCGAAGAGGGGCCACAGGTACTTGTCAGCGACATCCGGATGCCCGGGGGTTCGGGCCTGGACTTGCTGACCAAAGTCAAAGACCGGTATCCTGGCCTGCCCGTCATCATCATGACGGCCTTTTCCGATCTGGACAGCGCCGTTTCGGCCTTTCAGGGGGGCGCCTTCGAATACCTGCCCAAGCCGTTCGATCTGCCCAAGGCGGTCGAGCTGATCCGCCGCGCCGTCGACGAAAGCCTGCGTGAAGAAGTCGCTGAAGAGCGCATGACGGCCACACCCGAAATGCTGGGGCAGGCACCGGCCATGCAGGACGTGTTTCGCGCGATTGGCAGGCTCAGCCAGAGCAATGTGACGGTCCTGATCACCGGGGAGTCGGGCTCGGGCAAAGAGCTCGTGGCAAGAGCGCTGCACAAGCACTCGCCGCGCGCCAACGGCCCGTTTGTGGCCATCAATACCGCAGCCATCCCCAAAGATCTGCTCGAGTCCGAATTGTTCGGCCACGAACGCGGTGCCTTCACCGGTGCACAGACCATGCGGCGCGGGCGATTCGAGCAGGCCGACGGCGGAACCCTGTTTCTGGATGAAATCGGTGACATGCCTTTTGATCTTCAGACCCGCCTGCTGCGAGTTCTGAGTGACGGACATTTCTACCGTGTCGGCGGACACAGCGCGGTCAAGGCCAATGTGCGCGTGATCGCGGCGACCCACCAGAACCTGGAGCAGCGCGTGAAGGAGGGGGGGTTTCGCGAGGACCTGTTCCACCGCCTGAACGTGATCCGCCTGCGTCTGCCGGCGCTGCGCGAGCGTCGTGAGGACATTCCCATGCTGGCCCGGCATTTCCTGCAGCAAAGCGGGCGCCAGCTCGGTGTCGAACCCAAGCGTATTGCCGACGAAGCCCTGACAGCGCTGGCTGCCTTCGCCTTTCCGGGAAACGTCCGCCAGCTGGAGAACATCTGCCACTGGCTGACTGTCATGGCGCCAGCCCAGATGATCGAAGCCAAGGACCTGCCGCCGGAGGTTCTGGGCGCCGATGGCGTTGAATCGCCCTCGCCAGTTCCCGCACCCGCCACAGCCAACGCGGCGACTGCCGTGGCCCCACGTTCCGATGCCTCGTTCGGCGGACCGGGCGAGAGCCCCGTGGCAGGGTCTGCCGGGCACGACACCCCGTTGGCGCCCGAATCCGCCTGGGAGGCCGGGCTGGAGGCAGATGCGCGTGCGTTGCTGGATGCCGGGCGCAATGACGTGTGGGATGCCTTGACGCGGCGTTTCGAGTCGCGCCTGATCCAGACCGCCCTGGCCAATACCCGCGGACGGCGCATCGAAGCCGCCAACCGCCTGGGCATCGGGCGCAACACCATCACCCGCAAGATTCACGAATTGGGTCTGGAGTAGCCCGGCCACACCGGCGACTCCGCGCGGGCGCTCAGGTGCCGATCACGCCGCCGTCGTTTTTGCGAATCACCACCGTGGCCGAGCGGGGTCGCCCGCCCGGCTGGTAGTCCGGCCAGTTCGAGAAGCGGGCCGGTTGTGCCGGGTCGCTGCGATCGCTCGGCGTCTCCCCCGGGTGCTGCACATTGATGAACATCGTGCGGCCGTCCGGTGTCCAGGCCGCGCCGGTGATTTCACAATGCCGGGGGCCGGTGAGAAAGCGCCGCATTTCGCCGGTGGTCAGGTCACAGGCCAGCATCTGGTTGTTGCCCAGGTTGGCAAATTCCCCCAGACCCATCTGGCTCGCATGCATGTCGGTCTGAATCCACAACAGGCCCCCCGGTCCGAAGGCCAGACCGTCGGGACACGCGAACAGGTCGCCCTGGATGGTGCCCCGGGCCTCGGGCCGCGCCTGAACCGGGTCACCGGCCAACACCAGATGGCTCCAGCGGAAGCGGGTGGCATCAAAGTCGCCCCGACCCGCCTCGCCTTCGTCCCAGCGAATGATGTGACCATGGGTGTTGCCCTGGCGGGGGTTGGCCGCATCGGTCGGTGGCTGGCCCGGCCGGCCCCGCTCGGCATGATTGGTCAGGGTGCAGAAAACCGTACCCCGTAGCGGGTCGATGGCCAGCCATTCAGGGCGGTCCATCGGGGTTGCGCCCAGTGCATCGCTGGCTTGCCGTGCCTTGATCACGACTTCACCCTGGTCGGCGAAGCCGTTGGCCGCCGTCAGTGGCCCCTGACCTTGCACCAACGGCAGCCAGTGGCCGGTGCCGTCCGCATCGAAACGCGCCACATACAGCGTGCCGTGATCCAGCAGCTCGCGATTGGCCTGGGCGGCGGTCAGGCCATGGCCCGCCGGCCGGATCCGGTCGCGGCTGACGAACTTGTAGATGTATTCATTGCGGGCATCTTCGCCGCTGTAGACCACGGCGCGGCCGTCTTGGGTCACGGCCACCCAGGCGCCTTCGTGGGCCGCCCGTCCGAGCGCCGTGCGCTTGACCGGGGTGCTGGCGGGATCCGCCGGATCAAGCTCCACCACCCAGCCGAAGCGGTTGAACTCGTTCGGATGCTTCGTGGCGTCGAATCGTTCATCGAAGGCGGGCCAGCCGAAAAACGCGGTGCGCACCATGCCCCAGCGGCGCTGATGGGCGTCGGGCTGGTCGCCGCCGGAGAAATAGAAGCGGAAATTCTCTTCGCCACTGAGGTAGGTGCCCCAGGGGGTCTGACCGGCGGCGCAATTGTTCAGCGTGCCCGCGACCAGGCGCCCCGACGGATCGCCGGCGGTCTGCATCAGGCGGTGGCCCGCCGCCGGGCCGCCTACGGCGCAGTGTGTCGCGGCAGTAATGCGCCGGGCATAGCGGGACGGCCGAACCATCTGCCACTGGCCTTGGTTGTCCTGCGCAATTTCGATGACACTGATGCCATGGGCCGCCTGACTCTTGCGCACCTTCTCGGCGGTCCAGGTCGCCAGGCCGTCGGGAAACAGCAGGCCGTCATCGACGTACTCATGGTTCATCACCAGCAGGCCGCGGCGACTGCCGTCGAGCGGAAAGTAATGCAGACCGTCATGGTGCATGCCCACCTGCAGCGCCTGGTCGGCGGCGCTGGCGGACGCGTCGTGGCGCCACGGTGGCATCGGGGCGCCCGCCACGCCAATCGGCTCGCCCCAAGCCGCAAAAGGGGTTGCGGTGTAGCCGGGGGGAACCACCAGCCGGTCCGCCCTGTCGACGCCAATTGCCGCAAAGCCCGGCCGCATCCGCGCTCCCCGGGCGGGGCCCGTGCCGGCGCAGCCGCTGGCTGCCGCGCCGAACAGCGACATCATGGCAGCGCCGACCGATGCCTGCAGCACGGTCCGCCGGGGCAGTGCTGCCAGCTCGCGCAGGCCCCAGGCGCGGGACGGATTGCTGTCTTCCAGGTTGTCTTCGGGGTGTCGCATGGCTCAGCCCTCCAGCGTCAGCACCACCGGGGTGTGGTCACTGGGTTTGGTCCATTTGCGCGGCGCCCGGTCGATGGTGCAGGCGCGCACCGCCGGTTGCAGGGCGGTGCTGACCAGGATGTGGTCGATGCGCAAACCGCGGTTTTTCTGAAACCCCAGCATGCGGTAATCCCACCAGCTGAAACTCCGCGGCGCCTGCTCGAACAGGCGGAACGTGTCCACCAGCCCCAGTGCCAGCAGCCGGCGGAAATGTTCGCGCTCTTCGGTGGTGTGGTGAATGGTCTCGCGCAGGCCGTCGGGGTCATGGCTGTCGCGATCTTCGGGCGCGATATTGAAGTCCCCGGCCAGCACCAGACGCGGATGTCGGGCCAGTTCGTCGGCCAGCCAGCGGTGCAGCGCGTCCAGCCAGGCCATTTTGTAGGCGAACTTCTCGCTGCCCGGCTCCTGGCCGTTGACAAAATAGCCGTTGACCACCCGCAGCGGCCCGCCCGGTGTGTCCACCGTCGCGGCAATGATGCGGGACTGCTCGTCGGCAAAGCCGGGAATGTTGCGCACCACATCCCGCAATTCCTGGCGGGCCAGCAAGGCGACGCCGTTGTAGGTTTTCTGGCCAAACGCCGCCGCCTGGTAGCCGGCCGCCGCCAGCGCATCAAACGGAAACTTGTCGTCGGTCAGCTTCAGTTCCTGCAGGCACAGCAGGTCGGGTGCGGCGATGGCCAGCCAGTCCAGCACATGCTGATGGCGCGCGGTCAGGGAGTTGACGTTCCAGGTGGCGATTTTCACGGGTTTTCCTTAATATTTGGCCGGTACCCAGCGTAAAAACGTGCTTTGATGCTATGAAAAAAGGGATCGTTTTGTTGCCCCCTCGGCCGCGCGGCCGGGGGCTGCACCGTCAGACGGCACCGACCCGGTGGCGGCGCCAGGTCACAAACCGGTATCGCAGATGGTTGGCGGCGGTCTGCCACGGTTCAGCCTGCGGTGTCCATTCGGTGCCCAGAGTCGGGGCCAGCGCGTCACCGGCAAACGGGCTGTCGATTTCGGTGACCACCGCCGTGTCGGCCAGCGGCAGCGCCTGGGCGTAGATCTCGGCGCCACCGATGACCCAGGCATCGGCGGCGCCGGCGCAGGCGGCCACGGCCTCGGCGACTGAGCCGGCGCGCACCGCTCGCGGCGCCTGCCAGCCGGCCTGGCGGGTGATGACGATGTTGGCGCGGCCCGGCAGGGGGCGGAATTTCGGCGGCAGCGAGTCCCAGGTCTTGCGGCCCATGATGACCGGGCAGCCCAGCGTGGTGCGCTTGAAATGGGCCAGGTCTTCGGGCAGGTGCCAGGGCAGGCGGCCGTCGCGGCCGATCACGCCATTGGACGCGCGGGCAAAGATCAGGTGCAGGCGGGGGGTGTCGGTGTGCATGTCAGGATTGTGGCCGCTGTGCCGGGGGCGTGCCGCCGCGCGGGGGCAGCAGCACCGCGGCGATGGCGGCCATCACGCAGACCATCGCCACGCCGTCCTGCCAGCGTGGCCATTCGCCCACGATCAGCGGCGCGCTCAGGGTGCCGATCATCGGTACCGCCATGACGCTCATCGCGCTGGTGGCGGGCGGCAGGTTGCGCGCCAGGCCGAACCAGATGATCTGGGCGAATCCGTAGTTGATCAGCACGCCGTAGGCCAGGCTGGCCCACATGACCGGCGTGAACCGCATCGCGGGCAGCGGCTCGGTGACGGCGGCGATGACCCAGATGCAGGCGGCCGCGCAGAACATCATCCAGACGGTGAGTGCCTCCACCGGCAGCGTGTGTTTCATGCGCCGCATCATCAGCGTTCCGATGGCCCAGCACACCGCGGCGCCGCCCATCCAGAGCACGCCGACCGGCCGCCCGGCCAGCGCGCGCAGCTCGTCGGACACCAGCAAGGCAATGGCCACCGCGACGGCCACGGCGGCGAAGGCAACGCGGCGGGTGAGCCGCTCGCCGAGCAGGCCCACGCCGATCAGCACCGTCCAGATCGGCATCGTGAAGCCCAGGATGGCGGCACGGCCCGAGGCCAGCTCCTTCACGCCGAAGATCGACATCACGTGCCAGCCCAGCATGTTGGGCAGACCCAGCAGCGCCACGGCGCGCCATTCGGGGCCCTGCGGCGTCATGCGGATGCCGCGGGCGCGGTAGAACGCGTACAGCCACAGCGCACCGCCCGTCATGGTGAGCGCGCGGAAGTACATCGGCGTGATCTCGCGCAGCGAGAGCTTCATCATTGGCCAGTTGACGCCCCACATCAGCGTAAGCGCCACCAGCGCCCAGAATTGCCGGCGGGAAATCACCGGGGGCGCAACGGCCGCCGCGCCGGGCCGCCCCAAGCAAGGCCAGCCCCCGCGGGGCTGAGTGCCGCGGCTCCGGATGTGCCTGCGCACATCCGGACGGCATGAAGGGCCGTTGCCTCTGGCTGAGGCACGTACAGCGACCACACGCAGTGAGGGAGCGTGGGGGCCATCAAATGGCCACCGGGGCCTTGATGGCCGGGTGGCTCTGATAGCCGAGCACCTCGAAATCCTCGTATTCGTAGTCGAAGATCGATTCGGGCCGGCGTTTGAGGTGCAGCGTGGGGTAGGGCAGGGGCGCGCGCGCGAGCTGCAGCGCCACCTGCTCGGCATGGTTGCTGTAGATGTGGCAATCGCCGCCGGTCCAGATGAAGTCGCCCACGTCCAGGTCACACTGCTGCGCCACCATGTGCGTCAGCAGCGCATAGCTGGCGATGTTGAAGGGCACGCCCAGGAAGATGTCGGCGCTGCGCTGGTAGAGCTGGCAGCTCAGGCGGCCGCGGCCGCCGGGCTCGGTGGCCGGCGCCACGTAGAACTGGAAGAACGCGTGGCAGGGCATCAGCGCCATCTGGTCGAGTTCGGCCACGTTCCAGGCGCTCACGATGATGCGGCGCGAGTCGGGGTTGGTCTTGAGCGTGCGGATGACGTCGGCGATCTGGTCGATGTGGCCGCCGTCGGGCTTGGGCCAGCTGCGCCACTGCACGCCGTAGACCGGGCCCAGGTCGCCATCGGGGCGCGCCCACTCGTCCCAGATGGTGCAGCCGCGTTCCTGCAGCCACTTCACGTTGGAGCCGCCGCGCAGGAACCACAGCAGCTCCACGATGATGGCGCGCAGGTAGACCTTCTTGGTGGTCACCAGCGGAAAGCCCTCGTTCAGGTCGAAGCGCATCTGGTAGCCGAACACGCTTCGGGTGCCGGTGCCGGTGCGGTCGGCCTTGAACACGCCATGGGTGTCCACATGGCGCAGGAAGTCTTCGTATTGGGAGCGGACGGGGCGGTGGGGGGAGAGGCTCATGCCGGGCAGGTCCGTGAAGTGAGACGGCGCGCTGCGCGGCCGCAAAACCCGCGATTTTATCGGCCTGGCCCGACCGCGTCAGCGTCCCAGTCCGCGTTTGAGCTCCTTGAGCATCAGCACCACCTGGTTGGAGGCATGCCGGTAACCGCTGCCCAGGGCCTGGGCCGCCTTGTCGGCTTCGCCGCCCTGGGCGAGGGCCAGCACGTTCGACGCCTGCACATGAAAGTATTTGTGCCGCGCGACCAGCACGGTGAAGGCGGGGTAATGTCCCAGCCGCTGGCCGCCCGGACCGTGCAGCCACTTGCCCAGGTCGCAGCGGTCGTCCCGGCAGACCAGTTCGGGTCGGAGGTCTTCGGCGGAATTGCCGTCCAGCACGTTCTGCAGGCGCAGCTTCCAGTTTTCGTGGGCGGCGATGGCGGTGTCGATATCAATCTCGGACAACACCGCCGCCGCAGTGCTGGCGTCCAGACCGATTTCGCTGGCGGCGTCGTCAGGCAGGCGCGAAAGTGCCGGATCGGCCTGGTCGAGCTTGTCGGTCTTGAAAAATCGGCTGAAAAATCCCATGGCATCACTCCCGCGTGCAGCAGATGCGAGTCATTGTGATCAACCCGCGCGGGACGGGGTTGACCTGCGTCAGGGATGGCTGCCACAGGCCGGCGGGACGTTGCGCCCCGACGCCTCGGCGCCTCAACGCAGCAGAACGCGCCCCGGATTGAGGGTATTGCGGGGGTCCAGCGCCTGTTTGATCGCGCGCATCAGCGCCAGTGCCACGGGCGATTTGTAGTGCGCCAGCGTCGCCGCCTTGAGGCTGCCGACACCGTGCTCCGCCGAAATCGAGCCGCCAAATCGCGCCACGGCGCCGTACACCAGGGTGTTGACGCGCTCTTCCTCGCGCGCCAGGAAGGCGGCAGGGTCTTCGCCCGCCGGCGCCTGCACGTTGTAGTGCAGGTTGCCGTCGCCCAGATGGCCGAAATTCACCAGTCGCACGCCGGCAATTTCGCGTGCCAGCAGCGCGTCGGTCTCCGCCACAAAAGCCGGAATGCGCGACACCGGCACGGAAATGTCGTGTTTGATGTTCAGGCCTTCCTCGGCCTGCGCCAGCGGAATGCTCTCGCGGATGTGCCACAGCTGGCGCGCCTGGTTCAGGCTCTCGGCCACCACCGCGTCGCTGACCCGTTCCTGCTCCATGGCTGTCTCCAGCAGGTGCTCGAACAGGGCGCGGGCGTGCTGTTCCGATTCGTGATCCGAGTTTTCGAGCAGCACAAAATAGGGTGCTGCCATGCTTGCGTCCATCAGCGGCACGGTGAGCTGCGGTAAGTGCCGTTCCACCAGGCTCAGCGCGAACCGGCCCATGACCTCGAAGCCGGTCAGGCCGGGGCCGAGGTGGTGGTGCGCCAGACCCAGCAGCGCCACCGCGGCCTGGAGCGAGGGCACGGCAGCCCACGCGGTGAGTCGGACCTTGGGCAGCGGGTAGAGCTTCATCGTCGCGGCGGTGATGATGCCCAGCGTGCCTTCGCTGCCGATCATCAGGTCGCGAAGGTCGTAACCGGTGTTGTCCTTGCGCAGGCCCGACAGGCCATCCCAGATGTCGCCCTGCGCCGTCACCACCTCCAGCCCCAGGCACAGGTCGCGGGTATTGCCGTAGCGCACCACCTGGGTGCCCCCGGCATTGGTGCCCAGGTTGCCGCCGATGGTGCAACTGCCCTCGGCCGCCAGGCTCAGCGGAAACAGGAAACCGGCTGCCTCGGCCGCTTCCTGCAGGTTCTGCAGCACGCAGCCGGCTTCGACGGTGATGGTCAGGTTGGCCGCGTCAATCGCGCGCACGGCCGTCATGCGGGTCAGACTCAGCACCACCTGCGTGCCGCTGTCATCGGGCACGGAGCCCACGGCCAGCCCGGTGTTGCCGCCCTGCGGCACGATGCTGATGCCGGCTGCCGCGCAGGCTTTCACCACGGCCGCCACCTCGGCGGTATTGCCGGGGCGCACCACGGCCAGCGCCCGGCCGCGCACGCGCTTGCGCCAGTCCTGGGTGTAGGCGCTCAGGTCGCCTTCGGCCAGCACATGCCGCTCGCCCACGGCGGCGCGCAGCACATCCAGCAGGGGCTGACGCGGCGGGTCGGTCGTCGGATTCATGCTGTGGCGCTGTCCGCGCCGGTGGCTTTTGCCTGGCGCAGCCGCAGGCGGATATGGGCGGTGCACGCCACAAACAACACCACACACAGCAGCACTTCGGCTGCGGCCAGCCAGGCACCCGGCCCGTGCTCGCTGGTGGCGCGCACCAGGCCTTCGGTGACGTAGAGCCACACCAGCAGGCTCAGCCAGCGGTAGGTGTACATGCGGTTCTTCAGCAGGCCGGCCAGGGGAATGCACAAGGGCAGCACCTTCAGGGCCAGCCAGGATCCGCCGGGACGCAGCGGCGCCAGCCACAGTTCCCACGCCAGGCACAGCGCAATCAGCGCCAGCAAGGACGCTACGGCCAGACGGCGGCTGAGTTCGACGGGGTTGCGTGTCATCGGGCTGGCATCATAGCGACCATGCGCCCTTTCGCCCCGCTGGATCTGTTGAAGACCTTGCAGCACTTCCCCTGGCTGCACACCGCCCGCACGTTGCGCGACCGTTTTCGCGAAGACCGCCTGGCGCTCAACGCCAGCAGCCTGACGTTTACCACGGTGCTGGCGCTGGTGCCGCTGTTCACCGTGCTGCTGGCCGTGTTCTCCGCTTTTCCGGCGTTCGGCAAGTTGCAGGGCGTCATGCAGCAATGGCTGGCCGACAGCCTGTTTCCCGAATCCATTGCCCGCCAGGTCATGGGCTACCTGACGCAGTTCTCCGCCAAGGCCAGCCGGGTCGGGGCGCTCGGCTTTGCCTTTCTGCTGGCGACGGCGGTATCGCTGGTGCTGACGATAGACCGCACGCTGAACGCCATCTGGCGCGTGCGCCGGCGCCGGCCGCTGGCGCAGCGGGTGCTGATGGTCTGGGCGGTTCTTTCCCTGGGGCCGCTGCTGCTGGCGGCAACACTGGCGATCGCGTCCTACGCGGTGTCGGCCTCCCGTGGCCTGGTGGGCAAGCTGCCCACCGCCATGGGCATGGGCCTTGATCTGCTTGAGTTGCTGATTGCCGTGGGCGGTGTGGCCGCGCTGTACCGCTTTGTGCCCAACACCCGCGTCCGCTGGAGCCATGCGTTGGCCGGCGGGGTGTTTGTCGCGCTGGGGCTCGAACTGGCCAAGACCGGTCTGGCGACCTATTTGCGGGTCATGCCGGGCTTTTCCGCGATTTACGGCGCGTTTGCAACCATCCCCATCCTGCTGCTGTGGATCTATCTGGTCTGGATGGTGCTGCTGTTCGGTGCCGTCATTGCGGCATACCTGCCCAGCCTGCTGGCGGGCGTTGCGCGGCGCGGCGACACCCCGGGCTGGCGGCTGGAGCTGGCGCTGGAGGCGCTGGCCCTGCTGCAGCAGGCCCGCGAGCATCCTGGCGCGCCGGCGCTGGCGACCAAGGACCTTGCCGAAACCCTGAAGGTGGACCCGCTGCAACTGGAGCCGGTCATGGACACGCTGATCCAGCTCGGGCTGGTCGGAACGCTGGACTCCGGGGGCGAAGTGCTGCTGGTGGACTTGCCGCGCACGCCGGCCCAGCCCCTGGTCACCGCCTTGCTGCTCGCCGATACGGCCACCCTCGCGCCGTTGCGCGCTCGGGCGCTGCCGGCCGGCATGACGCTTTCGGAACTTCTGCTGAATAGCTCCCGAAAAGAGAGCGAACAAAGACCTTTTTACGCTGGGTAACGGCCGAAAACATCTGATTTCTGCGGCGCAACCCGTTTCGGGGTCCGTCGAACGCGTTGCCTGGCCTCGATGCGCGGGCCGTGCCGACGCACAGCGTCACCAGCGCGCCTTCGGGCAGGTCCACACCACCTACCTGCGTGGGGCGCAGCGCCCGGCGGTTGCCGAGCTGGTTGGACGATTCAAAGCGCCGGAATTCGTCCACCGCCAGTGTCAGCGGTGCCTGCTGGGCGGCCGCGTCGCCTGCGGTGGCCGCCAGACGTGCGAGCAGACCGGCGAGGCGCTTTTTCGCCCGATTCAAGACCAAAACCATCAATACCCAACGCAAAAAGGTCGCTTTGCGCTATCGCAAGCGTAGCGATTTGACCCATCGGGCGGAGTCATGGTCAGGGCCAGAGTCCGGTCTCCAGACCGATCTGCTGCCCCTGGCCCGGCACCTGGGCACCCGCCTCGGGGCGGTTCATCAGTGCGGATCCGTTTGAGGGGAGGCAGAGGGATCCGCGGTCACTGAATCGCTACCTCTATGCGAGTAGCGATCCGGTTCAAAGGACTGATCCAAGCGGGGAGATGAGCTTGGGAGAAATTGGAACCGGTTTGAATATACAGGGCTCCCTGACGAGCCTCGCTCAACAGCAGATACTGGGATACGTGGAAGACCGCATCTTCGGTGGAGATGAAACGCTAGATGGACCACCGAGTCTGTATGAGATGCTCTTCGCCATACTCTTTAAAGCGATAGCTGGCGTTGGGCCAGAGACGGTGGTTGACACTGGTTCTGCTGCGATGCACCTCGTTTTGTCTGCCATAAAAATGCCTGAACGCCACCATGTCATTCCGATTTACATGTGTGGGGGAAAAGTTCAAGAGAAGGTTTGGGTCTCAGGCCAAGATCATGATCATTTGCACGCGAGTCTTTTGGCGCTGAATTTGTCAATCAACATTGCCGGTAAAGCATATGACGTGCTTGGTAAGCGGCGACGCAGTAAGTCCGATTTGCCCCCGCTCATAAAGACCGCCAAGAGCCCTTATGGCCGTGAGGCTATCGTCGCTGGTTTGTGAGTGTTTTACTCTACAGGCGGCTGGATCGGCACAGGTGCCGGTGAAAAAACTGGTCAGAACATGGGTGCGGTACTTATGCGGGAAGGCATGCAGTTCGCAACCGCAAATCACACATGGCAAAAATGCAGCCGCTAACCGTTATGTCTCATCCAGCGCTTCAAATCAGGCAAGTCATTGCAGTGCCTTGCGGGGAAAAGGAGGTCCCAGTCGCAGACTACACATGTGTGGCGAGATATGCGTACAACCTGTTGTCTGCCCCCAATGGACTTGCTGGCAGCATTGTTGAGGAGTGGTCTGCCGATTCGAATTCAAACGAACGCACGATATGGTTCAGTCTGAGCAATGGCAGGTACGCATATGCGAATCAACGGGTAGACAACCCCAACAAGCTTGACCTGTGCGTCGCGGCAGCACCGAACCGGCACGGCAGATCTATGGTCAGCTTCGCCGATCTGTCAGCCGTTGCAAGTGCCCTTGGCATCGAAGTCAATAGTCATATCTGGATCACGCACGATGACATTGCTGAGTTCATCGAGCATGCCAGGCGATTGCCACCAGGCGCGGCGGCTTGGTTCAACGGGCAACAACCACAGGCGTCGACTGCTGCAAGTGCGAAATTCGATGCGACGCGTGGCGCGAGCAGTCGATATTCAAACTATGAGAAGCAGATCGACCCTCAGTTTTTGGCGCTGGCCAAACAGTATGGTGTGCCCGCGTTGCAGCTGCAACACAGCCGGGAACCAGCGCGATCGCACCTAGGCGGAACGCCTGGGCTGCCGAAGACCACTCCATGGCCTCAGCGCAACGGACGTCCATTGGATTTTGTAATTCGTCTATCACTTGCGGAGATGCATAAGGCGCATAAGGTTGACTGGCTGCCAGCGAAGGGTGCTCTTCTGTTTTTTTTCGATTTCGAGTCCGAAGTTCTGGGTCATGATCCAACGGATCGCTCGCGGTGGGCGGTGCTGTACGTTGCAGATTTGCCGCGCGCCCTTCACCACGGCGTTGCCCCAGATGCGCCCATCGCACTAAAGGCTACCAAGATAACCAGCGTACCCAGCGTTGAGCGATTGGGCATTCTCGCGCCAGAGTCACCGACCCCCCCTGCCGATGTTTGGCAGCGTATGTGCGAAACCCCTTTTGGCCGACGGCACAAACATCAACTTGGCGGATTCCCCTATGTCTTGCAAAGCGACGACATGCAAAATATTGCCTGCGAGTTGACGACCAATCCTCCTGAAACAGCAGCGGCGTGGCGCCTTTTACTCCAACTCGACACGGGCGCGCACCGCCAGTGTCCAGACGTTGGCATGCTCTACTTTTGGGTGAAAGCGCAAAGTGCTCGCGCTGGTGACTTCGACTCGGTCGTTTGCTTCCGGCAAAGGGATTGATAGAAATGGCGGTCAATCAGCAATGCCTTCCAAAACCTATCTCAGGGCTACGTTGACCTTCTTCGAACCTTCGCTCCGGGGTGGTCTCTTGGATGACATTGCCTACTCGTATCGTCCGCTGATGAATCTAGTTGGTGAACAGCGGACATCTTGTCACTTTGAGCGAATCGGACCCGGCGGAGGTGTGATGGCCCTTGGAGTTCCTTACGAAGTGCTGATAAAGCTCACCATGCGCAATTCGATCGAGGAGCACTACGGAAAGTCGATCCACGAATTCTTCCCAACTGACCGCGATCTCACCTTGACTGTCATTCCAGAACGCGTAGTGGCCGAGGGCAAGGTGATTGGCATTGTTGAGGGAGCAAGTTGAATCTCGGCTTCAGTGCAAATTCAATAGCTGCATGGGCATATCGCACGAGGGATGGCGCCCGATTCTCTTCTTGCTCTCTCAAGCAAAAAAGCCACCTGCAACCCCTGCCAGCCGCTAAAACTGTGGGGTTCCGGTGGCTTCTTCCTTTTTGGCCGACACCTGGCGTGCTACTCCTTCTTGCCAGCGGCCTTTGTCTTGGTGGTCCCGGCCTTGCTGGGCTCGCCCTCCTGCGTCACAAGCCCGATAGAGCGCTTGGGCGGTGGCGCTGTCACCGCCGGATGAATACTCCTCATGGCCCAGATTTGGATTGGAATCAACCCCAAGCCGCTCTTTTCGCCTGATTCAAGGCAAAAACAGCCCCTACCCAGGGCAAATAGGTCGCTTTGCGCTATCGCGGGCATAGCGTTCTGGCCCAGCCGGCCAGACCCTGTCCCGCCAGATCACCGCCTGGCACGGGGCAACCGGCGCCACCGCCACCCCCACCGGCGACAGCCTGGTGCGCCAGGTTCGCATCGATGCGGCCACCGGTCAGAGTCCGGGACCGGTCATCCAGGCCGATCTGCTACCCCTGGCCGGGCACCTGGGCACCAGCCTGGGGGCGGTGGATGCGGCCGGGCAAGTGCAGGAGGCGGTGGCCACCGACGCGTTCGGGCAGCTGCGCATCCCGGGCAGCCACAGCAATCCGGGAGGATTCACCAACGCCCCCGTCGGTGGCTGGCAGCAAAGCCACCTGTTTGCGGGGGAATACTGGGATCAGGATGCGCAGCTGCTGTACCTGCGCGCGCGCTGGTACGACCCGCAGATCGGGCGGTTCATCAGCGCGGATCCGTTTGAGGGGAGGCAGAGGGATCCGAAGTCGCTCAATCGGTATGTCTATGCGAGTAGCGACCCCGTTCAAAGGACTGATCCGAGCGGAATGATGAGCTTGGGAGAAATTGGTGCCGGGCTCAATACGGTGGCCACGTTGTCGATGCGGGCTTACAACGCGTACGACTTTGTCAACTCGCTCATCGCTCCTGACATGGACCGTGAAGATGACAACGCAAGTGAAAAGCCGACTATTTGGGATTCCATAATGGCCATGACAATTAGGGCGTTGGACCCTAGCGCGCTTATGTCTGCCGGTGGCCCAAGCATGAGCGGCTTTGCCGGCCTACCCATTGGCCCGAAGCCACCCTTGCACCACTCCATTCCTGTCTACATGTGTGGGGCGGACAATCAGTTTCCAAAGGTCCAGTTGGACAGGGCGGACCACGACGTTATTCACATGTTACTGGATGCGACTGCACTCTCAGTTGAGGTGTTGGGCAAAGCCATTCATCTGTCGCTGAATCGTGGAAGATTCAGAAATCAGAGCAACAAGACCTATATGCGGTACGCTGCTCGGAACCCGACGACGAGACTTGCTATTGTCGGAATGCTGTACGGGTTCTATGAAGGCACCGGGTTCATTGACCACGGGCACGGTGTGACGATTCGGCAGGCTCTTGGGGAGTACGGGCCCCTATACGCTCGGCATAAATCCAATACATCCTGGAGTAAAAATTGCAAGAAGTAACAACTGGCGCTATCACGCTCCGGCAGGCCCAAGAGCTTTTTGGCCCTCTCTTGTCCAATCATCAAAGCGACTCTGGCGCGAGACTGGTAACGCTGGAACTCCATGAACTGGGGTTTCAGATCAGTTGGTATGTGGCACCCAGGAATCACTACCTGTTTTTTGTGCCGAGGTATCGCTCAAGCGCCCGCTGGCAAAAACTCAGTGCATGGTATCGCTCGTTCTTTGATGCGGCGATGGTCAGCAGGGTGAAGGCCTTCGCTCGCCAAAACAAATGGTCGGTGACCACTTTGCCCATTCTGTCAGGACTGAACGTCGAAGCGGTCTCCGGTTTTGGATCGAAGTTCCAGGGTTGGAATGACTTGGTGGAAGTAGAACAGTACGTGTTGCCGCTGAAAGCAGGTTGTGCCGACGGCTTGCGCGACTACCTACTTGATTGGGAGCGGGTGCTTGCACCGTACGTATTTCGGCGGTTCGAGGAGGGCATCTCTCCCGTTATTGCCGCAGTCAATAGTGATCTTTCTCTCGGCCTTACCCCAACGCCGATGACGACAACTCCAGATCGAGTACTGAGCGATGCCAAGAAGTCCACTCGCGTCCTGAGCGATGTACTGAGTCGCTGGTCGGAAGCGGACGTAGTGCAGGCGCTTCATATGCATCAGACCTTTCCGAATTTGCTACGTCTGAACATGATGCCAAGCTCCCAAATCACGGATAAAGCGAAAGTGGCGTGGGAAGCGGTGTATGACTTGCGTGTTTCATTTCTCGAAAAGTTCCCACTGCCCTGGTTCTATGAAGGCTTGATCGATTCGCTTGGCGCGGAGACCGAAAGGTGGATGCAAAGTGCTAGCCAAATTGTCGAGGAGGGCGCCCCTCCAGTGTCAAAACCAGTTGTCCCGGCAGAACTTTACGATCGCGTCGCGCGGGTGGCGCTCACGATCGAACGCAAGTACCCAATCTTGTTAGCGAAATCTATAGAAAGGCTCGCAGTGTGAGGGTGGAGTTGGAGTTGGAGTTGACCCACTTCGGTGGACGGGTAGTGGTTTGATTCTCAAACCGTTTCAGACATTGTCTGCTCATGCACGTTGGCATCATCGACAACATCAAACAGGGCCAGCTTGCTCCTTTCAAAGTTCAGCGGTGAAAGATAGCCCAGGCCGCTGTGGCGGCGCCGGGGGTTGTACCAGCCTTCAATCCAGGTGAAGACCGCCATGCGGGCCTGAGCCTTGCTCTGGAAGGTGCTGCGCTCCATGAGCTCGCCTTCCAGGCTGGCGAAGAAGCTCTCGGACATAGCGTTGTCGTAGGCATCACCCACCGTTCCCATAGAGGGCCGCACCTGCATCTGCCGGCATCGTTCGCCAAAGGCCACGCTGGTGTACTGGCTGCCCTGGTCCGAATGGTGAATGACACCCTTGGGTTTGCGTTGCTCCAACGCCATGTTCAAGGCTGTCAGCACCAGGTCGCTCGTCATGCGCTCTCCCATGGCCCAGCCCACCACGCGCCGGCTCCAGACATCGATGACCACAGCCAGATAGAGGAAGCCCATCCAGGTCGGCACGTAGGTCATGTCCGCCACCCACAGCTGGTTCGGACCTGTGGCGTGGAAACGCCGGTTGACCAGGTCGCTGGCCGGTGGCTGACGCTTATCGCGACGGGTGGTGACAGTGAAGCCTCGGCGCTTGCTGACGCCGTGGATACCGGCTTCGCGCATGAGGCGGGCCACACGCTGGCGGCTGATGCACACGCCTTGCTCGATGAGCTCCGCTCTCACGCGCGGCATGCCGTAGGACTCATAGGAGTTCTGGTGAATCTGGCGGATGCGCTCGGTCATGACCGCGTTAGCGATGCTGCTCTGGGACGGGGCACGGTCTCGCCAGGCATAGAAGCCGCTGGCTGACACGCCCAGGACGCGGCACATGGTGCGCACAGGGAGGTCGGCCTGGTTCGCCATCACGAGTCCGAAGGCTTCGTTGAAGTCGCATCGCTGCGACCGGCAAACCAGGCCGTAGCCTTTGCCAATATGTCGCGCTCCATCTGGACCTGGCGCAATTGCCGGCGTAAGCGCACCAGCTCTTCACGTTCGGCGGTGGTCAGACCTTCCTTTCCAGGCAAGGGCTTGCCGTCGTCGATAGCGGCTTGGCCAACCCAGTTGGTGATGGACTGGGCGGTGACGCCGAACTCACGCGAGAGCTGCGCGGGTGAGCGGCCGGCTCGAACGAGCTCGACCATCTGCTGGCGAAATTCCGCCGGGTACGGCGGTCGGACTTTGGACATTTGCGACTCCTTGAACACAAAGAATGATGTGTCCACGGAATAGGGTCAACTCCAGACTTCAATTTCTCTATTGCTGTTTAGTTGTCCTGTCCAAGCGTCCACGCGGCAGGAACCGAGTGAATTCAAGCCCCGATTCCGGTCTGTCCGTGGACGTTTAGGCTGAAATCCCCAAGTTCCCATCCCGTCTCCCGGTCAGCCTCCTGACCATATTCCCTCGAATCTTCGCGAAATGACCCCCACAGCCGTGTCCATCCGCACCAGCGCATGGACACCGGCAACCATGCGGTGGACGGTCGTCGGTGCGCTCCGTTCCTGCATGGGAGCAGACTACACGGCAACGATCTATTGACCCAGCAGTTTCTACACAGGTCAGGCTGCCAAGGCATAAGCCTCAGCCGGGGTCCTCATGTTCAGCGCCTGATGTGGACGCCGGTGGTTGTAATAGCCAATCCAGTCGGCGATCACTTGGCTGGCATGCTGCAGTGCCTCGAAGCGGTGCCGATGCACGCCCTGGTCTTTGAGGGTTCTGATCACTCGCAACACCGGATCATGCGGGGCAGTTCAATCGCCGCACAACCATCCCCAAGCCGCTCTTTTGCCTGATTCAAGGCCAAAACAGCCCATACCCAGCGTAAAAAGGTCGCTTTGCGCTATCACGGACATAGCGTTCTGGACCAGCCGGCCAGACCCTGTCCAGCCAGATCACCGCCTGGCACTGGACAACCGGCGCCACCGCCACCCCCACCAGCGCCCCCGCCGGCGGCTGGCAACAAAGCCATCTGTTTGCGGGGGAGTACTGGGATCAGGACAGCCAGTTGCTGTACCTGCGCGCGCTGGTACGACCCGCAGATCGGGCGGTTCATCAGCGCGGATCCGTTCGAGGGGAGGCAGAGGGATCCGAGGAGCTTGAACCGTTATGGGTATGCGCATGGGGATCCGGTGCATGGTACGGACCCCAGCGGCGCGGAAACCGCGATGTCGCTGTCCATCGGAACGAGCGCGTCGCTGGGCATGGGTGCGGCCGGTGCGGCGGCTGCGAAGATGCTCATGGGCTCGTTCCTGCGCAAGCTGGTGCTGACGGTGGGCACGCTGGCGATTGCCTCGATTCCCTCGGCGCAGATGGAGCAGGCGAAGAAAAATGCCCGTGCAACGCTGATGACGCAGGTGCTGGAGAAATCGCGTCGCAGGCGTGGAGCGCTGCTGTTCCATTACACCGACGCACCGCGGGCGGCGGCGATCATGGGCAGCCAGAAGATGATGTGCTCACCCATGTATCGTGGGCGGTTGGGCGGCGGCATTACGTTCCCCGCGGGCGCCTATGCAACCGACATTCCTCCGTGGACGACGTCAGTGACACGGCGCGGCCTGGCCGATCGGTTTTACGGTGGCAATCTGGGCAGGGCGGTATCCTGGTTCGCGGCTATCGATGGTGAGGAATTAAGTCCAGTCCACGGAACGCAGCAATATGTGCGTTACTGTCCCGCGGGGGCCCTGATAGATGTGGACGTGTTCCCGATCGGGCCGAATTTGATGAACCCTTAGCAGGGCAATGCCATGAAATCAACAGCCATTCTGGACGTCACGATCTGCCGGGCCGATGAGGATCAATCAAAGAATCCCAGGCTTAAGCACGCAATCGACTTCGGGGATGTGGTGCTAGATCGACAAAGGGAGTCTCGCGAGCTCACCGTGGACTTCAAGGCGACGTACGAGGTGGACGTGAAGGTCGTTTCACAGGTGACGACTTCTCTTGATGGGCGATCTGCCAACGCCCACGTAATTGTGTTTCGTGGCGAGCGCACCATAGGAATGATGGCTGCATGGGTGCCTTTGAGGCACACGAGCTCCTTCTCTGTCGAATGCTTGGACAACGGCGAGTCGATCTACACCAGCGTGACGCTCAATCCGCGTTGAGGTCACTCTCTTTCCAGAAGGAAGCCTTCCGCGTTGCACCGCCGATGGATATAGCTTCATCGTTTCCGATGGGTCCATTCTTTCGATCACGCCGCAAATCAACAAGGCTGCCAAGTACGCGGTCGGACAGGATCCTCAGGCTGTATCGCTGATTGCACGTTCGCCTCTGCTTTTTGGTCAGCGCGCCCACAGGTGGCGCCATCGCCGGGCGCATGAACGCGGGCGCGACGCTGCAAGCCACCGACGGGTATTGGTCATGGTCCAGGGCGGCATGCTGGTCAACGCCGATAGCGGACAGCTTTGCGAAAAATCATCAGTACAGTAAGACGGTCCCCTGCAAAAAGTAGGTCAGAACATGACGCCCATAGCCTATGCCGCTTTGCCGAAACCAACTGCGCGAGGGAACATCAGCACCGTTGCCTGGATCACGGCTGACTTCGATGCAATTGCCGTAACGTTGAAGGCCAGGCCTAAGGCGTTTAGTTCCAAGCCGACCAGGGGTGCTCCGGACGAGCGTTACCGCTCTATCTTCCTTCGCCTATCGAACGGTGCCTACGCTGTGCTCACGGAATGGGATCACGAGCCGGGTCAAATCGATCTTGACTTGGAAGTTCACGATCACGAGTTTGTTTACGAAGATGAATATGGGGAAGTGATCGCTGAACTGCGAGTGGACCAGCAGAGGGTAAGAAGGCTTCAAGGAAATCTGACGTGGCTTGCGTCACGCAAGGCCAAGAAAGTACCTCGCCAGGAACCACAGTTGCCGGAAGATTGGTGGAACCACGTCAAGGTGGTGCCACTCGATAAAACATAGGACCTGTGCCGTTCTTCAAAGAGAAATCTCCCCCTTCCCACCTATGGCGGGTTAGCTTGTGCCATCCCACCGTCCCCGCAAGCAGCCCCAGCCGAATTCAACCTCCTAAACTGCGTAAGAAGGTCGCTTTGCGCTATCACAGGCATAGCGTTCTGGCCCGGCCGGCCAGACCCAGACCCGTCAGATCACCGCCTGGCATTGGACAACCGGCGCCCCCGCCGGCGGCTGGCAGCAAAGCCATCTGTTTGCGGGGGAGTACTGGGATCAGGACAGCCAGTTGCTGTACCTGCGCGCGCGCTGGTACGACCCGCAGATCGGGCGGTTCATCAGCGCGGATCCGTTTGAGGGGAGGCAGAGGGATCCACGTTCACTGTGTGAACGTCGCCATTCCGTTGGTGACAACCAAAGCCGGTCTGACAACACTCGCCAAGTTCTCGTTGCAGTTTGCGTTCGAGTACGCCACCGGTATTCCGACCTCCGTTAACCCCAAGAACATTCTTCCTGCGATCAAAAGCATCAAAGGGGTGATGTCGAACCTGAAAGGGAACTGGCTGGACAAGTTAAAGGTGGGCCGCGACTTTGAGAAGAATGTCGCAGACGTGTGGACGGGCCTAACGAAGAACAAAAAGTGCTTTAGCGGCGGTCAAGTAAGTCCCGTCAGGAAGAATTGCTTCATCCCTGACTATTTGACCAAGGCTGGTGGGTGGGTCGAAGTCAAGACGTCCATGGGCGCCGTGAACAAGGCGCAGTTCCAAGAGTTCGTCAAAATATCTGGCAACGTCAATCAACCGCTGACGATGGTGTTCCTCAAGAAGCCAACTGCATCGGAAACGACGATGCTACAGAAGTGGGCAACAGAGGCGAGTGGCGGCAAAACTGACGACCTCTTGCTGTCAGTGATACATGTCCTGGACTGATGCTATGAAGGCTCCAATCCTGATACACCAAGCGTTACTTGCAGATGGATTCGTGTATGGCGATGGCCACTACATGGGTATGGCGCAAGGCAGACCATTCTCGCAAGAAGTTCGTTTCGATCGTTGCTCTGATCCAAAGGGAAGTTACCTCATCGAGCTGATGATCTTCTATCCTTCCGTCGAATCTGCCGTGGGAATAGTGCCGCTCAACACGACATGTTTGAGAGCGGATGGCAAGCTGTGGCAAGTGCCGGATCACACTCAGGAGGAGCTCTATTTCTTTCTTTCTGGGTCCGGGCCTGATCATCAGACCATAGTGAATTGGATCCGCAACTGGCTGGCGGTTCTGATGGATGGGGAGGCCATGGTGAGGCTTGCCGATTACCTGATGGGTGGAGAAAGCCCGTCTGAGGAATTTCGATACGTTGAGGATTCGCCGTACCTTAGACGTCGGGAGAGTGTGTACCTTCTGCAGACCAAGATTGGCTACCTGAACTATTTGGGCCGATTTGATGAGGCGCGCGAAGTGCTTAAGGCTCCCATGGTTGGCGCCAAGAAGGATGATCCATTTCTTGCCAAGTTGAGCGGTGATGTTCAATCAAGGGCGATTGCTCCGTCGACCGGTCACATGAAGTACCTCGGTGAGCTTGGGCTCCGAATCTCAGTTCCATGAGTAAGCGCTCGATAAACCACACCCTACCGCAGCCGACCTGAACTGCGTACATCTTCGTGCTCCCATCAACCCTCTCGGTCAAATTGCTTCTCGTTGCGTACGCGGTGGCGCAGTTGATCGGAATTGCAATCCTGGCTTCCATGTCTTCATCGTGGGCGACTTGACTCCGCACCATCGTCAATTGGTTGCGGATTCGATCAGTACGGGGTACCCGTTTTCGTTAAACCGAAAGGAACCCCCGCACAGCAGAAGTTGGTTGCGCAGAGCTGGATGCATGGGCTCTCGCGCCGACGTCCTAGATTGTGACGAGTACCCTTACGCAGCAACCTCCCAGGGGGGCGAAAATAATCCGGTGAACTACCGTCTGCTGTCTTCGCCCGACAATCAACTTCCTGGTGCACTTCTCAGCGGCTTTTATACGCGATGCAAGCTGGAAGGCAAAGTCGATCCTGGCGATCAGTTCTTCGTTGTGCCGCTTGTTGGAGCGCCCACGGTCGGTCTATGCGCAAAGTAATCTGGGTGGTTGCGTTCGTTCTAATGGGTGGGTGTGAGCCGTCTCCGCCCGCGACTGTACTCAGGGATCAACTCACGGGTGATGGAATGAAACTTTCCCAGCAGGCGTCTGGATATAGAGGGGCTCTGGAGGGCATGCGTAACTTTCTGGAGTGCTGGAGCAAGGAGGTGGACGCACACCTGGGCAAAAGGACCGCTGGGCCACTCAAAGCTCCGAATCTCACTAGCGTCGATCCGCGTTTGCCGCTTTCGGCGCGTCATTTCTTTGCATCCAAACACCCGGGGGTTCGCAGCCTGTATGAGCGGACGGTGTCTGCGGAGCGATTTGCCGACCCAACGGCTCTCCGTCTATTTAAGGATGCCTACCCGGATCAATTCGGCAATTGGCAGTTGGCGTTCGGAGATATCGACGAGCCCGACGCGCGATACTATAAGTACGACAAAAGCCAGCCTCCGATGCGTGGACGATACCTCCCGAATATGCTCGTCCTAGGTCATGAAGGGGGTGGCGCGTTCTATTTGCTTATTCAGGAAGAGAAGACTGTCGACGGTGAGAACGAAATCATGTTCCTCCATCACGGCGGACTTATGGTGAGATTCAAATCCTTCGCCCATTTGCTCGTACACCTGTATTTGGAAGAGCATGAAAGAATGGCCGGGAGAGACCCGGCACAGGGGCACATCTATTTTTTCCCGGGGAACATGGGGGAAACTTGCGCCAAGTTCATCATCGACATATAGCGCATGCGGTTGACCGTGAAGGCGGTTGCGTCATTCTCCGAAAAGATCAAGGCCGCAGAAGAATATGCGTACAAGACCCTTGGTCGAATTCGCATGTGGGAGGTTCTGAAGATTGCGCAGACTGATCAGGGGCGAGGTGCGATCGCGCGCGCTCGAAGGTCTGTATCAGGCGGGCTGGTGGACGACTGGTAGGGCTCCAAATACGATTGGAAACGCCTTTACTGCGTCAAAGCCGGGCTACGTGAGTGGTGCACAAACCTCGCTGCTATGGTGTTCAAGAAGGGGTCCTTGATTCTATGGTGCGCAGTCTTGACGTATCGCTATTGCAGCTGTCGGAAATCGGGCGTCGCGGAGGGGTCCGTGCGTTTCAGCAAGATGACCTGATCTTGGGGTGGACGTTGTTGCCCGCGTTCGACTCCTATGCGCTGAATATACTTGCACCCGCCGGGAATGCGCTGTGGAACTTCGATATGTATGCAGCGCTGTCTCATGCGGAGCTTGTGCACCAAGCGAAGTTCTTGAGCGACGATAGCCGTACGAAAACGGCGAAGGAACTTCTGAAAATCATCCGAGAAGCCGGGCATGCCAAACGGTCGGACTTCTCCTCTTTGCTGTTGGGCAATTGGACGGCGACTCCGGACTACTTCGTGGCATGGGAGCAGAGCGAAGTGAGTCTTCTCGCTCACCGCCATCGATCGGTGCTAGTTCCTGCGGAAGCTCGGCCATTGGTTGCGGAGCACTTCTGTGACCAAGCGGCCGCGTTTGCTGATTCTTGCGTGAAGCCATATGACGACTCGATTTCTCTCGCTGCGATTGATGACCTTCGGGGCACCGCAGAGTGGCGACTTCTCACCAGCGCGCTTACCGAAATCAACTCGCAGAGCGAGTTGCAGAAACTGCTCGCGAAGGTCAATGAGCTTGATGATGGGGCGCGATTCAGCGACTTCACGGAGACATTGGACCTGCGGTTTGGCATTCGAGGGTGCATCTCGCTTTGGATGCCGCCCGCTTCGGTGGTGTCCCCATTGGCTGTGGAGGACTGCGCCACGCTCCTGGAGTTTCGGCTGAAGGTGGCACTGTCGGTGTGCTCGCTGCCTCAAGTCGAGCGGCTGATGAACGAGGTCAAGGGCTCCTTTGACGATTCAGAGACGCCCTTCCCGATCGAGTTTCGGAAAAGCCTGTGGTCGGCATTGCGCGGCCGACTTCATCCGTACCTCGATCTGATTGCGTTCCGGTTCTGACCTGACTTCCCTACAAAGAAAACCGCTCCCCAAGGCTGGCGTTCAAGCGGACCCAAAAGTGCTGGGATCAGGACAGCCAGTTGATGTACCTGCGCGCACGCTGGTACGACCCGCAGATCGGGCGGTTCATCAGCGCGGATCCGTTTGAGGGGAGGCAGAGGGATCCGAGGTCGCTTAACCGGTACAGCTATGCGCATAGTGATCCGGTGCACCAAAGGGACCCGAGTGGTGGTATGAGCTTGGGTGAGTTGAGCGGGGCGTCAGACATGGCATCGACCTTGGGATCGCTGCAAGCCAACTTTGGCTTTGACCTCATCTCGGACGCCTTGGATGGAGGATCGAGGGACAGCGCTAACGGGTGGGGGATTCTTGCTTCCTTGGCGCCTGCGGCGATTGGGCAGTTGGCCAAGAAGGCGTTCACGATTACTTCGAAGATGGGTAGCCGTGGTAAGGTTGCTTACCCCAAATCGAAGCCACCACTGCCCAAGGAAATTGAGGCGGCGGAATTAATTGCTGAGAAACAAGGCGTTGGCATCTACATCCGTGGCGGCAGCTCTACCAAGGGGGCTGACTTCTTCATCGGCGGTACCAAATGGGAACTCAAGACTCCCGACAAGCCCACGAGTAATGCAGTCAAAACCAGCATCAGGGACGGGAAGAAGCAAGCCAGCAAGGTCGTCATCGACGGACGAGCTGGCGGATTGACTGCGGAAGAGGCCCAAAGTGGCTTGGCGCGTGCTGCCGGTTCAGGTGGAACGATGCCTGACAAGATCATGATTATTCTGAACGATGGAAAGGTGCTTCTATGGCCATGACCTCAACAGAAATCGACATGACTGTCGCGCAACTCTCTGCGCTGAACGAGCGTGAATTGATCGAGGTGCTGAGCCGTGTCTTTGGTGCGTTCGCGCAGCAGTTCGACGCATCAGGCGACATAGGCCAGAGGTATGCGCTTGCTCGGTCCTCCTTTGAAAAAGGGCGAGGACAAGGAACCGTATGTTCACTTCCTGGGTGTGCCGAGCGAGATGTACTGGCAGCAATCGAACGATGAAGCGCTTGACTACGGGAAGTGCCCTACCTGTGGCGTGACCGTCGCGTGTGTCAACAAACTCGCCACGTGTCCGGTATGCGGAACGACAGGCGTCGAGTGCACATGATGGCTTCCAAAAATAGAAAACCCTCACCCATCCCTATGCAAGCACGGCGCAAGGTGGCGAATTGCAGTGGCAAACAGATGGCGTTTCTCTATCACCGGTGCCAAGGGCAGAGTCGTCACTGCAAGGCGGTAGATTGGGTGGGTTTTATAGTGCGGCTGATGTCAAAACAGTTGGGCCTCAATCTATATATTTGAACGTTGCGTGGCCAGGCGCGCCGACTTTTTATATTGATAGATCAGGAAGAGTGAGATGACAGCACGAAAGATTTTCGATGTGGTACAGGAACTAATAGCAATTGCGAATGAAATATACCCTGATCCGCCTGTAAATATGGTTTCTAAGAAAGTACTCTTCCCGGAAGTAGTACAGAAGTTAAGCGGAAACTTCACTGTACCCAGTGTTCTTGAGGATCTTTATGGCAAATACGATTTCCCCACCAAACTGTGGCGAACTATTCTTTTTAGCACACTCGAAAATATTCCAGAGGAAGCATCTGCATACAACAGGATGGAACTAGACGGCCATTGCCCTCCGTTTAGATCGGAGGCAGGAGTGAAATCTCCAGTCGTTTTGAGCTCTGCACTATTTCCCTTTGCGTATCACAACGACAGCTTCTATTGCATCGACACCGACCCCGACGTCGTCACAGGCGGAGTTCTCAATCAAATCGTCAACGTCTCTTACCGAAAAGGGATTGCAAAAGTTGTTTTCCCTGATTTAGAAGCATTTCTCGCGGACGGCCTGAAAAAAGCCCGCAAGGAACTCAAGGCTGAACGAGCGCGCCTGGCACGACCCGAGCCAACGCGGCAAGAGCAGGTCCAATTAGTGGAAGCGCAATTGGCCAAGGCTTTGGAAGTACTGCAAGGAATTTCAGAGTCACCGATGTTTCGCGGCGCAGGAGCTGATGCCGAGTTGCCCACGGATGAAAGGCTTCAATTGAAGGTGCAAACACTTCTGGCAAGCAATCTGCAAAGCACCCCTTTGCAGCAGAGCTGCGCTCAATTGATTCGAACTTTCGATCAAAGCCGATCAAGCTATTTGTATGCAATCGAGCAAAGTCAAGGCCCGATGAATCCTAATCAGATCGCCGCACTGGAGAAAAAACTCGGCATCCGCATACCCGCGGACCTGAAAGAGTTCTTGGGATTGCATGAATTTTTGAGCTTTCCCAGCGGCAATCGCGGCGGCATCGGTCTGAGCGATGAAAAGCTTTTGAAGTGCAAAGAACTCAACGCGAGCGCGAAGTTGATCGAAGAATGGACGTTGTGGCCTGGTACCACCAAGCCTATTTTTGGCAAACACCTGATCCCACTTAATTCAGATGATCCGTGCATTTGCTACGATCTGACCCCCTCTGCACAAGGTCAAGTCGGCCAGATTGTTGAGGTAGATTTTGAACTGAGCCAATGCCAAGTGATTGCCAGCAGTTTGTTGGAATTGATTCGAGCTGAAGTAGCGGCATGCGCAAAATAGTTGCGCGGGCTGTTCCAAGCTGCTCTTGTATTGACCCAGCGGCTTCTACACAGGTCAGGCAGGTAAGGCATAAGCCTCAGCGGGGGTCTTCATGTTCAGCGCCTGATGTGGGCGCCGGTGGTTGTAAAAGCCAATCCGGTGGGCGATCACTTGGCTGGCATGCTGCAGTGTCTCGAAGCGGTGCCGATGCACGCCTTGGTCTTTGAGGGTTCTGATCACACGCAACACTGGATCATGCGGGGCAGTTCAATCGCCGCACAACCATCCCCAGGCCGCTCTTTTGCCTGATTCAAGGCCAAAACAGCCCATACCCAGCGTAAGAAGGTCGCTTTGCGCTATCACTAAGATAGCGTTTTAGCCCAGCCGGCCAGACCCTGTCCAGCCAAACCCCCTCGCATTGGACAACCGGCGCCACCGCCACCCCCACCAGCGCCCCCGCCGGCGGCTGGCAGCAAAGCCATCTGTTTGCGGGGGAGTATTGGGATCAGGACAGCCAGTTGCTGTACCTGCGCGCGCGCTGGTACGACCCGCAGATCGGGCGGTTCATCAGCGCGGATCCGTTTGAGGGGAGGCAGAGGGATCCGCGATCATTGAACCGGTACAGCTATTCCCATGCTGCCCCGGTTCACAACACCGACGCCTCTGGGCAGATGTCGCTGGGGGAAACCATGACCACGCTGAATAACGTCAGCATGGCATACACGGCTGCGTCGATCGCGTTCGACTTGGTTACCGGCAACTACGTTGGGGCCGCGGAGGATATCGCTGCGGACCTGTGTGCGCGAATTTCGGCAAGACACTTTGCCAGAAGGCTGGGCAGCAGCTGAAGGTGTTCTGCAACGCGCTCCGCTGCAAGAACATCATTCCGCACATTGATCTTGGATCTTTCCCCAGCGCTGCGTTGCTGTCGAAGAACTTGGAGCTGATTGGAATCATGAAGCCCAGCCGCTCGCAGGCGCATCAAATCGTCGGTGCGGTGACAGACGCTGGCAAGAGAACTCGCGACAAGTTGGCTGCCCACAACATATCTGTCAACTCGCCGGCCAACGGCGTCTTCTTGCCGGGCTGTGGACCGACCACCAACGTGATCGGTATGATCCACTGCGGTAAGTACACGGAGGCCTATGAGCGGGAAGTGTTCAACCGGATCAATAGCCTGAACAAGAGAGAAGACATCATCTCGGCGCTGGACGACATCCGGCGCGAACTGCTGTCGAATAACTTCGTGGCCTTGAACGTTCGGTCTCTCCAATGACCAAGTACTTTAACTGGTGGGGTGGCGCCAAGTACGCCGGCTATGTCGGCGCGGCAGCCGCCGACGACAGAAAGGTTACCTGGTATGACGAGACGCTAGGCGACCCTCTGCCGCCGCTGGACCAATGGAAGGCGCCGATGCTGCGCCAATACCTGGGCGAAGGCCCGGTGCTGCGAAAGCCGCGCAAAATCGGAGACGCGCCGAGCAGTGCCTTGGCCAACATCATCAGTCCACGCGCCGCCAAGGAAATGGCCGACATCTGGGCACGGCATGCCGAGCTGTATCCCGTGCACCTGGAGGATGCGCCGGGGGACACCTACTTCATGGCGGTCTGCAGGGAGCAGGTAGGCTGGGACAGCTTGGGCGAGGGCTCGGTGTGCCTGAAGCACCCGCTAGAGCTGGCCCAGCACATTCCGGCCGAGCAGCGCCTGGACGGCGCGGTGGTCTATACCATCAAGAAATGGAACTTCATCGACGAGAAAGTGGGGGATCGGGACCTGTTCGTACTGCCCCACAGCGATGTTGCCTACTTCGTGTCCGAGCGGTTCGTTCAGCGCGTGAAGGCCGCGAAGCTCAAAGGGTTCAGGTTCGATGCTGTCTATCTCGATCCCAATCCCATCATCACTTGAAGAAAACCCACCCTAACCCGAGCTGTCGCGCGGGTTAGCTGCTAAGCCGCAGAAAAACGCAGCAGTCAAGCTTTCTTGCGCGTCGCCGCCTTCCCTGTTGGCGGCTTCTTCTTCTCTTCAGGCGTCACAAATCCGATAGGCCGCTTGGCCGGCTCGGGCGGTGTCATGAGCTCGCGCAGCGCCTCGAACACCTGGCGCGGCTGATTGCGAGTATTGCGGCTGAAGGTGTCGTGAGACAACTCCAACCGTTCGGTTTTCTCTTCCAGTTCGAGCAGCCGCTTGGCGAGGTCGGCATGCAGGCCCGCTGCCTGGCGCAGTCGCGCGAAGGCGCGCACCACGCAAATCCCCATCTCAACGGCCTGCGCCGAGGCCAGCACATTGGCCAGTGCCACCGCGCCGTACTCAGTGGTCACAGTTCGTGACCACCTTGGAGCGCCGGAGCGGGCCCGCCTTTAAGGGCGCAAATTGCGACCTCAAGCCTTCCTGCGAGCCGCCGCCTTGCTTGCTGCCTTGCCGGCCGGCTTGGCCCTCTTCTTTTCCAGTGGAAGGAACCCGATAGAGCGTTTGGACGGCGGTGGGGGTGCGGCCATCAGATCGGCCATCGAGTTCACCAGTTCGGCGAAATTGCGCTCGTGCACGCATACCTTGCGCTCCAGGGCATACACCTTGCCGGCCAATTCGCGGTTGCTTGAGAGCATGCCGCGCAGCTCCACGAAGGCGCGCACCACGCCAGTTCCACCGATTCGTGGAAGGGCCATGACCGCCGGTGAATCACCTCGCCCTTGTACAGCCCGTTGATCGTCTCGGCCAAGGCGTTGTCTTAGCTGTCGCCCATGCTGCCCACCGAGGGCTCGATGCCTGCCACTGACAGCCGTTTGCTGTTGCGGATGGAAACGTAGTGCGAGCCCTGTCGGCATGGCGGGTCTCCTGATCGTCACTGCCTGCAGCGATCCCGAGCTGTCATCACCTCGCCCAGGCAACACCGGATCATGCGGGGCAGTTCAATCGCAGCGCAACCATCCCCAGGCCGCTCTTTTGCCTGATTCAAGGCAAAAACAGCCCATACCCAGCGTAATAAGGTCGCCTTTCGCTATCACGGGCATAGCGTTCTGGCCCACCCGCCCAGACCCTGTCCAGCCAGATCACCGCCTGGCACGGGACAACCGGCGCCACCGCCACCCCCACCGGTGACAGCCTGGTGCGCCAGGTTCGCATCGATGCGGCCACCGGTCAGAGTCCGGGACCGGTCCTCCAGGCCGATCTGCTGCCCCTGGCCGGGCACCAACGCCCCCGTCGGCGGCTGGCAGCAAAGCCATCTGTTTGCGGGGGAGTACTGGGATCAGGACAGCCAGTTGCTGTACCTGCGCGCGCGCTGGTACGACCCGCAGATCGGGCGGTTCATCAGTGCGGATCCGTTCGAGGGGAGGCAGAGGGATCCAAAGTCACTCAATCGGTATGCCTATGCGAGTAGCGATCCCGTTCAGAGGACTGATCCAAGTGGGATGATGAGCTTGGGAGAAATTGGCGCGGGGATGGATGTGCAAGGCATCTTGATGAACGTTGCAAAGGACCAAGCCATCGGCTTTCTGCAAGACAGAATTTTTGGTGAAAACGATAACGTTGATGGTCCGCCCAGCCTGTACGAAATGCTGCTTGCCCAATTGGTGAGTGCGTATGCTGGAACGATAGGGGGTGCAGAGGTATCTGCTGCGGTCATGTCTAGATTTGTCTCTGGTAAGACCGAAGACCATCACGTCATCCCGGAGTACATGTGCGGAGCCAAAAGTCAAATGGATTTAGTAGCCATTTCGGTGCCTGATCATCACCTACTGCATGGGCGCCTCGGCCGATTTGTGACGACTGTGAACATTGGAGCGCGCGCAATCGAAGTTGTGTTCAAGAAGCGGAAGAAGCTTCAGTTTATGTCCAAGGTTAATGAGCTTGCTCGCACGCGAGGTGGACGCTTGGCAATTGCGACTGCTTTGGAAACCTTCTACCTTAGCGATGGGAATGGGCAAACGACTTGGTTTGAAACAGGAAGAGGCAAAAAGACGGGCGCACCAATCGGCGTCGTTCTTGCCGCTGAGGCTATGCACTACGTCATGTCAAATCACCAGTACGACAAGAATGTTCCCTGTAAGAAGTGACTGGAAGGATTCAAGAAATGGAAGTGATAAAGAGCACGACGCTACCAAAGCCGTCGCCACAGTTTCAGCTATCTGTTGCAGCACGCCTTCCCGGAAATTTTGATTTGATCGCGCAGCGGCTGTCAACAAAGCCGTATAAATACAAGGAAGGAAAGGGAGACTTTGCATCGATCTTCAGGTGCATTTACTTCAGGCTAGCAACAGGCGCATTTGCGCGGATAGGTGAAGAAGGGTACGAACCAGGCGTGCTGGAGATTGAATTGCTATTGGATGACGGCCGAATCTTCTACGAAGAGGACTTGAACGAGATTGTGAGTGCGCTCGATCTTGATCCGCAACATGTGCATCGATGGCGTGGCGGCGAGATTTGGTGTGCTGCGCGTGCGGGTGGTTCTAAGCGCAAGCCGTGAGGACAATCACCACGACCAATAAAAAAGTCAATAGCTGCCTGCGCATATCCTACGAGGGCTAGCGCCAGATTCACTTCTTACTCAGAAGTGGCTCCGCAAATCTGAACAGGTGAGATAAAGCAGACTCCGGGCAAACCGGCTGGTCCACGGGGTCCAGCGAGAAGGAGTTTCGCGATGAACAAGAAGTCATCCGGGCGGCGTAGCCGCCGTTCCCACAGTCCAGCCTTCAAGGCCAAGGTTGTATTGACCCAGCAGTTTCTGCACAGGTTAGGCTGCTAAAGCATAAGCCTCAGCGGGGGTCTTCATGTTCAACGCCTGGTGAGGGCGTTGGTGGTTGTACCAACCGATCCAGTCCGCAATCACGCGGCTG
>NZ_JBXVVU010000004.1:0-292210 GCF_057219955.1 Curvibacter sp. T50
CAGCCGCGTGATTGCGGACTGGATCGGTTGGTACAACCACCAACGCCCTCACCAGGCGTTGAACATGAAGACCCCCGCTGAGGCTTATGCTTTAGCAGCCTGACCTGTGCAGAAACTGCTGGGTCAATACATTGCGCTGACCCAGCCCATGTGCCTGAGCTGTGGCGTGTCAGAACCTACGCCGAGGGGCCCCATGCGAGCGTGGATTACGTGACGCTGGTGCGCCTGTTGTGCGCCGAACTGGCGCACCACCCGAACCTGCGCGCAATGTGTGACGATGCAGAACGGGCCTTGGCCGCTGCCGAGCCCGCATTGAGAAAAGAGATGCTCGGAGCAGAGGTGCAGGAAATGCGCGCACGCCTCTTGCGCTTGCGCTCCCGGATGCTGAGTCGGTAAATCGAATCGCTCTGCTGTTCATAGCTGAAAGCGACCTTTTTGCGCTGGGTATCGCCAGTTTTCGCGACATTTATTCAGCGGGGGCACGGACCGGGCGCTCACGGCGGTGCCGGCGCCGGCACGCGGGCGGGCGCTGGCGCTACCATCGGCGCATGCTGCGATATCAAACCATCCCCGTTACCCCGTTTCAGCAAAACGCGTCCCTCGTCTGGTGCGACGAGACGAAGCAGGCCGCCGTGATCGACCCCGGGGGCGATCTGGACCTGCTGATCGCCGAGGCGGCGCGTCTGGGGGTGACGCTGACGCAGATCTGGCTGACCCACGCCCACATCGACCATGCCGGCGGTACGGCTGAGCTGGCCAAAAGGCTGTCGCTGCCCATCGTGGGGCCGCATCCGGGCGACCAGTTCTGGATCGACGGGCTGCCACAGCAAGGGCTGATGTTCGGGTTTCCGCGCTGCGAGCCGTTTACGCCCACGCGCTGGCTGCATGACGGCGACACGGTTTCGATCGGCCAGCAGACGCTGGCGGTGCGCCACTGCCCGGGGCACACGCCGGGCCATGTGGTGTTTCATTCACCCGACATCCAGCGCGCCTTTGTCGGTGACGTGCTGTTTGCCGGCAGCATCGGGCGCACCGATTTTCCCCAGGGCGACCATGAGCAGCTGCTCGACAGCATCCGCACCCGGCTGTGGCCCATGGGCGACGAGACGGTGTTCATCCCCGGCCACGGCCCGGAAAGCAGCTTTGGCCGCGAGCGGCGCACCAACCCGTTCGTGCGCGACCGGTGACGCCGGAAATTGCGGCAAATCGGCCCATACCCAGCGCAAAAAGGTGCTTTTTTGCTCTTTTTTTGATATCAAACGGAAGCCGCCTGAGCCAGCCCGAAGTTCGTCGACCCGGATCAAGCCGGGGGCGTCGAGACCGTGCTGCGCGCGCGAGTGATGTCAGTGCTGGGCAGATGGGCCCCGAGCAAGGCCCTGAGCCGTATCGGTCGCACGGGTTTGCGCAACAGCATGACGTTGGCAGGCAGTGTGCCCAGCGACTCGGTGGTTTCACCGGTCAGCAAAGCGGTCAGCTTCAGGTCGGGCTGACAGCGCCGCAGTGCCCGAAGGATGTCGACGCCGGATACGTCGTCGGGCAGGCGCCAGTCGCACAGCACGACATCGAATTGCTGCCGCTGCGCCAGGTTCAGCGCTGCCGCTCCGCTGGCGGTGGCTTCGACAGTCAAGCCCCAGATTTGCAGGGCTGCGGACAGGGCATTGCGCACGGGCTCGTTGTCTTCCACCACCAGCACCCGGCCTTGCAGCTCAAGCCCTTCCGCAGGTGGCTGAATGCAAGCCCCCGAGTCGAGCGGGGGCTGCGATTTGGGTAGCGCCAAGGCGAAACACGAACCGCGGCCGAGCTGCGACCGCAATGACAGCGGGTGCCCCAGCAGAGCACACAGCCGGCGTACGGTGGCCAGCCCCAGGCCCACCCCGCGCGCCGGATCGCGCTCCGGGTTGTTCAGTTGGACAAACTCGTCAAAGATGCGTTGCTGATCTTGCGGCCGGATGCCGCAGCCGGTGTCGATTACCTGCAGCCACCAATTGTCGCCACGGCTGCGAACGGCGATCAGTGCGCCGCCCCGCTCGGTATAGCGCAACGCGTTGGACAGCAGGTTGCCCAGTATCCGCTCCAGCAGCACGGCGTCGGTACTTGTCCAGGCGGCCGCCGCGCGAACACGCAGACGAAGCCCCTTGGCACGGGCAACGCCTTCGTGGAGGGCACTCACCCGCCGAGCCAGATCGGCGATATTGACCGGCCCCCGGTGTGCATGAACCCGCCCGGCGTCGAGCCGGGAGATGTCCAGAACGCCCTCCAGCAGATCGTCCAGCGCGCCGACACATTGCTGGATCCTCTCCACATTCGCCACATCCTGCGCCGCAGGATGCAGCAGCGTGCAGTAGTAGCTGAGCGCCTGCAAGGGCTGGCGCAGATCGTGGCTCGCGGCGGCAAAGAACTGCGCTTTGACCGCTGCCGCTTGCTCCAGCTCCAGCGCCTGCGAGCGCAGCTTGGCCACCAGGGCGGCGTTTTCGTAGCGTCGGCGGATCGACACCTGGAGGATGGACGACTGGTTGTGGCCGAACCAGGTCAGCATGCCCATGTAGAAAAGAAACACGGCTGGCACGACCCAGGAACCAAACTGGTGCAAAGCCACGGTCGAGGGCAGGGCCAGTCCCAGAAGGAAGCCCCACATTGCCGGTCGATGGTAGGCAAAGGCGGTAATGGAGCCGGCCGCCAGGGAGCAGACCGACAGGATGGTCAGCCACCGCGCGTCTCCGAACTGCGGGTCAAAGAAAAGCCAGGTGGTGGCACCGAAAACCAGGCCGCTGGCGGTGGTGCGAAGGGTAAAGGCAAGCCGCCATCGGTCCGGCCGCCACTCTGCGGCGTTCTCAATGCGCCGGAAACGGGCCCAGATAAAGCCGCCGGCCAGCTGGGTGAGCACCACCGCAGCGGCCCACAGCCCGGTTGGCCAGGCGCCGGCGCGGTGCAGGAAAACGACGACGAACATCGCTCCGATGACGGTGGAAACGATCAGGCCTTGCGGGGACTGCGCAAACAGCGCCCGGGTGGCATCGCGCTGCACGGCGTCATCGATCGCATCGGCGTCCAGCGCCCCGGCAAGGGCGTGCACGTCGGCACCCCCGGACTCGCTGCGCTCAGTCGCGATTCGGTTCATGGGCGAGCAAGACGGCCTGGGCGCGGTTGCTTGCGCCCAGGCGTTCGAAGATCTGAGCCAGATGGTTCTTGACAGTGTGCGGCGCGATACCCAGGGCTTGCGCGATCACCTTGTTGCTGGCGCCACCAGCGGCCAAGCGAACGATCTCCTGCTGACGTGGCGTCAGCCCGCCGGTTGAGGGCGCGATGGTTGCCCGGTCCTCGAACCAGGATTCGCCACCCGCGAGTCGGGCCAGCCCCTGCAACAGGCGATCCACCTCCAGTGATTTGGAGAAATAACCCGCCAGTCCGGCCGCTCGGGCCCGCTGCGACAGGCCAAGCTCGTCCAGACCGGACATCAGGGCACAGGCGATGGCAGGGTAGCGGGAGCGAATCCGTGTGGCGCCGGCCAGGCCGTTTTCTCCCTGCAGCCGGTAGTCCAGCAACACCAGGTCGATGTCGTCGGCCTGCGTGACCAGCAGGTCCATCGCGCCGGCCAGGGTGGCGGCAGTCGACAAACGCAGGCCTGGCTGGCGCTGCAGCAGCGCCAGCGCAAGACCCTCGCGAAACAACGGATGGTCGTCGACCACCAGGATGGAAAACCCTTTGAGCAGTTCCATACGTTCCCGGCTTGCCTGAAAAGGTACCCCGCCATGGCGGGAACAAGGGCGAGCATAGCCATTTCGTCCGGCCTGCGCATGGGTAGAAAGGACTATGGAAATCGCGGGCGCTTTGTCGAACAATCCCGATGCGCAGCGGCCCTTTCCGCTGCGGGAGGGCCATGATGCGATGTCGGCACACCTGGGTCGCCTGTGCGACCTTTCTGACCATGGCGAAGGTTTTCGCCCAGGCCGCGGCCGGGCCGGACGAACCCGGTTTTGTTCTGCAATCGGTGCAATTTGACGGCGCCGCGGTGGTCGACGCAAGGCGTCTGCAGGCGGCCGTCGCCCCGTTGCTCGGCCGGGTGATCCGCTTCGCCGACCTGGAAGCGGCACGGCAGACCCTGGAGGCGATCCACCATGAGGCGGGCTGGCGTCTGGTGCGTGTGCGACTGCCCGCGCAAACGCTCGATGGCGCCAACGTGCGTTTCGAGGTGGTCGCGCCCGTCCTCGATACGGTGTCTGTCGCGGCCGATACGCCCGATACCGGCCGGTGGCGTGCCGCCCTGCCGGCCTTGCGCGAGGGGCAAGTGCCCAACCTGGCCGAACTGGACCGCCAGCTCAGCCTGGCCAATGAACAGGGATCGCAGCAACTGCAGGTCGCGATGGCACTGCCTTCGGCCGGCGGGGGGAAAACGCTGCACGCCGAAATCCAGGCACGCACGGGCGAGCCATCGGGCTGGGTGGCCTTTGCCGACAACAGCGGCAACGACGCAACCGGCCGCCTGCGCTATGGCGTCGCCTGGCGCCATGCCCGCCTGTTCGACACGGACCAGCAGATCAACCTGCAGGTCGTTTCGGCCCCCCACGACGCCGACCATCCGTCGCGGGTGTCGCTATTGCCCAGCCGCAAAGTCCGAATCGTCGGCCTGGGGTGGCGAATGCCCTTTCCGGACCGTGCCGCGGCCATGGATGCGACGCTGGGGTATTCCAGCGTGGACAGCGGGCAGTTGCAGGATCTGTTCAAGGTAACGGGGCGGGGCAGCACCGCACAAGTTCGTTACACCCAGCTGCTGTATCGCCAGGGCGGCTGGGAGCCCCGGGCATTTGTGGCGTTCGACTGGCGCCGCTATGACAATCAAACGGAATTCGGCGGGTTTCGGCTGGGCCAGCCTCTCGTTCTCTCGCCGCTGAGCCTGGGCTTCTCTGCCGTCCGGCCCGCGACACCCCAGCGCCCGACAGCAGTGTCGGCCTATGCGGCGGTGCTGCTGAACCTGCCCGCGGGCCGGCACGCTGACGAAGCGAATTTTCAGGCCGACCGCCCGGGTGCACAGCGGCGCTACCGCCTGATGCGGGCGGGGCTGCAAACCAGTGCGCCCTGGTCCGAAGGGGTACTGGCGTTTTCCGTGGACGCACAGGTTTCGCCCCACCGTTTGCCCTCCGGCGAGCAATTCTCGGCCGGAGGTGCAAGCTCGGTTCGGGGGTTCGCGGATCGGGGCATCAGCGGTGACAGTGGCGTGCGCAGCCAGCTGGAGTGGACCAGCGGGAATCTGCTGACCGACAAGTCCGGGGGTTCCTCGTTGCGCGTTGCGGGATTCATCGACGCCGCCTGGGCGGCGCGGCGCGGCGCTGACTTGCTGGAACGGTCGCGAACCCATATCGCCAGCGCCGGAGTCGGGTTGCGCATGCATTTCGGCAACTGGAACGCCCGATTTGACTGGGGCCATGCGATTCACCAGAACACCGGGCAGGCACCTGTCGGTGGCGGCGGCCATGTGTCCATCGCGAGGCGCTTCTGACCGGTCCGACACGCCAAAGAAACCCTTCGATCCAGAGCAAGTTGCCATATTTCAGGAGAAAACGGTATGCGACCCCCCCCTGCCGCCACGCGCAGCGCCGCCGCGCCACCGTCACCGCCGCGCAGCCTGGTTTTCGCGCTGGCGGCCTGTTGGTCGCTGGGCGCCCAAACCCAGCCAGTGCAACCCACGGTGGTGCACGGGCATGCCCGCTTCCAGACCAGCGGCACCCAGACGACGATCCACAACAGCGACCGCACCGTGATTCATTGGCAGGGTTTTGGCATTCCTTCCGGCCACGGGGTGTCGTTCGTGCAGCCCGGCGGGCAGTCAGCGGTGCTCAACCGCGTCACCGGGCCAGCCGCCAGCCAGATTGACGGCAGCCTGTGGTCGAACGGCCGGGTGTTCGTGATCAATCCCAACGGGGTGGTGGTCGGCGCGGGCGGGCGGGTGGACACGGCCGGGTTCGTCGCATCCTCCCTGGCGCTGTCCGATGGCGATTTCCTCACCGGGCGGCTGCGATTCGGCGATGGTGGCCTGGCCCCCGGCGCCAGTGTGGTGAACAAGGGTTGGATACAGGGACGCGGCGGGCTGGTGGCCCTGCTGGGCGGCAAGGTCGAAAACCATGGGACTGTGACCAGCACCGGCGGCGCAGTGACCTTGGCCGCCGGAAGCAGCGTCGAGCTGATGGATGCGCACAGCCCGGCCCTGCGCTTGCGCGTGGAAGGGGCCAGCGACACCGATCTGCACCGGGTTCTCCAGCGCGGGGTTCTCAGTGCCGCGGTGCCAACGGGCGCCGAAGCTGCGGGCGCCCGCCACGAAGGAGGGAAGATTGTGTTGTACGCCGCCGGGCACACCGACGCAGGCGGGATGGCCGATGCGTCCAGTGCCAGTGGCCGCGGGGGTGCGATCGACCTTCTGGGTGATCGGGTCACCCTGCGGGCGGGGGCGTTGGTGGAGGCCTCGGGCCTGTCAGGCGGCGGGCAAGTGCGCATCGGCGGAGATGAGAAAGGCGCCAACCCAGCCGTTCGCAACGCGCGCCATACGGTCGTGGAGTCGGGCAGTCGGGTACGCGTCGACGCACTGCCCCAAGGGAATCACAGCGCGGACGCAGGCCGTGTCATTGTCTGGAGCGACGACACCACCCGTGTCGCCGGCCGCGTCGAAGGCCGGGGCGCGGGCGGCGGCCAGGGGGCCTTCGTCGAAACGTCGGGCAAACATCTGAATGTGGGGGGGATGGAACTTCATGCACCGGGCGGCACCTGGCTGCTCGATCCGGTCAACATCGAGGTTGTCGCCGGCAATGGCACCCTCAACAACAGCGGTGCCAGCAGCTTCACGCCCAGCGGCAGCGGGTCCCAGGTGGGCGCCGATCTGATCACCGGACAGCTCAACGCGGGCACGAATGTGGTGCTCAACACCAATCAGCCGGGCAGCGATGCCGGCGACATCACGGTCAGCAGCCCGATTGTCAAGACCACAAACAACGCTGCATCGTTGACGCTGACGGCAGACCGCCATATCCACATCAACGCCAACGTCACTCTTCCCAACAGCAGCGCACCGGGTGAAAACGCCAGCATCACCCTCCAGGCCGGGGGCAACATCGCCGTCAACAACGCGACGTTGCAGGCAGGCCATATTGCCGTGACGGCGGGCGGATCCATCCAGCGCAGCGGAACGCAGGCGAATGATTTTCTGTTTGGCCAGACTTACCCAAGCGTCGGCTCATTGGTGCTCACGGCTCACGGTGGAGCCATTGGCGCTGCGGGCAACGCGATCCGACTGAAGAACAATCGACAGTCCGGCTGGCAGGAAGGCACCAGCGGGCGGGCGATCACCACCCATACCGAAGGGCATATCCACCTTCGCTACACAGGCGACGAGGTCAACCTGTATGCAAACGCCATTCAGACTGACACCGGTTCAAGCCAAACCGTGAGCCTGGAGCATACCGGCAGCAGCGGCTTGGGGCTCGGCGGAACCATCAGCGGCAATGACCATTGGAGTCTGACCACATCCAAGAATTTCGGGGTGATCAACGGCTCCGGGGCACAGTGGGTCGGCAACAGCGTCTCTGTCACCGCCGAACAACTCGTCAGCGACAACTCCGCGGACCGCGTAATGTTCGATACCTCAGCCGTCAACGGCAACATCACCCTTCGCGCCCAAATTTTCGATGGCACCGGATGTGGCGGCAACCAGCGTGGCATCGGCGTGCGCCCTGGCACGGGGACGGTGAGTGCCACCCTGGTCGGCGGCACCCACTGCAGCGGAACCGGGTCGATACAGCTGAGGCATTTCGGTGGCGATCTGCTCGCCAGCCGCTACGCACTGAATGCCCCGGGCGGCACCGGGGGGGACAAGGTGCGCCTCTGGGCCCACGATGGCCACGTGGTTCTGGACAGCACGGCCGGATTCGACGCCAGCCTGAACAACCGCAACTGGGAAGTTCGCACGGTGGCTGCCGGGCGCGACATCCGCTTCGCCGGCGGCACCATCACCGGCAACCGAACCGAGTTTTTTGCCACCGGCAACATCGACAACCTCGCTCCCGGGACGCCCGGTTTTGTGCAGAACAATCATTCCGCCCCGCAGTGGGCACTGCACGCAGGTGGCGGCATCGGCGGGACGAACCCAATTGACTACACGGTCAACTGGGTCGGTAGCGTCCGCACTGGCGGCAGTGGCAGCGCGGGAGACATCCGGCTGAACTGCGTGACCTGTGGCGGTAACCGGTTCGGAGACCTGCAGACCCACAGCGGGACGGCCCAGAATATCCGAGTCACCGGGAGCAACGTGGTTTTCAGCATCGGGCAGCCGGGTTTTGGTGGATCAACCCAGACCGCCAATGATGACGCGACGATCAACGTCACCGGCAATGTCCATTTCGACCAGTTCAACAGCGCCGTTTCGTTTGGCAGCTTCGACGCCACGGCCAATGCGTTCTCGCAAGGCACCAGCGGCACGGAGCCCTGGCTGGCATCCGCCACGGGCGCGGTCAGGTTGAGTGCCACCGGCGGAGGCATCGGCAGTGCCAGCGGGGACCAGCAAGCCCTGTTGCCCGGAAATTACGGATCACTGACCATGAACGCGCCCAACGGCGGTGTGTTCGTCAACTACGGCAATCAGGCGCTCACCAGCGGCCATCTGAACAACATCGCCAGCGCCGGCGGTCCGGTGCTGATGCGCAATGCCGGAGGCAACAGCATCACGCTGACCGGCACGCACACCTTCAACCACGGACTGACTCTGAGAGCCGATGGCGGCGGCAGCCACATCAGCTTTGCGCCCGCCAGCAGCGTATCAGCGGCAGGTGTAACGATGTCGGCATCCACCATCGCCATCCAGTCCGGCGCCGTCGTCACTCAGGGCGGCGGCAATGGCGCGCTCACGGGTGCCTTGACCAATGCCGGTCGCCTCAACGTCAACGGCGGCACGCTGGATCTGCATAACGGCGGAGGAGGCAGCTACGTCGACGGTGGCGGCCGCCTCCACCTGGGCAGCGGCGCCAGCGTAAACGTGAACCCCGGCGCGGGCACCACCTTTTCCTCCGGTCAGCTTACCGGCAGCGGAACCGTCCATGGCAACGTCAACAACACGGGCGGCACAGTTGCGCCCGGCAGTTCTCCGGGGCAACTCACGATCAACGGCAACTACACCCAGGGGCCCGGCGGAACGCTGGCCATTGAACTGGATGGCACCATACCGGGCACCCAACATGACCGACTGGCGGTCAACGGCAATGTGACACTGGACGGAACCGTTCACATCACGACCCCCGGAAGCTTTTCGCCCGCCGTAACAGACACCTTCGATTTCGTCACCCATACCGGCACGCGCAGCGGGACTTTTGCCACGGCTCAGCTTCCCGCCGGTTACACCGGCGGCGTCAGTTATCCGGTCGGGATTGCACAACTAGGCCTGACCTCCGTCCCGCCGCCGCCACCACCACCACCACCACCACCACCACCACCGCCACCACCGCCACCACCGCCACCGCCACCACCACCGCCACCACCACCGCCACCACCACCACCACCACCACCACCACCACCACCACCACCACCACCACCACCACCACCACCACCACCACCGCCGCCACCGCCACCGCCACCGCCACCGCCACCGCCACCACCACCACCGCCACCGCCACCGCCACCGCCACCGCCACCACCACCACCACCACCACCACCACCACCACCACCACCACCGCCACCACCGCCACCACCGCCACCATCGCCACCATCGCCGCCGGAGCCCGCGCCTGGCCCGGCGCCGTCTCCGGTCGCGCCGGTGCCTGAGCCGGCTCCCGCACCATTGGTTTCGGAGCAGGAAGGGGTGCGCGCGCTGCTCGTGGCCGTGGATCGCCTGAGCCTGCCAATCGGAACGAGGCTGGCTCCGGCTGCGGTCAACCCCGATGAGGACAAGGAGGATCCCGATGACGCCGTACTCATCTGCCGCTGAGGCGGGGAATACTCCACGCAGGCTGATCCTGGCGATGATCGCTGCGCTGGGTGCGGCGCCGTCACTGGCGCAGACTGAGCCGGTTGGCGCGGTCCTGGCCGCGCAGGGCACGGTGCTTCTGGTCGGAAAAAGTGGTGGCACCCGGGTCGCCGATGCGGCCAGTCAACTGCTGGCCGGTGACCGGGTGCAGACCGAAGCCGGCTCCAGCGCAGAGCTGCGGTATGACGACGGCACCCGGGTCATGCTCGGGCCCCGCAGCAGTGTCGAAGTTCCCCAGTTCCGGTATGACCCGAAGGCACCGCAGGACGATACCGTGGTGGTGCGTCTGGTCCGCGGGGCCATGCGGGTGATCACCGGCGCGATCGCCCAACGCCAGCCCGCGCGAGCCAGGTTCATCGTCAGCACTGCGACCATCGGCATCCGTGGCACGGACTTCACCGCGCGTTTGTGCGAAGGGGACTGCCGGGTGGCCGACGACGCCACGGTGGCAAGTCTGGACGGCGAATTGGCCGGTCGCGTCGGTGGACTGGCCGGCGGTGTCAGCGCGCTGGACGCAAAGGGCCGCTGGCGCGTGCTGACGCCAGACGCGCCCGTGCGGGAGGGAGACCTGGTCATCACGGGCGAGACCGGACTGGCCGTGCTGGTGCTGCGAGACGGCAGCCGGGTTTCGCTCGACCCCGGTGCGCGGCTGTGGATCGCCCAGATACGGTGGGACGAATCCCGCCCGGTCGACGGACGCATACGCCTTCACCTGCTCGACGGGCCGGCCCAGGTAACCACCGGCGAACTGGCCCGACGTCGGCCCCATGCTTTCGAGTTCCGAGCGGGAAACCAGACCGTGCGAGTCCATGGCACCACCATCGACGCCCGGCCGCGCCCGCCCTTGCCTGCGCGAAACGACGGGCTTCCTTCCGGGGCCACGCCCGGGACCGGACGGACGGTGGACACTCCCCGCGACTATGTCGTCGGGGTGCAGCAGGGCGCCGCGACCTTGGTGGACGCGCAGGGGCGAATGCTGCCCTTGCTGGCCGGCCAGGCGGGCGGACCCGGGCCGGACGGCAGCCTGGTTCCGGAGCGACCCAACAGCGGCTTTCTGGCGCCGAGCGCGGCTGCAATTGCGCTCGACCCGTCCCGCTTCTTCGGGCCGAGCGCCCCAACGCCGGGCGGACAAGCCGAAAACGGGGTATACGTTCATGTGCAGGATGGACAGGTCCTGCTGGAACAAGGCGGCACCACCGTGCTTCTGGCGCAAGGGGAAACGGCCCTCGCACCGCAGGGTGGTGCTGCCCCGGTCAAGGTGCGCAACGGCGTTCGGATCGCGGCGGCTTCCGCCAGCGGTATCCCGCCCACCGTGGGCGAGCAGCGGTGCACGCCCAGCGGCGGCGGCACGGGCAGCGGTTTGCTGCGGGCGGGCCAGGCGAATTTGCCGCCGGCGGCCATGGATATGGCCGGTTTTCAGAACCGAATCCAGGGTCGTCTGACGGAAAGCGATGTCCGCGGCGCCCCCGCGGAATCTCCAGGCGGCAAGGACTCCGCATTCGGTCCCGGCTTCGGGCCGGGGAACAGCCTCGGCGGCGACAATCCCCGCGGCCCCGGCGTCGGCGCGGCAGGCAGGATTACCGATTCCGGCGGCGGACGCATCACGGGCTGGGCTGCCGGAAGTTTCCAGGGTCAGCGCCACAACGCCAACGCCGGGCCGCCACAGCTCATGGGCGGTTTCTCCGGCCCACAGGGCGGTCGTGTATCGCAAGGCGGCCGGGTCAGCGGCGGCTCTGTTTCGCTCAGTGCCAGTTACGGTACCAGCGACGCCGACAAGGCGGCTCAGACCTCCGACGCGGAAGTGGCCAATGCCATCGCCGATGGATTGGCCGCTGAGGGAGGGACGCCGACAGGCGACACCAGCGCGGATCTGGCCGAATTGAACTACGCCCAATCGGTCGGCACGGATGGCTATGCCGCAACCAAACACATGAACCAGGCCGAACGTCAGAACTACTGGACACGCCAGGCCAACGCCCAGCGAGTCGGCGCCGATGGCCGCCCCCGCGAGGACGACAACCCCAGCGGCGGAGGCAATGGCGTACCCATCTACATCAGCGCCGGACAGTTCGGCAACGCAGTGAGGGGCGTGGAACGTGCCGTCAACGCGAGAATCAACGCCGCCGGTGGCGCCAGCGACGGCCGCTCCGATCGGCAAGGCACCACAGGCGGCACCGGCGGGATGGCGATGACGCGCCAGCAGCAACTCGGCGCCGGCCAGGGCGCCAACCCGAACACCAGCGGCATCAACTGGAGTGTGGTGTTCAAGCCCGTCGTTGACGGTCCGCGCAATTGACCTCTGACATCCGCACCCGGCTGTGGCCCATGGGCGACGAAACGGTGTTCATCCCCGGCCACGGCCCGGAAAGCAGCTTTGGCCGCGAGCGGCGCACCAACCCGTTCGTGCGCGACCGGTGACGCCGGAAATTGCGGCAAATCGGTCCATACCAAGCGCAAAAAGGTGCTTTTTTGCTATCTTTCAGATAGCGGATTCGATGCCACCCACACCCCAGTCCAGCGCCTGCGCGGCGCCCGCCAGCGCGGGTGAGCCGGGCGCTTCGATCAGCCAGACCGGAATCGCCGCCAGATAGGGCGCGAAGCGGCCATGGGCCTCAAAACGGGCCCGAAAGGGCGATCGCATCAGGTAGTCGCCCCAGCGGGGCAGGATGCCACCGCCCAGGTACACGCCGCCTCGGGCGCCCAGGGTCAGCGCCAGGTTGCCCGCGACGGTGCCCAGCCAGGCGCAAAACAGATCCAGCGCCTCGCGGGCGTGGGCGTTGCGATTGCGGATGCCGGCGTCGGACAAGGCGGCGATGTCGCCGGCCAGCGCCGGATCGGGCGCTTCGCCGTCGAGCGCGGCCAGCGTGTCATACAGCAGCCCGAGACCGGGCCCGGACAGCACCCGTTCGGCAGAAACATGCCCGAACCGGTGCGCCAGCCGGGCCAGCACCGCGGCCTCGCGGGCGGTGGTGGCCGGCAGGGTGACATGCCCGCCCTCGCCCTCCAGCGGAACCCAGCCGGTACCGGACGGAACCAGCCCCGAGACGCCCAGCCCGGTACCAGGCCCGAGCACGGCCACGGCCTGGCCGGGCCGGGGCGCGCCGCCGCCGACCGCGCGCAGGGCCGCGGGCGGCAGGTCGGGCACGGCCAGCGCCAGCGCGGTGAAATCGTTCAGCACCCGCAGACGGCGCAGACCCAGCGCGTGGCGCAGCTGCGCCACGGACCAGGACCAGGGGTGGTTGCTCAGCGACACGGTGTCTCCCAGTACCGGTCCGGCCACTGCCAGCGCCGCCTCGGTGACCGGTTCGGCCGCGTGCGCGGCCAGCATGGCGCGGATCGCCGCCTCCGGCGAGCTGAACGCGCCGGTGGGCACCCGGCCCAGCTCCCGCAGGGGCAGGCCCGGCCCGGCGGACAGGGCAAAGCGGGCGTTGGTGCCGCCGATATCGGCCAGCAGGCGGGCCCCGGCGGACGGTGCAGATGCGGCGAACATGATGCAGCGCAGTGTAGCGACACCACTCGGTGCCAGAATGGGGTCTGCCGCGCCTTGCCGTCCGTTGTCGAGCCCCATGTCTTTTGCCACTGCTTCGCCGTCTGCCGATTTGCCGTCCACCGCGACGGGACCCGCCACGGGGACCGACTGGATCGGCGAGCTGGACGCCTGGTTGCTGGCCGAAGGCCGCCACCGCCGCCCCTGGCAGAAGCTGGGCGCCCACCCGGTGTGCTGGAACGGGGTCGACGGCACCGCGTTTGCGGTCTGGGCGCCCCATGCCCGGGCGGTTTCGGTGGTGGGCGACTTCAACGACTGGGACGCTCGCCGTGACCCGTTGCGGCTGCGCCCCGAATGTGGCGTCTGGGAGCGCTTTGTGCCGGGTGCAACGGCCGGCGCGCTCTACAAGTTCGACCTCACCGATGGTCACGGCGAGCGGGTTCTGAAGGCCGATCCCTGCGCCCGCGCCAGCGAAGGCCCGCCCGGGAACGCCTCGCGGGTCTGCGCACAGGTGGATGTGCAGCCGCGCCTGCCCCCGCACTCGCCGCAGTCCCCCATGTGCATCTATGAGGTGCACGCCGGCTCCTGGCGCCGCCCGGGTGGGTTTTGCCCGGACTGGGACTATCTGACGCGCGAGCTGGTGCCGTATGTGCGGGACATGGGTTTCACCCATCTGGAACTGCTGCCGGTGGCCGAGCACCCGTTCTACGGCTCGTGGGGCTACCAGCCCACCGGCCTGTTCGCGCCGGCGGCACGCTACGGCTCACCCGAGTCGCTGCGCGCATTCATCACGGCGGCCCATGCGGCGGGTCTGGGGGTGATCCTCGACTGGGTGCCCGGCCATTTTCCGGCCGATGTGCACGGCCTGGCCCGTTTCGACGGCACGGCACTGTATGAGCACGCGGACCCGCGTGAAGGCTTTCACCACGACTGGAACACGCTGATCTACAACTTCGGTCGCCATGAGGTGCGCAACTTCCTGATCGGCAACGCGCTGTACTGGATCGAGCAGTTCGGCGTCGACGGGCTGCGGGTCGATGCGGTGGCCTCCATGCTCTACCGCGACTACAGTCGCCCGCCGGGGCAATGGGTTCCCAACTGCGACGGCGGCCGGGAGAACTACGAAGCCATTGCCTTCCTGCGTGAACTCAACGACACCGTGCACCAGGAGGCCCCCGGGGTGCTGATGCTGGCCGAGGAGTCGACCGCCTTCCCGCGGATTTCGTACCCCACGGCGGTGGGCGGGCTGGGTTTCGACGGCAAATGGAACATGGGCTGGATGGCCGATACGCTGGCCTACTTTGCCCAGGAGCCGGTGCATCGCCGCTGGCACCATCACCGCATCACCTTTGGCCTGGTCTATGCCTGGAGCGAACGTTTCCTGCTGCCGCTGTCGCATGACGAGGTGGTTCACGGCAAAGGCTCGCTGCTGCGCAAGATGCCTGGCGACCGCTGGCAACAACATGCCAACCTGCGGTGCCTGCTGGCCCTGATGTACGCCCTGCCCGGCGGCAAGCTGCTGTTCATGGGCGCGGAGCTGGCCACGCCCTGGGAGTGGAACCACGACGGCGAACTCGACTGGGGGCTGCTGGGCGACGGTCAGCATGCCGGCATGCAGCGCCTGGTGGGCGACCTCAACCACCTGTACCGCTCACGCCCCGCCCTGCACGATGCCGACCATGAACCGTCGGGCTTCCAGTGGCTGGACGCCGACGATGAGCAGCACTCGGTCTACAGCTTTCTGCGCCGCGACCGCGCGGCACAGGCGCAGGTGGTGGTGGTCGCCAACCTCACCCCGGTACCGCGACACGACTGGCGCGTTGGCGTGCCAGCCGCCGGCCGCTGGATCGAGCGGCTCAATACCGATTCGACCCACTACGGCGGCAGCAACGTCGGCAATGCCGGTGGTGTCCTGTCCGAGGCCGTGGCCGCGCAGGGGCAGCCCTGCTCGCTGCGGCTGACGTTGCCGCCCCTGGCGGTGTTGATTCTTGAGGCAGCCGGCCATGGAAGCGACTGAGCCCGGCCCGCCCGTCTGCCTGCGCGGGCCCGGCCGCCCGTGGCCGCCGGGGCTGACCGCCGAGCTTGTCGACGGCGAAGCCGGCGTCAATGTCGCCGTCCACGCCCGCGATGCCACCGCGGTGGATCTGTGCCTGTTCAGCGAGGACGGTCTGACCGAAACGGCGCGCCTGCGGCTGCCGGGCCACACCGATGGTGTCTGGCATGGTTTTGTGGCGGGCGTGCCGCTGGGGCAACGCTACGGATTGCGCGCCGAAGGGCCCTGGCGGCCCTTGAGCGGACAGCATTTCAACCCGGCCCGGCTGCTGATCGACCCCTGGACCTGCTCCCTGCCGGGCGATGTATCCCACCTGGCCCGGGAAGTGGGCTACCGCTGGGGCTCCCCTCTGCAGGCGGACACCACGGACAACGCGTCACGGGTGCCGAAATCCCGCCTCATCGACCGCGATGCCGAACGCCGCGCTGGCGCGGCAGTGGCCCGCGCACCCCATGTCGCCCCCGGCCGCATGGTGCTGTACGAAGCGCATGTCAAATCGCTGACCGCGCTGCACCCGGACGTGCCGGAGGAGTTGCGCGGAACCTACGCCGGCCTGGCCAGTGCGGCGGTCACCGGTCACCTGCGCCGGCTGGGCGTCACCACGCTGTGCCTGCTGCCGGTGTTCCGGGCCATCGACGAGCGGCATCTGCTGGACAAGGGCCTGCACAACCATTGGGGCTACAACACGCTGTCGTACTTTGTCCCCGAGCCACGTTTTGCCACGCGCAGCGCCCGCGAAGCGGGGCCGGGTGATGACGGTGTTCGCGCCGAGTTCCGGCAGATGGTCGACCGGCTGCATCGCGAGGGCTTCGAAGTGGTGCTGGACGTGGTGTTCAACCACACCGCCGAGGGCGATGCGCTGGGGCCGACCTTGTGCTGGCGCGGCCTGTCGAATGCCGCCTGGTACAGGCTGGATTCGCAAGGGCGCCACCTCAACCCCAGCGGCTGTGGCAATACCTTCAACATGGGCGATCCGGCCGTGGTGCAACTGATCATGGACAGCCTGCGGTGGTGGGTACAGGCCTACGGGGTCGATGGCTTCCGCTTCGACCTGGCCGTGGCCCTGGGCCGGGATCCGGCCGCTGGCGGCGGCTTCCAGAGCCGCGCGCCCCTGTTCGCCGCGATCGCGCAGGACCCGGTCCTGGCCGGGGTGCGTCTGATCGCGGAACCCTGGGATCTGGGCACCGACGGCTACCGTCTGGGCGCCTTCGGGCCCCGCTGGCAGGAATGGAACGACCAGTTCCGCGACACGGCGCGCGCCTGGTGGCTCGGGCACGGCTGCACCCGGGGCCTGATCGCCCGCCGGCTGGCCGGCTCCAGCGATGTGTTCCAGCCCGGCGGGAGGGGCCCGACCGCCGGTATCAACCTGATTACCGCACACGACGGCTTCACGCTGGCGGACCTGACGTCCTACCGCAACAAACACAACCAGGCCAACGGCGAGGGCAACCGCGACGGCCACAACCACAATCTCAGCGCCAACGGGGGCCATGAAGGCCCGACCGCCGAGGCCGCGATCCTGGAGCGCCGGGGCCGGTGGCGGCGTGCGCTGCTGGCGACCTTGCTGTGCGCCCAGGGAAGCCCGCAGTTGCTGGCCGGCGATGAACTGGGCCACAGCCAGCAGGGCAACAACAACGCCTACTGCCAGGACAACCCCATCACCTGGCTGGACTGGGCGGGCGCGGATCGGGCGCTCACCGGGTTCGTCGCCGCCCTGGTGCGGCTGCGCCAGAGGTATCCGGGCCTGCGGCACCCGCAATGGTTCCGGGGCACGCCGGGCAGCAGCGGCTGGCCCGACATCGAATGGCGCACGGCTTCGGGCGGCGCCCCCGTGGTCGCCGACTGGGAACAACCCGATGGCCGCCTGCTGGTCTGCGTCATCACGGTGGGCCACTGCCACAAACCCCCCCGGGAGCGGCTGATGTTGGTCCTGCACGCCGGCGAAAACGACACCGAGATCAGTCTTCCGGAAGGGCAATGGCGTCTGGCGCTGGACAGTGCCAGCGGTTTCGTCGCCGCCGACGATGAGCCCGAGGTCGCCGTGACCACCGGTCGCTGGACGGTCGGCCCCATCACCACCGCATTGCTGGTGCGGCAACTGGCCGGCGGGGAAACCCTGTGACCTCCCTGGCGCCCCACCCGATCCTGTCGCGGCGCAGCAGTGGTGTGCTGCTGCACCTGACCAGCCTGCCCGGCCGCTACGGGTCCGGGAGCCTGGGCGACGAGGCGCGGCATTTTCTTGACTGGCTCGTGACCGCCCGGCAGTCGCTGTGGCAGATCCTGCCGGTTACGCCACCGGGCGCCGGCGACTCGCCTTACCAGAGCGTGTCGGCGTTCGCCGGCAGCCCCTGGCTGGTGGACCTGGACGATCTGGCGCGTTGCGGCTGGCTGGAGTGGGACGATCTGCCCTGGTTTCCCCGCGACCATGCCGACTTCGCCCGCGTGCTGCCCTGGCGGATGGCCAATCTGCGTCGGGCCTGGTCGGGCTTCCAGGTCCGGGGGGCGGACGCCGACCGCCGCGCGCTTGCGGCCTTTGCGGGCGAACATGCCGACTGGCTGGATGACTACTGCCTGTTCATGACGCTGGAAAGCCTGCATGGCGGGCCCTGGACCGCATGGCCGACGGCCTATGCCCGCCGTGATCCGCTCGCCCTGGCCCGGCTGCGGCAATCCCACGCCGCGGAAATCGGCTTCTGGCAGTTTGTTCAATGGCGCTTTCATGCCCAGTGGCAGCGGCTGCGGCAGCAGGCGCATGGCCGCGGCATCCGTCTGGTCGGCGATCTGCCGATTTTTGTCGCACACCACAGCGCCGACGTCTGGGCGCATACCGATCTGTTCCAGCTGGACGCGGCGGGCGAACCGCTGGTCGTCGCGGGCGTGCCGCCCGACTATTTCAGCGAAACCGGCCAGCGCTGGGGCAATCCGCTGTACCGCTGGGATGTGATGGCCGGCAACGGATACCGCTGGTGGAAACGGCGGCTCGCCCATCTGCTGTCACTGGTCGATCTGGTGCGGGTCGACCATTTCCGCGGTTTCGAGGCGTACTGGGAGATCGCGGCCAGCGAACCGACAGCGGTCGCCGGCCAATGGCGCCCGGGGCCGGGCATGGCGTTTTTCGAGTCGCTGGCGCAGACTTTCGGCTCGCTGCCGATCATTGCCGAAGACCTGGGCATCATCACCGATGCGGTGCGCGACTTGCGCCGTCGCTGCGGGTTTCCGGGCATGCGGATCATGCAGTTCGCGTTCGGCGACGATGCCCGCAATCCCTACCTGCCCCACAACTTCGAGCCGGCCACGGTGGCGTATACGGGCACCCATGACAACAACACCAGTTGCGGCTGGTGGGACCAGGCGGGCGAAACCGAACGGCATGCCGCGCTGGACTATCTGGGCCCGATGGCGGGCGCGGAGATTCACTGGGCCATGATCCAGTCCCTGTCGCAGTCGGTGGCCAACACCCTGATCGTGCCCTTCCAGGACGTGCTGGGCCTGGACGGCAGCCACCGCATGAACACCCCCAGCCAGCCGACGGGTTGCTGGGCCTGGCGCTTTGACTGGTCCCAGGTCGATGGCACACCCGCGAACCGGCTGGGAGCGCTCACCCGCGCCCACGGGCGGGGTTGACACCCCCCACTCGCCCGATTTTTCCCCGCCTCAAGGAAACCCCATGACGCCTTCGCCCGATCCCCACCAGCTTGCCCGCCAGACCATCGCCTTGGTGCTGGCCGGCGGCCGCGGCTCCCGTCTGCACGCGCTGACGAACCGTCGGGCCAAACCGGCGGTGTATTTCGGCGGCAAGTTCCGCATCGTCGATTTCGCGCTGTCCAACTGCCTAAATTCCGGCGTGCGGCGCATTGGTGTGATCACGCAGTACAAATCCCACAGCCTGCTGCGCCATCTGCAGCGAGGCTGGTCCTTCCTGCGCAACGAGTTCAACGAATTCATCGACCTGCTGCCGGCACAGCAACGGATCGACGAACACTCCTGGTACCAGGGCACGGCGGACGCGGTCTACCAGAACCTGGACATCCTGCGTGCCCATGGCCCGTCGTATTACCTGATCCTGGCCGGCGACCACATCTACAAGATGGACTACGCGAACCTGATTGCCGACCATGTGGCCTGCGGCGCCCGCTGCACCGTCGCCTGCATCGAAGTACCCTTGGCCGAAGCCAGTGCGTTCGGGGTGATGGCCACGGACGCGCAGGGGCGGATTGTTCGTTTCGACGAAAAGCCGGCCCAGCCCGCCGCGATGCCCGGCCGACCCGACACCGCGCTGGCCAGCATGGGCGTGTACGTGTTTGACGCCGAGTACCTGCACCAGATGCTGGATGCCGACGCCAGCGCGCCCGGCTCCAGCCGGGATTTCGGCAAGGACCTGATTCCCGCCGCCGTGGCGCGCGGCGAGGCGCAAGCCCACCCGTTCAGCCGGTCCTGCGTCAGCAGCAGCCCCGATGCGCCGGCCTACTGGCGTGACGTGGGCACGGTGGACGCCTACTGGGCCGCCAACATCGATCTGACCAGCCCCACCCCCGAGCTGGACATGTACGACCGGCGCTGGCCGATCTGGACCTATCAGGAGCAACTGGCGCCGGCCAAGTTCGTCTTCGACGACGACGGGCGCCGCGGCATGGCGGTGGATTCGCTGGTTTCCGGGGGATGCATCATTTCGGGCTCGCATGCCCGCCGCTCGGTGCTGTTCTCCCGCGTCCGGCTGAATTCCTACAGCCGGGTCGACGAGTGTGTGCTGCTGCCCGACGTCCACGTCGGACGCCACTGCCGGCTGCGACGGGTGGTGGTTGACACCGACTGCCACATCCCGGACGGTACGGTGATCGGCGAGGATGCCCACGCCGATGCCCGTCGCTTCTTCCGCACCCCGGGCGGGGTCGTGCTGGTGACCCGGGACATGCTTGAACGCCTCGGCGAGGAGAAAACGGCTTGAGAGTGCTGCAGGTCTGCGCGGAAATGGTCCCCCTGCTCAAGACCGGGGGACTTGCCGACGTCTGTGGCGCCTTGCCGGCGGCATTGCAGTCGGTGGGTTGCGAGGTCCGCACGCTGCTGCCGGGCTATGACGCGGTGCGCGAGGGCGTGCAGGTCAGCGGCACCGCCATCGACTGCCCCGCCGGCCCCGACCGCCAGCCAGCGGTACGGGTGATTCCGGCAACCCTGCGGGCCACCGGGCACAAGGTCTATGTGCTGGAGTCACCGGCCTGGTTTCACCGTGACGGCGGGCCGTACCTGGCCGCTGACGGCACCCCCTGGCCGGACAACGCCCTGCGTTTCGGCGCGTTGGGGCGGGTGGCCGCCCTGCTCGGCCTGGGCCTGGATTCGTCGTGGCGACCGCAACTGCTGCACGCCCACGACTGGCACGCGGGCCTGACGCCGCTGTACCTGCGTTTGCTGGCGGCCGGTCGGCGCCCGCCAGCGTCGGTTTTCACCATCCACAACCTGGCGTTTCAGGGCGTGTTTCCGGCCTCGGCGATGGCGGCGCTGGGCTTGCCCGGTTCGCTGTTCCATATGGAGGGTGTGGAGTTTCACGGTCAGATGTCGTTCATGAAGGCCGCGCTGGTCTACAGCGATGCCCTGACCACCGTCAGCCCCCGGTACGCGCGCGAGATCACCTCGCCCGAGCAGGGCTGTGGCCTGGATGGACTGCTTCGGGCCCGCCAGGCCCAGCTGACCGGCATTCTCAACGGTGTCGACTACGACATCTGGAATCCGGCTACCGACGCCCTGCTGCCGCTGCGCTATGACGCCGACTCCCCCCAGGGAAAACTGGCGATCCGCCAGCGCCTGGGTCAGGCCCTGGGCCTGCGCGAGCGTCCGCAGGCGCTGCTGTTCGGCGCGGTCACCCGCCTGAGCGAACAGAAGGGTTTGCAGCTGCTGCCGCCGGTGCTGGACGCCCTGGTCGCCCAGGGGGGGCAACTGGTGGTGCTGGGCAGCGGCGACACGGCGCAGGAAGCGGCCTTGCGGGCGGCCATGGACCGGCACCCTGGCGACTGTGTGCTGTGCACCGGGCACGACGAACCGCTCGCCCACCAGATCATGGCGGCCAGCGATGTGCTGTTGATGCCCTCCCGCTTCGAGCCCTGCGGACTGACGCAGATGTATGCGATGCGCTATGGCACCCTGCCACTGGTCCACGCCGTCGGCGGGCTGGCCGACACCGTCACCGACTGCGCGCTGGAAAACCTCGCCGACGCGAGCGCAACCGGCTTCAGCTTTGGCGACTTCACTTCGCAGGCGCTCGCCGCGGCGGTACGCCGGGCCTTCGCGCTGCGGCAACGCCCGGACGACTGGGCTCAGGTCCGCCGCACTGCCATGGCGGCGCGTTTCGACTGGTCACGGGCCGCCCGGTCATACCGGGATCTTTACGAAACCCTGCTGAACCGCCATCCTGACACCGCTTCCACGCCCCGAGCCGGGGCATCACCCGTCCGATCGCCATGAACTCCGTCCAGTCTTTCTATTTCGACCACCCGACCAACTCGGTCGACGCGCTGCGGCGTTCCATCGCCAACCGCCTGGTCTACGCCGTCGGCAAGGATGTGCGTTCGGCCACCCGGCGTGACTGGCTGTTTGCGATCTTTCACGCGGTGAGGGACCGGGTCATGGACCGCTGGCGCGATTCGCTCAACGAGGCGCAGGACCAGGACGTCAAGCGGGTCTATTACCTGTCCATGGAATACCTGCCCGGCCGGCTGCTGACCAACGCACTGATGGCGCTGGGCATCTACGACGATACGCGCACCGCCTGCAGCCAGCTGGGCGCGGATTTCGACACCCTGCTCGACCTGGAAGCCGACCCCGGACTGGGCAATGGTGGCCTGGGTCGGCTGGCGGCCTGTTTCCTGGACTCGATCGCCACGGTCGGCCTGCCGGCCATGGGTTACGGCATTCGTTACGACTACGGCATGTTTGCCCAGCGGATCGTCGACGGCCGCCAGGTCGAAGAACCCGACGGCTGGCTGGTCGGCGGCAACCCCTGGGAGTTCATGCGTCCGGAATTCGGCTACACCGTCCGCTTCGGCGGGCGACTGATCGCCGACGGGCCTTCCGTCGCCTGGGTGGACACCGACGACGTGGTGGCCACGGCCTACGACAGCGCGGTGCCAGGCTATGGCATGACCTCGGTGGCCACCCTGCGCCTGTGGTCGGCGCGTGACGGCGCGGCGATCAACCTCGACGCCTTCAACAAGGGCGACTATTTCCGCGCGGTCGAAGAAAAGAACCAGTCGGAGAACGTCTCCCGGGTGCTGTACCCGGACGACAGTACCGACCACGGCAGGGAGCTGCGACTGCGTCAGGAGTTCTTCTTCGTCAGTGCCTCGCTGCAGGACCTGATCCGCCGCTACCTCAAGGACCACGGCAGCTTCGACCAGCTGGCCGACAAGGTGGCGATCCACCTCAACGACACCCATCCCGCGCTGGCAGTGCCCGAGCTGATGCGGCTGCTGGTGGACGAGCACCGCATCGACTGGGACCAGGCCTGGTCGCTGTGCACCCGCATCTTCAGCTACACCAACCATACCCTGATGCAGGAGGCCCTGGAGACCTGGTCGGTCGACCTGCTGGGGCGGCTGCTGCCGCGGCACCTGCGCATCATCTATGACCTGAACGCCAGGTTTCTGGCCGAGCTGAACGAAAAGCATCCGGGTGACCAGGATCTGCTGCGCCGCGTGTCGCTGATCGAAGAAAACGGCGGCCGGCGGGTTCGCATGGCCTATCTGTGTGTGCTGGCCAGCCACAAGGTCAACGGCGTCTCGGCGCTGCACAGCGACCTGATGGTCCAGACCATCTTCGCCGACCTGGCGCGGCTGTTCCCCGAGCGCTTTTGCAACAAAACCAACGGCATCACCCCCCGGCGCTGGCTCGCGCAGGCCAACCAGCCCCTGGCGGCCCTGATCGACGACCGCATCGGGCCGGGATGGCGCCGCAACCTCGGCGAGCTCGCAGCGCTGCGCGAACTGGCCAGTGAACCGGCGTTCAACAATGCCGTGCGGCTTGCCAAACACCAGAACAAGCGCCGTCTGGCAGACCTGATCCTGCGCGAAACCGGTGTCGCCGTCGACCCCGACAGCCTGTTCGACGTGCAGGTCAAGCGGGTGCACGAATACAAACGGCAGTTGCTCAACCTGCTGCATGTGATCGCCCGCTACCACGAAATCCTGGCCCGCCCACAGGCCAACTGGGTGCCACGGACCGTGATTTTCGCCGGCAAGGCGGCGTCGGCCTACCACATGGCAAAACAGGTGATCCGCCTCATCAACGACGTGGCCCGGGTCATCAACCACGACCCCCATGTCGGTGACCGGCTCAAGCTGGTTTTCCTGCCGAACTACCGGGTCAGCCTGGCCGAGCGCATCATTCCGGCGGCCGATCTGTCCGAGCAGATTTCCACGGCCGGCACCGAAGCATCGGGCACCGGCAACATGAAACTGGCCCTGAACGGGGCCTTGACCATCGGCACCTGGGACGGCGCCAACATCGAAATCGCCCAGCAGGTCGGGCTGGACAACATCTTCATCTTCGGCAGCCGGGCCGACGAGGTGGCGACCCGGCGGGCGCAGGGGTACCGCCCGGGGGACTACCTGGCCCGGGACTTCGCCCTCAAGGCCGTGGTGGACCGCATCGGCGACGGGGCCTTCAGCCCGCAGGAGCCGCATCGCTACGCCGACCTGGTGCGCGCGCTGGTGGAGTCGGATCATTACCAGCTGTGCGCCGACTTCGGCGACTACGTGGCCACCCAGCGCCGCGTGGACGAGCTGTTCCGCCGTCCGTCGGAATGGACCCGCCAGGCCATCCTGAACATCGCCGGCATGGGCAGCTTTTCGTCGGACCGCACGATCAACGAGTACGCCGACACCATCTGGCGGGTAGCGCCGCTGTTCGACAGTTCGGCTGCCACTGCTATACAGTCAACGACCATCGCCCCACCCGCCTACGGAGGTTCCTCATGAACGCCCCTTTGCCGCGCGGCATCGCCGAGCCGCTGTTCGATCCGGCCCAGGCCCTGCAGGAAGTCAGCGCCCGCTGGGACAACGACATCGTGCGCCGCCTGGCGGACTACATCGCCATTCCGGCCAAGTCGCCGATGTTCGACACCGACTGGGAAACCCACGGTCTGCTGGATGCGGTGGTGCGTCAGGCGGCCGACTGGGTGAAGGCCCAGAACGTGGACGGCCTGAGCCTGGAGATCGTGCGTTTGCCCGGACGCACGCCGGTACTGTTCTTCGAGGTGGCAGGCACCGCCGCCGCCGGCGGGGACACCGTGCTGATGTACGGGCACCTGGACAAGCAACCCGAGTTCAATGGCTGGCGGGCCGGTCTGGGCCCGTGGACACCGGTTTATGAAGAGGGCAAGCTCTACGGACGCGGCGGTGCCGATGACGGCTACGCGGTGTACGCCGCCATCGCGGCCGTCCAGGCACTCAAAAGCCAGAACACGCCCCATCCCCGCATCGTCGGACTGATCGAAACTTCCGAAGAATCGGGTTCGGCCGACCTGCTGCCGTACATCGATGCGTTGCGGCCCCGGCTGGGCCCGGTCGGTCTGGTGGTCTGCCTCGATTCGGGTGCGGGCAACTACGACCAGTTGTGGCTCACCACCAGCCTGCGCGGCATGGTCAGCGGCACACTGAAAGTCGAGATCCTCACCGAAGGCATCCATTCGGGTGATGCGTCCGGTCTGGTTCCGTCAAGCTTTCGCATCATGCGCATGGTGCTCGACCGGCTCGAAGACAGCGCCACCGGCCGCCTGCTGCCGGCCCGCTTCCATTGCGAAGTGCCGGCCGAGCGGCTGGCGCAGGCGCGCGCCACGGCGGCCATTCTGGGTGATGAAATTTTCAAGCGCTTCCCCTGGGCGCACAGCGACTGCGGCGGCTCGACGAGCTTTGCGCTGCCCACCACCACCGATCCGGTGCAGGCGCTGCTCAACCGGACCTGGGCGCCCACCCTGTCGGTGACCGGCGCCGAGGGTTTTCCGCCGATTCGCGATGCCGGCAACGTGCTGCGGCCTTACACCGCCTTCAAGCTCAGCCTGCGCCTGCCACCGCTGGTGGATGCGTCTGCCGCCGTGCAGGAGCTCAAGGCGCTGCTGGAAGACAACGCCCCCTACCAGGCCAAGGTGACCTTTGAGGGCGCCAGTGCCGCCACGGGCTGGAACGCGCCGTCCACCGTGCCATGGTACGAAGCGGCGCTGCACGAGGCGAGCCAGGCCTACTTCGGCGCGCCCTGCGGCACCATCGGGCAGGGCGGCACGATTCCGCTGATGAACATGCTCAGCCACGGGTTCCCCAACGCGCAGATGATGGTCTGCGGCGTCCTGGGGCCCCGCAGCAACGCCCACGGCCCCAATGAGTTTCTGCATGTGCCGTACGCCCGGCGGCTGACGGCCGCCGTGGCGCAAGTGATCTCACGCATGCCCCAGGCCGGCCACGGCGCCTGAGGAGACCGGCGTGACCGATTCCACCCTGGTGACCTATACCGACGCCCAGGGTTTCAACCTGGCGCTGATGGACTGGCCGCTGGAAGACCACCAGCCGCTGCGGGGCCTGGTGATCATCGTGCACGGCCTGGGAGAGCATGCCGGCCGCTATGACGCGCTGGCCGCCCGTCTGGTGCAATGGGGATTTGCCGTGCGCTCCTACGACCAGCACGGCCATGGCGAATCCAGCGGCAAGCCGGGTTCGCTGCCGACCGACACCCAGCTGCTCGACGATCTGGCCGACCTGATCGACCACACCCGTGTGCACCTGCCCGCGGGCGTGCCGCTGATCCTGCTCGGTCACAGCATGGGCGGACTGGTGGCGTCGCGGCTGGTTTCGCTGGCGATGCGCCGGGTCGACGCGCTGGTGTTGTCCTCTCCGGCACTGGACGCCGGGCTCAGCGCGGTGCAGAAGCTGCTGGTCGCGGTGCTGCCGCGCATTGCACCGGACTTGCGCGTCGGCAATGGCCTGGACGCCACTTACCTTTCCCACGATCCGGTCGTCGTGCAGGCCTACCGCAACGATCCGCTGGTGCATGACCGCATCAGCGCCCGCCTGGCGCGTTTCATTGCGACGCAAGGCCCGGCGGTGGTTGCGCACGCCAGCCACTGGACGGTACCGACGCTGTTGCTGTGGGCGGGCGACGACCGGCTGGTCAACCCCGAAGGCAGCCGCCGCTTTGCCGAGGCCGCCCCGGCGCAGGTGGTCAGCAGCCAGTGCTTCGAGGGCTACTACCACGAGATATTCAACGAAACCGGGCGCGAAGCCGTGCTGGACGCACTCCAAGCCTGGCTGGACGCCCGGTTCTGACCGCTTTTCCGCGAAAACTGGCAATACCCAGCGTAAAAAGGTCGTTTTCAGCTCTTATTTCCGGAGCAATCCGCCCAACATGCCGGCCAGCGCGCCCAGGTCCGGGCCCTGGCCACCCTGAGCACCGCCCAGCAACGCGCCCAGCCCGCCCAGACCGTTGTCGGCGGGCAACTGGCCTTGCGGCGTGAGTTTGTCGATCAGGCCCGGCAACACGTCGGCCAGGGTGCCGGCCGCCTGCTGGCTGTTGCCGCCCAGCTGACTGGCGATCATGCCCATCAGGTCCGGGCCCAGCGCGCCGCCCAGCGCATCGGCCGAAACCGGCTGGTTCTCGCCTGTGCCGACCCACGACGCCGCCGCTTCGGCCAGGCCCCCTTGCTGCAGCTTGTCCAGAATGCCCGACAGGCCGCCGGCGTTGTTCATCAGCGCGCCCAGGGCGCCCACGATCATCTGCGGGTCCAGCCCGCCGGCCGCCGCCTGGCTGCCCTGTTGCCCGCTCATCGCCTGTGCCGCAGCACCTACCAGTGAATCCAGCAATCCCATTGCGATCTCCTGTAGAAGAAAGTTTACGAACCGGCCCGATTGTGGGTCCCCCGCTCGCGGGCGGCAAGCCAGGCCAGGGCAAATCCCGTCAACAAAACGGGCACCAGCGATCCCCAGTTCAGCAAGGCCCAGCCCTGCGTGGTCACCAGGGCCCCGGAGGCAAATGACGTCACCGCCATGGTCGCGAACACACAGAAATTGATGGCCGCCTGCGCACGGTCTTTTTCCTCAGGCCTGTAGGCGCGCAGCGACAGCGTGGTACTGCCCGTAAACAGGAAGTTCCACCCCACCCCCAGCAGGAACAGCGCGATCAGGAACTGGTGCAGGTCCACGCCCGACAGCGCCACGGCAATACACGCCAGATTGAGCAGCACCCCCACCCCCATGACCGGCAGGACGCCAAAGCGCTTGATCAGGTGGCCGGTGAAAAACCCCGGTGCAAACATGCCGATGACATGCCACTCCAGCACCAGCGCCGCGTCGTCGAACGGAAACCCACAGACCTGCATGGCCAGCGGGGTGGCGGCCATCAGCAGGTTCATCACGCCGTAGCCCAGCGCCGCCGCCGCCGCGGCGACGATGAACACCGGCTGGCGCATGATCTCCCCGAGCGGGCGGCCGACATCGGCACGCGCCGACGTTTTCGGAGCCTCCGGGAACCGGATGAAGGCCATCACCACCATGCCCACCAGGGCCACCACGGTCAGCGCCAGGTAGGCGCCGACAAACGGGGTGCTGGCCAGCGACTTGGTGCGCGAGGCCAGGTTGGGGCCGACCACCGCCCCCAGCAGCCCCCCGGCCAGCACCAGCGACACCGCTTTTTCGCGGAAGGCGGGCGCGGACAGCTCGGCGGCGGCAAAACGGTACAGCTGGCCGTTGGCGCTGTAGTAGCCGGCGATCACGGTGGCGGCGACCAGCAGCGCGAAGTTGTGGCTCCAGACGGCATAGGCCGCCAGCAGCGCCGACAGCGCCGCCACTGCCAGCCCGATCAGGAACGAGCCGCGCCGGCCGTAGAGCGCCTGGGTTTTCGCGACCAGCCCGGTGGACAGCGCGCCCCCCACCACATAGCCCATCACCGGCAGCGTGGCCATCCAGCCCAGCGGCGCCAGGCTCAGCCCCACCAGGCCGTTGATGGCGATGAAGGTGACGTTGTTGGTCAGGAACAGGCCCTGGCAGAGGGTGAGCAGCAGCAGATGGCGATTCATCAGCCGCAGTTTATAGAGAGCGCCCCGAGCGGCGTGTCCCGTTGGCGATGGGCGCTGTCCCGCCTGGCCGGCGCGCCGCGCGCGCGCTCAACCCAGCGTCAGCGTCGCCAACACCGCCAGCGGCGCGGTTTCCGCCCGCAGCACCCGCGGGCCCAGGGTCACCGGCACGAAGCCGGCGCCCAGCGCGGCGGCTTCCTCCTCGGGCGTGAGGCCACCTTCGGGGCCGGACAGCAGCGTGACCGTGGTCGCGCCGGCCACCGCGTCCGCCAGCGGCCGCGCGTGCGGGTGCAGGGACAGCACCAGGCGCGCGCCGGCTGCCGCCTGCATGGCCTGGGGGGAGGCCAGCCACGCGGCCAGTGTCTGCGCCGCATGCACTGGCGGCACACGGTTGCGGCCACACTGCTCGCACGCGGCCACCGCCACACCCTGCCAATGGGCCAGCTTCTTGTCGGCACGTTCGCCGCGCAGCTTGAGCACGCTGCGGGCGGCCTCCAGCGGGGTGAGGCTGGCGGCGCCCAGTTCGACGGCTTTTTCGACCAGCCAGTCCATGCGTTCGTTGGCGGTGATGCCGGCCACCAGGTGCACGGCCCGTGCGGCCTCGCGCTCCACCGCGCGGTGCCCCTCCACCGCGACGGCCACGTCCGCGCGGCCCATGCGGGTGACGTTGGCGTCCCACTCTCCGCCTTCGCCATTGAACAGCGTCAGGGTGGCGCCCGGCTGCAGCCGCAGCACCTGCACATGCCGTGCCGCGCCCGCCGGCAGATCCAGGTTCAGACCGGTGTGCAGCGGGACAGGGCAAAAAAAGCGGGGCACCCGTTACTCACATATCAGTAGCACAAGAAGACCTTTTTACGCTGGGTATTGGCCAATTTCGCCTCAAACCCGGCCAAAAGCCCACCCGGAGGCGCCCTGCAGGCCCTCGACCTCGTCCACCAGGCGCAGCAGCGGGGTGAGCTCGCGGTAGCGGGCTGCCGTGGCGCGGATGTACCCGATGAAACGCGGCGCATCGGCCAGGTATCTGGGCTTGCCGTCGCGCAGCGTCAGCCGGGCAAAGATGCCGGCCACCTTCAGGTGCCGCTGCAGCCCCATCCACTCCACCGCGCGCCAGAACGCGCCGAAATCGCTGTGCCAGTCCTCGAAGTCCATCAATCCCGCCTTGCGCGCTTTTTCCCAGTAGCGGATGGTGATGTCGAGCACGAAATCCTCTTCCCAGCTGAGGAAGGCGTCGCGCATCAGGCTGGCAATGTCGTAAGTCAGCGGGCCGTAGACGGCGTCCTGGAAATCGAGCACGCCGAGACGGGCATCGCCCGCCGGGGAGGCCATCCCCGAGCCGCCGCCGGGCCGTCCTTGGGCGGGGAGCGTGGGGGCCATCAGGTTCCTGGGCATGAAATCCCGGTGCACATAGACCTGGGGCGCGGCCAGGTTGCGCTGCACGATCAGGGCAAAGGTTCGCTCCAGGGTCTCGGCCACCTTGCCGGCCAGCGGAACGTTGCGGTGCCGCGCCAGGTACCAGTCCGGAAACAGGGCCAGTTCCCGGCGCAGCAAGGCCTCGTCATACGCCGGCAGCACCGCCGGTGCCGACGCCTGCTGCCACGCCAGCAGCGCATCCAGCGCCGCAACATACAGGGGGCGGTTGGCTTCGGGCTGTTCGCGGTCGATGACGTCCATCATCGTGCGGCTGCCGAGATCGGTCAGCAGCAGGAAGCCCTCCGCGGCGTCCCACTCCAGCACCTGGGGCACCCGAAGCCCGGCGCCGGCCATCAGCGCGGCGATGCGCACGAAGGGCTCGCAGTTTTCCTGGGTGGGCGGCGCGTCCATGATGATCAGGCTGCCGCCGCCTGCGCAGTCCACCCGCAGGTAGCGGCGAAAGCTCGCGTCCGCCGACGCCAGACGCACGCTGGCCGGATGCAGGCCGTGTTGCGGTGCCAGCGCCTGCAGCCACCGGTCAAAAGCCGCGGCGCGCGCGGGATCGGTCCAGGGGACCGCTGCGGGTTGCATCGGGGGGGTGGCCAAGTCGGCCGGATCGGAGTGGGGTTGTCGCACCATGGATAATCGATTCTACAAACCCGACCGGCTGTCCCTGGCCGGCCGGCCCGCCCGCCGACCCGCCGTTTTCCGCGCCCCGCTGCCCTGACCGGATGTTGATCCCCGCCCGCGACCCCGCCCCATGCCCCATGCCCACCCGGCGTGCCGTTCGCCCGGTGGTCCTGGCCATGGTGGCCATGTTGCAGGGACTCGTCTGGGCGCAGGCGGCAGACGTCGCGGCCCCGTTGCGACTCACCGGTACCCCCGCGCTCACCGAAAAACCCGGCAACGCCAGCCAGGGCCTGCCGGTGTTTCTTTTCGGCGATCGCCTGTCCGGACGCACCGATCTCGAATCGGTCATCGAAGGCGACGCCCGCCTGCGCCGCGGGGACACCGCCGTGCGGGCCGAGCGGATCGAATACTACGCGCCCGACGACCGGCTGCGCGCGCGCGGGCAGGTCCGCATCAACCGCGCCGGCGATGTGTTCGAAGGCCCGGAGCTGGAGCTGCGGGTGGAGTCATTCGAAGGAAGCTTTCGCCAGCCGCGCTACGAGTTCCTGCGCACCGGAGGCCAGGGCGAGGCCGATCGCATCGATTTTCTGGACGACAAACGGGCCGTGATCCACAACGCCAGTTACAGCACCTGCCGACGCGATGGCCGTCCCGGCTGGATGCCGGACTGGGTGCTCAACGCGTCGCGCATCGCGCTCGACAACGAGGAAGAGACCGGTCGGGCCGAGGGTGTGGTGGTGCGATTCAAGGACGTGCCGATCCTGCCGGTGCCGACACTGAGTTTTCCGTTGGGGGACCGGCGCAAGTCCGGCTGGTTGTCGCCCTCGTTCGGACTGGACAGCGTCAACGGCCTGGAGCTTTCGCTGCCGTATTACTGGAATATCGCGCCCAACCGCGATGCGACGCTGTACTCCACCCTGATGGCCCGGCGTGGCATCGATCTGGGGGCAGAGTTTCGCTACCTGGAGTCGGCGTACCGCGGCGAGGCGCGACTCAATGTCATGCCCTCCGACCGTCTGCGCGATCGCACCCGCTGGGGCCTCACGGCGCAGCACAGCGGCCAGCTGACACCGTCTGTGGGGCTCAACCTGCGGGCGGCGCGGGTCAGCGACGACAACTACTGGCGCGATTTCACGCGCAATGGCACCTCGCTGACCGAACGGCTGCTGCCCACCGAGCTGACCCTCATCGGCGCCGTCGGGCCGTTCAGCACCGTGGGTCGCTGGCTGCAATGGCAGACTTTGCAGGATGTGAGCGCCCCCATCGTGCCGCCGTATGACCGCGCGCCGCAGCTCAACGCCAGCTATGTCCGTACCAATCTGGCCGGGTTCGACGCATCGGTCGAAATGGACTACACCCGTTTCGTCGGAGACGCTTCCCGCACCGGGCAGGCGAATGCGCAACGTGGCCTGGTGATCGCCCGCCTGAGCCGGCCCTGGGTGTGGCCGGCGGGCTTCGTGACACCCCGAATCCAGCTGCATGCGACCCGTTACGCCTTTGACCGCGCCTTGACCAATGGCCACCGGGACGCCAGCCGCATCGTCCCCAGTGTCAGCCTCGACAGTGGCCTGGTATTCGAGCGAAACACGGAATATGGCGGCCGCAAGCTGACACAGACGCTGGAGCCGCGGGCGTTCTACGTCCATACGCCGTACCGCGACCAGAGCTTTCTGCCCAACTACGACTCCGGCGCGCTGGACTTCAATCTGGCGACCATCTATTCGGACAACAGCTACGTCGGCAACGACCGGATTGCCGACAACCATCTGCTGACCCTGGGGGTGACCTCGCGTTTTCTGGAGCCTGCGACAGGTGCCGAGCTGGCCCGTTTCGGCCTCGCGCAGCGAATTCGGCTGCGCGACCAGCGGGTGACTCTGCCCGGCGAAGCAGTCGTCAGCGAACGGCTGAGCGACATGCTGCTGGGCGGCAGCCTGAACTGGAACCCGCAGTGGCTGGCCGACGCCACCGTGCAGTTCAACCCCAAGACCCGACGATCGATCCGAACCACACTGGGCGGGCGCTTCAACCCCGGTCCCTATCGCACGGTCAGCGCCGCCTACCGCCTGCAGCGCGGACAAAGCGAGCAGCTGGACCTGGGCTGGCAGTGGCCACTGAACGACTTGTGGGGTGACCGCGGCCTGGCGCTGGGGGCCGGCCAGGGCCAGGGGCCGGGTCGCTGGTACAGCGTGGGCCGCCTCAACTACAGTCTGCGCGACAGCAAACTGGTCGACGCCATCCTCGGCTTCGAATACGACGCCGGCTGCTGGCTGGGCCGCGTGGTGTTCGAGCGCCTGCAAAGTGGGGTCACCACCTCGTCCACGCGGGTCCTGCTGCAGCTGGAGCTGGTGGGCCTGTCTCGCATTGGCTCCAACCCGCTCAGGACTCTGCGGGAGAATATCCCCCGATACCAGTACCTGCGCGAGCAAACCCGTCCGCCCAACCGGTTCAGCAACTATGACTAGATACCTCGCACCCCTGCACAGCGGCCTGCGCCCTGTTTCCCTGGCTGTGGCCCTGCTGATGGGCCTGCCCGCCCTGGTGCAGGCCCAGGGCCTTCGCCCGTCGATCCGCCTGGGCGAGAGCGTGGTCCGCCCGGCGACGGCGGTGCCGGCGCAGCGCGCGGCGGATTTCATTGTTGCGGTGGTCAACAGTGAACCGATCACCAACAACGAGGTCAAATCCCGGCTGGTGCGGCTGGAGCAACAGCTGGTACGCGAAGGCGCAGCTTTGCCCAGTCGCGAGGTGCTGGCCGGGCAGGTCCTCGAGCGCCTGATCAACGAGCGGGCGCAGATCCAGCACGCCCGCGAGACCGGTATCAAGGTGGACGACGCGGCGGTTGACCAGGCGGAGATCAATGTTGCCCGCCAGAATCAGCTGGACGTCGCCCAGTTGCGCCAGCGGCTGATCCAGGAGGAAATTTCGGTCGCGCAGTTCCGTGAGGATCTTCGTACCCAGTTGACCATGACGCGTCTGCGTGAACGCGACGTCGAGCCACGGGTGCGCGTGAGTGAGGCGGATATTGACCAGTTCATCCGCAAACAACTCGAAGAGGTCGATCCGGCTGCCGTCGAAGTCAACCTCGCCCAGATTCTGGTCGCCGTGCCTGAAGATGCGGCGGCGGCGCAGGTGAGTGTGCTGCAGGCCCGCGCCGAGCGCCTTGCGGGCCGGGCGCGGGCGGGAGAAGATTTTGCCAAGCTCGCTGCCGAGGCGTCCGACGCGCCCAACGCCGCGCAGACCCGCGGGGAGTTTGGCCTGCGCAGTCTCAACCGCTACCCTGAGCTGTTTGTGCAGGCGATCGACGGGCTGGCGGCAGGCGCCGTGACCGGTCCGGTGCGTTCGGGGGCGGGTTTTCACATCCTCAAGGTCGTGGAAAAGCGGCAGGGCGCGCTGCCGGCAATGCAGGTCACCCAGCATCGGGCGCGGCATATCCTGCTGCGCCCCGGCGCCTCGCTCAGCGAGTCGCAGGCTCGGGACCAGTTGGCCGCGCTGCGCCGCCAGATCACGTCCGGCCAGGCGGAATTTGCGGCACTGGCCCGCGCCCAGTCACAGGACGGCAGTGCGCGAGAAGGCGGTGACCTGGGCTGGGCCAGCCCCGGCCAGTTCGTGCCGGAGTTCGAGGAAGTGCTCAACCAGCTTGCGCCCGGCCAGATCAGCGAGCCGGTGGTTTCGCGTTTCGGAGTCCACCTGATTCAATTGCTGGAGCGCCGGCAGGCCACCCTCACCGACCGTGAGCAGCGCGAAATGGCCCGTGGTGTCGTCCGTGAACAGAAGCTGGAAGAAGCCTACGCCGATTGGGCGCGCGACATCCGCGGCCGTGCCTGGGTCGAGCTGCGCGAAGCGCCCCAGTGATCCTGCCTCGATCACCGGCCAGGGCCATGCATTGATAAACCCCCACATCCCCCGCAAGCGCTTCGGCCAGCATTTCCTGGCCGACCAGGCGGTCATTGACGCCATTGTCCGGGCCATCGACCCCCGTCCGGGGCAGGCCATGGTGGAGATCGGCCCGGGTCTGGCCGCCTTGACCCAACCGCTGGTCGAGCGCCTGGGGCGGCTGTCGGTAATCGAGCTGGACCGGGATCTGGCCAAACGGCTGCGCAGCCACCCGCAGCTTGACGTGATTGAAGCCGATGTCCTGACGGTGGACTTCGCGCAGGTGGCCGACACCCTGGCGCCTGCGGGCATCCGTGTCGTCGGCAACCTGCCCTACAACATCTCGACACCCATCCTGTTTCATTTGCTCGGGTACGTCGAGCGGGTAGTCGACCAGCATTTCATGCTGCAAAAAGAAGTCATTGACCGGATGGTGGCCGAACCTGCCACCGCCGACTACGGCCGCCTGTCCGTGATGCTGCAGTGGCGCTACGCGATGGAGAACGTGCTGTTTGTGCCACCCGAGAGTTTCGATCCACCGCCGCGGGTGGACAGTGCCGTGGTCCGGATGATTCCCCGCAGCGATGCGGCGTCGGTCGACGCGGCGCACCTGTCGCTGCTGGTGCAGGTTGCCTTCAGCCAGCGGCGCAAGCTGTTGCGCCACAGTCTGGGGCGCTGGCTTGACGAGCGCGCCTTTGCCGGGACCTTTGACCTGCAGCGGCGCGCCGAGGAGGTTCCCGTGGACCAATATCTCGCGCTGGCCCAGGCCACAGCCACCTGACATCGAGCCCGCGCGGCTCCGCCGGGTCAGTCCGTCGCCGGCTGGCCGTTTGTGAAAGAAAAAAGCCCATCGGACGATGGGCCTTGTGCCGTGGCAGCAGCTGTCGGGGGACGCTTCAGGCCGCTGCCAGCCAATACCCCGCATTGAAGGGGCTGCTCATGCGCAGCGCCAGTGGCGACACATCCACCAGTTTGTCGGTGGGCATCTTCTCGCCGCTTTCGGCCGTCGACTCCACCCCGGTAGGGGGGACGGCGCCGGTGCTGTTAGCCTCGTTCGCCCGTTCTGCCTGGCTGGTTTGTGCAGAACGGGCTACAGAAAAGAATAGAAACACCGGAACGGAATTTTCCGGTCTCCCCAGTAGTCGGACGCGTCGCGGAAGATGTCGAGCAGTTGCTCGCGTGCTTCCTTGTCGAACTTGGCGTTGGCCGGAATCTGCTCCAGCACGACAATGAAGCCCGGCTGCGGGCCGGACTTGTGCAGCGGGTCGGTCATGCAGTCGTACAACGCGTCGAAGTTCTTGCCGAAATGCGACGGAAAGGTGAACTGCTGCGCGATCAGGTCCAGCACATCCTGTTTGCTCTGAGCCGAGGCCAGGTTGGCATACAGGAAGTGATGGCCCAGACGCTGGGCGGCCTGCTGCAGGTCGTTGACGCGGAATGCGCGAATCGACTGCACGATGTTGTTTCTGACCCCTTTCAGGGGGGCCTCCTGATCCTGACGAAGTGGCGTATCCATCTCCACTGCTCTTTCCTAAAGTCCCAAAAATCGATCGCCTGGCCCGGCTTGACCGCGCTGCCCCCTTGGCAACCCGGCAATCCCGGCTCACTGAACTATCTGACGAAAACTCGCGTAATGGTCAGCGGTGTAGTAACAGGCCTGCGGCGCCGCCGGTTGACGCCCGCCACAGACAATCCGCCGGGCCCCCCGGTCGCGGCTGCCCGGCGTCTTTACCGTGTATTCCCGGTAAAAGCCCCGTGGCTGCTGCGGCAAAAGCCGTTCACGGTTGCCAAAAACCGTGCCGTCCTTGTCGTAGGGGAACGGACCCCCCTCATGGATCAGCCGATAGGTTTCCTGGCCTTGCCGGGGGAGTTCACCCAGCCGGATCGTGGCCTGAATTTCCGTTGCCTGGGGGCTGCGCGCCATCACCGATGACACACCAGCCCACGCCACCAAGGCCACCAGACAAGCCGACAACACCTGCTTTGATGGCACGATGACCCTTCGCATGATGAAATTTCGCCTCAAATCGTCTCCGGGTTAACCCGGAAATCGCGGGGCCGTAGTGTGCCCTAACGTGACCGAAAACGCAAGCGCCCCCCAGCGTAAAGGTCCGCGCCGCCCGGGTACTTGCGAGGAAAAAGTTAGCGCTTGCTTATTCTCTAATTCTTACCGATGCGCGTTGGCGTCGGCGACGGTCAACGCCGTCATGTTCACAATCCGGCGGACCGTGGTGCTGGCTGTCAGGATATGGACGGGTTTTGCCGCGCCGAGCAGCACCGGGCCGATGGCAATGTTGCCGCCGGCCGCGGTCTTGAGCAGGTTGTACGAAATATTGGCGGCGTCGATATTGGGCAGCACCAGCAGGTTGGCATCGCCAGCCAGGGTGCTGTTGGGCATGAGCGCATGGCGGGCCGCGCCATCGAGCGCCACATCGCCGTGCATTTCGCCGTCGACTTCCAGCCAGGGCGCACGCTGCTGCAGCAAGGCCAGTACCTCGCGCATCTTGATGGCGCTCGGGCTGTCGGACGAGCCGAAGTTCGAGTGCGACAACAGTGCGGCTTTGGGCTTGAAGCCGAAGCGCATCATTTCCTCGGCCGCGAGCATGGTGATCTCGGCCAGTTGCTCGGCCGTCGGGTCGTAATTGATGTGGGTGTCGACCAGGAACACCTGGCGACCCGGCAACATCAGCCCGTTCATCGCGGCATAGGTTTTCACCCCGGCGCGCTTGCCCAGCACCTGATCCATGTACTGCAGATGGTGGGTCGTGCTGCCCCAGGTGCCGCAGATCAGGCCGTCCACATCGCCTTTGTGCAACAGCATCGCGCCGATCAGCGACAGACGGCGGCGCATTTCGATCTTGGCCATCTGCTCGGTGACGCCTTTGCGCTCGGTCATGCGGTGGTAGGTCTGCCAGAAGTCGCGGTAACGGTCGTCTTTCTCGACATTGACCACGTCGTAATCCACGCCCTCGCGGAGCCGCAGGCCGAATTTCTCGATCCGCTTGGCAATCACCGCGGGCCGGCCAATCAGGGTCGGGCGGGCGATGCGTTCGTCCACCACAATCTGCGCCGCCCGCAGCACCCGTTCTTCTTCCCCTTCCGAGTAACCCACCCGGCGCTTGAGCGCCCTTTTGGCGGCAGCAAAGATCGGCTTCATGGTGGTGCCGGAGGCATAAACGAAGGTCTGCAGCTTCTCGCGGTAGGCCTGGATATCCCCGATGGGGCGGGTCGCCACGCCACTGGAGATGGCGGCTTCGGCCACGGCCGGAGCGATCTTCATCATCAGGCGCGGATCGAAGGGTTTGGGAATCAGGTACTCCGGACCAAACGCCAGCTGTTCGCCAACATAGGCTGCCGCCACCACCTCGCTTTGTTCGGCGTGGGCCAGGTCGGCAATCGCATGGACCGCCGCCACCTTCATTTCATCGGTGATGGTGGTCGCCCCGCTGTCGAGCGCGCCACGGAAGATGTACGGGAAACACAGGACATTGTTGACCTGGTTGGGGTAGTCGGTGCGGCCGGTGGCCATGACGGCGTCGTCCCGAACCGCTTTGACCTCCTCAGGCAGGATCTCGGGGGTGGGGTTGGCCAGCGCGAAGATCAGCGGACGCGCCGCCATCTTCGCCACCATGTCGGGCTTGAGCACGCCCCCGGCCGACAGGCCCAGGAAAACATCCGCGCCGTCAATGACTTCGGCCAGGCGGCGCTGATCGGTCGGCTGGGCAAACTGGACCTTGTCCTCATCCATCAGCTCGGTGCGACCCTGATACACCACCCCGGCCAGATCGGTCACCCAGATGTTTTCGCGCCGAATGCCCAGTTTGACCAGCAAGCCCAGGCAGGCCAGCGCGGCAGCACCCGCGCCGGAGGTCACCAGCTTGACGTCGGCCGGGTTCTTGCCCACCACCTTCAATCCGTTGAGGATGGCGGCACCCACGACAATGGCGGTGCCGTGCTGGTCGTCGTGAAAGACCGGGATTTTCATGCGCTCGCTGAGCTTGCGTTCGACGTAGAAGCAGTCCGGAGCCTTGATGTCTTCGAGGTTGATGCCGCCGAAGGTCGGTTCGAGTGCGGCAATGATTTCGACCAGCTTGTCGGGGTCTTTCTCGTTGATCTCGATATCGAACACGTCGATGCCGGCAAACTTCTTGAACAGGACCCCCTTGCCTTCCATGACCGGCTTGCCGGCGAGCGGACCGATGTCGCCCAGACCAAGCACCGCTGTGCCATTGGTCACCACCCCGACCAGATTGCCCCGGCTGGTGTAGCGGAAGGCTGCATTGGGGTCTTTGACGATCTCTTCACAGGGCGCGGCCACACCGGGCGAATAGGCCAGGGCCAGATCGTGCTGGTTGACCAGCTGTTTGGTCGCGGCGATGGCGATCTTGCCTGGCGTCGGTTTCTCGTGGTAGTCGAGCGCCGCCTGGCGAAGCATGGCGCGCTTTTCCTCAGCCTGGGTGCTGTGGGGCATGGTCGTCTCCTCGGCCACCTGCGTTCCCCGCGTGTTCCGCGGCAGCGGCCTGTTGTTGTGAAGGGGGAGCGGATTGTAAACCCCGGGCCGGGTTAACCCTAGTACGCATTTATGCGTAAGGGTCGCAACCGTTTTGACCGGAGACCCTGCAATCCCGGGCAGGTCCGCGCCGCGAGCCCATAACCCGTGCACCGTGCCGATCCGCTGCGCCTGCTACCCTTGCGCCATGAAACCTCTTGTCCTATGGGGCGCCTTCGGGGTGGCGGCGCTGTCCGTCGCCGCTGCCGTGGCGCTGACCAGCCAGCGCGGCACAAAAGTCCAGGTGGCCCCGGTGGTTCGCACCGGCATCGTGCAATCGGTGGTCGCCACCGGGCGCCTGAACGCGCCGGCTCGGCTGGATATTGGCAGCGAAGTCACCGCCACCGTGCTGGAGGTGAAAGTGCGCGAGGGCGACCGGGTGAAGGCGGGCGAGCTGCTGCTGCGCCTGTCCGACGCCGAAGCGCGCGCCGCCCTGCAGCAGGCCCGCGCCGCGCTGGTGGAGGCCCGCGGCCGCGCCACCCAGCAGGCCACGGTGTCGGCGCCGGTGGCCAGCCAGGCCGTGGTGCAGGCCGAAGCCACCTTCAAGGCCGCCGAACGCGACTACGAGCGCACCCGTGACCTCGTCGCGAAAGGCTTTTTCTCGCAGCAAAAGCTCGACGACGCCCAGCGCCTGCTCGACACCGCGCGCAGCGCGCGCGAATCCGCCCGTGTGCAGTCGGTCGCCAACCAGGCCCGCGGCATCGAGCCCGCCATGGCCGCCTCGCGCGTGGCGCAGGCCGAGGCCGCGGTGGAGGTGGCCACCGCCCGGCTGGCGCGACTGCAGATCACCAGCCCGGTCGATGCGGTGGTGCTGGCCCGCCATGTGGAGCCCGGCACGATGGCGCAGCCCGGCCGCACGTTGCTCGCACTGGCCGCGCAGGGCAACACCCGCATCGACGCCGCCGTGGACGAAAAACACCTGCGCCTGCTCACCCCCGGCATGGCGGCGCAGGCGGTGGCTGACGCCTTTCCCGGCCAGCGCTTTGACGCCAGGCTCTTTTTCGTCGCCCCGGCGGTGGACCCGCAACGTGGCACGGTGGACGTGCGCCTGGAGGTGCTCCAGCCCCCCGCCTTCCTGAAGCCGGACATGACCGTGTCGGTCGAACTGCTGGCCGGGTCGAAGAAAGACGCGCTGGTGTTGCCCTCCAGCGCGGTGCGCGACGCCGACCGCGAGAAACCCTGGGTGCTGGCGCTGCAGGACGGCCGCGCGGTGCGGGTGCCGGTGCGCCTGGGCCTGCGTGGCATCGGTTCGGTGGAAATCCTGGACGGCCTGAAAGAAGGCGACGAGGCCATTCCCCAGACCGAAAAAGCCCTGCCGGGCGAGCGCGTGCGCCGCGGCGCCACCCTGGCGCCGGAAAAGGGCATGGAAGTGCCTTCATTCATTGCACGCTGACCCGTCCCGGCACATCCGCATGGCCATCCGTTTCCGCCGCACCCGCCCTGCCCTGAGCCCGCAGGCCCGCTGGATGCCGTTCGAGCTGCTGGTGGCGCTGCGCTTCCTGCGCGAGGGCCGCATGCAAAGCGCGCTGATCCTCGCCGGCGTGACCGGCGGCGTGGCCGTGATCATCTTCCTGACGCAGCTCATCAACCAGCTGCAGGGCACCATCATCGATCGCGTGCTGGGCTCGCAGGCCCATGTGGTGATCCGGCCGCTGGAAGAAGCCACGCAGCGCGTCGTGACCCCGCGTGCCGACCAGGCGGTCGCGGCGGTCGTGCAGCCGCGCACACAACGCCTGCGCTCGGTGGACCAGTGGGAGCGCATCGCCGCGCTGGCCGCGGGCACGCCCGGCGTGCTGGCCGTGTCGCCGGTGGTCAGCGGGCCGGCCTTTGCCGCCCGCGGCGGCAGCAACAAGAGCGTGGCGCTGCTGGGTGTGGTGCCCGAGCAATACCGCCGGGTGGTGCGCATGGACGATTTCATGACCCGCGGGCGGTTTGACGTGGCCGGTACCGGGGCGCTGATCGGGACCGACCTGGCCAGCGACCTGGGCGTTACGGTGGGCGACAAGCTGCGCGTGACCAGCGCCACCGGCCGCAGCGAAACGCTGGACATCACCGGCCTGTTCGACATGGGCAACCGCGACCTGAACCGCCGCTGGGTCTTCGTCACCCTGAAGCTGGCGCAATCGCTGCTGGACCTGCCGGGCGGCGTCTCCAACATCGACCTGACGGTGCGCGACCTGTTCGGCGCCGACGCCGTGGCCGACACCCTGCGCGCGCAGACCGGCCTGACGGTGGACAGCTGGATGCAGACCAACTCCGGCCTGCTCAATGCGCTGTCCAACCAGAGTGTGTCCAACAACCTGATCCGCAGCTTCGTGGTCATCATCGTGGCCCTGGGCATCTCCAGCGTGCTGGTGGTCAGCGTGGTGCAGAAACAGCGCGAGATCGGCATCCTGCGTGCCATGGGCGCGGGCCGGCGGCGCATCATGGCCATCTTTCTGCTGCAGGGCGGGCTGGTCGGGCTGGTGGGCTCGGCGCTGGGCTCGGCGCTGGCTTACGGCCTGCTGGTGGTGTTCTCCTACGTGTTCAAAAGCCCCGACGGAAGCGCCATGTTCGCCGCGCAGCTGGACCCCATGCTGGTGTTGCTGGCGTCGGTGGTGGCCTGCGGCGTGGGGCTGGCGGCAGCAGCGATTCCGGCGCGCAGCGCCGCGCGCATGGACCCGGTGCAGGCGATCCGGGCGTGACGGACCGGCCTGCGCGGGGATCCGGCTAATGCACGCACAGGTACACGAAAACTTGCGCCAGCACCGGAAAGTCCCGGTGGCTCATCGTGAGTACCGGTGGATAGCTGCTCGTCGGGTCCAGTGACAACAGCACACCCGTTTCCTTGTCGTTTTCCTCGATGCGTGTGGGTTTGCCCCCGACAAAGCCGCGCCGGATCGTGAACATCGCGTCATCGCTGTCGCCGCGATACACCGTCACACGAAACGTGCCGTTATCGCTCGACAGCAGGACAGCGCCGGAAGCAGCGTCCAGGAGAAGGCTGCGGCCGGAACGCACGCCCGCGCCGATGCCAAGGATCTCGCGGCCATCCAAGGTGAAACGGTGCCGCACGCCATCAAGCGGCACATGAAAGAACGCGACTTCGGTGACCAAGGCATCGGTTTCATCGCGCAAGACCAGACGAAGCTCGGACGAAGACAACAGCTTCTGCCACACCCCCCAGACAAAACCCGGGCCCAGAAGCTGGCTGCCAACGCGCTGGTGTACCCCGGCTGCGGTCAGCGTCAGGCCCTCGTCTTCCAGGGCGGCACGCGAACGGATGCCCCATAGGCTCATCAGGACAACCACGACCAGAAGGGTTGCCAGGGTGCCATAGAGGATCAGGTCGGCGGATGTTGGATGCATGGTGCGACCGTGGGCAAGGGCCGGAGGGGGCACCCGCAGTCTAGCCGAGCAAAGCCGCGCTCAAGCCCGAAGCCATGGTGAGGGCCAGACAGTCCGCAGGGCCGGATGCCGGAGTTCTCGACCGAACGTCGGGCAGGCCGGTCGTCCTGCCGAGTTGCTCTGCGCATGGTCAACTGGCAACCACAAACCCCCGACGATTTCCGCTGCGGTCCACAATCCCCCACCTATGACCCCCCCGCCCCCCCCCATCCTCCAGCTCACCGACATCCGCAAGAGCTACAACGTCGGCACGCCGGTGCAGACCGAGGTGCTGCACGGCATCACGCTGGCGCTGCGCGAGGCGGAGTTCGTCGCGCTCAAGGGGCCGTCGGGCTCGGGCAAGAGCACGCTGCTCAACATCATCGGCCTGCTGGAGCGGCCGTCCGACGGCACGCTGGTGATCGCAGACCAGCTCACCCGGTCGCTGGACGATGCGGGCCTGACAAGGCTGCGCGGCGCCACCATCGGCTTCGTGTTCCAGTTTCACCACCTGTTGCCAGCCTTCACCGCGCTGGAGAACGTGCTGCTGCCGTCCATCATCGGCCACGGCACGGCCACGCCCGAGGCCGAGGCCCTGGCGCGCGAGCTGCTGGCGCGGGTGGGGCTGAAGGGCGCCGAGTCCAAGCGCCCCGGCGAGCTCTCGGGCGGCATGCAGCAGCGCGTGGCGATTGCACGGGCGCTGTCGCTCAAGCCCCGGCTGATCCTGGCCGACGAGCCCACGGGCAACCTCGACACCGTGTCGGCCGACGAGGTGTTCGGCCTGCTGCGGGAGTTCAACCGGGACCACGGCAGCGCCTGCCTGATCGTCACGCACGACCCGCGCCTGGCCGCGCGCTGCGACCGCCAGATCGAGCTGGTGGACGGGCGCGTGGTGGCGGGCGCCGGGCCGGCGGAGACGCCTGCGCCATGACACCAGTGACGGCGCCGGGCGACGACCGCGGCCCGGGCGCGGTGTTCCGCATCTTCCTGCGGCTGGGTCTGACCTCGTTTGGCGGGCCGGTAGCGCACATTGCCTTTTTTCGTGACGAATTGGTCGTGCGGCGCCGCTGGTTGCCCGAGCGGGACTATGCTGACCTGGTGGCGCTGTGCCAGTTCCTGCCCGGGCCGGCCAGCAGCCAGGTGGGCATGGCACTGGGGCTGCGCCGCGCAGGCTACGCCGGGGCGCTCGCCGCGTGGGCGGGGTTTACGCTGCCATCGGCCCTGGCGCTGATCGCCCTGGCGCTGGGCCTGGCCCACAGCGGCGGCGCGCTGGCAGCCGGCGCGCTGGCGGGCCTGAAGGTGGCGGCGGTGGCGGTGGTGATGCAGGCGGTGTGGGCCATGGCGCGCAGCCTGTGTCCGGATTCGCCACGGCGCCTGCTGATGCTGGTGGCGGCCACTCTGGCCGTGACGCTGTCGGGTGTGGCCGGGCAACTGGCGGCGCTGCTGGTGGGCGCGGCTGCGGGCCCGGCCGGACTGGCCACCCCCTCGCCGCCGGCCCACCCTGCGGCGACGGCGACACCGGGCGCCGATACTGCGGGCCGGACACCCGGCTGGCGCAGCGGCATCGCCGCACTGGTGCTGTTTGCCGCTCTGCTGGTCGGACTGGCGCTGCTGGCGCGTGTCACGGGCGACCCGATCCTGGTCACGCTGGACCTGTTCTACCGGGCCGGCGCGCTGGTCTTCGGCGGTGGCCATGTGGTGTTGCCCTTGCTGCAGGCTGAAGTGGTCCTCCGCGGCTGGCTGAGCGCCGACACCTTTCTGGCCGGTTATGGCGCGGCGCAGGCCGTACCCGGCCCACTGTTCACCTTTGCCGCCTTTGTCGGCGCGGCGCTGCCGGCGCCGCTGGGCGGCTGGGTCGGCGGACTGCTGGCCCTCGTGGCCATTTTCACCCCGGCCTTCCTGCTGGTGGTCGGCGCCCTGCCCTTCTGGGGGCGCCTGCGCACCCGGCCCCGGGCACAGGCCGCGCTCGCCGGGGTGAATGCTGCGGTGGTGGGGCTGCTGCTGGCCGCCCTGGTCGCCATGCTGCACGGCGGCGCCCTGTCGGGCCTGGGGGACCTGGCACTGGGCATGGGCGCCCTGCTGGCCTTGACGGCCGGACGGCAAAGCGCCTGGCGGGTGGTGCTGGCCTGCGCGGTGGTGGGAGCACTGGCCGGGCCCTGGATGCGGACGTGGGCCGCGTGAGCATCGACACCGGCGCCGCAGCCGGGTAGCATCGTCGCGAGATTCCTCCCTTCCACCCCCGGTTTCGTCCCTCCCGCCTGCATCCACCGCCCCATGCCCCACCCGCTGCCCTGCCCCTCCTGTGGCGCCCCGATGGAAAAGCACCGCCTGCCCGGCCAGCGCGGCGAGGTGCTGCTGGACCTGTGTTTTGCCTGCCAGCTGATCTGGTTCGACCCGCAGGAGAACCTGCAACTGACGCCGGCCGCCGTGGTGGAATTGCTCGGTCTGCTGCACCAACACCGGGACGACGCCCGCAATCCGCTGGCGGCTCGGCTGGCCTGCCCGCGCTGCCGAACCCCGTTGCAGGAAGGCTTCGACGTGGTGCGCAGCGGCCGTTACGTCACCCACCGCTGCCCGCAGCGGCATGGGCGGATGGCGACGTTTTCGTCGTTCATGGTCGAGAAGGGCTTTGTGCGCCACCTGACCAAGCCCGAGATCGAGGACATCGCCGCGCGGGTGGGCACCATCCAGTGCACCGGCTGCGGCGCCCCGGTGGATGTGCGCCGCGACGACGCCTGCCCGCACTGCCGCTCGCCGCTGGCGCTGCTGGACCCGCAGGCGGTAGAGAAAGCGTTGGCCGGTTACGGGCGGGCCGCGCAGCAGGCGGGCACCGTCTCGCCGCTGGGTGTGGCGGATGCGCTGATCATGATCGAGCGCGACCGCGAACGCGCCCGGCGCCAGGCCCAGGCCGAGCGGTTCACGACCGGCCGTGACGACACCGCCTTCACCCACGGCGACCTGTGGGCGGCCGGGATCGAGATGGTCTGGAAGATGATCCGGTAGCCCCCTTCGGCCGGCCGGTTCACGCCACGCGGAAGAAACGCATCTCCACCCGGTCCGGAAAGCGCGCGCCGGTGCCGACGAACACGTTTTCCGTCAGCCAGGCCAGCGAGGGATGCGACACCTCGAAGGTGGGCACGCAGCGGAAATAGATCGCCGCCGGGTCCACCGGCTCGCCGCGCACCAGCCGCGCGGTGTCTTCCGCCGACGCCCGGCGCAGCGCGCGGTTCATCACAAAAACGTGTTCGCCGTTGTCGAGTTGCAGCAGGTAGCGCGCGTCCAGGTCGGCGCAGGTGTCCGACACCACGATCTGGAAGTCCGCGCCGCCGGGGAGCACGGTGCCGGTGAGTTGACCGGTCACGGTTCCACCGGTGATCGGGATGATGCGGCGCCGGCCACGGCTGTTCAGGCCGGTCACCTGGCCCGCCTCGACAGGAGCGGCCACAAATACGGTGAGGTCGATGGCGGGTTCGAGCGTGGGGGCGGGCAGGGTCATGGCGCAGGAGCTTGGATGCGGATGCGATCAGTCCTTGTCGCCGCCTGACAGGACCGTCAGCAGCGTCTCACCGGTTGCCACCAGTTTTTCGGTGCCTTGATGCAGGGCGTACAGCTCACACGCGGTGAACATCTGCTGCTTGCCGGGCTTGACCACGCGCGCCCGCGCGACGAAGCGCTCACCCAGCGCGGGCCGCAGGCAGTTGACGGAAAAATGCGCGGCGAGCAATCGGGGACCGGCCAGTGTGGCGGCCGCAAAACCGCAGGCCGTATCGATCAGGCCGGCGACGACACCGGCGTGCAGGAAGCCGGCATACTGGCCAGCCTCGTCGCGCCAAGGCATGGCCAACTCCACCGCGCCGGGCGCGCAGGACAGTACTTCAAAGCCGCACCAGCGGTTGAACCGGGCGCTCTCATTGATCTGGCGAACCAGTGCAGTCAGGTCTTGGGTCATGGGGTACTCCTTAACATCACTGTAGGGCAGCGGGAAAAGTTGCCTCTGCCGCGGGGGTGACAGCCTGTCGCCACGGTGTCTCTGCGCTCGCCGCACGGCCCAAGCCCGCGTGCACACCATCGCCGGGACTGCTACGCTTGCCGGCATGAGCGATGCCACCCGACCGACCCTGCCCGCACCGGCCTATGTCCCCCAGATCCGCCTGTACCAGAACTGGTTGCGCGACACGCGCGGGCTGTCGTTCGCGCACTACGACGACCTGTGGCGCTGGTCCGTCACCGAGCTGGACGCCTTCTGGCAGAGCATCTGGGACTACTTTGACCTCCAATCACCCACCCCGCACACCGCGGTGCTGGAGCAGAACGTGATGCCGGGGGCCCGCTGGTTCCCGGGCGCGCAGGTCAATTACGCGCAGCAGGTGTTCCGGCATGTGGGGCCGGCCCACGCGGCGGGGTTTGCCGCCGTCATCAGCCGCAACGAGAAAGGCCAGCAGCACGAGCTGTCCTGGCCCGAGCTGCGCCGCCAGGTGGCCTCGCTGGCGCTGCACCTGCAGGAGGTCGGCGTCCAGCCCGGCGACCGTGTGGCCGCCTACCTGCCCAACATTCCCGAGACCATGGTGGCCTTCCTGGCCACGGTGAGCATCGGCGCGGTCTGGAGCGTCTGCGCACCCGACATGGGCACCAACGCCGTGCTCGACCGCTTCCGCCAGATCGACCCGGTGGTGCTGATTGCCTGCGACGGCGTGACCTACGGCGGGCGCGACTTCGACCGCCTGGGCGTGGTGGCCGAGATGCGCGCCGCGCTGCCCACGCTGCGCCACGTCATCCTGCACCGCAACCTGGGCCACGTCGGCGACGACAAGTCATCGGATCTGATCGCGGACTATTACCCTTTTGCGCTGGGTATTGCCAGAAATGACGCCCAAGTTGCCGCTTTCGAGCCGCTGTGGCTGCCGTTCGATCATCCGCTGTGGATCGTCTATTCCAGCGGCACCACCGGACTGCCGAAACCGATCGTGCACGGGCACGGCGGCACCATCATCGTCGCGCTGGCGCTCAAGAGCCTGCACAACGACGTGGGCTGCAGCTACCACCCGAACAGCTGGGGCGAGCGTTACCACTGGTACAGCTCCACCGGCTGGGTGATGTGGAACGCGCAGATGAGCGGCCTGCTGTCGGGCACCACCTGCGTGATCTACGACGGCAACCCCGGCGGGAGCAAGGAGCGGCCCGACTGGACCACGCTGTGGCGCTTCGCCGCCGAGCTGGGCGTGACCTTCTTCGGCGCGGGTGCGGCCTTCTACGCCAACTGCCTGAAAGCCGGCGTGGACCTGTCGACCTGCGGCGACCTGTCGAACGTGCGTGCGCTGGGCACCACCGGATCGCCGCTGTCGCCCGAGGCGCAGCAGTGGGGGACGGCGCAGTTCCGTCGCCTGCGAACCGCGCAAGCTTCCAGCGACTTGAGCGCCGCCGGGCCGCCCCAAGGCGCGAAGGCCCCCTCGGGGGGCAGCGACCCACACGAAGTGGGGGAGCGTGGGGGCGACATCTGGTGGTGCAACATCAGCGGTGGCACCGACTTCGCCGGCGCTTTCATCGGCGGCCACCGGGAGCTGCCGCAGGTGCCGGGCGAGATGCAGTGCCGCCTGATGGGCTGCGCGGTCGAGGCCTGGAACGACGCCGGCGAGCCGGTGCTGGGCGAGGTGGGCGAGCTGGTCTGCGCGCAGCCGATTCCGTCGATGCCGCTGTACTTTGTCGGCGACACCCACAACGCGCGGCTGCGGGCCAGCTACTTCGAGATGTACCCCCCCGGCCACGGCCGCAAGCCGGGCGGCGGTGACCTGGGGCCGGAAGCCGGCGGCGTCTGGCGCCACGGCGACTGGCTGCGCATCGGCAACCCGGCCACCGGCAGCACCGGCTGCGTGATCTTCGGCCGCAGCGACGCCACCATCAACCGACACGGCCTGCGCATGGGCACGAGCGAGCTGTACAGCGCCGTCGAGGCCCTGCCCGAGGTGCTCGATTCGATGGTGGTGGACCTGGAATACCTGGGCCGCGAAAGCTACATGCCACTGTTTGTGGTGCTGCGCGAAGGCCAGGTGCTGGACGAGGCGATGCGTGCACGCATCAACGACGCGATCAAGGTGTCCTTGAGCCCGCGTTTCCTGCCCAACGCCATCTTCCAGGTGGCCGAAATCCCGCGCACGCTCTCGGGCAAAAAGCAGGAGCTGCCGATCAAGAAGCTGCTGCTCGGGCACCCGCTGGAAAAAGTCCTCAACAAGGAAGCCATGGCCAACCCCGGCTGCCTGGACTGGTACGTGGCCTTTGCCGCGGCCCATGCGGCGCGTCCGGTCTGACGAGACTCACCAGCGCGTATCCGCTGCGCCTATTCCACGGTGATCTGGCGGGCCTTGACCACCCGCGCCCACAGCGCCATCTGGCCGTGCACGAACTGCTGCGCGGCTTCGGCGTCGCCTTTGAACAGCTCGCCGCCCAGCTGCGCCACGCGCGCCTTCACGTCCGGCGCTTCCAGCGCTTTCTGGAAGGCAGCGGCGAGTCGGGCCACCACCGGTTCGGGGGTTCCGCTGGGGGTGAACACGGCGTTCCACTCGTAAACCTCGGCGCCGGGCACGCCGGCTTCAGCCAGGGTGGGCACGTCGGGCAGGATGGGCGAGCGTTTGCCTGCCGTCACCGCCAGCGCGCGCAGCTTGCCGCTCTGGATGTGTTGCAGTGTGGAGGCCAGGTTGCCGAAGAACAGCGGCACCTGACCGCCGATCACATCGTTCAGCGCCGGGCCGCCACCTTTGTAGGGCACATGCACCATGTCGACTTTGGCGGCGGATTCGAACAGCGCCCCGGCCAGGTGCTGGGCCGAGCCGTTGCCCGACGACGCAAACGACACCGCGTCTTTCTTCGCCCGAGCGGCGGCGGTGAGTTCGGCGACGTTCCTGGCGGGGAACTGCGCGTTCACCAGCACCACGTTCGGGAACTGCGCCACCACGCCGATGGTGCGGAAGGCCTTCTGGCTGTCATAGGGCAGCTTGCTGTACAGGGCCGGATTCACCGCAAAGGACGAGGCGTCCAGCATCAGCGTGTGGCCGTCCGGCGCGGCCTTGGCCACGGCGGCGGCGCCGATCTGGCCGCCGGCTCCGGGCTTGTTTTCCACCACCACGTTGGCCCCCAGGGCTTCCCCCAGGCGCGGGGCCAACAGGCGGGCCATGGCGTCGGCGCCGCCACCGGGCGGGTAGGTGACGACCAGCGTCACCGGCTTGCCGGGGCTGGGGAACACAGGGCCGGGGGCCGGGCTCTGGGCGGCGGCCAGGCCCCAAAACGCTATTGCTGCAATAGCGAACAGTGACCTTTTCACGCTGGGTATGGGCAGTTTTCGTTCGTATTTGTGGTTCATGGGGGTCTCCTGGTAAGGGTTAACGCACCTGGGCGGTGTAGGCAAAGGCCAGGGCGTCGCCCTGGGTGTGGCGCAGCTCGACGCAGCGGCCGGCCAGATCGAAAGCCCGGCGCTGCACCTGCGCCCCCGGGTGGCCGGCCGGCAGGCCCAGCAGGGCGGCGTCGGCGGCGCTGAGCAGCGCAAAGCCGAGCTGGTCTTCCGCGCGGTGCACGGTCACGCCGCACACCCGCTGGAACATGGGGTAGAGCAGATCGTCCCAGCCGGCCGGGTCGGACTCGGCGAGCGGCGCAAACAGCGGCAGCGGCAGCGTGATGCGCTCCAGCAGCACCGGGCGGCCGTCCAGGCTGCGCAGCCGCTCCAGCGTGAGCACCGGCGCGCCTGCGGGCAGGCTCAGCGCCTCGGCGGCGGCTGCGCTCGCGGGCACCACCGCGCGGGCGCGGATGGCGGAGCGTGGCGCCGCCTGCAGATCGCCGGCGTGACGGAAGCGAAAGAATCGCAACATCGACGCGCCGTCCAGCCCGCCGCGCACAAAGGTGCCACGGCCATGGCGGCGCTCCAGCAGGCCCTGGTCCACCAGCAGCGCCAACGCCTGGCGCAGCGTGCCCAGTGCCACGCCGTGCTCTTTGGCCAGTGCCGCCTCGGCCGGCAGCGCCGCGCCCGGCGGCCATTCGCCCTGCGTGATGCGCGCGCGCAGCCCGGCCGCCAGCCAGCCGTAGCGGCTCTGGCCGGGCAAGGGCTGCGGCGCGGCATCGGGGGGCGCCGGTGCCGGCGCCGGCGGGGAAATTTCCATGACCTCGGGCATTGATCTAGTCATCTAGAGGACTAGAATATACGTCATGCTTTCCGATCTGTCAAAACCCGGTGCGGTGGACGTGCACTTTCATGTCTTCGACGCCCACATCGCCCAGCCCGGCGCCCGCTATGTGCCCGGCTACGACGCGCCTTTGGCCACCTGGCAGGCGGCGGCGGCGCCGCTGGGCGTCACCCGCGGGGTGCTGGTGCAGCCGAGTTTTCTGGGCAGCGACCACCGCCGCCTGCGGACCGAGCTGGCCGCCCATCCGGACACCCTGCGCGGCGTGGCCGTGGTGGCGCCCACCGTGAGCGCCGCCGAACTGGCCGCGCTGCACACCGCCGGCGTGCGCGCCATCCGCCTGAACCTGGTCGGCACCGACCACAACCTGGCCGCCTGGCAGGGCCCGCACGCGCCGTGGCCGCACCTGGCCGCGCTGGGCTGGCATGTGGAGCTGCACACCGACCGCGGCGCCCTGCCCGCCGCGCTGGCCCAGCTGCCCGCTGACCTGCCGCTGGTGATCGACCACATGGGCAAACCGGACGCCGCCCACCCGAACGACCCCACCGTGCGCGCGCTGGCCCAGCGGGCGCAGCACACCCCGGTGCACGTCACGCTGAGCGGCGCCTACCGCCTGGGCGGGCTGGACGCCGGCGCCCTGGCGTGCCTGTGGCGGGACGAACTCGGGCCCCGGGCCCTGCTGTGGGGCAGCGACTGGCCCTGCACCAACCATGAAGCTGAAGCCGACATCCCCCGCCTGCGCGCCGCGCTTGACACCTGGCTGCCCGACCCGGCCGAACGCCACGCGGCGCTGGTGGACAACCCGGGGCGGGTGTATTGGGGTGACCCGGCGTTCGAAGCACTCTCGTTTTTGTAGTAATAAACGACCTTTTTACGCAGGGTATCGGCACTTTTTGCCGTCAAACGACCGCAAAAGGCCCCCAGGCCTCCGCCCGGCGCCCCTCAGCCCGGCTTGCGGTTCACCAGGACGATGCCGACCGCCACCAGGGCCAGGGCGGCGAGCAGGCTGGGGGTGACGGGTTCGCGCAGCCACAGCGCGCCGAACAGCAGGGCAAACAGGGGGGTGAGGAAGACAAACACCGAGATTCTGGTGGCCGGGTAGCGGCCCAGCATCCACATCCAGGCCAGGTAGCTGGCAAAGGCGCCCACCACGGTCTGCACCGCCATGGAGGTGGCGGCAAAGGCGCTCCACGGGGTCGTCCAGGATTCGCCCAGCGCCAGCGACAGCGGCGGCAGCGCCACCGCGCTGACGGCCACCTGGTACATCAGCAGCTTTTCGGCCGATACCCGCGCCAGGCCGGTGGCGCGGATGGCGACCGTGGTCAGGCCCCACAAGGCGCCGGCCGCCAGGCCCATCAGGTCGCCCAGGCCGGTGGCGGGGCCGCCGGCAGAAAAGCCTTCGCGCAGCGCAAACACCACGGCCACAAAGGCGCAGGCCAGGCCTGCCCATTGCTGGGGGCGCAGGCGCTCGGTCGGCACAAACAGCGGCACCAGCGCCGCCACCCAGAACGGCGAGGTGTACAGAAACACCGTCAGCCGCGAGGCGGTGGTGTGCTGCAGGCCGATGTAGATGCAGGCAAATTCCGCCGCAAACAGGCCCCCGGCCAGCAGGCCCGCGCGCAGGGAGCCGTCCCGCGCGAACAGCGCCACCCCGCGCCAACGGCACCACAGCATCAGCAGCACGGTGGCACCGGCAAAACGCACCGCCGCCTGGAACACCGGCGGCAGGTGCGGCAAGGTGGCTTTGACCAGCACCTGCTGCATGCCCCAGAAGAGGCAGCAGGCGAGCAGCAGCGAAACGGCGGTGGAATCGAGATGGTCTTTGCGGGCAATCATGGGCTGCATGGTACGGGCGCCCCGCCGTGGTGGCGGGTCAGCGCCGTGACAGCCGTGCCACGGGCGACGGCAGGCGGCCGGCGATACGCTGCGCTTTCAATAGCGCGAGGTGACATTTTTATGCTGGGTATGGGGCAAAACGGCCTGAAATCGGGCCGGCCAGGGCTCACCCGCCCGAGGCCAGTCGCTGCAGCATGCGTTTGAGGGTGTCGACCTCGGCGGCGGACCAGTGGGCGAGCTGGGTTTGCTCCTGGCCCAGGGCGTCGGCAATCAGGAGCCGGGCGGTGGCCAGGCCGGCGGCGGTGGGCGCCACCAGGGTACGGCGCTGGTCGGCCGGGTCGGTGCGCAAGGCGACCAGGCCGTCGTCGGCCATGCGCTGCACCAGCTTGGTCACGGTGGGCTGTTTGGCCAGCACGTCGCGGGCCAGCTGGCCCACGGGGACTGCCCCGTCGGGGACCCTGGCCGGATCGGCGAGGTCGGCCGCGGCCGGTGGCGTGGTGCTTCCGGCCAGGGCACGGACGGCGGCGGAATGCGCATCGTGCAGCAGGGCCAGGACGCGCCAGGCAATATGCGACAGGCCTTGTGCGGCCACTGCCGATTCGAAATCGCGGTACACCGCGTGGCTGGCCTGACCCAGCAGGTAGCCCAGGTAACCCCGCACAAAACGGGGGTCGGCCGGTGCGGGCGCCGATTCGTCAGCCTGCAAGGGGTGTTCGGTGTAGAACTTGCCGCCGTGAAACAGCAAAGGCGAGGCGCTGGCCCGGTGGCTGCAGCGCTCCACCTCGCCGACGAAGATGACATGGTCGCCTTCTTCGTAGCGGCTGCGGTTGAAACACTCGAAATGCGCGGCCGCTCCGTCCAGCAGGGGCGCGCCGCCGGCGCCTTCGCGCCAGGCCACGTTGGTCCAGCGATCGCCGCCCCGGCGGGCGAAACGCTCGGCCAGGGTTTTCTGGTCGGCCGCCAGGATATTGATGGCGTAGTGCGAGCCGGCGCTGAAGGCCGGCAGCGAGCCGGCAGCGCGGGCCAGACTCCAGAGCACCAGCGGCGGCTCCAGCGAGACCGAATTGAAGGAATTGGCGGTCAGCCCGACAAGATCGCCCTCGGCGGTGCGCGCGGTGACGATGGTGACCCCGGTGGCAAACATGCCCAGGCTCGCGCGGAACTCGCGCGGCGAGAACGCGGGCGGCGTGGCTTTGCGGGCGGGGGACATCATGGCTTGAAATTTATATGAAATTTCATGAATAATGGCTGTAAACCGTGTTTGGCGCAAATCCCGCGCTGGCACCACGGCGATTCGAAAGGTCCCTCATGTTGCAGGAAATCATCGAACCGGGCTGGATAGACGCCTTCGAGCAGGTGCTGCGCCGCTGCGCGCTGCAAAAAGGCGACACGGTCGCCATTCTGGCCGAGACCCAAAGCCGCCCGGTGCTGCCGCTGCTGGCCCGCCTGGCGGCGCAGCGCATCGGTGCGCAGGTGTTCATGCTCACGCTGCCCAGCGTGGTGGGCCGGGCCGGGCCCCCGGCGCGGTCGACCGGCGCCTCGGACGCGATCCAGCAGATCAAGCCGGTGGTGCATGCGCTGGCGGCCAGCACGCTGGTGGTGGACTGCACGGTGGAGGGGCTGATGCACGCGCCCGAGCTGCCCGCCATCCTGAAAGGCGGCGCGCGCGTCATCTACATCAGCAACGAACACCCCGAGGCGCTGGTGCGCCTGATGCCCGACGACGCCACCGAGGCGCGGGTGAAGGAGCACGTCAAGCGCCTGCGCGGCGCGAAGGCGATGGCGGTGACCTCGCCGTCCGGCACCGATCTGCGCATCTCGCTCGAAGGCGCCGTGGCCGGCGGCAACTGGGGCTTCACCACCCGGCCCGGCACCCTGACCCACTGGCCGGGCGGCATCGCGCTGGCCTTTCCGGCGGCGGGCAGCGTGAACGGCCGCCTGGTGCTGGCGCCCGGCGACGTGAACCTGACCTTCAAGCGCTACATCGAATCGTCCATCACGCTGACGATCGAGAACGACTATGTCACCACGATCGACGGCGCCGGGCTGGACGCGCAGCTGATGCGCAGCTACATCGAGGCCTGGGGCGACGGCGGCGGCGACGGGCCGCCCCTAGCGCCGCCAGCCCCCTCGGGGGGCAGCGACACACGCGCAGCGGCGAGCGTGGGGGCCCGTGGTCGGGAAGCCTATGCCGTGAGCCACGTCGGCTACGGCCTGTGCGACGCCGCCCGCTGGGACAGCATGGCGCTGTACGACAAGCGCGACTTCAACGGCACCGAGCTGCGCGCCTTTGCCGGCAATTTCCTCTACAGCACCGGCGCCAACGAGGTGGCCGGCCGCTACACGCTGGGCCACTTCGACCTGCCGATGCGCCACTGCACCGTGATGCTCGACGGCGCCACCGTGGTTGACAACGGCCGTGTGGTGGATTGATGAGCGCCGCGCCACGCACCAGAGTCTCGCCATGACCGCCCTGCCCCACTTTATGATGCTGGGTGACGGCCCGACCGTCGTCATGCTGCACGGCGTGGGCGGCGGGCATCTGGCCTTCGCGCCGCAGGTGGAGAGTTTCGCCGCCGCGGGCTACCGGGCGGTGTCCTGGGACATGCCGGGTTATGGCAGCAGCGCCCCGATCGAGCCCTACACCTTCAAGGGGCTGGCGGAAAGCGCCATTGCGCTGATCGAGGCGCTGGCCGGGCCCGACCGTGAGGGCACGCCGCCGGTCATCCTGATCGGCCACAGCATGGGCGGCATGGTGGCGCAGGAAGTGGTGGCGCGCCGGCCCGGACTGGTGCGCCGGCTGGTGCTGTGTGGCACCTCGCCCTCGTTCGGCAAGCCGGACGGCGACTGGCAGCGCGAGTTTGTCGCCAGCCGCACCGCGCCGCTGGACGCCGGCCAGAGCATGGCCGAGCTGGCCGCCACCCTGGTGCCGCAGATGACCGGCCCCGGTGCCTTGCCCGAGGGACTGCGGCTGGCGGAGCACTGCATGGGCCTGGTCCCGGCCGCCACCTACCGCCGTGCCGTGCAATGCCTGATGGGCTTTGACCGCCGCGCCAGCCTGGCCGCGATCCGCGTGCCCACGCTGCTGGTGGCCGGCGAGTTTGACCGCAACGCACCGCCGGAGGTGATGCGCAAGATGGCCGACAAGATCACCGGTGCCGAGTTCGTGAGCCTGGCCGGACTGGGCCACCTGATGAATCTGGAGGCGCCCGAGGCGTTTGACGCCACCGTGCTCGACTTCCTGGCCCGCCACCACCACCACATTCGCCCGCTGGACCACTGACGCCCGGTCGGCCCGAGCCATCCCATTCCCCTGGAGACACCCATGAGCACCCTCGACTTCACCCCCGCCGTCGGCGACACGCCGATGACCGACAAACAGGCCCGCCTGGTCCGCCTGGCGCATGAACTGGGTCGCGACAAGTTTGCCGCCCGCGCCGACCAGTGGGACAGGGAGGCGAGCTTCCCGTTCGCCAACTACGACGACCTGCGCGAGGCCGGCCTGCTGCGCCTGTGTGTGCCCGAGGCCGACGGCGGCCTGGGCGCCGACTACGCCACCTACATGTTCGTGGCCGCCGAGCTGGGGCGCTTCTGCGGCACCACGGCGCTGACCTACAACATGCACATCTGCTCCACCATGTGGACCGGCGTGCTGGCCGACGGCATCCCGATGAGCGACGGCGAGCGCAGCGAGCACCTGCGCCGCCGGCAGATCCACTTCCACCGCGTGGTCAAGGACGGCGCCGTCTATGCCCAGCCCTTCAGCGAGGGCAGCGCCGCGGCGGCCGGCCGTGCGCCCTTCGGCACCACCGCGAAAAAGGTCGACGGCGGCTGGCTGATCAATGGCCGCAAGATTTTTGCCTCGCTCTCGGGCGCGGCCAACTACTACGGCGTGCTGTGCACCGAAGACAAGGGCGACGACAAGCCCGACGCGCGCGACACCCTCTACATGGCGGTGCCCGCCGACGCACCGGGTGTGGCCGTGAGCGGCGACTGGGACGTGCTGGGCATGCGCGGCACCGTCAGCCGCACGCTCACCTTCCAGGACGTGTTCGTCAGCGACGACGAGCAGCTCATGCCGCGCGGCGTGTACTTCAAGGGCGCACAGACCTGGCCGGCCATGTTCTTCACCATCGCCGCCACCTACATGGGCCTGGCGGCGGGGGCGTATGACTTCACCGTGAAGTACCTGCGCGGCGAGGTGCCGGGCGAACCCCCGGTCAAGCGCCGCCAGTTCCCCACCAAGCAGATGGCGGTGGCGCAGATGCGCATCCAGCTGGAGAGCATGCGCTCACTCTTCCTGCGCGCCGTGCAGGAGGCCAAACCCAACCCCAGCAAGGACGAAAAGCTGCGCCTGTATGCCGCGCACTACAGCGTGATGGAAGGCGCCAACGACATCGCCCGCCTGGCCATCCGCACCTGTGGCGGCACCAGCATGATGCGCCACCTACCGCTGGAACGCCTGTACCGCGACAGCCGCTGCGGCGCGCTGATGCTGCCCTGGACCGCCGAACTCATCGTCGACCGCATGGGCCGCGAAACCCTGTACGAGGCGGGCGAGCGGGACGAGTGAAGCGGGGTGCGCCCCGGCGCGGGCGATGGTGACCGCCGCGGCGCGAGCTGACAAGCTGGGTTCGCTTGATTCCTCCCGCCGGTCTCACTTTCAGCGGATGTGTCATGCCTCCAGGTCGTCCAGCGTCACCCCCAGCGCTGTGGCCAGACTCCTGAGGGTCTTGACCGCGCCCTGGCGCTTGCCGGTCTCGATCTGGCACAGGTAAGCGGTGCTGATGCCCGACTTGGCCGCCAGCGCATCCTGCGTCAGGGTGCGGTGTTCGCGCCAGGCCTTGACCGGATGCGCTCCGCCCAGAATGGCATGGGCCACCTCGGCCGGCACACGGAATCCGTCGTCGGCCGCCTTGGTTTTGTCATACAGGGCTTCGTCGTCAAGCGTCTCAAGCAGTGCCGCCATGCGCGTGAACAAGGGCATGGGCACCACGGCGTATTCGCGCCGCCCGTTGCGTTCGATGAACTGGATTTCACTCATGTGTAGACACCTCCACGCGGCGCGACGGCCAGCACAAAAACAACCAGCCGGTCACCGTGAATTTCATAAATCACCCGCCAATCGCCGTATCGAAGCCGGTAGCCCTCTCGCCCGACGAGTTTCTTGACCTGCGGCGCCTTGAACGGATCGGCCGCCAGTTGCTCGATCTTCGCCACGATGCCCGTTTGCACATTGCGCGGCAGGGCTCTCAGCGCCTTGAGCGCATCGCGGCTGTATTCAATGCGGAACATTGGCTGGGCTTCCTGGCAATGTTAGCAAAAAGCTAATAAAAGCTAAAGACCGGCTTCATCCGGGCTCCCGTCCTGCGGACCGGCCGTCGCCGCCCGCGCCCGGTTCAGCGCCAGCAGCCGGCGGAGGATTTCATCGTCGGGCATCGCGGGCGTGTCGTCGGCCCAGCCGTAGGCGGCGGCCACGGCGGCGTCAAGCTGCTGGTGGGCCATGGCCAGCCAGGCCGGGCGCTGGTTGTAGAGGTTGGTGAGCGTGCGCTTTTTCAGCGCCTGCAGGTCGGCCTCGCTCAGGCCGGGTTTGGGCTCGATGCGGTCGGGGTAGGGGCTGGTGTCCAGGCCCAGCGGCACCACCTCGGGCACGCGCTGCGTCCACTCGGGCGGGTTGAGCCAGGCTTCGCGCAAGGTGTCCAGACGCCGCGCCGCCTGCGCAATCGCCACCGCCGCGGCCCGGATCGATCCTGTTTTAATAGCAACAGATGACCCATTGACGCTGGGTATCGGCCCTTTTTGATCAGAAATCATGTCCGCCAGCCCTGCCGGGATCACCGCGCCGCCTTCCAGCACCTCGGTGCGCTGGTGCGCGGTGTCGGCGGGCGTCAGGCCGGCGGGGAAAGGGAAGGTTTCGAAGCAGGTGGTGGGGGTGTAGCGCGGCCGGTCTTCCAGCGAGGTGCCCATGCGCAGCGACCAGAGCTCATGGAAGCGGCTGTGCAGGATGCCGAAGGTCGTGTCGTCGGCGCGGGCGATGGTGATGAGGGCTTGGTCCGGCGAGGTGGTGACGGGCAACCATACGAAGAAACGGTGTTTGGAGTGGGCGACCGTCGCAATGAAACGAGGCAATGTGGCCAATGCCGACCGCAATCCTGGACGTGCTTCCGCGAAGCGCCACCAATACTTGCGGTAGGCCTCGCGGTTGTTCGTAATTCGCTCCGGCTTGACATGAAGCGTTGCGTACGAAAACGGTTGTTCATACAGAGCCGCGTCTGCTTCAGGGATGACTATTCCAAAGTCAATGATCCACTGGTGTTGCGGTCCCCGGCTGAGTTCGAAGCCGTTGGCCCAGGGTTTGAGCACGTCGCTGTTGGGGCGACCGTTCGGGTTGGGCAGTCGCAGCCACTGGCGCGCCAATGCCGCGTCGATTTCAAACTTGGCTTTCTTGGACGCGCCCTGGAAGCTGGCGCCCAGATTGGAAGGCAGCGACGCTGCCAGACTGACGTTCAGCGAGTCACCAGCGACCTGTGGCGCGGTGAGGTCAGCATAAATCTGGGGAACATCGGCACCATTCAGCCGAGCGGCCCCCTCGGGACCAAAACACACCAGAGAAACGCGAACCGCCGCGCCCTCGTTCACCCAGGGCTCATCGCTCCAGGCGTCGAAGATGGTGCTCCGCTCGACGATGGCCTCCAGTACCTTGCGATTGGCTCCGCCTCGAATCGAGTTGGTGGCCACGAGTCCTGCAGCGTTCAGATGGTTGCTCTCGATGGCTTTCAGCGCCTTGGCGAACCAGTAACACACGAGGTCAGCGCCGCCCGGTACGCCAGGCGCATAGACGGCGTCCAGTGCGCGGGTGTAATCCTCCCCGAGTTCGCCGCGCTTTCGGCTGACGCCCAGAAACGGCGGATTACCGATCACCACGTCCGCCTGGGGCCAGGGCGCCTCCGTGGGAGCGCAGCCCGCGGCCGATTGCGCAGGCGCCGCAAACGCCAGCAACGCGTCCCGGCACTCGATGTGGTCCAGCGGCTCCAGCACCGGGTTGGTCTTGAAGGGATAGCCGTGGGCCAGGCGCCATTGCAGCTCGCCGATCCAGACCGTCACGCGGGCCAGCTCGGCCGCGTATTCGTTGAGCTCGATGCCCAGCACGTTGTGCGGGCCGGTCACCAGGTCGGCCTCGCGGTCCAGCCCCAGGGCGGCGGCGTCCAGGTGGCAGCGGTGCTCGATGTCCTTCAGCGCCTTCAGCCCCATGAACAGGAAGTTGCCGCTGCCGCAGGCCGGGTCCAGCACGCGGTAGGCCTTCAGGCGCTCCAGCCACAGGATGAAGCGCTCGCGGGCGGCACGGTGGTGTTTGTCGTTCTTGCGGGCGCTTTTGGCCAGCAGCCCCTCCAGCGCGGTCTTTTCCTGCTCCCAGAGCTGGTGCAGCGGGCGCTCGACGACGGGCTCGATCAGCCGCTGGATGGTGGCCGGGTCGGTGTAGTGGGCGCCGAGCTGGCTGCGTTTGGCCGGGTCCAGCCCGCGTTCGAACAGGGTGCCGAAGATGGAGACGTCGATGGCGCTCCAGTTCAGGCCGGCGGCGTTGCGCAGCTCGGTGATGTCGAGGATTTCCAGTTTCGGCACCTCGACGCGCTTGAACAGCCCGCCGTTGAACCAGGGGATGTCGTCGGGGCCGTACAGGCCGCCGTCGCGCATGGTGGCAAACAGGCTGCCCAGCCCGGCGGTGAGCCGCTCGCTGGTGAGCTGGCGGTTGCCCACCAGGCGCTCGAACATCCGCCCGGGCAGCAGGCCCACGTCTTCAGCGAAGAAGCAGAACAGGCACTGCGTGAGGAAGTGCGCCACCGTGTCGGGGTGGTGGCCGCGCCCGCGCAGCTGCTCGGCCAGCGTGGCGAAGCTGCGCGCGGCCGCTTCGGTGATGTCGCGGCTGGTCTTGCGCGGGCGAAAGCTGTGCGGGTCGGTCCACACCCGGCGCAGCAGGGCGCGCTTGTCGGGCTGGTCCAGCTCGCCGATGCGCACCTCGTGCGTTTCGCTGGGGTGCCCGGTGAAGCGGGTGTGGATGCGGGTGGTGAGCCGGTCGGACACCACCAGCAGCGGCGGGTTGTTCAGCGCCAGGCTGTAGGTGAGCAGCTGCTGCAGCGCGGCGTCCAGATTTTTGCCCGGCGCCTTGTTCTCCCAGGCGAACACACCGGGCAGGCACACATCGGCGTAGCCGGTGCGCCCGCCGATGATCTGGCTCTTTTCCTCGAACCGGTAACCCTCGGCGCTGCCGGGCTTGGGCACGTCCAGCAGCTCGCACAGGTCCAGAAAGTGGCTTTGTGCGCCCTGCTCTTCGTTGAGGAAGTAGGCCGGGCCCGGGGTGCCGTCCGGGGCGCCCCATTTGGCGATGAATTCCTGTGGCGTCATGCGGGCGGATGCCTCCGGGACAAACGGGTGGCTGGGCTCGGGTGCCGGCGCGGCCAGGCGGCCGCGCGGGCGGTGGGTGGCGTCTCCGGCACGGGTCACTGCCAAGGCGCCGGCGACTGGTCGAGTGTACAAAGCGGCCCGGCGAACGCAGGTAGGCGGCGTGGCGCGCGCCGCCTGACACCCACACGACTGACGGGGCCGGCGCCGCCGGGGCACACTGCGGCGCTTTACGTTCTGCAAGGCCCGCCATGTCCAAACCCTTTGATCTTGTTGTCCACGGCGCCACCGGTTTCACCGGCCGGCTGGTGGTGGAATATCTGCTGCAGCGCTACCCGGCCGGCAGCGGCCTGCGCTGGGCCATGGGCGGGCGCAGCGCCGACAAGCTGGCCGCCGTGCGTGACGAGGTGGGCGCACCGGCCGACACGCCGCTGGTGGTGACCGACAGCGCCGACCCGGCCAGCCTGGCGGCGCTGATGGCCCAGACCCGGCTGGTGCTGACCACCGTGGGCCCCTACCAGCTGTATGGCAACGAGCTGGTCGCCGCCTGCGCGGCCAGCGGCGTGGACTATGTGGACCTGTGTGGCGAGCCGGCCTGGATGCGCACCATGATCGACGCGCACGAAGCCCAGGCCCGGGCCAGCGGCGCGCGCATCGTGTTCTCCTGCGGCTTCGACTCGATTCCGTTCGATCTGGGTATGCTGGTGCTGCAAAACGAGATGAAAGCGCGCCACGGCCACCCGGCCAGCCGGGTGCGCGGACGGGTGCGCAAGATGAAAGGCACCTTCTCGGGTGGCACCGCCGCCAGCCTGAAGGCGACGATGGCCGCCGCCGCCACGAAACCGGGCGTGCTGGACCTGCTGCGCAACCCGTTCGCGCTGACGCCCGGCTTCGAAGGGCCGCGCCAGCCCTCGGGCGCCAAGCCCATGCTGGACGAGGCGCTGGGCCTGTGGGTGGCACCGTTTGTGATGGCGGCCATCAACACCCGCAACGTGCACCGCTCCAACTTCCTGCTCGGCCATGCCTGGGGCGCCGACCTGGTCTACGACGAGATGCTCATCACCGGCGCGGGCGAAAAAGGCGAGGCATTCGCCCACGCCGTGGCAGCCGACAAGTCGCTGGGTGCCGAGGGCGGCCCGAAACCCGGCGAAGGCCCGTCGCGCGCCGAGCGCGAGGCCGGCCACTACGACGTGCTGTTCCTGGGCGAAGACACCGCCGGCCACCAGGTGCGCGTGGGCGTCACCGGCGACCGCGACCCCGGCTATGGCTCGACCTCGAAGATGATCGCCGAGGCCGCCGTCTGCCTGCTCGAATCGGCCACGCCCGGCGGCATCTGGACGCCCGCGTCGGCATTGGGCACCGCGCTGGTGGCCCGTTTGCAGGAGCACGCCGGGCTGCGGTTTACAGTGGAGGCATGAGCTCACACGTCCTGCAGCGCCACCCCGGGGGCCGGATCGGCCGCGTCGTTGCTATTTGTTTTGTAGCAACAACGCACCTTTTTGCGCTGGGTATGCCCCAGATAGACCCCAAACCGGCGCTACCGGACCCGGTGGCCGCCCAGTGCCACGATCTGGTGCGCCGTTTGCCCAATGTGAACGCCGCCTTGTGCCGCGACGCCGCGCTGACGCCGGGCCCGGCGCGCTCGGTCCAGGGCCGGGCCTTGCTGGTGCGCGATCTGCCGGCGCCGGACGCGCGGCTACGCGTGCTGGTGGTGGGCGGCATTCACGGCGATGAGCTGTCGTCGAGTTCGGTCGCGCTGCACTGGTTGCGCCTGGCCGAGAGCGGCGGCTTCGCGCTGCCGCAGGCGGTGCACTGGCGCTTCATTCCGGCGCTGAACCCCGACGGACTGATCCGCCAGCCGCCGCGCCGGGTCAATGCCAACGGCGTGGACCTGAACCGCAACTTCCCTACCCCCCGCTGGGAACGCGAGGCGCCGCAGTACTGGGAGCGCCGTACCGGCAAGGACCCGCGCCGCTGGCCCGGCCCGAAACCCTTGTCGGAACCGGAAAGCCGCTACCTGCACGAGGAAATGACCCGGTTTGCGCCGCACCTGATCGTCAGCATTCACGCGCCGTTCGGGGTGCTGGACTTTGACGGCCCGATGGCGCCACCGCAGCGCCTGGGCCGGCTGTATCTGGACCAGGTGGGCATCTACCCGGGCAGTCTGGGCAACTTCGGCGGGGTACACAAGGGCATCCCGGTGGTCACGGTGGAACTGCCCCATGCCCAGCGCACGCCGCTGGACGCCGAAATGCGCCAGATGTGGGTGGACTTGCTGCGCTGGATGAGCGAGCGGCTCATGACACCGTCAGCCCGCTGAAAAAAGCGCTTTTCCGACGGGGCAGGGCACGCCGTCCCCCTGCCCTGCGCGAACACCGGCGCCACACCATCGGCCAGAACGGCAAAAGTTCACGTTTGGTTGCACTTCGCGTTCGTTCAGCGCAACGCGCGCGGTGCAATCTGGATAGCATCGCGCGAGCACAAACCGCCGCCGCCTGGGCCTGTGCGGCCGCTTGCCCGCCCATCCGACAAGGACATCATGAACGCTTTTGCCCGACTGCTGCGCTGGCTGGCTCTGGCCTGGCTGCTGATGGCTTCGTGGTCGGCCCACGCGGTGATCGATACCAACAAGTCCTACAACCCGATCAACCGCAATGTCGGCCAGACCGCCACGCTGATCATTTCGATTTTCAACAGCGACCCGGTCAACTCGGCCACCGCCGCCAGCTTCACCGACACCATGCCGGCAGGCATGTCCGTGAGCGCCGTGTTGTCCAACTCCTGCGGCGGCACGGCCACCGCCACCGGAACCCAGCTGACGCTGACCGGCGGCACCGTGCCCAATGCCAGCGGCTCGGTCAGTGGCGCCTGTTCGGTGGCGGCGGTGGTGACCGCGCTGTCACCGGGAACCCATGTCAACACCCTGGTGCGCACCGACGTGACGGCCAACGCGCCCGGGCCGATCATCGCCGAAGCGGACGCGCTCGCCACCATGACGGTCAACCCGCTGGCTCGGCCGACCGGCACGAAGGCGGTGGCGGTGGACACCGACCTGCACGGCGGCGGCACCCGGGCTTTTGTCATCACCCTGTCCAACAGCAACGCGATTGCACTGACCAACGTGGGGTTCACCGACACCTTGCCGGCGTCGCTGCGCATCGGCACTGGCGGCCTGGTGACCAACAGCTGCGGCGGTTCGGTGCTGGACCTCGGCGGCGGCGCGCTCGACGATGGTGACACCGGCCTGCGGCTGACCGGCGGCACCATTCCGGTCAGTGGCAGCTGCTCGATCAGTTTCGTCTTTCGGCCGACCACGGACGGGGGCATCAGCAACGGTGGCGTCACCAACAGCATCACGGCCGGCGGGGTGAGCACCGCCGAAGGCGTGACCAACAGCGCCGCCATCAGCGGCACCGTCAACCTGCGCACCGGCGGTGCGGTGGGCAAGGTGTTTTCGCCCTCCACCATCACCGAGGGTGGCCTTTCGACCCTGACGCTGACCCTGACCAACCGCAACCTCTTTACCGCGACCGCCGTGGACTTCACCGACGCCATGCCGGCCGGTGTGACGGTGCAAAGCCTGCTGAGCAACAGTTGCGGCGGCAGCCTCAACAGCTTTCCGTCCGGTACCGTGACCTTGACCGGGGGAACGATTCCCGCTGTCACCGACCCCAATTCCAGCGGCTCGGCCAGTTGCGCCATTGTGGTGCAGGTGACCGCGCCCACGGCGGGCAACTATCCCAACACCATTGCCGCCGGCAGCTTCGGTGCCATCCCGCTCAGCCACGGAGCAGCCTCGGCCACGCTGCGGGTCATACCGCCCTCGCCGGTGTCGGTGAGCAAGGCTTTCGCACCGGCCACGGTGGTGCACACCGGCACCAGCCTGCTGACCATCACCCTCAACAATGCCGGCGGGGTGCCAGCGGCCATCACCAGTTTCACTGACAACCTGCTGACCATGGGCAACCTGGCGGTGCGGATCGCCGCCACACCGACCCCCACCACCAACTGCGGCGGTACGCTCACGGCGACGGCGGGTACCACCACCATCAGTCTGACCGGTGGCACCATTCCGGCCTCCGGCAACTGCCAGATCACCGTGCCCGTCCAGGCCGAACCGAACGGCCTGGGCGGCAACCGCACCAATACGCTGCCTCCGGACAGCCTGGTGACCTCGGTGGGCAACAATGAAAACACCGCGACCGCGGCGCTGACCATCAACGCGGCCCTGACGGCGGCCAAAGCGTTTTCGCCGGCCACGATCACGCCGTCGGGCACGTCGCGGCTGACGGTCACCATCAACCACGCGAACGGCGCGCCGCCTTTTACCAACCTGTCGTTCATCGACAACCTGCCCGCCGGGCACACGGTCGCGGCGCCGCCCGATGTCTTCAGCACCTGCGGCGGCACGGTGACCGCCAACGCCGGCTCGGCCACCTTCAACCTGGGCGGGGGTTTCCTGCCGGCCGGCACCAGCAGCTGTGTGGTGGCCGTGACGATTCAGGCGCCGGCGGGCACCGGTGCCGCCACCAACACCATCATTTCCGGCAGCGTCACGACGGCCGAAGGGGTGCGCAGCCGGGCCGCGGCGTCGGCGACGCTGACGCGCGTTTCCAGCGGCGCACCGGTCACGCTCAACAAATCCTTCCTGCCGACCAGCATCAACGGGGGAGCCACATCGACCTTGCAGATCACCATCGCCAACAACAATCCGGGCGCGCTGGCCCTTAGCAATGTGGCACTGACCGACGTGATGCCGACCGGCATGGCGCTGGCCGCCACCCCCAACCCGAGTTTCACCGGCGCCGGGTGCACCAGCGCCACCTTTGTCGCGGTGCCGCTGGCCGGCTCGGTGAGTTTTTCCGGGGCCAGCATCGCGGCGAACTCGGTCTGCAATGTCACCGTGGTGGTCACCGGCCTGCAGGATGGCAACCTGACCAACAACATCCCCGTCAGTCAGCTGACCAGCGCCCAGGGTGTCACCAATGACAACGCGCCCTCGGCAACCCTGACGGTGCTGCGCAACGTCGGCATCAGCAAATACTTCCAGCCGGACACCATCGTGCAGGGCGGCACGGCGACGCTGGTGATTGCGGTGCTCAACACCAACGACGTGGCGCGTACCGGCACCCCGACCAATACCTTCACCGACAACCTGCCCGCCGGTGTGACGCTGGCCTCCGGCGTGTCGACCAACAGCTGCGCGGCCAGCAGCCTGACCGACGGCGCCGGCGGCGCGCTGAACGCCGGGGACACCAGCGTGCGCCTGAACGGCGGCAACTTTCCCGCAGGCAGTGTCTGTACCCTGTCGGTGGTGGTGACCAGTGTCACCGCCGGCACGGTGGACAACGTCATCCCGCCCGGCTCGGTGACCACCCTGGAGGGCAGCACCAACCCCGATCCGGCCACCGCCCGGTTGCGCGTGCTGGCACCACCGACGATTGCGAAGTCCTTCAACCCGACCTCGCTGGCCTCGGCGCAGCCGTCCACATTGACCTTCACCCTGGGCAACCCGAATTCGGCGGCGCTGCTGCCCGGCGGCCTGACCGGCGCGCAGTTCACCGACAGCCTGCCCGCCGGCCTGACCGTCACGCTCAGCGGCCCGGCCGCGGGCAGTTGTGTCGGCGCATCGGGCAATCTGCTCACCGCGGGCGCGACCAGCCTGGCGATCACCGGGTTGACCATTCCGGCGGCCGGCTCATGCACGGTGGCACTGCTGGTCAATGCCGGTGCCGTCGGGGTCTATCCGAACCAGAGCTCCGGGGTCATCACCACACTGCTGCCCACCGCGAGCGCGCCGTCCAACACCGCCACGCTGACCGTGCTGGCGGCGCCGAGCCAGAGCAAATCCATCAGTCCCGCCACGATTCTCAGTGGTGGCACGGGAACGGCCGTGCTGACGATCACCCTCAGCAACCCCAACACCACCGTGGTCAACCTGGCGTCACCCGCGGTGACCGATGCCTTTCCCGGCAGCCCCGGCACCATGACGGTGGCCAGCCCGCTGACCACCAGCAATACCTGTGGCGGGACCTTGCAGGACAGCGGCGGCGGCGCGCTGGCGGCAGCGGATGTCGGCATCCGGCTTACCGGCGGCAGCCTTGCGGCCTCCGGTACCTGTGCGTTCAGCGTGGTGGTGCTGGCCCCCACGCCCGGCCTGTACCTCAACACCACCTCGGTGCTGGACACCGTCAACGCCGGTTCGGCGCCCGCGGCGACTGCCTCGCTGACCGTGACGCCGTCGGCGCACCTGGAAGTGACCAAAACCAACAGCGAAACCACGCTGACCGCCGGCCAGTCCACCACCTACGTCATCACCGTCACCAACCTGGGGCCGGCGTCCGGGGCCGGCACCACCGTGGTGGACCCGGCGGCCAGCGGTCTGGACTGCACGACCCTGAGTTGCAGCGCCAGCGGCGGCGCCGTCTGTCCGGCGGGCCCGCTGGATGTGCCGACGTTGCAAGGCGCCGGTTACCTGGTGCCGACACTGCCGGCATCCAGTTCGGTCAGTTTCTCGCTGGGCTGCACCGTCACCGCCACCGGCGAGTGAATTCGCCGGGCGGGCGGGTGGCGCTCAGCCGGCGTCGGGCTCCTGCGCCGCACGCGCCAGGCGGGCGCTGCGCCAGTAGACGTCGTCACCTTGCAGGCCGTCGCTGCGGTGGCGATTGAGCACCCGGGCGAGCACGAACATCAGGTCGCTCAGGCGGTTGAGGTACTGGCGCGGGGTGTCTTTGAGCGCGTCCTGCGCGCCCAGCGCGACCACGGCCCGCTCGGCCCGGCGGGCCACCGTGCGGCAGACATGGGCTTGCGCGGCGGCGCGGGTGCCGGCGGGAAGGATGAATTCCTGCAGGCGCGGCAGCTGCGCGTTGTAGTGCGCCAGAGCGTCGTCCAGCGTGGCCAGCGCCTGCGGCTGGAGCAGCTCGAAGCCTGGAATGGACAGCTCGCCGCCCAGATTGAACAACTGGTGCTGGATCTCGACCAGCAGCTCGCGCACCGGCTCCGGCAGGGGCTCACACAACAGCACGCCAATATGGGAGTTGAGTTCGTCGACATCGCCCATGGCGTGGACACGAAGGCTGTTCTTGGAAACACGGGTGTTGTCACCCAGCCCGGTGGTGCCGTCGTCACCGGTGCGGGTTGCGATCTGGGTCAGGCGATTGGCCATGGCTGCGCTCCTTGCAATGCCTCTATTGTCCGCCGGGGCGGCGCGCGGGGGCCGGATCGGGGTTTTCGGCAGGTTTTCGGAACGATTTCTGCCCATACCCAGCGTATTTCAGTCGTTCATAGCTATTATTTCAATAGCGTCGACTTGTCCGCCCAACCGACGTACACTGCGACCTGACCCGTACCGACCGGAGACCTGCCCGTGAACGCCCCTGCCGACCTGTCCGCGCTGAGCCCCCAGATTGCAACCCGCCCGATTCCGCCGGCCCTGCTCGACGCCCTTGCGCATCGGTTTGGCGCCCGGTGCTCGACCGCCCTGGCGGTGCGCGAGCAGCACGGGCGGGACGAATCGGCCTTCACCACGGTGCCGCCGCCGGCCGCCGTGGTGTTTGCCGAGTCGACGCAGGATGTGGCCGACGCGGTGCGCCTGGCCGCCGCCCATGAGGTGCCGGTGATTCCTTTCGGTGTGGGCTCGTCCCTCGAAGGGCACCTGCTGGCGGTACAAGGGGGCATCAGCATCGACCTGGGGCGCATGAACCGGGTGCTGGCCGTTCACCCGCAGGACCTGACCGTGACCGTGCAGGCGGGCGTGACCCGCAAGCAGCTCAATGACGAAATCAAATCCACCGGCCTCTTTTTCCCGATCGATCCGGGCGCGGACGCCACGCTGGGTGGCATGTCGGCCACCCGGGCCAGCGGTACCAACGCCGTGCGCTACGGCACGATGCGCGAAAACGTGCTGGCGCTGGAGGTGGTCACCGCCGGTGGCGACGTGGTGCGCACCGGCACCCGGGCGCGCAAGTCATCGGCCGGATACGACCTGACGCGGCTGTTCGTCGGCAGCGAGGGCACGCTGGGCATCATCACCGAGGTGACGCTGCGCCTGTATCCGCTGCCCGAGGCGGTGTCGGCAGCGATCTGTTCCTTCCCGTCGGTCGCCGACGCCGTCAACACCACCATCGAGACGATACAGATGGGTGTGCCGATCGCGCGGGTGGAACTGATCGACGCCAACACGGTGCGTGCGGTCAACGCCCATTCCCGCCTGGGACTGCGCGAGGAGCCGCTGCTGCTGATGGAGTTTCACGGCTCCCCCGCCGGTGTGCGCGAACAGGCCGAGACGGTGCAGGAAATTGCCGCCAGTCACGGCGGGGAATCCTTCGAATGGGCCAGCACGCCGGAAGAGCGCACCCGGCTGTGGACCGCCCGGCACAACGCTTTTTTTGCCGCGCTGCAGAGCAAGCCCGGCTGCAAGGCCATCACCACCGACGCCTGTGTGCCCATTTCGCAGCTGGCCGAGGCCGTGGTCACCAGCGTGCACGAGGCCGAAGCCAGCGGCCTGCCCTACTTTCTTGTCGGCCATGTCGGCGACGGCAACTTCCATATGGGCTACCTGATTGACCCCGACAGCGCCGCCGAACGGCAGTTGGCCGAAGACCTCAACCACCGGCTGGTCAACCACGCACTGGCGCTGGGTGGCACCTGCACCGGCGAGCACGGGGTGGGCCTGCACAAGATGGGGTTTCTGCGCGACGAGGCCGGTGTCGGCACCATTGACCTGATGCGGGCCATCAAGCAGGCGCTGGACCCGAAGAACATTCTCAACCCCGGCAAGATCTTCAGCCTCTGAGCGCCGCCGGCGGCACGTCGTCCCGAAAAAAAGCCCGGCACTGCCGGGCTTTTTGCTGACCGATGGGCTGCCGCACCACAATGCAGCGCAGCGCGGGTTCATCCCTGTTTCTGGATGTCGCTCATCTTGCAGCCTTTGGACAGGAACAGCCCGGTCAGGTGGTCCTTGCGGCCCTGGGCCTGCTGCGCCTGCTGAGCGGCCAGCTGCGCCCCGGCGGCGGCCGCCGCCTGCTGGCCGGCGGCCTGCTGCGCAACGGCCTGTTGTGCCAGACCGCCGAAGAGGCCGCCGATGGCACCGGCGCCGCTGCCGAAACCACCGAAGCCGAAGCCACTGCGTGCTGCCGCGTTGACCATGGCCTGCTGGGCCACCGCCCCGGCGACGGCACCGGCAACGGCGGCACCCTGGCCGGCGCTGGGGTCGGCCACCGGCGCGGCCGCCACAGGCTGGTTCGCGCGGCCGATCACGGCATCCATCTGGGTGATTTCACCGTAGACCTGCTGGCAGCTCAGGTCGTTGTCGGTCAGCTTGACCCGCTCGATCGGGGTCTGGGCGGACACCGCGGCACTGGCGGACAGGAGCAAGAGAAGGAGGGAGACATGTTTCACGGTCGGACTTTCTGAAGATGGAACCCGGACGAGCCTAGCGGTTCGACCGCCGGGCGTCACTCCCCGGATTGGGGGGCCCGCCCGATCAGCCCCGCCCGGCGCGCAACTGGTCGATCAGGCCGTTCAGGGCCTCCAGGGAACCGAACTGCACCGCCAGTTCGCCCATTTCTTCGATCCGGCCGTGGCGCTTGACCCGCTTCTTGACCCGGATTTCGACTTCGGCGGTCAGCAGGTCCGAGAGTTCTTCCTCCAGACGGCGCAGGTCCCGGGACTTTTCTTTCTTGGGTTTTTGCGGCATCAGGTTGAATTCGGCACCCAGCTTTTTCACCAGGCTTTCGGCTTCGCGCACGGAGAGCTTGCGTGCTGCGATCTGGTTGCCTGCCGTGATCTGTGCCGCTTTGTCCAGCGCCAGCAGGGCCCGGGCGTGGCCCATGTCGATATCGCCGGCCATCAGCATGGTCTGCACCGGCTCGGCCAGATTGAGCAGGCGAAGCAGGTTGCTGGCCGCGCTGCGCGAGCGGCCCACCGCCTGCGCTGCCTGTTCATGGGTCAGTCCGAATTCCTTGACCAGGCGCTGCAGGCCCTGCGCTTCCTCCAGGGGGTTGAGGTCTTCCCGCTGGATGTTCTCGATCAGCGCCATCGCGGCGGCGGCTTCGTCGGGCACGTCGCGCACCAGTACCGGCACCCGCTCCAGCCCGGCCAGGCGGGCGGCACGGAAACGCCGCTCGCCGGCAATGATTTCGTAGCGCCCGGCGTTGTCGCCGCCGGCCAGACGGCGAACAAGAATGGGCTGCATGATGCCCTGGGCACGAATCGACTCGGCCAGTTCGTACAAGGCCCCTTCGTCCATGCGGGTGCGCGGCTGGTAGACACCCGGCACCAGATCGTCCAGCGACAGTTCACTGGTACGCTCCGCCGGGACGTCGCCTCCTTGCGGGTCGGTGTTCGGCTCGACGCGCGGGCCCAACAGGGCGTCGAGGCCGCGGCCGAGGCCTTTGGGTTTCTTGGTGACCATGGTGTCTCCTCAGTTCGTCAGCAGATCGGCCAGCAGGGCCTGGCCATCCGGCCAGTCGCCCAACCCGGAATCGGCGTTGATATGGCCGCAGGGGCCAAGATGGTAGAAGGTGCTGCCCCAGTCGGCCGCCAGTCCGCCGGCATGGGCCAGGGAACCGTAGGGGTCGTCACTGCTGGCGACCAGCACGCTGGCAAACGGCAGGCGCTGGCGGGCAATCGGGCTCCAGCCCGGAATCAATGCGGCGAGATCGGCGCGGCCGATTTCCGGTGGCGCGACCAGCAAGGCTCCGCGCACCCGGTGGTGGTTGCGGCTGTGCGCCGCCCACCAGGCCGTCAGCAGACAGCCCAGGCTGTGCGCGACCAGCACCAGCGGGCCCGGCGTCTGCAGCACGACTTCCTCCAGCCGCACCGTCCAGTCGCCGCGCAGCGGCCGCATCCAGTCGTGCTGTTGCACCCGCGTGTAGCCGAACGACTGCTCCCACCGGGTCTGCCAGTGACCAGGGCCACTGTCCTGCCAGCCGGGCAGCAGCAACACCGTGGCCGCGCCGGGATCAACCGCGACCATCGGCGGCTCCTGGGGGTTTGAAAATCATAGCAAAGCAAGACTGTTTTGCGCTGGGTACTGGCAAATAATGGGTCAAAGTCACCCCCGCCGGACCCGTTCGACCATTTCGCGGGCGAATTCCACAAAGGCCTGGCTGCCTTTGGCGGCCGGATCGAACACTACGCCGGGCAAGCCGTAGCTGGGCGCTTCGGCCAGGCGGACGTTGCGCGGGATCACGGTATCGAACACCTTGTCGCCAAAGTGGGCCTTGAGCTGGTCACTGACCTGCTGCTGCAAGGTAATGCGCGGATCAAACATCACCCGCAACAGACCGATGATCTGCAATTGGCGGTTGAGGTTGGCATGGACCTGCTTGATGGTGTTGACCAGATCGGTCAAGCCTTCGAGGGCGAAGTACTCGCACTGCATCGGCACGACGACCCCATGGGCCGAGCACAGCCCGTTCAGGGTCAGCAGGCTCAGGGACGGCGGGCAGTCGATGAGCACGAAGTCGTAGTCGTCCGCCACCTCGGACAAGGCGGTCTTCAGGCGTTTTTCGCGATGGTCCAGCGCCACCAGCTCGACCTCGGCGCCCGCCAGCTCGCGATTGGCGCCGAGCACGTGATAGCCACATTTCTCCGACAGCACTGCAGCTTCGCGGATCGAGGCCGACTCCAGCAGCACGTCATACACGCTCAGCGGCATCTTGCGCTTGTCCACCCCCGAGCCCATGGTGGCATTGCCCTGCGGGTCGAGGTCGATCATCAGCACGCGCTGCCCCACCGTGGCCAGTCCGGCGGCAAGGTTGACGGTGGTGGTGGTCTTGCCGACACCGCCCTTCTGGTTGGCAACGCAGAATATCTTGGCCATGGGTCCTCTCGGGTGAAAGAGAAAAAGGGCTTGTGCCGGCTATTTGGACCAGACCAGCCTGATGCCAAAGCCGATCAGGAACACGCCGGCGATTTTTTCGAGCACTCGGCCGATGACCGGACTGGCGCGCAGTCGCTCGGCCAGGAAATGCGTGAGCAACACGACGACCAGCCCGTAGAGGAAGGCCAGGACAGCAATGGTGGCGGCCAGGACACCGAAGGTCAGCAGACCCTGGTGACGCGCCGGATCGATGAACAGCGGAAAGAACGCCATGTAAAAGACGATGGCCTTGGGGTTCAGCAAAGTGATGGCAAAGGCCTGCTGGAAATAGTGGCTGGGCCTGATATGCAGCACGGGTGCACTGCCGGGTTTGGCAACCAGCATCTTGAACCCCAGCCAGGCCAGGTAGGCTGCGCCCAGCCACTGCACTGCGGCAAAGGCCGCGGGATAGGTGGCCAGCAAGGCCGCGACGCCCGCCACCGCCATCCACATCAGGACCTGGTCACCGGCGATCACCCCCAGGGTGGCGCCCATGCCACCGGCCACACCGCCTTTGCTGGTGGAGGTGATGAGCGCCAGATTGCCCGGGCCGGGGATCAGCAGAAACACAATCATGGCGGCAACGAATGCGCCGTAGTCCGAGATGCCGAACATCACAAATCCTGGATTGGTGGGAGCGACGAGTTTACGTTACCGGCTAACCGGACACTGGCGCTTTGCGCATCCAGATCACACAGCGCTCGGCATGAAGGTCTGGCACCTGTAGCGGTTCCACGTGAAACACCTCAATACCCGCGGGCAGTGCCGCGATTTCTTCTCCGGGGTGTCGCCCCTTCATGGCCAACCAGCAACCCCCTTCGGCGAGTGCCGCCTCGGAGCCGCTCACAAAATCGGCGAGTGTGGCAAAGGCCCGTGAGGAGATGACATCAAACGGTGCGATGCCGCGCGCACCCAAGGTTTCGACCCGCGCATGCAGACCCCGCAAATTCGGCAGAGTCAGGCTGGCCGCAACCTGCTGTACGAACGCCGCTTTCTTTGCGACCGCGTCGACACAGGTGACCGCGACTTCCGGACAACCGATTGCGATGACCACCCCTGGCAGACCAGCCCCGGCACCCACGTCAAGCAAACGGGCTGCCCGTGTTCCGGTGTGTCGACGCAAAGGCTGCACTACCGCCAGGCTGTCGAGCAGATGATGGGTCAGCATGGCGTGCGGCTCGCGGACCGCGGTGAGGTTGTAGACCTGGTTCCATTTGCGCATCAGTTCCAGATAGTCCAGCAACTGGTCGACCTGGCGGCTGGTCAGTTGCACGCCCAGCGCCGCCGCGCCGGCTTCCAGCTCGGGTCGCAACGCCGCTGTCATGCTACACCACCCCGCTCGTCACCCCGGGTTGCGGAAAATCCTCTGAAACCCCCCTTTTTCAGGTGAATCAGGAGCAAGGAAATACTGGCCGGCGTGATGCCCGAGATCCGCGAGGCCTGGCCCAGCGTCTCTGGCCGGTGTTTCTGCAGCTTCTGGCGCGCCTCGATCGACAGCGCCGTCACCTGCAGGTAGTCCATGTCGGCTGGCAGCTTCAGGCCTTCGTAGTTGGCGGCGCGCTGCACCTCGTCGCGCTGGCGATCAATATAGCCAGCGTACTTGGCGGCAATCTCCACCTGTTCCACCACCGGCGCCACCAGATCGCCCAGTGTTTCACGTGAAACCACCGCGCCGCGGTAGCGGCCGTCGTCCAGGCTCATCAGACCCGGGTAACTCACGTCCGGGCGGCGCAGCAGGTCAAACAGGTTGTATTCGTGTTCGATAGCCTTGCCCAGCACCCGCTCGGACTCGGCGGCCGGAAGGCTTCGCGGGTTCACCCAGGTGGATTTCAGCCGTTCGGTTTCACGTGAAACCGCGTCGCGCTTGCGGCTGAAGGCGTCCCAGCGCGCATCGTCGACCAAGCCCAGGCGCCGGCCGGTCTCGGTCAGGCGCATGTCGGCGTTGTCTTCGCGCAGCTGCAGCCGAAACTCGGCCCGGCTGGTGAACATGCGATAGGGCTCCGTGACCCCCTGGGTAACCAGGTCGTCCACCAGCACGCCCAGATAGGCCTCGTCCCGCGCGGGCAGCCACGGCCCCAAACCGCGGCACTGCAGCGCCGCGTTGATGCCGGCAAACAGGCCCTGCGCCGCCGCCTCTTCATACCCGGTGGTGCCGTTGATCTGGCCCGCAAAGAACAGGCCGCCGATCTGTTGCGTCTCGAAGCTGGATTTCAGCGAGCGCGGGTCGAAATAGTCGTACTCGATGGCATAGCCCGGCCGCAGGATGTGGGCATTTTCCAGCCCCTTCATGCTGCGCACCAGGTCGTACTGGATGTCGAACGGCAGGCTGGTGGAGATGCCGTTGGGGTAGAACTCGTTGGTCGTCAGGCCCTCGGGCTCCAGAAAGATCTGGTGGCTGTCCTTGTCGGCAAAGCGGTTGATCTTGTCTTCCACACTCGGGCAGTAGCGCGGCCCCACCCCTTCGATCTTGCCGGTGAACATCGGGCTGCGGTCAAAGCCACTGCGGATGATCTCGTGCGTACGCGCATTGGTGTGCGTGATCCAACACGGCACCTGCTGCGGGTGCATGGCCACACGGCCCATGAAGCTGAACACCGGCACCGCGCCCTCGTTCACGCCACCGGGCATGCCGTCGCCGGGCTGCTCGGTGCACTGGCTGAAATCGATGCTGCGCCCGTCGATGCGCGGCGGGGTGCCGGTCTTGAGGCGCCCCTGCGGCAGCTTCAGTTCCTTGAGCCGGGCCGAGAGCGACACGGCGGGCGGATCACCCGCGCGGCCGGCCGCGTAGTTGTTGAGACCCACGTGGATCTTGCCGTCCAGGAAGGTGCCCGCCGTCAGCACCACCGTGCGGCAACGAAAGCGGATGCCCACCTGCGTCACCGCACCCACCACCCGCGCCCCGTCGCCATCACCCTCCACCATCAGGTCGTCCACCGCCTGCTGGAACAGCCACAGGTTCGGCTGGTTTTCCAGCATGCGGCGGATGGCGGCCTTGTACAGGATGCGGTCGGCCTGCGCACGGGTGGCGCGCACCGCCGGACCCTTGGAGCTGTTGAGGATGCGGAACTGGATGCCGCCCTCGTCGGTGGCCAGGGCCATCGCGCCGCCGAGTGCGTCCACCTCCTTGACCAGATGCCCCTTGCCGATGCCGCCGATGGACGGGTTGCAGCTCATCTGCCCCAGCGTCTCGATGTTGTGCGACAGCAGCAGCGTCTTGCAGCCCATGCGGGCCGCGGCCAGCGCGGCTTCCGTGCCGGCATGGCCGCCGCCGACGACGATGACATCAAATTCCTGTGGGTACAACATTCGCTACAACTCCCGCCCTGATCCAGCGCCCCGCCATGCCAAGCAGTCACGGTTCCACGTGGAACCGCATGTCAGATCTCTTCCGACACCCCGCAAAGTCGGCATTGTCCCATCAAGGACCGACTCCCCCGTCCCGGCAGCAGCATGCGCGCCTTCGATCACCGTGGTGATCCGGGCGACCACTGCCAACTTGTCAGGGCCTTGTCCCGACCGCCCCCCGGCTACCGGGGCAAACGCCCATTCAGGTTGACCCAGATCAAAAGGATGCAATCTCCGGCGCGAAGACACGCCGGCCCATACACAGAATAACCATATCACCAAAAGGATTAAGACATGTTCCGACTACCGGCCACCCGGGCATCCATCGCAGCCGTCCTGCTGGGGTCCACGGTGGCGTTCGCAGCGCCCGGGTTCGTTGCCGGACTGGTTCCGGACCAACGCCCGGCTGGCGCACCGGTCAAGGCCGACTCGCCACCCACCAGCGAACAGATGGCACGGTATCTGAAAGGTGTCGAAGGCACTCCACCCGGCAACGTGACCCACATCGTCGGAACCGGCAACTGGTGGGTGCCGATGCGTCACCCCGGCATGACCCCACCCTATGACCCGCGTGGATGGCACAGCAGCGCACCCGCTGCAGCCACACCAGCCACCCGATGACACACCTTATCCCATTCGGCCCAAGGCGGAAAACATCGCCGCCCGGCCCCACCGCGTCGAACCACCAGCGCACAACGCTGGTGGTACGAACTGCTGACGAGCAGGGGGCATTTGCCCCATTACTTTTGCAAACCAAACTTGATCAAGGAAAAGCTATGAAATCCATTCGCAAAGCACTCGGCCTCACCATCATTGCTGCCGCTCTGGCCGCAACCGCACACGCCCAGCAAGCGGGCATGAGCGGTATGTCCGGTATGTCCGGCGACCAGAAGGGCATGTCTGGCATGAGCGGCATGTCCGGCATGCAAGGCCAGAAAGGCATGAGCGGCATGTCCGGCATGTCCGGTGACCAGAAAGGCATGTCTGGCATGAGCGGCATGTCCGGCATGCAAGGCCAGAAAGGCATGAGTGGTATGTCCGGCATGTCCGGTGACCAGAAAGGCATGTCTGGCATGAGCGGCATGTCCGGTATGCAAGGCCAGAAGGGCATGTCCGGCATGAGCGGCATGGAAGGCAAGAAAGAGAAGGCCAAAAAAGAGAAGAAGGCCAAGCAAGAAGGCATGAGCGGCATGTCCGGTGACCAGAAGGGCATGTCCGGCATGTCCGGTATGTCCGGCATGCAGGGCCAGAAGGGCATGAGCGGCATGTCCGGTGACCAGAAGGGTATGTCCGGCATGTCCGGTATGTCTGGCATGCAAGGCCAGAAAGGCATGTCCGGCATGGAAGGCAAGAAGTAATTTCTCGCAGCCCGAAGGGCCGACCGGCGGTCGGCCCTTTTTCTTCGCGGTCTTCCGCCGCGCCCCTGAAACTTCACGTCCACTCACCGGGAGATCGGTCATGCAGACCCGCTGGCAATCATGGTTGAAAACCATCCCCATGGCCTTGCTGATATGCGCAGCAGCCTTTGGACTCATTGCCTGTGACTCCGGGAAAGAACCCGATCAGGCCGCTGCCGCCTCAGGCCAGAAAACACCCGACTACCAGGCGGCCCGCTACGACCCGATTCACTTCAAACCGGCGATTGACAAGGCCACCGACGCCCAGTGCCTGGCTTGCCATCAGGAGGTTCTGAAACCGTCCGTCGCCAAACAGTCACCCGCCGGCGTGCCTTCGGCCGAAGCCAAGGCCTGGTACCAGCAGACCAGCACCTATCAAGGCGAGCAGGACACCTTGCACCGGCGGCACCTGGACACGGCAATGGCCAGGCAGCTCATGACCATGCGCTGCACCACCTGCCACCAGGGCAATGACCCCCGCGATGAAGCCCCCGGGACCTCGGCGACCAACCAGAAAGACAAGCTGACGCTGCGCAAGATGGTCGACCCCGAGGCGGTCTGCCTGAGCTGCCATGGCAAGCTGAACTGGCAGGTCATGGGCCTGCCCGAGCCGTGGGAGAAATCCAGGACCGTTTTTCAGAACAACTGCCTGACCTGCCACGCCGCCATCCGGACCACGCGGCATGAAGTCAACTACCTGAACGCCCGCGCGATCGAAGAGGCCGGCGCAAAAAACGGTGACATCTGTTTCGGCTGCCACGGTGGACGCGCGTGGTATCGCACCCATTTCCCCTATCCGCGTCACGCCTGGCAGGGCATGCCCGCAGAAATTCCGGACTGGGCCAAGGGGCGCCCGACAGCCTCGGATGTCCGCTTTATCGCCGACACCATGAGCAAAGGATCCAAGCCATGAACCGCGATCTTCCCCTCATCGACCCCGCCACCGACCCGCGCTTTCCCGGCGTCAACGACACGGCTTCACCCCACGGTGCGGCCTACCGGCGCCGCGATTTCCTGAAGATTGTGGGGGCCACCGCCGGCGCGGCCGGACTGGTGACGGCCGGCGTATCGGTTCCGGTCCGCGAAGCCACGGCCTTTGCCTACGAACCCTACTACACCGACGACCAATTGACCACGGTCGTCACGTCCTGCGCCCACAACTGCGGTTCGCGCCATGTGCTGGTGGCCCACAAGAAAGGTGACGTGATCGTTCGCCTGTCCACCGACAACGGCGAGTACCAGGCCGCTGGCGCGTATGGCAAGGACACCTTCGAGGAACCACAGTTGCGCGCCTGCCTGCGCGGACGCTCGTACCGCGCACGCCTGTATTCGCCCGAAAGGCTGCTGTACCCGATGGTGCGCGTGGGCAAACGGGGCGAAGGCAAATTCAAGCGCGTGTCCTGGGACGAGGCTTTGGACACCGTCGCGAAGAAGATGGTCGAACTCAAGAAGCACTATGGCCCGACCGCCCTGCTCGACCAGAGTTACGCCGGAGCCTCCTACGGCGTGTTGCACAAGTCCGACCAGATCGAGGGGCTGCTCGGCCGATTCCTCGGCATGTTCGGTTGCCGCACCAATTCCTGGTCGGTGCCCAGCTACCAGGCCACGACCTTCTCCAGCCGCATGACCTTCGGCACCATCCAGGACGGCAATGAGGACGACACCTTCGCCCACAGCAAGCTGATCATCATGTGGGGCTGGAACCCCGCCTACACCTTCCACGGCGGCAACACCTTCTACTACATGCGGATGGCCAAGCAGCGGGGCTGCAAGTTCGTGCTGGTCGATCCGCAGTACACCGACTCGGCGGCGGTCTACGACGCCTGGTGGATTCCAATCAAGCCCAACACCGACGCGGCCATGATGGCCGCGATGGCCCATCACATCTTCACCAACAACCTGCAGGACCAGAAGTTCATCGACAAGTTCTGCCTCGGCATGGACAAGGGCACGATGCCCCAGGACCTGGCCGACAAGGAAAACTTCAAGGACTACATCCTGGGCACCTACGACAAGACGCCCAAGACGCCCGAGTGGGCCGAGCCGATCTGTGGCGTCAAGGCCGCGGACATCCGCAAGCTGGCCGACCAATACGCCAAGACCAAGCCGGCCGCACTGAAGGCGTCCTGGGCGCCCGGTCGGGCCTCCTACGGCGAGCAGTACAACCGCATGGCGGCCGCCTTGCAGGCCATGACCGGCAACATCGGTGTGCTCGGTGGCTGCGCCGAGGGCGTGGGCAAAGCCTGGCATGCCGAAAGTGTGGCCTACCCCTACGACGAAAACGCCAACCTCTGGTGGGGTTCGATCAAGTCCGACCGCTGGGCGCACTGCGTGCTGAACTACCCCAACGTCAAGCGCGAGGAAATCGGCCTGTGGCCGCGCGATGACGCCCTCGACGGCACCATCCCCAACATCAAGGGCATCTTCTGGCAGGGCTCGGACTGGTTCAACCAGCTGACCAACATCAACAAGGAAATCAAGGCCATCGAGAAGCTGGAGCTGGTGGTCTGCCTGGACTCCACCATCACGCCCTCGGGCATCTGGGCCGACGTGCTGCTGCCGATCGCCACCCATTTCGAGCGGCACGATGTCGCCCTGCCCTGGTACAAGGGCCACTATTACATTCACCGTCCCAAGGTGATCGAACCCCTGGGCGAATCCAAGACCGATTTCCAGGTCTTCACCGAGTTGTGCTACCGCCTGGAAGCGCTGGATCCGACCCTGAAGGATCTGGGCAAGCGCTACAACCCGCGCGCCGACCGCAGCTACTTCCAGAATCCGGATGCCGTCGATGAGGCCTACCTCTCCCACTGGTGGAACAACAGCGTCAAAAAGCACCAGCACGTCACGATGTCATGGGAGGCATTCAAGAAGCACGGCACCTACAAGTTCGTCCTGAAAGAGCCTCATGTCGCCTTCCGCGAACAGGTGACCCAAGGTGTGCCGTTCGAAACCGCATCGGGCAAGATTGAAATCCTCTCGACCTACCTCGCCGGCATCAAAGACTGGACAAAAACCCAGTTTGGCTACGAAATTCCCTACCTGCCGAAATGGATCGAGCCGTTCGAATCGCTGAATCACCCGATTGCAAAAAAGTATCCGTTCCACCTCATCAGCCCGCATCCCCGCTGGCGCACCCATTCGATCTTCAACAATATTCCGTGGCTGCGCGAGACCTACGAACAAGAGGTCACCATCAATGCCTCTGACGCCGCCAAACTGGGCATCAAGACCGGCGACACGGTGGAGGTCTGGAACGACCGCGGCAAATGTGTGATCCCGGCCTATGTCACCGAGCGGCTGATGCCCGGCGTACTCGTTCTGCACGAAGGCGCCTGGATGGATCTGGACAAGGACGGCGTTGACCGGGGCGGCAACCCCGACTTCCTGACCCTGGACGAACCCAGTCCGGCCGGCGCCTTTGCGTACAACAACGCGATGGTCCAGATGGCCAAGAGCACCCTGACCCATCGGCCCGGCTGGGATCAGCTGGCAATTGCACGCTCCCACGTCTTCCGGCGTGACATGTAAGGACAGAGGCTTGCCATGACCGAAAAAATCGTGATCAGGAAGCTCGGCAATGCCGAGAAAGTCCGTGTCCGCGACGCCCAGAAGGTGCGCGATGCCACGACCTACGAACCCGTGGTGCCGGAGAAACAGCTCGGTTTCATCCACAACAACATGGATTGCATCGGCTGCCGGGCCTGCGAAATCGCCTGCAAGGACAAAAACGGGCTCGGCCCCGGTCCACGCTTTCGCCGCGTGATGTACGTCGAAGGCGGCAGCTACCCCGATGTGTTCGCCTACAAGGTGAACATGTCGTGCAACCATTGCGCGGAACCGGCCTGCCTGCCGGCCTGTCCGACCGGCGCGATCTGGAAACGCACCGACAACGGCGTCGTGGATATCGACTCGACGCTGTGCATTGGTTGCCGTCGCTGTGAGGGCACCTGCCCGTACGGCGCACCCCAGTACGATCCGGTCGACAACACGGTCAAGAAATGCAACCTGTGCATCGACGAGCTGGAAGCCGGTCGCAAGCCCTACTGCGTGTCGGCCTGCATGATGCGCGTGCTCGACATCGGCCCGATCGACCAGTTGCGCAAAGGCACGTACCCGACCAAGGCCATGGTCAAAGGAGACCAGCCGGTGCGCCAGGTCCAGCATATGGCCAACCCCGAACTGACCAATCCGTCCATCGTGTTCATTGCCCATCCGAAAGGCAAGGTCCAGTCATGAGCGCCGGGGTCCTGTCCGACGCCCCGGACGAGCCGACGCACGGCAACTCCGGCGCCCCCCCCGAAGGCTGGACCGCGCTGGCGGCCGAAGACCTGCGGGCCCTGGCCTGGCTGCACGAAGCCGAACGCAGCCCGGCCATGCTGGTGGCCTTGTACGAGCATGGCTTCCCCGACACCCTGTGCCTTTCGCCGCCAGAGCAGCCGGCGCGCCAGGCCATGGATGCCGCTCTCGCGGCGCTGGCCGGGCGCGGCGACGGCAGCTTGCCAGCGTCCAGCGGTGATGAACTGGCCGCCGACTTCGCCGCAATCTACCTCACCCATGGCCTGCGGGCCGCGCCGTTCGAGTCCGTCTGGCTCGACGAAGACCACCTGGTCATGCAAGGGCCTACCTTTGCAGTGCGCGAGTTCTACCGGCGCCACGGCATGCAGGTACTCGACTGGCGCAAGCTCGCCGACGACCATATCTCGCACGAGCTCCAGTTTGTCGCCTTGTTGCTCGAACGCGGCGAACAACGCGAAGCCGCCCGTTTCCTTGCCCAGCACCTGATGGCCTGGTTGCCGGACTTTGCGCAGCGTGTCGGCCAGCGTGCCGCCACCCCCTTCTACGCCGCGCTGGCGATGCTCACACTCGCTTGCTGCGAGCAATGCCGCCAGTGGCTGCCGAGGGTGGCCCCGATGCCGGGCGTCACGACCGAGCCGGCCGCCAGCAGCACGCCCGGTTGCGGGCGCTGACCCTCCTTCGGACCGGGCGGCACCCTCGACCGCCGTGCCCGCGCCGGCTACGATCCGTGAGCCCGTATTTCCTGCGTGAGCGCTGAAAAATCCATGCCGCAATTGACCGTTGACGCCGAACGATGCGCCCACCAGCGTATCGCCGACTCGCGTTGCCGCGCCTGCGTCGATGCCTGCCCGCACAACGCCTGGCAGCTGCACCCGGACGGCCTGGGCTTCGACACCGACGCCTGTGACGACTGTGGCCAATGTGTCGCCGCCTGCCCGTTGGAAGCCCTTGCCCTGCCCGCCCCTTTGCCGGCCGTGGCGGACACCCGCCCGCGCGCCCTGCTCCTGGCCTGTGAGCACGCAGGCCTGCCTGACCGTGCACCCGGCGCATCGCAGACTACCGGCCGGGTCCGCTGCGTGCACGGCCTCAGCCCCGACCTGCTGATGGAATGGAGCACCCGCCACCGCGCCGAGGTCCTGCGCGTCGCCACCGGCGACTGCTCCCGATGCGAACGTGGTCCGCGCAACCCGCAGGCCGACCTCGCGCATCGCTGGCAGCAGCTGTCCGGGCACGCCGCCTTGCACGGGCAGCAGCTCCCCCGCTGGCAGGCCACCACCGCCACCCAGTGGCAGGCTCTGGCCCGCCAGACCGACCAGCCGGACCCCGGGCGCCGCCGCTTCTTCGGCGCGGTGGTGCCATCCTCCTCCCCTGGCGGACCCAGCCTCGTCGCCGGCCCGACCCCACACACCAGCGGCCGCACCCGGCTGGTGCGCCAGTTGCAGCCCGCAGAATCGACGCAAGCGCCAGCCCCCCTGTGGTGGGTCGCCGTCGACCCGAACCGCTGTACCGCCTGCATGGCGTGCCAGTCCATCTGCCCCGCCGAGGCTTTTTGCCTGCACCCCCCGCAGCACACCGACGGAACGACGAACAGCGCAGACCAGGACTGGACAATGGAAATGAACCGCTGCACCGGTTGCGGCCTGTGCATCGACCTGTGCGACAGCCACGCCCTGACGCTGCACGGCCCGGGCACCCCCCGGCCGGGCCCGCCCCAGCGCGTGCGGCTGCACAGTCGCGACTGCCCGTCGTGCCGCGTCCGCTTCCTGACACCCCATCGAACCACGCCGCACTCCCCCACTGAAGTCGCGGGGCGTTGCCCCGCCTGTCAGCGCGGCAGGCTGCCCCGGGCTGACCGCGTGGTGCAAACCCGGCCCTACCCATGAACCGCCCGGGACCAACCGCCCCTAACCCGCCCGGGCCCGGACCGGGCCTGGCCTGGCTGCTTGGCAGCACCCGCAACCGCCTGCTGGCCGGCCTGCTGGTCGCTCTGCTGGTGTCGGGCGCGCTCCTGACCCTGACGGCGGTGAGCATCGGCCGGCAGTCGGTGCGCCACGCCCAGGAAAACGACGCGCGCCGTCTGGCCACCCTGTTTGAAGCCAGCCTGCACAACGCCATGCTGCAGCGCGACCTTGCCGGTCTGGGCCACCTGCTGCAAACGCTGGGGGACGCTCCCGGAGTCGCCCGGGCCGGCCTGCTCGACATCCGTGGCGAGGTCCGGTTTGCGTCCGATCCGGCCTGGCTCGCCACCACCCACACCGATCGACTGGCCGGCCTGTGCCTTTCCGCAGCCTGTCCTGGCCAGGCCACGGCCCAGATTCAGTGGCGGCCCGGCACGAGCGGCCCGGCATTGCAACTGGCCTACCCGATCGCCAATCAGGCGCGGTGTGCCGCATGCCACGGCCCGGCCAGTGCGCAGCCCTTCAACGGGGTGCTGCTCATCGAATTCCAGCCCGAGCACACCCTGAGCCCACCACAGGGTCAGACGCCCGCCCTGCTGCTGGTCGGGCTCGGCGCCCTGACGCTTTTCGGTCTGCTGATGGCCTGGACCCTGACGCGCCTGATCACCCGGCCCCTGGCCGCGCTGACCGGGGCCGCCGACCGCCTTGCTGCCGGCGACACCCAGGCCCGCGCCGCCCTGAGCGGGCAGGACGAATTTGCCCGGGTCGGCCGCCATTTCGATACGATGGCCGAACGGCTGGACCACAGCATGGGCCGTCTGCGGTCCCAGCAGGCTTTCCTGCAACAACTGATCGATGCCCTGCCCGATCCGGTGCTGGTCATCGGGGCCGATCACCGAATCCGCCTGGCCAACCACGCCTACCGCCAGATCATCGGGCAGCCGCGTGATCGGGTTGCCGGCGCTTGCTGCCATCGGATCGGCCGGGCGCTGGACCAGCCCTGCCCCGCCACGCTGGTGCACTGCCCCCTGGCCGAACTCACCGGCGCCAACCCGCCCCGGTCCCTGCGCACGGTCATGACCTTGCGCCACGCCGACGGCACCGACATCCCCGTTGAAATCGAGGCGGCGCCCCTGCCGGTGGATGGCCTGCCCGGCGTCGTCGAAGTCATGCGTCCCCTGGACCGCTCGATCCGTTTCTCGCAGGAACAGCGCCTGGCCACCATCGGCCTGTTGGCCAACGGCGTGGCCCACGAAATTCACAACCCGCTGGCCTCGATTCGCCTGGCACTGCAAGCGAGCTTGCGCGGGCTGCAGACCGACACCATCACCCGAGAAGAACTGGTCGACTACCTCGAACTGGTTGACGACCAGATCGACCGCGCCGTCCTGGCCACCGATCGCCTGATGCGGATGAGCCACCCGCCGGGCGACCAGCCCAGCCCGGTCCCTCTGGCCCCCGCGGTCGACGATGTGCTGGCCCTGCTGCGGGAAGAATGCCGCCAGCGGCGAGTGACAACCCATGTCGAGTTGGCACCTGCCACCGTGCAGGTGCTGGCCGACCACGCGGGTCTGCGCCAGGTGCTGGTCAACCTGGTACACAACGCGCTGCACGCCATGCCCGAAGGTGGTGAAATCCATATCCGACGCGTGGAGTCGGCTGACGGGCGTCATCAGGTGCTCAGCGTGCGCGACACCGGCACCGGCATCCCCGATGCGGACCTGCCGCGCATATTTCTGCCCTTCTTCAGCCGCCGCGCCGACGGCCAGTCTGGCATGGGCCTGGGGCTGGCCATCTGCAAGAGTCTGATGGATCACTTCGGCGGCGACATCAGCGTGCGCAGCGAGGCCGGCGCCGGCACCACCTTCACGCTGACCCTGCGCACCGCCCCGCCCACCGCCACCGCGCCCGAACCATGAGCGAGTCCGCCCCGCTGTCCACCGCTGCCCCCGAGCGCGCCACCGTCCTGGTGGTGGAAGACGACCCGGTCCTCAACCGCCTGCTGGTACGCCAGCTCGCCAAAGCCGGCTACGACGTCGGCAGCGCGCATTCCTGGGCCGAAGCCCGCGAGCGGCTGCCCCGCCTGCAGCCCGATCTGGTGCTGCTGGACATGAAGCTGCCCGACAGTGCCGGCTGGGTGCCGCTGACCGAGACCGCCGCCGACCGCCCGGTGGTCATGCTCACCGCCTACGGCAATGTCGCCCAGGCCGTCGAAGCCATGCGCCTGGGCGCGGCCGACTACCTGGTCAAGCCGGTCGACCTGGAAGCGCTGGAGCGTGTGGTCGCGCAGGCGCTGCAGCGTGCCCGCGAGCAAAGGGCCCGGGCCGAAGCCCTGGTGCTGACCGGCGAGCCGACGCTGGACACCATTGAACGCGAATACCTGCAACGCCTGCTGCGCAAATACGCCGGCAACCGCCGCAAGGTCGCCGAAGCACTGGGGGTGTCCGAGCGGACCGCCTACCGCATGCTCGACCGGCACGGCTTGCGTCAGGACAACGAGACCTGATCGTCCGCACCCGCACGGCCGCGATCGCGCGGCGGCTACGTCATGCGCTTTTTGCATGGGTGATGAAACTTCCGGCCTTGGACAAGATCGCCCGCCGCGGCCTACAGTTCGCCCGTCATCCACTCCGACCCGGAATTCCGCATGCCACAAGCTGCAACCCCCCTCATCAACCACGCGCTGCCTTCCTACCTGGACCCCCACCACCTTGGCCCCTGGGGCATCTACCTGCAGCAGGTTGACCGCGTCACGCCGTACCTGGGCCACCTGTCGCGCTGGGTTGAAACCCTCAAGCGACCCAAACGCGCGCTGATCGTCGACGTACCCATCCACCTGGACGACGGCACCGTCGCCCATTTCGAAGGGTACCGGGTGCAGCACAACACCAGCCGCGGCCCGGGCAAAGGCGGCGTGCGCTTCCACCAGGACGTCACGCTGTCCGAAGTGATGGCGCTGTCGGCCTGGATGTCGATCAAGAACGCGGCGGTCAACGTCCCCTACGGCGGCGCCAAAGGCGGCATTCGTGTCAACCCGAAAACCTTGTCCCTGGGTGAACTGGAGCGCCTGACACGCCGCTACACCAGCGAAATCGGTCTGATCATCGGCCCGACCAAAGACATCCCCGCACCCGACGTCAACACCAACGCCCAGGTCATGGCCTGGATGATGGACACCTATTCCATGAACGTCGGCGAAACCGCCACCGGTGTCGTCACCGGCAAGCCGGTCGACCTGGGCGGCTCGCTGGGCCGGCGCGAAGCCACCGGCCGGGGCGTGTTCACCGTCGGTGTCGAAGCGGCGCAGCGCATCGGCATGCCCATTGAGGGCGCCCGCATCGCCATCCAGGGCTTCGGCAATGTCGGCGGCATCGCCGGCAAGCTGTTTGCCGAGGCCGGGGCCCGGGTGGTCGCGGTTCAGGACCACGGCGGCAGCCTGGTCAACGACCGCGGCATGGACGTGCCCGCGCTGCTCGACCATGTCGCCCGCACCGGCAGCGTTGCCGGTTTTGCCGGCGCGGAGGTGCTGGACGCCGGCGAGTTCTGGTCCATTCCCTGCGACATCCTGATTCCTGCGGCGCTGGAAGGCCAGATCACCGCCGCCAACGCACCCAAAATCCAGGCCCGCATGGTGATCGAAGGCGCCAACGGCCCGACCACCCCGGAGGCCGACGACATCCTGCAGGAACGCAACATCCTGGTCCTGCCCGACGTCATTGCCAATGCCGGCGGCGTCACCGTGAGCTATTTCGAGTGGGTGCAGGATTTCTCCAGCTTCTTCTGGACCGAAGACGAAATCAACCAGCGTCTGGTCCGGGTCATGAAAGAAGCGTTCACCGCCGTCTGGCAGGTCGCGCAAGACAAAGGGGTCAGCCTGCGTACGGCCACCTTCATCGTCGCCTGCACCCGGATCCTGCACGCCCGCGAAATGCGCGGCCTGTATCCCTGAAACCGCGAGGGGGCACAATGGGGCCATGAAAGCCCCTGTCAAAGCCCTCGTATTCGCCGGCAGCACCCGCGCCGGCTCCTGGAACCGCAAACTCGCCGCCGCCGCCGCCCGCATCGCGCGGGCCGACGGCGCCGAGGTTACCGAACTCCACCTGGCCGACCTGGCGCTGCCGCTGTACGACGGCGACCTGGAAGCCCAGGCCGTGCCGGTAGCCGTCGTGCGCCTCAAGGAACTGCTCTACACCCACGAAGCCTGGATCATCGCCACCCCCGAGTACAACGGCAGCTACCCGCCGGTGCTCAAGAACGCCATCGACTGGGCCTCGCGCCCCATCGCCCACCACCCCGAGTGGAAAGACGGCCGCAAGCCCTTCGCCGGCAAGGTGGCCGGCATCGTCAGCGCATCGCCTGGCGCGCTGGGGGGCATCCGCGCCCAAAGCCACCTGCTGCCCCTGCTGATGAACCTGGGAGCCTGGGTCGCACCCCGGCAGTTCGCACTGATCAAGGCCGAAGAAGGCTTTGACCCGGACGGCCAGCTGGGCAACGAGGCCAACCGCGCGGGATTGCGCGCTGTGGTCGACCAGGTGCTGTGGGCAGCGCGCCGCATCGGCGAACCCCACGCCGCGCCCTGACCGGCGCAAAACCGTCCGGACCTGCGCCTTTTGGGCAAAAACTGACCTTACCCAGCATCAAATGGTCACTATTTGCTATGCTTATTGAAGTTACAGGCGCCTCTTGCCACCCCGGTTGCGGCGCCTGCTGCATTGCGCCGTCAATCACCAGCCCCATCCCCGGCATGCCCGGTGGCAAACCGGCCGGGGTGCGCTGTGTGCAGCTCGACGATGCGCACCGCTGCCGCCTGTTCGGCCGACCCGAGCGGCCGGCGTTCTGCGCCGGGCTGCAACCCTCGCCGCTCATGTGTGGCCCCGCCGGCGATGGCGGCCGCCATGCGCTGCACTATCTGGCGCAACTCGAACTCCTGACCCAGCCCCGATAGCTGTCGGTACCGCCGCGACGCCAGATCACCCGAGCCATCACTTTCCATAGCAAACAATGACGGAAAATCGCTGGGTTTCGGCCTAATACATTGAAAATCGAGGCAGAAGCGCCCATCAGGATGCTGCGGAGCTCACAGCGGCTTCTGTCGCCCCGCCACCAACGCCCCCAGCCACAGCGCCGCGGCTGAAAACACCAGTCCCCGGGCCAGTCCGCCCGGGCCGTCGGCAATCCAGCCCACCACGGTGGGCCCGACGATCTGCCCGGCGGCGAACACGATGGTGAACGCGCTGATGCCGGCCGGCCACTGCGCCGCCGGCAGGTGGTGCCGCACAAACGCGGTGGTCGACGCCACCACCGACAAAAACACCGCCCCGAACAGCAGGCCCGAGGCCAGCACCACCGGGGCCCAGGCACTCAGCGCCGGCAGCACCGTGGCCAGGCCCAGCAGACCGTTGAGCCGCGCCAGCGCCTGCCCGCCCCGCGCCCGGTCGAGCAGCCCGGCCCACAGCCGCGACGACGCCACCACCGCCAGCCCCAGCAGCGCGTAAAAGCCGGTCACCGCCGCCGTGCCGACGCCTTGTTCGCGCAGCAGCGCGATCACAAACGTCATGTAGCCGATGTAGCCCACGCCAAACAGGGTGTAGCCCGCCAGCGCCGCCGCCATCGGCCGCCAGCGCAGCGGCGTCGGGGCCGGTGCAGCCCCCGCCGGGCCCGTGGCGCCGGACGGACCCGCGGTCAGCCGCTCCAGCCGCAGCACCGGCCAGGCCATGGCGGCCGTGGCCAGCGCGCAGGCCGCCGCCAGCCCCCACCAGGCCCAGCTCCAGCCATGCGCCACCCCGTGCGCGGCCCGCAGCGTGGCCGGCACCCCCAGCGCCGACAGCACAATGCCCCAGCCGGTGCCGCCGTAATACAAGCCCAGCAGCAGGCCCGAGCGCCCCGGCGCCAGCGCCCCCAGCCGCGCCGCCAGCAGCCCGCCGGCCACAAACACCCCGGCACTGGCCACACCCGCCAGCAGGCGCTGCACCAGCAGCGGCGCCGCCGCGGTGAAAAACCCGCTGGCCGCCATGAACAGCGTCGCCGCCGCCGAGCCGGCCAGCAGCACCCGCGCCGCGCCCCAGCGCCGCAGCAGCGCCGGCGTGGCCAGCGCACCCAGCAAGTAACCGGCGGCATTGGCGGTGTTCATGGCGCCGGCCAGCGTGTAGCTCCAGCCCAGGTCGGCGCGCATCGGCGGCAACAGCAAGCCGTAGGCAAACCGGGTGATGCCCAGCGACACCGCCGCGCCCAGCGACAAGGCTGCCGCCAGTCCCAGAAGCGACAGCGGGCTGACTTGAGAACGGGAATCGGGCGCCAACATGACAGGCTCATTGTCACCGCACGCCCCCGCGGCGTGCGTCACGCCCGCAACCCCTGACCTCGATCCTCCATGCCCACCCTGTTCGACCCCGCCCAAGCCGGCGACCTGCACCTGGCCAACCGCATCGTCATGGCCCCGCTCACCCGCAACCGCGCCCCGGGGGCGCTGCCCACCGCACTGATGGCCACCTACTACGCCCAGCGCGCCAGCGCCGGCCTGCTGATCACCGAGGCCACCGCCATCAGCCCCACCGCCCAGGGCTACGCCGACGTGCCCGGCCTGTGGAGCGACGAACAGGTGGCCGCCTGGAAAACCGTCACCGACGCCGTCCACGCCGCGGGCGGGCGCATCGTGGTGCAGCTGTGGCATGTGGGGCGGGTCTCGCATGTGGACCTGCAACCCGGCGGCCAGGCGCCGGTCGCCCCGTCCGCCCTCACGGCGCGGACCAAAACCGTGCTGATCCGCGACGGTCTGCCCACCTTTGTCGACACCTCGGCCCCCCGCGCGCTGGACAGTGCCGAAATCCCGGGCATCGTCGCCGACTACCGCCGCGCCGCGGCCAATGCCATTCGCGCCGGCTTTGACGGGGTGGAGATCCACGGCGCCAACGGCTACCTGCCCGACCAGTTCCTGCGCAGCGGCAGCAACCAGCGCACCGACGCCTGGGGCGGCAGCATCGAAAACCGCGCCCGCTTCCTGCTGGAGGTGACCCGCGCCGTGGTGGACGAGATCGGCGGCGGCCGCACCGGCATCCGCCTCTCGCCCGTCACCCCCGCCAACGACGCGGCCGACGCCGACCCGCAGCCGCTGTTCGAACACGTGGTCCGCGGGCTCGGCCCGCTGGGCCTGGCCTATGTGCACGTGATCGAAGGCTCCACCGGCGCCGCGCGCGACTTCCAGCAAGGCCCGGCGCCGTTTGACTACACCGCGCTGCGCAGCGCCTGGCGCGCTGCGGGCGGCACCGGCGCCTGGATGGTCAACAACGGGCTGGACCGCGACCTGGCCCAGCAGGCGCTGGACGGCGGCGCCGACCTGGTCGCCTTCGGCCGCCCCTTCATCGCCAACCCGGATCTGGTGGCCCGCCTGCGCGCCGGCGGCCCCTTCAACACCCCGGACCGCAAGACCTTCTACGGCGGCGGCGCCGCCGGCTACACCGACTACCCGGTGCGGGGCTGATCCCTAGCGCTTCGCCCCCGTGGCCGGCGCAGGGGGCAGCAGCCAGACCTTGGCCCGCTCATGCCCGTGCCGGCGCAGCGGGGTTTCGACCCAGCGGGCCGTTGCTTCCGCCAGCAATGGCAGGATCACCACAGGGGTGAGAAAAAAGGCCACCCACTGCCGGGTCGTGTGGACTCCGCCGGCCCGGTACCACAGCTCGATGGTGACGAAAAAAACCACCATGTGCGCCAGATAGATGCAGTACGAGCGTTTGCCCACCCAGACAAAAAAGGCACGGGCCAGCGCCTGGGAGGGAACCAGTGCATCGCGGTCAAAGCTGGCGATCCACACCAGGGCGCCGCTGCACAAGGCGATGGCGCTGATGGTGCCTGGGCGCCCCCCCCGATCCCCCGCACCCAGCCAGCCGATCGCCAGCAGCAAGGCGATGGTCAGCAGGTGAATCAGCCACCGGTGACGCAACCACGCCGGCGGACCGGAAACCACCGCGCGCCGATCCCGCTCGTGGGTGTACCAGCCTATGGCGACCCCCACCAGGATCGCGTCCACCCGAACAAACCAGAGCACCCCCATCGGATCGCGGCTGAGCAGCCCCAGCCCCACCAGACTCAGGCCGATGGCCGCCGCGACCCAACGCTTGGGAAGGAAAAACAGCACCAGCGGCACCAGGAAGTAGAACTGCTCCTCCAGCGACAAGGACCAGTAGACCGCCAGGTTCCAGCCGGTGGGCAAATGGGCCTCGAACCGTGTCGCGGGCATCATGTTGCAGGTCGCCAGGTCCTGCAGGTAACAACCGGCCCAATGAAAATTGGCCAGGTGGACGAACGCGGCCAGGCCGTCACGGGCCATGCGCCCGACATCCCCGAACACCCCGGAGCGGTTGAGCCACAGCGCACATGCCAGAGACAGCATGATCCACAGCCAGGCCGCTGGCCACAGGCGCCAGGCGCGCCGCACCCAGAACGCGAACGCGGTGTGCTTCCAGCCCAGGCGGCGGGAAATCAGGTAGCGTTCTTCACCGGGACCGGGCGGGAAGGTCTGGATCAGCCCCCGCGTGATGATGAAACCCGAGACACAGAAGAACAGGTCGACGCTGCCCCACAGGTTCAGATGGTCACGGATGTTCCAGTACAGCTGGTGACTGCCGGAAACCAGCACCTCGGCATGCTGGAACAGGATCATCAGCAGCGCCGCAGCGCGCAGGAACTCGATATCGATGTTTTTTTCTTTGGACGCCATGGCCGGCTCATGACAATCCCCGATTCTAGGTGGCGGTCATTTGCGCCGCCCGCCCGAAACCCCGGCAGCCCCCACCCGGGGCGGCCCGCCCGATTCACTCGCCCAGGCCGATCGGCGCAGGCGCTTTCATCACGATGCGGGTAAACAGCTTGTCGTAGACCGGGTCAGGCGGATATTTGCCGGTCAAAGGATCACAGTTTTTCTCGAACGCCGCATCCAGTTCCTGCCAGTCCTGTTCGCTGAAGTGTTTTTGCGCTTCCGGCAGGATGACCGTCTCTTCCAGCCGCATGTGCTCCAGGTAGAAGTCGATGTAGCGATTGAAGGTGTCCACAAACACCTGCCGGCGGCTCTCGCCCAGCAACTCCCAGGCGAGCAGCAGATGCTGGACCTCCCGCACCATTTTTTCGCCGCTCATGTGGTCGCGTTCCAGACGGTCGATGGCGCCCATGACCGACGGCACCGCCTTGGCAACCCGGGGGAACAACAGATTGGACTCTTTGGGGTGGTGCAGCCGCTCGGGAAACTCGTCAATGTAGAAAAGCATCGCCCGCAAAACGTCGAAGAAATTGCGCGCGTCATCGACCGGCCCGCGGGCAACCATCATGCGCATCGACTGGAGCATGGCAGCCAGCGACGAATGCTCATCGCGAATGATCTGCAAGCTGGTATGGGGGGCATTCATGGCGGACTCCGGTTCTTTTCCAGTCGCCCCGCAGGGGCGATCACAGCCGCAAGCATGCCGGGGCCGGCCGCCTGGCGCCATGACGCAAGTCAAGAAATCGTCAGGACGCCGATGCCGCCGGTCGCCAACGCCGCAGCAACAGCGCATTGCTCACGACACTGACCGAGCTCAGCGCCATGGCCGCGCCCGCCAGCACCGGATTCAGGTAACCCAGCGCCGCCAGAGGAATACCCGCGACGTTGTAGAAAAACGCCCAGAACAGGTTCTGGCGGATCTTGGCCACCGTGCGGGCCGAAATGTCCAGCGCAGCGGCCACCAGGGCCGGATCTCCCCGCATCAGCGTGATGCCGGCCGCCTGCATGGCCACGTCGGTGCCGTTGCCCATCGCCATGCCCACATCGGCCGCCGCCAGCGCCGGGGCGTCATTGACCCCGTCACCCACCATGGCGACGATGTGTGAGCCCGCCCGCAGGGCCGCCACGGTGGCCACCTTGTCGCCCGGCAAAACGCCGGCCACAACTTCGCCGTTTTCGGGCCGCAAGCCCAGTCGGCGTCCCATGGCCTCTGCGGCGCCGCGGTTGTCGCCCGAGACCATCACCAGCCGCAAGCCCCGTTTGCGCAGCAACCCCAGTGCCGCTGCCGCATGGGGTTTGGGTTCGTCACCGAAGGCCAGCACCCCCTGCACGACCAGGCCCTGGGCTTGTTGCTCGGCCACCAGCGCCACCGTGGCACCCTGCTCTTGCCAGGCGGCCGCCCAGTCGGACCAGGGGCCGGGCGCTGCGCCGAGCGCGTTCATCCAGCGCAGGCTGCCCACCCGCAGCATCCGCCCGGCCACCTGCCCCTCGGTGCCACAACCGGGCACGGCGCGCACCCCATCGGCCGCCAGCGGCGCCAGTCCGCGCGCAACGGCCGCCGCCACCACCGCGCGCGCCAGCGGGTGCTCGCTGCCTTGGCCGATGGCGGCCGCCCGGGCCAACATGCCGGCTTCATCACCCTCCGAGGTGGCGCGCAGGTCACCGAGCACCGGTCGGCCCTCGGTCAGCGTGCCGGTCTTGTCAAAAGCCACCGTGTCCACCCGGTGCGCCAACTCCAGCGCCTGCACATCGCGAATCAGGATGCCGTGGCGCGCCGCCACCCCGGTGCCGGCCATGATGGCGGTCGGCGTGGCCAGTCCCAGCGCGCAAGGACAGGCGATCACCAGCACCGCCACCGCGTGGATCACGGCCGTCTCGACGGCGGCGCCGCTCCACAGCCAGCCGCCCCATGTCAGCGCCGCCACGGCCAGCACCACCGGCACAAACACCGCCGCCACCTGGTCCACCAGGCGCTGGATCGGCGCCTTGGCCGCCTGCGCGTCCTCCACCAGCCGGATGATGCGCGCCAGCACCGTCTCGCTGCCCACCGCGGTGACCGTCATCAGCACCCGGCCATCGCCATTGATCGCGCCGCCGGTCACCCGCTCGCCCGGTCCGCGCGGCACGGGCAAGGGCTCGCCGGTCAACAGCGATTCGTCCACCTGCGTCTGCCCGTCCAGCACCGTGCCATCGACCGGAAAGCGCTCGCCGGGGCGTACGAGCAAGTGGTCGCCCACCAGCACTTCGGATACCGGCACATCGGTGGTTTCGGCGACAAAGGCCTCGGTCTGACCGGCACCCCCGCTGGCGGCAGCCCCCTGCACAGCGCTCCAACGCCCGCGCACCAGATGGGCCAACTCCGGGCGCAGGGCATGCAGCGCCCGGATCGCCGCTGTGGTCTGGCGCCTGGCACGCGCTTCCAGCCATTTGCCCAGCAGCACCAGCGTGATCACCACGGCGGAACCTTCGAAGTACAGGTGCACCATGGTGTCGGGCGGGGCCGACAGCCACAGCCACATTGACAGCAGCCAGCCGGCGGTGGTACCGACCGAAACCAGCAGATCCATATTGCCGCTGCCCGCCCGCAATGCCGCCCAGCCGGCTCGGTAGAAACGCGCGCCCAGCCCGAACTGCACCGGCGTCGCCAGCAGAAACTGCAGCCAGGCCGGCAGCATCCAGTGGCGACCGAACAGGTCGCCCACCATGGGCAACACCAGGGGCGCCGACAGCACCAGGCCCAAGGCCACCGGGCCAAAACCGGCCCAGGGTGCCTCGTCCGGTGCGGTCAGGGCGGCGTCGGCCGCGCGGGGCTCGTAGCCCGCGTCCCGTACCGCCCGGCGCAAACGCGCCGGCATCTGATCGCCCGGCGCAAACGTGACACGGGCCGATTCGGTCGCCAGGTTGACCTGGGCATCCACCACACCGGGCACTTTGCGCAGCGCGCGCTCGACCCGCGCAGAGCAGGCGGCGCAGGTCATGCCGCCGATGCCGATATCGGTCTGGCTCGCAGGATCAGAAGGGTCAGCGGTCACAAGCGGGTTCATGGTGCGCAGTGTCGGGCCTGCCCCGGGGGGAAGGTCAAGCGCCAGTCGGCGCCGACCAGGAGCCCCCACGGCCACTTGACTTTCCCAGGATGGCAGGGTTCAGGCTATGCTTTTCTCATCAAAACGTCAAAGGATTCCCCATGAACCAGACCTTTACCGTCACCGGCATGACCTGCGGCCATTGCGAAATGGCAGTCCGCCGCGCGCTGCTCACCGTCGACCCCCAGGCCCAGGTCCAGATTGACCGCACCGCCAACCGGGTCGTGGTCGAATCCACCCAGCCGCGCCAGACGCTGGCCGGCGCGATCGCCGAAGAAGGTTATGCCGTCGCCGACTGAACCACGGCCCGACGCGCCGGTGGCCATCAGCGAGGCGGCGCGGCGCAGCGGCGTATCGGCCAAGATGCTGCGCCACTACGAGTCGCTGGGGCTGCTGGGGCCGGTGCGCCGCACCGACAGCGGCTACCGCCAATACACCGCCGCCGACATCCACACGCTGCGCTTCATCCGCCGCAGCCGCGATCTGGGCTTTTCCATGGCGGAAATTGCCGAACTGGTCGGACTGTGGCGCGACCGCAGCCGCGCCAGCGCCGCCGTCAAGCGCATCGCGCAGCAGCACCTGGACGATCTGGAAAACCGCATTGCTGCGCTGCAGGGAATGCAGCGCAGCTTGCAGGCCCTGCTGACACACTGCCACGGCGACCACCGGCCGGACTGCCCCATCCTGGACGACTTGGCCGGCGGCAGCTGTCACTGAGCCCCTCGGGCGGCTGCCACCGGCGCAAACACCCGGCGGGCCGTACACTGCGCCCATGTCCGACCCGCTGGCTTTTTACCCCGCGCTGGCCACCGTACAGCCGCCGGTAACGGCACTGGGGCCGGCCGCCGGTCCCTTGACCGTGCCCGCCGGCACGGTGCTGTTCGACGAGGCCCAGCCCTGTCAGGGTTTTCCGCTGGTGCTGGAGGGCGAGGTCAAGGTCTCGCGCCACTCCAGTGACGGCCGCTCGCTGGAGCTGTACCGGGTGGTGCCTGGCGAGCTGTGCCTGGTGTCGTCGGCCTGTCTGTTTCGCAGCCAGCCCTTGTCGGCCCACGGCGTCGCGACCCGGTTGACCACCTTGCTGCTGATCCCACCGCCGGTTTTCGACCGCTGGCTGGAAAGCCCCGCCTTTCGCAACGACGTGCTGGGCCTGTTTGCCGAACGCATGGCCGACCTGACGGGCCTGATCGACGCGGTGGCCTTTCACCGGCTGGACCAGCGTCTGGCGGCCGCCCTGCTCGGCCGCGGGCAGGACCTGGCCATCACCCATCAGCAACTGGCCGATGAACTGGGCACGGTGCGCGAAATCATCACCCGTTTGCTGCGCCGCTTTGAACGCGAAGGCTGGGTCGCACTGGCGCGCGAACATATCCATATCCGCGACAGCGCCGCGCTGCGCGTGCTGGCCGCGCATCTGCCCGGCTGATCGGACCCAAAGCGCTCGGTGACCGAAGTCACAGACGGGCAAGGGGTCGGACCGGTGTAATCCGTTCCATCAACAACCCCTTATCAGGAGATTTCCATGAAACAGAACGTTGGCGGCATCGACCGCACTGTGCGCATCGTTGCCGGCCTGGCACTGATTGCTCTGGCTGCCACCGGTACCGTGGGTGTCTGGGGCTGGATCGGCGTGGTGCCGCTGGCCACCGGTCTGGTCGGCTGGTGCCCGCCCTACGCCCTCTTTGGCTGGAACACCTGCTCGGTCAAACAGTCGCAGTAAAGGGTCTGCGCCGGACGGGGCAAGCCCGGGTCCGGCCGGCCCATAAAGCTCCCGATACCATAGCAATCAGCGACGTTTTTACGCTGGGTATCGGGTATTTTTTGCATTAATCGCGTCACACCGGAAGGTTTTCGCCACCCAGCGCTTCCAGCAGCTGGGGAAGGAGCTGACGCAGCTCGCCGGTGGCAATCGCCACGTCGGTGTCGAAACCTTCTTCGGCCTGGGCCTCCCGCCCGGCAAACACACCTTCCAGAAAAGCCAGCTTCTTGATCTGCAGGCCTTCGGTCAGCACCAGACTGACCCGGCCACCCCAGGTCAGCGCCAGTCGCGTCGGCTGTTTGCCCTGGGCGATGTGCTGTCGAACTTCATCGGTGTCCAGCGGGTGGCGGGCATACCGCACCACGGCCTGGCTGCCATCGGTGGCCTTGAGTTCACACTCGCGGTCGATGGCAAACCCCGCCGGAGGTTCCCCATCGGCCAGCCAGGCGGCCATGCAACCCGCCGGGGTCTGCGCGGTCGGCAGCAGTTCCAGCCCCATCCCGTCGATCGCCCGCACCAGCTCGGTCACCACGCCATCGGCCCGGCTTTGGCTGGCGCTGTCGATCACCAGCCGCCGCGCCAGGGGGTCGATCCAGACCCAGGCCGAGCTCTGGCGGGTGAACGCCTGCGGCAGCAAGGCCTGCCGGGCCTGCTCCTTGAGGTCACGCAACTCCTTGCGACCGACCTTGCGACCGGTCGTCGCCTCGATCTGCGCCGCCTGCTCCTGGGCGGCGCGGTTCACCACCGAAGCCGGCAGGACCCGCGTTTCGGACATCAGCCGCAGCACCCACTGACCCCCGACCGACTCCGCCAGCGGGCCATGGGCCTCGCCGCGCGGCTCCACCCAGCCCAGGGCCTGCTCCTGTCCGGGTCCACAGGGCACAAAACGGCGTGTGGCCAGCGCCTGCTCCAGCGCAGTCAATGAGGCGTCCCACGACGGGGCAATACGGTAGACGATGAGATTCTTGAACACAGAAGAAGACCGATCCGGGAAGAGATGAAAGGGCGCCTATTCTGCACAGCCGTGAACGGGCCCTCTTTACAAACCCTTGCCAAGGCGACATAACCCCTTTGCGAGGACGGCACACACTGCCAGCATCCGGACACCCGGATTGATCTGAACCGATCTCACTGACAGAAAGGACCTGTATGAAACTGACCTTGATCCAGCGCGGCCTCGCCGCCACCGCACTGACCGTCGCGGCTCTGGGCGCCTTCGCCCAGTCGCCAGCGGGGTCCCCGCCCGGGCCGCAGACGACGCCTCCCGGCCCGGCTCGCATGCACGGCATGGGTCCGGGCATGATGGCCGAACACCACAACCCGGCGGCGATGCAGCAGCACCGGGCCGAGCGCCACATTGCCCGCATGGCCGTGCTCAAGTCCCGCCTGAAACTCAGCCCCGAGCAGGAAGCGGCCTGGAAAAGCTTCGAAGACGGCATGAAGCCAGCCCCCCGGATGCCACTCAGACCCGGCGACATGGCCACGTTGAGCACCCCGGAGCGCATGGATCGCATGCAGGCCCAGCTGGCCGATCGCCAGGCCGAACTGAAAAAGCGCACCGAGGTGGTGAAATCCTTCTACGCCACACTGAGCGCCGATCAGAAAAAGACTTTTGATGAGTCCGCCCGGCACGCCATGCAAGGACACGCCCGTCCGCACGGTGGCGGCCACCATGGCAACCACCACGGCCCTCGCGGCTGAGCAGCGGCGGCAAGCAAACCGGACAGGTTCGGGATTGACCCAGGTCAATCCCCGGCGGGGGCGGGCTGACTATGCTTGCGCGTGCTATTGTTTGCCATGGCTACCGCACTCCCGCCCCTTCCGCCCTACGAACCTCCTCCGCCTGACGAGCCGCTGGCCTTGCCGGCGGCGCGGGTCATCGGGGTCTTGCAGCCGCTCGGCTGGCTGGTGCGCGGTTTTGCCGACCTGCGCCGCTGCGCCGGCCTGAGTCTCTTGCACGGCCTGGTCCTCGCACTGATCGGCCTGGCGCTGGTTGCCCTGGCCCACAACCGCTTCTGGTTGCTGGCCGGCTCCATTTCGGGTTTCCTGGTCGTCGCGCCGGTGCTGGCCACCAGCTTCTACGCGCTCAGCCGGGCCATTGAACGGGGTGAACCGGCCGATCTGGACCTCATCCTCAAGACCTGGATGCGCTGGCAGTATTCGCGCTACGCCGTCAACGGCGGCTATTGGTCACTGGTACGTTTCGGACTGCTGCTGGGTCTGGCCGCCACCGGCTGGGTGCTGACATCGGCCGCACTGATCACGCTGCTGGCCCCAGCCCCGGTCCAGACACCCGCCGACTTCCTGCGCCATGTGGTGCTGGCGCCCGGACACTACCTGTTCGAACTGTGGCTGACCATGGGCGGACTGATGGCCGCGCCGCTGTTTGCCTCCAGCGTCGTTGCCATGCCTTTGCTGCTCGACCGGCGGGTCAATGTGCTGCAGGCCGTGCTGGCCAGCTGGCAGGCGGTGCTGACCAATCCGGTTCCGCTGGCGCTGTGGGCGGCACTGATCATGGTGCTCACGGCCGTGGGCATGGCAACCGCCATGCTGGGCCTGATCGTGATTCTGCCGGTGCTGGGTCACGCCAGCTGGCATGCCTACCGCGACCTGCTCGACACCACGCGCCTGCCTGAGCGGCTGCCCCCGGAGGTGGCGCCCTGATGTTCGGCTTCACCGAGGAGCAGATTGCCACGTTTGGCCTGACCTTCGGGGTCGGCGCCTTCATGCTCTACATGATTTTCATCATCGGGCAACTGGCGTGGGAGTCCAAGGCGGGCAAGTTCGGCACGTTTGTGCTGTTCCTTGCCCTTGCTTTCGGCATGCTTGGTTTTGTCGCCAAATACCTGATTCAGTGGTATCTGGAAAAATGACGGTCATGGACTACGACATTCTCATCTCCGGCGCCGGCCCGGCCGGGTTGTGTCTTGCACGGGCCCTGTCCGGCTCTGGTCTGTCAATCGCGCTGATCGAGCCGCAGCCTGAACCGGCGCTCCAGGACCCCGCCTTTGACGGCCGGGAAATTGCGCTGACCCAGCACTCGGCCCAGTTGCTGCGCCGGCTGGGCGTATGGGAACGTTTCGATCCGGCCGATCTGTCGCCCCTGCGCGATGCCCGGGTGCTCAATGGCGCCTCCCCGTTTGCCATGGTGATCGGACATCAGTTGTCACGCCATGCCGAGCTGGGCTGGCTGGTATCGAACCACCTGATCCGCCGCGCCGCCTACGCTGCTGTCGCTGAAGCCCGCAGCACCCACGGGGACATCACCCTGATCACCGGCGACAGTGTCAACGGCGTTCACACCGACCGCGACCTGGCCCAGGTCCGACTGGCCAGTGGCCGCGAGTTGCGCGCGCGCTTGCTGGTGGCGGCCGACAGCCGCTTCTCTGCGACCCGACGCGCCATGGGAATCGCCGCCGATCTGCATGATTTCGGGCGCAGCATGCTGGTGTGTGTGATGACCCATGACGCGCCCCATGACCATGCCGCCTGGGAATGGTTCGATCACGGCCAGACCCTGGCGCTGCTGCCCATGAATCCCGATCCGGCCAGCGGCCAACACCGGTCTTCCGTGGTTCTGACACTGCCCAGCCAGGAGATCGACCCGATGCTGACGCAGCCCGCCGCCGATTTCAATCGCGCCATGGCCGAACGTTTCCACCAGCGTCTGGGTGCCATGCAATTGCTCAGCACCCGCCATGTCTATCCGCTGGTGGCGGTGTACCCGCGCCAGCTGGTCGCCACCCGGTTTGCGTGTGTGGGCGATGCCGCCGTGGGCATGCACCCGGTCACGGCCCACGGTTTCAACTTCGGCCTGCTGGGCCTGGACAATCTGGCCGGACTGGTACGCGCCGCCCATGCCAGCGGCCGCGACATTGCCAACCCTGCGGATCTGGCCCGCTACGAACAGACCCACCGCCGCGCCACGCGTCCCTTGTACCTGGCCACCCAGTTCATCACCCGGCTGTACACCGACGAGACACCGCCGGCACGTCTGCTGCGCAGTGCCGCCTTGCGCCTGGGTGAACGTTTCACCCCCTTCAAACGGGCGGTCGCGGCCTCCCTGACCGGCGCGCACTGAGCACCGCTGCGCTCGCCGGCGCCTGTCCGTCCGACGTCACCCGCCCGCGCTCTGGCGGGCTGCCAGCATCGCCGCCATCTGTTGATGCACCCGCTCGATCGCCTTGAGCGGACGGATCATGACCTTGAACTCGGTGATCTGGCCCTGGGTATTCCAGCGGATGATGTCGACCCCATTGACCACCACGCCGTCCAGCTCGGTTTCGAACTCGAGCATCGCGTCCGAAGGCCCCCGTATCTCGCGCACATAACGGAACGACGGCTGGCCCAGTACCTGAAACGCCGCCGCCAGATAGGCCGCGGTCAGTCGTTTGCCCCGCTGCGGGGTATGCACCACCGGGGAAAGAAACACCGCGTCGTCGGCCAACAGCGCGTCAAGACCGGCGCTGTCGCGGCCGCGCACAACCGCATGCCACCGATCCATGGGATGAAGCTCCATGCGAACTCCTGTGATCAATCAAAAAACATAGCGAAAAGCGACCATTTTTCGCTGGCTATTGGCCAAAAACACCAAAAAATCCCCTCAGCGACCCGCGAGGAAGCCGCGCACCGCCTCTGCCGTGCGCGGCGGGTCTTCCTCATGGGGCACATGGCCCAGATCATCGAACACCACCAGGCGGCTGCCAGGGATATCCCGGGCAAAACGATGGGCCATCGCCACCGGGATCAGGCGATCGCGGCCCCCCCAGAGGATCAACGTCGGCTGGCGAATCTCGGGCAGACGTTCCACCGGGCCGGTATACCCTTGCTGCAAACGGTGCGCCAGGGCCGCCCGGTTGCCCTCGCGCAAGGTCAGCTCGAAATATCGGTCGACCAGTTGCGGCGTCACCTTGGTCGGGTCGCCATACACATTGCGCACGCTGGACTCCACCAGGCCACGGGGCAAAGTCCATTCCATGACCCGGTTGAGCCCCGGTGTCGCAGCGATGCGAAAACCGATGGGCACGTTGTCGGAAGACGGATCCAGCTCCAGCGGATAGCCGCTGGCATCGACCAGCACCAGCGCCGCCACCCGATCCGGCGCCGCCAATGCCGTGGTCCAGGCAATCTGTCCACCCAGCGAATTGCCGGCCAGCGCAAAGCGCCGCACACCGAGTTGATCCAGCGTCGCGAGCACAAACTGCGCATATCGGTCAATGCGGTAGTCATGCGCCGGATCCGGCCCGGTGAGGCCAAAACCCGGCAGATCAAAGCGGATCACCCGGCGCTCCCGGCCCAGCGCCGCAACCCACCCGTCCCAGGTGTGCAGGCTGGCCGACGTTCCGTGCAATAAAACCAGTGGCAAGGGCGCCTCGGCGCCGGGCGGGCTGCGCGGCCCCTCGTCGCGCAGATGCACCGACAACGGTCCCACCGGCACAAACCGGGACGGCGCATTCGCCCAGCGAACACTGAGCGCCTGAACCGTTTGGTCTGGAGCCCAGGTGGCCACCACCGCGGCTCCGGAAAAAAACACCACCGCCCCCAATACCAGGGCCAACGATTTCCACAACAGTTTCATGCGCGCGACTCTAGGCCACCGAGGGCCGGGCGTCAAAGCACAAACTTGTGGATAAAAGCCGGACAAATGACCACTTGTCCACAGACTGCCATGCCGCCGCCGACTTATCCAGAAAGGCCGTGCACCTCCCGGACGCCTGCAACACAGCCTTACCCCGTTGGCAACCCCTTGTCACGAAACGGAAATGAAGGCTTGTCCCCACCCATGCGGGCGCTCTACTACTACGACTATTCAGTGATAGAAACCTTTAAGAACAACAGCCAGGGAAAAATTCCGGTCGCGCGGCAGTCCGCCGGCCTCAAGCCCACTGGCCCGGATTTGCTTCAGATCAAGAAAATGAGGGGTTCTCGGAACCAGAATTAGGGTTTCCCCTGAATTCCTACAATCGGAGACAAACCGTGTTAGCCGCATTCATCAGCCATCCCGACTGTGCCCGCCACGAAATGGGCCCCCATCACCCCGAATGCCCGGAACGCCTGGGCGCCATCACCGATCACCTGCTGATCAAAGGCTTGCTCGACTACATGATTCCGTACGACGCGCCACTGGCCACCGAAGAGCAGCTCGGTCGGGCCCATTCGTCGCTATACGTCCGCGAGATCTTCGAAGCCTCCCCGGCGGAGGGCTATCACCATGTGGATCCGGACACCAACATGAACCCCCACACCCTGCAAGCGGCTCGCCGGGCCGCTGGTGCGGCGGTCCATGCGGTCGATCTGGTCATCGCCGGCAAGGCATCCACCGCGTTCTGCAATGTGCGCCCCCCGGGCCACCATGCCGAACATGATGCGGCGATGGGCTTTTGCTTTTTCAACAACGCGGCCGTCGGCATCCGCCATGCGCTGGATGTGCACGGTCTGCAGCGGGTGGCACTGATCGACTTCGATGTCCACCATGGCAACGGCAGTGAAGACATCTTCAAGGGCGACGAACGGGTGCTGATGTGCTCGATCTTCGAAAAAGGTCTGTACCCCTTCAACGGCGAAGAGGCCAAGGGCCCGAACATGGTCAACGTCGGCCTGCCCAGCCGCTCCGGGGGGGACAAGTTCCGCGAAGCCGTGGTGCGCGAATGGCTGCCGGCCCTGGAGGCTTTCAAACCACAACTTGTGGTCATTTCCGCCGGTTTCGACGCCCACCGGGAAGACGACATGGGCAACCTCGGACTGGTGGAAGCCGACTATGAATGGGTCACCCGGGAACTGGTTGCCCTGGCCGCCCGCCACAGTCACGGTCGCGTGGTATCGTGCCTTGAAGGTGGTTATGTACTCAGCCCGCTGGCGCGCAGCGTCGCGGCCCACGTCAAGGTGCTGATTGGCGCCGACTGACGGACAACTGGTGCCCGCCAGGCTGCAGAGTCCGGACGGGTATGTGAATGGACAAGCATTACCTCACACCGCTTTTTTCCCCCGAAACCATCGCTGTTTTTGCCGGCCGGATCGACGAACCGGAAACCCAGACCGCCCATGCCCGGGCGCTGGTCCAGTCCCTCACCGCCCAGCGCTTTTCCGGTACGCTGGTTTTCCTGGACATCCACACCAGCGGCACCTTGGCCGATCTGGCCCAGACCCGGGCCGACCTGGCCATCATCGCCTTGTCCGGCGACGAGGTGATGGCCGCGCTGGAAGTGGCCGGTCGCATCCGCTGCCGCGCCGCGCTGATCATCAGCTCAGGCATTTCGGCGGCCCAGGCCGCTGATCTGCAGCAACTCGCCCGGCGCTATGACATCCAGCTGCTGGGCCCCAATTGTGTGGGTATCCAGCGGCCGCGTGCCCTGCTCAACGCCAGTGTTGCGGGCGCGCTGGCGGCGGTCGGTCCCCTGGCGCTGGTGTCGCAGTCGGGGGCACTGACTTCTTCGATCCTGGACTGGGCGCGCCAGAACGGGGTGGGCTTTTCCACCGTGGTTTCCCTGGGGCCGAATACCGATGTGGACATCGCCCAGGTGCTGGATTTCCTGGCCTCGGACGCCCAGACCCACAGCATCGTGGTCTATCTGGAAGGGATTTCCAGCGCACGCCGATTCATGAGCGCGCTGCGCGCGGCCGCCAATGCCAAACCCGTGGTGATTCTCAAGGCGGGCCGCAAACAGGCCGGCAATGAAGCGGCCAGAACCCACAGCGGAGCCATCGTGGGCAGTGACGAGGTGTTTGACGCGGCATTGCGGCGAGCTGGTGCCGTGCGGGTGCGCAGCTTCGTGCAGTTGTTCTCCGCCGCAAAATGCCTAGCGTCGCGTTATCGCCCGGTCGGCAAACGGCTGGCCATCATCACCAACGGTGGTGGTCCTGGTGTCCTGGCGGCCGACTGGGTCAGTGAAATCCACCTGCAACTGGGACGTCTGTCACCCCAGGTGGCGGGCGCCCTGCGCGAGAAACTGCCACCACTGGCCTCGCTGACTGACCTGATCGATCTGTCCGAAGAAGCGGGTGCGGACCACTACCGCGCCGCCATTGATGCCGCCGGCAGCGACCCGCAGATCGACGGCATTCTGGTGGTGTTCTCGCCCAAGGCCGGGATCGATGGCACGGCGGTCGCCCAGGCGATGGCCGAGTTGAGAAAACGGCTGAGCAAACCGCTGATCAGTTGCTGGATGGGTGATGCGTCGGTCGGTGAAGCCCGTGCGGTGCTCGCCACCGCGCTGATCCCGACTTTTCGCACCCCGGAGGCTGCCGTCGGGGCGTTCGGCAACATTGCCAGCTTCTACCAGAACCAGCAGTTGCTGCAGCAGACGCCGCCGCCGCTGTCGTCGCTGGCGCAGCCTGATATCGAAGGGGCCCGGCTGCTGATCGAAAGTGTGCTGGCCGAACGCCGCAAGGTACTGACCGAAATGGAATCGAAAGCGCTGCTGTCGGCTTTCCATATCCCGGTAACCCAGACCATCCTGGCCCGCAGCGCCAATGAGGCGATGATGATTGCTGCGCAACTGGGTTTCCCGGTGGCGCTGAAGATCGATTCGCCCGATATCAGCCACAAGTCCGACGTCAACGGCGTGGCGCTCAATGTCGCCAATGCGGTGGCCGTGCGGGATACCTTCAACGACATGATGCAGCAGGTCTCCCGCCTGCAGCCGGGCGCCCGCATCAACGGCGTGACGGTGCAGAAAATGGCGCGCCAGCGCCGCGGACGTGAAATCTACATCGGTCTGGTGACCGACGATCCGTTCGGTCCGGTCATTGCCTTCGGGGCCGGCGGCACCATGATCGAGCTGATCAACGACCGGGCCATGGAACTGCCGCCACTGAACCAGTTCCTGGCGCGCCGGCTGATCGACCGCGCCCGGGTGTCCGAAACCCTGGGCGAGTGGCGCGGTGCCAGCGCCGTCGACATGGACACGCTGGAACAGGTGCTGCTGCGGGTTTCGGAAATGGTCTGTGAACTGCCCCAGCTGCGCGAGATGGACATCAACCCCATCATCGTCGACGAATCCGGTGCCGTGGCCGTGGACGCCCGCATCCTGATCGACTCTGCGCCGCAGCCCACCGACGGCCGCGGGCGTGATTACAACCACCTGGCCATCCTGCCCTACCCGGCGCGTTATGAACAGGTATGGCCCCTGCGCGGTGGCGGCGAATACACCATCCGCCCGATCCACCCGGATGATGCGCAGATGCTGCAGGACCTGATGCACCACCTGTCACCGGAAAGCCGCTATTTCCGCTTTGTCTCGTCCATCAGCGAACTGCCGCCGGCGATGTTGTCGCGCTTCACCCTGATCGACTACGACCGCGAAATGGCCCTGGTCGCCGTGGTGCGCGAGCGCAAGATCGCCGAGGATGGCGAAATCACCGAAACCGAACGGATCGTTGGTGTGTCGCGCTACGTGACCAACCCGGACAAATCCAGTTGCGAGTTCTCTCTGGTGGTGGCCGACGATTTCGGCGGCAAAGGTCTGGGTTCACGCCTGATGCTCAGCATCATGGACGTCGCCCGTGACAAAGGGCTGTCCGAAATCGAAGGTCTGGTGCTGACCAACAACGCCCCCATGCTCAAGCTGATGGCCAGCCTGGGTTACACCATCAAGTCCTTCGCGGAAGACCCGGACTTCCGTCTGGTCACCCATTCACTCTGATATTCATAGCTGAAAGTCACCTTTTTACGCTGGGTATCGGCATAAAAGAGCTGAAACCGGCCCGGGGAAGGCCGCCCCGGGCTGCCGGCACCCGTCCCACTGCTACACTGCCGCGCTTTTCCCCCAACCGCTGATGTCCCACGCTGCCTCCGCAACCACGCCGGCCACCTTCGAAATCAAAAGCGCCGTTTTGCCGCTGGTGGCCGTCTTGCTCAAATCAGCCGATCTGGCCGCGCTTGCGGCGGAACTGTCGCAACGTTGGGCGGACACGCCGGATTTTTTTGACGGTGATCCGGTGGTGCTGGATCTGTCCCACCTGCCGCCGCCGGCAGACGGCACGGCCGCCCCCCCCATCGACTTTGCTGCCCTGATGGCGCTGCTGCGGCAATGGCGGCTTGAACCGCTTGCGGTACGCGGCGCAACTGCGGCGCAGATGCAGCAGGCCCGCGCAGCCGGTCTGGTTGCTGCCACCGATGCCCGCGATTTGCCGCCGCCACCGGCCCCGTCGGCGGCGAGTGTGGCCCCCGTCGCGCCAGCGCCGGCGGCGCCGTCGTCGGCGCTGGTCATCGACCGGCCTTTGCGCTCCGGACAGCAGGTTTATGCCCGGGGCCGGGACCTGGTGGTGCTGGCCATGGTCAATGCGGGCGCCGAAGTCATTGCCGATGGCAGCATCCATGTCTACGCACCATTGCGAGGCAAAGCCATGGCGGGGGTGCGGGGCGATGCCGAGGCCCGCATCTTTACCCTGGGCCTGGAGCCCGAACTGGTCTCGATTGCCGGTGTCTACCGCACCAGCGAAACCCCCTGGCCCGACAACGTGCGGGGCAAAGCGGCCCAGATCCGCTTGCGCAGCGGCCCCGACGGGGACCGGCTGATCCTCGAAACACTCAACCCCTGAAGCCGAGGCTTTCTCCCGGCGCCCTTTGGAAAGATGGACTCGAAATGACCCGAATTGTTGTTGTGACCTCCGGCAAAGGCGGGGTGGGCAAAACCACCACCAGCGCCAGCTTTGCCGCCGGCCTGGCCCTGCGCGGCCACAAGACGGCCGTGATCGACTTCGACGTCGGCCTGCGCAACCTGGACCTGATCATGGGCTGCGAGCGGCGGGTGGTCTACGACCTGATCAACGTCATCCATGGCGAGGCCAACCTCAACCAGGCGCTGATCAAGGACAAGCAGTGCGAAAACCTGTTTGTGCTGGCCGCCAGCCAGACGCGCGACAAGGACGCCCTGACCCAGGACGGCGTGGAAAAAGTGCTGGCCGACCTGGCCGGCATGGGCTTCGAGTACATCGTCTGCGACTCGCCCGCCGGCATCGAAACCGGCGCGCTGATGGCCATGCACTACGCCGACGAGGCGCTGGTGGTGACCAACCCCGAGGTCTCCAGCGTGCGCGACTCCGACCGCATCCTGGGCATGCTGGGCAGCAAGACCCGGCGCGCCATCGAGGGCAAGGAACCGATCAAGGAGCATCTGCTGATCACCCGCTACAACCCCGGCCGGGTCGCCGAAGGCCAGATGCTGAGCCTGGAAGACATTCAGGACATCCTGCGCATCCCGCTCATCGGTGTGATTCCCGAGAGTGAGAACGTGCTCACGGCATCCAACCAGGGCACACCGGCCATTCACCTCAAGGGCACCGATGTCGCCGAAGCCTATGGCGACGTGGTCGACCGCTTCCTCGGTGCCGACAAGCCGTTGCGCTTCATCGACGCGGCCAAACCCGGCCTGCTCAAGCGCCTGTTCGGCAGAAAGTGAAGTGAGCATGTCCTTTCTGTCCTTCCTGCTGGGCGAGAAGAAGAAGACCGCCAGCGTCGCCAAGGAACGGCTTCAGATCATCCTGGCGCACGAACGCGCGGGCCGCAGCGCCGCCGAGCCCGATTACCTGCCCGCACTGCAGCGTGATCTGGTGGCGGTGATCGGCAAGTACATCAAGATCAATCCCGACGACATCAAGGTCCAGCTCGAACGCCAGGACAACCTGGAAGTGCTGGAAGTGAAGATCGAGCTGCCCGACAGCCGCTGAAATTCGACCCGACCACCCCGGCGGGGACTGGCAGAAAATTCAAGTCCCTGATAAAGTTTCGGGTTTTCCCGTAGTTTGGGGATGATTTGCTTTGCGCTGCCGCTGCAGGCCGGAGCAGAAACGTATGACCGCCGCCTTCGACTGGCTGTTCGACGGCGGTGTGTGGCGCACCCGGTGGCATCGCGGCTTGCCCCATCGCGCAGAACTCGGAAAAGGAATCTGCTCCATGGCCAAAGAAGAACTGATCGAAATGATGGGTGTCGTCAACGAGGTCCTGCCCGACACCCGATTTCGAGTGACGCTGGACAACGGTCACCAGCTCATCGCCTACTCCGCCGGGAAAATGAAAAAAAACCACATCCGCATCCTGGCGGGTGACCGGGTTTCGCTGGAACTGTCGCCCTACGACCTGACCAAGGGCCGCATCAGCTTCCGCCATCTCGAATCACGCGGGCCCGCGCCGGCGGCGCGTCGACCCACCAATCGCTGAACGCGTCCCGATCGCCGCTCCACTGGGGCGATGGTCCGGTTCCTGAACTGCCGTGTCCGCGCGCGACGCGCAGAGGGCTCTCCGTCGCTGCGCACTGTGGCGCGGGCGGTGCCACAATGCTTGCCATGCGATCCTTCCATGGTCAGGGCATTGTGATCACCGGCGCGGCCTCCGGCATCGGTGAGGCGCTGGCACACACACTGGCGGCGCAGGGTGCACGGCTGCTGCTTGCCGACGTACATGCCGAGCGACTCGACGCCGTGGTCGCCGCCCTGCGCGCCACCGGCGCCGACTGCCGGGCGCAGGTCTGTGATGTCGCCGACCGGGCCTCGGTGCTGGCGCTGGCCGACACGGCGCAACAGGCCTGGGGCGGTGCCCATGGGGTGGTCAACAACGCCGGTGTCGGCCTGGTGGCGCCGGTGCACAACCTGTCGATGCCCGATGCCCATTGGCTCATGAACATCAACTTCTGGGGGGTGGTCCACGGCTGTCAGGCGTTTATGCCGCAGTTGCAGGCCCGCGCGCGGCGCCAGGAAGACACGGTGATCGTCAATATCTCCAGCATCTTCGCCATGGTGTCGATGCCTACCCAGTCGATCTACAACGCCAGCAAGGCGGCGGTGCGCGGCTTCTCGGACGCGCTGCGCGAAGAGTTGCGCGACAGCGGCGTGCGTGTGTTGTGTGTGCACCCTGGCGGCATCCAGACCCGCATTTGCCAGGAAGCCCGCCTGGGCGATATCTCAGCGGTCGCCGACACGCCGCAGGCGCTGCATGCCCAGTTCGATCAGGCCGCGCGCACCACCGCGCCGCAAGCGGCGCAGGCCATCGTGCGCGCCATGCAAGACCGGCGCACGCGGCTGCTGATCGGTGCCGACGCCCGCCTCGGTGACGTGATCTATCGTCTCTGGCCGACCCGCGCCGCGCCCTGGCTGTCGGCGCTGGCACGTCGCCTGCGGCAGCACGCGAACGCCTCTTGATGGCCGTCCATTCCGCGTCTGTCACGCCCGAACGGCCCCACTGGGGTGTCGTTGTCCTGCTGTACGTTCTGGCGCTTGTCGTCGGTGCCGGATCGGCCTGGCTGGTGGTGCGCAGCCAGCTCGACCGTGGGGGTGTCGGTGCCGGCCCGTGGCGGACCAGCACACTGGCGGGTAGCACCGACGCCGACCCTTACACCCGGGCCGTGGTGGCGCTGGGCGCACTCCTGGCACTCAATCGCAACGAAACCTTGTATTTCCTGGCCAGCACCGACAGCGACGGGCGGGCTCTGCTTTCGCGTTGCCGCTACCGGATCAGCGGCACACCACCGCCGGCGCGATGGTGGAGCATCACGGCCTATGCGGAGGACCGTTTCCTGTTCGATGCGCCCGGTGGCCGCTACAGCGTCAACGGGCGAACCGTACCGCTGGGCGCCCAGGGCCAGTTTGCTTTCGAGAGTGGTCCGAACGCACCGGATGCCGCATCGGCGGTGGCCTGGCTGCCCACGCCGGGCGATCGCGGCTTGAGTTTTGCGCTGCGTCTGTACAACCCCGAACCCGGCGTGGCGGCCGATCCGGCCTCGCTGGCCGCTCCGGGCATTGAACGCCTGGGAGCCTGCGAATGAGCGCCACGCCGGACCGCCGCAAGCAAGCTCGCACCGCCATGAAAAGCATGGAGCTTGCCAAGTGAGCCCGCTTCGATACCTGAGCCTGCGCAGCCCCTGGTACGTCCGCATCGAGGTGCTGGCGGCGGTGGCCCTGCTTGCGCACCTGCTGGTGGTCTGGGCGATCCCCTACGCCATCATGACGGCGCTGTCGCGGGCGGCACCCGCCGAGGGGCGGGAGCCCGGTGTGGTGTATTTCCCGCCCATGACCGACCACACCCAGCGCCGCGTGGTGTTGCCCAGCCCCGACCTGCTGTACGCCACTTGCAGTTTCGACGTGCGCCGGCAGGCACTGCGTATCCAGGCGGACCCGAAACTGCCCGGTTACTGGTCGATTGCGCTTTACGCGGCCAATTCCGACAACTTCTTTGTGCTCAATGATCGGCAGGCAGCCGGCGCGCCGGTCGATCTTCTGCTGATGGGCCCGGACACCCCGGAGCCGGCTGCCCTCCCCGCGGGCATACGGCGGGTCACGGCGCCGGGCGGACGCGGCCTGCTGCTGATGCGGGTGCTGGTGGGTGACTACGCCGCCGAGCGTGTGGCGGTCGAGGCCGCCCGGCGCACGCTGCGCTGCACGCCGCTGGCCTGACCGGCCACCACAAGACCGCGCAGCCCGGCGCCGCACGGCCTGGACATCAGCCGCCAGTGTGGGGGTTGGCGTGGTTGCGGCGAAGTTGTACAGCCGCAGCCAGGCCGTCGAGGACCGGAACGGTCTGGTCGAAGCTGATGCAGGCGTCGGTGACCGACACGCCGTGCTGCAGCGGCTGGCCGGGCACGATGTCCTGGCGGCCTTCTTTGAGGTGGCTTTCGATCATCACGCCGGTAATGCGGGTGTCGCCGGCGGAAACCTGCGCGGCCACCTCGGCCGCCACGGCAATCTGCCGCTGGTGCTGCTTGCTGCTGTTGGCGTGCGAGACGTCGATCATCACCTGCTCGCGCAGGCCGGCGGCCTTGAGCAGGCTGCAGGCCGCGTCGACGTCCGCCTTGGCGTAGTTGGTGGTCTTGCCGCCGCGCAGGATGACGTGGCAGTCGTTGTTGCCACGGGTTTCGAAAATAGCGGCCTGGCCCATCTTCGTCATACCCATAAAGGCGTGACTGGCCAGCGCGGCCTGGATGGCGTCGGACGCCACCTTGATGCCGCCGTCGGTGCCGTTCTTGAAGCCCACCGGGCAGGACAGACCGCTGGCCAGCTGGCGGTGGCTCTGGCTCTCCGTCGTGCGCGCACCGATCGCGCCCCAGCTCACCAGGTCGCTGATGAACTGTGGCGACAGCAGGTCGAGGAACTCGGTGCCCACCGGCAGGCCCAGCGCCAGCACGTCCAGCAGCAGCTGGCGCGCCAGCTCCAGCCCTTCGTTGATGGCAAAGCTCCCGTCCAGGTGCGGGTCGTTGATGTAGCCCTTCCAGCCCACCGTGGTGCGGGGCTTTTCGAAATACACCCGCATCACGACCAGCAGGTCGTCGCGCAGCCGGTCCGCCTCCGCCTTCAGGCGCCGGGCGTAGTCCATGGCCTGGTCATGGTCGTGGATCGAGCAGGGTCCCACCACCACAATCAGGCGGTCGTCCTGCCCGTGCAGAATCTTCGAAATGGCCTGCCGGCTGTGTTCAACCAGCGCCTGCGCGGCCTCTGGCGCGGGAAGCCATTCCTGCAGCAGGGCCGGGGTGATCAGGGGGCGTACGGCGCCGATGCGCGTGTCGTCAATTCGGGTGTGGTCCAGGGTCGCGACGGCCCGGGCGGGGTGTACATGGGTGATCATGGCCAGATTATCAGCCAAAAATTGCCATACCCAGCGAAATAAGGTCATCTTGTGCTATTGTTTTTTAACCCCTTGGCGGAACCCCGGACCGATTCCGTCGCTTCGCCGATGGCGGCGAAATGCGATTCGTTTGCGCCAATCGGCCTTGCATCCAGCGCACCCGTGTGACAATGAAATCGGCATACACCTTGTCGCAAGAGACCCCCACCATGAAACACGTCATCGGCATCAGTCTGGGCTCCAGCCAGCAGGATTTTTCCTTCACCACCACCTTCCTGGGTGTGCGCATGCGGGTGCAGCGCATCGGAACCGATGGCTCCAAGACCCGTGCCGCCAAGTTATTGCGCGAGTGGGACAAAAAGGCCGACGCGATTGGTCTGGGTGTCGTCAAGGACAAATACAAGGTCGGGACAACGCGCCTGATCGAAAAGGAAAGCGCCGAACTGGTCGCGCTGGTGCGCAAGGCTCCCTGCAGCATCGGCGCGCGTCTGGCCGACATTTACCAGGAATGGGCCGTCCGACATGCGCAGATTCATCTGGGCAACTATTTCAACAACCAGCGGGTGCTGTTTTTCTCGGGGCTGACCCACTACAAGCTGGCGGTAACCCTGTCGGAGTGGACCGAAAACCTCCAGTTTGCCGATGCCCTGCAGCAACTGGCGGTGCCCAAGATGCTCACTTCGCTGGACGGTCTGCAGCTGTACGCCAGCGGCGCGCACTACGTCACCGACTGGACGCCGCCGGAGGTGATCGCCTCCGGCCCGGTCAAGGAATGGACCCGTTTTGTGCTGCGCAAAGCCTTGCAGAAGGCCACCGTGGTGGTCGCGCCGGTTCATGAACTGGACGATTTCGGTCTCGAGGAACTGGCCGGAAAGACCGTCATCACGACCACGGTCAATGCCCAGCGGCTGGAGGCGTTTCGGGACAAGGGAGTGCACCTGATCATTGACGGCGCCCCGGAGCTCGAAGGCCACGTGCTCGACCCGGCTCTGATGGACGCCATGATTGTTGCGGCCACCGAAAAGCAGCCGGCCGACCTGCTGGAAGACGATTACCTGGAGATCATCAATGGCTTGGGCATCGAGCCTCGCCTGCTCTACCCCAACGGCTTCAAGCGGATCAACCGGTTTGCGTTTGTGATTCACCCGCTGTCGCAGGAGTACTTCAAGAAGGTCAAACCGATCGAGATGTTGTCGCAGGTGTCGCCACCGGTGATGATGAACTCGCTGGAAAAAATCATGGCCTATGCGCCGCCCTTCGTCTATTCGCGGGTCACCGGCGTGAAGTCGCCGACTGGGGTGGAAGCCGAAGGCTGGCTGATTTCCGTCGGCGGCACGCCCCGCGAGATCATGGCCCATAGCCCCGAGTTCACCTACAAGCGCCTGCTGGACGCATCCGCCATGGCCAAACGCCTGGGCGCGCAGATCATGGGGCTGGGCGCTTTCACCAAGGTGGTCGGCGACGCCGGGCTCACTGTGGCCAAACGCGCGCCCTTGCCCATCACCACCGGCAACAGCTACAGCGCGTCCGGCGCGCTGTGGGCCGCGCACGATGCGATGTTGCGCATGCGGCTGCTGCCGCCGCCCAAGGGGAAAGGGCGCGTGCCGTTCAAGGCCATGGTGGTCGGTGCCACCGGTGCCATTGGTTCGGTCTGCGCCCGCCTGCTCGCCCGGGCTGCTCAGGACGTCTACCTGGTCTCGCCCGAGACCGCCAAGTTGCTGGCGCTGAAAGAATCGATCCTGAAGGAATCCCCGGGTGTGAATCTGTTCCTGTCGGCCCGTGCCGACAAGGACATCGCGGAGATGGACATGATCGTCACAGCCACCTCCGGTGCCGGCAAGAAAGTGCTGGACATCATGAAGGTCAAACCCGGCTGCGTGATCACCGATGTGGCCCGGCCGCTGGACCTGCCGCCGGAAGAGGTGGCCAAACGACCGGATGTGCTGGTCATTGAATCCGGCGAAATCGAGATGCCCGGTGACGTGCACATGAAAAACATCGGTTTGCCCAAAGGGGTAGCCTACGCCTGCCTGGCGGAAACCATTGTTCTGGCGCTGGAGGGCCGATTCGAGAACTTCACCGTCGGCCGCGCCATCGAGTGGGAGAAGGTGCGAGAAATCTACAAGCTCGGCCTCAAACATGGCATGAAGCTGGCGGCCATCTCGGGTGTCAACGGGCCGTTCAGCGACGAAGACATCGCGCAGGTGCGCGAACGCGCGCTGGCCGAGCGGGCCCGGCGCCTTCCGCAAGGCACCGCCAAGGGGTCAGGCAAGCCTGCCGCGGCTGGGAAAGTGGCTGCACCGCGCCAGCGCCGGGCGGCGGCTTCACCGGGCAGCGCCGCACCGGCGGCGCCGAAGTCCCGCCGGCCGACCAGCCGGCCGAAAGCGCCGTGATCGCGTGATCGTGCCAAACTGACCGACAATCCGGCATCCACGGTTTGCCGTGGAGTCACCATTTCCCAGCCGGAACCGACGCCATGTTTCCAGTCGCCATCAGCAGCACCGGGCTGTTTGTCCCGCCGCACGTCATCACCAACGAAGAACTGGTGGTCGCATTCAACGCCTTTGCCGAACAGGAAAATGCCGCGCACGCCGCCGAGATCGCTGCCGGCACGCGCCAGCCGGTGCCGCTGTCCAGCGTCGAGTTCATCGAAAAAGCCTCGGGGATCAAGCGCCGCTATGTGATGGAAAAAGACGGCGTGCTCGACCCCCGGCGCATGCGCCCGCGCTTCAAGGCCCGCCCCGACACCGAGATCTCCATGATGGCCGAGATCGCCGTCGCCGCTGCCAGGCAGGCATTGGAGCGCGCCGGCAAGACCGCCGCCGATGTCGATGGCGTGATCTGCGCCGCGGCCAACATGCAGCGCGCCTACCCCGCGATGGCGGTCGAGATCCAGACCGCGCTGGGGATCCAGGGCTTCGGTTTCGACATGAACGTGGCCTGTTCGTCGGCCACCTTTGGCATCGAGATGGCGGTCAACGCCGTCAAATCCGGCGCCGCCCGCGCGGTGCTGGTGGTGGACCCCGAGATTACCTCCGCCCACCTGGCCTGGAAAGACCGCGACTGCCACTTCATCTTCGGTGACGTCTGCACCGCCATCCTGGTCGAGCGCCTGGACAATGCGCCCGCCGGTGCCTGGGAGGTGCTGGGCACCCGGCTGCTCACCAGTTTCTCCAATGCCATACGCAACAACGCCGGCTTCATGTCGCGCGCCGAAGACCGCGACCCCGACGACCGCGACCAGCTCTTCTATCAGGAGGGCCGCCGTGTGTTCAAAGAGGTTTGCCCGCTGGCCGCGCAGCACATGACCAGCCACCTGGCCGACCTGGGTTTCACGCCTGCACAGGTCCGCCGCTTCTGGCTGCATCAGGCCAACCTGTCGATGAACCAGCTCATCGCCCGCAAGCTGCTGGGCCGCGACGCCACGCCCGAAGAAGCGCCGGTGATCCTGGACGAGTTCGCCAATACCGCCTCGGCCGGTTCCATCATCGCCTTCCACCGCCACAGCGCTGATTTCCGGGCCGGCGACATGGGTGTGATCTGCTCGTTCGGCGCGGGCTACTCGATCGGCAGCGTGGTCGTGCGCCGCACCTGAGGTCGTTTGCCCGGCCAGTTCGGGCGCCGACTGCCGGGTAAACCCGGGTCAGATTTGGGAATCTGACTCCAGTGTGACGCAAAACGATAGCCAAGCGCCCGGCCAACCGCTAATCTCCGCCGATTCTGTGGCGCGTGGGCATTCCGAACCGGATCGCCCACGCGCCCGTGCATCCATCGGAGTTGAGAACATGACAGATTCAGTGAGCCCGACCCCGGCGTCCGCCGAGGCCCAGCGCGAAACGCTCGAGCAGACGCTGGCGCTGCAGCGCAAAGCCTACCTTGCCAATCCCTATCCGAGCCGTGCGCAGCGCAAGGATGATCTGTTGCGGCTCAAGGCCTTCGTTCGCGACAACCGCGACGCCATCCTGGACGCCATCAGCGCCGACTACGGCAACCGTTCGCGCCATGAAACCCTGTTTGCCGAGATCTATGGGGTGCTCGACGGCATCGACCATGCGATCGGCAACCTGCGCAAGTGGATGAAACCGCAACGGCGCAGCATCGACCTGAAGAACTTTTTCGGCGCGCGCAATCGGGTCATTCCGCAACCGCTGGGGGTTGTGGGACACATCGTGCCCTGGAACTTTCCCATCTTCCTGTGTTTCGGTGGCCTGACTTCGGCGTTCGCCGCCGGCAACCGCTGCATGGTCAAAATGTCCGAAAACTCGCGGGGCCTGGCCCGATTGCTGATCGAGTTGGCGCCGAAGTATTTTCCCGCCGACAAGCTGGCGTTTTTTGACGAGACCGGCGGCGTTGGCATTGCGTTCTCGCAGCTCAAGTTCGACCACTTGCTGTTTACCGGTTCCGGCCAGACGGGTCGGGCGGTCATGGCGGCCGCCTCTCAGAACCTGTGTCCGGTCACGCTGGAACTCGGCGGCAAGGCTCCGGCCTTGGTCTGTGACGACTTTCCGCTGCGCACCGCCGTCGAGCGCATTACTTTTTTCAAGTACTTCAATGCAGGCCAGATATGCACCACTGCCGATCACGCCTTCGTGCCGCAGGGCCGGATTGCCGAGTTCGTGGAGATCGCTCGAACTGTGGTTTCGGCCCGGTACCCCGCATTGCATTCCCCGGACTACACCTCGGTCATCGATGACCGGGCGTTCCAGCGCATCACGCAGGCGCTGGAGGAAGCACGTGACCGGGGCGCCACGCTGATTCAGCTGATTCCCGGTCCGGCATGGGATGCAGCCAGCCGAAAGATTGCGCCCCATATCGTGCTGGATGCGCCCGCCGATTGCGCTTTGCGCACCCGCGAGATTTTCGGGCCGGTGCTGCCGCTCATCGGCTACAGCGATATCAATCAGGTGGTTGACAGCATCAATGCCGGCCCCAGGCCCCTGGCGTTTTATCCGTTCAGCCACGACAAAGCGCTGGTCCATGACCTGATCCACCGCGTCATGTCCGGCGGCGTCACCGTCAATGACATCGTGCTGCACACCGGACAACACGACATGCCGTTCGGCGGCGTCGGTGAAAGCGGGATGGGCCACTATCATGGACATGAGGGCTTCGTCACGTTCTCCAAGCTGCGCCCGGTTTTCTACCAGGCGCCCTTCAGTGCCGTGAAGTTTCTCTGGCCCCCTTACGGGAAGTTCGCGACCCGTTACCTCGATTTCCTGACCCGCTAGTTCGTTGGCGACGTCCCCTTTTCCTCAGGAGCTGTGATGATGGAATTCGACTACGTGATCGTCGGCGGCGGCTCCGCCGGTTGCGCCCTGGCCGGGCGGCTGAGCGAAGACCCCGGCACCACCGTCTGCGTGCTGGAGGCCGGCGGCGAGGATCACTCGGTGTTCGTTCGCGCCCCGCTGGGCATCATCGTCATGGTGCCGTTCGGCCTGATGAATAGCTGGCACTACTTCACCACGCCGCAGAAGGGGCTCAACGGCCGCAAGGGCTTCCAGCCACGCGGCAAGGTGCTGGGCGGCTCCAGCTCGATCAACGCGATGGTGTACACCCGCTGCAACCGCAACGACTACGACGGTTGGGCGGCGCAGGGCAACCCCGGCTGGAGCTACGCCGACCTGCTGCCCCTGTTCAAGCGCGCCGAGAACAGCCATTGTTTTTCCAACAACGAGTACCACGGCAACAGCGGCCCGCTGCACGTGAGCTACCTGCGCAGCCCGTCGCCGGCCAACGAGGCCTTCCGGGCCGCCTGCGTCGAAAAAGGCATTCCGCTCAACCCCGACTACAACGGCGCCTCGCAGTTCGGCATCTCGCCCACCCAGGCCACGCAATACAACGGCGAGCGCTGGAACGCCGCGCGGGCCTATCTGCACGCCAATGCCGATCGCAAGAGCCTCACGGTGCTCAAGGGTTGCCACGCCCGCAAGGTCGTCTTCGACGGCAAGACCGCCACCGGGGTGGAGCTGCGCCGGGACGGCCAGGTCGAACAGGTCCGGGCCCGCAAGGAGGTGATCCTGAGCGCCGGGGCCTTCGGCTCGCCCCAGTTGCTCATGCTGTCGGGCATCGGCCCCGCAGCGCACCTGCAACAACACGGCATCGCGGTGTTGCACGACCTGCCCGGTGTGGGCCAGAACCTGCAGGACCACGTCACCTCCAACCTGATCTACCGCACGCCGCGCTGGAAAGACACGGTGGGCATTTCGGTGCGCGGCGCCTGGGAAATCATCAAGGCGATCTTTCAGTGGCGCAGAGAGCGCAAGGGCTGGATCACCACCTGTGTGTCCGAATCCAACGGTTTCATTTCCACCTGCGGCAACCCTGACCATCCCGACATCCAGCTGGCCTTCCTGCCCAGCATCGTCGACGACCACACCCGCAAGACGCATCTGGGCCACGGCTACACGCTGCACACCACGCTGATGCGTCCCAAGAGCCGCGGCAGCGTCACCTTGCAGAGCGCCGACCCCCACCAGGCACCCGCCATCGACCCCGGCTTCTACACCCATCCCGACGACATGGCCGTCGCCATCAAGGGCGCGCGCATGGGATTCGAGATCCTGGAGGCCAAGGCCATGGCGTCTTACCGGGGCAAGCGCCTGCACCCGGTCGACGTGAACGACGACAAGGCCATGGAGGCCTTTCTGCGCGCCACCTGCGACACCGAATACCACCCGGTGGGCACCTGCAAGATGGGCCCGGACTCCGACCCGATGGCGGTGGTCGATGCGCGGTTGCGCGTCAAGGGCGTGCAGGGCTTGCGCGTGGTGGACGCGTCCATCATGCCGGCGCTGACCAGCGGCAACACCAACGCGCCGTCCATGGTGATCGGCGAGAAAGCCGCCGACCTGATCCGGGCAGGTTCGTGAAGGGTCGGCGGCGGGGTGGCCCCGAGGTCAGCCGAACGGTCGCACACCCATCAACGGCCCGTGCAACCACAGCGCAAACACAACCCAGGCGCCAATGCCGACAACTAGCGTCAGACCGGTGGCCAGTGCCGAGGTGCTGACCACCGCCGGCGAGGCCTGACGGTCCCGCTGGCGGGCCGCCCGGAAGCTCAGAACTGCCCAGACCAGGAACGAACCGAACAGCAGAAGATCGGCCAAGGAGCCGTTTGACAGCAAGTGCGCCAGCGCCCAGGCCTTGACGCCGAGCACCATGGGATGGCGCAGCCGCAAGCGCAGCGCGTTGCGCGGTACGTACGCGGCGGTCAGCAGCACAAATGCAACCAGGGTCAGCAAGGACGCCGCATGCCGCATGCCCGTCGGAGGTGACCACAGGATCACCGGTTCCTGGCGAGCCAGGCCGTATCCCCAGACCACCAACCCCAGGCCCACGACCGACAGCGCGGAATACATGCCTTTCCACGCGCCAACCCCTCGGGACGCGATCGTCCGGGTGCGCCAGTCTTCCGCGACGATGCGAACCGAATGGACACCAAGAAACACTATCAATCCCAGCAACAGGATGCTCATGGGGCGCCTTTGAGTTTGTTCAGGGGTTCATCATAGAAACGAAGCCGGCGTGGCGCTGCTCCGCCGTGCAAATCCGCACATCGGCCGGGTGCACCCGTTCAGCGTCGGCAAACAGCCGCATACCCGCGTCAGTGCCCGGCCGGCAAACGCGACATCACCGGGGTGATGCCTTGTGCCAGCCGTTGCAGTCGTTGTTCGCATTCCGCGGCGGCGGGCTCGCCATCCCGGCCGGCGACAAGGTCCCGCTCCAGCTGGGCGCTGAGCGTTGCCACTTCCATGGCCCCGATGGTCGCCGCCGCGGATTTGAGCGAATGCGCCATGCGCGCGGCCGAATCGCGGTCACCGACCCGCAGCGCATTGCGTACCGTGTCCATCGCGTTTGCGAACTCCTCGACAAAGGCGTGCAGGTTCTCCTGGTAGAACAAGGCATCGTTCATGTGATAGCCCATGCCGACGGCCGGGTCGATCCCCGACTCCTGTAACACGTTGAGCCAACTGTCCCCCGGGGCGGCGGCTGTGTCCGGTTCGTTGCGGACCGCCCGCTGGGGGGTGGCCTCGGCGTCCGACCCCCCTTGACGGGGCGGTATCCATCGCAGCAGGGCGTCATACAGCTGGGCCGGAACGATGGGTTTGTTCAAATGATCATTCATGCCGGCTTCGCGGCTGCGCACGCGGTCGGCCGGCATCGCATGCGCCGTCATGGCAATGACCGGCAGGTCGTGCAAGCGCGGGTCGGCACGAATCTGCCGGGTAACGCTCCAGCCGTCCTGATCGGGCATTTGCACGTCCATCAGCACCAGGTCGAAAGGCATTTCCTGCAGTTTCGCCAACGCCTCCGAGCCGCTGGCTGCAACCTCAACGTCGACGCCGGTGCGCCGCAGGAAGGCCAGCGCGACTTCACGGTTGAGGCGAACGTCGTCCACCAGCAATACCCGCGCTCCGGCGATGGCGCCAAAATCCGGAATCTCGGATGGCCCCACCGCCGCTGCTGCCTCTGGCGGCGTGCGCCGCAGCGGCAGCTCCAGCCAGAAGCGGCTGCCCCGGCCCGGGGCGCTGTCAACGCCGATGACACCCCCCATCAGCTCGACCAACTGCTTGCAAATGGCCAGGCCCAGACCACTGCCGCCGTGCTGCCGGGTGATGCTGCCGTCGAACTGTTCGAACGGGCTGAACAGGTGGGCCAGGGTTTCCGCCGACATGCCCGGGCCGGTATCTGACACTTCGACCCGCAGTGGCAACACGCCGTTCGAATCGCTGTCCTCCGGGGGTTGTGTACCCAACATGAATCGTACCGACACCTCACCCTGGGTTGTGAATTTGACGGCGTTGCCGGCCAGGTTCAGCAATATCTGGGACAGCCGCAGGGGATCGCCGACCAGCATTTGCGGAACACTTGCCTCCATATCCACGGTAAACCGCAGTCCCTTCTCTCGGGCGCGAACTTCCAGCTGGGCCTGCACGTTCTCCGTCAGGCGCTTGAGATCGAAGGCGATCGACTCGATACTCAGTTTGCCGGCCTCGATACGCGCGAAATCGAGTATGTCGTCGATCAGGCGCAGCAGCGTTTCGGCCGCGCCGATCACCTTTTCCTGGTAGTCACGCTGACTTGGCGTCAGCGGCGTATCCAGCAGGTAGCGACTGAGGCCGACCACGGCGTTCATGGGCGTGCGGATCTCATGGCTCATGCGGGCGAGGAAATCGCCTTTGGCCCGGTCGGCCGAACGCGCCGCTTCCACGGCCCGTTCCAGTTCGCGCGTGCGCTGCAGAACCAGCTGCTCCAGGTTCTCGCGATATTGCGCCAGCTCCTGGTCGCGGGTTCGCAAGGTGTCGAGCATCCCGTTCACGCCGTGGGCGAGTTGGGCAATTTCGTCGAAACCGTCGACCGCGACCCGGTCGGTCAAGCCCGGATTGGCAGCGACCCGGGTCACCAGATTGCCCAGCTTTTCCAACGGCGCGGTCAGCCGCCGCGCCAGCCAGTTGGACAGACCCAGGGTCACGAGCAAACCGAGCAGAACGACCAACGCACTCTCGAAGGCGGACCGCTCCAGCGAACGGCGCATGCCGTCCAGAGACACGGTCAGCTCCACCGTGGCCGGCTCGATTTCCTGGCCCGGCACCGGGGCCCACACGGTCAGCAGGCGGTTGTCCACGCGCCATCCGTCGCCCAGCGGTGGGATCGGCCAGTTGCTCACGGCGACATGGCTGCCGCGAACATACTGGGCGAACACCCGGTCACTGGAGCCCACCAGCAGACGTGCACGCAGCACCGCCGGATTGCTTTCCACCGCAGCCAGCAAGCGCCCGGCCTCGCGCCGGTCGCGAAACGCGAGCGCCGCCTGGCTGTTGATGGCCATCAGCCGGGCTTGTGCCGTCACCGACTCGGTGGTCTCCTGCTGCAGCAGCCGTCGTTGCTGCTCCTGCATCACGACAAACACCAGCATCACGGTGATCAGCAGCACGGACAGGGACAGCAGGCGCAGCCGCGACCGGATGCTGGGGGCTTGCCACATCTCGGCGAACCAGCGCGCGGTCATGGGCCCACCACCCGGGCCAGACGCAGCAGTTGAGCGTGAAAGCTAAGCCCTTTGTCCGCCGCCGCGCCCCGATTGATCAACAGGTTGACATGCTGGCCTTCAGGGGCCAGCGCCAATTCCACCATGCCACCCGCGCGCGCGAAGCCATCGATATCGGAAACCGTGACTGCCCTGGTGCCTGCCAGCCGGCGCAACACCGTGGCGAGCTGGCGACTTTCACTGCGGGCCAAGAACACCATGTCGCAATCGGTCAGGGGCGCGGAAGGCTCCATGCGCATGAACTTCATGCTGCGTCCGGCCGGCAGCGTCGTGCGTGCCAGCTGATCCGCAATGGCGCCAAAGGGGTCGGTGCCCAGCAGGCACAGGCAATACGGTTGGCTGCCCGGCGAACTGGCTTCGGCGCCCCAGACGAAATCGGGCAGCCGGAACAACAGCGCCGCCTTGAGCGTGTATTCGGCCACAGGGGAATTGGCCGACGCCACCGTCGCACCGCAGCCCATTCCCAGTGCCAGCGCCAGGGCGAGCAGCCGCCTGAGGCCAGCCCATGACAATGCGCATGCGGTTCCGACCGGCGGCTGCGCCATCAGAATCGGTACTCCAGCGTGGCCACCCAGGTGCGGGGCTGCTGTGGCATGTCATAGAAAGTACGGCTCGCCGAGCCATGAGCGGCGTCATGGCGGCGGTCGAACAGGTTGTAGATGTCCAGCCACAGGGACGCATGGCCGTCGAACAGTTTGTGCCAGCCCAGGTGCAGGTTGACCACCGTGGCGCCGGCCGTGGTGCAACGTGTCGGCATGGTCGGTGTGGTGGTGCATTGCTGGGCAAGCACGCTGCTCGGGCGTTTGCGTCCGTTGGTGACATCGCCGGTTCGGACCAGTTTGGGTGTGACGCTGAAGCGGTCGCGCCAGCGCAGGGTCAGGCCCGCCTTCAGCTTGTGCTCGGCCACCAGCGGGATGTCCCACTCCATGGCGTCCGCTTCGGCCAGACGCCCGCGGATCCAGCTCGCGCTGCCCCACAGTTCACCGCGCCAGGACTCGCCCAGGGAGAAGCGCCACTGGGCGGCCAGGTCCAGCCCGCGCTGGCGTTGATGCCCGGCGTTGCCTTTGGTTTCCGGGTTCACCAGAATGGCCCCGGGGATGGCCGACAGGTTGGCCGATGCCTGCGTGACGACCAGGTGGTCGATCCGGCTTGCGTACCAGTTGGCTACCAGGTGCCACTGCGGTCCCGGCCGCCAGTCCCAGGTGAGCCCCAGGGTTCGGGCCTTTTCCGGCTGCAGATCGAGGTTAGGAATACGAAAACCGGTTCCGACAAAGCGGCCGCTGGCGTCCCGGGAGCCGTCGAAATTGCCGAAACTGCCCAGGCTCTCCTCCGGGGACGGGGCGCGAAACGCCTTTCCGTAGGCCAGTTTGAGCAGGTTGTCGTCGGTCAATCGCCAGATGGCGCCCACACGGGGGTTGACCGATTCCCCGTAGATGGAGTGACGATCGACCCGCACGCCGGCCGTTGTCGACCACCGGTCCGACCAGCGCGACTGCATCTGCCCGTACGCGGACCAGTTCTCGAAACGCTGGTGGTGCACCGCCATCGGAAGTGAGGTATTCGGATAGACGAAGCCCTGGGCGCCCGGTGCCGCAGCCGTGTTGTAGGGTGCCGGCAGAGAGGCGGCCTCAATCGCCGAATGGCGGCTCCAGCCGACCCCGGCAACCATTTCGTGGCGCTCGCCCAATCGCCAGCGCAGGTTCTGCTCGATGCCCAGACGCTCCCCGTAGGTGTAGGAATAACCGTCGGTGAAATGGTTGTAAATGTTCACGTAACGGGAACGCGGATCGACCTCGGCGCGGGAGTAGTCCAGTACCAGCTCTCCCTCCAGTCGGGGCGACAAGGCGTAGCGTGCCTTGCCATACACCGTGTCGGTGGTCGTGAGCCAGCGCGCACCGGGGTCATACAGCGCCGTTGCCGGTGGATCGCCCGTGCTGGTGAGGCTGCGAAAGGCATGGCGCAGGTAGGCCACACTCAGGTCCTGCCCCCAGTCGGCCCGCACCAGCAGGCTGTGACTGGCGATGGGGCCGGCATAGGGTTCGCGGTCGTTTGCCGCCCGCACCAGTGTGCCGCTGGTGGTTCGCGCATCGACGCGGGCGAAATCGGCCGGATAAAAGTGGTCCAGAGGTGCCCGATCGGCCGACTGCAGATGGCCTGCGGCACTCAGGCGCAGTTCGCCCGGCAGGCTCCATCGACCGGAGAAGCGCAATTCCTGCTGGCCGAAACGGCCAGCGGACAGCTCCAGCTGCCGGCCATCCGGCAGCCCATGAGCATCGGTAATGATGTTGATCACACCGGCGACCGCGTCAGCGCCATACAGCGCTGCCGCCGGTCCATACACGAACTCCACCTGGCGTGCGCCGTGCAGGGCCAGGTTCTCCGCCACCGGAAAATTGCCGCCGGCGGGATGTCCGATGCGAACCCCGTCCAGCATCACCAGCAGCTTGTTCGGGCCCACGTAGCCCTGCACCACAAACTGGTTGTACTGAGACGATTTGGTGCCCCGCTGGAAATCCACGCCCGGCATGTCCTCCAGCAGATCGGCCAGATTGCGGTAGCGCCGTTCGCGGATTTGCTCCTGCGATACCACCACAATGTGCGAGGCGGTCTCGTCGCGTGACTCGCTGCGCCGCGAAGCCGTAACGATCGGGGTCCGGATCAGTTCGTTGAGGGACAGCTGCATCAGCCGTTCGACATCCCCTGAGGGGCCGTGAGCTGCCCACAGGGGCGTCGCCACGGTCAGCCCCGACAGACTCACCAGCCAGACGGGTAAAAAACCAAAATGTGCACGCATGGGGGCCTCGCGGTGACACGGGAAAGGACGTCTCGGATGGTAACAAGCGTGGACGCGGGCGTGCGTGAGACTTTGCAACGGCCCGACGCCGCCTGCCCGACAATCCCAAGCCTGCTTATCCTGTTTTTTCATGGCCCTGATCGACCGAATTCCCCCGCCCTTGCGTGAACGGCTGACGCGGGTGCTGCAGCGCCTTCGCCACCCCTCGCGCCGGGACATCCTGCGGGCGCTGGCGGTGCTGCCCTCGCTGCTGGTGCTGTATGTGCTGGTGCTGATTCCGTTCACCCCCGGCATCAGCGACCTGCGCAAGGCCAAGCAGGAAGCGCCCGCCGTGGTGCTGTCGGTCGACGGCAAGGAGCTGGCGGTGTTTCGCCGCGCCAACCGCAGCTGGGTGAAGCTGCCCGAGGTGGCGCCCGCGGTGGTGGACGCGCTGATCGCCACCGAAGACCGCCGCTTCTACGAACACGGCGGGCTGGACTGGCGGCGCACCGGCGGCGCGGTGCTGGCCACGCTCGGGGGCGACCGCCAGGGCGGCAGCACGCTGACACAGCAGCTGGCGCGCAACCTCTACCCGGACGACATCGGCCGCGCGCCCACCCTCACGCGCAAGATCAAGGAAGCCATCACCGCGCTGAAGATCGAATGGGTCTACACCAAGGATGAAATCCTGGAGACCTACCTGAACACCGTGCCGTTTCTCTACAACGCCTACGGCATCGAGATGGCGGCGCGCACCTATTTCGACAAAACCGCCGACCAGCTGGACGTGCTGGAGGCCGCCACGCTGGTGGGCATGCTCAAGGGCACCAGCTACTACAACCCCGTGCTCAACCCCGAGCGCGCCCTGCAGCGGCGCAACCTGGTGCTGGCGCAGATGGACAAGGCCGGCAAGCTGCCCAAAGGCCGGCTGGCCGCACTGCAAAAGCGCCCGCTGAAGCTGGATTTCGAGCGCCAGACCGAGCCGCCGGGCCCGGCGCCCCACCTGACGCAGCAGCTGCGCCGCTGGCTGATCGACTGGGCCGACCGCAACAACTACAGCATCCACGCCGACGGCCTGGTGGTGCGCACCGGCATCGATTCGCGCCTGCAGGCGGCCGCCAACCAGGCCGTGGCGCAGCACATGAACTATCTGCAGACCCTGGCCGATGCCGCCTGGGGCCCGCGCGCGCAGTGGCGCGGCAACCCCGCGCTGGTGCAGGCGCTGCTGCGCGAGACACCGCAATACGCCGCCGCCCGCGAAGCCGGGCTGGACGAGCGCCAGGCGCTGGCCCGCCTGATGGCCGACACCGCGCTGGTCGAAGCCCTGCGCCGCGACAAGACGCGGCTGCAGGCGGGTTTTGTGGCCATCGACCCGCGCAGCGGCCAGGTGCGCGCCTGGGTGGGCAGCCGCGGCTTTCGCGACGACCAGTTCGACCACGTCAGCCAGGCGCGGCGCCAGCCGGGCTCCACCTTCAAACCGTTTGTGTACGGCGCCGCGTTCGAGCAGGGCATCAGCCCGTTCGAGACCTTCTTCGACGGCCCGGTGGAAATTGCCCTGGGTGGCGGCGCGGTGTGGCGCCCCTCGGACAGCGGCGAGCCCACGCTGGGCCCCATGACGCTGCGCGACGGGCTGGCGTTCTCCAAAAACACCATCACCGCGCAGCTGATGCAGAAAGTGGGCCCCGCGGCCGTGGGCAAACTCGCGCGGGACCTGGGCGTGCGCCAGAGCCGGATGGATCTGGTGCCCTCGCTGGCGCTGGGCACCAGCCCGGTGACGCTGCGTGAAATGGTCAGTGCCTACGCGTCCATCGCCGACGGCGGGCGCCGGCGGGAGCCGCTGATCGTCACGCGCATCGAAGACCGCCACGGCAAGGTGCTGGAAGCCTTTGCCGACCCGGAGCCCGAACCCGTCATGCGCGAAGCCGCCGCGCAAACCCTGGTGGACGTGCTGCGCGGCGCCATCGACCGCGGCACCGGCGCCGCGATCCGCGGGCGCTGGGGCATCAGCGCCGACGTGGCCGGCAAGACCGGCACCACGCAGGACAACACCGACGCCTGGTTCATCCTGATGCACCCGCAGCTGGTGGCCGGCGCGCGTGTGGGCTTCAACGACAACCGCATCACCATGCAGGACGGCTGGGGCCAGGGCGCGCGCGCGGCGCTGCCCATCGTGGGCGCGTTTTTCCAGCAGGCGCTGCGCGTGCGGGCCATTGACGCCAGCGCCCGTTTTGCCGGCTTGCCGCCTCCGGCGGCCGCCGCACCGGCTGCCTCGGCGCCGGAGGGGTCGGCGTCCGGTGTCGAAGCCCCTGCGGAGCCCGCCGCCCCGGCCGGTCCACCCCCCATGCCCGCGGCCGGTGAAATGTCGGCGGTGCCCGAGTTCACCCCGGGCGGCAGCCTGTCCGCGCCACGGGCGGCGCCACCACCGGCTCCGCCTGCGCCGGTATCACCGGCTGCCGGCGGCGGCTGAAGATATAAAAATAGTAGCGCAAGATGACCTTTTTACGATGGGTACCGGTCGATTTGGCCTGAAAACGGCCTCAGAGGGCCTCGCGGCGCATGCGGATGGCGCCAAACACATCGTCGGCCTTCGGGTGCCTTGACTCACCGGCTCGTCGGCCAAACGAACACGCGGGACGCGCGCCGGCGCAGCCAGTCACCCTCGTCCGGGGATCTCCGCCAGCAATCGCTCGACATGGGCCTTGGCCTTGGCCAGGTCCGCGAGGCTGCCGCTCAGATACATGCGCCCGCTGGCGCCGATCATGCTGCACTCCACCAGCGTCACACCGGGAGCCACTTTCTCGGCTTCGTTGGCCATGTGGGCACCAAACAGGGCCGGAGCCACTTCCATCAGGAGCAGGTTCTGGCCCGGCAGCACCATGCTGGCCTGGCGCGTGCGGTTCATCAGCACCGCGTGCTGATCGGTCACGTTTTCGAGGATGTCGCTGTACAGCAGCTGTGGCCGCAACTGGTCCTCGGCCCGGGCCTGCATCCAGTCCAGGATGGCCTGGCCGCCGCGCTGCAGCGCGGCGCGGTCGTTGCCGTGAAGCTCCAGCACTCCAAACTGCCGCTCCACCGCCAGGATGCCCGGCTCCAGGCTCGGCTCGGCCTTCAGGGCCAGATCAATCACCCGCTGAATGGACAGCCCGGGGGCGATCTCCACCAGCAGCGCATGGGTGCCCTGCATGGCGACATAGCCGCGCGCGCCCAGGGGCGAACTCATCCACGACGAAAACTGGGGCTGCAGGTCGGTCAGCGTCAGGTACACCCGCAGCTCGGCTGCCGGCCGGGCGGGTGCCGCCGTTTTTTTGCTTGTGGCCATGCGGCCTCCTTGTGGTCGTTCCAACAGCGATTGACCGCTTACTGGCCGTCAAACGCTTTCTGAACGTCGGCGTGCGGGCGGGGAATGACGTGGCAGGACACCACCTCACCGATGGCGCCCGCCGCTTCGGCACCAGCTTCGGTGGCGGCCTTGACGGCGCCCACGTCGCCCGAAACGATGATGGCGACCAGACCGCCGCCCACCTCTTTTTTGCCCACGATGTTGACGTTGGCGGCCTTGACCATGGCGTCGGCGGCAGCGAAAGCGCTGACATAACCTTTGGTCTCGATCATTCCGATGGCTTGTGACATGAAAGTCTCCTTTGGGGGTTGGGAAAACGGTTTGAAAAAAGGAAAGAGGCGGCGTGGTCGCAGCGCGGTGTCAACGCATGGGCGTCGGGGTGTCGTAGTTGTCGAGCGAGGCAATGATCAGCGCGTCGGCCACCACGCGCTGCTGCGCCGGTGCGAACCACCAGGCGGCCGGCGCACCGATGGTGATCATCACGCGCTCACCGACGCCGCAGCCCAGCGGGTCGAAGCACACCACCACGTCCTTGGGGTAGTCGAGCTGCACCTCCAGCAGGGCACCAGCGGGCAATTCAGGCAGGCGCTTGCTGGCGACGATGCGACCGATCACGGTTCCGGTTTTCATGGGGTGGCTCCTCGGTCAATGGCAATACCGCGCTTGCGCAGCGCATCCTTGGCCAGGGGGGTCAGGACCGCCCTGGGGTGCAGGCGCACCGTTTTCACCGTCGGCGCCAGCGTCTTGAGCGCCCGCTCGCCGATCACACCCTGCAGTTCGGGCACCTCTTCAACGGCTGGGTGGCCATGCGCTTCGCAGCGGTCGCCCTGGCATTCGCAGGCTTTGCCGGCCCGGCATGACGCACAGCAGGTCGGGGTCTCGGGGGCGCGGGGGGTGGTCAAGGCGGGCGCGGCACCGGCCGCTGGCGCGCCCGCCGTTCCTGGCAAGGCGGTCGGTTCGACCCGCAGGTCGAACCGCAGCCATCCGGTCTGCACCAGCTCCAACAGGGCCGGGTTGGCTGCCAGCCGCCGGAACAGCTCGGTCAGGGCTGCGGTGTGCTGCGCGCTACGCAGGTGCAGCGGCACCCGCACCGGGCTCCGCGGCGCGGTGCCCAGGGGGGCGGCGGGGGCCGGCGCGGCCCGGCGTTGCAGCGCCTGGCGCACCTGGGCGCGAATCTGCTCGCGCAGTGTTTCGTGGTTCATGCGCCACCTCTCGCATCGCGAATCACCGCTTCGGCCGCTGCGGCAGCCGCCCGCACGTCGGAGGCATTGCCCGACAGGTACAGCCGACCGGCCGGGCCCATGAAGCGGCAATCCACCAGCTTCACGTTGGCAGCCTTTTCGGCTTCGTTGGCCACCAGCAGCGCATAGGAAGACGTGGTCATCTCCATGATGTAGAGCGATTCGCCGGGCAGGAGCATGCTGCCGGATTTGCTGCGGTTGATCAGGAAGGCGTGGTAGCCGTCCACCCGGTCGATCACCTTGGACGCCAGGATCTCGGGCTTGAGCGCGTGGTCTTCGCGCACACCCATGGCGTCCAGCACGGCCGCGCCGGCCGACTTCACCGATGACGAGGACTGACCGTGAAATTCCAGGTAGCCAAACTGCCGCTCCACCACCAGGTTGCCCGGCTTGACGTTGTCGTGCTTCAAGGCAACGTCGGTCAACCACTCGATGTCCATGCCGGGTGCCACTTCAATGACCATGGCCGAGTCGTTGTGGCGCGGCAGGAAGCCGCGCGCGGTCGACCCCAGCAAACACATCAGCTGTGGCTGCAAGCGGTCCAGAAAGATGTAGCTGCGCAAAGTGGACATGACAGGCTTTCAGCGAAGGAGTTCGAGTTCTTCCTGCACGATGCGCAGCACCATGGCGGAGATCTCGGGCGGGAGGGCGGCCGGTTCCACGGTGGCCGAAGCAGCGGATGCCGCGCCTGACGCCATGGCCCCGGCCCAGCCGTCCGGCAGGGGAAAAGCCACACGCTTCCAGTTCACCAGCAACTCCGGGCCGACATTGCAGTCCACCGAGCTCTTGCCGGCGTAGCCCGTGCCGATGGTGAAGGTGTAGGGCAGTCCGGTGTTGGCGCCGGTGCTGTCGAGCACCGTGTTGCCGTTGACGACCACGCGGTAGTAATCCAGCGCCGCACCCCAGGCCACCGCCTGGGTGGCGTCGGCGGTGTAAATGCCCGAGGTGTGACCCCCGCCGCTGTGTTGCAGCATCAGGCGGGCCACATCCACGGCCTGCGCCATGTCCGGCACCACCACACAGCCCAGAATGGGCGAGAGCTTCTCGCGCAGCAAGGGGTGGCCTGCCTGAGGCGAGGCCACGGGGCACACCAGCGCCTCGCAACCCGCGCTTACCGCCACCCCGGCGGCGCTGGCAATCTCGTGTGCCGGTCGTCCCACCACCTTGGGGTTGAACCGACCACCCGGAAAAGCGTAGTCCTGGATCTGCCGCGCCTCGCGCTCGCTGCACACATGCGCACCGGCGGCGGCGAGCGCCTGCAGCATGGCGGGCGCGATACCGGCATGCAGTGCCAGCACCGAGGGTGCCGAGCACGGGCTGCCGTGGTCGAAGTTCTTGGCCAGCACCACTTTCTGTACCGCGTCGTTCAGGTCGGCGCTGGCGTCCACGTAGATTGGCACGTTGCCCGAACCCACCCCGATGGCCGGGTTGCCCGAGCCGTAGGCGGCGCGCACCATGGGCGTGCCGCCTGTGGCCAGGATCACGTCGGTGCGGGTGTCGCGCATCAGCGCGCCGGTGGCTTCCACGGTCGGCCGGGTCAGGATCTGCACCGCGTGCGCCGGGCCACCTTCGGCCCCGATGGCGGCCTGCAGCTCGCGCACCACCGCCGTGCAACACCCCAGTGCCACCGGGTGCGGCGACACCACCAGGGCGTTGCGCGTCATCAGGCACATCAGGGTCTTGAACAGAATGGTGGCTACCGGCGAGGTGGAGTTGGACAGCCCCACCACCACACCGGCCGGACGGCCGATCTCGATGATGCGCAGCGCGTCGTTGCGGCGCACGCCCCCCAGTGCCACCGCGTCCCAGGCACTGGCGGTGAGGGTGCAGGCCATGCGGTTCTTCGCCACCTTGTCGGCCACCTTGCCGATGCGGGTTTCGCGGACCGCCCATTCGGCATAAAAGTCGGCGCGCGGCAGCAAGGCCGCCCCCACCCGCTTGGCCACCGCTTTGGCGTGCTCGGGCGTCCACCCGGCCAGCGCATCGGCCGCCGGTCGGGCCTGAGCCAGCAATTGCCGAGCCTCCTGCACGGCGGCCAGGTCGGTGTCGGCCAGGGTGATCGGATTGAGCTCGGTCATGACAGTGTCGGTTCCGGCTTCAACGGCCCTGCGCGGAGCTGGCCACCGCATTGAGATCGACCCCTTCGAGGGCGCTGAAGATGGCGTCGACCGCCTGCTGCTCGCGCGGGCTGGCCGCCTGCAAGCGGGTGGCATCCAGCAGCTGACGCATCATTGAAGACTGCCCGGACGTGGCGGCGGCCGCAGCCGGGGCCAGGGTCGGCATGAAGCTGCCGGCCGTGACGCGGTTGCCGGCGCGGTAGTGCGGCGCGTAGTCGAACACCGCGTAGTGCTGGGTCTGGCTGTTGTCCCACAGCACCACCGAGTCCTTCTCCCAGCGGAAACGCACCATGAACTCGGGCTTCTTGACCCACTCGTAGAGCATGTTGAGCAGCGCTTCGCTCAGGTCCATGTGGACGCCCAGCAGCCGCTTGGTCCAGATGGAATTGACGAACAGGCAACGCCGGCCGGTGACCGGGTGCGCGATGACCGCCGGGTGGATGGCCGAGGGGTTGTCCTTGATCATCTTGCACTCGCGGTCGGCGAGCGCGTCGTTCATCTCCTGCGCCGACATCATCGAGTTCATCATCGGCCCGGCCCCGCCCTGCTTTTTCGCCGCTGCGGTCTGGCGCTTGATCAGCTTCTCGTAGGCGTTGATGCGCCGGAAGTGGAACGGCATGTCGTGCTCGGCCTGCAGACCCAGCAACAGGTTCTGCAAGGGCGCGCCCAAGGCATCGAAGGCTGCGCCGGTGCTGGCCCACATGGTGTCGCCGCCCGACGGGGGCAGGTCGGTCAGGCGCAGCACGCAGATGAGCGACGGCTTCTTTCGGAAGGTCACATCGGTGTGCCAGCGGTCGGTCTCCGGCGATTCGTGGCCTTCGTTGGCGATCAGCTGCACCTCGGGGTGCCCCTCGATGTGCGGAAAGAACTCGTGTCGCTCGACGTCGCCGAACTGGCTTGCCAGGCGGATGTGGGCCTGGGGTGTCAGCGGCTGCTTGCGAAAGAAAACGACCCCGTGTTTCCACAGTGCGGCCTGGATCTCCTCGTACACGTCTTCGCTGCGCACGTGGTTCAGATCCACGCCACTGATCATGGCGCCGATGGTGGGCGTCAGAGGCTCCACCTTGATGTGACGGAAAGTCATGTCGGATCTCCTGATGAGAATGGGTAAAAACTATTGCCAGTGCAGCAGGCGGCGCTCAAGCCAGTTCATGAGCTTCATGATCAGCACGCCGATGAAGGCCAGGTCGAACAGCAGCGACCACACACCGTTGACGTTGAAGGTGGAGCCCAGGTAGGCGAGTTGCTGCCCCAGCCCGCGCTCGGACGCGATCACTTCGGCGCCCACCACACCCAGGAAGGCGTAGATCAGACCCAGGCGCAGACCGGAAAACAGCACCGGCACGGCGCCCGGCAGGGTGACCCAGAAAAACATCTGCCGGCTGCTCGCGCCCAGCGTGCGGGTCAGCGTGACGTGGTCCTGACTGACACCGCGGATGCCCGCCACCGTGGTGGACAGCACGATGAAAAACGTCAGCGACACGCCCATCGCGATCTTGGAGCCCAGGCCCAGGCCGAACCAGAGGATGAACAGCGGCACCAGCGCGATGCGCGGCAACACGTTCATGGCCGCGATATAGGGCTCGCAGAAGGCTTCCAGGCGCGGCCAGGTCACAAAGGCCAGGCCGGTGGCCATCGCGGCCAGCGAACCGATGGTGAACGACACGAACACCGCCGTCAGCGTCCAGACCAGATCGACCCACAGGCGCGCGTTGGTGAAATTCTCCAGCGTGAAACTGGCGATGCCCAGCGGGCTGCCCACAAAGCTGGCATCGACCACGCCGCTGCGGGCGGCCCATTCCCAGGCCCCCAGCGCCACGGCCACAAACACCGCGTGCTGCGCCACGGTGCGAAGCGTTTCAGCCTTCATGGTGCACCCAGCCTTCTTCGAGGTGTTTCCACACCCGCGCATAGGTGTGGTGGAAGTCGTCGCTGGTCTGCAGGGCGCGGATGGACCGCGGGCGCGGCAACGGCACCGGCACGTCGGCCACGATGCGGCCAGGGCGAGAGGACATCACCACCACCCGATCGGCCAGCGCCACCGCCTCCGACAGGTCGTGGGTCACGAACAGCACCGAGCGCTCGCTTTCCTGGCACAGCTGCAGCAACAGGTCCTGCAACTGCAGTTTGGTCTGCGCGTCCAGCGCGCCGAAGGGTTCGTCCATCAGCAGCAGCGGCGACGGCATGGCGAAGGTGCGCGCCAGCGCCACGCGCTGGCGCATGCCGTGGGAGAGTTCCTTGGGGAGCTTGCTTTCCGACCCGCCCAGCCCCACGCGCTTGAGCATCACCGCCGCGCGCTCGCGCGCCTCGGCCACTGGCGTTCCCCGCACTTTCAGCCCGAACGCAGCATTGTCCAGCGCGGTGAGCCAGGGAAACAGGCTGTCCCGGGCCAGCATGTAGGCCACACGCTGACTGCCCAACGCCGGTGCGTTGCCTGCCACCCGCAGGTGCTGGCTGGGCGGCAACGGCACCAACCCGGCACACAGGTTCAGCAAGGTCGTCTTGCCACAGCCACTGGGGCCCGCCAGCGCCACGAACTCGCCGGTCCTGACGTGCAGGTCCACCGCCTGCAGCACCAGGTGGGTGCCGTCAAAACTCAGGTCAATGCGCTGGGCGTCAATCATGGCGAGTACCGGCGTCGTGCTGCGTCGGTTGGTCTCTCAGGGCAACACCGCGGGGGCCATGTCCACGCGGGCGGGCAACAGCTTGTTCTGCAGCATCGAGTCGGCCACTGCCTGCATGGCGGGCACTGCTCCGCGGGCCTTGAAGTTGCTGATCGAGAGGCGCAGCGACACCTCGGCGATCTGGTCGGCGTTGGGCAGTTGCAGGCCGAAGGTCTTGCGCAGCACCTCCAGCGTCTTGCCGAAATTGGCCGGGTTGGACACAAAGGCGTCGGACATGTCCAGCATCTTGCGAATGCTCGCCACCACCGCCGGGTTGGCCGCCGCCCAGTCGGCCTTGACCGCCATGTAGCCGGCACCACCCCTCGTGTCGAGAATGCTCTTCGGTCCCTGCCCCTTGCGCGGGTCGATCACCACGCGGCAGGCCTTCAGTACCTCGCACATACCGTCGGCGGGCGGGAAGGTCATGATCAGGTCCACCTGTCCCTGGGTCAGGGCGGGGAAGGCGGTGTTGGGTGCGCCCACGGCCACGATGGTCACGTCGTTGGCGGTCAGCCCGGCGTCGGCGAGCATGTCGATCAGCTGAAACTCCGCACCCGAGCCGCGCTGGGTGACGCCGATCTTCTTGCCTTTGAACGACTTCACCACGCCGGGGTAGCCTTCGGCCTCGGTCGGCAACTCGGTCTTCGCGCCCGCCGCGACAAAGAAGACCGGGTCCGCATAACCCGCCGCGATGATCTTGACGGGTGACTTGCGCGCCAGGGCGGCGGCTACCACCTCAGTGGGACCAAACGCGACCTCGATGTCGCCCGACAGCATGGTCTGCATGCCCAGCGGTGCCGCCGGAATGGTGCGCAGCTCGCAGCGAATGCCCGCCTGCTCGCAATAGCCATTCGCCTGCGCCACCCGGACCAGCAAGTTGCCGGTGCCAGGGTAGTCTTGAAAGCGCACCACGGGCTGGGCCTGAACAGCGCCCACGGCCGCACTGGCCACAGCGGCCACCGACATCCACCGAATCAGAAATTTCTTGATCACGTCCGTGTCTCCTTTTGATCGAGCTCAAGCCCGTGGGCGCATGTTCGGTGTAAGTCTTGAATAAAAATGTTCCGTAAGTAACAATTTAAGGGATGACACCAATCTATGGTTTACCCGAAGACGTGCCGTCCCGCCATGGGTTGCTCAAGCCTGCGCTGGATCGCTTCATGCTCGACCAGGCCATGGTTCACAGGCTGGAAGCGGTGGGCCTGCGACGGTCCTGGAAAGCGGGCGATACGCTGACGCGAAGCGGCCAGCGCATGGAGAGCGTCAGCGTGTGCCTGAGCGGACAGTACAAGGTGTTGCTCAATAACGTCGATGGGCATTCGCTCTTTCTTCGACGCATCACCGCCGGCGAACTCTATGGCGTGCCCTCGGCCTTGGCTGGAGCGCCCTTCCCCACCGACATGGTCTGCGAAGAAGCGGGCCACACCCTCGAAGTTTCCCGCCAGGCCCTGATTCAGACGCTGCGCACCGAGCCTGACCTTGCCCTGGGCATCATCCGCAGCCTGGCCACCCGGGTGGCCGAAATGTTCGACCTGATGGAAGCCGACCTGCTGCCCTCACTGCGAGCCCGGGTCTACCAGCGCTTGCAGCGGCTGGCGCAGTTCAACGGGCAGCCCGACCGCCTCGGGCATATCGCCCTGAACCTGACCCAACAGGAGATCGCCCAGTCCGTCAACGCGTCCCGCCCCAAGGTCCAGCAGGAACTCAAGCGCATGGAACGGGAAGGCATCCTGCGTCTCGGCTACCGCCGCGTCACCCTGCTGCGGCCAGCTATAGAAAACCATAGCGCAAAATGACCTTTTTACGCTGGGTATCGGTCGATTTGGCCTGAAAGCCGCCTCAGAGGGCCTCGCGGCGCATGCGGATGGCGCCGAACGGGCAGCGCACTGCGCAGCGGGCACAACCGGTGCAGCCGGCGGGGTCGTCCAGGACCGAGGTCTTGCGCCACTGCTGCACCTGCAGCGACAGCACATGGGGCGGGCAAGCGGCCACACACCAACCGCAGCCGGTGCAGCGCGCCGGGTTGATCACCGGTAGCGCAGCGGGTGGCGACGGCATGGCGCGGTGGCAGCAAGGCGGATCTGCGAAAACCGGACCGGGTCGAATTCAGCGGCCCGGGCGTCCCCCGCCGCGCCGCCCGGGCTCGTCCAGGGGCGCGGGCCGGGTGGGTAGCAGCGCCGCGTCCGGGGGTGGTTGGGTGGTCGCGGGTCGGGCATCCATCAGCATGAACACCTCGCGCTGCAACATGCCGGTGAGCTGCACAAAGCGCTTGAGCTTGTCGGTGGTCTCACGCAATCGTTCGGCCAGCCGGCTCGACATCGCCAGCAGAAAGCGCGCGGCCAGGTCCGGCTCTGCCGAAAGCATGCGCCGCAAGCCCTCCCGGGTCAGCACCGCCACCACCAGATCGGTGCCAGCGACGCAGGTTGCCGTCCGCGCCGAGCCATTGAGCAAGCCCATTTCGCCGATCAGGCTGCCGGCCCCGACCACCGAGACGACCAGCGACTCACCGGTACCGGGCGTTTCACTTTCCACCTGCACATCCCCCGAGAGGATGAGCATCATGTAATTGGTGTGGACTTTTTCGCCCTCTTGCACCAGCGCCTGGCCGGCGCGAAGGCGTTTGGGCCGCATGTAGGCCACGATGCGCATCGCATCCTTCAGGGACAGCTCGCCCAGCGCCGACTCCGTCACCAGCAACCGGGCCGCATCCGCCTGCGAGAACTGGTTTCGGGGCAGTGCATTCTCAGGCATGGTGACTCCTTTCAGGATCCCGGCGCACCCATTTTGGGCCAGTTCGCCAGCACGGTGGTGAACATGGAGCGGCTGTCGCGCATCACTTTCAGCCGCCAGTCGGGTGACGAGGGGTAGAACATCTCGCGGTAGTCACGCTTGATGCGGGCTTCGTCAGCCGAGGTGAAGTAGCCGTGGTGGAAGCCCTGATTCTCCAGCAGCGACACATGCAAGGACTTGATCGAGCCCATGGTGGTCTGGCTGTCCATGGTTCCGTACTCCCACACGGCCGGCAGATGCACCCCCCCGGCGGATTCCTTCAGTGCGCCCACCCACGAGACAAAGTCGCCGGTGACCGTATAAAAATCGCTGCCGGTGGCCCAGTCGATGCGCTGACCGGCAAACACCTGCTCCAGCATCGCGCGGCGCGCCGCGTCCTTGGGCGGGTCAAAAAAGAGGTGCAAGGTGCCGCGCTCGCCATAGCCGGTGTGCAGGTCCACCGTCATGGCCAGCGGGTACTTGGCCAGAATCGGCAGCAGGTACGGGGCCAGCCGTCGCAGTGACGGCTCCATTGCCTGCCCGCCGAAATAGATGCCCTGCGGCTCCTGATACTGCCCCTGCAGCACCGCCTGTCGCAGCGTGGGCATACCATGCTGGGCGATCAGACCGACCGCCCGCAGCGGAAACAACACATTGCCCAGCGCACCGGTGTTGGCCGGCCCCGCCGGGTTGATCACCGGGCTGACGGTGGGATACCCGGCATTGACCGTGCGGTACAGCGCGCCGGTGGTCGCCGCGTTGCGGTTCAGGTCCACATTGTTTTCGGTCACCCGGCGGTAGTTGCTGAAGCCCCAGGGGTTGACGGCGTGCACAAACAGCACACCGGTCTCGGCCAGAGCCTCGGGCTTCAGGAACTCCTTCATGAACATGCGCTGGACGGCGCTGCCCGTCGGGCCTTCGACGCCATGCACGCCCGAGGTCACCAGCAGCAAGCGCTTGGGCGCGCTTTGCGCCGGGATATACAGGCCATCGACAAACTGGTCCCGCTCGGCCTTGCTGCTGACGATGGGCACCTCGAACCGCTCGACGCCGCGATACTGCGTCGCCAGTGCCTCTCCCTGAGCCAGAAACGCCTTGCGGGCGCCCTGGTAGTCATCCACAAAATAGGCCAGTGCCCCCGGGTCCGGCGCCTGGGGCGTGTCTTTGGGCGCGTAGTTGGCAAACTGCCAGGTGGTCACCCCCACCCCGACCGCCCCCAGGCCTGCAATCGCCACCACGCCTCCTGCCAGCCAGCGCATCAGTTTGGACATCGACACTCCTCCGTTATTCGATCGGTCGTTTCAACGAAACCGGCGAGCGTAGCGCATCACCCCAAGCCCCCATCGCAGCGCCGTGATCCCCGGAAGAAAAATCGCCCCAAGAGGGGGCGATTGCACGAACACCGGACAAGCCCCTGCCCTCAGGGCGCGATGGCCGCACCGTTGAGCCGGCTGGCCGAGGTCATCGACAGCGTAATGGCCTGCCCTTCCGACGTGCGGCTGGTGTACTTGATGGGCGCGCCGCTGCCCTTGGCGTACCACTGCTCGTTGGTGTCGCTGTTGATCGTTTCCAGGAACTTGCAGGCGACGAAGGTGCCCGCCGGAACCGTCACCGTCTCCTGCCCCGCAAAGTTGATGGTGATGTTCTGGGCCGTGCTCGTATTGGTGGGCGCTCCGCCGAAATTGGTTGTGACACTGCTGGCGGACGTGGACGAGAAACTGTCGCTGGTGGCCGCCGCCAGCGTGAAGCGGCGGTCTACCCGCGGCGGGGTGTAGGTGGTGGTCGTGGTCGTGGTGACGGTGATTCCCGACACCGTGGCGCCGGCCGCCACCGTGCCACCGAAGCTGTTGATCACCGAACCGTTCTCAGTGAAATAGAAGCGCGAGCGGGTCGGTATCACCCCAGCGGCGGCCAGGGTGCCCGGGCTGGTGTAGGTCGTCGTCTGATCGTTGTCCTGCTCGACCAGGCCCGCCTGACCGTTGAACGTCTTGCCACCGGTGACGGTACCGTTGGACCGCGTGGTGCCCGTGGCGTTGCCGGAAATGACGTAGTCCAGCACCCAGGTCGTACCGGGGCGGTACCAGGCCACATTGAAGCACTCGGCCGAGCTGCCGGTGCCCGAACCGGGAGCGGGCGCCGGCGCCGGAGACGTCGATGGCGCTGGCGCTGGGGCGGGTGCGGGTGCGGGCGCCGGTGCGGGCGTCGCAGCCACCGTGGTGTCGTCGTCACCCCCGCCGCAGGCGGTCAGGCCTATCGCAGCGGTGGCAAGAAAGAGGGGAAGCAAAACATGGCGGCTCATGGCGGTTTCCTTTCGGTTGGTTGTGCGACAGCATGTCGGGGATGAATCTGCGGCGGCACCGCGCTCCAGCCCCATTATGGGCACCGCGGCAGACCGCGCAAGTGCTCCGGGCGCCGCACCCCGCTATCCCCGTCCGCGCGCCCCGTAGGCGCACCAGCCCGGCCGCGGGCTTTTGGTCTGCGGGTGTTGGCGGCAGGTGTCGGGCCGCTGTTCGTACACCGTGCAGCGGCGCGTGGCGGCATCCAGAAAGTGGCAGTCGCCCCCCGCGCGGCGGGCGATGGTGAAGATCGCGTGCTTGTGGTTGAAATGCTCGATCAGCCGCGCCTTCATCAAGCGTTTGGCAATCCGCCCCGCCTCCTCATGCTCGGCCTCGAACGCATCCACCAGGCCCAGCCGCACCAGATCCGGCAGGCGCACCTCCAGCGGCATGGTGCAGCAGTTGGCCTGGCAGCTGTCGCACAGCCCGGCGCGGTACCGTGTCCAGGTGCCGGGGTTGTCGCAGTCGACGATGCGGATGGAAGAGCGCATGGGGCGGGGCGGGGCCGGTGAGTCGAGTCATTGTTTCACAGGCGTCGCCGCAGCTTGACCAAAAGGGCGCCGCGCCGCGGCCACAATCGAAGGTCCGAATCACCCCATCACACGCCCATCCTCGCCCATGCAAGGCCCCCGCCGCCGAATCGTCTATGTCACGCTCTACGAGCTGATCGCCATCGTGGCCACCAGCATCGGCCTGTCCGTCTTCTCCGACAGCAGCGTGGAGCGCGCCGGCGTGGCGGCGGTGGTGTCGTCGGCGATCGCGGTGGTGTGGAACGTGGTGTTCAACACCCTGTTCGAGCGCTGGGAGGCCCGCCAGAGCGTGCGCGGGCGCGGCCTGGCCCGGCGCGCGGCGCACGCGATCGGTTTCGAGGGCGGTCTGGTCGTCACGCTGGTGCCCTTCTTCGCCTGGTGGCTGGACATCAGCCTGTGGCAGGCCTTTGTGCTCGATCTGGGGCTGCTGCTGTTCTTTCTGGTCTATACCTTCGTCTTCAACTGGGTGTTCGACCGCGTCTTCGGCCTGCCGGCGTCGGCGTTGCCGGTGGGGGAGCAGGGCTGATCGCCGACGCGGCTGCCGCCCTTGGCAGGGTGCGCTGGACCCCCATGCTGTTGGGGCGCCATGAAAGAAGCTTTGAAAATACCGCCATATATTAAAGAATGATTTAATATGTGAGCCTCATATTCAAGCAATCTTTAATGTAGGCCGCTCACCATGCGTATCACCGGCAGCTTCGTCACATCCACAACCTTGGGCGAAGCGGTGCGCGCGTTTGTGCCGCACCCCTTGCCGCCGGCCGACCCGCCTTTGGACCCGGCTTGTTATCTGGCGGCTCATCATGCCGCCGAACTGGCGCTGGCCCGGCTGATTGGGGTGGCTGGCCTCGTGCCTTCGCAGGATTGGCTGCTGTACAGCGCCCTGCGCAAGGAAGCGCTGCTGACCTCGCAAATCGAGGGTACGCAAGCCACCTTGGTGGATCTGTTCGACGACGAGGCCGGGCAGGTGATCCGCAACGCTGACGACGTCGAAGAGGTCACCAACTACCTGCGCGCCTTTCGTCTGGTGCAAGACCACCTGCGCCGGCCCGACGGCCTTCCCTTGAGCGTGCGCCTGCTGCGCGAGGCACACCGTGTGCTCTTGGACGGCGCGCGTGGCGCGGGCCGCCAGCCGGGTGAGCTGCGTCAGTCGCAGAACTGGATCGGTGGCACACGTCCCGGCAACGCGATCTTTGTGCCCCCGCCACCCGAGCAGGTGCCGGCCCTGCTGAGTGCGCTGGAGCAATTCATCCATCAACCGGCGCCCGATCTGCCGCCCCTGGTGCGCATTGCGCTGGTCCATGTGCAATTCGAAACCATCCATCCTTTCCTTGACGGCAATGGCCGGATCGGCCGCCTGCTGATCGCGGCCCTCTTCGAGCAGTGGGGTGTTCTGACCGAGCCGCTGATGTATGTGAGCGGTTTTCTGAAGCAACACCAGGCCGAGTACTACCGCCGCCTGTCGGCCGTGCGCACCGAGGGCGACTGGGAAGCCTGGGTCGGCTTTTTCCTGGAAGGCGTGGCCCGATCCGCCGAAGCGGCCGAACGCAGCATCATCGCGCTGGCCAGCCTCATCAACGCCGACCGCCACCGCCTGCTGCAGACCCCAAAGGCCACACCCGCCAGCTTGCGCCTGTTCGAACTTCTGCCCACCATGCCGCGGTTTTCGATCGAGCAGGCGCGTCGGCGCCTCAACACCACGTTTCCCACCGCCACCGCCGCAGCGAGCTTGCTGCAAAGCCTGGGGATCGTCTCCGAACAAACGGGCCAGAAAAAGCACCGGCTATTCAGCTACCAGGCCTACGTGGACCTTCTCAGCGGGTAAGCCCGCCCCCCATTCCCCCCGTCCCCGCGCACTTCACCCCGCCTCGGCGCCGTTTCGTCGCATCGCGCTGGCTGCGGCGGCGCGCTCGCGCGATGCTGGGGCCGCAACGATGCAAACACCCGCCGAGAGGCCCCGCCATGAACACCACCCTGGCCGTCAAGATCACGCTGATTCCCTTTGCCGCCTTCGGCATCGCCGTGGGGCTGGGGCAGGTCACCGCCGGGGCGGTGGTCGGCGCGGGGCTGGCCGGTGCGCTGGTGGCCTGGCGGCGGGCCACGCGCCAACCCGTGCCGCAGCTGGAAGTCGCCATGGCGCTCACGCTGGCGGCCATCGCCGCATGGTGCCTGCTGGCCGGGCCGCCTTCGGGCTTGGCCGCCAGCGCAGCCGGTTTTGCGGGGCTGAGCCTGGGCGCGGCCGTCAGCCTGGCGCGCGGGCGGCCCTGGACGGCTGACTTTGCCCGGCGCGAATACGCCGGCACCGAGCACGACCCGCTGTTCCTTCGCATCAACCGCGCGCTTTCTGCGCTGTGGGCGGTGCTGTTCGCCTGGCTGGCGCTGGCCAACGCATTGCACCTGCCGGCCTGGGCCTCGCTGGTGCCGGTGGCTGGCGGCATCGTGGCGTCGGTGCTGACACCGCGGCGCTGGGTGCGGGCCGCACTGCAGGCCCGCCTGGCCGCGCAAGACCCCCACCCCTGGCCCGCACCCGACTTTGCCGCCGCCCGCGCCGCGAGGGGTGCGGATGCCGTAGACGTCGTGGTGGTGGGCGCCGGCATCGGCGGGCTCACGGCCGCCGCGCTGCTGGCGCAGTCAGGCCTGAAGGTGCTGGTGGCCGAGCAGCACACCGCCCCCGGCGGCTACGCCCACACCTGGGGCTGGACGGGCCGCGACGGCGCGGCCACGCTGCCTTTCCGATTCGACTCGGGCGTGCACGACGTTTCGGGCGTGTGGCCGGGCGGGCCGGTGCACGGCGTGCTGGCGCGCCTGGGCCTGGGCGAGGCCATCGACTGGCAACGGCTGCAGCACCGCTTCGTCACCGACGGGGCGGCCTTCGACGTGCCCACCGACTGGGACGCTTACGTCAACGCCATGGCCGCGCGTCTGCCCGATGAGGCCGCCGCCTTGCGCGCCGCGCTGGCCGAAATCCGCACGCTCTTTGAGGGCATGTACGCCGAGGCCCCGCATCGCAGCGGCATCCCCGGCAGCCCGCGCAGCGTGCAGGGCCTGCTGGACTACGCCCGCGCCCACCCGCTGGTGGTGCGCTGGCTCGACCAGCCCTTTGCCCGCCTGCTGCAGGCCCACGGCCTCTCGCCGCAGGCGCAGGCCATGCTGCTGGGCCTGGCCGGCTACGTGACCGATGACGCCGCCACCCTGACCGTGGGCGACATGGTGCCGCTGTTCGGCTACACGCTCAAAGGCGGCTGGTACCCGCACGGCGGATCGGGCGTGCTGGCGCAGGCGCTGGCCGACGCCATCGCGCTGGATGGCGGCATCGTGCGCCTGGGCACGCCGGTGCAGCGCGTGCAGGTAGAAGGCGGCCGGGTACAAGGCGTGGTGCTGGCCGGCGGCGAGACGGTGCGCGCCGCCGCCGTGGTGCTCAACGCCGACCTGCTGGGCGCCGCCCGCGGGCTGATCGCCCCCGACGCCTGGCCCGCCGCCACCCGCGCCGCGCTGGCGCAGCGTGCGCCCGCGTGCTCGGCCTTCTGCGTGCACCTGGGCGTGCGCGGCGGCTTTGGCGATCTGCCCGCGCTCATTCACCTGCGCCGGGGCGGGCAGGGCGTGGGCATCGTGCTGCCCACCCAGGCGGACGCATCGGCCGCGCCGGCCGGCTACAGCACCGTGGAGCTGATCCGCCTGCTGCCGCAGGACGAGGCCCGCACCTGGTTCGCCGAAGCCACCGAAACGGCCACCGACGACCCCGCCACGCGCCACAGCGCCGCCTACGCCGAGCGCAAGCGCCGCCTGGCCGACGAGCTGATCGACCTGGCCGAAACCGCGCTGCCCGGCCTGCGCGCGCGCATCGTCTGCCGCACCGAGGCCAGCCCGCTCACCTTCCGCCGCTACAACTGGAGCACCCAGGGCGCCATCTACGGCAGCACCGGCCCCAAGCTGCCGGTGAAAACACCCATCGAAGGCCTGGTGCTGGCCGGCAGCGCCACCCACGGCCCCGGCATCGAGGCGGTGGTGATCTCCGGCGCGCTGGCCGCCGACGCGCTGGTGCCCGGTTTGCTGGACACCAAGCCTGCCCAGTTACTCACGAATACATAGCAACCGAGGACCATTTGGCGCTGGGAAGTGGCTGAATATGCTTGAAAAATCGGCCAGACAAGACCGGGTGGCACCCCGGCAGGCCGATGAAGCGTCTCTGGGGGCCTTGGTGGCCCCCGGGCGCCGGCCGACAGGCCCGCCAACCCGCACCACCACCAAGGTCACCCACCCGCCGGCATCATCGCCCCATGCCCGAAACCACCTTCCACATCCCCGCCATGGCCGACCAGGACGCCGCCGACGCCGTCATGTTCGAGCTGCAGGATCTGCCCTGCGTGCACCAGGCCGACGTCAACCTGCCCGAGCGCACCGCCTGGGTGAGCCACAGCACCATGATCGCCGCCGAAGACATCGCCGCCGCGCTGGCCGAAGCCGGCTACGACGCGCAGGTACGCGGCTGACCCCCCCGCCGGTTTGCCGGCCGAAGGTGGCTGGCGCCGTCACAAGACACTGAGCGCGCAACTGCCCCACAATGGCACGGAAACCTCCGGAGACAACCATGCCGCCTCGCACCCCGACGCCCGCCCGCCCGACCCTGGCCACCCTGCGCGCCACTTGGCGCACGGCACTTCGCCCCGCGCTCAAACCCGCGCTGTTGCCGGCGCTGCTGGCGGCCGCGCTGCCGCTCGGTGCCCAGACGGTGGGGGCAGCCTCGGGCGCCCCGGCTGGCCACGCCACGGTGATCGAGCGGCCCACCCGCGCCGGCGCGGTGTTGCCCGTCGGTCCCCTGGGCTACTCGCCCCGCCACATGGACCGCAGCGTCAGCCCGCGCGCCGACTTCTATGCCTATGCCACCGGCAACTGGCTCAACAGTCTGACCATCCCCGACGCCGAGACCGACATCAGCGGCTTCTCGATGCTCAAGACGACCATCAAGCACCAGTTGCTCAGCCTGACCTTGAATGCCAGCACCGCTGCCGCCCCCAAGGGCAGCCCCGAGCAGCAGGTGGGCGACTTCTACCGCGCTGCCATGAACACCGCGCGCCTGGACCAACTGGGCCTGGAGCCCCTGAAGCCCGCCTTGGCGGCTGCTGCCGCCGCCACCACGCCGGTCGACCTGGCCCGCCACAGCGCCCAGCAGTTGGTCGATGGCGGAGGTCCGCTGCTGATCGCCTGGCCGATCACTGACGCCCGGGACAACACCCGCCGCGTGCTGCTGCTGGCGGCCGGCGGTGCGCAACTGGAGCAGAACCAGTACACCGACGCCCCCAGCCAGCGCATCCGCGACCTCTATGTGAGCTACATCACCCGCATGCTGCAGCAGGCCGGTGACAGCGCCGAGCGCGCCGCCGCCCACGCCCGCACCATCCTGGCCATGGAGGCCGAGCTCAGCGCCGCCAGGCTCACCCCCCTGCAAGCCCGCGATCCGCAGCGCACCTACAACATCATGACGGTCGCGCAAGCCCAGGCCCTGATACCGTCGATCGACCTCGCCCGGCTGCTGGGTGCGCTGGGCTACGCGCAAGTCGACCGATTGCAGGTCACCGACATCGAAGGCCTGCGCGCGCTGAACACCGTCCTTCAGACCCGCTCCAGGGAAGACATACAGGCATTCTTGCGGTGGTTCACCTTGTCGGCCAATGCCCGTTTCCTGGGCCAGCCCTGGTACGGCATGACCGAAGAATACGAGCGCCAGCGCGACCAGCTGGTCCGGGCCGAGCCGCGGGAAGAGCAGGCGGTCAACGCCATTTCCATGAAGCTGTTCCACCCGCTGTCGCGCATGTACGTCAAGACCTACTTCACCGATGCCACGCGGCGTGACATCACCACCATGGTCGCGCGCATCCGTCAGGAATTCGAGACCCGGCTGCGCACCAACCCCTGGCTGGATGAGCCCACCCGCCAGCAGGCACTCGAAAAGCTCGCCCGCATCGACATTCAGGTGGGTTATCCCAAAGAGGCGGACTGGATCGACTTCAGCAGCATCGACATCCGGCCCGACGACCACCTGGGCAACAACCAGCGCGTGGCGCGGTTCATGTTCGAGCGCGACCGCGACCGCCTGAACCAGCCCGTGCGGCCGGACCGCTTCAGCACCCCGCCCTACACCACACCGGTCTCGGTGAACGCGGCCTACGTCCCTGCCAACAACAGCATCGACATCACCGCGGCCATCCTGCAGCCGCCGTTCTACACCCCCGGCGGCGACCAGGCCGTCAACTACTGCACCATCGGCGCCGTCATCGGCCACGAGCTGACCCACGGGTTTGACAGCAACGGCCGCCTGTACGACGCCATCGGCAACGTGCGCGACTGGTGGACGCCCACCGCCGCGGCCGAGTTCGCCAAACGCACCCAGCTGCTGGTGGACCAGTACAACACCTACTCCGTGCTGCCCGGCCTGAAACAGAGCGGCACCCTCACCCTGACCGAAAACACCGCCGACCTGGGCGGCATCGCCCTGGCCCACGCCGCGCTCAACCGCGCCCTGAAAGGCCAACAAACCCCCACCGTGGACGGCCTGACCACCGACCAGCGCTGCTTCGTCGCCTGGGCCCAGCTGTGGACCTTCAAGGCCCGCACCGAGCGCATCCGCTACCTGGCCGCCAACGACTTCCACGCCCTGGGCTTTCTGCGCGGCTTCGGCCCCCTGCGCAACCTGGACGCCTTCCACAAGGCCTTCGGCACCCAACCGGGCGACCCCATGTGGCTGGCGCCCGCCCAGCGCGCGCGCATCTGGTAGGCCCGCTGCGCCAGCGTCCGCGCCGCCCCGCTCGGCCTCCCCCCACCCCGTTCGGGCTCCCCCACTCCGTTCGGGCTCCCCCACTCCGTTCGGGCTCCCCCACTCCGTTCGGGCTGAGCCTGTCGAAGCCCTGCCCGCCCGCTCCCGCCTCACCCCATAAACGCCCGCAGCGCCGTGGCCGTCTCCTCCGGCAGCTGCTCGGGGATGAAATGCCCCGCCGGCATGGCCCAGCCGGTGACGGCGCCGCTGCACTGGGCCTGCCACAGCGACAGCGGGTCAAACAGACGCTGCACCACGCCGTGTGCGCCCCACAGCACCAGCGTGTCGCAGGCAATTTTGTCGCCACGCGCGCGGCTGGCGCGGTCGTGCTCCAGATCGATGCCGGCGCTGGCGCGGTAGTCTTCACACGCGGTGTGGATGGCGGGCGGCAGAGCGCCGTCATCGGGCGCGGGGGCGCAGAAACAGCGCTCGTATTCGGCCAGCGCCGCCGGCTCGATGTGGCCCAGCCCGCCGCTGCCCCAGCCGCCCAGCTTGGCGTGCAGGTAGTCGCGCGGGTTGCCGCCAATCATCCGCTCGGGCAGCGGCGCGGGCTGGATCAGGTGGAACCAGTGGTAGTAGGCCCGGGCAAAGTCAAAGTCGGTGCGGGCATACATGTCCAGCGTGGGCGCGATGTCGATCACACACAGCCGGCGCACCCGCGCCGCGTGGTCCAGCGCCAGCCGGTGCGCCACCCGCCCGCCGCGGTCGTGCCCGCACAGGCCAAAGTGCGCCACGCCCAGCGCATCCATCACCTCCACCAGGTCTTGCGCCAGCGCGCGCTTGCTGTAGTTGCTGTGGTCCGGCAGGCCCGGCGCGTGCGACGAATCACCGTAGCCGCGCAAATCCGGCAGCACCAGAAAAAAGTCGCGCTGCAGCCGCTGCGCCACCCGCCGCCACATCACATGCGTCTGCGGAAACCCGTGCAACAGCAGCAGCGCCGGCGCCGCCGGGTCACCCCCGGTGCGCACAAAAATCTCGGCGCCGGTGGTGGCGATGCGGCGCGCTTCAAAACCATCAAACCAGGGGGTGGAGGGCATGGGGGTTGGCAGTGAGGTGGTGGGGCAGGGGGCGCGGACTGGCTGCGGCCATTGTGGCCCCAAACCGGCAGCCAAAGCGCCCGGGAAATCACCGCCGGGGCGCCTGGCGGGGCTGCAACGGGCTCCGAAGCAGTCCTGAAACCATAGCAAACTATGACAGTTTTACGCTGGGTATGGGCAGTTTTTGCTTGAAAACGGCTTGCGAGAGCCGTTTTCGCCAGCCGGGGTGGCGGTCAGGGGGCGGGGCGGCGCAGGTGGGCCATGCGCCAGGCCAGGGCGTCGCGTTTGGGGGCGTAGCGGCGTTCCGTGGGCAGGATCAGTGGCTGGCTGTCCAGTCGCACCAGCGGGGCATAGTCGGGAATGCGGCGGTCCAGCAGCGGGCTGACGTGCCATAACAAGTCCTCGCCTGGGGCAATCAGGTGCCTGTCCAGCGCCCAGTGCATGTCGGGGGTGAGTGCCAGCCCGTTGCGCGGATCGTCGTCACCCGCTGCGCTGAACGGGTGGATGTGCGCGGCCTCAACCAGCGACTCGCCCGTCGGCAGCAAGATGCGCAGCCCGGTGGCGGCGCAGCGCCAGTCGTAGGCCTCGGTCACCACCCGGCGAAACGCCGGGTCGCGCACCCAGGCGGGCGGCGGCTCGGTGGCGGTCAACGGTTCGCCATGGCGCAAGCGGTATTCGTATCGGCTGCTGGCCTCGCTTTGCGCCGCAATGGTGCCCAACTCTTGCAAGCCCCGGTCAAACCAGTGACCAGCCAGCGTCTGGCCCAACGCATCCAGCGCCTCGGGCTGCTGCAGCAGGGCGAACAGGTCCGCATCCAGCTCAGCCCAGGCAATGTTGTCGGTGATGTCGCGCAGGCTGCGCGCGGTGCTCATGGCGGCCAGCACGGTCTCGCGCCCCGGCTGAGGCACCAGATGCCAGAAGCTGGCGCCCCCGCCGCGCAGCTTGCCGGCGAGGTGAAAAAACGGAAAGTAGGGGTTGGCGTGGTCGCCCGGCTGCTTCACCGCGTTGAAAAAGCCGTGATAACGCTCCAGCAGTGGCGGGCCGAAGACGATGCGGTTCACCGGCAAGCCACCGGCCCGCGCCAGATCCAACACCGCCAACAGCAAACAAATCTTGTGCGGGCTGGCCCGCCCGGCGCGCTGGGCAACGACCAGGCGGGTGAGGGCTTGCTGGTAGGTGGCGAGGGCCGACATGGCGACGGGTTGGGTTCTTCTTTAACTCTCGAAGCTTTGAATCAGATTTCGGGCAAGCCAATCTGACACAGGTATTCAAAAATCGGATCGTAAAAAGCAGGGTCTCGCGTTGGATCGTTCTGATCCCCTGCGGGAACGACGATCACCATTCCTTGCCGCGCTCTGGTCAAGAGGACTCGATAAGCATTCTTCAAATAGGTTTGACGTTCAGCCTTGTTTATCTTTTGCCACTTGTTGCCGACAAATTGGTGATGGCTCCAGTCCGAAGGTCCCGAGCGCAAGTCCGCATCCCAAACGACGCATGCCCAATCCAATTCCAGTCCTTGGACGTGGAACTCCGTCGCAACATCCTCCAAGTAATAGGAGGACCGTACATCGTCTTTGTTGTCGAGAAACCAGTGAACCGGGTCCATGGGCGAGCGCACATTGATGGCGTGAGGCTTGAGGCGTTCCGCCTGCGACGAAACAACAATGCCGTATCGCTCCGAACCGCGCGCCTTTTCCATAAGCCAGCGTTTTGCGGCTGACAGATCGCGAGTCACTGCGATGGGGTATCGAGCGCAAATAGATGCAAGGCTCTTCTTGGCCGAAGCAATTTCCCGATCAAGTAAATGCTTCACAAAAGCGGAGACGTGCTCAGCTCGGAAAGACCGCATCGATACCGCAAGATGCAGGTCTTCGTTAAGTACCACTTTGACGCGATTCTGCAGCGAATGAATTGCATCGGCGGCAGCGTATTCACTGTCAGTGAGGTTCGGGGAAATGTGCACCTCCCAATTCGGGAAGTGTCGTTCGATGGCAGCTAACCATTCACCGATTCCGGCTTCGCCGGTGTTGATTTCTTGGCCGCCTCCGACCAGACAAACGATGACGGCCCAATCGTTGTGGCGATCCATGCAAGAAACTAGAAACTCGGGCTCAGAACGATTGAAGTTTGGCCGCCCTTTCTTTCGTGCCATAAACGTCGTCGTTTGCTCCATCGTCCATGCGCGCTGAGCCTCGTCAAAAATCACAACGTGATCCGACGGCGCGCGTGGGTCGGAAAGGTAAGCATCTCGGAAGTGATGAACGTTTTGAATAAACGCTTCCACGGCCTTACGGACTTCCCCTACTCTGAGTTTGAGATTTCTGGACCTGCCGCGAGCAACTTCGTCCCTGGTAAGCGCTTCGCAGAGAATCTTTACAAGGGGGCCGTTTCCGGACAAATAGACGCTGTGTAGTTCATTCTTGGCGTCCATGTGCTTTGTAGCAATGTCGAGGCCGACCAATGTCTTTCCGGCACCCGGTACGCCAGTAATGAAACAAATAGCCTTTTCCCGATTCAACCTTGCTTTTTGTATCAACTGATCAACGGCGGTTGCAGTCAGCGAAAGGTTCTTTGCGTCGGCGTCGCTTCGCGACAAATCTGCAACTGAGTGCCGACCATAGAGCGCTGTAGCTGCCTCGACGATGGTCGGGGTTGGTTTGTACCGACCCGACAACCATTCACTCGCATTGATTGCAGCGCCGTCTGCGAATATCAACGCCTGCTGAATGCAGTCTGCAATTTGGGCCGGGGTGGCTTTCACGGGGAAAAGCACGCCATCGTTGTGATGGCTGGTAGTGACCTGAAAATCCGCCTGTCTGGCCTCAGTTGCAACCAGAACCGGAACGATCGTCGCGCTATGACTGGGTTCGTGAAAATTCTTTAGATCAAGGGCATAGTCCCAGGCTTGATCCAATGCGTGGCGAGTGAAATGGGATTCGCCGACTTTGAATTCGATGACAAAGATCGCGTTTCGAACGATCACCAGGACATCAATTCGCCGGCCCATCCGGGGGACGACGAACTCGAAGAAAACATGTCCTTGGCCCGACCAAGGCTTGAGCGGCTCTTTCAGCAATTCAATTTGCTGAGACCAGGCATTTCGCTGATCGAGTTCGATGGGAAACAGCGAGTTTTCCACCAGCTTTCCTAGGACAGCCTCGTCTGGTGTGTTCAGGAACTCGGCGAGGCTGGTCGAGTAGTAGGCATTCATAGCTCACCAGTATCGCGCCTTCCCCGCCACCACCCACCGCACCCCGCCCCGCGGGTCTTCCACATCGCCCGCGTAGCGCGGGATCAGGTGGATGTGCAGGTGCGGCACGGTCTGGCCGGCGGCGGGGCCGTCGTTGATGCCGATGTTCCAGGCTGCGGGCTGGTGGCTGCGCGCCAGGCCCTCGCGGGCTTCGTCCAGCAGGGCCAGCAGGGCGGCGCGTTCGTCGGGCGTGATCTCGAAAAAGCTGCCCACATGCCGGCGCGGGATGATGAGCGTGTGCCCGGGCGAGACCGGGTACGCGTCGCGCACGATCAGGCCCAGCGCGTTGCCGCCGGCGATGCGCTCGGGCGGCAGGTGGCAGAAGGGGCAGGGTGGGACGCGAGACGCGCCCGGTGCCCTCGCGTTACGCAAGAGCCTAAACAGGCCTCCAGGCATTCAAACGACTCCTGATTTCGGCGCCCGGTAGGCGGCAGCGCGGGTGCCCCGCGATCTGCGTCAATCCGTTGAACAGGATGTCAGTGGAAACCTTCCCCGAGGCGGCCATCTGGTCCAGCATCCAGAACAGGCCAAACACCTTGCCCAGGCGCGCCAGCGCTTCGCTGCGCAGGGCTTTGTCGTTGGTGACGAGTTCGTAGCCGTCTCGGGTGGCGCAGCTCAGCGCAAAGCAATCCGGCAGTGAAAGGGCGGACCGTGTGTTGTGCACTTCTTGCGCCAGGCTCAGTTCCTGGGGCGAGAGGCTGACGACGCCAAGCCCCAGTTGCCGAAGCCAGGGTCCGTTTTCTGCTGCCAGCTCCTTTTCGTAAAGCAGGTCGGGCACGACCATGGTCAGGCCGCACGTGAAGGCGGCCTCCAGCAATCCGCCTCGCTCCAGGTCGATCAGCACCGAGGTGTCGGAGACGAGAATGATCATGCAGGTCAGGCAACTTGGGCCATCAGGCGGCGGTCCAGCTCTCGGACACTGATGCGCAATAGCTCAGCGGCTTTGGCCTCGGAGATGGCTTCTTCGGCGACGGCCTGCAGGCATAACCGCTCCATTCGGCTGGGCACTTCGGGTGGCAGCTTGTGGGGCTCGGACGATTGGGGGCCATTCCAGCCCTGGCCCTTGATTTGGGCCCAAAGCCTTCTATAGGCAGCCTTGGTCAGCACGCCAATCTGCGAGCAGCGGACTGCCAGTGATGCGATGCTCACTTTGAACAGCTTCTTGAGCTCTGCCAGTTCGCCCAACGAGATGGACGTGCGGTGTTTGCCCAACAACTGCAACATCATGTCCTTGGCCATGAGGAAGGCGCCCGCAAAGCGGTCCGCAGCCTTTTCTTCGTCTGCTTCGCTGAGGCCACTGAAGCGCAGCACCAGGTGCGCCAGCTCATGCGCCAACGTGAAGCGCTGCCGTTCGCCGTTATGGCCTTGGTTGACGACGATGACGGGCACGTCGCTGTGGTCTGAGCGCTGGACGAAGGCTTTGGAGCCGGAAACGCTTTCAGGCAGGTCAAGGGCGATCACTTTGACGCCCTTTTCTTCCAGCAACTCGGCCAGCATGGGAATGGGGTCGATGCCCAACTCCCACAGCCGGCGCAGCGAGTCTGCGGCAGCTTCGGCGTCTTCCACGCGCCCAATGGTGAACACCGCGTCATCGGGCGCGGCCCATTCCGCGTCGGAGCTGGGCAGCAGTTCTTCCAGCGCCAGGTAACGCTCGACCTGATCCAGGACGGCAGCCTCAACGGCCCGTTCTTCCTTGACTCCGGCATGAGGCGACTTGCGAAAGTCGACTCCGGCCAGGGAAATTTCGCGTTCACTCAGCAGGTACTCCGGCGTGATTTGCAGTGCTTTGGCCAGTGCAAGCAGCACCGCAGAGCCCGGCATCATTTCATTGCGCTCGTATTTGCCAATGGCTTGTGCGGACACTTGGCCATTGAGGGCGGCTTCAAGGTCGCGAAGCGACAGGCCCAGGGCCGCACGGGCCCGCTTGAGTCGGTTTCCGATCATGGTTAACTCCGACTTGTGGTTTACATATTGAGGTTTGACAGTTTATTTTGTAAACTTAGACCTGTCAATCTGACGAATCAAAATGAGGTCACTCAATGGCTGACTGGTGGGCTGAATTTCTGTACGTCTTTGCCTACTCGCGCAAGACACAAGTAGCGCTTGCGTTGGCGGTCATTTCGTTTTTCGGTACTTTGTTGCTCGGCCACTTCATGGTCTCGGGCGTGGAGTTCCATGGACCATTGGCACCGCTGACGGGTGCCATACAAGACAAGCTGCTGCACCGATATGACCGGGTCGCTTGGTTCGGACTGGTCTCATTCCTGGCATTGGCGGTGAAGCTGTACCTTAAAGACAGAAAACGCTTGCTGAGTATTTGGTGAGCAGAGGGCGTGTCGTACAACAGCCTGGCACGGGCCACTTGCCAGCAAACTTTGGCCGACCTCACCAATACCTCGCCTTCCCCGGCATCACCCACCTGACCCCGCCCCGCGGGTCTTCCACATCGCCCGCGTAGCGCGGGATCAGGTGGATGTGCAGGTGCGGCACGGTCTGGCCGGCGGCCGGGCCGTCGTTGATGCCGATGTTCCAGGCCGCGGGCTGGTGGCTGCGCGCCAGGCCGTCGCGGGCTTCGTCCAGCAGCGCCAGCAGGGCGGTGCGCTCGTCGGGGGTGAGCTCGAAGAACGAGCCGATGTGCCGGCGCGGAATGATCAGTGTGTGGCCGGGCGAGACGGGGTACGCGTCGCGCACGATCAGGCCCAGCGTGTTGCCGCCGGCGATGCGTTCGGCGGGCAGGTGGCAGAAGGGGCAGGGCGGGTTGGTCATGCGTGGCGGTGCGCAGCGGCGCGCGCCGATGCGTCAAGTGTCGCCGCTTTCGGCCAGCGGTGGTGGCCGGGGCGCCGGGCCGCTGGTTGGGCGGCGGGGAGGTTCGGCGGGGGCATCCGGATCAATAATTTGCGCATGTCCGATCCGTCCACGCCGCTGGCCGCCGCCCCGCCGGGCGATGGCGCCCTGGCGCCGCAGCCGTTGGTAGCCGTGTTGGCCGGCTTGCTGCCTCACCCGCCGGTGGACCGCATCGAGGCCGCCGCGCGCCACCTGGCGCCGCGCTTCCGCCCGCTGCAGGTGCCGCCCAAGGCGGCGCTGCTGCGCCAGGGGGAGGTCTGGCAGCGCGCGTTCCTGATCCGCACCGGCCTGATCCGCATGCACTTTGTGGACCGCGAGGGCCATGAGTTCAACAAGAACTTCTACGCCGAGGGCAGCCTGATCTGCCCGATCGCGCCGGCCATGTGGCTGGAGCCCTCGCTGTTCGGCATCCACACCATCGAGGCCACTCACTGCTGGGTGGCCGACGCGGCGGCGATGCGCGCCGGCCTGGCCGAGCACGGGCTCTGGCGCGAGCTGCAGTGCGAGCTGCTGGCCCGGCTGCTGACGGGCAAGCTGCAGCGCGAGCATGATTTGCTGGCGCTGGACGGGCGGCAGCGCTACCAGGCGTTTGGCCAGCGGTTTCCGGGCCTGGCGGGGCGGGTGCCGCTCAAGCACCTGGCGAGTTTTCTGGGGATGACCGACGTGTCGCTCTCACGGCTGCGCCGGGCCGACAAGGCCCGCGCGGTGGCGCGCTGAGTTCTGAACATCTGTTAAGGGCAAAGCGGCGCGGCGCCCCTAGTCTGTGAACACCCTGACTTTGCGAGGTGTTCCCATGACCCGAAGCTTGTTCTTTATGCACCGCACCACCGTGGCCCTGGCGTGCCTCTGGGCGGCGGGCGCTGCGCTGGCCCAGGTGGCGCAGCCGCATATGCGCGAACGCGTCGACGGCGAGCTGCGCCAGCTGTCGGCCATGGCCGCCCAGCCCCCTGACGCGGACCCGCTGGACCTGAACCGCCTGCCCGAGCCGGTGCGCCGGTACGTGGCCTACACCGGGCTCGACCGCCAGCCGCTGGCCCGCTACGCGCGGATCCGTTTCACCGGCGAGGTCCGCCTGCCGCAGACCGGCGGGCGGGAGCGGGTGGATGCCGCCACGCCCTGGATGGCCATGACCGGCAGCCAGACCATGGCGCTGTCCAAAGCCGGCCTGGGCTATGTGTGGGACACCCGCTGGACCAACCCGCGCTTCGCGGTGGATGTGCGCGACCGCTACGTCAACGGCCAGACCCACATCTGGGCGGTGCGCGACGACGGCACGGTGCTGATCGACGAGGGCGACGAGGCGATGGCGGCCACCTACCTGATCCGCTTCTTCGCCGAGGCGACTCAGGCCCCGGCCATGCTGATGCCCGGGCCGAACCTGCGCTGGGAGGCGGTGGACGCCGGCAGCGCGCGCGCCCATGTGCGCGACGGCGCGATCAGCGCCAGCATGCTGTGCCGCTTCGACGCCCAGGGCGCGCTGACCGAATGCGAAAGCAACGACCGCAAGCTGCGCTTCTCCGGCGATGTGGCCGAACGCTGGGTGCCCGCCCGATGGGTGATGACCCGCGGCAACTACCGCGAGATGGCGGGCCTGCGCCTGCCCACGACCATGTCGATACGCTGGGTGCTGGGGGGCGGTGAGTTCGAGCAGGTTCGTGAGGTCATCGACGAGGTGGTGTTCGAAACGGCCGGGAGGGCGCAATGAACCACACGAACGAAAACCATGTGCCGGGGCATGCGGATCCGCAGGTGCCGCTGACGGCCGCGTTGGCCGCCTTGCTGGCCTTGAGCCTGTTCATGGCGGTGGCGGCGCTCGCCGGCATCGTGCCCAGCCCGCCGCACGACAAGCTGCCCTTCGTGGCGGCCAACATCGCCCTGGCGGTGGCGGCCCTGGTGGTGGTGCGCGGCCGCCATCGTGCCGCGCCGTGGGTGTCGCTGCTGGCGGGCCTGTCGTACCTGCCGTCGGTGGGGCCGCACAAGCTCTTGACCGAGGTGCACGCCGCGGCGCTGACGCCGGTGATCGCGGTGGGCAGCGCGTGCGTGCTGGTGATCGCCTGGTCGGCCTGGCGGCTGTGGCGCAGCCGGGACTGACGGCGGAGCGGGCGGCGACAATCGCGCCATGCACACCGCGCCGCCGCCCACCCTCACCCGCCACCTGCGCATCACCGGCCGCGTGCAAGGCGTGTATTACCGCGCCAGCATGGCGCAGCAGGCGCGTGCGCTGGGCGTGGCCGGCTGGGTGCGCAACCGGCGCGACGGCAGCGTGGAGGCGCTGGCCCAGGGCCCGGGGCCGGCGAAGCGTCTTTTTCTGATCGAAACAGGCTTTTCCCAGCGTCAAATGGTCATGAGCAGCTATTGTTTTGGGAATGATTGATGTGCTTGAGCGCGGCTGCGCCGCATCGGTCAGGCGGCTGGCATGGCCTCCAGCGCCCGGGCGGCGCTGAGCAGGCCGTCCAGAATCTGGTCGGCGACCTGTTGCGAGAAGCCTTCTGGCAGCTCGTTTTGCACCTGTGCCACCACGGCCGGCGTGCGCTCGACCAGTTCCTGCAGCAGGGGTTCGGCGGTTTCTCCGTAGCCCAGCTTTTTGGCGGTGCTGTTGAAGTGCCGGCGCTGGATGGTGTGCATCAGGTAATGCCGGTTCTTGCCCAGTAGCGCCATGGCCAGTTTGAGTTCGCGCGCGGCCCACTGGTTGGGCCCGTCGCCGATCACCGGGTGGGCGGACATCACGTCGTACAACGGCGCAAGCCGAAAGCGCCCGGCAGCACCGGCCTGGAGCTGGATGCTGAAGTTCTTGGCATGACCGTCCGGCGCGCGCAGCATCCAGAACAGGATTTGCGATGCCATCAGGGTGCGCAGGTCGCGCTCGGCGTCCAGCGACTGCTGCACCAGCGTGAACAGGGGCGCCAGCCCGGGCCCGCCTTCGTTCTCGTACTTGATGTGCGGCGATGTGCCCGTGGCCTGGCAGAAGTCTTCCTGCATCAGGCGCAGCAACCGGGTGCCATCGGACGACTTCACCCGGTCGAAGCGCTCCACCACCAGCACACGCTGTCGGCCAAACGTGGCGATATGGGCCTGCGCGGTGGGCAGACCGTAGGCGGTGAGCAGGCGAAGGCACAGCCATTCGTTGTCCACCGAGGTGCTGAAGTCGGCCCGCCGCCCGCCGACCAGGCCGAGCGGCATCTTGAAGATGTGCGTGGTGGGCGTCGCGCCGCGCGGCTTCATCCATTGGCCGTTCCACCACAGGAAGGCGTCTTTCTCCTGGGCGCCGGCCAGCGAGATGCGGAAGTCGTCGTCGGGGTCGCGGGCGGCGGCGAAGCGCTCGGGCGTCACCATGTCGAGCAGGTGGCGCTCGATGGCGGCTTCGTCCACCACCACGCCCTCGGTGCGGTCCACGCCCACCGGCAGCTCGCCTTCGGGCAAGAGTTGCAGCGCCCCGGCGCAATCGCGCCCGATGGCGGCCAGCAGGTCGAAGGCGTCGGTGGAGCCGGTCCTGAAGCGCTCGGCCACGCGACGGCGGAGGGTGTCGCTGTCGGGCAGCAGGCCTTCAAAGTAGTGGGCGACGTGGGGGCCTGTCAAAGGCTCGTTGTGCAGGCTGAACGGCAGCGACAAGGAAATGGGCCGCCCGCGTGGCGAGGCCATCCAGCCGGCGTCGTAGTGCAGCTCCATGTCGCCACGGGCCGTGAGGGTCCAGCGGCCGACGAGCTCGCCGTTGGCCCACAGGGTCAGGGTCCGGCTGTGCGAGCGGCGCCCCATGTCACCACTCCACCGGCTCGGTTGGCGCGGTGTTGTCGCGCGGGCCCAGCCGCAATTCCAGCCCGACGGCGGCGCACCAGCCCAGCAACTGCTTGAAACTCAGTTCATCCGGGTGCTGTTCCAGATAGGAAACGCGGTTCTGGCTCAGCCCCAGGCGAGCGGCGACCTGGGCCTGCGTGAGCTTGCGGTGCTTGCGCGCTGACTTCAGCACGTGGCCGAGCTGCAGGGCGGTGATCAGGGGTTGCGAGGGCAGGACGGCGGACATGGTAGAAAATCTGAAGTACAGATATTTGCATCATATCTGCGAAGCGGATAAATTGGCAATAGCTGGATGACGGGTGAATCCGCACGTTGTCCAGCGCTTGCAGCCGACCGCCCGTTTACCATCCGTCCATGCCCACCCCACCGCCGCCCACGCTCACCCGCCACCTGCGCATCACCGGCCGCGTGCAGGGCGTGTATTACCGCGCCAGCATGGCGCAGCAGGCGCGCGCGCTCGGCGTGAGCGGCTGGGTGCGCAACCGGCGCGACGGCAGCGTGGAGGGGCTGGCCCAGGGCCCGGCGGTGGCGGTGTTGGCGCTGATCGACTGGGCCCACCGCGGGCCGGAGCTGGCGCGGGTGGAGGCGGTGCAGGTCACGCCGGCCGAGCCGGAGCCCGCCTTGGCCGGCTTCGAGCAGCGCGAGACGGTGTAGCGGGCCGGGTCTGACGCGCCGGGAAGGGTCACGGGCGGCTGTGGGGCCCCCAACAACCGGAATCAGGGCCAAAATGCCCGATACCCAGCGTGAAAAGGTCGTCTTTTGCTATAGTTTCAGGACTGCCCGGGAGCGACCCGCGCCTGCGCCAGGGCCCGCAGGTGCTTCAGCCTTGCACCCAGCCTTCGCTGGCCGTCCACAGCGCCTGCGCCAGCGCGGCATCCTGGGCCACCGGCGTGGGCCGCGCCACGGCGCTTTTCACGTAGTACAGGCCGGTCTGGTTCGCCACGTCGTCCGAGGTGGCGCAGTACAGCGTGGTCTTCGCGCCCTCTTCCGAGTCGATCATGAACAGCTTGACCAGGGCGTCCAGCGGCCGGGGCAGCACGCGCCAGATGCCCGTGGCCACCACGCCGGGGTGCAGCGCGTAGGTGGTGACGCCGGTGCCCGCCAGGCGCCGCCCCAGCTCGGCGGCGAACAGGATGTTGGCCAGCTTGGCGACGCTGTAGTCCATCAGGCCGCCGCGGCTGCGGGTGGGCTGGCGCACCGCGTCAAAGTCGATGCCCCTGGCATGGCGGTGCGCCCGGCTGGCCACCACCACCACGCGCGACGGCGCGGCTGCCTTCAGGCGATCCAGCAGCAGCTGCGTCAGCAGGAAGTGGCCGACATGGCAGACGCCAAAGGCCAGCTCGAAACCGGACGGGGCGAACCCTTTCTGCCCGGCCAGCCCGGCGTTGTTGACCAGCACATGCAGCGGCAGCTCGCGCGCGTTGAAGGCCTGCGCGCAGCGGCGCACGCTGGCGAGGTCGCCCAGGTCCAGCGCGATGAACTCGGCCTGGGCCGTGCCGCCGCTGCGCTTGGCGATCTCGCGCAGCACCTCGGCCGCCTTGCCCGCATCGCGGCAAGCCAGAAAGACGTGGAACCCCTGCAGCGCCAGTTCGACGGCCGTGACGCGGCCGATGCCGGAGTTGGCGCCGGTGACCAGGGCGACCCGGCCGTTGGGGGTGACAGGTGCAGCGGCAGGCGACGAAGCTGCCATGGATCAGACGTCTATGTTGCCCGCCCGCAGTGCGTTGGCCTCGATGAAGTCGCGGCGGGGTTCCACCTCGTCGCCCATCAGCATGGTGAACACGCGATCGGCCTCGATGGCGTCGTCGATCTGCACGCGCAGCAGGCGGCGCACGGCGGGGTCCATGGTGGTTTCCCACAGCTGTTCGGGGTTCATTTCGCCCAGGCCCTTGTAGCGCTGGCGCGCGGTGGTGCGTTCGGCCTCGCTGATCAGCCAGGCCATGGCCTGGCGGAAGTCGGTGACTTTTTCTTCCTTGCGGCGCTCGCCCTCGCCGCGCATCACCTTGGCGCCTTCGCCGAGCAGGCCGCGGAAGGTGTCGGCCGCCTCGGCCAGCGCGGCGTAGTCGGCGCCGTGGACGAAGTCCTGCGTGATGACGCTGCTCTTGATGTTGCCGTGGTGGCGGCGGCTGATGCGCAGGATGGGCTTGTCGGTGCGCGCGTCGAATTCGCCGGCGACCTCGGCGGGCACACCGGTGGTGGCCAGATCGCGCAGGCGGGCTTGCAGGGCCACGGCGCTGGCCTCGGCCTGCTCCACGCTGTCGAGGTTGATGGCCACGCCGTCGGCCACGGCGCGCAGGGCCTCGGCGTCCATGAAGGCGGACAGGCGCGCGATGACGGCCTCGGCCACCTGGTGCTTGCGCGCCAGCTCGGCCAGGGTGGCGTCGGTGAGGGTCTGCGGGCTGTCGCCGCCGGTGAAGACGCTGGCGTCTTTCAGCGCCACGCGCAGCAGGAAGCTGTCGAGCGCCGGGCCGTCCTTCAGGTACAGCTCTTCCTTGCCGTTCTTGACCTTGTACAGCGGCGGCTGGGCGATGTAGATGTGGCCGCGCTCCACCAGCTCGGGCATCTGACGGTAGAAAAAGGTCAGCAGCAGGGTGCGGATGTGGGCGCCGTCAACGTCGGCGTCGGTCATGATGATGATGCGGTGGTAGCGCAGCTTGTCGACGTTGAAGTCGTCGGCCCCGCTCTTGCCGCTTTCGACCGCGGCCTTGCCGATGCCGGTGCCCAGGGCGGTGATCAGCGTGACGATTTCGTTGCTGGTCAGCAGTTTTTCGTAGCGGGCTTTTTCGACGTTCAGGATCTTGCCGCGCAGCGGCAGGATGGCCTGGAACTTGCGGTCGCGACCCTGCTTGGCGCTGCCGCCGGCGCTGTCGCCCTCGACGATGTAGATCTCGCACAGGGCGGGGTCTTTTTCCTGGCAGTCGGCCAGCTTGCCGGGCAGGCCCATGCCGTCGAGCACGCCCTTGCGGCGCGTCATCTCCCTGGCCTTGCGCGCGGCTTCGCGGGCTCGGGCGGCTTCGACGATCTTGCCGCAGATGATCTTGGCGTCGTTGGGGCGCTCTTCCAGGAACTCGGTCAGCGCGCGGGCGACGATGTCTTCCACCGGCGCGCGCACCTCGGAGCTGACCAGCTTGTCCTTGGTCTGGCTGCTGAACTTGGGCTCGGGCACCTTGACGCTGAGCACGCAGCACAGGCCTTCGCGCATGTCATCGCCACCGACATCCACTTTGGCCTTCTTGGCCAGTTCGTTCGCTTCGATGTATTTGCTGATGACGCGGGTCATGGCCGCGCGCAGGCCGGTCAGGTGGGTGCCGCCGTCGCGCTGGGGGATGTTGTTGGTGAAACAGAGCACCTGCTCGTTGTAGCCCTCGTTCCACTGCATGGCCACCTCGACGCCGATTTCGGTGCCGGGAATGCCGCCATAGCTGTCTGCCGGCCGCACGCCAAGGGCGTGGAAGGCGTTGGGGTGCAGCACCTTCTTGTTGGCGTTGATGAAATCGACAAAGCCCTTGACGCCGCCGGCGCCGGAGAAGTCGTCTTCCTTGCCGGTGCGCTCGTCCTTGAGGCGGATGCGCACGCCGTTGTTCAGGAACGAGAGCTCGCGCAGGCGCTTGGCCAGGATCTCGTAGTGGAAATCGTTGTTCTGCTGGAAGATGTCGGTGTCGGGCAGGAAGTGCACTTCGGTGCCGCGTTTGTCGGTGGCGCCGGTGACTTTCATGGGGCTGGTGTCAAAGCCGTCCACGGTGTCGCTGATGCGGTTCTGCACAAAGCCGCGCGCAAATTCCAGCTGGTGCACCTTGCCATCGCGGCGCACCGTCAGGCGAAGCCATTTGGACAGCGCGTTCACGCAGGAGACGCCCACGCCGTGCAGGCCGCCCGAGACCTTGTAGCTGTTCTGGTTGAACTTGCCGCCAGCGTGCAGCTCGGTCAGGGCGATTTCGGCGGCCGAGCGCTTGGGCTCGTGCTTGTCGTCCATCTTCACGCCGGTGGGAATGCCGCGCCCGTTGTCGGTGACGGAAATCGAGTTGTCACTGTGGATGGTGACGACGATGTCGTCGCAATGGCCGGCCAGCGCCTCGTCAATGGAGTTGTCGACCACCTCGAACACCAGGTGGTGCAGGCCGGTGCCGTCGGACGTGTCGCCGATGTACATGCCGGGGCGCTTGCGCACCGCTTCCAGCCCCTCCAGGATCTGGATGGCGCCTTCGCCGTAGCCGTCGCTGGCGCCGGCCTGGTGCGCGTCAATGGCGGGCTGGGCGGTGGTGAAGGCTTCGCCGGCGGGCTTGTTTTCTTCGGTCATGGTCGGATTCTCTGTCGCTTGAATGGCCAGAACCCGCAGGGGCCTGCGGGTTCCGGTCGTGGTCTGCTACGGTTTTTGTTGCATCAGATGCGCATTGGCATCACCACATACTTGAAGGCGGTGTCGTCGGGAATGGTGATCAGCGCCGAGCTGTTGGCGTCCTGCAGCTCCAGTTTGACCATCTCCTGGCCCATGTTGCTGAGCACGTCGATCAGATAGGTGACGTTGAAGCCGATTTCGATGCTGTCGCCACCGTAGTCGATGTCGAGCTCGTCCACGGCTTCTTCCTGCTCGGCGTTGTTGCTGGCGACGCGCAGCGTGCCCGGGTCAATGTTCAGGCGCACACCCTTGAATTTGTCGCTGGTCAGGATGGCGGTACGTTGCAGGCTGGCCAGCAGCGGCGCGCGCCCCAGTGTGACACCGTTGCGGTGGTTGCGGGGGATGACGCGGTTGTAGTCGGGGAATTTGCCCTCGACCAGCTTGGTGACGAACTCCATGCCGCCGAAACTGAACTTGGCCTGGTTGTTGGCGAACTGCATCTCGATATGGGGCTGGTTGTCACCGCCCACGTCACTGAGCAGGCGTTGCAGCTCGATCACGGTCTTGCGCGGCAGGATGACCTCCTGCTTGGGCACGTCCACGTCCAGCGTGGCGCTGGCGAAGGCCAGGCGGTGGCCGTCGGTGGCCACCAGGCTGAGCTGTTTGCCCTCGGCCACAAAGAGGATGCCGTTGAGGTAGTAGCGGATGTCGTGCACTGCCATCGCAAACGACACCTGGGAGAGCAGGTTCTTGAGCGTTTTCTGCGGGACGCTGAATACCGGACCGAATGCCGCCGCTTCCTGCACCAGGGGAAAGTCTTCCGCCGGCAGGGTCTGCAGGGTGAACTTGCTCTTGCCGCCCTTGAGAATCAGCTTGGACTGCGACGATTCGAGGCTGACCGTCTGCTCGGCGGGCATGGTGCGCAGGATGTCGATCAGCTTGCGCGCGCCGACGGTGGTGGTGAAGCTGCCCTCGTCACCGCCCAGATCGGCGGCGGTGCGGATCTGGATTTCGAGGTCACTGGTGGTCAGCTGCAGGCTGGAGCCGGTCTTGCGGATCAACACATTGGCCAGGATGGGCAAGGTGTGCCGCCGCTCCACGATGCCGGCGACGGACTGCAGCACGGCGAGCAGCTTTTCCTGGGTGGCCTTGAGAACAATCATGTCTACCTCTTGTGGTTGGTCTGTGTGCGCCCGGCGCCGCCGGCTTGCCAAGTGGGACGCAATGGCGCATTTTCGCCGTTTTTGATGACGTTTTTCGTGCTTTGGACGGGTAAAACGCGTGATCAGCCTTTCAGGGTCTGCTCCAGAACATGCAGTTGCTGGTTCAGCTCGGTCAACTGCTGGCGCTCGGCACTGATCTTGCGCACGGCGTGCAGCACCGTGGTGTGGTCGCGCCCGCCGAACAGCTCGCCGATCTCGGGCAGGCTCTTTTGTGTCAGCTCCTTGGCCAGGTACATGGCAATCTGGCGCGGCCGCGCAATGCTGGCCGGGCGTTTTTTGCTGTACATGTCCGACACCTTGATCTTGTAGTAATCGGCCACCGTTTTCTGGATGTTCTCGACGCCGATCTGCCGGTTCTGTATGGTCAGCAGGTCGCGCAGCGCCTCGCGCGCGAGCTGGATGGAAACCTCGCGCTGGTTGAAGCGGCTGTAGGCCAGAACCTTGCGCAGCGCGCCTTCGAGTTCACGCACGTTCGAACGCACGTTCTTGGCGACGAAAAATGCCACCTCCTCCGGCATCGATGAGCCTTCGGCCAGCGCCTTGTTGATCAGAATGGCCACACGCATTTCCAGCTCGGGCGGCTCGATGGCCACCGTCAGGCCCGAATCGAATCGCGACACCAGCCGCTCGTGGATGTCGGCCAGACCCTTGGGGTAGGTGTCCGAGGTCATCACGATGTGGCTCTTCTTGGCCAGCAGGGCTTCGAAGGCGTTGAAGAACTCTTCCTGGGTGCGTTCCTTGTTGGCGAAGAACTGCACGTCGTCGATCAGCAGCAGATCCAGGCTGTGATAGCGGGCCTTGAACTCGTCGAAAGTCTTGCGTTGATACGCCTTGACCACATCCGAAACAAATTGTTCCGCATGGATGTAGAGAACTTTGGCGTCCGGCCGGTCCGCCAGCAGGCGGTTGCCCACGGCATGGACCAGATGGGTCTTGCCCAGACCGACACCGCCGTAAATGAAAAGCGGGTTGTACAGGTGCCCCGGTGTGCCCGCCACATGCATGGCTGCTGCGCGCGCCATGCGGTTGGCAGAACCCTCCACCAGGGTTTCGAACGTCAGCGCGGTGTTGAGCCGGGTTCGGGGCAGCGTGGCGGCGGTTTCCTCGGCGGTGGCCCCGGTTGTTGCCACCGCTTGGGGGCTGGCGGTGGATGGAGCAGATGGGGAAAACGAAGGCTTTACGGACGCTTCTCGCGGAGCAAGCACTAACTCAATGAGTACTGGTGCGCCGGACAGATGCTCCAGCAACTGGCTCAGACGCGCACCATATTGGCTGCGCACCCAGTCGAGTTTGAAGCGGTTGGCCACTTCGATGGTGGCCTTGGACAAATCGGGCGCGACCCGGGCACCGAGGGGCCGGATCCAGGTGTTGAATTGCTGCTCCGGGATCTCCTGGGCGAGCTGTTCGAGGCAGGCCTGCCAGAGGCTGTGGCCCATGTCGGGGCCGGCGTCCAGGGCGGCGGTGGGGGGGTGTCCCTCGGTCATTCGGGTGGTTTCTTATTGTGGATAGCCGATGCGGCGCGAAGGGCGCGATTCTAGATTGTTCAGGGCTTATCCACAAATGCGGCCGATACGACCATCCGGGGATGCCGGGACGCCTTCTAAGGGCTTAGGTTGCCGAGGAGCGCGGATTTTGCGACAATCAGAGGTTTCCCTGAAACCAATCAGGGTGATCTGACCGGGTCCGGTCGATCGCGTGCGCCGACAACAGAGGTTGACGGGCATGTTTCGGTTGCATTGCACGGCTTGGCCGGCGCAAGCCATCGGGCCCACCGAACCCTCAAGGACTGCCAATCATGAAACGCACTTATCAGCCCTCCAAGACCCGCCGCGCCCGTACCCACGGCTTTCTGGTCCGCATGAAAACCCGCGGCGGCCGCGCGGTCATCAACGCCCGCCGCGCCAAGGGTCGCAAGCGCCTGGCCGTCTGAGCGGACTTTTGCAGCGGCTGCCGCCAGCGGCTACGGGCAAATGTCCATGCAGCGGCTGAAAACGCGCGCCCAATTCCAGGCTGTTCTCGCAGCGCCGGTGGTTTCCCGCACGGCGCATTTTGTGCTGCACCGGGCCGATCTGGCCTGTCTGCCGCCCGGGCCCTCGCCGTCTGGCGCCGGGGTCGACGGGCACTGGCTGGGTGCGCTCATTCCCAAACGCTGGGCGCGCCGCGCCGTGACCCGCAACGGCATCCGCCGGCAGATTTACGCTGCGGCCGCCGGGGTGACGCTGCGCCTGCCCGCGTCAGCCCATGTGGTGCGCCTGCGCGCTGCGTTCGACCGCCGTCAATTCGTCAGCGCCAGCTCGGATGCGCTCAAGCGCGCTGTCCGGCAGGAGCTGGACCAGCTGTTTGCCCGCATCGCCGGTGCGGCGGCGGGGGCTGCGCCATGATTGCGTCTTTCCTTGCCGCGCTGGTTCGCGGCTATCAGCTGCTGCTCAGCCCCATGCTGGGCTCGTCGTGCCGGTTCACACCGTCCTGTTCGTCCTACTCCATCGAAGCCTTGCGCCGCCACGGCGCGCTCGTTGGCAGCATCCTGACCGTGCGCCGGATTGGCCGTTGCCACCCGTGGTGCGACGGGGGCCATGACCCGGTACCGGTCGAACGACCCCGCCTGTTCACCGACCTGTTGCATTCCGCATCTTCGAAGAAGTCTTCATGAACGATATCCGCCGCACCATCCTGTGGGTGATCTTTGGGTTCTCGCTGGTCCTGTTGTGGGACCAATGGCAACTGCACAACGGTCGCCAGGCCACTTTCTTCCCGACGCCGGCCAAACCGGCGGCTACGACGCCCGCCGCAACCGGTACCGCTGCCTCGGGTGCGGCCAGCACGCCTGCACCGTCTTCGCTGCCCGCGACCGCTGCCGCGCCGGCGGGCTCGGCCCAGGTACCGGCAGACAGTGCCCGGGTGCCGGTCGCCCGCGAGCGGGTGACGGTCACCACCGATGTGCTGCGGCTGACCTTCGACAGCGAGGGCGGATCGCTGGTGCGCAGCGAGTTCCTCAAGCACGTGGACATGGACGACAAGAATCGTCCGTTCGTGTTGCTCGAAGAAAGCCCGGATCGCGTCTATCTGGCGCAGACCGGTCTGATTGGCGGGAACTTCCCGACCCACAAAACGGCCATGACCTTCAGTGGCGACAAGACCCTCCCGGATGGCGCCAACCAGCTGGTGGCACGCTTCGAGTCGGCGGACATCGGTGGCGTGAAACTGGTCAAGACCTACACGGTCAAACGGGGGGACTACGCCATCGCCGTGCGGCATGAGGTCATCAACTCCGGCACCGCAGCCGTGACTCCGCAGTTGTACCTGCAGCTGCTGCGCGACGGCAACAAGCCCAAAGGCGAATCGGCGTTCTACATGACGTTCACCGGTCCGGCGGTCTATACCGACGCGGCCAAGTTCCAGAAAGTCGAATTCAGCGACATCGACAAAGGCAAAGCCAGCTTCCAGAAGACCGCCAGCGATGGCTACGTTGCCATGGTGCAGCACTATTTCGCTTCGGCCTGGCTGCTTCCGCAGGGCATGGCGCGTGAATTTTTCATGCGCAAGGTCGACAACAACCTGTATTCGGTTGGCGTGATTACCCCGCTCAAGCCGGTCGCCCCGGGGGCCAGCGTGTCGGCCGACGTGACGCTGTTTGTCGGTCCCCAGGAAGAAAAGCGCCTGGAGGCCCTGGCACCGGGACTGGACCTGATCAAGGACTACGGCTGGCTGACCATGCTGGCCAAGCCGCTGTACTGGCTGCTGGACCAGCTGCACAAGGTACTCGCCAACTGGGGCTGGTCGATTGTGGCGCTGGTGCTGCTGCTGAAGATTGCCTTCTACTGGCTCAACGCCAAAGCCTATGCCAGCATGGCCAAGATGAAGGCCATCAACCCCCGCATCATGGAGATGCGCGAGCGGCTGAAAGACAACCCGCAGCAGATGCAGCAGGAAATGATGCGCATCTACCGCGAGGAAAAGGTCAACCCCATGGGCGGGTGTTTCCCGATCCTCATCCAGATTCCGGTATTCATCGCGCTGTACTGGGTGCTGCTGTCCAGCGTGGAGATGCGCAACGCGCCCTGGATACTCTGGATCAAGGATCTTTCCACGCCGGACCCGTATTTCATCTTGCCGGTCGTGATGACACTGACCACGCTGCTGCAGACGGCCTTGAACCCCGCGCCGCCGGATCCCCTGCAGGCCAAGTTGATGTGGTTCATGCCGCTGATCTTCAGCGTGATGTTCTTCTTCTTCCCGGCCGGTCTGGTGCTGTACTGGATTACCAACAACATCCTGTCGATTGCACAGCAGTGGGTGATCAATACCCGCATGGGCGTGCCACCACAGTTCAACCTGCCGAAATTCAAATAACCCCCCGAGGCGCTGCGCGCCTCCCCCCTTGGGAAGGGGGGCGACACCGGTGGCCTGGCAAAGCCAGTTCCACGGTGTCTCTGGTTCACAGCCCCTCCTTCCAATGCTCTCGAAGAACCAAGATCCCATTGCCGCCATTGCCACCGCACCGGGTCGCGGCGCGGTGGGCATCGTGCGGGTGTCCGGACGGGGCCTGGGCGCGCTGGTGCAGGCCCTGTGCGGGCGTGACCTGAAGCCCCGGGAGGCCACCTACCTGCCGTTCCGCGATGCCGACGGCTCGGCCATCGACCACGGCCTGGCGCTGTACTTTCCGGCGCCGCACTCCTTCACCGGCGAAGATGTGCTGGAACTGCAGGCCCACGGCGGGCCGGTGGTGCTGCAGCTGTTGCTGGCGCGCTGCCTGGCCGCCGCCGCCGAAACCGACCCGACCCGCGGTGCCCCGCGCCTGCCGGGGCTGCGGGTGGCGCAGCCGGGCGAGTTCTCCGAGCGCGCCTTTCTGAACGACAAGATCGACCTGGCCCAGGCCGAAGCCATCGCCGACCTGATCGACGCCAGCACCGAAGCGGCGGCGCGCAGCGCCAGCCGCTCGCTGTCAGGGGCGTTTTCCGCCGAGATCCACGGCCTGCGCGACGCCCTGATCCACCTGCGCATGCTGGTCGAAGCCACGCTGGACTTTCCGGAAGAAGAGATCGACTTCCTGCGCCAGGCCGACGCGCAGGGCCAGCTGGACCGCCTGCAGGCCACGCTGGCCGCGGTGCTGGGCCACGCGCGCCAGGGCGCGTTGTTGCGCGAAGGCATCAAGGTGGTGATTGCCGGCCAGCCCAATGCCGGGAAAAGCTCGCTGCTGAATGCCTTGGCCGGTGCCGAGCTGGCCATCGTCACGCCGATCGCCGGCACCACCCGCGACGTGGTGCAGCAGACGATCCAGATCGACGGTGTGCCGCTGCATGTGGTGGACACCGCCGGGCTGCGCGAAAGCCACCTGCCCGGCGTGGACGCGGTCGAGCAGATCGGCATCGAACGGGCCTGGGGCCAGATCGAATCGGCCGATGCGGTGCTGTTCCTGCACGACCTGACGCGTCTGAATGCTCCTGAATACAGAGCAGAAGATGACCGGATCACGCTGGGTCTGGCCGAAAAAGTGGCCAAAAACGTGCCGGTGGTCCATGTCTGGAACAAATGTGATGCCGCCGGCGCCGCTCCAGCGCCCGCCGATGGGCTGGTGCTGTCGGCCAAAGCCGGCACCGGGCTGGAGGCGCTGCGCCGCCGTCTGCTGGAACTGGCCGGCTGGCAGGGCGCGACCGAGGGGCTGTACATCGCCCGCGAGCGCCACGTGCAGGCGCTGCGCCGGGTGCGGGCGCACCTGGATCAGGCGCAGGCGCAGCTGTCGGCCCGGGTGCCGCTGCTGGATCTGCTGGCCGAAGAGCTGCGCCTGGCGCAAAACGCGCTGAACGACATCACCGGCGAATTCACCCCGGACGACCTGCTGGGGGTGATCTTCAGCCGCTTTTGTATCGGCAAGTGAGGCCCGGGCCGGCCGGGCGGCGTCGGAACGACCGTTTTGGCATGAAGAATGCCGATACCCAGCGTGGAAACGTCGTTTTAAGCTACTACTTTGATAGTCAGGCAGGGTCGCGCAGAAACCCGGCTGCTGCCGCCACCGCCGTCGCGTCGGCCGCCACCGCACCGGGTGCGCCGCCTTTGCCCCAGAGTTCACCGCCCCAGGGCATGGCCAGAAAGGCGCCACACAGCTTGACGCTGTCGATCATCGGCTGGGCCTTGGTGCGGTCGCCGCTGGTGGTGATCAGGCGCAGCGTCTTGGCGCCCATCGCCTCCTTGAAGCCCAGGCCGGGCACCCGCAGCCAGGCGCTCCAGTGGTCCAGATAGGTTTTCAGGTGCGCGGGAATGCTGAACCAGTACACCGGCGCCACAAAAACCAGGTCGGTGGCCGCCAGGGTGGCGTCCAGCAGGCGGCGCAGATCGCCCTCGGGCATCGGGTACTGGCCGGTGGTGTGGCGCTGGTCCACAAACGGCGGCAGATCCAGCCGCGCCAGGTGCAGCCAGGTCTGGGCGGTGCCGGGTGGCAGGGCGGCCGCGGCCTGGCGGGCCAGCCATTCGGTGTTGCCGGGGTGGCCGTCTTCGCGGGCGGAGGCGACCAGGAACAGGACGTGTCGGGTGGGCGTGGAACTCATGCCGCCGATGGTAGCGGCGTGGCGGCACGCAGGCCGGGCGCGCGCGGCCCGGTGAAGCCGAAGTCCAGCGCGGGCTGTGTGCCGCTGATCAGCTCGGCCAGCGCCTTGCCGGAGCCGGCGCCGTGCGTCCAGCCCAGCGTGCCGTGGCCGGCGTTCACCCACAGCCGCCCGACGCGGGTGGCGCCGATGAACGGAATGTTGGTGGGGGTGGCGGGGCGCAGGCCGGCCCAGAAGTTGGGCTCGTCCAGTTCGCAGACGCCGGGGAAGACTTCTTCCACCCGGCGCACCAGCATGGCGCAGCGGGCGCGCGCCAGCGGCGTGTCCAGGGTCAGGTCCCAGCCGCCGACTTCGATGGTGCCGGCGATGCGCAGCGTGTCGCCCAGGCGGCTCATGGCGCATTTGACGCTGTCGTCCAGCAGGCTGACGCTGGGCGCGGCCTCGGGCCGGCGCAGGCGCAGCGTGGCGCTGTAGCCCTTGCCGGGGTAGATCGGCAGGTTCACGCCCACGGTGCGCAGCAGTGGCGCGCTGTAGCTGCCGCAGGCCACCACGGTGGCGTCGGCGCGCTCGGTCACCACCTCTCCGCTGGCGCGGTCGCGCAGTGCGGTGGCGGTGACCTGGCCGCCGGTGCGGATCAGCCGCAGCACGTCGTGGTTCCACAGGAAACGCACGCCGCGCGCCGCGCAGCGACGGGCCAGTTCCTGGGTGAAGACGCGGGCGTCGCCCGATTCGTCCGACGGGGTGTAGGTGCCGCCGACGATGCGCTCGCCGTAGGCCGCCAGCGCCGGCTCGATGCGCAGCAGCTCGTCGCGGTCCACCACGCGGCGCTGCACGCCATGGCGGCGCATCAGCGCGGCGGCGTCGGCCGCGCCGTCAAACGACTTCTGGTCGGTGTAGTAGTGGGCAATGCCGCGGGTCAGGCGCTGGTATTCGATGCCGGTGCTGGCCACCACGTCCTTGAGCGCCGCGTGGCTGTAGGCGCCCAGGGCCACCAGCTGGCGCACGTTGCGCTCGAAGGCGGCGTCATGGCACTGGCCGAGAAAGCGCAGGCCCCACAGCCACTGCTGGATGTCGAAGGTGGGGCGGAACAGCAGGGGCGCCTCCTTGCTGAACATCCATTTCAGCGCTTTCAGCGGCGCTTCGCGGTTGGCCCAGGGTTCACAATAGCTCACGGAAATCTGGGCGGCGTTGGCAAAACTGGTTTCCAGGGCAGCATCGGCCTGCCGGTCGACCACGGTCACGGTGTGGCCGCGCTCGGCCAGATGCCAGGCAGTGCTCACGCCGATGATGCCGGCTCCCAGAACGATGATGTGCATGATGTGTACTCGGTGAACAATCGATGGGCCGCAGTGTCCGGCAAACCCGGTCAAATTAAAAGACGAATTAACTAAAAGCGAAAATCATCAGTTAGACTAATTTAACGACAACCCCATCCTGTGATTTCGCCATGAACCCCTTTGATCCCGAAGCTCTGGAGTGTCTTGCTGCCATTGTCGAAGAGGGCGGCTTCGAGCGGGCGGCCCGGCGTCTTCACATCACGCAGTCGGCGGTATCGCAGCGCCTGCGCGGGCTGGAGGCCCAGGTGGGTACCGTGCTGGTGGTGCGCAGCCGGCCGCTGAAAGTGACGCCCGCCGGGCAACTGCTGCTCAAACACACCCAGCAGCTGCGCCTGTTGCGGGCTGACCTGGAGCGTGACCTGCGCGAGTTTGCGCCCCGACTGGGGGGCGGCAGTCGCGAAGACGAACGGATCAGCATCGCCATCAACGCCGACAGCATTGCCAGCTGGGCGCTGGATGCGCTGGGCGACCTGGCCCGCCGCGGCGTGCCGCTGGAGGTCATTACCGACGACCAGGACTTCACCCACGAATGGCTGCGATCGGGCCAGGTGCTGGGCTGTGTCACCACCCAGCATCAGCCCCTGCGCGGCTGCAAGCTGGTAACCCTCGGCGCCATGCACTATGTGGCGGTGGCCAGTCCCGCCTGGGCCGCCGAACATCTGCCGGACGGGCTGACGCCCTACAACTTTCGCCATTTCCCTTTCGTCGCCTTCAACCGCAAGGACGACATGCAGACCGAGTTCGTGTCGCAATGTTTCGGCCTCAAGCAGGTCAGCCTGACCCAGCTGTACGTTCCGTCCAGCGAGGGGCAGGTGCGTGCCATCCGGGCGGGTTGGGGAATTGCCGTGGTGCCCGAGCAGATCGCCCGCGAGGATCTGCGATCGGGCGCGCTCGTCAATGTGGCGCCCGGACACCAGCTGTCCATCCAGTTGTTCTGGCATTGCTGGAATCTCCAGTCCGACGTGCTGGAGGCCTTGACCGACGCACTCACGCAGGCCGCAGAGCGCCACCTGAACTGACCGGGCATGACAGAGGCTCAGTTCGAACCCACCGTGGCCCAGCCGCTGCAGGCGCGTCCAGGGACCGCCAGGCGGCGCGGCACCCGTCTGGGGACCTTGTTGTTGCTGTTTGCCGCCCTGGCCACTTTGCCGTGGACCGTCTCCGAGTTGTTGCGCGCGCGTCAGGAGCGCCAGTTCGAGCGCGCCCGGAACGTTCAGACCCTGGAAGCTGAAACCCGTCTGGCTGCGGGCGCGCTGGAGGCGCAATTGCGCACCCTGGACAAGATGCTGGTCGCCGCTGCCCAGGCCGCGTTCGTAGCCTACCGGGACGCCCGGGCCTGCAACGCCTGGATGAAACCCCTTCCCGCGCAGTCCGTACCTGGCGTCCGCTTTGCCATCTTGCAAGCCGACGGACGACGCCTGTGCGAAGCCACGGAATACGCGACCCGCCCGATGGCAGCCAGCCTCGTGCGCCAGGCCCAGGCCCGGCCCGGCGAACTGGTGCTGACCGTGTTCCCGGCGGGCACCCTCAGTGACAGAACCGCGCTGGTGCTGGCTCGGGCGGTTCCGGCCACCTCACAGGCTGGGCCGGCCGCCCTGGTAGTCACCTTGGACCTGGACGTCGTCGTGCCGCACCGCGGCCCGGGAGAGCCCAGTCCCGCCGCAGCGCTGATCGTCCTGGACAGTGATCAGCGGGTGGTCTTCTCCCGCCCCCGCTTGCCCGACCCCCCCGGCCAGCGACTGGCGGACCCGGACTGGAATGCAGCCGTGCAGGCCTACCGGGCCGGTGTCCCGGTCCCTGAACCGTCACCGGGCGGGCTGCTGAAGGCGCTGGCCAGCGCCGACCTCGGTGACGGCAACCGTCTGCTGGTGCTGCGGTCTGTGTCGGACGGCGCCACCCGCAGACCAGCCGGTGAAACGCTGACCGCCACCGCATTGACGGCCGCCGGCGCACTGGCCATGGCGCTGCTGATCTGGGTGGCCGGCTTGCGCCTGCTGGCGGCGCCGGTGCGCCGCTTGCGTCGCAGCCTGATCCAGATCGAGCGCGGCGAACATGCCAAGGCGCTCGATGCCACGGAACCCCGCATTGCCGAACTCGCCGGCCTGCAACGCTCCGTCAACAGTCTGGTTCTCAGTCTCGAAAACCAGCGCTTCGAGCGCGACGAAGCCCTGGCAGCGCTGCAGGAGCGGGAAAACCGCTACCGCGAACTATTCGAAGGCAGTCCGCAGATCATGTATGTGTTTGACCGCCGTACCCTGCGCTTTCTGGCGGTCAATCAGGCGGCGGTGCGCTTCTACGGTTATGCCGAAGGCGAGTTCCTGCAGCGCAACTTGCTCGATATCCGCCCGGCGTCGGAGCACGCCCGGCTGCTCTCCGACCTGATTTCCGGCAAACCCGACCCCGACTCGGCCAACTGGACCCACCGTCTGCGCTCGGGCGAACTGCGTCAGGTCGAAATCGCCACCCACCCGGTGGACTTCAACGGGCAGCCGGCCCAGTTGGTGATGGTGACCGACATCACCGCGCGCCTGCTGGCCGAAGAACGCGCCCGCTTGGCCACCGAACGCCTGGAGCAACGGGTGGCCGAACGCACCCGGGATCTGGAGCTGTCCAACCGCGAACTTGAAGCCTTCGCCTGGTCGGTGTCGCACGACCTGCGCAATCCGCTGCGCGCGGTCGACATGTTCCGCCAGATGCTGCAGGAACAACTGCCGGCGCCGGTGACCGCGGACCCGGACGTGGCGCAATGCCTGATGCGGATGGAGCAGGGCCTGGGCTCCATGCAGGAGCTGATTGACCAGATCATGGCGCTGGCCCGGGTTTCCCGGGTGACCTTGCAGCCGGAACCGATCGATCTGAGCGCCTTGGCGGCCGAGGTGGTTGACGAACTGCGGGCGGCCGAGCCCGGCCGCAGTCCCCAGATCCTGATCGAGCCAGGCCTGGCCTGCGAGGGTGACCGGGCGCTGGTGCGCCAGCTGCTGGTCAACCTGCTGGGCAATGCATGGAAGTTCACCTTGCGCAAAGCCGACGCCCATATTCACTTCGGCACCCATGCCGGCACCGAGCCCGGGCTGGCCGAATTCTTTGTCGCCGACAACGGCGCGGGCTTCGACATGAAGTTTGCCGCCCGCCTTTTTGAGCCATTCGAGCGCTTCCATGCCGAAGACGACTTTCCCGGCACCGGTATCGGTCTGGCCACCGTGCAGCGGGTGGTGGCCCGCCACGGCGGGCGGATCTGGGCCGACGCTGCGGTGGGTGAAGGCGCCACCTTCACCTTCACTCTGCCGGGAGTACCCACACCATGATGCACCGCCGTGCGCTGGGCCGGCTGGCCGTTTCGATGGCGCTGATGCCCTGGCTGCGCACGCCGCTTGCCGCCGGAGTGGCGGCTGCGCCGTGGCGATCGCAGCCCTTCACCCTGGGGGTGGCCAGCGGACAACCCCGACCCGATGGCGCCGTGCTCTGGACCCGGCTGGCACCCGACGATGAAGACTTTTTTACCGATACCCAGCGCAAAACGGTCGCGGTCAGCTATGAAGTGTATAGCGATGATGCCCTGCGCCGGCCGGTGACCCGTGGCGATGTGCTGACCGACGCACAGCGCGGCTACAGCGTCCATGTTCCCCTGAGCGGGCTGGCGCCGGATCGGCCCTACTGGTACCGCTTTACCAGCGGTGACGCAGTCAGCGCCACCGGGCGCACGCGCACCGCCCCGGCGCCACAGGCCGCGGTCGGTCGGCTGCGGCTGGCGCTGGCCTCCTGCCAGCACTACGAGCAGGGCTGGTTCACCGCGCACCGGGATCTGGCCGCACAGGACATCGACCTGGTGCTTTTTGTCGGTGACTACATCTACGAAGGCAGCAACCCGCGCCGCATGGTCGCGCCGGCGCAGCGGCGGCATACCGGGGGCATTCCGCGCAGCCTGGCCGAGTACCGGGCGCGCTACGCGCTGTACCGGCGCGATCCCGACTTGCAGGCTGCCCACGCCGCCCATCCCTGGCTGGTCACCTGGGACGACCACGAGGTGGTCAACGACTACGCGGGCGGGCTGGACCCCAAAGGCGGCGACCCCCAGCTTTTCCTGCAGCGCCGGGTGGCAGCCTATCGGGCGTGGTTCGAACACATGCCCGTCGAGCTGCCGGCGGGCCAGCAGCCGGGCGTGCCGATGCGCATTCACCAGCAACTGTCCTGGGGGCAACTGGCGGACCTGTGGATGCTCGACTGTCGGCAGTACCGCAGTCCCCACGCCTGCCCCGACCCGCTGCGCGGCGGCGGGCGCATCCTGCTTGGCTGTGCCGAATTGGCCGACCCGGCGCGCACCCTGCTGGGCGCCGAGCAGGAGCAATGGCTGGCCGACGGCCTGGCCCGGTCCGCCCGAGGCTGGAAATTTGTCGCGCAGTCGACCCTGATCAATCCGTGGGGCGTGGTGACCCCGCTGGGCCGCAGCGCCTACAGCGACGGCTGGGATGGCTATCCGCAGGCGCGCGAACGGTTGATGACCGCGCTGGCCGCCGCTGCAGGGGCCAACGTGGTCACCTTGGGGGGCGACGTTCACATGGCCGTCGCCGCCGATCTGCGCCGCCACGCGGGCGATACCGCCTCGCCGGTCATTGCCAGCGAGCTGGTCACCACCTCCATCAGCTCGCGGGGGCTGTCCGACACCGTGGTGGACGGCATCCGACAGTCCAACGCCGACATCCATCATGCGCGGGCCGATGAACGCGGTTACACCCTGCTGGACCTGCGCGCCGAGCGGCTGGAAGCGCAGTTTCGCACCACCGCCCACCCCGTCCTGCCCGACAGTCGGCTGCAGCGACAGGCCAGCTTCGTCGTGCAGCGCGGCCGGCCGCAGGTGGAACGCGGTTAGGTTTTCGCGGCACCCCATCGACGCGAGGCTGTGCGAACGCATACTCATCAGTAAGCTTTCATACGCGGCGTGCAGAAAAAATCTCCCGCATCTACAATCGAGCGATGGAGACACTTGATACCCCTGTTGCGCCTACCGCCCGGCTGTCGTTCAAGGCGCGCATGTTGCTGGCCCGGGAAGATGCCATCATCCGCTCGGTGAACCGGCTGCTGGCCGAAAAAGGCTTCGACGCCATGACCGTCGATGAAGTCGCGGCCGATGTCGGCATCGCCAAGGCCAGCTTGTACAAGCACTTCCCCAGCAAGGAAGATCTGGCCTGCGCCGCCATGGTCCGGGTGATGAAGCGGGCCCAGGACTTTGTCCGCTCCATACCAGCCTCCGGCGATCCCCTGGCGAACATTCAGGCGGTGACCCGCTGGACACTGCAGGTGCTGCTCAGCGGCGAAATGCCATCCCTTCCCAGCCAGAACTCCAGCCTGCGTGCGGCGCTCATGTCCAGTCGCGAATACATGGACGGCCTGGTGGAGATCAGCGACACCCTGGGTGTCTGGATCGAAGCCGCGCAGGCCAGTGGCCAACTCAACCCCGGCCTGCCTGCGATCGCCATCCTCTACACCCTGTTCGCCCGCGCGTGCGATCCGGTGGTGGAGTTCCTCAAAATGGGCGGTCAGCACAGTGACGAAGCCATTGTCGATCTGGTGATGAGCACCTGTTTTGACGGATTGCGCGCCCGCTAGCGTCGCCGGCGCCAAGATCTCGGCCAATCCCTGAAAAAGGGAAGAAAAGCATCGATACCCAGCGTAAAAGGGTCTGCCGATGCTATCGAAAACAAAGCAAAAATCAGTGTTTCAATTCCCGAAAATAGGGGTGACCTTGCTTCCGGTCATACTTAGATCAAACGTTTGATTTAACTGTAGAATCCCAGCGATGGCACCTTCCGAACTCCCCGGCGAACCTGCTGATCGCATGCGGCGCAGCGACGGTGCCCAGACCCGTGAACGCTTGCTGCTGAGTGCCCTGCGCCTGTTTGCCGAAAAAGGCTACGAGCGCACGTCCACGCGCGAGATTGCCCAGTCCGCCCATGCCAACGTGGGCGCCATTGCCTACTATTTCGGCGACAAGCAGGGGCTGTACCGCGCCGCCTTCACCGAGGTCACCGGCAATCCCCGCGACGACATCGCCGCATTTGCCGACCCGGCGCTGAACCTGCACCAGGCGCTGCTGGCCGTCTATCGCGGCTTCGCCGAACCCTTCGAACAGGGAGAGCTGCCGCGCCTGTGCACCCGGCTGCATCTGCGCGAAATGGTCGAGCCGACCGGCGCCTGGCAGACCCATATTCAGATGGACCTGCGTCCCTATCACCAGGCGTTGACCGAGGTCCTGCGCCGGCACCTGGGGCTGCCCCGACCCGATGACGACCTGTATCGATTGGCCTTTGCCATCGTCAGCCTCGGGGTCTACCTGTACGTGGGCCAGGACTTGATCGACGACCTGTGCCCGTCCCTGATGGCCGACGCCCCCGCAATCCATCGCTGGGCCGAGCGCATGGCCGAGCATGCCCTGGCCATGGTGCAGGCCGAGGCCCGCCGCCGTGGCCTGCCCCTGCCTACCGACACCCCATGAACTGCAAACCGCCCCTTCCGCACCGAATGCTGCTCCCCCTGCTGGTGGGCGCAGTGCTGTCCGCCTGCGCCAGTGCGCCGCCCCCGCCCCCGGCGCCGCCAACGGTGGTCCCGGCCGCCTGGTCCGCACCCTTGCCCCACAACGGCGACCCTGCCCGCCTGCAGGACTGGTGGCGCCAATGGAACGACCCGGTTCTGCTGGAGCTGATCGTCGATGCCCAGGCCGTCAGCGCCGACCTGACCGAAGCGCGGGCCCGGCTGGCCCAGGCCCAGGCGGCGCAGATTGCTGCCACCGCGGCCGGTCGGCCCCAGGTCGATGGCAGTTTGCAGGCAGCCCGCGCCACCACCTCGGGACCCGCCGGCCCCGGCGGTCCGCCGGCAACCCAGGCGGCGGCGAGCCTGCTCATGAACTGGGAACTGGACCTCTGGGGCGGGCAGCAGGCCGGCCGCGATGCGGCCGACGCACGCGTCGATGCCAGTGCGGCGCGCTGGCATGATGCCCGGGTTGCCGTGGCGGCCGAGGTCGCGCGGGCGCGGGTCAGCCTGCGCCACTGCGAGCGCAGTCTGGCGCTTACCCGTGCGGATGTCGAAGCACGGGGCGCGCTGGCACGCCTTTCGACGCTGCGCGCGCAAGCTGGGCTGGAGGCACCGGCGGCCACCGCCTTGCTGACGGCCAGCGCCGCCCAGGGCCGCGCCGAGCAGCGCGACCAGCAGACCCGCTGCGCGAGTGAACGCCAGGGTCTGGCGGCCCTGACGGGCTGGAGTCTGGCCCGCCTTGACCAGCGCCTTGCGGGGCAGGAAGACGCGCCGCAACCGGCCGGTCCTCCGATTCCGCAACGGCTACCGGCAGAACAGCTGCAGCAGCGCCCGGATCTGCGCGCCGCCGACAGGGAATGGCTGGCCGCCCGTGCCGATGTCGGTGTCGCCGACGCTGCCCGTTACCCCCGCCTGACGCTCAGTGGCCAGATCGGCCGGGTGGGCCAACGCGGCACCGGCGGCGATGCCACAACCTGGTCACTGGGGCCGCTGCAACTGAGCTTGCCACTGGTCGATGGTGGCCGACGTGACGCCGAAGCGCAGGCGGCGCGGGTTCGACTCGCGGCGGCGGCCGCGCGGTATGAGGCGACCGCCCGACAGGCTGTGCGGGAAGTCGAACAAGCCTTGCTTGCCCATGACGGCGCAAGTGCCCGGCAGGCCGATGTCCGCGAGGCCGCCGATGGCTTTCGCCGGGCATTGGCCGCCACCGAATCACGCCACCGTGCCGGCCTGGCCAGTGCCCAGGAACTCGAAGAGGCGCGCCGCGCCGCGCTCGCCGCCCAACAAAGTGTCCTGACATGGGAACTGGAGCAAAAGCTGGCCTGGATCGCGCTCTATCGCGCCATGGGTGGCGGCTGGACGCCCGCCGAGCCCAGCCCCGCGCTGCCAGTGCGCCCGTAACCGACTGTTCCCGTTGACCCCGAACTCCACCACCGCCATGAAACCGATTGCACCGTTCACCCGGATTTCCCTCGCCCTGACCGCCCTGTTGTCGCTGGCGGCATTTGTTGCGCAGGCGCAGAACGCCACCCCGACTGCCGCACCGACCCCGGCTCCGGCCGCGTCTGCGGCCAAGGCACGCCCGGCCCTGACGGTGGCGGTCGATACGCCGCAGAGCCGCCAGTGGCCCCGCCGACTCAGCGCCAACGGCAGCCTGGCCGCGTGGCAGGAAGCGAGTATTGGCGCGGAAACAGCGGGACTGCGCCTGATTGAAGTGCGCGCGCAGGTGGGCGATCGGGTGACCCGCGGGCAGATCCTCGCGGAGCTCAATGCCGACACCTTGCGGGCCGAGCTGGCGCAAACACGTGCCAGTCTGGCCGAGGCGCAGGCGATGGCCGCCGAAGCGCAGGCCAATGCCGTGCGAGCGCGTGAGCTGCGTGGCACCGGCGCGCTCAGCGAGGCCCAGATTGCCCAGTACCTGACCGCCGAGCAGACCAGTCAAGCCCGGGTGCAGGCGGCGCAGGCCCTGCTGGAGGTGCAGCAGACCCGCCTGGCGCAGGCGCAGGTCCGTGCCCCGGACGACGGCATCATCTCCGCCCGCAGCGCCACACTGGGTGCCGTGGTCAATCCCGGTGCCGAGCTGTTTCGCCTGATCCGCAAGGGCCGTCTGGAATGGCGGGCCGAAGTCACCGCGGCCGAACTCGGCCGACTCGCCCCGGGAACCGCTGCCACGGTCACGGCGGCCAGTGGTGCCGTACTTGTGGGCCGGGTGCGGCAGGTGGCGCCGACGGTCGATGCCCAGACCCGGCAGGCGCTGGTCTATGTGGACCTGAACCGCGCGCCGGGCTCGGCGCCGTTGCCGGCGTTGCCGGGCATGTTCGCGCGCGGCGAATTCCTGCTCGGCGAGGGCGCGGCGCTGACGCTGCCGCAGGCGGCCGTGGTGGTGCGCGATGGCTTTTCTTATGTACTCCGGATGATCGAGGGCAACCGGGTCGCCATGACCAAGGTGCGTACCGGACGGATCGAAGGGGACCGGGTGGAAATCCACAGCGGGCTGGCGGCCGACACCCGGGTGGTGGTGGTCGGCGCCGGATTCCTCAACGACGGTGACCTGGTGCGTATCAGCACCGTGGCGCCGGCCGCGCCGGCGTCCGCTGCGAACCGTTGAAAGACGCGCCATGATCAACGTCTCGTCCTGGTCGATCCGCAACCCCATCCCGGCGGTGATGGTGTTTGTCATGCTGACCTTTGCCGGCTTGCTGTCCTTCAAGGCCATGAAGGTACAGAACTTTCCCGACATCGATCTGCCCACCGTCACGGTGTCGGCGGCTTTGCCCGGCGCTGCACCGGCGCAGCTTGAAAACGATGTCGCCCGCAAGCTGGAGAACACCGTTGCCAGCCTGCAGGGGCTCAAACACATCTACACCAAAGTGCAGGACGGCGTGGTCACGGTGACCGCCGAGTTCCGCCTGGAAAAGCCGGTGCAGGAAGCGGTCGATGATGTCCGCTCGGCCGTGCAGCGCATCCGGGCCGATCTGCCCTCCGATTTGCGCGACCCGATCGTGCAGAAGATGGATCTGGCCGGACAACCGGTGCTGGCCTATACCGTGCGCTCGGCCCGCATGGATGACGAGGCCTTGTCCTGGTTCGTCGACAACGAGGTGGCGCGCCGTCTGCTGGCGGTCAAAGGCGTCGGTGCGGTCAACCGCGTCGGCGGCGTCAACCGCGAGATCCGGGTGGCGCTTGACCCGCAGCGCTTGCAGGCGCTGGGCGTGACCGCGGCGGAAGTGTCGCGTCAGCTGCGTCAAGTGCAGCAGGAGGCTGCCGGCGGGCGCACCGACCTCGGGGGGAGCGAGCAGGCGGTGCGCACCCTGGGTACCGTGGGGACGGCGGACGAAATCGCGGGACTCGAACTGGCCCTTTCCGGCGCAGGCGCCGAGGGACAGGGGCGCCGGGTCCGGCTGGATCAGGTGGCGACCGTCAGTGATACGGTGGCCGAAGCCCGCGCTGCCGCCTATCTGGATGGCCGATCGGTCGTTGGCTTTGAAGTCGCGCGCAGCCGCGGCGAGAGCGAAGTCGCGGTGGGGGCGGCGGTCCGGGCAGCGCTCGAAGAGCTCAAGGCCCGCTATCCGGACATCGAACTGACCCAGGCGTTCGACTTTGTCACGCCCGTGCAGGAAGAGTACGACGGTTCCTTGCTGATGCTCTACGAAGGCGCCATTTTGGCCGTCCTGGTGGTGTGGCTGTTCCTGCGCGACTGGCGTGCCACCCTGGTGTCGGCGGTGGCGCTGCCGATGTCCGTGATTCCGGCCTTCATCGGCATGTATCTGCTCGGGTTCTCCGTCAACGTGGTCACGCTGCTGGCGCTGTCGCTGGTGGTCGGCATTCTGGTGGACGACGCCATCGTCGAGGTGGAAAACATCGTGCGGCACCTGCGCATGGGCAAGACGCCCTACCAGGCGGCCATGGAGGCGGCAGACGAGATCGGCCTGGCGGTGATTGCGACCACCTTTACCCTGATTGCCGTGTTTCTGCCCACGGCCTTCATGAGCGGAGTGGCGGGCAAGTTTTTCAAGCAGTTCGGCTGGACCGCGTCGCTGGCGGTGTTTGCGTCGCTGGTCGTCGCCCGCATGCTGACACCCATGATGGCTGCCTATCTGCTCAAGCCCATCGTCGGCCAGCATGCCGATCCGCGCTGGATGCGCTGGTACATGCGCATGGCGGGCTGGTGCACCCGCCACCGGCTCGCAACCATTGTGCTGTCGCTGGCGTTCTTTGTCGGCTCGTTGGCGCTGATTCCGCTGCTGCCCACCGGCTTCATCCCGCCGGACGACAACTCGCAGACCCAGGTCTATCTGGAATTGCCGCCGGGCAGCTCGCTGCGCCAGACGGTGGACACGGCCGAACAGGCCCGCCAGTTGATCGTGAAGGTGCCGCATGTCCGAAGCGTGTACACCACCGTCGGAGGCGGCAGCGCCGGGGGCGATCCGTTTGCGATGTCCGGCGCCGCCGAGGTGCGCAAGGCGACGCTGACCATCCTGCTGGATGCGCGGGGTGAACGGCCGCGCAAGCAAGGCATCGAAAACCAGATCCGCACCGCGCTGGAGCCGCTGGCCGGAGTGCGCAGCAAGGTGGGCCTGGGGGGTTCGGGCGAAAAATACGTTCTGGTGCTGACCGGCGAAGACCCCCAGGCGCTGCAGACCGCCGCGCTGGCGGTGGAAAAAGACCTGCGCACCATTCCCGGCCTGGGCAGTGTGGCCTCCACGGCCAGTCTGATCCGGCCGGAAATCGCCGTGCGCCCCGACTTTGCCCGCGCCGCCGACCTGGGGGTGACCAGTGCCGCCATCGGCGAGACGCTGCGTGTGGCTACGCTGGGTGACTATGACGTGGCCCTGGCAAAACTGAACCTGTCGCAGCGGCAGGTGCCGGTGGTGGTGCGACTGGAGGACTCCGCCCGCAAGGATTTGTCGGTACTGGAGCGCCTGGCCGTGCCCGGCGCGCGTGGCCCGGTGATGCTGGGCCAGGTGGCGACACTGGAGATGACCGGCGGGCCGGCCGTCATCGACCGCTACGACCGCTCGCGCAACATCAACTTCGAGATCGAATTGTCCGGTTTGCCGCTGGGCGATGTGGTCAAGGCCACCCAGGAATTGCCCTCGATCCGCAACCTGCCGCCCGGCGTAAAGGTGGTCGAAGTGGGCGATGCCGAGGTGATGGGCGAGCTGTTTGCCAGTTTCGGCCTGGCCATGCTGACCGGGGTGCTGTGTATCTACATCGTGCTGGTGCTGCTGTTCAAGGCTTTCCTGCAACCGGTCACCATCCTGATGGCGCTGCCATTGTCACTGGGCGGCGCTTTTGTGGGACTGCTGCTCGCGGGCAAGAGCTTCTCCATGCCTTCGTTGATCGGTCTGATCATGCTGATGGGGGTGGCCACCAAGAATTCGATCTTGCTGGTGGAATACGCGATCGTCGCCCGGCGCGGGCACGACGGCCACGATGGCCAGCCCGCCGTGGCGCCGATGAGCCGGCGCGACGCGCTGCTGGACGCCTGCCACAAGCGCGCCCGTCCCATCATCATGACCACACTGGCCATGGGTGCGGGCATGCTGCCGATTGCCATCGGTTGGGGGGCGGCCGACGCCAGCTTCCGCTCGCCGATGGCGGTGGCGGTCATCGGCGGCCTGATAACTTCGACATTCCTGAGTCTGCTGGTGATACCGGCGGTGTTCACCTATGTCGATGATTTCGCCCAACTCTGCCTGCGGCTGCTGCGGCGGTTGCGCGGCCGGCCCGTGAGTCCGGAGGTGAAGGCTGCCGGAGGCTGAGGAAAAAAAACCGGCCAATGGCCGGTGTCCACGCCCAGGGTGGGCGCACTGCGCGGGCGCCGCCAGGCTCTGTGGTCAGCGTACCAGCAGGACAGGGACTTGGCAGTGGGCCAGAACCTGCGTTGCCACGGAACCCATGACGAGGTTGCCCAGGGCGCTGTGTCCATGGGAGCCCATCACGACCAGGTCATAGCCACCACTGTCGGCCACCTTGGCGATGGTCTCGCCGGCATGACCAACCTTCCATTGGCTCTTGACCGTCATGTCATGGCGGGCAAGAAACTTGCAGACCGGGCCGAGGACCTTTTCTGCTTCTTCGGCGTGGTAGCCGTCGGCAATATCCTTGCCGACCGCCGCCCGGGCGCGGGGGGGCAGTGGCAATTGCACCGACAGCGCGGTGTATTCATTGCCAGGGCTCATCAAGGCCTCGTGGGTGGTCAGATAGGCCAGCATCTTCTTGGAGTACTTGCTGCCATCGACAGCCAGAAGAATCTTCATCGCATGCTCCGTGTGTGAAAAGAGATTTCCAGCCTAGTCTATCCGGCTTGACCCGAATTGCGATACGTACAGACCGCATGGGGAATTGCCTGGCGCGGCGAAACGGGCCGCCAACGCCGGGCGCCCGCACCGCCTGGCAGGCGGACGCCTGAGCCTCAACCGATCTGTACCGTCCGCTGAGGGCGAAAGGCAGCCTGCTCGCCTTTTTCGGCGTAACCGAGCGGATTGGCGACGACCCGGCACCGGCCGAGCCGATAGTCCGACGTGCAATGGAGGTGGCCATGCAGCCACAGGTCGGCGTACTGTGTCAGGGCGTCCAGGCTGTTGCAGAAGCCCGCCGTTCCTGGAGTCATGCCATAACGCGGGTCTGCGCTGTGGAGGCTGGGCGCGAAGTGAGTGACAACTACTACAGGTTCCGCAGCCGGGACAGCCAGTGCGTGCCGCAGCCAGGACTGGCTGCGCAGTGCCTGTTCGCGGACCTGCTCGGCCAGAAAGGGTTTGCCCTGGCGGTGCGTTCCCGTCGTTTGCAGGTAGTAGTTGGCGGCGCGCATGGCTTTGTCGCGCCCGCTCTTGCCGGGGGCGCGGCCGTGGTCCGGACGATTGTCGAGCGCGTCGAAGTCGCTCCATAGCGTGGTGCCGATGAAACGCACCCCGCCGAAATACAGGGTTTGCTGCTCCAGCCAATGGATTCCCAGGGTGTGGCAGCTGTCCTGAAGCCGCTGGTGTGCCTCGTCGAAATCCAGTCCATCGTACTCATGGTTGCCGGGAACAAACAGCACGGGGCACGGCCAGCCCTCGGCGGGTGAAAAACGGCCCAGTCCGAAATGGGGATCGCCGAGGGTGGCCAGAGCCGACCCTTGCTGGTAGGAGCCGATGTCACCGGCGAGCACCAGCAGATCGGCGCCGGGTGCCGGCTCGGGTTTCCAGTCGGGCTGACACTCCAGGTGCAGATCCGACAGCAGCTGGATCGTCAGCGCCACGGGCGCAACGGCCGGTCAGCGAACGACCAGTACCGGCACATGGCTGGATGAGAGTACCGCCTGCGTGACCGAGCCCAGCATCACCGATTGCAGGCTGTTGTAGCCATGGGTACCCATGACAATCACATTGCATTGTTCACGGCGGGCAAAGTCGGTGATGACTTCGGCCGGCTTGCCCACCCGCATGGCCCGTACCGGCGAAGTTCCGAAGTGGCGGGCGAGGTCGTTGGCGGCTTCGTTGATGACACGGCCTGCCTCGGTGTACATGGGGCCGGTGACCTTGGCAGTCACATGCAGCAAGGTGTAATTGAAGTCATGGCGGAACCACAACTCGTTGGACGACACATAAGCCAGCATCTTGCGGGTGAAGGAACTACCGTCAACGGCGAGCAGGATATGCATGCTCCCGATTCTAGGGATTTTTCGTCATCAGATAGACAAATGAACCCGATGTTCACCGTCTTGACTGTGCGGTAATTCGTCAGATTTAGTACTTAATTGCTATTGTTTTTGAAAGCGCGGCGCCCCGACTCCAGAATCATCTGGTGCAGCCAGGCGTGGCCGGCCGCATGGCGGACCCGCCGGTGCCACAGGGCTTCGACATGAACCGGGGGCACGTTCAGGGGCAATTCCCGCAGGCACAGCCGGGATGACGCGGCCAGGGTCTGCACGAAGTGTCGGGGCAACACGGTCAGCAGACGGGTCCGGGCAACCACCTGCCCGGCGGTAAAAAACTGGTTGACCGTGAGGACCACCCGACGCCGGCGGTCGATGGCCGCCAGCGCTTCGTCGACAAACCCCCAGGGCCGGCCCGAGAAACTGACCAGCAGGTGCCGCGCCTCGCAATAGGCGTCCAGCGTCAATGGTTCGCGGGCCAGCGGATGGTCTTCGCGCATGACACAGACATACTCGCCCTCATACAGACGCTGGTGTTCGAACGCCACGGCTTCACCCCCTTGCTCCCGTGCGGTCAGGTCCGCCAGGACGGCAGGAAAGTAGCCGATCGCCAGGTCTGCATGGCCCTCCTCAAGCCAGGACCGCGGGTCACGGGTGGTGAGCGGGAGGACCCGCAAGGCAACGCCCGGCGCGACCGCCTCCATGGTTTCGACCAGATCGGGAATCAGCTCGGCGGCCGTGGCATCGGCCATCGCCAGCACGAATGTTGTCTGCAGTTGCGCTGGCGACTCCTGATGCGGCGCGACCACGGCCTGCAGTTGCGCCAGGGCGTCGCGCACCCCCGGCCACATGGCCAGCGCCCGCGGCGTGGGCTCCAGGCCCTGTCCATGCCGTCGTACCAGATCGTCGCCCAGACTTTCCCTCAGCCGCCGCAACGCATTGCTCACCGCAGGCTGGGTCAATGCGAGGTTGCGTGCCGCCCGGGTGAGGCTGCGTTCGGCCATGATTTCATCAAAAACCCGCAGCAGGTTCAGGTCCAGGGTGCGAAAGTTGGGCGTCGAAACCACGGGTCTAGTCATTCACGTTGTGAATATGAATCATCATAGATCAAAAGTAGACCGAAATACGGGTTTACCCTAGGATGGCGGTGTGGACAAGTCTTCGTGATCCCCACAGTCCCGCAAGGAGGAAAACCATGAACCTGCCTCGTCTGGTATCCCGACCTGCCGTTGCGACGGCCGGTCCTGGCGCCGCGCCGTCGGTCGGCGCATCGGTCCGCCGCGAAACGGCATCGGTGCGTGCGCTGGCCGCTTTGTTGCTGGCTGCCATCGTGTCCTCGGTCCTGGTCGTGGCCGACATGCTGGTTGACGCCTGGGCAGATGGACACCTGCTGCTCGCCTGGGTCTCGCTGTGGATTGTGGCTTTTGCCGGCCTGGCATTGCTGGCGGGTACGGTCCGCCGGTTCTCCGAAAAGCTGATGGCCGAGATGGACGCCTGGGCGGCCCGGCGTGCCGAGCGTCGGGCCAGCGAGCGGCTGTGGGCCATTGCCCGTGCCGACGCGCGGGTCATGTCGGAACTGCAGGCGGCACTGCGCCGCGACGATGCAACGGTTTTTGTGGCCAGTCACCGCCCCACCGAAGGGGTATCGGTCAAGGGTCAACCCGTCTTGTGAGGTGACCGGCCGGCGTGGCGGCCGGTCAGCGCGGGCGTCGCGTCACCAGGGCGATGCCGGGAATGATCAGCGCGGCACCCATCGCATGATGCCAGCCCAGGGCTTCGCCCAAGACCCCCCAGGCCGCAAGCGCACCCCATAACGGTCCCATGTAGAGCGTGGCCGCGACGCGACTGGCGCCCAGAGCCTTTTGCACATGGCTGTAGGCCCAATAAGCACCGACCCCCGGAATCAGCGCCGCGGCGACCACCAATGCCAGCGCATCGATGGACCAGGCGCCACCGGCTCGTGAGCTCAGTTCCCAGAATGCGCCGGGGAGCAAGGTGACGACGCCACCCCAGGCGGTAACTGCCAGCCTGGCGGTTGACGACAAGGGACTGGGCCAGTGTTTGAGCAGCAGCGCATAGGCGGCCCAGGAGACCATGCAGGCCACAATCCAGCCGTCGCCGGCGACCCACTGCACCTCGCCCAAGGCGGTCCAACGGCCTTGGACGATGACATGGATCACGCCCGCGAGGGCCAGCACGACGCCGCAGGCCTGCCGGAGGCTGAAGCGCTCACCCAGCCAAAGCACGGCGCCCAGCGCGATCAGCACCGGCGACGCCGCGTAGATCAGCGCGATGTTCATCGCCGAGGTCGTCCGTGCACCCAGATAGACCCAGGCGCCGCAAATCAGCATGCCCAGCGCGCCCAGGACCAGATGTTCCCGCCACGCCGCGGCGACCAGTCGCCTGTGATTCCACAGTTCGCGGTGCGCCACGGCGGTCAATACCAGCGCCGCCAAGGCCCAGCGTCCGGCAGCCAGCAAGTGCGGTTCGATCACCCCGGGCGCCTTGCGGGCCACGATGTAGTTCACCGCCCACAGGGCGGGCGTCAGCCAGAGCAACACCAGCGCACCCCCCGGCCAGGCATTGGCGCGAGTCCGAATTGGGCCGGTCATGTCAAAAACAATAGCAGAAAACGACCTTATTACGCCGGGTATTGCCACATTTCATTCCAAACTCCCCAAAAAACAAAGCCCTGGCCAGGGCGCAGGGCGGGCAAGCAGCCGGGACGGCAGCCCTGAGGACAGGACCGCTGCGCCCGCCGCAGACGGGGCTCGGAGACTCAGGCCAGTTCCGCCAGGCGTTGTTCAAGTGCCGATTTGGTCTCGACCAACTCCTGGGGCAGGTGGTAGGCCAGCTGCTCGAAATGCGCGGTATGCAGCTTCAGTTCTTCGATCCAGGCGGCCTTGTCGATGGTGGTCACCGTTTTGAACTGTTCGGCGCTGAAGGCCAGGCCGGTCCAGTTCAGTTCGCCATACGCCGGGGCGACGCCGAACAGGGTCTCTTCACCGGTGGCCTGGCCTTCGATGCGGTCGATCATCCACTTGAGCACGCGCATGTTTTCGCCGTAGCCGGGCCAGACAAACTTTCCCGCTTCATCCTTGCGGAACCAGTTCACACAGAAGATCTTGGGCAGCGTGTGGCCCATCTCCTCCAGCTTGTGTTCCATGTCCAGCCAATGCTGGAAATAGTCGCTCATGTTGTAGCCACAGAACGGCAGCATGGCGAACGGATCGCGCCGCACCACGCCTTGCGCGCCGAAGGCGGCAGCCGTGGTCTCCGAGCCCATGGTGGCGGCCATGTAGACGCCCTCCATCCAGCTGCGCGCCTCGGTCACCAGCGGCACGGTGGTGGAGCGCCGGCCGCCGAAGATGAAGGCGTCGATGGCCACGCCATTGGGGTCGTCCCACTGGGCATCCAGCGCCGGGTTGTTGGTGGCGGCCACGGTGAAACGGGCATTGGGGTGCGCGGCCTTGGCGCCGGTTGCCTTGGCGATCTCCGGAGTCCAGTCCTTGCCCTGCCAGTCGATCAGGTGCTCGGGGAGTTTTCCCTGGTCCTTTTCCATGCCCTCCCACCATACGTCGCCGTCGTCGGTCAGCGCGACATTGGTGAAGATCACGTTCTTGTCCAGACTCGCCATGCAGTTGGGATTGGTGAGTGTGTTGGTGCCCGGGGCCACGCCGAAGTAGCCGGCCTCGGGGTTGATGGCGTACATCTTGCCGTCGGCATGGGGCTTGATCCAGGCGATGTCGTCACCGATGGTGGTGACTTTCCAGCCCTCGAAGCCGGCCGGCGGCACCAGCATGGAGAAATTGGTCTTGCCGCAGGCGCTCGGGAAGGCCGCGGCCACGTGGTATTTCTTGCCAGCGGGGTTGGTCACGCCGAGGATCAGCATGTGCTCGGCCAGCCAGCCCTGGTCGCGGCCCATGGTGGAGGCGATGCGTAACGCCAGGCACTTTTTGCCCAGCAAGGCGTTTCCGCCGTAGCCGGAACCGTAAGACCAGATCTCGCGGGTCTCAGGGTAATGGACGATGTACTTGACCTTGGGATTGCACGGCCAGCTGGTGGTGTCTTTCTGGCCTGCGGCCAGGGGCGCCCCCACGGTGTGCATGCACGGCACAAAATCACCGTCGTTGCCCAGCACGTCGTAGACGGCCTTGCCCATGCGGGTCATGAGCTTCTGGTTGACGACCACATAGGCGCTGTCCGTCAGTTCGACACCAATATGGGCGATGTGGCTGCCCAGCGGACCCATGGAGAACGGCACCACATACATGGTGCGTCCGGCCATGCAGCCGTCGAACAGCGGCTGCAGCGTGGCGCGCATGTCTGCCGGCGCCATCCAGTTGTTGGTGGGGCCGGCGTCTTCCTTCTTTTCCGAACAGATGTAGGTGCGGTCTTCCACCCGGGCCACGTCCGACGGGTCGGACCAGGCCAGAAAGCTGCCCGGGCGCTTGGCCTCATCGAGTTTGCGGAAGGTACCCGCGTCCACCAGCTGCCGACACAGCCGGTCGTACTCTTCCTGGCTGCCATCGCACCAGACCACGGCAGCGGGCTTGCACAGCGCCACCATGTCGGCAACCCAGGCAATCAGACGCGCATGCTTGACGTAGGCCGGCGCACCGGTACCGAGGCCTTGCAGGACGGGAGAATTCATGAACAGCTCCTAAGTAAAAAAATCGTCGTTCCGCAAGCCACGCCTGAGGCAAGAACTTGGGGAATGACGACTCACCGGGCGACGTCAACCGATGCGCCCTGAACCGAACCACGTCGTAACCAGCTCGTAACCGGCCGGTAGCTGGACTCAGCGGGATGCCGATTTTATGAAGTACCGCGCCGACGCGCCTGACGAAATCCGGGTGAAATCGCCGAAACTTATGCAAAAGGTGCATAGGGTTATGCGCGAAGGAGCAGGCGCCGGTTCGTTCCCATCGGTCGCAAAACCCCTGCTTCAGACGCAGCGCGTGTTGAACCGGTGCAACACGGCCGTGACGGCGCACCTGCCATTCCCGGATGGAAGACGACAAGGAGCGCCCGGCCTCCGGAAACCGGGGCGGCGCGCAATCAGGAAGTCTGTCAGGGAGGGGGCCGGCGGGTCCACCGCAGCCGCAGGACGGCCAAAGTCCTGCCGGAGCCAGGTGAAAACGAACTCAAGGGAAGGTGCCAGGCCGGCGTCGGCGAGATCGCCGAAGACGATCCCGTAGCCGGTATCAGCCCATGAAAACGGCAATGAAAGCCAGCAGGAAAATCAGCACCCCGCCCAGTACCGGCAGAACCACCGGGATATGTTTGACCACCGCCTCAACGGGGTCCTGTTCGGTGGTGTGATCGGAGTGGGACGCGGGTGCGGACATGGGGATAACCTCACAAGTGAATCGGCGCGATTCTAATGGTCTTCCCGCACCGATGCACTCGGCCATCTACAGCAGGGCGTAGGTCACGCTGGCACGGCACACGCTCTTGCCGTCGCTGGCACCGCAGATGTCGATTTCGCCAAAGGCCAGAGACTTGCCGGCACGAATCACGGTGGCCGTCACCCGCGCCGGTTGGCCCACCAGAGGGCGCAGAAAGCTGGTATTCATCTGCACCGTCGTGCATGGCCGGAAGGCGCCGAAGTGCGCCATCAGGGCCAGCACCATCGCGGTGTCGGCCGCTGCCATCATGGCCTGTCCGCACAGTGTGCCGCCGACCCGGGCGAGATGTTCGCCCACCGGCAGGACCACCGAGACCGACGCGGGCGCGACCGCGTCGACACGAAGCTCCAGTGCCTGAACCCACGGTGCAAACAGCTCGGCCAGGGCCTGCTGCAGTGCCTCCCGACTGATCAATTCGGGCGAGTGTGCTGATGGGGTGTTCACTTCTGTTCCTCGGCATGGAGGCCGGCGGCCCGCAGCGCCGACAGCACGGTTTCGATGTGCGCGCGCCCGCGGGTCTGCAGCACGAGCTGGATCTCGACATTCTGCGCGGCCAAGGTGGTGAACGCCCGTTGGTGATGCACCTCATCGATGTTGGCCCCGGCATCGGCAACCACCCGGGTGATGGTCGCCAGCACGCCCGGGACGTCACGGGCGCTGACCCGAACCCGGGCCAGCCGCCCGGCCCGAACCATCCCCCGTTCGATGATCGAAGCCAGTAGCAAAGGATCAATGTTGCCACCACACAGCACGAGGCCCAATTTGCGGCCCTGAAACCGGGCAGGCTCGCGCAAGACCGCAGCCAGCGAAGCCGCCCCGGCACCTTCCACCAGGGTCTTTTCGATTTCGAGCAACATGACGATGGCCTGCTCGATATCGCCTTCGTCGACCAGCAACATGTCGTTGACGGTACGGCGGATGATTGCCTCGGTCAGGGTGCCCGGAGTGCCCACCGCGATACCCTCGGCAATGGTGCTGCCGCCACCGTCATGATGGGTACCCTTGAAAGCATCGAACATGGCCGGGTAGCGCCGGGTCTGCACCCCGACGATGTCGATATCCGGTCGCAGCGCGCGCGCCACCGTAGCCACGCCCGCCAACAAGCCACCGCCACCGACCGCAATGACCAGACAGTCCAGATCGGGGACCGCCTGCAGCATTTCCAGCCCTATCGTGCCTTGCCCGGAGATCACATCGGGGTCGTCGTAGGGGTGAACGAAGGTCAGGCCTTGCTCCCGGGCCATGGCCAACGCGTGGGAGCGCGCGTCTTCCAGGGTTTCGCCGGTCAGCACCACTTCGGCGCCGAAACCCCGGGTCCGCTCCACTTTTACGGCGGGCGTGAACTGTGGCATCACAATGACCGCGCGTACACCCAGCTTCTGGGCATGATAGGCAACCCCTTGCGCGTGGTTGCCGGCCGACATGGCAATCACCCCGGCAGTGCGCTCTGCCGCCGTCAGCTGGGCAAGCCGGTTGCAGGCACCGCGTTCCTTGAAGGATGCGGTGAATTGCAGGTTCTCGAATTTGAGGAAGACCTGTGCGCCGGTGATTTCGGACAGCGTTCGTGATTCGACGAACGGTGTCTCCAGAACCTGGCCGCTCAAGCGCTGCGCCGCAGCGCGAATGGTTTGAAGATCGATCATGAGCTGATTGTCGTGAGGAAATCCCCTGAACGGCCTGTGTTTTTCCCGCATCACCGTATTCCATCGACCGCAAGTCTGCGTTATGGTGAAGCCGCAAATGTTGCAGCTGGAGGCTTCACAATGGTCAAGCGCTCGGTATCCGTTTCAGCGCCCGTCGTCTCGCGAGAGCTCGGTGGCGCCGTCTGGCTATCGCCGGGTCTGGCACAAGCCCCGGTCATGGACCTCATGTGTTCGCAATTTGTGCTGACCCTGGCCGGCAAACAGGGCTCGAAATTCAACGTTCGCCGCGACCTCAACAGCCTGATGGCGCTCACCGCCCGGCACCTCGTCTGGCCGGAACCGGTATTGCAACGGCTGCGCGACTTCCTGGGCCGGCGCTGCCGCGACAACGACTTCTGGCGCCATCATGAACAGATGCCCATGGGGGAGTTTCTTGACCGTTATGGCGCCTGGCGCGGTCCCTACGAAGAGGGCACGCTGTTCTTTTATCTGGACGAATACGCCAAGGACAGTCCCCGGGACCTGCTGGCGGTGTTGACCGCCACGGGACGCTGGCTGACACACAACCTGAAAAAGCACTCCACCCTGGTGGAAAAGAACATCGACGAACTGGCCAAACTGCTGCAGCTGAACAAGGCCGAACGTGCCTTGTTGCTGTACGGCACGCTGGCACGTTACCAGCGCGATCTGCGCAGCATGCTGGTCGAGTTCAAGGTCAGCAACGCCCCCGAAGCCTACGCCGCGCTGGCCGAAGTGGCTGGGGTCAGCGCTGACGAAGTCGGCGATGCGCTGCGGGCGGGCTCACGACTCGAACGGATCGGGCTGGTCGAAAACCTGATTTCCGAACACAACATCACCGATCTGGCTGACCTGATGAAGGTGAGCGAAAAGCTGCCGCCGGTGCTGATGCGCGAATACCGGGACCGCAGCGAACTGATGGCCGTGTTTACCCGGCCCGCAGCGACCACCCATCTGTCAACCACCGACTTCGATTTCATCGGCGAGGACGTCGCGGTGCTGGTGACCCTGTTGCGCCGGGCCATCGCCGAACAGGCGCAGGGCGTCAACGTGTTGCTCTACGGTCCGCCGGGAACCGGCAAGACCGAGTTGGCCAAGGTGCTTGCCCAGGCGGCGGGGGTGGCGCTGTTCGAGGTCGAGTATGCCGACCGGGACGGCAACAGCCTGTCGGGCCGTGACCGCTATCGGTCCATGCAGATCGCACAGGTGTTTCTGCGCGGCACCCATCAGGCCGCACTGCTTTTCGACGAAGTCGAAGACGTGTTTCCGCCGGTCAGCGTGGATGCCGCCGGCCTGATGGCCCGCCACGAACAGCAGGCGCTGGCCGCGGCGGTCAGCCATTCGGTCAACGGCAAAGCCTGGGTCAACCAGATCCTGGAGAACAATCCGGTGCCCACCCTGTGGGTCACCAACCGCATCGAACAGATTGACCCGGCTTTCCGCCGCCGCTTTGCCTATCACCTGGAACTGCGCTCGCCGCCACCGGGCGCTCGGGAGGCCCTGGTGCGCCGAACGCTGGAGGGCGTCGCCGTCAGCGAGCCCTTTGTCGCCCGCCTGACGGCACGCAAGGGGTTGACCCCGGCCCAGATTCGCACTGCGGTGCGCTTCGCGGGGCTGGCCACGGCAGCGGCCGAACCGGACGGCGAAGCATTCGAGTCGCTGATCGAGCGGCAACTGCGCAACGCCGACGCGGCGCTGGGTACGGCCGTGGAGCAAGCCGCCGGCCGCCCCACCGTGACCACCTGGGACCTATCCATGCTGAACGTGGAAACCCGTTTCGAGTTGCCACGGGTCGTGGAAGCTTTGCGGGCGCGGGGTCACGGAACCCTGTGTTTCTACGGGCCGCCTGGCACGGGCAAGACCGCGCTGGGTGAGCACATTGCCCGCGCGCTGGGGCGACCGCTGATGGTGCGCAAGGCCAGCGATCTGGTCAGCAAGTTTGTCGGGGAGACCGAACAGAATCTGGCCGCAATGTTCCGCGACGCAGAAGCTGAAAAAGCGGTGCTGTTGCTCGACGAAGCCGACAGTTACCTGCAGGACCGCCGGGGCGCCCAGCGGACCTATGAAGTCACCGAGGTCAATGAAATGCTGCAGCAGATGGAGCGCTTTGCCGGTATCTTCATCTGCACCACCAACCTGCTTGACCGTATCGACCAGGCGGCGTTGCGGCGCTTTGCGTTCAAGATCAGGTTCCGGCCGCTGACGGCAGTTCAGCGCGAGCGGATGTTCGTCACCGAGGCCCTTGGCGGTGAGGCAACGGCCCTCACGGCCGCCTGGCAGGCGCGGCTCGCCCGGCTGGAGCAACTGTGCCCGGGCGACTTCGCCGCCGTGAAACGCCAGACCGACATCCTGGCCGTCGATTTCAGCCCCGAAGAGTTCCTGGAGCAGCTCGAAGCCGAGCACCGCATCAAACCCGAGGTGCGGGAAGAGCGTTCGATCGGCTTTATGCAATAAAAATGGCCATGACCCATCGTGAAATGGTCATTGTTTGCTATAAATCCGGAAGTTCCTCGACGGCCGGCACAAGACCGCTTCCCGCCCCGCACACCCGCAGCACGTCGCTGCCGTAGCGCTCCAGCTTGGCGGTGCCGATGCCGCTGATGCCCTGCAGGTCGTCCAGCGTGGCGGGCTGCCGGGCGGCGATGGCGGCGAGGGTGGCGTCGTGGAAGATCACGTAGGCGGGCAGGTTGTGTTCGCGGGCCACGGCGGCGCGCCAGTCTTTCAGCGCGGCAAAGCGGGCCTGGCCGGCGGCGTCGAGCTCGGCGGCGGCCACCGGGGCCGCACGGCTGCCGCGGCTGGTGCGACCGCGCGCCGCACCGGCGGCCGGTGCCGGGGCCGACACCGATTCGCGCAGCCGCACCGGTTGCTCGCCGCGCAGCACGGCGCGGGAGGCGTCGGTGAGCACCAGGGTGTCGAAGCCCTGGCCGCTGGACAGCAGCACCTTGTGCAGGCCCAGCGCGCCGGTGGCCAGCAGCTGGCGCAGCACGGCGCGCAGCTGGGTTTCGCTGAACGCCGCGCCGATGCCGAAGGTGGACAGGCTGTCGTGGCCGAACTGCGTCACTTTCTCGGTCGTCTTGCCGCGCAGGATGTCCATGATGTGGCCGGCGCCGAAGCTGATGCCGCTGGCCTGCTGCACCCGGTAGATGGTGGACAGCAGCATGCGCGCGGCTTCGGTGCCGTCCCAGGTCTGGGGCGGCGAGAGGCAGTTGTCGCAGTTGTGGCAGCGGGTCGCCAGGCCCGGCAGGGGCGTGTCGTTGTGGTCCCGCGCCGGGGTGCCCGCGTCCCGGCCGGGTCCGGTGGCGCCCGACGGCTCCCGATAGGCTTCGCCGAAGTAGCCCAGCAGCCGCACCCGCCGGCAGTCGGTGGCTTCGGCCAGTGCCAGCAGGGCTTCGAGCTTGCCGCGCATCACCTGCTTGAATTCGTCGGCGGCCGGGCTTTCGTCGATCATGCGGCGCTGGTTTACCACGTCCTGCAGGCCGTAGGCCATCCAGGCGTCGGCAGGAAGGCCGTCGCGGCCGGCGCGGCCGGTCTCCTGGTAATAGCCCTCGATGTTCTTGGGCATGTCCACGTGGGCGACAAAACGCACGTCGGGCTTGTCGATGCCCATGCCGAAAGCGATGGTGGCCACCATCACCAGGCCGTCTTCGCGCAGGAAGCGGTCCTGGTGGGTCTGGCGCACAGCGGCGTCCAGCCCGGCGTGGTAGGGCAGCGCGGGCACGCCGGCCTCGCACAGCGCCTGCGCCAGGTCTTCCACCTTGCGGCGCGACTGGCAGTAGACGATGCCGGCCTCGCCCGGGTGCTCGCGCTGGATGAAGCGCAGCAGCTGGGTGGTGGCGTCTTTTTTCTCGACGATGGCGTAGCGGATGTTGGGCCGGTCGAAGCTGCTGACAAAGGGGCGGGCGTCCTCCAGCTGCAGGCGCTCGACAATGTCGGCCCGCGTGAGCGCGTCCGCCGTGGCCGTGAGCGCGATGCGGGGCACACCGGCGTAGCGCTCGTGCAGCACCGTCAGGCCGCGGTACTCGGGCCGGAAGTCGTGGCCCCACTGGCTGACGCAATGCGCCTCGTCGATGGCGAACAGCGACAGCAGGCCGCGTTCGTGCAGCGAATCGAGCTGGGCCAGGAAGCGCGGCGTGGTCACCCGCTCGGGGGCGGCGTACAGCAGCGTGACACTGCCCTGCAGCAGGCGGCGCTCCACCTGCGCGGCGGCCTCGGCGTCCAGGGTGGAGTTGAGGAAGGCGGCGTCCACACCGGCCTCGTGCAGCGCGCCGACCTGGTCGTGCATCAGCGCGATCAGCGGCGAGACCACCACGGTGACGCCGTGCCCCGCCCGCTGGCGGGCAATGGCCGGGATCTGGTAGCACAGGCTTTTGCCGCCGCCGGTGGGCATCAGCACCAGCGCGTCGCCGCCGCCGGTGACATGGTCGATGATGGCTTCCTGCGGGCCGCGAAAGGCGGCGTAGCCGAAAACGTCACGCAGGATGGACAGGGGCATCAGGTCGGACACTACGAAAAAGAGAGCAGACAATCACCTTTTGGCGCTGGGTAACGGCCAAAAAGGCATGAAAAAGCCGTCGCCGCCTACATCTGCTCCCACGGCAGGCCGTCGTGGCGCCAGCCGTTGAGCGTGGAACGCTGAAACCGGTCGTCCAGGTCGCCCTCAAAGCCATGCACCACATGGGCCACGTCGGTGAACCCGGCGGCCTCCAGCGCCAGGCCCGCGTCCACGGTGCGTTTGCCGCTGCGGCAGATCAGCAAGACCGGGCGCGTGGGGGTGCCGGCCTCGCGCAGCACGGCGGCGGCGAAGGCCTGCGGGTTGGGGGTGAGGTCCGGGTATTCGTACCAGGCGATGTTTTCCACGCCGGGCGGGCGGCCGACGTACAGCGACTCGATTTCCATGCGCACGTCGACAAACAGGGTATCGGGCTGGCGCTGCAGCAGGTCCCAGGCTTCTTGGGGGAGCAGGTTCTTCATGGGGGGCTATTGTCCGGCCAAAGCGGTGCGGCAAAGACCCGGGCCGGTGCCCGCCGGGCGCCGCTTCCTACAATCGGAGCCCATGAAGCCGCTTGTCTACACCCGCGCCCGGGCGCTGCCCGACCTCCTGCAACGCCGCATCGTCATCCTGGACGGCGCCATGGGCACGATGATCCAGCGCTTCAAACTCAATGAAGCCCAGTACCGGGGCGAGGGCTACCACGGCCCGGACGGCGCCGGCGACCGGTTCAGGGACTTCCCGAAAGATGTCAAGGGCAACAACGAGCTGCTGTCGCTGACGCGCCCGGACGTGATCCGCGACATCCACGAGGCCTATCTGGCGGCGGGCGCCGACCTGATCGAGACCAACACCTTCGGCGCCACCACCATCGCCCAGGCCGACTACGACATGGCGCACCTGGCGCGCGAGATGAACCTGGCGTCCGCCCGGCTGGCGCGCCAGGCCTGCGACAAGTTCAGCACCCCGGATCACCCGCGCTTTGTGGCCGGGGCGCTGGGCCCGACGCCCAAGACCGCCAGCATCAGCCCGGACGTGAACGACCCCGGTGCGCGCAACGTGAGCTTCGAGGAGCTGCGCGCCGCCTATTACGAACAGGTGCAGGCGCTGGTGGAAGGCGGCGCCGACGTGCTGCTGGTGGAGACGATTTTCGACACGCTCAACGCCAAGGCGGCCCTGTTTGCCATCGACGAATACTTCGAGCAGTCCGGCGAATGCCTGCCCATCCTGATCAGCGGCACCGTGACCGACGCGTCGGGCCGCATCCTCAGCGGCCAGACCGTGACGGCCTTCTGGCACAGCGTGCGCCACGCCCGCCCGCTGGCGGTGGGGCTGAACTGCGCGCTGGGCGCCACGCTGATGCGCCCCTACATCCAGGAGCTGGCCAAGGCGGCGCCCGACACCTTCATCAGCTGCTACCCCAACGCCGGGCTGCCCAACCCCATGAGCGACACCGGCTTTGACGAAACGCCGGACGTCACCAGCCGGCTGATCCGCGAATTCGCCGCCGAGGGGCTGGTGAACATCGTGGGCGGCTGCTGCGGCACCACGCCGGCGCACATCGGGGCGATTCATGACGCGGTGCGGCCATTGGCCGCCCGGGGCCTGGGGTCAGGGGTTTTCTACAGGGAGGCGACCGCAGCCTGAGCGCGGAGCCCTGAGGCCCTGGCGGCTGGGAATGCCATCACGGTGAAGGCTGCGGATCAGGCGGGACCGATGCAGCGCAACAGCGCGAGCGCGCCGAGATCGCGACTGAGCTGCGCATCGCTCAGCCCGGTCAGCTCACGCAGCTCCCGGAAGGTGCGTGACTGACCCGTCAGCAGGCGCATCAGTTTGCCATGCCGGCCGGCCACATGGGCACGGTCAAGTTCGGGCTTGGCCCGCAAGCGCAGTGGCAGCAGCCGGTAGTGACGCGGCAAGGTTTCGGCACCCTGGCGTCCGAACAGGGCGAACCGCCACAAAGCCACATCGCGGTGAATGGTGCGGTAGCCCGGCGGTGCGGCCGCGGCGGCGGCGGGGCGGGGTGTGAGCTTGAGGTGTTCCAGATGCTCCCAGGCACAGCCCGGGCGCACACTGAGGCGTCCCGTGGGCACACAGGCCACAGCGATCAGGGTGCTATCGGGACCGTTGACGTGAAAGCAAGGCGATTGATCCAGACGCTCGCCAGCGTGCCACAGCAGCCGTCCGATCGCCGAATCCACTTCAATCTCCGACGCGACAGGCCCGTGAGGCACCGAAATTTCTTCGGCGGGCTTCTCAGCCATCAGGTAGGAGCTGACCGGGATGTCACTCATTTCAGCCAGCTCGGCGTCAATGCGGCGGCGCAGCTCCATGCGGCTATCGTTTCCGACGTCGGATTGTGCTCGGTCCATGGCGTCGCGGGCGACCTGAAGCGAAATAGATAAAAAAGTGGTCCTTTATTCTGACGGCAAAATCCGAAGCGGTCAATGCGTTACTCTTCGGTTCAAAATCGCAACAGAACGGAAACCGGCCCGACTGGCTGCCAGCCAACGCGGGGTCAGCTAAAATTTCGCGTTTCCAAGGAGCGTTGCAGCACCAGCCCGGCCCCGGGACGGTGTCAGGCTTGGACCCCGTTTCCGGGATGCAACGACGCTCACCTGTTCGGCCTTTTCCCAGGTGAGACCCATGCCCGATCCCTTTGCCCTTGGCGCGGCTGTTGCCACGCCGGCCATCCCGCCCATGAAACTGTCCGGCCTGGAGCCGGTGCGCATCGGCGACGGTAGCCTGTTCGTCAACGTCGGCGAACGCACCAATGTCACCGGCTCCAAGGCTTTTGCCCGCATGATCCTCAACGGCGAGTTCGAGCAGGCGCTGGCCGTGGCACGCCAGCAAGTGGAGAACGGCGCGCAGGTGATCGACATCAACATGGACGAGGCCATGCTCGACAGCCAGGCGGCCATGGTGCGATTCCTGAACCTGATCGCCGGTGAGCCCGACGTGGCCCGCGTACCGATCATGGTGGACAGCTCCAAGTGGAGCGTCATTGAAGCCGGCCTGCGCTGCATCCAGGGCAAGGGCATCGTCAACTCGATCAGCATGAAAGAGGGGGTGGCGGAGTTCAAGCGCCAGGCCCGGCTGGTCAAACGCTACGGGGCCGCCGCTGTGGTGATGGCCTTCGACGAAAAAGGGCAGGCCGACACCTTTGCCCGCAAGATCGAGATCTGCGAGCGTGCGTACCGCACCCTGGTGGACGAGTTGGACTTCCCGCCGGAAGACATCATCTTCGACCCCAACATCTTCGCCATTGCCACCGGCATCGAGGAACACAACAACTACGCGGTGGACTTCATCGAGGCCACGCGCTGGATCAAGCAGCACCTGCCGGGCGCCAAGGTGTCGGGTGGCGTGTCGAATGTGAGCTTTTCCTTCCGCGGCAATGACCCGGTGCGCGAGGCCATCCACACCGTGTTCCTGTACCACGCGATTGCGGCCGGCATGGACATGGGCATCGTCAACGCGGGCATGGTCGGTGTGTATGACGATCTGGAGCCGACACTGCGCGAGCGCGTCGAAGACGTGGTGCTGAACCGCCGCCCGGATGCGGGCGAACGTCTGGTCGAGATTGCCGAAACCGCCCGCAGTGGCGCCAAGGATGAGAGCAAGAAGCTCGAGTGGCGTGGCACGCCCGAATCTCCCCGGACCGTGGCCGAGCGACTTTCCCATGCCCTGGTGCATGGCATCACGGACTTCATCAACGACGACACCGAAGAGGCTTACCGCGCCATTCTGGCGAAAGGCGGGCGACCGCTGCACGTCATCGAAGGCCCGCTGATGGACGGCATGAACGTCGTCGGTGACCTGTTCGGCCAAGGCAAGATGTTCCTGCCACAGGTCGTCAAGTCGGCCCGCGTGATGAAGCAGGCCGTGGCGCACCTGCTGCCCTACATCGAAGAAGAAAAGCGCCAGCAAGCCAGCGCCGGAGAAGACGTCAAGGCCAAGGGCAAGATCGTGATGGCCACCGTCAAGGGCGACGTACACGACATCGGCAAGAACATTGTCACCGTGGTGTTGCAGTGCAACAACTTCGAGGTGGTGAACATGGGGGTCATGGTGCCGGCCCATGAGATCCTGGCCAAGGCGAAAGAAGAAGGTGCGGACATCATCGGCCTGTCCGGCCTGATCACGCCCAGCCTGGAGGAGATGCAATATGTGGCCGGCGAAATGCAGAAAGACGAGTATTTCCGCGCCCGCCAGATGCCGCTGCTGATCGGTGGCGCCACCACCAGCCGCGTGCATACCGCCGTCAAGATCGCGCCGCACTACGATGGCCCGGTGGTTTACGTCCCGGACGCCTCGCGCAGCGTGGGTGTGGCGCAGGGGCTGTTGTCCGATCAGGCGGCAAGCTACATCGCCGAGCTCAACGCCGATTACGAACGCGTGCGCACCCAGCATGCCAACAAGAAACCGGTCGTGTTGTGGCCGCTGGAAAAAGCCCGTGCCAACAAGACGCCGATCGACTGGACCGGTTACCAGCCGCCGAAGCCGAAGTTCACCGGCAAACGCGTTTTCAGGAACTTCGATCTGGCGGAACTGGCGAAATACATCGACTGGAGCCCGTTCTTCCAGACCTGGGACCTGGCCGGCCCCTACCCGGAGATCCTGCAGGATGAGGTGGTCGGCGAACAGGCCCGCAGGGTGTTTGCCGACGGTCAGGCGATGCTGCAGCGCCTGATCGAGGGCCGGTGGCTCAGCGCCAGCGCGGTGATCGGCCTGTATCCGGCCAACACGGTAAGCGACGACGACATCGAGTTGTACACCGACGAGACACGCAGCCAGGTAGCGCTGACCTGGCACGGCCTGCGCCAGCAGACCGAAAAGCACGAGATCGACGGCGTGATGCGCCCGAGCCGCTGCCTGGCCGACTTTGTGGCGCCGAAGGGCGTCGCCGACGACTACGTCGGCGTGTTCGCCGTGACGGCGGGGCTGGGCGTGGAGAAGAGGGAGCAGGCCTTCATTGATGCGCACGACGACTACTCCGCGATCATGCTCAAGGCGCTGGCCGACCGGCTGGCCGAGGCCTTTGCCGAATGCCTGCACCACCGCGTTCGCACGGATCTGTGGGGCTATGCGCCACAGGAGGCACTCTCGAACACCGAGATGATTGCGGAAAAGTACACCGGCATCCGCCCGGCGCCGGGCTACCCCGCCTGCCCGGACCACAGCGTGAAACGCGCGATGTTCGAATTGCTGCAGTGCGGCGACATCGGCATGGGGCTGACCGAAAGCCTGGCCATGACGCCTGCTGCAAGCGTCAGCGGTTTCATGCTGAGCCACCCGCAGAGTACCTACTTCAATGTGGGCAAGATCGGGGACGATCAGGTGGACGATCTGGCAAAGCGTCAGGGGCTCTCTGCGGATGACCTGCGGCGAAAGTTGGCGCCGAGCCTGTGAACGGGCAAAAGCGGCAAACGGAGCGGCTCAGTTGACTTGTTTCAGCGCGCGCCGGTATTGAATGGCTTCAGCAAGGTGAACCACTTCAGTGGTGTTGCTGCCGGCCAGATCGGCAATGGTGCGCGCGACTTTGAGCGCTCGATGGGTTCCGCGGCTGCTCCAGCCCAGTCGGTCGGCTGCTGCGCGAAGGAAATCTGCGGCCGGGGCGGCCAGCTTGACCTGGTGGTCGATTTCGAGCCCCTGCAACGCCTGGTTGGGTTTTCCCTGGCGCTCGATCGCATGGGATCGGGCTTGCGCACAGCGGGCCCTGAGCGCCGCGGTGCCATCACCACTGGCGGTGTGCAGCAGGTCGGCAGCTGCGACGGAGGGGACTTCGACATGGAGATCGATGCGATCCATCAACGGACCAGAAAGGCGACCCTGGTATCGGACCACCTGATCCGGTGTGCAGCGGCAAACCCGAAGGTTCGACCCCAGATAGCCGCATGGACAGGGATTCATCGCGGCGATCAGCTGGAAACGCGCGGGAAACTCGCTGCGGCGGGCAGCCCGGGAGATGGAAATGACGCCGGTCTCCAGGGGTTCGCGAAGTGCCTCCAATGCCGATCGCGGGAACTCCGGCAGTTCGTCCAGAAAAAGTACGCCCTGATGGGCCATCGAGATTTCCCCGGGCCTCGGGGGTGAGCCACCACCGACCAGGGCGACTGCGCTGGCCGTGTGATGGGGTGCGGCCAGTGGTCGGTGGGCCCATCGGCGGACATCAAAGCGCCCGCTGACACTGGCGATGGCGGCACACTCCATGGCTTCGTCCGTGGTCATCGGCGGGAGCAGGCCATTGAAGCGCTGGGCCAACATCGATTTTCCCGAACCGGGCGGGCCGACCAGCAGCACACTGTGTCCGCCCGCAGCAGCGATCTCCAGCGCACGTTTGGCGGCCGCCTGGCCTTTGACGTCGGCCATGTCGGGGTATTGCGGCTCCGAGGCAGCGGCAGGCGCGGTGACGGCAGACCATCCGGTCGACGACGTCATCGCAGCCGAATCTGTCGTGGCAACAGGGCTGAGGCTGGCGACCACATCCAGCAGGTGGTTGGCGCGAAAGACCGTTGCGCCGGGCGCGATGGCGGCCTCCTCGGCGCTGATCGGCGGCAAGACGAGTTTTGACGGGCATTGGCGCCGTGCCAGGTCCAGACTCATGGCCAGCGCACCGCGGATGGGCCGCAAGGCCCCAGTCAGGGAAAGCTCGCCTGCGAACTCCAGGCCAGGCAGGCGCGACACATCAATCTGGCCCGATGCCGCGAGTATCCCGAGGGCGATGGGCAAGTCAAAGCGACCGGAATCTTTGGGCAGGTCGGCCGGCGCCAGGTTGACCGTGATCCGTCGATTGCTCGGAAACTCCAGTCCGCTGTTCAGAACCGCCGATCGCACCCTCTCACGGGCCTCACGAACTTCGATGTCGGCCAACCCGACCAGGGTGAAACTGGGAAGTCCGTTGGCCAGATGCACCTCCACCGTGACGGCAACCGCCTCCAGGCCGACCATGGCACGGCTTTGCACCAATGCAATGCTCATCGAAGGATCCTCCCGTTGTGGTGCACACGGGGGTCGCGTATTCCTTCTGGCGTGCACCACTCAGGTGCATACTGGTTTTTCATACAGATATCGTAGCGGATCTTCCGCAGGGAAGGCAAGGGCATGTTGCCCGCGCGGGGTGAAAGCAGGGTGAACTTCTTGGCACGGTCTGTGCTTGAAGCGGGTGTCCTTTTCACCAGACCGGAGTTCATCATGAAACCATTCGCGCAATCTGCATTGATCCTTGTTGCCGCAGCGTTCGGCACGTCGGCATTCGCCCAGGCGAAAGCACCCGAGCCGGACTACACGGTTTCTTTCAACGCCGGTGCAGTCACCGACTACCGGTATCGCGGCATTTCCCAGTCCCGTCTCAAGCCGGCCTTGCAGGGTGGCGTGGATTTCTCGCACAAGAGCGGCGTCTACCTCGGTGCGTGGGGCTCCACGATCAAGTGGATCAAGGACGGTGGTGGCGACGCCAACCTGGAACTGGATCTCTACGGCGGATACAAAGGCTCGGTGGGTGACATCGGCTATGACGTGGGTTTGCTGCGCTACCAGTACCCCAGCCACAAGCTGGCGGTGAGCCCCAATACCACCGAACTGTATGGCGCCGTGACTTTCGGTCCCGCGACGCTGAAGTATTCGCATGCGACAACCAACCTGTTCGGTTTTGCCAACAGCAAGAACAGCTCCTATCTTGACCTGAGCGCGACCTTCGACATGGGCGACGGTTGGACGGTGACGCCCCATATCGGGCACCAGAAAGTCAAGAACAACGGCGCCTTCTCCTACACCGACTACTCGGTGACGGTGGGCAAAGACCTGGGTAATGGCCTGTCCGCCAGTGCCATGGTGGTTGGGACCGACGCCTCCAAGACCCTGTATGTCACGCCGGCCGGCAAATTCACTGGCAAAGCGGGCCTGGTTCTCGGCGTGAAGTACAGCTTCTGAAGACCGGATGCTCCTGAGGAGAAATCATGAAACTGGTAACAGCCATCATCAAGCCGTTCAAGCTCGACGAGGTCCGCGAGGCATTGTCGGCGATCGGCGTGCAGGGCATCACGGTCACTGAGGTCAAGGGTTTCGGTCGCCAGAAAGGCCACACCGAGCTCTACCGAGGAGCCGAGTATGTTGTCGACTTCTTGCCCAAGGTCAAGATCGAAGCGGCCATTGCCGACGACCTCGTCGAACGGGTGATCGAAGCCATCGAAGGGGCCGCTCGTACCGGCAAGATCGGTGACGGAAAGATCTTTGTTTACGACGTCGAGCAGGTTGTTCGCATCCGTACCGGCGAGACCGGCAAGGAGGCGCTGTGAGCGCCCGCAACCCGTAAGAGGAAACCGAAATGAAAAAACTACTTGCTTCCTTTGCGCTGGGACTGGGTCTCTTGATGGGCGCTCACGCCGTCATGGCCCAGACACCGGCCTCCGCGCCAGCCGCCGCCGCCGCGCCTGCCGAGGCCAAACCGGCTGACGCTGCTGCCCCGGCGGCTGCGGTCGCTGCGGCGCCCGCCGCTGCCGCAGCCGCAGCTCCTGCCCCGGCTGCTGCAGCGGCCCCCGCACCGGTGCCGAACAAGGGCGATACCGCCTGGATGATGGTCGCCACATTGTTGGTGATCTTGATGACCGTCCCCGGACTGGCGCTGTTCTATGGCGGTCTGGTCCGCAGCAAGAACATGCTGTCGGTGCTGATGCAGGTGATGGTGACCTTCTCGCTGATCGTTGTGCTGTGGTTCATTTATGGCTACAGCCTGGCGTTTACCGAAGGCAATCAGTTCATCGGCGGTTTTGACCGGCTGTTCATGAACGGCATCTGGGACAACGCGGCGGGCACCTTTGCCAACGCGGCAACTTTCAGCAAAGGCGTAGTGATTCCCGAGATCGTCTTCGCCGCCTTCCAGGCCACGTTTGCCGGTATCACTTGCGCGCTGATCGTCGGGGCTTTCGCCGAGCGCATCAAGTTCTCCGCCGTGCTTCTCTTCATGGTGATCTGGTTCACCTTCAGCTACCTGCCGATGGCGCACATGGTCTGGTTCTGGATGGGCCCGGATGCCTACACGGGCAAGGAAGTGGTTGACGCCATGAACGCCAAGGCCGGCCTGATCTGGCAGCACGGCGCGCTGGACTTCGCCGGTGGAACCGTGGTGCACATCAACGCGGCAGTCGCCGGTCTGGTGGGTGCCTTCATGGTGGGCAAACGCATCGGTTACGGCCGCGAAGCCATGGCGCCGCACAGCCTGACCCTGACCATGGTGGGCGCCTCACTGCTGTGGGTGGGCTGGTTCGGTTTCAATGCCGGCTCAGCGCTCGAAGCGAACGGTTTTGCCGCCCTGGCTTTTGTCAACACCTTTGGCGCTACGGCTGCCGCCGTGCTGGCCTGGTGTATCGGCGAAGCGCTGATGCGGGGCAAGGCCTCGATGCTGGGTGCGGCTTCCGGTGCGGTGGCGGGCCTGGTGGCCATTACGCCGGCCGCCGGCAACGTCGGCATCGGCGGCGCATTGGTGATCGGTTTCATCGCCGGCTTCGCCTGCCTCTGGGGTGTGAATGGGCTCAAGAAGATGCTGGGCGCGGACGACTCGCTCGACGTGTTTGGCGTCCACGGTGTCGGCGGCATCGTCGGCGCGCTGCTGACTGGCGTGTTCAACAGCCCGGCGCTGGGTGGTCCGAGCCTGGTGGGCGACTGGGTCACCGCCTCCATGGTGAGTGCGGCCGACTATTCGATCGCCAACCAGGTCTGGGTCCAGTTCAAGGGCGTGCTGATCACCATCGTGTGGTCTGGCGTCGTGTCCTTCGTGGCCTACAAGATCGTCGACCTGACCATCGGCCTGCGTGTCTCGGAAGAAGACGAGCGCGAAGGCCTGGACATCACTTCCCACGGCGAAACGGCCTACGGTCGTTGACCCACCGGTCGCGGCGAGCACCGCCGCGACCTGCTTCTTTTCATTGCGTGTCTTTTCCTTGGATCTTTGGCCCACCTCGGTGGGCCATTTTTTTCGCCATCACCGCGGCAGACCTGCAGCGCGGTGGAAATTTGAACAAAAAGTGACGATACCCAGCGTTAAAAGGTCACTTTCTGCTATTGTTTTCAAACGATCTCGGGCCGCACCGATCACCGCCGATTGCCGACCGACCCGGGCATGGGCGAAAAAACCCGCATACCGGGCCTGCAAAAAATTCAGTATCGGAAATGCAGTGGCGGTTTACGATGCGCCCCATGCACGATGCTGTCCTACTCCAATTGATTGACACCGTCCGCGCAGCCGCCGGACGCGGGACGCCGTTGCGCATCCGTGGCGGTGGCACCAAGGACTTTCTGGGCCAACTCCCGGTGGGCGAGCTGCTGCACATGGGTGCGCTGGCCGGCATCGTGTCCTATGAACCCAGCGAACTGGTGGTGACGGTGCGCGCCGGCACACCCTTGTCAGAACTGGAAGCCACACTGGCGGCGCAGGGCCAGTGCCTTGCGTTCGAGCCGCCGCGCTTTGGCGCTGACGGCACCGTGGGGGGGATGGTGGCGTCCGGCCTGTCGGGGCCGGCGCGGGCGAGTGTCGGCGCGGTGCGGGACTATGTGCTGGGCGTGACACTGGTCAATGGCCGTGGCGAGCTGCTGACGTTCGGCGGCCAGGTCATGAAAAATGTGGCCGGTTACGACCTATCCCGTCTGATGGCCGGTGCCATGGGCACCTTGGGTGTGCTGGTCGAGGTCAGCCTCAAGGTGCTGCCAGTCGCACCCGCGGAGGCGACGCTGCGGTTCGAGGCGAGCCAGGCGGAGGCTTTGAGGCGCCTTGCCGCCTGGGGCGGCCAGCCGCTGCCGCTGAATGCCAGCTACTGGGTCGATGAGCCCGCAGGCCATGGCACCCTCTCGGTGCGCCTGCGTGGTGCCGTGGCTGCCGTGGACGCGGCCTGCCGCACCATGGGCGGGGAGCGCCAACCCGGCAATGCCCCGTCCGTCGACTGGAGTGCCTGCCGCGACCAGCGCATGCCCTGGTTCACCGGTCGGGATCCGACCCTGTCGCTGTGGCGTCTGTCGGTGCCGAAGACGGCACCGGTGCTGGAACTGCCCCCGGGTGTCGCGCCGCCGCTGGTAGAGTGGCATGGGGCCCAGCGCTGGGTGATCGCGGCTGCAGCCCACGGCCAAGCGCTCCGGCGAGCGGCAGCCGCAGCCGGCGGGAGTGCTTCACTATTCATAGCTGAAAACGACCTTTCCGTGCTGGCTATGTCGCGTTTTGAACCTTTGAAGCCGCCGTTGGACCGTATCCACCGGCGTTTGAAGGCGGAGTTCGACCCCGCCGGCATCCTCAACCCCGGCCGCCTGGTCGCGGGCCTTTGATCTCGAAGCGGCGGATTCCATGCAAACCCAACTGGCACCCGAATTCCGGGACACCTCCGAGGGTCGCGAGGCCGAGGCCATTCTGCGCAAATGCGTGCACTGTGGTTTTTGTACCGCCACCTGCCCCACATACCAGTTGCTTGGCGACGAGCTTGACGGCCCGCGCGGTCGCATCTATCTGATCAAGCAGGTGCTCGAAGGCCACGCACCCACCCGCAAGACGCAACTTCACCTGGACCGCTGCCTGACGTGTCGCAACTGTGAAAGCACCTGTCCCAGTGGTGTGCAGTACGGTCATCTGGTCGACATCGGTCGCAAACTGGTGGATGAGCGGGTTCCCCGCCCGGCCGGTGAAAAGGTGCTGCGCTGGGCTCTGAAAGAAGGCCTGACTTCACCGCTGTTTGGGCCAGCCATGAAAGTGGGTCAGGCGGTGCGCGGCATGTTGCCGGCGACTCTGAAGGCCAAAGTGCCCGCTGCTCAGGCCGCAGGGGTCTGGCCCACGGCCCAACACCCCCGAAAAGTCCTGATGTTGGCGGGTTGTGTCCAGCCGGCCATGATGCCCAATATCAATGCCGCGACAGCGCGCGTGCTCGACTGTGCCGGCATACAGACCATCCTTGTCTCCAAGGCGGGCTGCTGTGGTGCCGTCAAGTTCCACCTCAATGACCAGGACGGCGGCAAGGCCGAGATGCGTGCCAACATCGACGCCTGGTGGCCTCACATTCAATCGGGCGCTGTTGAGGCCATTGTCGTGAATGCATCCGGTTGTGGTGTCACGGTCAAGGAGTACGGCCATATCCTCAAGGACGACCCGGTGTGGGCAAGCAAAGCGGAAGTTGTCAGTGGGCTGGCGAAAGACCTCTCGGAGCTGTTGCCCGATGTGGTGTCCGTCTTGAAGGCCAACCGGCCCGAATGGATCGCAAGCAACCAGGAAAAGCAGACTTCAGTCGGTTTTCATCCACCCTGCACGCTGCAACATGGTCAGCAGCTCAAAGGGCTGGTCGAGGCCGGCCTCACCGAGTTGGGTATCGGGGTCCGCCTGGCTCCCGTGGAGTCCCATCTCTGTTGCGGCTCCGCCGGAACCTACAGCGTGCTACAGCCCGCACTGAGCGAGCAACTGCGCGACCGGAAACTGCAGCAACTGGCGCCTTTGGGGTGTGACCAGATCGTCAGCGCCAACATCGGCTGCATCACCCATCTGCAAGGTGGCACCGCGACGCCGGTGCGCCACTGGGTGGAAGTACTGGACGAGCTGCTCGCCTGACCGGCTATCCGCAGGTAAGCGCCCCCGTCGCGCGACAGGAGACTTAAGGTTCGGCCAGTGCCGACTCGATGGCATCACGCAAGCTGTCTGGCGCAACCTGAGGTGCGTGACGGCTGACGGTTTCGCGGTCTCGGGAAACCAGAAACTTCGTAAAGTTCCACTTGATGCCGGTGCTTCCGAGCAAGCCGGGCGCCTGTGTGCACAACCACTGGAACAGAGGATGGGCCTGGGGACCGTTCACATCGACCTTGGCCATCATCGGAAAGCTCACGCCGTAGTTCACCTGGCAGAAATCGGCAATCTCCTCGTTGCTGCCAGGGTCCTGTGCGCCAAACTGGTTGCAGGGAAATCCGAGAACGGCCAGTCCTTGCGGTCCGTATTCCTCATGCAGCGTCTGCAGCGCTTCAAACTGAGGCGTGAAGCCGCAGGCACTTGCGGTGTTCACAACCAGAAGGACTTTGCCCTGCAACTGGGCAAGGGGCAGCGGGGTGCCGTCGATTCGCATCACGGAAATCTGGTCGAGCGGGTGCATGGTGGTACCTGGAAAGGGGGTATGGGCGGTAAACGGTGGCAGATGGGGTCCGGTTTCGCCAGCCACGGCGATGACCCGGCGCGGTTACGATGCTCAATAGCCACAGTCTCGAACAGAAAACCCGCGTTTCGGTGGATAGTATGGTCAAAGCGGTAAATACTGGCGTTTTGTCGGCTTTCTTTGGGAGTAGGGACTTTTGGCAAAAACGCGCTCCGTTGCTCTGGTTGGGCTGCCTGCCGCTGATCGAACACTTCTGCAAGCCCTGATAGCACTGGGCTCCGGGGGTGGGCACGGGTATGGGATCGCCTTGAGCGAGTCGCTCGCTGACATCCTGATCGTTGACCCACTGGGGATGGTGTCGCCCGAATCGATTCGAACGATGGCCAACGGGCGGGGCGTCGTCCTCATCGGCAAAGATTTGCCTGGAACCGGTTGGCCTGTTGTACCGCGCCCCGTGCGTTTGCCCTCTCTGCTGGAGGCCCTGCGCGCCCAGGATACCGTTCGGCAAGCGACCGCGCCGCCCGATAAGGATGCGAGTAAAGAATCGGCCAGAGCGTCGTTGTTCGATGAGTGGGATGACCCCGCCCAGCAGGCCACCGGGTTTGCCGCGACCCGACCGTTCTCCCCCTCCGAGTTTCTGCAACCCGTTGTACAGGCAACATCGCCACCGGCGTTCGATCCGCAGGCGACCGTGCCGATGTCGCGGGAAGAATTGCAGTCGCTCGCTGGCGGCCCCTCACCACAGGCCCGCAAGCCTGCGCAGGGTCCGGTGTATGCGACGCTGGATGTCTCATCGCCGAACGCCGGCAATCCGATGGAAGCAACGCTTCCGATGCGGCGGGTCGTCGATACCGAGTCGGTGATCCAGGAACCGGCGCGACCCCTCGTCGGTGCGGCGACTGCGGCGCCTGGCCCGCAGGCGCCTGAACGCGCCCCTGCCGATTCTCACCCGACGTTTTTCTCGTCCGTCTCATCTTCTGGACCGGAAGCGGAGGTGCCCTCTGCTGGCTCCGATGCACCCGAAACCGTGCCGGTTCAGGAGACGTTGCCCGGTGTTGATGAATCCGTGGTCCGGGTTCTCCTGATCTGTGACAAGAAGGCCGATTGGGCGCCGATGCGAAAGGCATTGCGGGATCGGGGATGCGAACTGGACCTGGTTGCCGAGCACTCCCTCGCCCGCAAGTTTCTGATCGAACGAACCTACCGTGCGGTCATCCTTGATCGCCTTTACCTGGGTGACGACACGTTTGGTATCTGTACCGGCGTGCGTCACGCGCAGGCATCATCGTCCAGAATTCCCGGACGGATCATCATTTTGTCGCCACCGGCGGGCTGGATCGACCGGATTCGCGCCCGATTCGCCGGCTGTGACGCCTGGCTGGCGGTGCCGCTGCGCAAACACGAACTGATGGAAACCTTGGGTTTGCCTGCCCGATCCGGTCAGGAAGCGTAGCGGCTGTTCGCTGTGTTTATGCGCCGTGCCGGCGCACAACCCGGGTACGGCGGATCAAGCCGTAAAGCGCAAGCGATCCGGATCAGTGCGAATGGTCGTGCCGCGCATGTTCCAGGAGACGTTCGACATCGGCCCGATGGTGGATCAGGTTGTTCTGGTGCCAGCGCTGGATCAGCCACATGAATCCCGCGACGATCAGGCCGAAACCGGTAATGGCGCCGAAGGCGGACAGCCCCATACCCGTAGAAAAGGCGTACAAAGCGCCCAGTCCGAGAATGCAGGCTTGTTCATTGAAGTTCTGAACCGCGATCGAACGGCCCGCACCCATCAGGTTGTGGCCCCGGTGCTGCAGCAGCGCGTTCATCGGCACCACCAGAAAGCCGCCTAGCCCCCCCAGAAGGATGAGGAAAGGCGCTGCGACCCAGACGTTGTCGATGAAGTTCAGAACAATGACCAGCAGACCCATGCCGATTCCGAGTGGAATGACACGGGTCGCCTGATCCAGTTTCATCCGTACCGACGCAACGACCGCGCCGACCGCTGTTCCGATTGCCACGACCCCGACAAGGCTGGACGCCTGGGTCACGCTGTAACCCAAAGCGGCAGCTGCCCAGGCAAGCACGATGTAGCGCAGATTGCCGGATACGCCCCAGAAGAGGGTGGTCGTCGCCAGCGAGATCTGCCCCAACCGGTCGCGCCACAGCCGTGTATTGCAGGTCCAGAAATCGGGCAGCAAGGCGATCAGGTTGGCGCCCAGGCTCCGCGAAGGGTCGGCCCGCATGGGCCGCATCGGGACCCCGGTCAGCGGAATGCGGGTGTTGAACCAGGCCGCCAGCGCGTAGACCGTGATCAGGAGGGCAATGGCCGCTTCGGGAGCGGTGTCGATTCCCGTCTCGAAGCCTGGAATGTCAATCGCCAGCAGATGTGAGGCGACGGCAGGACCGACCAGTTGTCCGCCCAGCAGTACGCCCAAGATGATGGAGGCGATGGTCAGGCCCTCGATCCAGCCATTGGCCTTGACCAACTGGGACGGAGGCAGCAACTCGGTCAGGATGCCGTACTTCGCCGGCGAATAGGCCGCTGCACCCAAGCCGACAATCGCATAGGCAGCCAGTGGATGGCTGCCGAACAACATCATCAGGCAGCCGACGACCTTGATCGAGTTGCTGACCAACATCACATCGCCCTTCGGACGCGAGTCCGCGAAGGCACCTACATACGGAGCCAGGGCGACGTAGAACAGCGCGAACATCGGAACCAGCGCGGCCTGTTGCCATTCCGGCGCGCCCTCCGTCCGCAACAGCTGCACGGCGCAGACAAACAGGGCATTGTCGGCCAGCGAGCTGAAAAACTGCGCTGACATGATGGTGTAGAAGCCACGTTTCATGAGTGAATCCGGGCCTCTTCGGGGAAGGCTCCGCTTGTTCTGTAAAGGCGATGTCTCCGACGGATCGGGGTTTATAGCATGGCCCCGGCAATCGACCGAAGTGCCACAATCTCGAACCTTGACAGCTCGGTTGCCAGATCATGCCCCGTCCGATCGCCGCACGAATTCACCCCCGCGCCCTGCGCGACAACCTGACAGCCCTGCGCCATGCTGCGGCCGACGCCAGAGTCTGGGCCGTGGTCAAGGCGAACGGCTATGGGCACGGAATTGAAAACGTTTTCGACGGCCTGCGTGGGGCCGACGGTTTTGCGCTGCTGGATCTGTCCGAAGCCGAGAGGGTTCGTGCGCTTGGTTGGCGCGGCCCGGTCCTGCTGCTCGAAGGCGTGTTCGAGGCGAGAGACCTGGAGTTGTGTTCACGACTGAATCTCTGGCACACGGTTCACAGCGAATCCCAGATCGACATGCTGGCCTTGCACAAGACCCATCAACCACATCGGGTATTCCTCAAGTTGAACAGTGGCATGAACCGGCTCGGGTTTTCGCCGCAGGCCTACCGCTCTGCGTGGACCCGGCTTTCGGCGTTGTCGCAGGTGGATGAAATCACCTTGATGACCCATTTTGCCGATGCGGATGGCCCGTCGGGTGTCACGGATCAATGGGCTGTCTTTCAGTCGGTCACCCGGGATCTTCCGGGGGAGCGTTCCGTCTGCAACAGTGCCGCGACTTTGCGTCACAGCGGGATTCCCGGCCTCCTCGGCGACTGGGTCCGCCCGGGGATTGCGGTTTATGGAAGCTCTCCCGATTTTCCCGAGCACGATATCGCGCATTGGAACCTGGCGCCGGCCATGACCCTGACGGCCCGCGTCATTGCGGTGCAGTCGATCAGTCCGGGTGAATCGGTTGGGTATGGCCGCACCTATGTCGCCGACCGGCCGATGCGGATCGGCGTCGTCGCCTGTGGGTATGCGGACGGCTATCCCCGCATCGCGCCCACCGGGACACCTGTGCTTGTGGATGGAAGGCGCACTCGCACGATCGGCAGGGTCAGCATGGACATGTTGACGGTTGATCTGACCGACTGCCCGGATTCCGGGTTCGACAGCGAAGTCACTTTGTGGGGCAAAGCGGGAAACGGGGCGGTCCTTGCCGTCGATGAAGTGGCGCGCTTGGCGGGGACGGTCGGCTACGAGTTGCTTTGCGCGCTGGCGCCGCGCGTTCCCGTCGAAGTGGATTCGGAAACCGACACCCACGGCTGCTAACCCCGGAGAAACGCGTCGTAGGCGGTCTTGAGGATGAGCGCGGTCACGACAACGATGAAGACACCCCGCACAAAGCCTGCGCCATGCCGCAGCGCGAGGCGGGTTCCCAGGAGGCTGCCTGCGATGTTGGCAGCCGCCATGACCAGCGCGAAGTGCCACCAGACGTGTCCTTTCAACGCGAAGAGGGTCAGCGCTGAAAGATTGGTGGCCGTATTGACCAGCTTGGCCGATGCCGATGCGTTGAGAAAGTCATAGCCGAGCGCACGGACGAACAGGAACACCAGAAAACTGCCCGTTCCCGGTCCGAAAAAGCCATCGTAAAACCCGATGACCAGGCCGATCGCACTGGCGACAAAGGCTTCGTCGCGTCCAGTGAACCGGGGCTGATGACTGCGCCCCATCTCTTTGCGGGCGAGGGTGTAGAGCAAGACCGCCAGCAGGATGAAGGGCAGGAGTCGTCGCAGAAACCCCGGATCGATCTGGGTGACGACCCAGGCACCAGCCAATGAACCCAGAAAGCCGGCGCCGGCCGCAGGCACGATGGCCTGCCACTGAATCTGCACTCGTCGGCTGTATTGCCAGGTCGCGACAGCGGTTCCCCAGATGGAGGCACTTTTGTTCGTGCCGAACAAGGTTGCCGGGTGGGTTTGTGGGAACAGTGCGAACAATGCCGGGACCAGGATCAGTCCACCGCCGCCGACAATGGAGTCGATCAGGCCGGCAAAGAGCGATGCCAGGGCGACGGCGACAAGTTCCATGGGACAGATTTTCTCAGCAGTGCAGAGTGCGCCGAAAAGGATGTGGGGCGTGGAAGGCGGGGCAAAAAAAACGCCGCAACAGGTGCGGCGCCAAAGCATCTTGGTTGGATGTCGATCGGGATAATTCTGGGTCTGGTGTCTCCTCGGCCCCTGTGATGTACCGCCGCCTTTGGGTCGGCCGCTCAGCGGCGCAACTGTAACGGGCAGCACCAAAGCTGTGCATTCGGGTTATCCCGCGCGAAACCGGTACGAAATCGTTCCGCGTGTGCACCGTCGTGATCGGCACGCACGCGAAAAGCGGTTCTGTTGCCTGGCATGGCGCTTGCGTGGTTGTGGTCAGTCAGGCCCTGGAGCATGCACATGACCATTCGACAATATGCAGTGGCAGCGGCCTTGCTGGTCGCGTTCATCGCGCCGGTGGCAGCGCAAAGCCCGGAGAGTCTCCCCGGAGCCGCTTCGACGATCACCTTGTCGACGGCGCAGGCGACAGCGCAGGCCGCCCTGGCAACGGTATCCATGACGACATCCCACTTTCCGGCCTTGCAATCGGCTGCCGCATTGAGTTCCGCCGATACCGCCTGGCTGATGGTTTCGACCATCCTGGTCCTGCTCATGAGCCTGCCGGGGATTGCCTTGTTCTACGGTGGCATGGTTCGTCGCAAAAACATGCTCAACACCATGGCGAGTGTGGTCGGAATCGTTGCCCTGGTCAGTCTGCTGTGGTTTGTGGCGGCCTACAGCCTGGCGTTCACTCCCGGTTCGGCCTGGATCGGTGGTCTGGACCGCTGGGGTTTTGCCGGCATGCAACTTGTGGGAGAAGTGGTCTCCGTCAGCCCCCTGGCGCCGAAAGTGCCAGAGAGCGTGTATGCGATGTTCCAGCTGTCGTTTGCCGTGATTACGGCAGCGCTTGTCGTTGGCGCGGTGGTGGAGCGCATGCGGTTTTCCGCCTTGTTGTGGTTTATCACGCCCTGGTGTCTGCTGGTATATGCGCCCATCGCACACTGGGTCTGGGAGCCCGGGGGCTGGTTGGCGCGCTTGGGTGTGCTTGATTTCGCCGGAGGTGCCGTTGTTCATGTCAATGCGGGAGTTGCTGCGCTGGTGTGTGCTTACGCCCTGGGCCGCCGGCAGGGGTACGGACGCGAGCCCTTTGAGCCGGTGAATCTCGGTCTGACCATGACGGGCGCCGCGCTGCTTTGGATGGGATGGTTTGGGTTCAATGCGGGCTCCGCTTTGGCCGCGGACTCCAAAGCCGGCCTGGCGATGTTGGTCACCCATCTGGCCGCCTGTGCAGGCGCGCTCGCATGGATGGCGGTGGAGTGGGTGGTTCGCCGTCGGCCGTCGCTTTTGGGGCTGTGCTCCGGTGTCGTTGCGGGGCTTGTCGCCATCACGCCAGCCGCCGGATACGTCACTCCGAAGTCCGCCATCCTGATCGGGGTCGTTGCCGGGGTCGCGTGTTATTGGGGCGCGACCGGACTGAAGCGTCTGCTGATGGCTGATGATGCCCTTGATGTCTTTGGCGTCCATGCCGTAGGCGGCATGGTCGGTGCGCTGATGACCGGGCTGCTGGCTGATCCCGCCATCGCGGGTGTGCGCGGGGATGTCTGGGTGCAGGCCATTGGTGTGCTGGCGGTTGGTGTTTACAGCGCGGTCATGACCGGCCTTCTGCTCGGCTTCAGCCACATGATGGTCGGCCTTCGTGTCGACGAACAGTCTGAGCAGACCGGCCTGGACATTGCCCAGCACCGCGAACGAGTGGGGCCATAGTGTGGGCGGCCTGATCTGAACGACCAACAGCAGCAAGAACGGAGCCCGTGGTGTCACCTTCGGAACGTTTTGCCATAGCGGCGCATTTGCATGTCTTGCTGCGTCGAAAGACCGGTCGGGTGACGGACACCGAATGGATGGCAGTCAACGCAGAGTACGCCGCGGAAATTGCCCGCTTCTGCCGGATCAATGCTGCGGACGGCACAGCCCCGGAGCTGGCGTCCTGGGCGGACAAACTGGAAGCCTGCCACGCGCCAGGACCCGGCCGAGCCGCAACCGGCGCGTCGCCGCCGGCTTCTCTCGCGCCGACCGCCGCTTCCGAACTATCGCCAACGGCGCCGCCGCAAAGCCGCTATATCGGCGGATTGCGCTAGGCGTGACACGGCCGCAGCTTCAGCCTCCGCCGGCCATGATCCAGCGCGCTGCCTTCTCGGCAATCATCAGTGTGGGGCTGTTGGTGTTGCCACTGGTGATGGTGGGCATCACGCCCGCGTCCACCACCCGCAGGCCGTCGATGCCGCGCACGCGCAGGCGGCTGTCGACCACGGCCATGGGGTCGTCGTCCCGGCCCATCCGGGTGGTGCCGACCGGGTGGAAGATGGTGCTGGCGATGTCGCCGGCCAGTCGCGCCAGTTCGTCGTCGCTCTGGTACTGCGGCCCGGGGCGGAATTCCTCCGGCTGGAACGGTGCCAGCGCCGGTTGCGCCACGATCCGGCGGGTGACCCGCAGGCTGTCGGCGGCCACCTTGCGGTCCTCGTCGGTGGACAGGTAGTTGGGCGCAATGGCCGGCGCGTCCTCGAAGCGCGGACTGCGGATGGCGACCGTGCCGCGGCTGGTCGGGTTGAGGTTGCAGACGCTGGCGGTGAACGCCGGAAAGGTGTGCAGCGGCTCACCGAACGCGTCCAGCGACAGCGGCTGCACGTGGTACTCGATGTTCGGATGCGGCTGCGACGGGTCGCTGCGGGTGAAGGCCCCCAGCTGGCTCGGGGCCATGCTCATGGGGCCGCTTTGCTTGAGCGCATATTCCAGCCCGATCCGGGCCTTGCCCCAGAACGAGTTCGCCAGGGTGTTGAGGGTCTGCACACCCTTGACCTTGAACACCGCGCGGATCTGAAGATGGTCCTGCAGGTTGGCGCCGACCCCGGGCAGGTCGTGGGTGACACCGATGCCATGCTGCTGCAGCAGTGCGCCTGGCCCGATGCCGGACAGTTGCAGGATCTGCGGCGAGCCGATGCTGCCGGCCGACAGGACCACCTCCCTGGCTGCGGTGATCTTCACCATCTGTTTGCCGTCCCAGACCTGCACGCCGGTGCAGCGCTGGCGGCCGTCGGGCTGGGTTTCGATGACCAGTTTCTCGACCTGGGCCGACGTCCAGAGCTCGAAATTGGGCCGGCCATAGCAGGTGGGCCGCAGGAACGCCTTGGCGGTGTTCCAGCGCCAGCCGGCTTTCTGGTTGACTTCGAAGTAGCCCACACCTTCGTTGTCGCCGGTGTTGAAGTCGTCGGTGGCGGCGATGCCGGCCTGCTGCGCCGCCTGCGCGAACGCGTCCAGCACATCCCAGCGCAGGCGCTGCTTGTCGATGCGCCACTCCCCACCCGCCTTGTGGTGGCGCAGCACGGTGCGCCACAGCTCTTCGGGCGCGCTATCCGCGGTGTCCAGCAGCTCTGACGGGGTGCCGCGGGCGCCGTGTGCGGCATTGGCCCCTTTGTAGTGGTCTTCATGCAGGCGAAAGTACGGCAGCGCGTTCTGCCAGGTCCAGCTGTCGTCGCCGGTCAGCTGGGCCCACCGGTCGTAGTCGCGGGCCTGGCCGCGCATGTAGATCATGCCGTTGATGCTGCTGCAGCCGCCGAGGGTCTTGCCGCGCGGGTAGCGCAGGGTGCGGCCGTTCAGGCCCGCGGCCGGCTCGGTCTGGTAGAGCCAGTCGGTGCGCGGGTTGCCGATGCAGTACAGGTAGCCGACCGGGATGTGGATCCAGTGGTAGTCGTCCTTGCGGCCGGCCTCGATCAGCAGCACGCGCCGGCCAGCGTCGGCCGAGAGGCGGTTGGCCAGCAGGCAGCCGGCGGTGCCGGCGCCGATGATGATGGTGTCGAAGCGGGGTGCGCTCATGGCAATGTCTTCTGATGCGACGAGATCGCGAGCTTAGCGCGACCGATGCACGGCGGGCGTAACGGCAATTTGCTGCAATGCAATATAGAACGCCTATCAATAGCTTAGAAAAAACTGAATTCATTAATCGATAGGTCGCCGCTATGATTTAGCCCATCGGATCCACGGACCGACCGCTTTCAGATCAACCAACCCAAGGAGTTCTCCATGTCCCTGATCAACACCCAAGTCCAGCCCTTCAAGACCACCGCCTTCGTCAACCGCGGCGGCAAGGGCGAGTTCATCGAAGTCACCGAAAAGAGCCTGCACGGCAAGTGGTCCGTGCTGATCTTCATGCCGGCTGCCTTCACCTTCAACTGCCCGACCGAGATCGAAGACGCGGCTGACAACTATGCCGAGTTCCAGAAGGCCGGCGCCGAGGTCTACATCGTCACCACCGACACCCATTTTTCTCACAAGGTGTGGCACGAGACCAGCCCCGCCGTGGGCAAGGCCAAGTTCCCGCTGGTGGGCGACCCCACGCACCAGCTGACCAACGCCTTCGGTGTGCACATCCCCGAAGAAGGCCTGGCGCTGCGCGGCACCTTCGTGATCAACCCCGAAGGCATCATCAAGACGATGGAAGTGCATTCCAACGAAATCGCCCGTGACGTCAAGGAAACGGTGCGCAAGCTCAAGGCCGCCCAGTACACCGCCGCCAACCCGGGCCAGGTCTGCCCGGCCAAGTGGAACGAAGGCGCCAAGACCCTGGCTCCGTCGCTGGACCTGGTCGGCAAGATCTGAAAACACGGGCCCCCACGGTCGCTCACGTCGTGTAGCGTCCTGTCCCCCAAGGGGGTCGCCGTTCGCCTTGGGGCGGCCCGGCGGCGAAACAGGTCCTGCACCCGTGAGGGAATAGCCAAGCCGGACGGCGAGAGGGCTGGAGTCCTGCCGTCCGGCTTTTTTTCGCCAAAATTTGCCAATACCCAGCGTCAAATGGACATTTGACGCTATGAAACAAGGAGTAAATCCATGCTCGACGACACCCTCAAGTCCCAACTCGCCGCCTACCTGGAGCGCGTGACGCAACCGTTCGAGCTGGTGGCCTCCCTGGGCGACGACGACACCTCGCGCCAGATGCGCGAGCTGCTCGAAACCATCGCCAGCTTGCGTGCCGACAAGATCACGCTGCGCACAGACGGCCAGGACGCCCGCAAGCCGTCGTTTGCCCTGCAACGCACCGGCAGCGCCACGCAGCTGCGCTTTGCCGGTCTGCCGCTGGGCCATGAGTTCACCTCCCTGGTGCTGGCGCTACTGTGGACCGGTGGCCATCCGCCCAAGGTGGAGCCCGAGGTGATCGAGCAGATCCGGGCGCTGCAGGGCGACTTCCGCTTCGAGGTCTACATGAGCCTGTCCTGCCACAACTGCCCCGATGTGGTGCAGGCGCTCAGCCTCATGGCCATCCTGAACCCGGCGATCCAGACCACGGTGATCGAAGGCGGCGCCTTCCAGCAGGAAGTGACCGAGCGCGAGATCATGGCGGTGCCCATGGTGTTCCTCAACGGCGCGGTGTTCGCCTCCGGCCGCATGAGCATCGAGGAAATCGTCGCCAAGCTCGACTCGGGCGCCGCCGCCCGTGACGCCGCCAAACTCAGCGCCAAGGCGCCGTACGACGTGCTGATCGTCGGCGGCGGCCCGGCCGGCGCGGCCGCGGCGGTGTATGCCGCCCGCAAAGGCATCCGCGTGGGCGTGGCGGCCGAGCGCTTCGGCGGCCAGGTCAACGACACGCTGGCGATCGAGAACTACATCTCGGTCCTCGAAACCGACGGCCCCAAATTCGCCGCGGCGCTGGAAGCCCACACCCGCGCCTACGACGTGGACATCATGAACCTGCAGCGCGCTGACCAGCTCATCCCCGCCGGCGAGCCCGGCGGTCTGGCCGAGCTGAAGCTGGCCAACGGCGGCTCGCTGAAGGCGAAAACCGTGATCCTGTCCACCGGCGCGCGTTGGCGCAACGTCAACGTGCCGGGCGAAGCGGAATACAAAAACAAGGGCGTGGCGTATTGCCCGCACTGCGACGGCCCGCTGTTCAAGGGCAAGGACGTGGCCGTCATCGGCGGCGGCAACTCCGGCATCGAGGCCGCCATCGACCTGGCCGGCGTAGTGAAGCACGTCACCGTGATCGAGTTCATGCCCGAACTCAAGGCCGACGCCGTGCTGGTGAAAAAGCTCCAAAGCTTGCCCAACGTGACGGTGCACACGAACGCCCAGACCACCGAGATCACGGGTGCCGACGGCAAGGTCAACGGCCTGCGCTACAAGGACCGCGCCACCGGCGAGGAGCATCTCGTCCCCCTGGCCGGCGTGTTCGTGCAGATCGGCCTGGTGCCGAACACCGAATGGCTCAAGGGCACGCTGGAGCTGACGAAGTTCGGCGAGATCGTGATCGATGCCAAGGGCCAGACCAGCGTACCGGGCGTGTTCGCCGCCGGTGACTGCACCACCGTGCCGTTCAAGCAGATCGTGATCGCGGCCGGCGCCGGCGCCACGGCCGCCTTGAGCGCTTTCGATCACCTGATCCGCACGCCGGCCCCCATGCCGGCACCGGAAGCCGCACGGGAAGCGGTCGCCGCCTGATCGGCGGTGGGCTCTCAGGCCGGGTCAGCGCGCACGCCAAAGAGGGCCGTGCCGACCCGCACCAGGGTGCTGCCGGCCTGCACCGCAGCTTCCAGGTCGGCCGACATGCCCATGGACAGGGTATCCAACGCGAAGCCCTGCGCGTTGAGCTGGTCGAACAAGGCCCGGGTACGCTGGTGGACGGCCAGCATGCGGGTGAAGTCGTCGGATGGCTCGGGAATGGTCATCAATCCGCGCAGGCGGATGCCGCTCAGGCTCTTGATTGCGTGTGCCAGTTGAGCGGCCGATTCCGGCGCGACGCCGGACTTCGTCTGGCCGCCGTCCACGTTGACTTGCAGGCAAATCTGCAGCGGCGGCAGGGTCGCGGGACGCTGGAGGCTCAGTCGCTGGGCAATGGCCAGTCGGTCGACCGAGTGCACCCAGTGAAAGTGGGCAGCCACCAGCCGGGTCTTGTTGCTCTGCAGGGGTCCGATACAGTGCCACTCGATGGGGAGATCCTGCAGGGCCTGAATCTTCTCCACGGCCTCTTGCACGTAGTTTTCGCCAAAGGCGGGTTGCCCCGCGGCCCAGGCCTCGCGAACAGCCTCCGGCCCAAAGGTCTTTGAAACCGCCAGTAGCCTTATGGAGGCGGGGTCGCGCCCACACTGCCGACATGCGGCATCGATGCGGGCCCGAACGGTCTGGAGCTTGTCGGCAATCGTCGTCATAATGGGCCCGAGCGTAGCAAACCGACCGAGGGATTCGTGGACATCACCCAGCTGCTGGCATTCAGCGTCAAGAACAAGGCTTCCGATCTGCACCTGTCGGCGGGTCTGCCCCCGATGATCCGGGTCCATGGTGATGTGCGTCGCATCAACGTCGAGGCGCTCAGTCACAAGACCGTGTACGCCATGGTCTACGACATCATGAACGACAGCCAGCGAAAGACCTATGAAGAATTCCTGGAGGTGGACTTTTCGTTCGAGATCGAAGGACTTGCCCGCTTCCGGGTCAATGCCTTCAACCAGAACCGGGGTGCCGGCGCGGTGTTCCGGACCATTCCGTCCAAGATCCTGACGCTGGAGCAGCTCAACGCGCCCCGCATCTTCGCCGATCTGGCGCTCAAACCCCGTGGGCTGGTGCTGGTCACCGGACCGACCGGCTCGGGCAAGTCGACCACACTGGCGGGCATGGTGAATCACCTCAACGAGAATGAGTATGGCCATGTGCTGACCATCGAAGACCCGATCGAGTTCGTGCACGAATCCAAAAAGTGCCTGGTCAACCAGCGTGAAGTTGGCCCGCACACCCTGAGCTTCAACGCCGCCTTGCGGTCCGCCCTGCGGGAAGACCCGGACGCCATCCTGGTGGGCGAATTGCGCGATCTGGAAACCATTCGCCTGGCCATGACCGCAGCCGAAACAGGGCATCTGGTGTTTGGCACCTTGCATACCTCCAGTGCTGCCAAGACCATCGACCGGGTTATTGACGTTTTTCCGGCCGAAGAGAAGGACATGGTGCGGGCCATGTTGTCCGAATCGCTGGTGGCGGTGATCTCGCAGACCCTGTGCAAAACCAAGGACGGTTCCGGTCGGGTGGCGGCCCACGAGATCATGATCGGCACCAGCGCCATCCGCAACCTGATTCGCGAGGCCAAGGTCGCGCAGATGTATTCGGCCATCCAGACGGGCAACAGTGTGGGCATGCAGACGCTGGACCAAAACCTCTCCGACCTGGTCAAACGCAACATGATCACGCCGGGTGAAGCGCGCTCCAAAGCCAAGATTCCAGAAAACTTCCCCGGCTGAGTCGCCTGACCACACCAGGGAAATTAGGGGGTTCCATGAAAAATCTGCTCGATGTCCTGCGTGGCAAGTCGGCCAACCAGGAGAACGACGACGCACCGGAGTCGGTGTTCTTTGCCACGGCGTTCGCCGACCACGGCATTTCCGCGGAGGAAGCCATTCCCTGGGAGGCGCGGGCTGTCGAAATCGGTGCCAAGCGCTTCCCCTCGGAAAAAGGGGGTGCGCTGATGCGAAGCCTGTGGGTCAAAGACCATCACATGAAACACCTGCAGGGTCAGGCGATGGACCATCTGGTGCATTTTTTCGATTTTGCGGTGGTCCCTTCGCAGCGCGACGTGATGCGCCAGGACGAATATGGCAGCTTTATGGTCGTCCTGCTCAACGGCTCGATGGCGGTGGAACGCAACCAGCCGTGGGGCGAACGCCTGCGATTGAGCGAGGCCAAACCCGGTGAGGTCCTGGGGGAGATGTCGCTGCTGGATGGCGGCAAGCGGTTCTCCGACTGCACCACCATCGACGAATGCCACATGGCAGTTCTCAGTGCGCAGGCACTGGATGAAATGATTGTGCAGGCGCCCCATCTGTCGGCTGCGCTTATCGGTCTGCTGGCTCGCAAGCTGTCCCTGCGCCTGCGTGCGATGGGAGCCAAGTTGAGCTATCAGCAACGCGGCTGAGGCTCGCGCTAAACCGGAGACAGGAATGGAGCGCGACCAGGCAAGCAAATTCATCAACGACCTGCTGAAGCTGATGATCAGCCGCAACGGCAGCGACCTGTTCATCACGGCCGATTTTCCGCCAGCCATCAAGGTCGACGGCAAGGTGACCAAACTCTCGCCGCAGCCTCTGACAGGGGCACACACCCAGGCGCTGGCGCGCTCGATCATGAACGACAAGCAGTCGGCCGATTTCGAGCGCACGAAAGAGTGCAATTTCGCCATTGCACCGGCCCAGGTGGGGCGATTCCGTGTCAATGCCTTCGTGCAGCAGGGCAAGATCGGCATGGTTCTTCGCCTGATTCCGCAAACCTTGCCGACCCTGGACGGGCTGGGCATGCCCAAGGTGCTCAAGGAACTGGTGCTGGCCAAGCGTGGCCTGTGTATCCTGGTGGGCGCCACCGGCTCGGGCAAGTCGACGACATTGGCCGCGATGGTCGACTGGCGCAACGAGAATTCCTACGGACACATCATCACGGTCGAAGACCCGGTGGAATTTGTGCACCCGCACAAGAACTGCGTGGTCACCCAGCGCGAGGTGGGGTTGGACACCGACTCCTGGGAAGCGGCGCTGAAGAACACCTTGCGTCAGGCGCCCGACGTCATCCTGATGGGCGAGATTCGCGATCGTGAAACCATGGAGCACGCGGTCGCGTTTGCCGAAACCGGCCACCTGTGCCTGGCGACATTGCATGCCAACAGTGCCAACCAGGCGCTGGACCGCATCATCAACTTCTTCCCCGAAGAGCGACGTACCCAGCTGCTCATGGACCTGTCGCTCAACCTCAAGTCCATGATCTCCCAGCGGCTGGTGCCCCGGCAGAACGGCAAAGGCCGTACCGCTGCAGTTGAAATCATGATCAACACGCCACTCATTGCCGACCTGATCTTCAAAGGCGAGGTCGGAGAGGTCAAGGAGATCATGAAGAAGAGCCGCAATCTGGGCATGCAGACCTTTGACCAGGCCTTGTTTGACCTGTTCGAGGCCGAAACCATTTCCTATGAAGACGCACTGCGGAACGCCGATTCCGTCAACGACCTTCGGTTGCAGATCAAGCTGCAGAGCCAGCGCGCCAAGTCGGCTGATCTATCCGCCGGAACCGAACATCTGTCCATCGTCTGATCCCTTTCATGCCCAGTATCAATCCACGTTCCTACGAAACCACCCCTGCGCGCCGCGTTGCCTTTCTCGGTCTGGGTGTGATGGGCTACCCTATGGCCGCCCATTTGGCCCAAGCGGGGCACACCGTCACCGTGTTCAATCGCACCGAACCAAAAGCGATAGCATGGTGTGACGAATTTGCGCCGGGTAATAGCCATAAACATGCCCTAACCCCCCGCCAGGCGGCCCAAGGCGCGGACCTGGTGTTCTGTTGCGTCGGCAACGACGACGATCTGCGCTCGGTGACCCTGGGGGCAGACGGGGCTTTCGCCGGCATGACGCCGGGGTCGGTCTTCGTCGACCACACCACCGCTTCCGCTGACGTGGCAAGAGAGCTCTACGCCGTCGCGCGCGCGGCGGATCTGCATTTTGTCGACGCACCCGTCTCTGGGGGGCAGGCGGGGGCGCAAAATGGGCAGCTGACGGTCATGTGTGGTGGTGACCAGGCGCCCTTCGATGCCGCACGACCGGTTGCCCTGGCGTTCTCGCGCGCCTTTACCCGCATGGGCTCCAGCGGCGCCGGGCAACTGACCAAAATGGTCAACCAGATATGCATCGCCGGACTGGTGCAGGGCTTGAGTGAAGCCGTCGCATTTGGCCAGAAAGCCGGCCTGGACATGAACCAGGTCCTGGATGTGATCGGCAAAGGCGCGGCCCAGAGCTGGCAACTGGACAACCGCGGCAAGACCATGGTGGCCGATCGGTTCGATTTCGGTTTCGCTGTCGACTGGATGCGCAAGGATCTCGGCCTGGTCCTGGAAGAGGCCAGGCGCAACGGCGCACGGTTGCCGGTGACCGCGCTGGTGGACCAGTTCTATGCCGACGTGCAGCAGATGGGCGGCAACCGCTGGGATACTTCCAGTCTGATCCGCCGCCTGCGCTGAGCTGCCCCCCCACTGACTCCAGGGGCGTTTCGCATGAGCTTCCCGGTCAGGTCCGGTTCGCGGCGGGCGGGGTGCTGCCGCCAGGCTCTGGCGCGGGCTTGGGCAGCATGCGCTGCAACTCCTCTTCGCTGATGATCTCCATCACCCGGACGACCTTCTGAACGCCGCCGACGGAACGGGTGATTTCCGTCGCGCGATCGGCTTCGCGCTGGGTGACGCGTCCCATCAGGTACACCGTGCCGCGTTCGGTGACCACCTTGAAGGCGTTGGCAAACAAGTCGCGCGCGTCGACCAGGGATGCTTTCACCTTGCCGGTGATCAGCACGTCATTGGAGCGCTGGCCGAGCGTCGAATTCCCCAGCACCGCCAGATCGTTGATGATGGCGCGCACGTTCTCGACCCGCGAAACGATCTGTTCCACCTGCTGCCGCTCGGCTGCGCCGGGCACCTCGCCGGTCAGCAGAACCTGCCGGTTGTAGCTGGTCACATTGATGTGGGCGCGGTCGCCCAGCGCCTCACGCAGGCGATTGGCCGACCGCAGCTCGATGCCTTCGTCCTCCAGCTGAGCGCCTGAAGTGCGCCGGTCGGTCGCGACCAGCACCGCGCCGCCCACAGCCAGCGGCGCGCAGCCACTGAGCACAGCGCCACCGGCCAGCGCGGCCACAAGAATCCATGCCGCACTGCGGCCCGGGGCAAATTTCATGTCAGGTTCTCCTGTTCTCCAAGCAGATGGCTGTCGACACCGTCACACAGACAGTTCAGGACCAGCAGATGTACTTCGCGGATGCGCGCCGCGCGTTCATGGGGCACACACACCAGCACATCGGTTTCATTCAGTCTGCGGCGCAGTTCCCCGCCGTCGGCGCCGGTGAGCGCAATGACGGTCATCTCGCGCGCGTGGGCTGCGGATGCGGCCTCCTGCAGCAAGGGCCCCTGACCGGTGGTGGAAATCAGCAGGAGCACATCCCCCGGGGCTCCCAAGGCACGCACCTGCCGGGCCAGGTCGGGGGTCCCGCTGGGACCAGAACGGGTGGTCAGGGCCAGCGCCCTCAGTTCGGGTCGCTCCCGTTCGAACGGCCCGACGAATGCGTCCGCGAAATACTGCGCCAGCATGGCGCTGCGACCGGTCGCGCCGACCAGCAGGGTATGGCCACCGGTCACGCAGGCCAGCAGCGCCTGCACTGCGGCGTCGACAGCGCCCGAAAGGGTCGGGGCCAGCTTGTAGTTCAGGTCGGCGCTGTCGATGAATTGCTGTTGTATGCGCGGCTCAAGCATGGGAGGCCATGATACCTGTGGATTGCCGACGTTCTTGGGGTGTTACCCGGCGTCGAATGCCCCTTGGAGCCATTGCAGCCCCGCAGGTTCCACGACGATCACGTCGAAGCGGCATGGCGGGGGTGACGGCAGCCGCATCAGATAGTGGCGCGCGGCAAAAATGATGCGTTGCCGTTTCACGTGGCCGATGCTGGCCGCCGCACCGCCATGGGTCGTGGCACTGCGCTGACGCACCTCGGCAAACACCAGGGTGCCATCCGGCGCGCGCAGAATCAGGTCAATTTCGCCGCCGCCGCGTCCTGGCGTCCGATAATTGCGCGCCAGCAGCCGCAGGCCGGCGGCTTGCAGATGGCGCAGCGCGGCATCTTCGGCGGCGTCGCCCTTCTGCTTGGTGGTGGGCGGCCGGGCTGCCCCCGCCTGCGCCGCGGACCGTTTCGTCAGGAAATCCATTGACCCACTCCTTGAGCGCTTCCTTTGCCCCGGCCCTGAGCGCGGCCCGCGAGGCAGCGGCGCACCAGCATTATCCGCAGGGCGCGCTGTTCGTCGTGGCCACACCCATCGGCAACCTGGCCGACATCACGCTGCGCGCGCTGCATGTGCTGGCCCTCGTCGATGCCGTGGCCTGCGAAGACACGCGCCACACCCAGCAGCTGCTGCGCGCCTACGGCATCGAGCGCCCCGGCGCACAGTTGCTGGCCGTGCACCAGCACAATGAAGCCGAGGCGGCGCACACGGTGATCGACCACCTGCGCCACGGCCAACGCATCGCCTATGTGTCAGATGCCGGCACACCCGCCGTCAGCGACCCCGGCGCGCGCCTGGTGGCCGCCGTACGCGCCGCCGGACTGCCGGTGGTGCCGCTGCCCGGTGCCAGCAGCATCACCACACTGCTCTGCGCCGCCGGCATGACGCAGGAGGGCGGTTTCGTGTTCGCGGGCTTTTTGTCGTCCAAGGCCGCCGAGCGTGAACGCGCCGTGCTGCAGCTGGCCGGTGAGCCGCGCGCCGTGGTGCTGCTGGAAGCGCCCCACCGCATCGAGGCCCTGGCCGGCGCGCTGGCAACCCTCGGCGAGCGACCAGTGACCTTCGGACGCGAACTGACCAAGCAGTTCGAGGAAGTCGCTACCGTGCCCGCCCGCGACGGCCCGGCCTGGCTGGCGGCCGATGCGAACCGTACGCGTGGCGAATTCGTGGTGGTGGTGCACGGCGCCCCCGTAGCGGCGGATGCGGGTGACGACCAGCGCGTGCTCAGGCTTCTGCTGGCCGAACTGCCGCTGAAAACCGCTGTGAAACTGGCGGCGGAGATTACCGGTCGCCCCAAAAACACCCTGTACGACGCGGCGCTGGCGCTGCGAAAAGCCGGTCGGGATGACCAGGAGTCCTGAAAAGATAGCAAACAGTGACCTTTTCACGCTGAGTATCGGCCAACTTTGTTCTGAAACCGGTCAAAAACCCGCGTCCCCCGGCGCGTGAACTGTTTGCGGCCTGCTCGCCGGTGCTCAGGCGCGTGCAAACCGCCCGTCTTCCAGCACCCGCGCGCGGCCTTCGGCCACCAGCTCGTCCAGGTGCTGGGTAATGGTGCGGCGCTCGGCATCGTTCACCCAGACCTCGTCGTAGCCCACCGGGTACGTCAGCCGGCGCTGCACCAGCGCCTCCAGGGTGGAGGGTCCGTCGGCCAGCATCTGCAGCAGCCGTTCGGCGCGCTCGTCGATGCGGGCGGTGAACGCGGCCAGGTGCGCCAGAAAGGCCGCCCGGTCGTTGACCACGCCCCGGTGGTGGGAGGTGACCCACACGCGGGCCGGAATGTCCTGCACCGCCTGCAGCGAGCGCCGGAACGCCGTCAGGCTGGAGGTCGCGTCGCCGTAGTAGGGGCCGAAGCCGGTGAGGTCGATGTCGCCGATGAAGGCCACGCCTTCGGGCTCCACCAGCAGCGCGCAGTGGCCGCGGGTGTGGCCGGGCAGATGAAAGGCGGTCACGCTCACGCCGCCACCCAGGTCCCAGCGCTGGCCGTCGGCATAGGCTTGCGCGTCCGGCCGGGGGTGGTAGTGGAACTTGGCCTCGATCATGGTGCGCAGGCGCTCGCTGGTGTCGGCCGGGTAGCCGTAGTGGCGCGCCAGCCCGGGCCAGCTGCGGGCGGCCTCGACATCAGCCTCGTGTGCCCACACCGCGGCGCGCGGCAGGCGGTGCAGGCCGGCCATGTGGTCTTCGTGCACATGACCCAGCATGACGGCATCGACGCCATCCAGCGCCGGCCCGATGCGGTTGGCCACCAGCGGCGTATCGAAGGCCACGCGCAGGTCCGAACCGGCCACGACCACCTGGTTGCCGTCGGGGTACTTGCCGTTGCGGTCGCCGAAAAATACGGTCACGGGGCCGATCTGCTGGCTGGGGATGTCCATCGTGGTGCTTCAGAGGGGTTGAAGAAGGAACCGTCGCCGCGTGGCGGTCGCGGGCCTGACCATTCATTCTGCCGCAGTGCGCTGTTCGGCTACCGGTGCGGGCGGCGCTCGGCTATCCTCGGGCCATGACAATCGACTTTGACGCAATCGTGGTGGGGGCCGGTGCAGTGGGCCTGGCCTGCGGGTATGCGCTGGCCCGCCAGGGCCACAGCGTGGCGGTGCTGGAGCGTGAGCGCCGTGTGGGTGCGGGCATCTCCTCGCGCAATTCGGAGGTGATCCACGCCGGCCTGCACTACCCGCCAGGGTCGCTGAAGGCCCGTTTCTGTGTCGAGGGCCGGCGCCTGCTGTACCACTTCCTCGATCGCCACCACGTTGCCTACAACAAATGTGGCAAGCTCATCGTGGCCACGCAGGACGATGAACTCGCGGCGTTGGACGCACTGGCCGCGCGCGGCGAGGCCAACGGGGTCGAAGGCGTGACCCGCCTGGACGCCGCGCAGGCCCTGGCCCTGGAGCCGGCCTTGCGCACGGTGGGCGCGTTGCACTCGGCCGAAAGCGGGGTCTTCGATGCGCATGGCTACATGGACGCGCTGGTTGGCGCGATTGAGGCGCATGGCGGCGTGGTAGTGCTGAACTCCCCTTTTCTGGGGGCGACGCCATCGGCCGGACAGGTCGAGGTGCGCATCGGCGGGGACGACCCCAGCACCGTCACCACCCGCCGCCTGATCCTGGCGGGCGGCCTGCAATCGCAGGAAACGGCGACCTGGGTGCAAGGTTTTCCTGAAGAACGCATCCCCGCCCTGCATTACGGCAAAGGCAGCTATTTCGCGCTGACCGGCCACGCGCCGTTCCAGCGCCTGATCTATCCGCCGCCCATTCCGGGCGCGCTGGGCATTCATTACCGGCGCGACCTGGGGGGGCAGGCCCGCTTCGGGCCGGACCTGGAGTTTGTCGATGCGCCGGACTATGTCGTCGATCCAGCTCGGGTGAGGTATTTCGAGGACTATGTGCGCCGCTTCTGGCCGGGGCTGCCTGACGGCGCCTTTTACCCGGACTATGCCGGCATCCGTCCCAAACTGCACGGGCCTGGCCAGCCACAGCGGGACTTTGTCATCGACGACAGCCAACCGGGGGTGATCGCCTTGTTCGGCATCGAAAGTCCGGGCCTGACCTCGTCACTGGCGATCGGCGAACATGTCGCCGGTCTGGCGCGACTCTGACGTTCAGCGGTAGAACCCGTAGGCCACGCCGATCGCCGCCACGATGCCCACCGCGTCGGCGAACAGCGCGCAGCCCAGCGCGTGGCGCGTGTCCTTCACGCCCACGCTACCGAAGTACACCGCCAGCACGTAGAAGGTGGTTTCGGTCGAGCCCTGGATGATGGCCGCCAGCCGGGCCGGGAACGAGTCGATGCTGTGGGTCTGCATCACGTCCACCATCAGCGCGCGCGCCCGAGCCCGAGAGAATCTTCATCAGCCCCACCGGCATCGCCGGCAGGAAGTCGGTGTTCCAGCCCAGCGCAGTCACGCCCGCGCCGATGGCGCCCATCACGGCGTCCATGCAGCCGGCCGCGCGGAACACGCCGATGGCCACCAGCATCGCCACCAGGTAGGGAATGATGGCGACCGCCACCCCGAAACCCTCCTTCGCGCCCTCGACGAACACCTCGTACACCGGCACCCGCCAGCAGGAACACCAGCAACAGCGTGACGATCACCAGGCTGCCGGTCAGCCCCACCGCGCGCGCGGCCACCTCGGGCGGCAGCCGGCCCAGGCCCCACAGCACCGCGCCGATGCCGGCGATTGAGGCCGCCAGCGGCATCAGCAACTGCGCGCGCCAGATCGGCAGGCGCTGCACCACGGCCACCGCCAGCAGGGCCGCCAGCAGCGAGATCGCCGTGGCCAGCAGCGTCGGCAGGAAGATGTCCGCCGCGTTGAAGCCCGCCCGCCCCTGCCTGACCGCCATCGCCTGCCGGATTGCGATCACCGAGGTCGGAATCAGCGTCAGCCCGGCGGTGTTGAGCACGATGGACAAAATCTGCGCGTCGGTGGCGCGCTCGGGGCTCGGGTTGAGCGTCTGCAGCTCCTGCATGGCTTTGAGGCCGAGCGGCGTGGCCGCGTTGTCCAGCCCCAGCAGGTTGGCCGAGACATTCATCACCATCGCGCCCTGCGCCGGGTGGCCGGGCGGCACGCCGGGAAACAGATGCCGCAGCGCCGGCGCCGCCCCGCGCGCCAGCGCCTGCACCAGGCCCGCGCGCTCGCCCACGCGCAGAATGCCCAGCCACAGCGCCATCACGCCGACCAGCCCGATCGAGATGTCGAAACCGGTGCGCGCCGCGTCGAACACCGCCGCCAGCAACTTGGGGAACACCTCCATGTCCCCCATCGCCAGCCGGCCCAGCGCCACCGCGAACGCACTGACGAAGAAGCCCAGCCAGATCAGGTTCAGCAGTATGGGGTCATCATAGTGGGGCGGGTTCGTGCCGGCCGCAAGGGGGGTGATCACTCCTGAAAAGATAGCTGCTGGTGGCTGGTTGGCGCTGGGAACAGGTTGATTCGGCCCTGAAAACGGCGCTCCAGGGGCCTTTTGCGCCGGCTCCCGGGGCGCTCAGACGGCCGCAGGCGGCTTCGGGCGGCGGGGTTCCCGGGCGGGGTCCTGGGTGGCGCGGCGCGCTCGCCGGGGCGTGCGGGCGCGCTCGGCGTCGGCGAACGCGGCGCGCTCGCGCAAGGCCTGCTCGGTGGGCACGACCCGGGCGGAGCGCGCCTGCACCGGCTCGCCGCATTCGGCGCAGCGCAACTCGACCCGCAGCGCATGGCCGTGGCCGCGGTGCTCCAGCGCCAGGGGTGTGCTGTCGCCGGACCAGGGGCCGGCCCAGCGTTCGCCCCATTGGCGCAGCGTCACCAGCACCGGCCACAGGTCCAGGCCCTTCTCGGTGAGCCTGTACTCACTTTGCGTCGACGCCGCATCGGGCGTCACGCGCACGATCACATCCTGCGCCACCAGCTGCGCCAGGCGCAGGGCCAGCGAACGCGGCGACATGCCGGTGTGCAGCCGCAGGCCTTCGAAGCGCCGGTTGCCCAGGAACAACTCGCGCAGCACCACAAAGGTCCAGGCGTCCGCCAGCTGCGCGGCTGCGCGCGACACGGGGCACGCCCGGTCGGCCAGCTCACTGCGTTTCATCGTGATCCCGCTTGCGCATTGCCATATAAAAAGTATAGTCCACATTCTGTTTCGTCGAAATCCGGAGAAAGCGCATGCACAGCCCGACCCCCGACAGCCCGTCCGCCACCGCACCCCAGGCCGACGCCGACGACGGCGCGCACCGCCACGCCCCCTGGCAGCACACCGCCTGCATCCTGTGCGAGAACAACTGCGGCCTGGAGGTGGAGCTGGGCGGCGAGGGCGGCCGCCACCTGGTGCGGGTTCGCGGCGACGACGCCCACCCCGCCTCGCGCGGCTACGCCTGCGAAAAAGCCTCGCGCATGGACTACTACCAGAACGGCCCGCAGCGCCTGACCCGCCCGATGCGCCGCCGCCCCGACGGCAGCTTCGAGGCCATCAGCTGGGACACCGCGCTGCGCGAGGTCACGCAGCGCGCGATGGCGCTGGCCGGCCGCCACGGCGGAGCCAGCCTGCTGTATTACGGTGGCGGCGGCCAGGGCAACCACCTGCCGGGCCTGTACAGCCGCGCGATGCGGGCGGCGCTGGGCATGCGCTACCAGAGCAGCGCCATCGCCCAGGAAAAAACCGGCGCCTTCTACGTGGCCGGCTGCATGCTCGGCGGCGTGGCGCGGGCCGACTTCGAACACGCCGAGGTGGCGCTGCTGATCGGCAAGAACCCCTGGCATTCGCACGGCATCCCCAAAGCGCGGGTCACGCTGCGCGAGATCGCGCGCGACCCGGCGCGCACCCTGATCGTCATCGACCCGCGCCGCAGCGAGACGGCGGACATCGCCGACATCCACCTCGCGGTGCGTCCCGGCGCCGACGCCTTCCTGCTGGCCGCGCTGATCGGCACCGTGGTGCAGGAAGGCCTGCTCGCCGATGCCTGGCTGCAGGCCCATGCCGACGGCGCCGCCGAGGTGACCGCCCTGTTCGCCCATCTGGACGTGGCGGCGCACGCGCGCAAAGCCGGCATCGACGAAGCGGTGGTGCGCGACGTGGCGCGCCGCATCGCCCGCGCACGCAGCGTGGCCAGCTTTGAAGACCTGGGCGTGCAGATGAACCGGCACAGCACGCTGGTGTCCTACCTGCACCTGCTGCTGGTGCTGCTGACCGGCCACTTCGGCAAGCCGGGCACGCTGTACCGCCCCACCGCGCTGGTGCCTATCGTCGGCACGGCCTCTGGCCCGGGCAGCTACAAGCGCACACCGGTCACCGGCGCGCCCATCATCGGCGGGCTGATGCCGTGCAACAGCATCCCCGAGGAAATCCTCACCGACCATCCGCAGCGCTTTCGCGGCCTGTGGGTGGAGTCGGCCAACCCGGCGCATTCGCTGGCCGACGGGCCGCGCATGCGCGAGGCCCTGGCCGCACTCGACCTGCTGGTGGTGGTCGATGTGGCCATGACCGAAACCGCGCGCCTGGCGCACTACGTGCTGCCGGTGGCCAGCCAGCTGGAAAAGGCCGAGGCCACCTTCTTCAATTTCGAGTTTCCGCACAACGTGTTCCACCTGCGCCGCGCCTTGCTGCCGCCGCAGAACGGCCTGTTCTCCGAGGCCGAGCTGCACGCCCGCCTGCTGGAGACCGCCGGCGTGCTGCCGGCCGACGCCGTGGCGGCGTTGCGCACCGCCTGGCAGGCCGGCCGCCCGGCCTTCCGCCGTGCGTTTGCCGAGCTGGCCGCCGCCGCACCGCAGGTGCTGGCCCTGTTGCCGGTGCTGCTGTACCGCGCCATCGGTGACCTGCTGCCGCCCGGCCTGGCCGAGGGCGCGGGCCTGTGGGGCGTGTGCCAGCTGGCCGTGAAGCACCAGCGCGAGTCGATCCGCCGGGCCGGCATCGGCCTGGAGGCCCAAGACAGCGCCGAACTGGCCGACGCGCTGTTCGACGCCATCCTGGCCGCGCCTTCGGGCCGGGTGTTTTCGGTGGACGACTGGGACGAATCCTTGCGCCGTGTGTCCACGCCCAACGGCCGCATCCAGCTGGCGCTGCGGGAGTTCTATGACGAAATCCTTGCGCTGGCGGCCGAGCCCGCGCCGCAGCCGCCGGCGGAATTTCCCTTCGTGCTCTCGGCCGGCGAGCGCCGCAGCTACACCGCCAACACCATCGTCCGCAACCCCGACTGGCGCCGCAAGGACCGCGCCGGCGCCTTGGCGCTGAACCCCGCCGACGCGGCCCGCCTGGGCCTGGCGGACGGCGACCGCGCGCGTCTGGTCACCCGCAGCGGGCAGGCCGAGGTCACGGTGGCGCTGAGCGATCGCATGAGGCCCGGCCACGTGTCGCTGCCCAATGGCCAGGGCGTGGACTTTCCCGGTGCCGACGGCGAGGCCGCCCTCACCGGCACCGCGCCGAACGAACTCACGCACCTGGACGACCGCGACGCCTTTGCCGGCACGCCGTGGCACAAATGGGTGCCGGCGCGCATCGAGGCGGTGGCGCCTGCAGAGTCCTGAAAAGAGAGCAAACAATCACCATTCCACGCTGGGTAATGGCACTTTTGACTCAAAAAGCGTCGCCACACCGCCGGCGCACCGGTCCGGGGCTGATCGGGGGCTGATCAGGCGCCGTTCAGGGCGTCGGCAAGGTCGGCGGTTTGCCTGGGGCGCACCACGCGGGCCACTTCCTGCCCGTCTTTCAGCAGCACCAGCGTGGGCCAGAGCTTGACGCGGTAGCTGCGCCCCAGCGGCTGACCCGGCCCGTCCTCCACCCGCAGGTGCTGCCACTGCGGGTGTTGCGCCAGCGCCTCGGCCACCGCGGGCTGGGCGGCGCGGCAATGACCGCACCAGGTGGTGCCGAACTCCAGCACGGTCAGGCCGGGCAGCGCGTCCACGTCGGCGCGCGTCGGCGCCTCGATGGCGCTCAGGTAGGGTTTGAAGGCGGTCATGCCCGGATTGTGTCGCGCCCGCCGGGCCGCGTGCTGCGAAGCGGCGGCTGGCGGCCCGGCAAGACCGTCACGGCACCGCCACCAGCCCGGCGGCGGCCGCGCGCGCCACCGCGTCAGACAGGGCGCGCAGCCCGGTCGAGGCCAGCCGGGCCTGGTGCCAGTACAGGGGAACGTCCAGCGGCGTGCCGGGCAGCAGCGCCACCAGTTCACCCCGGGCCAGGTGCGGCTCCACCAGGGCCAGCGGGTGCAAGGCCCAGCCCATGCCGGCCAGGGATGCCGCCACAAACGCGTGTGACGACGGCAGGGTGTGGCCGGGCAGGGGAACGGGCGCGCCCACGGTGCGTTGCACCCAGCGCTGCTGCAGGGTGTCTTTGGCGTTGAAGACCAGGCTGGGCGCGGCGGCCAGGCGGGCGGCGGACACCCCGTCGGCAAAATGCCGCGCGACAAAGGCCGGACTGGCCGCGGCGATGTAGCGCATCGCACCGAGCGCGCGGCTGCTGCAGCCGGCCGCGGGCTGGGCCTGGGCGGTGACGGCGGCCAGCACCGTGCCCTGACGCAGCCAGTCGGCGGTGTGGCCCTCGTCATCCACCGCCAGCTGCACCAGCACCGGTGCGCTGGCGGCAAACGCGGTGACGGCCGGCAGGAACCAGGTGGCCAGGCTGTCGGCGTTCACCGCCACCGGCAGGGTGACGCGCCGCGCGCCGGTCGGGTCGTCCACCGGCGTGGCGGCGGGCAGCGCCTCTCGCAGCTCACCCTCCAGCAGGCGCACCTGGTCGGCGTGCTGGCACAGGCGGCGTCCGGCCTCGGTCGGCACGCAGGGCTGGCCGCGCACCACCAGCGCGCAGCCCACCCGTTCTTCCAGCAGCCGCACCCGCTGCGACACGGCCGACGGCGTGACGTGCAGCGCCCGCGCGGCGCGCTCGAAACTGCCTTCACGCACCACGGCGGCCAGCGCAAACAGTGAGGGGTAGTCCAGCATGGATGAAGTGTTGCTAAGGTGCGTTTAGGAAATGTAGCTTGGCTTCACCCGCCAGACCCGGCAAGCTGGCGCCATGAGTGTTGAAAGCACGGTTGGCGCCCCGGTGTTCACCCAAGGCTTCGCCCTGGGGCTGGGCCTGATCGTGGCCATCGGTGCGCAGAACGCCTTTGTGCTGCGCCAGGGCCTGCGGCGCGAGCATGTGGGCGCGGTGGTGGCGTTCTGTGCGCTGATGGATGCGGCGCTGATCACCGCCGGCGTCTTCGGCATGGCCCGCGCCTTGGGCGAGCGCCCGCAACTGGCGCGCGCGCTGGCGCTGGCGGGCGCGGTGTTCCTCGCCTGGTACGGCTGGAAAGCCTTGCAGCGCATGCGCCAAGCCGGCAGTCTGCAGGCCGCCACGGGCGGCGAGGCCTTGAGCCGCCGCGCCGCGCTGGCCCAGGCCGCCGCCTTCACGCTGCTGAACCCGCATGTCTACCTGGACACCGTGCTGCTGGTGGGCGGCCTGGGCGCGCAGCAGCCGGCGCCGCTGCAAGCCTGGTTTGCCGCCGGCGCCAGCACCGCCAGCGTGGTTTGGTTCAGCCTGCTGGGCGTGGGCGCGCGCTGGCTGGCACCGTGGTTTGCCCGGCCCACCGCCTGGCGTGTGCTGGACGGCTTGATCGGGGTGACGATGGCCGTGCTGGCACTGCTGATGGTGCGCCATGCGTGGGGTGGGATCTGACGACTTGCCCAACCCGACGGGGGACTGGCCGCGGACGTTCTCGGCCGCGCAACGGACCTTTCCCTTCGCCCTGGGCGGGGAGCCGTTGCTGGCCTTCAGCAACGTCCAGACATTTGATGCCTTGCCGGCGAAGAACTGCAGGCAGGCGGGGCGTTGGATTCCGGTTGATGCAGGATGGGTATTGACGGTGGGCGCGTTGGGTTGTCGAAACGAATGCTTCCGCTTTGATAGCTGACTGTGACCGGACGACGCTGGGAAACCGGGTATTTTGTTGAAAAACCGGGGGCATCTGACTTGCGTGGGGGGGCGACGGTCCGGATTCGACCAGATTGCGGTGAGCCACGGCATTGATCCGATGGGCCGCGACGCAACAGGCGCTGACGGCCGCGAACACCCGCTTCCGGGAAGCACAACGGTCGTTCACCACGTCCTGGATCACGCCGTTGACTGTGCAGACGTGTAAGTGCTCGGGGTCCTGCAGGCTTGAATCTGGCCGTGGACGGTGATGACGCCGCGGTCTGTCACGGCCCACGTCCGCTTTGTCGCCCGCGATCTTCTTGTCATCGGGCGTGTGTCCCACGGACTGCAGCACCCGGTCACCGGTTTGCGGCGCGGGCGAAGTCGCCCTCCTGCGCTGGCGCCAAGGTCCCTTCGATGCCTTCGGGGGTGGCCTGGGCACGCACGGTCCGGGTCTTGAGCATGATGGTGTCGAAGCGAATGGCGTTCATCATCTGCCAGCGCTTGACCAGGTCGCAATCGGCGCCTGGCACCAGACGGCAATGAGGCAACGCCAACGCCGGACACAGCCTGTCGCGATGGCTGGTTCAGCCGGCCTTTTCAACCAGCGTCCGCCAATTCAACACCTCGATCCAGCCGCGACCGAGTGCCAACACACCATCGCCCGCCAGTGCTTTGAGTGCAATGGAAGCTTTGGGACGGCTGATGCCGCAGCTGGCCGCCAACTGCTCGTGCGTGGCAACAACAACCGTACGCCCGTCGGAGCGTTTGGGCACATCAGCGGCCATGCGCGCCAGGCCGGCGCACAGCCGGGGATGCACACCTCTCGCAGCCCAGCTGCGCTCGCGTGCTTGCACCTCCCGCAGGCGCTGCCCAAGAAAGCGCACCAGCATCAAGAGCAAGCCCTGATCATTCAACAGGCAGGTTTCAATGTCTTGCAGCGGCAGCCATTGAATGACGCTGGGCTCCCCGACCAGCAAGTCGCTTCCGCTGGGAAGCTGGTTGAACAAATAAGACAGGAAAGCCATTTCGCCGGCGCGAAAAGAGATCGGTACGATTTGGCCGCCCTGGGCGCCCGGCACGTGCACCACGGCATCCAGCCGTCCGCTCACCACGTAAGGCAACTGCGCGACACGATCCCCCGCTTTGAACAAGCTCACCCCCACCTCGAAGCGGCGCAGCGGTCGGGTCTCCAGGGCCATCGGTTGCGCAAGGGCGCTCGCGAACCTGCGACCCAGGCGACGGCTTTGCAGAAGTTCTGCGGAAAAGCGATCGCCGGAGGCCAGGTGACTAGGGGTCATCCCTCATTGTTACCGAAGTAACTGAAACCGGCTCAAGTCCGGCGCAGTATCGGCTCATTCACCCATGGGCCTCAAAGCGCTTGCGCCCATGTCGAATGCTGATCGCAGTTTCCTCAAAAGGATCCCCATGTTGACTCGCCGCCACTGCCTGACCTACCTCGGAACCGGCGCTTGCGCAGGCTTCGGGCCCAGCCTCGTCTTCGCGCAAGGCAAGCCCTTGAAAATCCTGGTGGGCTACCCTGCCGGGGGCGCTGTGGATGTGGTGGCTCGCCAGGTCGGTGAAGAGCTGCGCGCCGCAGGCTACAACGCCATCGTCGAAAACCGCACGGGCGCCGCCGGGCAGCTCGCGACCGAGGCGATGCTGGCCGCACCAGCCGACGGCAGCACGATTGTGATGATGCCGGGGGGCAATGCCACGATTTTTCCGCATGTCTATCCCAAGCTGCGCTATGCCTTGAGCGATCTCGCGCCGCTCGCGGGTGTTTGCTCTTTCCAGTTTGGTTTGGGCGTCGGGCCGGGCACGCCCGCCAGGACGCTCAAGGAGTTTGTGGATTGGGCCAAGGCCAACCCCGGGAAAGCCAGCTACGGCACGCCAGGCGCCGGCACCGCCATGCACTTCATGGGCGTGATGTTCGGGCGCAAGGCCGGCATTGACCTTCAACATGTGCCGTATCGCGGTGGGGCAGCCGCAATGACGGATGTGCTGGGCGGGACGATTCCCGCTCTCGCCACCACGTTGCCCAACCTCGTGACGCATCACAAGTCCGGCAAACTTCGCATTCTTGCCTTCAGCGGCGACAAGCCCTTGCCCGGCTTGCCAGGGGTGCCCACCTTCAAAGAACAGGGCTACCCGGAATTGCAGCTCACGGAGGTGTTTGCGCTTTTTGCATCGAGCAAAGCACCGGCGGCTGTCCAACTGGAACTGGAGAAGGCGATTGTGGCTGCGGCGCGCAGCCCGCGCCTGGTGGCCGCCATTGAAAAGCTGGAGTTTGATTCCGACGTCAGGTCTTCTGCTGATCTGGCTCGCCATCTCAAAGAGGATTTTGAGCGCTGGGGGCCCGTCATCAAAGCCACGGGATACACCGCTGAAAACTGATGCGCCCCTATCCCACGAAACCCGGTCTTGCCCTTTGATGCGACCCAACATTTTGCTGATCATGAGCGATCAGCACCGCGCTGATTGCTTCGGATTCGAGGGGCGTCGGGTACGGACGCCGCATCTTGATCTGCTCGCCCGGCAAGGCACGCGGTTCACCAATTGCATCACGCCCAATGTGGTGTGCATGCCCGCACGAAGCGCCATCTTGACCGGTATGCTGCCGCTCACCAGCGGGGTACACGACAACGGCATCGACCTTGACGAATCCATCGCGGCGGGAGGCTTTGCAGGGTCCCTTCGCAAAGCGGGCTACGACACGCGGTTCATTGGCAAGGCGCATTTTTCGAGCAATCACTCCTACGCAAACCGACCCACCGGCCGCTGCGAGAACATTCCCAGTTCGCATCTGTTTGCCGACGACTGGAAAGGCCCTTACATGGGCTTTGAGCAGGTCGAGTTGATGCAGCTGGGGCATAACTACTGGCTTCCCGAGGCCAGCCCGGGTGGCCTGCACTACGAGCGCTGGTATCACAGGGATGGCTTGGGTGCGTTGAAAAACGCCCTTTACAGCCAGCGACTTGACCCCCAGACGACCGCTGCCCAAACGCACAACAGCGCCCTGCCCACGGCGTGGCACAACAGCACGTGGGTGGGGGACCGCACGGTCGAGTACATCGCGGCGCAAGGGCGGCGCCAGCGAGAAGCGGCCGGTGCCCAGGCGAACGCGCAACCGTTTTGCGCCTGGGTGTCGATGGCCGACCCGCATCATCCGTTTGATGCGCCTGCGCCCTGGTGCTGGATGCATCGCCCGGAGGAGGTCGATCTTCCGGTGCACCGCAGCCGGGATCTGGACAAGCGCCCGTGGTGGCACAAAGCAGCGTTGGAAAACACACCCGGTGGCACACCGGAAAGCCGAAAAGTGCGTGAGGAGTATTCACGCATGCCGCAGCAAACCGATGCTCAGCTGCGTGAAATCATCGCCAACTACTACGGCATGATTTCTCTGGTGGACCACCAGGTGGGGCGTATGTTGGCGGCGCTGGAGGATGCTGGACTGGCTGACAACACGCTGGTCGTGTTCACCTCTGACCACGGGGAGTTGCTGGGCGATCATGGCCTCATGCTCAAGGGCCCGATGCATTACGAAGGGCTGCTACGAGTCGGGTTGATCATGCGTGGCCCCGATATCGCCGCAGATCGAAAGAACGATGAGCCTGTCTCCACGCTTGATCTGGCCGCCACCTTTGGCGACTATGCCTCGACGCCTGTTCCCTCTGCCCGACATGGCAAAAGCCTGCGCCCGCTGCTCACGCGTGCGGGCGATGCAACGCGCGACCACGCTTACAACGAATGGCGCCTCGGGCCATCACGTTGTGGCGTGGCCTTGGACTTGCGCACGGTGCGCACCCGCAGCGCCAAGCTCACCTTTGAGCTTGGCAGCGGCGCGGGCGAGATGTATGACCTGCACAACGATCCCCACGAATGCATCAATCGCTTTGACGATCCCAACCATCGTGGCTTGCGCGACGAGTTGATGCAGCGGCTCATGGGTCGTCCTGACGATATTCGCAAGCCCTTGCCTGAGCCAGTGGGTCCCGCCTAACGTCATCACATCATGACTTGTAATACTCTGATTCTTCTTACAGACGAGCAAGACGCGCACGCCCTGGGCTGCGCTGGCCACCCCTTCGTCAGGACACCCCATCTGGACGCACTCGCTGCGCGTGGCACGCGATTCACCCAAGCCCTCACACCTTCGCCCATCTGCGTACCCGCACGGGCCGCATTGGCAACGGGGCGCTGGGTGCATGACATCGCTTATTGGGATAACGCCATGGGCTACGACGGGCGGATAGCCGGTTGGGGGCATGCACTGCAGGCTGCTGGCCACTGCGTCGCGTCGATCGGGAAACTGCACTATGTCAATGCCGCTGCACCCACCGGCTTTTCCGAGCAGCATGCCCCCCTGCATCTGGCCGACGGCATTGGCCAAGTCTGGGGCTCGGTGCGCAACCCGTTGCCCGACGCGCCGCGCCCCTCGCGCCTGTTCACCGAGCTCGGCGCTGGAGAATCGAGCTACAACCGATACGACATGCAATCGGCAGAGCATGCAGCGCAGTGGCTGCACGACAAAGCGGCCGAAAAAGATACCGTCCCGTGGACCTTGTTCGTCGGTTTCGTTGCACCGCATTTTCCCTTGGTCGTGCCCCAGCGCTATCTCGATGCAATCGATCGCGAAGCCATCGCGTGCCCCAGGCTTCATCCCATCAACGGCTACCAGCGTCACCCCTGGGTGCAGCGGCATGCGGATTTTTCAAATGCAGACGATGAATTGGGCACGCCTGAGCGCCGCCGCTTGGCATTGGCTTGCTACTACGCGTTGACAGGCTTCATTGACGAGCAAATCGGCAAGGTGCTGACCGCATTGAAGCAGACGGGCTTGCAAGAATCCACCCGAGTGATCATGAGCAGCGACCATGGCGACAACCAGGGTGTGCGAGGGATGTGGAACAAATCGACCCTCTACCGGGAAGCCACCCATATCCCCTTGATCCTGGCTGGGCCGGGCATACCGTCAGGCAAAGTCTGCGCGACCCACACCAACCTGATCGACATCGCCCCGACCGTGCTCGACAACGCAAACCTGCCCGCTGACCCCACGCTACCGGGCCGCTCGCTTGTGGCGATCGCCAATGAGGAAGATGACCCCCAACGGATCGGCTTCAGTGAATACCATGCCGTCGGCTCCCCGAGCGCCGCCTATCTGGTGCGACAAGGCCCGTGGGCCTATCACCACTATGTAGGCTACGAGCCGGAATTGTTTGACATGGCATCTGATCCAGGCCAGAGCGTGGATCTCGCTGCGCATGACAGCGCCCGGCCGATCCGCGACCACATGCAAGCGCTTTTGAACCAGATGCTCGACCCCGTGGCCACCGACCAGCGCGCCAAGGCCGATCAAGACGCACTGGTCGCCCGATTCGGCGGCCGGGAAGCGGCCTTGGGCAAAGGTCCTGCTGGGGCCAGCCCAGTCCCGTCGCGCTGACACACCCATGCGAATGTGAACGGGTGTCCATGGCAACCGTGTGCACACTCGACGACACCTTTCGAGTCTCGGGAATGAGCGCGTACCAGCCACACCCGGCGTGGCGCCGCCGGGCCCGTCAATCGCCGGGACGTTCGTCGCCGGGGGGTTTGCGTACCACGAAAAATTCGCAGGCGTGGTGGTGGCCAAAGGAGCGGTGCATCTCGGGCTCCTGCGCCAGCTGATCCAGGATCACCTCGGCTTCGCCGGCGTGCTGCAGGCGTAGGGTGGCAATGCGCTGCTCCACACCGCGTCGGTAAGGCCAGGTAGCCGCCCGGGCGCAGCAGCCCGAAGCAAACCGCCAGGGCCGGTGCCCGGCCCCTGCCGCGGCAGGCCTTCGTACAGCGTGAAGAAAAGCTCCCGGAACCGCGGCGATGGCGTCGTCATCGGGCCTCCTGATAAGTCCTGATTGTGTAGCATCAAATGACCTTTTTATGCTGGGTATTGGCCTGTTTGGTGTCAAATCGTGTCGTGGCAAGGGTTTCGGTTCGTCTGGTGGCCGCCACAGCGGTGCTGGGCGCGTACCCGCACCCGGTACACGCCGGATCGGGCCTACGGGGTGAGCAGGCACTTCGACTGTCCCCCTCTTGATGGCGGGTTTCGGGCCTTGAAGAACGGCACGGAGGCTTCACCTGTCTGGGGGCCAGATGAGTTTTGATCTTGAAAGCAGGCCATGGAAATGATCTTGTTGTGGGGTTTGTGCATCGCCCTGATTCTTTTGGGGTTGGCGGGCACGGTGCTGCCCGTGCTACCGGGCACCTTGCTGGTCTGGGCGGGCATCGTGTTGGGCGCCTGGATTGACGACTTTGCCCGGGTCAGCGTCACCACCGTGGTGTTCATCAGCGTGCTGGGGGTGCTGGCTTGGGGCCTGGACTATGCCGCCGGGCTGCTGGGCGCGAAAAAGGCCGGTGCCAGCAAACTGGCCCTGCTGGGCGCTGCGGTGGGCACGGTGCTGGGACTCTTTATGGGCCTGGTGGGTGTGCTGTTCATGCCTCTGGTGGGCGCTGCTCTGGGTGAGTATCTGGCGCGCAAGGACGAAACCCGTGCGGTCAAGGTCGGCTTTGCGACCTGGGTTGGCATCATGCTGGGGCTGCTTGCCAAAGTGGTGCTCGCCTTCATCATGGTGGGAGTGTTTGCCGCGGCTTTGCTGTTCTGACCCCAAGCGCCCTGCCCGAACCGCCTTCGGGCGAGACCGATTTCCGATTTCCGGCTTTCGCCATCCCCCAATGGCTCGACCCCTCTGAAGGTGCCCCATGTCCTTGTTTGAACGCCTGGCCGCCCTGATTCCCGGGCAGTGGGAAAAGGTCATTGTCACGGCCTTGCTGGTTGGCATGGCCTTGCTTGCGTCGCACCTGTGGGCGCGCTATCTCTCGCGCGGCTCGATTTCGGCGGAGAAGCGCCGCCTCCACCTGGTCTGGGCGCGCAACATCATCTGGTTTGCGGCGCTGCTGGTCATTGTGTCAGTCTGGGCTTCCACGATCGCGGGTTTCGCGCTGTCTGTCGCGGCGGTGGCGGGCGCGCTGCTGATCGTCAGCAAGGAGCTCGTCATGTGCGTTCACGGCTACCTGTATGTGACCCTGGTGCAGCCCTTCAAGATAGGCGACGTGATCGAGTTCAACCATTTGCACGGCCGTGTGGTCGATATCGACATGTTTGCCACCACGCTGGTGGAGCTTGACAAGGCCGGCCAGCGTACCGGAAAAGTGGCCGAATTTCCCAACGGGCTGTTGCTCACCCACCCGCTGATCAATGCGTCTCCCAACGGCGCCTACGTGCTGCACGCCATTCAGATTCCCATCCCTGAACGCCTCTCGCATGACCTGGACCACATCGAGGCCGCGGCTCTGGCTGCTGCCGACCGCGCGACCGCCGTCTGGAGCGAAGAGGCAATGAACCATTTTCGCAAGGCCTCTGAAGAGAACTTCATAGCACTCCCCTCGGGGAAAACCAAAGTGTCGTGGGATTTTTCAGACCCTGAACACCTGGTGCTGGTAGTCCGTGTGGCCTGTCCGGTCGGGCAGCGCGCCAAAGTGGAACAGGCGGTTTTTAGAGACACCTGGCGCGCCTTGTCGCCCGCAAACCAGGCGGTCGCGCAGGAAGGCCAGTGAAGGCGCGGCTGTTGCGCGGGCCGGCCGTCATGGCGGATCAACGGAGTCGGGTGGCACGTTCCGGCTGCAAGGCCGTGACCTGTCTGCGTTCAAACGCCTGCTGACGCTCGGAAAAGTCCCACCGCTCGATCAGGCAGCATTTGCCTGGCAGGGGCCCGCCGGGCGGGTCGGCGTCCAGCGTGGCCGCCGTATCGCCCCATCGCAGCAGGTTGACCGAGTTGGGCACCCCGGGGCGTGTGCGCGCGGAGACGGCGGTGCCCGCTTGCACCACCCACAGCCGCCGCGCCAGGCCCTGCAGTGGCAGCGTGTAGGGCAGGTGGATGTGGCCGCCCAGCACCAGGTCGGCCCCGGCCTGTGCCCAGGCCCGGGCGGCCCGCGCATGGCCACGCAGCAGGTTGGACGCTTCGCCCGCCTCGGGTACTGCCAGCGGCTGGTGTACCACCACCACGCGCAGTTGCTGCGGCCCGGCTGCGGCCAGCAGGCTGGCCACCCGGGCAACTTGCGCCTCCGATACCTCCCCCTGAGTGTGACGCCGCGCACGGGTGGTGTTCACCCCCACGATGAGCCAGTCGGGCGAGATCGCGACGGGCTCCAGATCGGCTCCGAAGACCCGGGCGAAACGCGCATAGGGGCGGGTCAGCCGTGCCCACAGGTCGAACAGCGCAATGTCGTGGTTGCCCGGGATGGCGAGAACAGGCGCACCCAGTTGGTCCACAAAGGCCTTGGCTGCGCGGAACTGCGCGGGCCGCGCGCGTTGTGTGATGTCGCCCGACAGCACCACTCCATCGGGGCGCTGCTGCGCCGCCAGGGCCAGCAAGGCCTCGACCACTTGCGGCCGCTCGGTGCCAAAGTGGGTGTCGGACAGGTGCAGCAGCACACTCATGCGACCTCCCCTGGCGCGCCGGCCATGGGGTCGTCGTCAGAAGCCTGGAGCAGGTACAAAGGCCTGTCGAGCACACGGATGTCGATCGGTGAGCGCATGCGGGCCACTTCGCCGTCGAACGCCACCACCACCACTTTGCGTCCGGGTGCCAGCCTGGGCCGCACCACCATGTGGTGGAACTCGAAGCTTTCCACCCCGGCGGCCTCCCCCAGCCGGCCCATGGCACCATGCAGCATGAGCCGGATCATGGCCAGGGTCCCGATGGGCCGCAACATCAGCGCGGCCATGCTGCCGTGGCCCGGTGTGCCGGCCAGGGTGTCGGCGGGCTCGGCACCCACCTGCTCCAGTTGCAGGCGGTTGTTGCCCACAAAAAGCGTCAAGGTTTGCACGTCGCGTGTTGTGTTTCCCGTTTCGATGTGCAGCCGCAACCGACGCTGGGCGCGCAGCAAGGTGGCTGCGGCGGCCACAAAGGCCACCCAGCGGCTTCGACCAAACCGGGCCTTGAAGGCCTCGCGGTCTTGCAGCAACTCGGGGTAAACGCCCAGGCTGGCGTTGACCAGGAACATTCTGTCGTTGATCGCGGCCACCTGAACCGGGCCGGGATGGGCAGTCAGCAGCAGCCGTGCAGCGGCGGCCGGGTCGGTGGGAATGCCGTGTGTGCGAGCAAAGTAGTTGAAGGTGCCGTACGGAATCACTCCCATCGCACAACCGGCCGCGTGGGCGGCCTGGGCCACGGTGCTGAGGCTCCCATCGCCGCCCACCGCCACCACGGCGGAGCCGCGTGCCATCGCCCTGGCGGCTGCTTCGGTGGCTACCCGCGGAAGATCCGCGGGCCCGCAAATCAGCAGCTCGCCACGACGCCCCCCGGCTGAAAGGGCCGATTCGATCACGGCGCATTTGGCCTCGATGTCCTGGGCTCCCGAGGATGCGTTGACAACGAACAGCAGTGTCGCCGCGGGGTCAAAGCGCGGACCCGGCGCGACGGCCTGCGGCGAGCTGCTTTGCGTGGGGATGCGAAGGCTGAAGGCCATCGGTCGTGCTCCAACTGGTCGTCGAAAGTGGTGCGGTCGCCATCCCGGCCCTCGGGTTCGGCGTGGTTTCCCGGCACGGTCCAGCGCCACCGGCGCGGCCGGGGGCAGCGCATTGGATGGAACCGCCCGATTGCCGCGATCATGAGGGTGTTCGGGTAAAGCGGGGGCAACGGTTCAGCTAATTCCGGTGGCCGAAGCCTGAATAAGCGTCCATTTCAGAATTGTTTGACAATCCTGGTTCGCAGGGTTTGCATCATTGCTTGAAATGAGGGGTCGCAGGTTGCCTCAATCTCCGTCAGAAAAATTGATCCGAAACGCTCGCGGTCCGGCAGAAGCGAGGATCAGGCGTCGATCTTCGGTGGACCGGATTGCGGCGGCTCACCTGGCTGCGATGGGCGACACGGTGGCCGATACCGTCGGTCTGGGGGCCCGGCAGCGGCTGGTCTGGCTGGGTTTGCTGGCCATGCCGCTGCTGTTTCCGATTGCTTTGCCCGGCATGGCCTCGGGGGTGGGCACTTTGTGTCTGCTGGTGGCGCTCGGACTGTGCCTGGGTCAATCAATCCCTTTGCCCGGGTGGCTTGCCAGGCGCGAGCTGAGTGCCCGCGTCAAGGGCCTGCTGGCCAGCATGCTCCATCGCGCGGTTCGCATCATTGCCCGCCTGGGACGGCCCCGCATGCTGGCCTTGAGCAACCAGCCGGCCCGCTTCTTCAACGGGCTGATGCTGGGCACTTCCGGGCTCGCCATGGTGGTCCCTGTCCCGATGATCACATTTGACAACGTGTTGCCCGCCATGGCCATTGTTCTGATCGCCTGGGGCCTGCGGCTGCGCGACGGCCTGATGCTGCTGGCGGGCTACGGGGTTGCCATCGCCGCGGTGGCCTCGGTCACGCTGCTTTGGTGGGGTGGCGCCCTGGCGGCCGGCAACCTGTTGGCCTGGGCCACAAACTGATTGCAACCCCCCGCCCCGGGCTGTCAGACCGGGGCTTTGCCAGGGCAGGGCGCGCCAGTGCTGTGGTGCCCTAGTGCTCTCGGGTCATCCGCTCGGCAAAAGAGATGCCCATCGCGGACAGCACGAAGGTGAAGTGGATGACGGCCACCAGGGTCACGGTCTGAATGCTTGGCAGGCTCAGGTCGCTGCTCAGATAGGTTTTGAGCGCATGGACGCCCGAAATGGAAATGATGGCAAAAGCCAGTTTCAGTTTGAGGTTGTAGGTGTTGACATGGTCCAGCCAGTCCGGCTTTTTCATCTCGGTCTTGTCAAAGTGCCCGGTGGTGACGAACAGCGAAACTCCCGCCAGCGCCACCACCCACACCAACTGGGCCACCATCGTCATGTCCACCAATTCCAGGACCTTGATGATGAGTGCAATTTTCTCCAGGTCACCGAACAGCAAGGTTTGCATGAGCTTGTAGCTTTCGAGCAGGAACTTGCCCAGTATGCCGATGATGATCGCTACCAGCCCCACGTAGAAGAAGAGCATGGTGAACCGCATGCCGTACAGCAGGGCGCCTACCTTGGCGAGAACGTTTTCCATTTTGTTGGCGTCCGGAGTCAAAGAATTTGATAAATCGGTTGGTTGTAAAGCGGAATGACCCATTGATCCAAGACTAACACTGGTCAGTGAACCGCCTGTTGCAAGCGGCCGCTCAGGCGGTTGGGTCGGTCAGATCGACCCCATTTCGATGGCAGCACAAATCGTGCCCGCTCCCCTCGTGCCCGCCGCCCCTCACCGCCGCAGCATCCCCAGCCACACCACCGTCCCCACCACCACCAGCGCCCCGGCCACCTGCACCGGCGCAATGGACTGCCCCAGGATGGCCCAGGCCAGCAGCAGGGCGAAGACGGGCTCCACGTTCATGATGGCCGAGTTGCCCACCACGCCCAGCTTGGGCAGCACGGTGAACATGATGGTGAAGGCGGTGCCGTAGAGAAAGGTCAGCGCGCCCAGGCCCACCCAGCCCAGCGGCGCGGTGGGCAGGTGCGGGCCACCCTGTGCGGTGACGGCGGCCAGCGCCAGCAGGCCGACGATGCCCATGGTGGAGGCGGTGCGCACGCGGCCGTCCAGGTCGCTGGCCTCGTGCTGGGTGATCACCAGCGCCACACCGAAGGTGGCGGCGGCCGTCAGCGCAAAGGCCACACCGGCGCCGATGCGGCCCCATTGCCCGGCCGCGCCCAGGCCCGAGGCGGCGCCGAACACGTCCAGCGCCAGCGCCAGGCCCACCAGCATCACCGGCATGGCCAGCAGCACCGCGCGCTCGGGGCGGTGTCGGTAGAACAGGCGCGCCCACAGCGCGGTCCACAGCGGGTAGGTGTTGAAGGCCAGCAGGGCCAGCGCCACCGGCAGCCGCGCCACGGCCGAGTACAGGCACAGGCTCTGCACACCGATCAGCAGCCCGATGGCGGGCAAGGCTTTTTTGTGCCGTGCCGTCAGACGGATGGGCACGCGGTGCCACGCCACGATGGCGGCCACCACCAGCGCGGTGATGGCGCTGCGGAAGGTCACCGCCGTGGCCACGTCCACCCCGTGGTTGAAGGCCAGGCGCGCGGCCACGTGGTTGGCGCCCATCATCAGCGCGATGAGCAGCAGCGTGGCGAAGGCGGTGGCGGAGAGGGGGCGGGTGGGTGGGGTCATGCGGGCGGGCCGGGTGTGAGAATCAGGCCAGGCCCGAGAGATGGGTTTGCGCGGCGGCGGCCAGGCGCTCGTCGAAGGTGGCCAGCGGGCACATCAGGTCGGCCGCGAGCCAGAGGTAGGCGGCGTCGTAGGCGGAGAGCTGGTAGCGCTGGGCGAGGTCGAAGGCTTCGCCGATGTCGATGCGCAGCAGCTCGATGCCGAACTCCGAAAACTGGGCCAGGCCCTCGGCAGCGGCCACGGTGGCGCCGCGCCGGGCCTTCTTGAGCGCCACATTGCAGAACTCCGACTGCAGGATAAACGGGGCATACAGGCTGCGTCCGGCCAGCCGCTGGCGCGCCGCGTCTTGCCACGGTTCCTGAAACAGGATGCCCGCCAAGGCGCTGCAATCCACCACGATCGGGGGCCGTGGCAGGTATTTCGGGGGCGGCTCGGCGATGTAGAAACGCGGGGCGGTGCTCATCGCGAATCCCGGTCTTCACGAATGATGTCGATACTGGACAGCCCGGAGTCGATCGGCTCGGGGTACTTGGCCTTCAGCTCCGCCACCACCTGCTCCACCGTTTTCCAGCCCTGCCGCACGATGGGCCAGCCCCGTTTGTCATACCCGACGATGCGTGGCGCGCCAGGGTTGGCGGGGTCTGCAGGCGAAGTGGGCACGTCTGTTTCCTGCTTCACCGCCTGTTCGACCAGGGCCATCAACTCGCCCTGCAGCGAGCGGTGGTGGCGCGCGGCGCGCTGGCGCAGCGCTTCGGCCCAGGCTTCGGGCACGTCCTTGATGGAGAGGTTGGGCATGAGATGGCTCCAAAATGAATCCGTGGAGCCATTATGGAGCCGATCTGCAGGCTGATCAAGCGCGCTGCGGTCGCGCACCCGGGCTCAATACAAATCGTGCACCTGCGCATGCACCCGCGCCAGGCCCAGCAGCGCGTCGGTGAAGGGGGTGGGCACGCCCGTCTTCTGGCCCAGTTCGCGCACCACGGTGACCAGCGCGTCCAGCTCCACGGCCTTGCCGGCTTCCACGTCCTGCAGCATCGAGGTCTTGAACGCGCCCAGCTTGCGGGTGACGGCATGGCGGTCTTCGGGCTGCTGGTCGATCGGGATGCCGATGCGTGCGCCGATCTCCTTGGCCTCCAGCATCACCGCGCTGATGAAGCCGCGCACCAGCTCGTCGTTCATGATCAGGTCGGTGGTGGCGCCGGTGAAGGCGCTGATGGGGTTGACGGTCATGTTGCCCCAGAGCTTGAACCAGATGTCTTTCTGGATCTGCGGCGACACCGTGGCGGCAAAGCCGGCGCGCTGCAGCAACGCGGCCAGCGCCAACACACGCGGTGTCTCCTGCCCCGAGGGCTCGCCCACGATCAGCCCGTTGCCGAAGTGGTGGCGGATCACACCCGGCGCCTGCACCGAGCAGCTGGCGTGCACAACGCAGCCGATCACCTGGCGTGCCGGAATCGCCCGCCCGATGGCGCCGGTGGGGTCCACCGCCTGCAGCGTCGTGCCGGCCAGCGGGCCGCCAAAACCTTCAAAAAACCACCAGGGCACGCCGTTCATGGCCGTCAGCACGATGGTGTCGGGCCCGATCAGCGGGGCGATGTGGCGGGCGACGTCGGCCAGCGCCGGCGCTTTGACGGCGACGATGACCAGGTCCTGCGGGCCCAGCGCGGCCGGCTCGGCCACCGCGGTCACGGGTTGGGCCCTGCGGCCATCGGCTTCCACCAGTTGCAGTCCGTCCCGCTGCAGCGCGTCCAGTGTGGCGGTGCGCGCCACCACGCCCACGGTGCAGTCGACGCCCGCCAGCCTGGCCCCCAGCCAGCCTCCGATGGCGCCAGCGCCGTAAATCGCGACTTTTTGGATCATTTTTGGCCTTTACCCAGCGTCAGAAGGTGATGGTTTGCTCTATTTTTTGTAGCTGTCGTCCAGCCGGTCGACCTGCCGCACCAGCGCGTCGAACACGTCGCGGCCGGCGCCGTGGGCGGGGTTGAACTGCAGCGCGTCGCGCGTGCACTTGGCGGCGATGGCCTCGGGCACCGGGATGGCGGCGCCCATGCTCAGCGTGGCCAGCTGGATCTCGCAGGCGCGCTGCAGCGTCCAGAGGATGGCAAAGGCCTGCTCCAGCGTCTGGCCCCAGCTCAGCAGGCCATGGTTGCGCAGGATGATGGCCTGTTTGTTGCCCATGCTGGCCAGCACGCGCGGGCTTTCCTCGGCGTGGATGGTGATGCCCTCGAACGGGTGGTAGGCCACCATGTCGTGCAGCTGGGCGCTGTAGAAGTTGCTCTGGCTCAGGCCGCCGGCCAGCGAGGCCACAGCCACGCCGGCGGTGGTGTGGGTGTGCATGACGCAATGCGCGCCGTCGATGCCGCCGTGGATGGTGCTGTGCAGCGTGTAACCGGCCGGGTTGATCGGCCAGGGCGAGCCGTCCAGCACGTCGCCGGCGAGGTTGATCCTGACCAGGTTGCGCGCGGTGACCTCGGTGTAGTGCAGGCCGAAGGGGTTGATCAGGAACTGTTTTTCCGCGCCGCTCACGCTGTCGGGCAGGCGCAGCGTGATGTGGTTGTAGATCATTTCCGTCCAGCCCAGCATGGCAAAGACGCGGTAGGCGGCGGCCAGGCGCACGCGCGCGGCCCACTCGTCGGGGTGCATGCCGGCGGGGGCGGGTGCGGCGGGGCTGGAGAGGCTTGAGGGGCTGAGGGCATTCATGGCGTGCTCCGGGCAGGTTTTCAGTAGCTGTTGGCGCCGGCCGGGGCCGGCGGGGTGCGGTAGGTGGCCAGCAGCTGGCTGGCGCCCGCGGCCAGCAGCAGGGTGTCGGCGCCCACGGCGACGAAACGCGCGCCGGCGGCCAGCCATTTGCGCGCCTGCGACTCGCTGGTGGCCAGAATGCCGGGCGCCTTGCCGGCTTTGAGGATGCGGGCAATGCCGTCTTCGATGACGGCCTGCACCTCCGGATGTGCGGCGTTGCCCGGGTGGCCCATCGAGGCGCTCAGGTCCGCCGGGCCGATGAACACCCCGTCCACCCCGGGCGTGGCGGCGATGGCGTCCAGGTTCTGCATGGCCAGCACGGTTTCGGCCTGCACCAGCACACAGACCTGGTCGTTGGCCTCGTGCACGTAGCGCGGGTGCGCCTGCCAGCGCGAGGCGCGCGCCAGCGCGCTGCCCATGCCGCGGATGCCGGCAGGCGCGTAGCGGCTGGCCGCCACCACCAGCGCCGCCTGCTCGGGGGTGTCGATCATCGGCACCAGCAGGGTCTGGGCGCCGATGTCCAGGTACTGCTTGATCAGCGCCACACCCACGTCGCCGGTGCCCACCGGCACGCGCACGATGGGGTGGGAGCGCCGGTCGCCGAAGGCCTGCTGCGCGCTGGCCACGGCCTGCAGCTGCGTCAGCGTGGAGCGCACGTCGTTGGGCGCGTGTTCGCCGTCCAGCAGCAGCCAGTCGTAGCCGATGCCGGCCACGAGTTCGGTGCTGTAGGGGCTGGCCAGCGCCACCCACAGACCGAGCTGGGTCTGGCCGGCGGCCAGGGCGTGTTTGAAGGTGTTGACGGGGGTGTGCATGAGTGTCCTTTGCAATCAGACAAAACGGAACAACAGCCGGCCGAGCGGCCCGTAGTCGGCGTCAAAGGTGTCGCCGGCCTGCGCCGGCACCGGCCGCGTGAATGAACCCGCCAGCACGATCTGCCCGGCCAGCAGCGACTCGCCCCAGGGCGCGAGCTTGTTGGCCAGCCAGGCAATGCCGATGGCCGGGTGGCCCTGCACCCCGGCAGCGAGGCCCGTTTCTTCCACCACGCCGTTCTGGCGCAGGATGGCGCCGCACCAGGGCAGGTCGGTGGTGTGCGGATCGGCCTTCACCCCACCGACGACGATGCCGGCATTGGCCGCGTTGTCGCTGATGGTGTCGTAGACCTTGCGCATCACCTTGCTGTGGCGGTCGAACTGCTCGATGCGCGCGTCGATGATCTCGATGGCCGGCGTCACGTGGTCGGTGGCGGCCAGCACCTGCTCCACCGTCACGTCCGGGCCCTTCAAAGGCGCCTTGAGCACGAAGGCCAGCTCCACCTCCACCCGCGGCGCGATGAACCGCGTGGCGGGGATGTCCAGCACCTGGCCGGGTGTGCAGGTGTAGAGCATGTCGTCCAGCAGCGTGCCGTAATCGGGCTCGGTGATCTGGCTGGCCTGCTGCATGGCGCGCGAGGTCAGGCCGATCTTGTGGCCGATCACGGTGCGGCCTTCGGCGCGCTTGAGGTCCATCCAGGCGCGGCTGATGCGGTAGCCGTCTTCGATGGTCATGCCGGGGTAGCGTTTCGAGAAATGCTCCACCTGAGCGCGGGATTGTTCAGACTGGTGCAGCTCGGCAGCGAGCTGGCGGATCAGGGTGTCGTCAAACATAAGCAAATTTCTCGCGGTTGTGTGGCGCGCGTTGCTGTGATGGGCTGCCGGCCCAGGCCAGGGCCATCGCGGAGCCGGCTTTGCCGGGCCGCTGATGGCGCCCCCTTGAGGGGAAGGCACCCCAGGCGCTTCGGGGGTGTTTCCTCATTTCTTGAAGAGCGGATGCAGGTTGCTGTGTTTGGCGTCGAAGACTTCATGGCCTTCGTCGATCTGCAGCGTCACGCCGATGTGGCGGGCGTGGAACACCGGCTGGAAGTGCGCCTTGGTGGCCATCAGCAGCGCGTCGCCCACGCGCTTGTGTGTGGCGGGGCTGCGGCCCTGGGCCATGCGCAGGTTGAGGTACACGAAGGCATAGTCGCCGGTGCCGCCGGCCGCACGGCCCGCGGCGCCGCCGTCCGACACGGCGTAGTGCGGTGCGGGATAGGCCAGCACGCGGGTGCCGCCGGGCGGGAACACCGGCTGGCCGGCGTCGTCGTGTGCCGCCAGCATGGTGTCGGCCAGGCTGCGGCACAGCGCCGTCATGTCGGTCTCGGCGTCGAGGTTGGCGGTGTAGAGGATGACGAGGTGGGGCATGGCGCGTTCACAGGCGGGTGGCGACAGACGTGTACCCGTCGGCGCGCGAGGCCACCGGCGGCGGCACGGCGGCGCCCGTGACGGGCAGCACCGGGAACAGCGCGTTCATCTGGCCGGTGCCGCTGGCGCCGAAGTACGGGGTGATGATCTCGGCCGCGCCGGTGTATTCGCTCCAGCCCAGCACGCCCAGCATCATGGCGGTGTCGTGCATGAAGCCTTCGCCGTGGCCTTTGGCGGCGTACTCGGGCAGCATGTCGCAGAAGTCCTTCCACTCGCCCGCTTTCCACATGCGGATCACCTCCTGGTCCAGATGTTCCAGGAAAGGGCTCCAGATCCTGAAGGCGAACTCGGGCGCCAGGCCGTTCTGCGCGAACCGGTGGCTCAGGGAGCCGCTGGCCAGAAAGGCCACGGTGCCGTCGTAGTGGTCTTCCACCGCCCGGCGCATCGCCCAGCCCAGGCGCGCGCTGTCGTTCAGGTAGTGCGAGGTGCACAGCGCCGAGACCGACACCGCCTTGAAGTGCTGGTCTTCATTCATGTAGCGCATGGGCACCAGCGTGCCGTATTCCGGCTGCAGGGTCGTGGCGTGGTGCGCCAGCGTTTCCACGCCGTGTTCGTTGGCCACCTTGGCCAGCAGCTGGCCCAGCGCCGGGTTGCCCGGAATGGCGTAGGGCATGTTGCTGATGAAGTGCGGCAGCTCGTTGCTGGTGTAGGTGCCCTGCCAGTGCGGCGCGCAGTTCAGGTGGTAGGTGGCGTTGACCAGCCAGTGGGTGTCGAACACCACGATGGTGTCCACGCCCGCTTCGCGGCAGCGGCGCGCGATGGCCCGGTGGCCTTCAATGGCGTCCTGGCGCGTGCCTTTGCGCGGGCCGTCCAGCTCGCTGAGGTACATCGAGGGCACGTGGGTGATCTTGCCGACGAGGGCGACGGTTCCCATGGTCAGGCTCCTGGGGTGGTGGTGGAAGGGTCTGTCGGCATTCGGCGTGCTGTCAGGGACAGATCAGGTCGATGTCGGGGAAATAGGTCCGGTAGCGTCCGGCGTCGCGGGTGAGCAGCGCCCAGCCCATCGACACCGCATGGGCGCCAATGAAGAAGTCGGGGAGCACGCCGGTCCGCGTGCCGCCGCGCTGGCGATAGGTGCGAAAGGCATGTGCCGCCATTCGGGCGGCGTCCCGATCCAGGTCGAGCACCTGAACGCCCAGTCGGTCCAGCAGGGTGTCGATGTGCGGGCCTGCGGTGTCATGGGTATGCAGTTCGGCGTAGACCACGTAGTTGGTCAGCACGGTGGAGCGGGCGCGCGCCTTTCCCAGTTCGCGCAGGGACCAATCCAGCCAGACCGGATCTTGGTGGATCACGTCGACAAACACATTGGTATCCACCAGGGTCATGGCTGGTTCCAGTCGTCGCCGCGCGTGAGTCGCATCAGTTCGTCCGTGCTCATGCCGCCTTTGGCGATGCCGATGAACGGGCGGATGGGGTCATCCGGGGCCAGAAACGACAGGTCCGGCTCGCCGGGCGGCGGTGTGGCGTCGGTCGCTTTGGCCGCCACCAGGTATTCGGCCAGCGCCTCCTGCACCACCTGCGTCTTGGTGACGCCACGGCGCTCGCACAGGGCGCCGAGGTCTCGTTCAAGGTTCTGGGGGAGTCGCACCGAGAGCATGGACAGTCTCCTTGTCATACAGCAGGTGATTCATTGTATGACGCATTGCTGGTTGTCATACAGCCTGTCATACACCCCAGTGCGGAATGTGGTGCGACCCCAGCGACACGGCCACGTTCTTGGGTTCGCAGAAGACTTCGTAGCTCCAGGTGCCGCCTTCACGGCCGGTGCCGCTGGCCTTGGTGCCGCCGAAGGGCTGGCGCAGGTCGCGCACGTTCTGGCTGTTGACGAAGCACATGCCGGCCTCCACCGCGGCGGCGACCCGGTGCGCGCGGCCGAGGTTTTCGGTCCAGACGTAGCTGGACAGGCCGTACTGGATGTCGTTGGCGAGTTCAATCGCGTGGGCCTCGTCGCGGAACGGGATCAGGCAGGCCACGGGGCCGAAGATTTCTTCCTGCGCGATGCGCATGCGGTTGTCCACGTCGGCGAACACGGTGGGCCAGACGAAGTTGCCGTGTTTCACGCGCTCGGGCAGTTCGGTGGCATAGCGCGGCTGCTCCAGGCCGCCGCACAGCAGCGTGGCGCCTTCCTTGGGGCCGAGTTCGATGTAGCTGCGCACCTTGGCCAGGTGGCCCTGGCTGATCATCGGGCCGACGATGGTTTTCTCGTCCAGCGGGTCGCCCACCGTGATGCGCCGGGCGCGGTCCACGAACTTGTCCACAAAGTGGGCGTAGATCGACTGCTGCACCAGGATGCGGCTGCCCGCGGTGCAGCGCTCGCCGTTGTTGGAGAAGATCATGAAGATCGCGGCGTCGAGCGCCCGGTCCAGATCGGCGTCGTCGAAGATCACGAACGGGCTCTTGCCGCCCAGCTCCATGCTGAACTTCTTCAGGCCCGCCGCCTGGACGATGCGGTTGCCGGTGGCGGTGGACCCGGTGAAGCTGATCGCGCGCACATCAGGGTGCCCGCACAGCGGCTCGCCGGCGTCCTTGCCAAAGCCGTGCACGATGTTCAGCACCCCGGCCGGGATGCCGGCTTCCAGCGCCAGCTCGCCCAGGCGGGCGGCGGTCAGCGGCGAGAGCTCGCTCATCTTCAGCACGGCGGTGTTGCCGAAGGCGAGACACGGCGCGACTTTCCAGGTGGCGGTCATGAAGGGCACGTTCCAGGGGCTGATCAGCGCGCACACGCCCACCGGGTGGAACAGCGTGTAGTTCAGGTGCGTGGGCGTGGGGTAGGTGTGGCCGTCCACGCGGGTGCACATCTCGGCAAAGTAGGTGAAGTTGTCCGCCGCGCGCGGGATCAGCTGCTTGCCGGTCTGGCTGATCACCTGGCCGCAGTCGTTGGTCTCCAGCTGGGCGATCTCGGGCACATGCTTCGCGATCAGTTCGCCGAGCTTGCGCATCAGGCGGGCGCGCTCGGTCGCCGGCGTGCCGGCCCATTTCGGGAACGCGGCCTTGGCAGCGGCGACGGCGGCGTGGACCTCCGCCTCGCCGCCGGCGGCCACCTCGGCCAGCACCTCCTGGGTCGCGGGGTTGACGGTTTCGAAGTAGGCGGCGCCGGCAACCGGCTGGCCGTTGATCAGGTGGTCGATGCGCATGGTCATCCTTGGGCGGTGATGGTGTTCATGAGGGCGCCGACGCCCTCGATTTCGGTGACGATCACGTCCCCGGGCCGGCAGTCCACCACGCCGTCGGGTGTGCCGGTGAGGATCAGGTCGCCGGGGTAGAGCGTCATGAAGGCGCTGAAGTACTCGATCAGCGTGGGCACGTCGAAGATCATGTCGCGTGTGTGGCCCTGCTGGGTCACGGTGCCATTGACCGTGGTGCGCAGCGCCAGGTTCATCGGGTCGGGGATGTCGGCGGCGTCCACCAGCCAGGGCCCGATGGGCGTGCAGGTGTCGCGGTTCTTGACCTTCAGGTTGGGGCGGTACCAGTTTTCCAGGTAGTCGCGGATGGCGTAGTCGTTGGCCACGGTGTAGCCGGCCACACAGTCCAGCGCGTCGGCTTTGGCCACGCGGCGCGCCTCGCGCCCGATCACCACCGCCAGTTCGCATTCGTAGTGCATGAAGTCCACCCCGGCCGGGCGCACGGTGAAACCGCGGTGACCGGTGAGCGAGGCCTCGCCCTTCAGAAAGGCCAGTGGCTCCTCGGGCGCCTTGAAGGCCAGTTCCTTCGCGTGGTCGGCATAGTTCAGGCCCAGCGCCAGCACGGTGCGCGGGCGGTGGGCCGGCATGGGCGCCAGCGGCGGCAGCCAGATCACGTCGTCGAAGCCGACCCGGCGGCCCTTGAACGCGGGGGTGAGCAGTTCGAGCTGGCCGTCGGCCTCGATGGCGTCATGGATGGCGCCGGCCCAGGCGATGCGGGCTCTTTTCATGTGGCCTCCTCGACGAGGGTATTCACCAGCGGCTCGAAGCCCGGCGCGGTAATTTCGATCCGGTCGCCCACGCGGGCGCGCGGTCGCGTGCCGTCGTCCAGGCAATCTGTGCCCAGCATCAGGATGTCGCCCGGCTGCAGGGTCTGGAAGTCGCGCACGTCGGCCAGCAGCGTGGCGGCGTCGCGCACCAGGGTCGACAGCTGGACCGTCTGCCACAGCTCGCCGTTGATGCGCACCGTGAGCGTCAGCGCGGCCAGGTCCCCCACAGCGGTCAGCGGCACCACGCGCGGGCCCACGCCGAGGAAGCCGTCCAGGTTGCGGAATTTCACCGGCGGGCGGTAGTAGCTGGTGTGCGGCAGGCTCAGGTCGTTCAGCAGCACACAGCCGGCGACACCGGGAAGGCTTTCATTGACTCCTGAATTAATAGCTGCTTGTGGCCGGTTGGCGCTGGGGATTGGCCAAAAATCCTTGAAATCTCCGAAAACCAGGCCCACCGAGGCCCCCACCTCGACCTCGGGCGCCCTGACGGGCACCGGAATGGCCGCACCGGCCGTGCGGAAGGTGTTGGCGGTCTTGATGTAGAGCACCGGGGCGCGGGGCGCACCTTTGTAAGGCGCCTCGCGGGCACGATCGGCCCACAGCGCGGCCTCGCGGCGGAAGTTCAGCAGTGTGCCGTAGACGGTGCCGTCGGGCTGGAACAGGGGGGGAGCGGTCATTCGTCTGTGTCCGGGGTGGAGGCTTCGGTGTCGGGCGGCACTTCCAGCGCGATCAGGTCGTCCAGCAGCGCATACAGCTGGGCCAGCTTGGCAGCGCCGAGCTGGCTTTCCAGCCAGGCGTAGTGCGCCTCGATGGTGTGCGACAGCGCGTCCACCAGCGCCAGGCCCTGGGCGGTGGCGCGCACCACGCTGCGGCGGGCGTCTTCGGGGCAGCGGCTGCGGGTCAGCAGGCCGTCGCGCTCCATGCGGGCCAGCACGCCGGTGAGGCTGGGGCCCAGCAGAAACGCCTCGCGCGCCACGCGGCCGGTTTCCACACCCCCGGGGTCGGCCGCGTGTTCGCCCAGCACCCGCAGGACGCGCCATTGCTGGTCCGACAGGCCATGGCCGCGCAGGCTGGGGCGGGTGTGCAGCATCACGGCCTCGCGCGCCTGCAGCAGCAGGCGGGGCAGGTTGCGATGGGTGAACGGGGTCGGGTGCGGCATTTATTTAATATATTAAATGATTTCAGGGCGGTGAATCTGCGGGTAAACCCTTGGCGCGCCTTCGGGTGAGAATGCGCGAACGTCCGGAGAACCCCATGCGCACGCTGCAGGCCCTGCTGGGCACCGAATTTCCGTTGATTCAGGCGCCCATGGCTGGCGCGCAGGGCAGCGCGCTGGCGCTGGCCGTGTCGGGCGCCGGGGCGCTGGGCTCGTTGCCGGCGGCCATGCTGACGCCCGATGCGCTGCGCGCCGAGCTGGCGGTGCTGGCGGCCAGCGGGCGCCCCTGCAACGTTAATTTCTTTTGTCATACGCCGCCCGAACCCGATGCCACCCGTGAAACGGCCTGGCGTGCCACGCTGGCACCCTACTACGCCGAGCTCGGACTCGACAGCGCGGCCGTGCCGGCCGGCGCGGGACGGGCGCCGTTCAGCGCCGACCTGGCCGATCTGATCGCGCCGTTTCGCCCGCCGGTGGTGAGCTTCCATTTCGGCCTGCCCGCACCGGCCCTGCTGGCGCGCGTCAAGGCCTGGGGCGCCACGGTGCTGTCATCCGCCACCACGGTGGATGAAGCCGTCTGGCTGCAGGCCCACGGCGCGGATGCAGTGATTGCCCAGGGCCTGGAGGCCGGCGGCCACCGTGGCCACTTCCTGCGGCACGACCTGAGCGAGCAGATGGGCACATTTGCGCTGCTGCCGCAGGTGGTGCGCGCGGTGTCGGTGCCGGTGATCGCCGCCGGCGGCATCGCCGACGCCGCCAGTGTGCGCGCCGCGCGGGCGCTGGGCGCCGCCGGGGTGCAGGTGGGCACGGCCTACCTGTGCTGCCCCGAGGCGACCACCAGCGCCCTGCACCGCGCCGCGCTGCACAGCGACGCGGCCCGCCACACCGCGCTGACCAACGTGTTCACCGGCCGGCCGGCCCGCGGCATCGTCAACCGGGTGATGCGCGAGCTGGGCAGCCTCAGCGCCGCAGCGCCCGAATTTCCGCTGGCCACCGCCACCATGGCGCCCCTGCGGGCTGGGTTTGAGGCCCGTGGCAGCGCCGACTTTTCGCCGCTGTGGGCGGGCCAGAACACCCGTGGCTGTCGCGCCGTGCCCGCGGCGGAGCTGACGCGGGCGCTGGCGGCGGGTTTTGAAGGGGTTCACTGATGTTTGTGGTCATCTTCCGCGCCACGGCGCGTGCCCTTGACACCGACTACGCCGCCACCGCCGCGCACCTGCGCGAACTGGCGCTGCGCGACTTCGGCTGCCTGGAGTTTCTCGCCGTGACCGAAGGCGAGCAGGAAATTGCGCTGTCCTACTGGCCGGACGAGGCCAGCATCCGCGCCTGGAAGCAGCAGGCGGACCACCTGATGGCCCAGAAACTCGGCCGTGAGCGCTGGTACAGCGACTACCGGGTGGAGATTGCCGAGGTCAGACGCCGTTATCAACGCGACACGGTTCACGGCAACCGTCGGTAGCGGTCGCTTCGGGGTGGTAGTCTCGCCCGATGGCCAAAGAGAAAACGTACTTCGTCTGCAACGAATGCGGCGGCACCAGCGCGCGCTGGTTGGGCAAATGCCCGGCTTGCGGTGCGTGGAACACGCTGGTCGAGTCGCTGGCCGAGGCGGCCGCACCGGCAAAAAACCGCTTTGCCTCGCTGGCCCGGACCGCCGAAGTGGCGACGCTGGGCGAGATCGAGGCCAGCGATTTCGCGCGCACCCCAACCGGGCATGACGAGCTGGACCGCGTGCTGGGCGGCGGCATCGTCGAGGGCGGCGTGGTGCTGATCGGCGGCGACCCCGGCATCGGCAAGTCCACGCTGCTGTTGCAGGCGCTGGATTCGCTGCAGCGAAGCGCGCATCCCACGCTCTACGTCACCGGTGAGGAAAGCGGCGCGCAGGTCGCGCTGCGCGCGCGGCGGCTGGGCCTGGACGGCTCGCAGGTTCAGGTGCTGGCCGAAATCCAGCTCGAAAAAATCCTCGCCACGCTGGAGTCCCGCAAACCGGCGATCGCGGTGATCGACTCGATCCAGACGGTGTATTCGGATCAGCTCACCAGCGCACCGGGCTCGGTGGCGCAGGTACGCGAGTGCGCGGCGCACCTGACGCGCGCGGCCAAGGCCAGCGGCACGGCCATCGTGCTGGTGGGCCATGTCACCAAAGAAGGCGCGCTCGCCGGTCCGCGGGTGCTGGAGCACATGGTGGACACGGTGCTGTATTTCGAAGGCGACACCCACAGCAGTTTCCGCCTGATCCGGGCGATCAAGAACCGCTTCGGCGCCGTGAACGAGATCGGTGTGTTCGCGATGACCGAACGCGGCCTCAAAGGAGTGGCCAACCCCAGCGCCATCTTCCTGAGCCAGCATGCCGAGCCGGTGCCGGGCAGCTGTGTGCTGGTCACGCTGGAGGGCACCCGCCCGCTGCTGGTCGAAATCCAGGCGCTGGTGGACAGCGGTGGGCCCAGCCCGCGTCGCCTCAGTGTGGGGCTGGATCGCGATCGCCTGGCGATGCTGCTGGCCGTGTTGCACCGCCACGCCGGTGTCGCTTGCATGGATCAGGACGTGTTCGTCAACGCCGTGGGCGGTGTGCGCATCAGCGAGCCGGCGGCCGATCTGGCGGTGATGCTGGCCATCACGTCCAGCTTGCGTGGCAAGGCGCTGCCCAAAGGCTTTCTAGCCTTCGGCGAGGTTGGCCTGGCTGGCGAGGTGCGGCCCGCGCCGCGCGGGCAGGAGCGGCTGAAGGAAGCGGCCAAGCTCGGGTTTTCGGTGGCGGTGGTGCCCAAGTCCAATGCACCGAAGAAGCACGACAAGGCCTTCGAGGGCCTGACCATTCACCCGGTGGACCGGATCGAAGAGGCGATGGCGCTGGTGCGAGAAATGGGCTGATGCGGCAGGTATAGTGCTTGCCTCTTCGCGGTGAAAGGCGGGGCGCCTGTTGACCGGTTAACAGCTTGGATTTCTCTTGAACAGCTTTCTTCATTCTCTCCGCAGGGCGATCATCAAAAGCCATCGCAAGGCGCTGGCTCGTGAAGTATTCAGCAGGCATGCCGGCGTCATACAGCGCGGGCCCTTTGCCGGTATTCGGTTCAATGGAGATGCCAATATCAGCCAGTCCGCGCATGGTCTGAAAATCTACGGCCTTTACGAAGAACCGGTCTGCGACTGGCTTCTTGCCGCGCTGACATCAATGACAGGCGATGGGCCGCGCACCTTCGTCGATGTGGGTGCGGGGGATGGTTATTACCCCGTTTCGCTGCTGGCCAAGGGTTTTTGCGAGCAAGCGGTGGCTTTTGAAGCCACCGAGACCGGGCGCATGGCCATCGCGCGGAACGCTGAACTCAACCAGGTTTCCAAGGCATTGCGTGCTCTGGGTGCAGCGGAGGGTGATTTCGCCGCCCAGCTGCAATCACTCGGACTTGACGGTGCGCGGACCGTAGTGCTCATGGACGTGGAAGGGGCTGAGTTTCAACTCCTGAATGCCTCGGCATTGCATCAGTTGAAGGGTGCCTTCATCGCGGTGGAACTGCATGACCGGTATGGTCGGGTGGATGCTTCGGCCCGCCAGCGGCTTGTCGACAGCCTGTCCGCGAACTGGACGGTCGAGGTGGTTCGCGACCGCGCCCGTGACTGGTCCCCGCTCAACGAGTTGACGGCCTGGCATGACCTTGATCGCGCGGTGCTGCTCTCGGAGGGCCGCAAGATCATCGGCGAGTGGCTGTTCGCCCGACCCGTCAGCGCGCCGACGTAGTCGTCGAACGCCAGTCTCTCGGGCCGGATGGTGTTGGTGGTGTGAAATCCTGAGGTGGGTTCCGGTGAAGTACTTGTTCACAGTTTTCGGTCTGGTTGCGATTGTTGTGGCCTTTCTTCAGTACGGGTGGGCCGGTGTGGCAGTAGTGGCCGGTGCCATCCTGATGTGGATACTGCTTCATTTCACCCGATTGATGACCATCCTGAAAAGGGCCGCCGACCGCCCGATCGGGTACGTGGACAGTGCCGTCATGCTCAACGCCAAGCTCAAGACCGGGGTGACGCTGATGCATGTCATCGCCATGACCCGGTCCCTGGGCGCATTGCGCTCGCCCAAGGACGAACAGCCGGAGTTTTTCCGCTGGACTGACAGCGGCGACTCCCATGTGACTTGCGAGTTCCGCGAGGGCAAACTGGTGCAGTGGACCCTGGTGCGCCCCCCGCCGGAGGCTGAGGCGCCAGCCGATGCCACCACAAGCATGGTTCAGTCCGGATCGTAAAATCCGGTCGGCGCAGCATTGCGACGCGACCCGAATTTCCTTCAAAGGATCAACCATGAGCCCCGTAATTCCCTCGATGTCCGACCGCGACGGCAAAATCTGGATGGACGGCCAGATGGTCGACTGGCGCGATGCCAAAATCCATGTGCTGACCCACACCCTGCACTACGGCTGTGGCGCCTTCGAGGGCGTGCGCGCGTACAACACCGTCAATGGCACGGCCATCTTCCGGTTGCAGGAGCACACCGAGCGCCTGTTCAACAGCGCCAAGATCCTGCGCATGAAGATTCCGTTCACTCAGGAACAGGTGAACGAGGCGAAAATCGCCGTTGTCCGCGAGAACAATCTGGCAAGCTGCTACCTGCGGCCGCTGACCTGGATCGGCGACAAGAAGTTGGGCGTCTCGCCCAGGGGCAACACCATCCACCTGATGGTGGCGGCCTGGGCCTGGGGCGCCTACCTCGGCGAAGAGGGCATGGCGCGGGGCATCCGCGTCAAGACCAGCAGCTACACCCGCCACCATGTCAACATCACCATGACGCAGGCCAAGGCGGTGAGCAACTACAGCAACTCCATCCTGGCCAACATGGAAGCCCTGGACGACGGTTACGACGAAGCCCTGCTGCTGGACAGCGCGGGTTTTGTCTCCGAAGGCGCCGGCGAGAACGTGTTTGTCATCAAGAACGGCGTGGTCTACACGCCGGACCTGTCGGCAGGTGCGCTTAACGGCATCACGCGCAACACCGTGTTCCACATCTGCAAGGACTTGGGCATCGAGGTGGTGCAAAAGCGCATCACGCGCGATGAGATTTATATCGCCGACGAAGCGTTTTTCACCGGTACCGCGGCCGAGGTGACGCCCATCCGCGAGCTGGACCGTGTGGAAATCGGTGCCGGCAGCCGCGGCCCGGTGACGGAGAAGATCCAGAGCGCGTTCTTCGACATCGTCAACGGCCGCAACCCGAAATACGCCCACTGGCTGACCAAGGTCTGAAAGGGAGATACACCATGACCCAAGCTGCAATCGAACTTCTGGCCAGCGACCTGAACGCCCAGGGCGGTGTTTACTGCCCCAGTCCGAAGGCCGACATGAAACTCTGGAACAGCCACCCGAAGGTTTATCTGGACGTGGCCCGAACCGGTGAAGCGAAATGCCCCTATTGCGGAACCGTCTACCGGCTCAAGGCGGGGGAAACGGTGGGACACGGCCACTGAACTCCAGCGACTCCGCCGGAGTCTTTGCCGGTCAGCGCCAGCGGAGCCGCAGCAGGCGGCCTCTATGGCGAAAACTCAGGCAATCGAGGGCTTGCGGCCGTCTGGTCCGGACGGCGGATCAGACGATGGTGCCAGCACGGCACGGCTGACCAACAGGGCAGTGACGAACGGCAACGAAAGACCGATTGCGGCGTCCCGCAGTGCGGAATTGAAGGATGCCCCCAGGGCCAGAATGACGATGGCGGCCAGACCCATGGCCCCGATGGCGTCACGCCGGCTCCAGCACCGGCCCGCTCCGGCCAGTACCAGTGCCAGCATGGCAATCAGGCCCGGGATTCCGGCCTGGGCGCCCATCCAGAGGTAGTCGTTGTGGGGCATGTTGATGTCACCGATGGCGGCGTCGGCACGCGCGCGCCACTGCCCATTCCAGCTGCCGATACCCCAACCCAGCACAGGCCGATCCGCCACCATCGCAGCCGTCTTGTCATAGAGGTGGTAGCGCACGCCCCAGCTGTTGGTCATTTCCACCCGTTCGCTATCGGCCGCCCGCAGCTGATTGAGGCCCCTCTCGAATTCGCGGGAAACGTCCGGCTGCAGCGTCAGCACTGCGCCAGCCAGCGCGGTTGTCGCCGCCACGGCGGAGACCAGCGGTCGCCAGGCGTTTCGCCAGCGGTGCACGGCCAGCAAGGCCATCGCGAGAACAGCGGCAATCATGGAGGTGCGAGACGGCAGGACAACCACTATCTGCGCGATGCAGGCCATCGCTCCGATCAGCAAAAGCGCACTCTGCTTCCATGGGGCTTGCTCGAACGCCACTCGCACGGCGAGCACGGCCAGAAGGGCATAGATCAGCGCGTTCGAAATGGACTTGTTGCCATGGTGGCTGATCAGGCTGCGCCACATATCGGACGGCGGAAGACCGATTACCCCATTCACAGCAGCAATTGCCAGCCCGGCAAGACCGCCGATGACCAGGCCCCGCAGCCCTGACGACAGCTCTCGCTCATCCAGCGCGGCGACAACCAGGAAGGTGAGGGCTATACGAAGGCCATGAAACAGGTTGCTGGGTGTTTCCGCGAAATAGGCCGGCTGCGCAGCGAGACAGAAAACTGTCCAGCCGACGAAACCGGCCACGGGCCACCAGTACGGACTGTGCCGGATGCGTCGGCCCCGCTCAGCCCACCGGCCGCCAGCCAGCAGCGCAGCCAGCAGTGCCAGGAACGTCAGGTAGTTCACCCCGATGGGAAGAAACAGCAAAGCGCCCCACGCGAATGCCATCCAGGAGACCAGGTGCGTGCGAAACATCGGGCGATTCTAGATACCTTGAGGCGCAGAAAAAAATGCCACCCGAAGGTGGCATTCAAGTCCCCGAAGGGACGACGTCGGGAGACGATTTCCTCAGGAAGGAATGAACCGGTTTTCCGATTCCCCGTTGGGTGTGACAGCGTCAGGTGGACTATAGGGGCACGGAATGTGGATTACCCCCCATGAACGTGGGGGGCTTGCGACGGGCGCCGGCAGTAAAGCGGCGAAGCTGCGCATTTGTTCACGAACGCTCGTGCGGAAGTCGAACCACGAATTCGGCGCCACCGCCGACGCGGTCCAGGCAGGACACCGAGCCACCATGCCGTTGAGCGATTGATCTCACCAGTGCCAGTCCCAGTCCCACGCCACCTTCGCGCTCGCTGCTGCCGGGCAGTCGGTAAAAGGGCTCGAAGATCCGCTCGCGTTGGTCCGGCGGGACACCCGGCCCGCGGTCGCCGACCCGGATCGTGACCCCGCCGGGGTCGGTGCCGAGCTCGACGCGAATGTCTTCGCGGCGATCGGCGCCCCCATGGCGGCGCGCGTTCTCCAGCAGATTGCGCAACAGGCGACGAAGCAGCCGCGTCTCACCCCGCAGCACAATCGTATGGCCTTGCGGCAGCTCCAGCTGGGCGTCGACGCGTGCCGCCTCCTCGGCCGCGAGACCGACCAGATCAACCGACTCCACCGGTTCCAGCCCGGGGTCGGGGCTGTCGAGCCGGCTGGCCATCAGGATTTCGTCAATGAGTTGGTCCAGCTCGCCGATGTTTCGGCTGATTTCGTCGTGGATCGCCGGCGTGGGGTTCTGGCGCTGCAATTCCAGTGCCATGCGGATACGGGCCAGCGGTGAACGCAATTCATGAGACGCGTTGGCAAGCAAGGTCTTCTGGGCGCCCAAAAGGGCCTTTTGCGTTTGCATGAGCGCCTCAACTTTTTCGGCGGCGGCGTTGAAATGCCGGGCCAGATCGGCGACCTCGTCCTGCCCGCCCTCGGGAACCCGTTCGGCGAGATCGCCGTTACCCCAGCGCTGTACACCCTGCTGAAGTGTTTCCAGACGGTGGGTCAGACGACGCGCGACCGGATACAGCCCCGCAGCGACCGCCACGGCGACCAGACCCAGCAACCAGAAATAGCCATAGGGTGGCCGGTACCAGGGTGGCGCCAGGGGCGCCGGCGGACGAGCGCCTCCGCTCCCTCGCGGGGGCATTTGCAGCCACAGCGTCTGCCCGTCGGACAGCTGAACCCGGAATTCGATCCCGCCGCCGGGCGTCCGGGCCGGCTGGGCCAGCGCGGAACCGATCAGCTCGCCGGCCGGATTGCGCACCGTCACCTCGCGGGGCGGTGGGGCTTGCAGCCGGTTGAATCGGACCGTCTCGCGCCAGGCCCAACCGGCCGCCAGGATCACCACGGCCACCGCAACAATGACGGCCAGCCAGATGCGCAGGTAAAGGCGCCGTGCCAGCGCGGGGAAAAAGGCCACGGCCTTAATCCTGCTGACGGGCGAACACGTAGCCCACCCCCCGAACCGTCAGGATCCGTTTGGGGTTCTTGGCGTCCGCTTCTATGGCGGCGCGAATTCTGCCCACATGCACATCGATCGAGCGGTCGAAGGCTTCAAGCTCCCGGCCGCGGACAGCTTCCATGATCTGGTCGCGGGTCAGCACCCGCCCGGCCCGCTCCGCCAGGGTCATCAGCAGGTCGAACTGGTAGGACGTCATTTCCCTGGGCTCGCCGCCGACAGCCACGGTCCTGGCGTTGCGGTCGATTTCGAGCGAGCCGAATCGCAGCGTCCCCGCCGGTTCCGTGTTCGGCGATCCTTCGCGACGCCGCAGCACGGCCCGGATGCGAGCCAGCAGTTCCCGGGGTTCGAAGGGTTTGGGCAGGTAGTCGTCCGCACCGACTTCCAGTCCGATGACACGGTCCATGGGGTCGCCCTTGGCGGTCAGCATCAGGATCGCGGTCGAACCCAGGGGGGGCGGCATGGCGCGGATACGGCGACACAGGTCCAGGCCTTCGCTGTCGGGCAGCATGAGATCCAGAATGATCAGTGCCGGGGGCCGCGCCTGGGCTTGGGCCAGGCCCGCCTGGCCGGTATCGGCGACACGACACGAGAAGCCGGACTGGCTCAGGTAGTCGCTGACCATGGATGCCAGTCGGTGGTCGTCCTCGATCATCAGCAGGTCGGTGCTCATGGAATCAGTGTAGGGGCAGTTTCGTGCGGGCTGCGGGCATGGCGCCAGCCGGTGTGCGGGTTATGTTGCCGTCCATGGTGACAGCATGAACCGCCCGGCGCTTGAAGCCGGGGTAAAGTTGGGTAAATGTCGACACCATCCCTTTCGGATCACGCCCCGGCCGTGCTGGACGATCTGTTGCACGCCCGAGCGCAGGAAGCCCCCGACTCACCCGCCGTCCAATTCGCGGACGCATGGTACAGCTACGGCAAACTGGCCCGGCGCACTAAGCGGGCCGCGGCCCGCCTGGCGAATGAATGGGGCGTCCGATCCGGTGACCGCGTTGCGTGGCTGGGTTTCAACCACGTGGATCAGCTGGTGCTGCTGTTCGCACTGGGCCGACTCGGCGCAATTTTGGTGCCACTCAATTACCGGCTGGCCCCGGCGGAATGGCAAGCGGTCCTGGCTGACTGCAATCCCCATTGCCTGGTGTTTGACGAGTCCTGGCAGTCGCAGGCGGGTGAACTGGCGCGGTCCCGGGCGCTGGCGGCTTATTCGGTCGAATCCCTGATCGCTACCCCGGCGCTTGGCCCGGTGGTTTCGGTCGCCCGGCCGGATTCGCCGGTCTTGCTGGTCTACACCTCGGGGACTACCGGTGAACCCAAAGGCGCTGCCCACACCCATGCCAATCTGCTGGCCAACATGTTGGCCGCTGTTTCTGCCCAGGCCCTGTCGCGGGACGACACGGTACTGACGGTATTGCCACTGTTTCATGTCGGCGGACTGTGTATCCAGACCTTGCCGGCCCTGATGGCCGGGGCGTCGGTGCTGTTGCATCCGCGCTTTGAGCCGGGCGCGACGCTGGCCGCGATCCGGGACCACCGTCCCACCCTGACCCTGCAGGTGCCGGCAACCATGAAGGCAATGATCGACCACCCCGACTGGCCCGGGACCGACTTCACCACGCTGCGCGCGGTCTGGGCTGGCTCCAGTGTCCTCCCGGCTGCGCTGGTCGATGCGTTCCTGCAACGGGGCATTGCCGTGTGCAATGTGTACGGCGCCACGGAAACCGGACCTTTCTCTGTCGCCCTGCCGCCCGCTCAGGCCGCCAGCCACGCCGGTTCGTGCGGCTGGCCGGCGCTGGGTGTGGAGGTCCGTCTGGCGGCCGGCGCGGACGGTGTCGGGGAAGTTCTGCTGCGCTCGCCGGCGGTGGTCCGCCATTACTGGCCAGATCGGCCCGCCGTGGATGCCGAGGGCTGGTTCCACAGCGGCGACCTGGCGCGCCGGGCGGCCGACGGCAGCTACACCATCGTCGGCCGCGCCAAGGACATGATCATTTCCGGCGGCGAAAACATCTATCCGGCCGAGATCGAGCAGTTGCTGGCCAACCATCCGATGGTTGCCGAATGCGCGATCGTCGGGTTGCCGGACGCCCGTTGGGGCGAGGTACTGGCCGCTGTGGTGGTTCTGAAGGGCGAAAACTGCCAATACCCAGCGGAAAAAGGTGATGAATTGCTCTCGTTTTGGGAGCGAGAGCTGTCGGACTGGTTGCAGCAACGCATTGCACGCTACAAGCTTCCCCGCCGGTGGATCGCGGTGAACGCCCTGCCGCGCACCGCGCTGGGCAAGGTGCAAAAGGCCGTGCTGATGCGCCAGCTGGTCGAAGGCACGGCAGGCTGAGGGCGAGGTCTCGCCCTACAGCTGCGTCTTGAGCGCCTTGAGGCCGCGAATCAGCATCTCGACCGAAATCGCCACCAGGATCAGGCCCATCAGCCGCTCGAAGGCCACCACCACCCGGTCACCCACCACCCGCTGGATGCGCTCGGCCAGCACCAGCACCACGGCACAGACCAGCATGGTCACGCTCAGCGCGGCCACCCATTCCAGCCGCCGCTCCGGCGCCTGGCTGACCAGCAGCATCACGGTCGCCATGGCCGACGGCCCGGCCAGTGCCGGAATGGCCAGCGGCACGATCAGCGGCTCGCCCTGCTGCAGCGCGCCGGCCACCGGCGGCGGCGGAAAGATCATGCGCAGCGCGATCAGGAACAGCACCACACCACCGGCAATCTGCAGCGACAGGTCCGACAGGTTCATCAGCCGCAGGAAGCGGTCGCCCACGAACATGAAGGTCAGCAGCAGCACAAAGGCAATCAGCACCTCGCGCAGGATCACCCGCGCACGCCGCTCGGGCGCCACCGGCCGCAGCGCGTTGGCAAAAATCGGGATGTTGCCGAACGGATCGGTGATCAGCAGCAGCAGGATGGTGGCGGACGTGAAGGTATAGGTCATGCCGCGTACACCTGGTCCAGCGACGCAAAGCCCTTGACTTCGATCGGGTTGCCGAACGGGTCGCGGAAGAACATCGTCCATTGCTCGCCCGGCTGCCCGGCAAAGCGCAGCTGGGGGCTGAGGACAAAGTCGGTGCCGGCGGCTTTGAGCCGCGCCGCCATCGCCTGCCAGTCCGGCAGCGCCAGCACCAGCCCGAAATGTGGCATCGGCACGCGGTGGTCACCCACCAGGCCGGTGTCGGCCGTGGGGAACGGGCTGCCCAGGTGCAGCGAAAGCTGGTGCCCGAAAAAGTCGAAGTCCACCCAGGTGGCCGTGGAGCGCCCTTCGCGGCAGCCCAGCACGCCGCCGTAGAAGCGCCGGGCGACGTCCAGGTCGGTCACATGGAAAGCAAAATGAAACAGGCTGCGCATCCGGTCAAGGATAGCGCAGCCTGCGTCGGGCCGCAGCCCGATCACTGCCGTTTTGTGGTCAGCTCAGCGACGGATCGGCCGCCATGTTGTCGTACTTGTGAAAGTATTGGCGGGCCATGGCGACCAGCTGACCGTCGGTGGGATGGTCGGCCGACACCGAGTCGACGATGGTTTTCGAAACCGCATGGTGGTGCTTGACAGCCCAGTCGCGGAATTCATTGCGGGCCATGCCGGGGCCAGCCAGCAACACCTCATGGGCGCCGGCCAGCGCTCCGGCGACATCCAGGTAGAAGGCGGCGTTGTCATGGGACTTGCCCTGGTGCTTGTGGTGGCTGCGCGACTTGATGCGCTGGGCCTCCATGTGCTCCCGATCAAACATCACCACATGGGCTTCGTTGTGGTCCATCCAGACAACGGCGTGAAACGTACTCATTGAACAAACTTCCTTCTGAAGGGTAAAAAAATCGGTTGGACTCGGGCTGGTCAGTGTTTTTCGAACGCTTCCTGGCAATGGATGCACCGGGGCGTTTGCGGGGCAACGTCCAGGCGTGCCGGCGGAATGTCCACGCCACAGTCCGTGCATTCGCCGTAGGTTCCGAGGTCGATGCGTGTCAGCGCTGCGTTGATGGCGTTCAGTTCGACCATCTCATGGTCACCGATTGCCAGCTCAAGATCCTTTTCGGTGGCAACCTGTGCCGGCGAATCCTCGGGATGGCCGAAATGATCGGCGGTCGCTTCCGCGCGGCTACGGTCCCCTCCGCGGTGCAGCTCGATCCGGGACAGCAGGTCGGCGCGCATTCGGCGCAGCTCCTGACCATAGGGTGAGGCTTGTTCCTTGTTCATGATGGCTACTCCTGATTGATGCGGTCATCATGCGCCCCGCTGCGCCCCTTCGTCTTTGACTGAAGTCAAGATTTGCGCCGCGTCGATTTGCGGCGGCGGGGCGGCGGCCGCCCGACAATGCGGACTGGGCTGCCACAACACGGCAGCCGCCTTTTTCCTTCCGCAACCTGGAGCCCTCACCATGTCGCCTGCCCGACCCGACTACAGCCGCTACGAGACCCTGTCCATCACCCGCCGGGGTGCCAACGACGCCGTGCTCGATATCCAGATGAAAGCGCAAAACGGCAAGCTACCCACCGCCGGCCACGACGGCCACTGGGAGCTGTGCGAGATCTGGCGCGACATCGACAAAGACGACAGCGTGCGCTGCGCCGTGCTGCGCGGCGACGGCCTGGGCTTTTCCGGCGGCGGCGACCTGGCCCTGGTGCAGGACATGGCCAGCGACTTCGCCGTGCGCACCCGTGTGTGGAAAGAGGCGCGTGACCTGGTCTACAACGTCATCAACTGCGACAAACCCATTGTCAGCGCCATGCACGGCCCGGCCGTGGGCGCCGGCCTGGTGGCGGGCCTGCTGGCCGACATCTCGATCGCCACCAAAACCGCGAAGATCGTCGACGGCCACACCCGCCTGGGCGTGGCCGCGGGCGACCACGCGGCCATCGTCTGGCCGCTGCTGTGCGGCATGGCCAAGGCCAAGTACTACCTGATGCTGTGCGAGGCGGTGAGCGGCGAAGAGGCCGAGCGCATCGGCCTGGTGTCACTGGCGGTGGACGACGACCAGCTGCTGCCCAAAGCCTACGAAGTGGCCGACCGCCTGGCCGCCGGCAGCGCCACCGCCATCCGCTGGACCAAATACAGCCTGAACAACTGGCTGCGCCAGGCCGGCCCCACCTTCGACACCTCGCTGGCCCTCGAATTCATGGGCTTCGCCGGCCCGGACGTGCGCGAAGGCGTGGCCTCCTTGCGCGAGCGGCGCGCGCCGAGATATTGATCAGGACGCCGCCGCCGAACAGGAAGCCGCCACGGAGCCGGGTCAGGTTTTCGCCTGGGCCTTCGCTTTGGCGGCGGCCATCATCAGCTCCGTGTTGGCCTTGCGGTCGGCGTTGACCTTCTGCACCGTCGCGCGCTCGCCCAGGCGCTTGAGGTAGTCGCGCACCGGCAGCTCGGCCAGGTAGTCGCGCCCGTAGATGATCTTGGTGGCGCTGGCCACCAGCTGCAGGTGTACGGCGCCGCCGCAGTCGGCCAGGGTGAAGGTGTCGCCGGCCAGATAGGGGGCGAATTTCGCGAGCTTGGCGAAGGCGGCGATGTTCTTCTCCAACTGCTGGCCGGTTTTTTCCTTGGCCGCGTCGCTGACCTTGCCGCCGAAAAAGGCCTCGGGGTAGAGGTTGCGCGCCACCAGCTCCAGGTGCAGCTCGGTGTAGCGCAGCAGCTCGCGCACCTTGGCGGCGGCAAACGGGTCGGCCGGCAACAGCGGGTGGGCGGGGTATTTCGCCTCAATGTATTCCAGCAGCACGGTCGATTCGGACAGGGCGCCCTCGTCGGTCTTGAGGTAGGGAACCTTGCCCAGCGGGCTGGCGGCCAGGTCGGTTTGGCCGACCCAGGCCAGCTCTTCTTCAAACGGCACGCCTTTTTCAAGTAGGGCGAGCTTGACCTTGTTGTAGTAGTTGCTGGCCGCAAATCCGCAGAGGGTGAGCATGGGGTGTCTCCTGGTCAAAAGAGGCATCGTATCGGGGTGGCGGTGCGGCGGCAGTCGCGGTGCCGACAGGCATGCGATTGACATAGATCAGGTCGGATAGCCGGATTCAACGATAATTGAGGCCTATGAGTTTCCTGCGTCACGCCCGCCACATCATCCGCCTGGTGCTGGTGTGGTTTGTGTTGTCGCTCGGTGTGGCAGTGGCCTCGCCGCTGGTGGCGCCCCAGTCCACCCTGCTGGTCTGCTCCGGCGCCAGCGTGAAAATGGTGGTGCTGGACGCTGATGGCAGCGCGGCCGAGGTGGGCCACAGCACGCTGGACTGCCCGCTGTGCGCCACGCTCAGCGCCCCGCCGCCGGCACTCGTCGCCGCCGTGGCGCCGCCGCATGCGCTGTCACATGCCCTCGTGCCGATCGAGGCCGCGCGCATCGCCGCGCGCATCGGCGCCGCCTGGCAGGCCCGCGCGCCGCCGGTGTTCTCCTGATTCAATTTTCATAGCAGACAATGACCAGCTGACGCTGGGTATTGCCACTTTTCATTGAGTTTTCAGGAGAAAGCATGGCTTTCACCCCCCGGGCCCGGGTTCGCTGGCTGGCGGCGGCGCTGGCGCTGCCTATGCTTGGTTGTGACCGCTCGGCAAGCACGCCGGCGGTCCGGTTTCGCGGTCTGGACCTGACCGGGGCGGCCTACGGGCGCGACTTTCGCCTGAACGACCCCGATGGCCGCGAACGCACCCTGGCGGACTTTCGCGGCCGTGCGGTGCTGCTGTATTTCGGCTTCACCCAGTGCCCGGACGTCTGCCCCACCGCGCTGATCCGCGCCGCCGAGGTGCGCAAGCTGCTGGGCGCCGACAAAGACAAGCTGCAGGTGGTCTTCATCACCGTGGACCCGGAGCGCGACACCGCGCCCATGCTGCGCGAGTACACCGCGGCGTTCGACCCGTCGTTCCTCGGCCTGTCGGGCGACCTGGCCCGCACCCGGGAAACCGCCGACGAGTTCAAGGTGTATTACAAGAAAGTGCCCACCGGCAGTTCCTACACCATGGACCACTCGGCGCTGTCCTACGTGTTCGACCCGCAAGGTCGCCTGCGACTGGCCATGCGCCATGAGCAGACCGCCGACGACTACGCCCATGACATCCGGCTGCTTCTTGCGCAGAACGGCTGAGCGGATGCACACTGTGTTTTTTTTGTAAAAGGAGCCCCCATGAAACGTTTTGCCCTCACCCTCGCCACCCTCGCTGTGGCGGCCGCCGCCCAGGCCCAGGTCACCGTCAAGGAACCCTGGGTGCGCGCCACCGTGCCGCAACAGAAAGCCACCGGTGCCTTCATGCAGCTGACGGCAGCCCAGGATGCCAAACTGGTCGCTGGCAGCTCACCGGTGGCCGGTGTGGTGGAAATCCATGAAATGGCCATGGACAACAACGTGATGAAGATGCGCCAGGTGGCCGGCGGCCTGGCGCTGCCCGCCGGCAAGGCGGTGGATCTCAAGCCCGGTGGCTACCACGTCATGCTGATGGACCTGAAAGGCCAGATCAAGGATGGCGACACCGTGCCGGTGAGCCTGGTTTTCGAAGGCAAGGACGGCAAGAAGCAGACGGTGGAGATCAAGGCCCCGGCCCGCCCGCTGAACGCAGCGGCCAAGACCGACCCCAGCCAGGGTGGTCATGCCGGCCACGCGGGCATGAAGCATTGAGCGCCACACGCCTGCTGCCCTGACCCCGGACGCTGCAACATCCGCCGTGAACACCCTGCGCCGACACCGCCCGTTGACGTGGCTCGCCATCCTGGCGATTGCGTTGGCAGCCTGTCTGCCAACGCTGTCGCGTGCCTTGTCCGCGCCTGCAGCCGGCCAGGCAGCCTGGCTGGAGGTGTGTTCTGCCGCAGGCATGCGGTGGGTGTCGCTTCAAACCGGGGAAATCCGATCGCAGGCACCGCCGGCGCAAGGAGACTCCAGCCAGCCTTGGCTCGATGCTTGTCCCTACTGCGTGCTGGCGGCGGAGCGGCTGGCACCGCCCCCGACCCATCCTTCTCTGGCGTTTGCCCTTGGTCGCCCGGTCGTCCCCGGTCTGACCGGGGCAGCGCCCCTTCTTCCGGAGCCGCCCGCATTTCAGCGGGCACGCGGCCCCCCTCTCACCCTCTCCTGATCCGTTCGGTGTCTGCGCCATCGTGTCGATGGCGCGTTCCGGCACCGCCCCCGGTGTTCGCCGGCCCTCGCGCCGGCATCTGAAGGAATGGTTCCTTCAGGTTTTTTCAGGAGTGTTTCGAATGAAAACTTTGGAATTTCTGGTGCGTGCGGTCACGCATCTCAATATGGGCGCCACGCTCGCGTTGGTGGCATGGCTTGCTGCGCGCGTGCCGGCAGCGGGAGGGTGACATGCGCTATTCCGACCCTGACCGGGCACGCAACGGTGCCTTGTCCAACCGGCGCATTCTGGTGTTTTTGGGCGTTCACGTGACGGCGGTTTTTGGTATTGCCGTTGCCGCCGCAATTGCCGGTGCCGAGGCCCCGGTCTTGCCCCTGCGCGCAAGCGACTATGCGCATGCGCAAACCCCGTCGACATCGCGTCCGGAGTCACTTTCGACCAGCCTGGCCAGGCTGAGCAATCGGCCGGATCCCGGGGCCGTTCCCGCCTGGGTTCAGGAACGCCGCGCGCTGGATGCGCCCAGCGGCTGGAGCGAAGGCTCCGGTGGACGCATTGTGCTGCACGTACGCTGAAAAGGAGGTACCCCTTATGACCAGTCTTCAATCTCCGATCGTCATCCCCCAATCTCGTCGTCCTCCTGCGACCGCGCGGCGCACCGTTTTCCGAGGCGAGGCCGCCATCGAGACCGGCCAGCGGGCCGGGCTCTGGCGCATGGAACGCGGGGTCTGCCTGATCGAACGCCCGACCCGCGACGGGCGTGACGTCGTGGCCCTGGCCCTGCCGGGCGATCTGATCGGGGTCGAATCCTTGCTGGGTGAGGCGGCGGCGTTTGGTGCCACCGCCCTGCTGGACGCCGCCCTGTGTGCCTGCGACCAGGCGGGCGAAAGTGATCTGGCCGGCGTCCTGGGTCACGCAGTCCGTCAACAGCAGCGGCAGTCCTTGGAGATGGCCGAGCTGCGCAGCGGCCCCGTGGTCGAACGGCTACAGCATCTGCTGCGTTTGCTGTCGCGGCCCCACGTGCGCCGCGAGACCCTCCTGGATCGCAAGGAATTGCCCACTTTGCGTGACATCGCCCAGATCGTCAATTCGGCACCGGAAACGGTCTGCCGCGAGCTCAATCGTCTGGTGCCTGCGCGCCCGCGGGCGCCGCGGATCGCATCGCCGGCGCCCTGGATGACGGCACCGGCCGGATTCGGCGGGACGTTGGTGGCCGCATGAGCGGACTATCGAACCTCGCGTCGCGTCGTCTGGCGGCGGGGCTCGCTGCAGCCCTCTTGACGGCCACCCCGGCGGCCTTCGCACATGGCTTTCGGATCGGTGACCTTGAAATCGACCACCCATATGCGGTGCCCAGCATCGCCGGGGCGCCGAACGGCGCGGCGTACCTTCGTGGCATCCGCAATGCCGGCGACCGGCCCGACCGGCTGCTGGGCGCCGCCACGACGGTGGCGACCCGCGTGGAGTTGCATCGCATGGTGCTGGACGGCGACGTAATGCGGATGCGTGCGGTGGACGCGGTCCCGTTACCACCGCGCGCCATGACGTCTCTTCGGCATGGCGGCGAATACCACCTGATGCTGATCGACCTGAAGCAACCGCTCAAAGACGGCGACCGTTTCGACCTGACCCTGCGCTTCGAGCGGGCGGGTGAGCGCGCGGTGAAGGTCTGGGTGCAGACACCCCGCGACGCAACCACGCACCGGCACTGATCGCCGGACCACCTCCCGATGACCCGAACAACATCACACCGGATATCCTGGCACGCGCCCCGCGTGGGCCGTGGGCGCGGCCGCACCATCCGCTGGCTGGTGTTGTCGATGCTGTTCTCTGCGTTGCAGGGGGTGCTGGGCGCCTGGGTGGTGTCCTGGATCGCGGGCGACGCCCCGGTGGCTGAAATCTGCACGCCCCAGGGTTTGCAGTGGGTCCGGCTGGACGCGGTGGTTCAGACGCCCGACACGACGACCGGTACGGGTACGGACGACAACCGGGCGCCCGGCGCGGAAATGACCTGCGTCTGGGCACTGGCCCACGTCAGCCTGCCACCGATCCCGCGGCTGGGGCTGGTGCGGACGCCGCTGGCCGCCGACCGCAGCGCCATGCCAGGCCTGGCATTGGCACGCCCCCACGGTCAGGACGGACCCGCGCGCGTGCTGCTGATGGCGCCGATGCGGGCCCCGCCGGCTCCGGCGGCCTGAATCCACGTTTCCCCACTTTTTGTGCATCCGGGACGCGGCGGCGGGTTGCCGCCATGCGCGGGTGCGCCCCCCAGTCCTTTTACGAAAGACAGACATGAAATACAAACTTTTGATCTCTTCGCTTCTGACCACCCTGACGGCCGGCCTTCTCGTGGCCTGCGGTGGTGGTTCGGACCCCGACAAAACCGTCTCCATCTCGTTCGCGGCACTCAACGGCACCACGCCCGTGGCCTGCGGCACGTCGGTCACCGGCATGGGCTCGACGGCCGTGACGGCCGCCGTCAAAGACCTGCGCTTTTACATCACCAACCTCAAGCTGGTGAACGACAAGGGCGAAGCCGTGGCCGTGAAGCTGGACGCCAACAGCTGGCAGCTGACGCAGGGCAGCGAAACCGTGTCGCTGATTGACCTGGAGAACGCCACCGGCACCTGCAGCACGGCCAGCAACACCACGGCCACCAACGCCGTCATCACCGGCACCGTGCCGGCGGGCAACTATGTGGGCCTGAAGGCCAGCATGGGTGTGCCCGAGACGCTGAACCACAGCGCCATCGCGGGCGGTGTGGCCCCGCTGGACAATGCCGCCATGGCCTGGTCCTGGCAGTCGGGCCGCAAGTTCGCGAAGATCGAACTCGACCCGGTGGGCGGCATCCTGAAGACGGTGGCGGCCACCTCCAGCACGGCGGCGGTGACCAGCACCATCACCACCTTCAACTTCCACCTCGGCTCGACCGGCTGTACCGCCAAGCTCGACGCTGCAGGCGCGGTGGTGAAAGACGCGGCGGGCAACACGGTCTACACCTGCACCAACCCGAACGTGATGGACTTCTCGCTGGCGTCCTTCAACATGGACACCCAGAAGGTCGCGCTGGACATCGGCAAGCTGTTCTCCACCACCGACATCACCAAGGAAAACGGCGGCGCAGCGGGTTGCATGTCGGGCGCCACCGATCCGGAATGCCCGACCATGTTCTCGCAACTGCAGGTCAGCTTCGGCAGCGGCTCCACCGGTTTGCCGATCGCGGGCGGCGCGGCACAGCAGATCTTCAAGGCTGTCGCGAAATGATCCGGCGCCACCGCGGATTCATGCTGAAGCTGGCGGTGGCCGGCGCCCTGGCCGGGGCGCTGGCCGGTGTCGGGTGCGGTGGCGGTGGCGGCGTCACCATCATCGAAACCGGTGCCGGCGCTGGTGGCGGAACCGGGTCCGGTGGCGCCGCGGGCGCCTGGACCTGGTCACTGCCGGCCGGTTTCCCGACCCCGGCGGTTCCGGCCGACAACCCCATGTCCGAGGCCAAGGTCGACCTGGGCCGCTTCCTGTTTTTCGACCGCCGCCTGTCCGGCAACGGCACCCAGTCGTGCGCCAGCTGCCACCAGCAGGACAAAGCCTTCACCGATGGCTTTGCCACCTCGCGCGGCTCCACCGGTGAGTTCACCCATCGCAACGCCCAGCCCCTGGCCAATGTGGCCTACAGCCCGATGCTGACCTGGGCCAACCCCTCGCTGCTGACGCTGGAAAAGCAGATGGAGGTGCCGCTCTTCGGGGAAAACCCGGTGGAGATGGGCATCAACGACGGCAACAAGGCCGAGGTGTTGCAGCGCATCGCGACCCAGTCGCTGTACCAGACCAAATTCAGCGCCGCCTTTCCGGGCGAAGCGTCACCGGTCCAGTGGGCCAATGTGGTCAAGGCCATTGCCAGCTTCCAGCGTGCGCTGATTTCCGGCAACAGCAAGTACGACCAGTTCATCGCCGGCAAAGGCACGCTCACGCCCACCGAACTGCGGGGCATGAACCTGTTCTTCGGGGAAAAGGCCGAATGCTTCCATTGCCACGGCAGCCCGAACTTCAACGACCAGTTTGTCCACGCAACCACGCGGGTGCTGGAGACGCCCTTTCACAACACCGGCCTGTACAACATTGGCGGCACCGGGGCTTTCCCGGAACCGAATCGCGGCGTGTTCGAGCTGACCGGACTGCCCAAGGACATGGGCATGTTCCGCGCCCAGAGCCTGCGCAACATTGCCGTGACGGCGCCCTACATGCACGACGGCAGCATCGCCACGCTGGAAGACGTGCTGGACTTTTATGCCGCCGGTGGCCGCAACATCACATCGGGACCTCACGCCGGTGACGGGCGCAAGAACCCGCTCAAGAGCGACCTGATCACGCTCATCACCCTCGATGCCCAGGAAAAAGCCGACCTGGTGGCCTTCCTCAAAACCCTGACCGACCATGACTTCCTCACCAACCCCAAGTTCGCCGACCCGTTCAAATAAGACAAGGTCAGGGAGCATTGCTGCTTGGCGCGGGCGGGCCACGGCGGCCGTGGCCCTGGCAACGCTGGCGCTGTTGCCCGGCATGGTCCGGGCCCACGGCGAAACGGCCGACGAAATCCCGGCCGAACCCGGCTGGCGTGTCGCGGCGTCGGCCGCCCTGTCCGTGCTGGACGCCGGCCAGGCGCTGCCGTCGCAGAAGCTCGCCGGCTTTTTGCTGCAGGGCGACGCCGGCATGGACCGTCGTAACGGACGGCTTGAGCACGGCACACTGAGCGCCGGCTGGCGCCTGACCCCGTCGTTCGGTGCCCACGTGGCCGTGGGCAAACACGGCGCCGACCCGCACCACACCGAGGCTGCCTGGGTGCAATGGCAGGACGGCGCGCGCTGGTCGTTGGGGGCCGGGCGGCGACGGCCGTCGCTGGGCCTGGTCATCGGCGCGGCGGGCCACTTCGACCGCTTCGGCCTGCTGCCCCTGGCCAAACAGGGTACGCTGGGCCATGACTGGATCGACGATGGCGTCGAAGCCGGCTGGCGGGGCATGGCGGCCGATGCCGATGTCCGGCTGGACGCGGGCGTCTGGCGCGGACGCAGCTGGCCGGCTGGTGGCGACGGGCCGGCGGCCCTGGCCGTGCATGCTGGGGCGGTACGGGGTGACTGGACGCTGGACGCCTTCTGGGCCTACACGCGCCCCGAGGGCCGCGGCACCCGCACGTCGGGCGCCGGTGGCGGTCACACCCACAGCGCGCCGGTGTGTGACGCCGCGCTGGTCCAGGTGGCCTGTTTTACCGGAAAGGCGCAGGTCGCCGGTGCCAGTGCCCGCTGGCTCAGCCACGACTGGCCGCTGGAAGTGACCGGTGCGCTGCTTTGGCACCGTGACCGCGGTTCGCTGGAGTCGCGCAACGGTCTGGCGGCCTACCGCGGCGATACCGCAGGGGGCTGGCTCGACCTGGTCTGGACGCCTCAGGCGGCCTGGGAAGCCGGTCTTCGCCTGGAGCGCCTGAGCAGCCGCCAGCGGCTCGAAGGCGCTGGCGCCAGTCTGCTGGCCGCCGAGACCGGCCTCACCGCCTACCGGCCCGCCAACCGGGCTGCGCTGATGCTGGGCTGGGTGCCGAACCGGCAGGTTGCCATCCGCCTGGAAGCGGGCACCGAGTCCGCTGCGGGCCAGCGCGTCCGCTTTGCAGCCGTGCGTGCCGTATTGACCCTCGAAAAGGCTTCCACCCGCTGAAAGCCCCCGCCGCCCCCCGGCGGCCGTCCATCCATTGCTTTGACACCACCACCAGGAGACACCCATGACACACTTTCCCCGCCTTTGTGCGGTCGCCGCTGCCGTGGCCACGCTGGCGCAAGCCTACGCCCAGGACAGCACGCTGGCGCCGGTCGACATCCGTGCCGCGCGTGAGACCTACCGGCAACCCGCCGTGAGCGCCGCCACACGCGACGCCGTGCCGCTGGAGCAGCTTCCGCAATCCGTGGTGCCGATTCCGCGCAAGCTGATCGAGGACCAGGAGGCACAGACCGTGCTGGAGGCCTTGCGCAACGCCAGCAGCGTGCGGCCCCCCGAAGCCCGCGATTTCTACAACGTTCAGACCAAGGTGCGTGGCTTCAACGCCGCGAACCTGATCGACGGTGTGGCCATGCCCAGCCTGTTCTCCAACCTCGAAAGCACGGTGTCGGTGGAGTCCATCGAAGTGCTCAAGGGACCGGCGCCCGCGCTGGCCAGCGGCGGCCAGGCCGCGGGCGCGCAGGGCTTTGTCGGTGGCGCGATTGCCATCACCACCAAGTCACCCGAGCCGGTGGTTCGGCGGGAGGTCGGTCTGCGTGTCGGCAACCATTCCGAGCGCGGTGTCTGGGCCGACCTGAACCAGCCGGTCAGCGACGCACTGGCGGTGCGGCTGGTGGCGGAATCGCATGAAGTGGGCAGTGAAACGGCGGGGGTTGTCTTCAAGCGCCGTGCGCTGTTTCCCAGCCTCAGACTCAAACCTTCGGCGGACAGCGAACTGCTGGTCAAAGCTCGCGTGTCCCGTCTGGAGACACTGGATTACAGTGGCCTGCCACCCGAGGGGACCCTTTTGCCGACCTTGTGGACGGTGCCGCGCGGCTTCAATGTGACCGCCGCCGGGCAGCCGCCGTCGACGAGCGAGGTGGACAGTCTCAACGTGAGGTGGACGCAGAAACTTGCCGGAAGCTGGGCCTACGACGTGCAGGTCTCGCGGGTGTCCTCCCGGCTGGACCAGAACGGCGTCTTCACGGACGATTTCTTTGCGCCCAATCCCGGCCCGTTCTACTTTCTCACCGGTCTGAACCTGACGCAGAAAGCCGTCACCACCGGCGCCAGTGCCACGGTCCGGGGTGAAGTCGATGCGGCGGGGGTGCGCCACAAGCTGACTTTCGGTCTCGATCTCGATCGCACGACCGACTACGGCTACATGGCTGGCCCGCTGGGCGGGCTCGGGCTGTGGGACATCACCAACCCGGTGGCGCCAGCGTGGATCGCCCCGGTGCCCAACCTGCCGGGTGCCCAGGACAACCGGTACCGTTCTACCGCCCTGTTTGCGCAGGACCGTTTTACCGTCGGTCAGCGGCTGCACCTGTTGGCCGCCCTGCGCTACACCCGGATTCGAGCCGACAATCAATGGCCGGACTTCGGCGTCAGTGCGTTGACCACCAACAGCAAATTCACGCCGCGCCTGGGCGCTGTGTACGACTGGTCTCCCCAGGTATCCACCTTTGCCGGGTACGGCGAAGGCATGTCGGTACCGACCAACGGCATCTACGCCAGACCGCCCAGACCGGAGCAATCGCGCCAGTTCGAGGTGGGCCTGCGCCTGAAGAATCTCGGCGGCTGGTATGCGAGCGTGGCGATGTTCGACCTGCGCCGCCGCAATGTGCCCATCGCCGATCCGCTGATGCCGTTCCAGAGCATCCAGTCGGGCGAGCAGCGATCCAGTGGCCTGGACGCCGACTGGCGGTACGAGGCCAGCAAGTCGCTGACCTTCCTGGGACATTTCACCCGGCAGAACCCGCGTGTGACACAGGACACCACCATCCCTGTCGGCAACCAGCTGTTCAATGTTCCCAAGACTTCCGCCAGGCTGGCTGTGCGACACGACTGGCGCGAAGGGGCGCTGCGTGGCCTGGGTATTGGCCTGGGTGCCACGTACCGATCTGCCTTGCCGGGCAACAGCGCCAACACGTTCTTCACCCCGGCTTCCACGGTCTGGGACGCGCAGCTGTCCTGGCTGGCCGGGCCGGCCCGGTACTCCCTGGCCATTTCCAACCTGACTGACCGCAAAACCTGGGAGCCTTCGGCCTACTTCAGCGGCAACCATGTGATTCCGTCGGCGCGCCGCCAGGTCACCCTGGGTGCGAGCTTCTCGTTCTGAGGCAGGCCATGCAACGACGCCAGTTCCATGCGGCTCTCGCGGCTGCCCTGACGGCCGCCACCGCCTCCGCGCCTGCGCAGACGGCAACGGCCGCGCGCCCGCCTGCGGCGGAGCCCGACCACGACATGAGCAGCATGCCCGCGCACTGGATGGGCCGCGAGCAGATCGCGATGCTGGTCTACCCTGAGTTCACCGCGCTGGACCTGGTGGGCCCGCAGTACATGTTTGCCAGCCTGATGGGGGCCACGGTGCACTTGGTCGGCGCCACGCGCGAGCCCGTGCGCAGCGACACCGGCCTGGTGTTTGTGCCGTCGATGACTTTTGACGAATGCCCCTACGAGTTGGACGTCCTGTTTGTGCCCGGTGGCTCGCGTGGCACGCTGGCAGCCATTCGGGACGAGGCCACGCGCATCTTTGTGGCTGACCGCGGGTCGCGGGCGAAACTGGTGACCAGCGTGTGTACCGGTTCCCTGTTGCTGGGCGCCTGTGGTCTCTTGCGGGGTTATCGGGCCACGTCGCACTGGGTGACGCGCGACCTGTTGCCGCTGGTGGGCGCCACTGCGGTGGATGCACGGGTCGTACGCGACCGCAACCGCATCACCGGTGCGGGCGTGACGGCGGGCCTGGATTTTGGCCTGTCCATCGTCGAGCAATTGCGTGATCGCGAATATGCCCAGGCGGTGCAGTTGCTGGCGGAGTACGATCCCCGCCCGCATCTCCAGGCCGGGCATCCCCGTCGCGCGCCGGCGAAGGTCCGCCGGATGATGCAGGCGATGTTCACTGACTTTCACGCCCGCACCCGCGACGAACTGACACTGCAATTGCAGCGGCGGTGATTCGCCAACTGCCCGGTCTTGGGTTAAGCTGGGAATGTTCAAAGACCTTTCATCGCGCGGAGACACAGAATGAGCGACCCCACACAAGCGTTCGGTTTCGGCAAGTTCGTGCCGGGTTTCGAGTTTCTGCAGGGCCTGGCCAATTCGGCCGTGAAAGGCGCTGCCCAGGGCATGCCCCAGATCCCGCAACTGCCCAACCTGTCCAACTGGGTGGCGCCGACCATCAACGTTGAAGAGCTGGACAAACGCATCACCGAACTCAAGGCGGTGCAGTTCTGGCTGGACCAGAACGCCAACGCCCTCAAGGCCACCATCCAGGCGCTGGAAGTGCAGAAAATGACCCTGGCCACCTTGCAGGGCATGAACTTCAACATGGGTGATGTGGCCAACGCCTTCAAGCTCAAGGCGGCCGACACCGTGGTTTCCGGCGTGCAGAAGGTGACCGAGACGGCCGCCGGCGCGGCCGGTACGGTCTCGGGGGTGGCCTCGGGGATGGCGTCGATGGCCAGCGACGCGGTCAAAGCCAGCAAGCGGCCGGCCGCTGGCCGGGACAAATCGGCAGATTCGGGCAAATCGGCCGTGGCAGGCGTGATCGACCCGATGCAATGGTGGGGTGCGCTGTCGCAGCAGTTCCAGCAGATTGCCGCCAACGCCATGAAGGATGCGGCCCGGCACAGTGCCATGGACACCACCCGCTCGGTGGCCGAGGGGCTGACCAAGTCGGCGGTGAAAGCGGCCACCGGCGCGGCCAAGGCCCCGGCCAAAGTCGCCCGCAAGGTGGCCGCCAAGGCGCCCGCCAGCCGCAAGAGCGCGGCGGGCAAACCGGCGGCGCCGCGCACGCGGGGCTGACGGTTCGCCGGCGGCCCCTGCCGTGCCCCATCCGTTTCTCTGTGGCCACGCGACCCATCCGCGCTGGGATCTGGCGGTGGCGTTGGTGCTTGCGCAGTTGCAGGCGCAGCGGCAGACGCTGACGCGTCGGGGCGTTTCGTCCACGCCGAACCTGGGCCTGGTGTATCTGACCGACGCCCTGAGCCCACACGCGGCCGACATACTTGATGAATTGTCGGCCCAGCTGCCCGAGGTGATCGACTGGGCCGGTGCGACCGGCCAGGCCATTGCGGCGACGGGTGTCGAGTACGTGAACGAACCGGCCCTGGTGGTGCTGTTGTGTGACTTGCCGCCGGACCAATACCAGGTGTTCTCCGGTGTTGCTCCGCTGGGCCACCGCTTCGATGCTGAAACGGCCCTGGTCCATGCCGACGGGGCGACCCCCGACATCGCCGACCTGGTTGCCGAAATGGCCGGCCGGGTCGCCAGCGGCTACCTGTTCGGCGGGCTGTCGTCGGGGCGGGACGGCGGACGGCAACTGGCCCTGTCGCGCGCGGGCACCGTACCGGGGCAGGCGCGTGTGCGGGGGGTGTTTGCCGGCGGGCTCAGTGGTGTGGCGTTCGGCCCGGGGGTGTCGGTCCTGTCGCGGGTGACACAGGGTTGCCGGCCACTGGGGCCGCCGCACCGGGTTACCGCCGCGGAAGGGCCGGTGGTGCTGGCGCTGGATGGCCAGCCCGCGCTGGCGGTCTTGCTGGGCAGGCTGGGGGTGTCGCTGGCCGACGATCCGCATCTTCGGACGGCCGCGCTCGATGCGCTGCGCGCCACCCTCGTGGGCCTGCAGGACCATGCCGACGACCGCAGCCCCCGAACCGGCCATTTCGGAGAAGACGTGCGCATCCGGCATCTGGTCGGCATCGATGTCGGCCGCAAAGCGGTGGTGGTTTCCGACCGGGTTTCGGTTGGACAGGGGCTGAGCTTCTGTCACCGTGACGCCCGCGCCGCGCGGGCCGATCTGGTCCGCATCTGCGCAGAAATCCGCGAAGAGCTGGAGTCTCCCTCCGAGGCCCTGCACCCAAGCGGCACAGCGCGCGCAGGCCGCGATGGCGATGCCGCGGGCAGTGCGCCGGGCGCGGCGCGGCAGGCGCTGGGCGCCGTCTACGTCAGCTGCACCGGCCGTGGTGGTGACCATTTCGGCGGCCCCAGCGCCGAGTTGCAACTGGTTCGCCAGGTGCTCGGGGATGTCCCGCTGGCCGGTTTTTTTGCGTCCGGCGAGATCGCGCACCACCGCCTGTACGGCTACACCGGGGTGCTGACCGTATTCACCAGCGGCTGAGTGACGGGAAAGCAGGGTCCGGGTGCCTCGCGGCCGCGTCGGGGTAGCCGTTTCAAGCGTTTTTGGCCCATACCCAGCGTAAAAAGGTCGAATGTTGCTATGAAATCAGGACCAACGGACGCGATCACCGCCGCAGCGCGGTGAAGGCTTCGAACTCCCAGCTGCGCATGGCCAGTACCAGGGTGTAGCCCTCACGGTCTTTTTCGGCGAGTTTCTGGTCCGTCTGGTGCTGCTGGGCAAAATCCTGCGCGACGCGTTGCAGGCGTTCGAGGAACACCGGCGCCAGCGCCCGGCTGACCGAGCCATGCACCAGCATCACCCCCTCGCCGGCGCCATCGAAGCCGCCGGCGAAATAGTCCAGCAGTGCGTGCTCTCGAAAGTAGTTCATCACCGGCCCGTGCGGGCGCCAGCGAAAGGTCTTGGCCAGCTTGAGCCGGTAGCGGTTGAGCGGCCGCAACTCGATGATGCCGATGCGATCGAGCTGGACCAGATATCTCACACATTCGGCCTCGCTGAGACGGTACGCGGCCGTGATCTGCTCCAGCGTCCACTGGCTGAGCACACAGATGGCCACCAGCAGCAGCCGCTTGTCGGCGACCACCGCGCGTTCCTGCTCGGCCGTCATTTCCTTGAGCAAGGGCTGGGTGTCGGCGACCCGCCGCGCCAGTTCGGCAAAGTCCAGCTTGAGCGCCCGGCAGATCGCGTCCACCCGTGCCAGCGACATGTCACCGCGGGCCAGCATGCGTTTGACGCTGCTCTCGGCCATGCCCAGGGCCTGCGCCAGGTCGGCATACGTCATCTGGGCGGTCTTGAGTTCCTGCTTGATGGCACGAACCAGGTCCAGGGTGGTGCTCATGATTGATCGGGTATCGTGATTCGATACTGTGTGGTGGCGTTGCGGAGACTGTATCGGAATATCGCCCCCTTGGGCGCAAAAGGCGCGACAGTGCGGGCCAGGCACCGCGCCGCCCACCGGCGCGGTCCTATGATCCCACCCGTTTTGCCCTGTTTTCCGGAGCACCCCCATGAACGCTGCCGCTGTCTCTGCCGATGTGCCCTCCACGTCCGCCAGCAATCAGTTTGCCTTGCTCACGCAGAGACGCTTTGCGCCGTTTTTCTGGGTGCAGTTTCTGGGGGCGGGCAACGACAACGTGTTCAAGTTTGCCTTTACCGTGCTGGTGACTTACCAGTTGCAGGTCAGCTGGCTGCCGCCGGCCATGGCCGGGCTGGTGATCGGGGCCTTGTTCATCTTCCCGTTTCTGCTGTTCTCGGCCACCAGTGGCCAGTTGGCCGACAAATTCCCCAAGGAGCGGCTGATCCGCCTGGTCAAGGATCTGGAAATTGTCATCATGCTGCTGGCCGGTTACGGTTTTCTGCAGCAGAACGTGCCGGTTTTGCTCAGCTGTGTGTTCCTGATGGGCTTGCACAGCACCCTGTTCGGACCGGTCAAGTTTGCCTACCTGCCCCAGCACCTGAGTGAGCGCGAGCTCACCGGCGGCAACGGCATGGTCGAGATGGGTACCTTTGTGGCCATATTGCTGGGCAACGTGGCCGGGGGGCTGCTGATTGCCATGCCGCTGGTCGGTGGCAGCTATGTGGCCGGCGCCTGCCTGCTGATTGCCCTTGCCGGGCGGGTGTGTGCCCAGGGTGTGCCGGTGTCGCCCGCCACCGATCCGGCGCTGCGCATCAACTGGAACCCGTTCACCGAGACCTGGCGCAACCTCCAACTGGCGCACGGCAACATTGTCGTCTTCCGTTCCTTGCTGGGTATCAGCTGGATGTGGTTCTTCGGCGCCGTGTTCCTGGCCAACTTTCCGGCCTTTGCGCGGGATGTGCTTTCGGGCAACGAACAGGTCGCGTCGCTGCAGCTGGTGGTGTTCTCGGTCGGAATCGGCGCCGGCGCGCTGCTGTGCGAAGTGCTCAGCCGCCGCCATGTCGAAATCGGCCTGGTGCCGCTGGGCGCTTTCGGCATGACGGTGTTTTCGGTGGACCTGTACTTCGCCGCCAGCGGACTGGGCGCCAGCAGCGCCATGGGCGCAGCCGAGTTTCTGGCCCGTCCGGCGCACTGGCGGGTGCTGGCCGATCTGGCGCTGCTGTCGCTGTCGGCCGGCATCTACAGCGTGCCGATGTACGCACTGATCCAGATGCGCAGCCAGCCCACGCACCGGGCGCGCATCGTTGCGGCCAACAACATCCTCAACGCGCTGTTCATGATCGCCAGCTCGCTGATGGCGGGCGCCTTGCTGGCCGCGGGCTTGACGGTCACGGAACTGTTTCTGGTCATTGGCCTGCTCAATGCCGTGGTAGCGGCCTACATCTTCCTGCTGGTGCCGGAGTACCTGCTGCGCTTTGTGGCCTGGATCGCCTCGCGCCTGATCTACCGCTTCCGGGTGCGCGGCGACGAGCACATTCCCACCCAGGGCGCGGCGGTGCTGGTGTGCAACCACGTGAGTTTTGTCGATGCGGTGCTGCTGATGGCGGCCAGCCCCCGGCCCATCCGCTTTGTGATGGACCACCGCATCTTCCGCATTCCGGTGCTGGGCGCGCTGTTCAGACTGGCCCGGGCGATCCCGATCGCGCCGCAGAAGGAAGACCCGGCGGTGTACCAGGCCGCCTTCGACCGCGCCGCCGCCGTGCTGCGTGACGGCGACCTGCTGGGCATCTTTCCCGAAGGCGGCATCACCCGCGACGGGCAGCTCCAGCCCTTCAAGGGCGGGATCATGAAAATCCTCGCGCGCGCCGCCGACGACGGTGTGCGCGCCCCGGTGATTCCGCTGGCGCTGACCCATCTGTGGGGCAGCTATTTCAGCCGCATCGAACAGGGCGGCGCCATGGTCCGGCCGTTCCGGCGCGGTTGGTTCAACCGGGTGGGCCTGAACGTGGGAGAGCCTGTGCCGCCCGAGGCCGTCCAGCCGGCGGCGCTGCAGGCGCGGGTGGAGGCCTTGCTGCGGCGGGGCTGAACGCCTGCCGCCCGCCGGGGCCTCACGACCAGCTGGCCAGCTTTCGGTGGATGGTGGACGGGTTGACCTGAAGGGCACGGGCGGCGCGGGTGATGTTGCCGCCGCACAGGCGCAGCGCCTGTTCGATGGTTTCGCGTTCGACAGCGGCCAGCGGGCGGATGGCGGCAACGGCGTCTTCTCCCGCTGCCGGGGCGGGCGTTTCTGCCGCGGCGGGGGCACGGTGCAGGGTACCGGATGTGGCCGGCGCGGCGGGCGCCTCGTGGCTGTCGCGGTAATGCAGCGGCAGCATCTCGACCTGCATCACCGTGTCGTCGTGCAAGGCCACGGCGGCCCGCACCACGTTGATCAGCTCGCGCACATTGCCCGGCCAGGGGTGTGCCAGCAGGGCGGCGCGGGCGGCCTCCGAAAAGCGGGTGAAGCCCTTGTGGTCTTCGCGGCTGTAGCGCTCCAGCATGGCCTGGGCGATGTCGACCACATCGTCACCACGTTCGCGCAGCGGCGGCAGGTCGACCGGGATGACGTACAGCCGGTAGAACAGGTCTTCGCGAAAACGCCCCGCCTGCACCTGGGCGTGCAGGTCGCGGTGGGTGGCGCTGACGATGCGCACATCCACCGTGCGGTGCCGGGTTTCGCCCAGGCGGCGCACTTCACCGGTCTGCAGCGCGCGCAGCAGCTTGGCCTGCACGTTGATGTCCAGCTCGGCGATTTCGTCCAGAAACAGGGTGCCGCCGTCCGCCTCCAGGAACGCGCCGGAGCGGTCGGCGGTGGCGCCGGTGAAGGCGCCCTTGACATGGCCGAACAGCTCCGACTCGATCAGCTCCTTGGGAATGGCGGCGCAGTTCAGCGCGACAAAGGCCCCCTTGGCGCGGTTGCTGCAGCGGTGCACCGCGTCGGCTGCCAGCTCCTTGCCGGTGCCTGATTCACCCCGGATGAATACGGGCGCGCGGCTCTGGGCCACGGTCTCCAGCATGCTGTAGACCGCCCGCATGGGCGCGCTGGAGCCGATGAAGCCGTGAAACTGGCTGCGTTGCACCGGCTCCAGTTGTTCCACCCGGGCCGACAGGGTGGCCGCCTGCAAGGCGTTGCGCAGGGTGATCTGCAGCCGGTCGGGCTCGACCGGCTTTTCGATGAAGTCCATGGCGCCGGCGTGGGCCGCCCGCACCGCGTTGTCCAGAGAGTCCTCGCCGCTGACCACAATCACCGCGCAGTGCGGCCAGCGCGTCACCAGCGCCTCCATCACCTCAAAACCGCTGCCATCGGGCAGGTGGATATCGACCAGCGCCGCATGCCACGGTCCTTGTCCGATCTGGTTGCGCGCCTCGCGCACGGAGGCGGCGGTAACCGTCTCCACCCCCAGGGCCTTGGCCATGGTGCGGTACTGGATCGCCAGCGGCAACACGTCTTCGACGATCAGCACGCGGCAACGGGAAAAGTCGGTCTTGGGGCTACTCATGGCGCCAGCATCGGTCAACGGGGCGCGAATTGCAACACCTGCAAGGCATTTCTCTTGCATTTTGCGTCGGCAGCGAATCCCGTGGATCGGATGGATTTCGCTAAGTAATTGATTCCATTGAACTTTCTCCGCCCGTGCCAGCCTGGCACGGCCTTCGCAGAAAGAAAGCCGTCTGCCACACGGTGTGGCGTCAAACCCCAAACCCTTTACCTGTTACGAATCGGAGAACCCCATGAAAGCTATCAAGACCCTCATCGCCCTGTCCGCCGTTGCCGCCGCTTTCGGCGCCCACGCAGCCACCGCCAGC
>NZ_JBXVVU010000005.1:0-194297 GCF_057219955.1 Curvibacter sp. T50
GATCGCCGCCGTCAGCGTCGTCTTGCCGTGATCCACGTGACCAATGGTGCCCACGTTCACGTGTGGCTTGGTACGTTCAAATTTCTCTTTTGCCATTTTTTCGACTCCGAAAAAAACAGATTTTCAACTACGCAAACACAGGCACACGACCGCCGTACGCCAGCCATTGATGGTGCCCTTGGCGGGAATCGGACCCGCGACCTCTCCCTTACCAAGGGAGTGCTCTACCACTGAGCCACAAGGGCGACACAAAAAACCGGAACTGACAAGCATCTGGAGCGGGAGACGGGAATCGAACCCGCGTCATTAGCTTGGAAGGCTAAGGTTCTACCATTGAACTACTCCCGCCTGAGGCTCGGGAGGGACGCAGAACACCCGCCCATCTCACCAAGCAATGGACACGTGATTCGTATCCAACCCCATTGCTGTCAATTCGCTTCAAACTTCTGGTGGAGGAGGCTGGATTCGAACCAGCGTAGGCGTAAGCCAACAGATTTACAGTCTGCCCCCTTTAGCCACTCGGGCACCCCTCCACGAAGAACACAGGATTATGCCAGCTTTTTGCTGCGCGGCGCAAGGCGGGAACAAAAAGCTTGTCTACCAGTTCAGACTCCCTGCGCCGTGCTGTTCGAGATATCGCGTCGCCTGCCCGAAATGGCCGCAGCCGATAAATGGCTTCGGCGGGCGCCGCGCCGACAGTGGCGACGGATGATTGCAGGTCAAGATCAGGCGGCAACCATCCCCGGCATCCACAATGGGTCGCCACGACTGGGCGTGTGCGCCCCAGAGCATGAAAACGGTCGGATGACTCCGAGCGACGATGGCGTGCAGAATTCGCCCGATCAGCACATCCCAGCCCTTGCCCGCATGACTGGCGGGCCTTCCTTCTTCCACGGTCAGACAAGTGTTCAGCAACAGAACACCCTGTTTCGCCCACGTTTCCAGTGAGCCGCTTCGTCGCATCGGGACGCCGAGATCACGCTGCAGTTCCGCAAGGATGTTTCGCAAACTCGGCGGAATCGGCACCCCGTCGGGCACCGAGAAGGCCAGGCCGTGTGCCTGACCGGGGCCGTGATATGGGTCCTGCCCAAGGATGACAATGCGCACCGATTCCAGAGGGGTAAGCTCCAGCGCTCGAAAAGGGCCAGGCGGGAAGATAGTGGCGCCTTGTTTGATTCGTTCAGCCAGAAAGCCCCCAAGGCGCTGGCCCTCAACCGACAAGAGGAAAGCATCCAACTCGTGCCGCAAGGATCCGGTTGCTTCGGTACTCGGCGGCCATGACGAAAGTCGCTCTACCGTAAGCCGGCCAGGCACAGGGGCCGCTTCGACCGATTCCTTCAATGGCATATCGAATAGTTCTCCGTCACGGCTCGGCCGGCCGGATTTGGTGCGACTCGCACTCAAGCCGATGCCTCTTACGCTGCACCGAACAATTGCGACAAGGCGGTGCCGGGATCGCGCGCCCGCATGAAAGCTTCGCCAACCAGGAAGGCATGGACGCCCGCGTCGCGCATGCACTGAACGTCTCTGGTCGTCAGGATGCCGCTTTCGGTGACCAGAATACGATCAGGAGGGACATCGGCGATCATGGACAGTGTGGTTTCCAGAGAGACCTCGAAACTGCGCAGATTGCGGTTGTTGATGCCGACCAGAGGTGTCTTCAGGCGCAAGGCACGGTCCAGTTCGGCCCTGTCATGGACCTCGACCAGCACCGCCATGTCGAGGCCGCGGGCGACGGCTTCCAGGTCAGCCATCTGCGCATCATCCAGGCAGGCAGCGATCAACAAAATCGCATCGGCCCCGATGACCCGCGCCTCGTACACCTGGTAGGCGTCGACCATGAAGTCCTTACGCAGCACCGGCAACATGCAACTGGCCCGCGCCTGTTTGAGATAGTCAACCCCGCCCTGAAAGAATTGGCGGTCGGTCAGGACCGACAGGCAGGCGGCACCTGCCTCGGCGTAACTTTGGGCGATGTCGGCCGGAATGAACTCCTCGCGCAACACGCCCTTGGATGGACTGGCCTTCTTGATTTCGGCGATCACGGCCGACTGACCCGCGGCGATCTTCTTTCGAATTGCCCCTTCGAAATCGCGGGTCAAGACCCGGCTTTCCGCGTCCTGGCGCATCGCCGCAAGTGACCGCTTCGTCAGCCCGGCAGCAATTTCCTCGCGCTTGACGGCGACGATGCGGTTGAGAATGTCACTCATGGGTATCCTTGCTCGGAGGCGGTGCAGCCTGGGGCGCCGAAGGTGTGGTTTCGCTTTTGAGGATACGCACGAACACCCGGTGCATGACGAGGCCAGCCAACAAAAACAGTGCTGACACGCCCAGGGCAATCCAGGTCCCCGGGTCCTGCAACAGGGTGCTCATGCGGCGGACTTGGTAAACGCGACGAAATCGCGCAGACGCTGGCGCGCCGAGCCCGACGCAAGCGTGGCGCGTGCCAGGGCAATACCGTCGGCGATGGAATCCGCCACATTGGCCGCGTACAGGGCGACGCCGGCGTTGAGCAAAACAATGTCTCGCGCAGCCCCCGACTGGTTTTCAAGTACCCCAAGCAGCACCGCCTGTGACTGTTCAGGCGTTTCGACCCGCAAGGCACGGGCGCTCGCCATGGGCAGACCGAAGTCTTCCGGATGGATCTCGTATTCCGTGATCTCTCCATTGCGCAATTCACCCACCAGGGTTGCGGCACCCAGGCTGACTTCGTCCATGCCATCACGGCCGTAGACCACAACCGCATGTTCCGTGCCCAAACGCTGCAATGCCCGAACCTGTATACCGACCAGATCCGGGTGAAAAACACCCATCAGGATGTTGGGCGCAGCGGCGGGGTTGGTCAGCGGGCCCAGGATGTTGAATATGGTCTTGATCCCCAACTCCTTGCGCACCGGCGCGACATTCTTCATGGCGGGATGATGGTTCGGTGCGAACATGAAGCCAATGCCGGTCGCCGCGATGCAGCGTGCAATCGCGTCCGGCGGCAAATTGATGTTGGCGCCCAGGGCTTCGAGCACATCGGCACTGCCACTCTTGCTGCTGACACTTCGGCCTCCGTGTTTGGCCGTCTTGGCGCCGGCCGCAGCAGCGACAAACATGGAACACGTCGAAATATTGAAGGTATGGGCACCGTCCCCGCCAGTTCCCACGATATCGACCAGGTGGGTGGTGTCGGCCACATGAACCTTGGTGGAGAACTCACGCATCACCTGCGCGGCAGCGGTGATCTCGCCAATGGTCTCCTTCTTCACGCGCAGACCGGTGATCAGCGCCGCCATCAGCACCGGCGACACCTCCCCTTTCATGATCAGGCGCATGAGGTGCAGCATCTCGTCGTGAAAGATTTCGCGATGCTCGATGGTGCGCTGCAGCGCTTCCTGCGGGGTGATCTTGTGGGTATGGGGCATGGGCGTCTCCGGTTTCAGCGGTTGGGATTGTCCGACAGGGCGAGCTTGAGGCCGAAGCCAATGAACATCAGCCCGGCGGCGCGGTCCATCCAGTGCATGGCGCGCTGCATGGTGCCGACCCGGCGTGAAGCCCAGCCGGCGAGCCAGGCATAGCCGAAATTGATGGGCAGCGAGTTCAGGTTGAACAGCAGTCCCAGCAGCAGGAAGGCAGTCACCTTGTCGTCGGTACCTGGGGCGATGAACTGCGGCACGAAGGCCAGAAAGAAAAGTGCCACCTTGGGATTGAGTACGTTGGTCAGGAACCCTTGACGGAAGATACGCCGCAGATCGGCCGGCTCGCGGCTCGCCCCTACGGAAGATGGCACAACATAGGAGCCGCCCTTTGTCCGCAACAGCTTCACACCCATCCACATCAGGTAGGCGGCGCCTGCCCACTTGAGCACGGAGAAGGCGGTGGTGGATGTGGCCAGCAATGCGCCCACGCCCAAGGCGGCCGCAAACACATGCACGAAGCAGCCGCTGACGATACCCAGTGCCGCGACGATGCCGGCGCGCGCGCCGCTCCTGAGCGCGCTGCTCACGATGTAGAGCACGTCGGGGCCTGGCGTGAGGTTGAGCAGCCACCCGGCTGCGATGAACATCAGAAGCTGTGTCGTGTCAGGCATGGGCGTCTCATCGGGTCGGCTCAATAAAGGCCGGTGCGCACGGCTGCGGTCGATGGCGTGGGCGCTTCTGCAAAGAATCGCCGCACGGTGGCGATGGTGTGGTCGATGCCTGCCGTGTCCACATCGAGGTGAGTGACAAACCGCAGGCCGATGAGGCCGGTCGCCAGCACACCATTCGCCTTGAGGAAATCCAGCAGCGCCGGACCGCGCGCGTCGGCCACATCGACGAACACGATGTTGGTCTCGGCGGACTTCACCGCAAGGCCGTCTATGCCCTGCAGGCCGTCTGCCAGACGACGCGCGTGGGCGTGGTCATCGGCCAGGCGGGCCACATGATGGTCCAGTGCGTGCAGCGCGCAAGCGGCCAGCAGCCCAGCCTGCCGCAGGCCGCCGCCGGCCATCTTGCGGATGCGGCGCGCACGTTGGATCAGTTCGTGCGAGCCGCACAGGGCCGACCCTACAGGCGCACCCAGGCCCTTGCTGAAGCAGACCGACAGGCTGTCGAAGTGGTCTGCGATCTCGCGCAGGCGGGCACGCGCGCCCTGCCCCGGTGCTGCCGAAGCGACCGCCGCGTTGAACACGCGTGCGCCATCGAGGTGGGTGTTCAAACCTTTTTCGCGCGCCAGCGCAGTGGCGCTGCGCAGGTAGTCGTCGGGCATCACGTGGCCGTTCCAGGTGTTCTCCAGGCACAGCAGGCGGGTGCGCGCGAAGTGCGGGTCGTCCGGCTTGATCGCCGCCGCAATGTCGGCGATCTGCATGCGGCCTTGCGCGTCCTGCGTCAGCGGTTGCGGCTGCACACTGCCGAACACCGCCGCGCCACCGCCTTCGTAGCGGTAGGTATGGGCCAGTTGGCCGACGATGTACTCGTCGCCACGACCGCAGTGCGCCAGGATTCCGCACAGGTTGCTCTGCGTGCCCGATGGCATGAACAGCGCGGCCTGCTTGCCGGTGAGCGCGGCGATGCGCTCCTGCAGCGCGTTGACGGTAGGGTCGTCGCCGAACACGTCGTCGCCCAGCGGGGCGGCCATCATCGCGGCCCGCATGGCGGTGGTGGGCTGCGTGACGGTGTCGCTGCGCAGGTCCACCGCGCTGCGCGAGGGATTTTCAGACATTTTCGGCCATTACCCAGCGTAAAAAGGTCATTGTTTGCTACGAATTCAGGACTGCTTTTCGATCGTTCGGCGCCAGGAAGTTGCGCAGCATCGCATGCCCGTGGTCGGTCAGGATGCTTTCCGGGTGGAACTGCACACCTTCGATGTCGAGCGCGCGGTGGCGCACCCCCATGATCTCGCCGTCGTCGGTCCAGGCCGTCACCTTCAGCACCTCGGGGCAGGTGGCGCGTTCGATCGCCAGCGAGTGGTAGCGGTTGACGGTGAACTGCGCCGGCAGACCGGCGAACACGCCCTCCTGGGTGGTGGTGATCACGCTGGTCTTGCCGTGCATGAGCTGCTGCGCTCGCACGATGGTGCCGCCAAAGGCCGCGCCGATGCTCTGGTGGCCCAGGCACACGCCCAGGATCGGCAGCTTGCCCGCGAAGTGGCGGATCGCCGCCACCGAAATGCCGGCCTCCGCCGGCGAACAAGGGCCGGGTGAAATGACCAGCCGGTCGGGCGCCCGGGCGGCGATGCCTTCCAGTGTGATCTCGTCGTTGCGGAACACCTCGACATCGGCGCCGAGTTCGCCGAAGTACTGCACGATGTTGTAGGTGAACGAGTCGTAGTTGTCCACCATCAGGAGCTTGATGCGGTCCGTCATGCTGATCACTCCAGGCCTTCTTCCACCAGCTCGCTCGCCCGCAGCAGGGCGCGCGCCTTGTGTTCGGTTTCCCTCCACTCCATCTCGGGCACCGAATCCGCCACCACGCCGGCCGCCGCCTGCACATAGAGCTGGCCGTCCTTGACGATGCCGGTGCGGATCGCGATGGCCACGTCCATGTCGCCCGCGTAGCTGAGGTAGCCGCAGGCGCCGCCGTACAGGCCACGCTTGACGGGCTCGAGCTGGTCGATCAGCTCCATCGCGTGCACCTTGGGCGCACCGGTCAGGGTGCCGGCCGGGAAGGTGGCCTTGAGCACGTCCATGCTGGTCATGCCGTCCTTCAGGATGCCTTCCACGTTGCTCACGATATGCATCACGTGGCTGTAGCGCTCAACGACAAAAGCCTCCGTCACCTTGACGCTGCCGGTTTTCGCGATGCGGCCGATGTCGTTGCGCGCCAGGTCGATCAGCATCACGTGCTCGGCGCGCTCCTTGGGGTCGTTGACCAGCTCGACTTCGGCCGCCTTGTCTCTTTCGGGCGTCGCGCCGCGCGGGCGGGTGCCGGCCAGCGGGCGGATCGTGACTTTTCGCACCCCCACGCTTCCCGCTGCGCGTGGTTCGCTGCCCCCCGAGGGAGCGCTCGCGCCTTGGGACGGCCCGGCGCCGCTCGGCCCTTCCTCGGTCTGTTCCAGCCGCACCAGGATCTCCGGCGAGGCGCCCACCACATGGAAATCCCCGAAGTGGTAGTAATACATGTAGGGGCTGGGGTTGAGCGAGCGCAGCGCCCGGTACAGCGACAGCGGGCTTTCGGTGTAGCGCTTCTTGATGCACTGCCCCACCTGCACCTGCATGAAGTCACCGGCGGCGATCAGTTCCTTGGCGCGCTCCACCGCGGCCAGGTAATCGGCCTTGGCAAAGTCGCGTTCGGCCGGATAGCCCTGCGTGGGCTTCACCACCGGCGCGCTGACCGAATACTTCAGCTGCTCCTTCAGGTCGCGCAGCCGCTTCTTGGCGTTGGCATAGGCCTCGGGCTGGCCGGGGTCGGCGTAGACGATCAGGTACAGCTTGCCCGAGAGGTTGTCGATGACGGCCAGTTCCTCGCACTGCAGCAACAGGATGTCGGGCAGGCCGATCTGGTCGGGCGGGCAGGATTTTTCCAGCTTTTTCTCGATGTATCGCACCGTGTCGTAGCCGAAATAACCGGCCAGACCCCCGCAGAAACGCGGCAGCCCCGGGCGCAGCGCCACCTTGAAGCGCTGCTGGTAGGCGGCGATGAAATCCAGCGGGTTGCCGGTGGCGGTTTCCACCACCACGCCGTCGCGCACCACTTCGACCTTCGTGTCGGCGCCAAACCCGCTGGCGCGCACCAGCGTGCGCGCCGGCAGGCCGATGAAGCTGTAGCGGCCGAAGCGCTCGCCGCCGACGACGGACTCCAGCAGGAAGCTGAATTTGCCGCCGCCCTGGCTGTGCGCCAGTTTCAGGTACAGCGACAGCGGGGTTTCCAGGTCCGCAAAGGCCTCGGCCATCAGCGGGATGCGGTTGTAGCCTTGGCCAGCCAGGCTTTTGAATTCAAGTTCGGTGATCACGGTGTCGATTCTCCATGGTCGGCATAGCGATGAATGGCGTGAGGAGCTATGCCAGCTGATTTTTGGGGGGCCTTCACCGACCGCAAGTCGGTGAACGCGCTGGCGCGGGCGTGATGCCGCGCAGAAAAATATGCGTTTACTGTGGCGTACGCCAGGGCCAAGCTCCCCGGTCACAAGGACCTGGGCAGCGGGCAACCATCAAACAGAAACACTCTTCAGCCATGGAGTTTGCAGTGTAACAAAGGAATTCCGCGGGTAAACACCAAGCCCCTGCGTCCCCGGTTATCCGGCAAAACCCTCTTGTTGCGCCGCATTTCACAGCGCAAAATCTCTATTAATCGAACGATCGTACTATTTTTAGGAGAGCCCCATGAAAAAGTGCATCCCTTGGTTGTTGGCGGCAGTTCTCGGCTTTGGCGGAGCGACGGCTTTCGCGGCGACAGTAGACGCTGGTGGCGTCAAGTTTGAAGACGTCATGGACATTCGTGGCACCAAATTGGTGCTGAATGGCGCAGGCGTGCGGTACAGAGCCGTGTTCAAGGTCTACTCGGCCGGTCTGTACCTCAGCAAGAAAGCGGGAACGCCGGAGGAAGCTTTTGCCATGCCGGGGCCCAAACGCATCAGCATCACCATGCTGCGGGACATCGATTCCGGCGAACTGGGCAAATTGTTCACCCGCAGCGTGGAAGACAATGCACCCAAAGCCCAGATGTCCCGTCTGGTGCCGGGCCTGATCCGCATGGGCCAAATCTTTTCGGACCAGAAAAAGCTGCTGACCGGAGAGTCATTCCTCATTGAATGGGTACCGGGTACAGGCACCGTGATCACGGTGAAAGGCAAGGTGCAAGGCGAACCGTTCAAGGAGCCCGAATTTTTCAATGCCCTGCTGAGCATCTGGCTGGGACCGAATCCGGCCGACCATCGCCTCAAGGACGCGTTGCTGGGCAAGGCCCCCGGCAACTGAGGGTTACTTTTCCGGATTGACGGCTGGTGAAGCGGCCGCTAGGCTGCCAGCTCAACCTCTACCGAACAGCGACCCAAATCAATCATGAAACGACTCCTCTCCACTCTGTTGGCTTTTCTGGCACTCGGCCTGTGGGGCGCTGCGGCATTCGCACAGACGCCGATCAAGGTGGTCTACCATTTGAGCGAAGGGATTCCGCAGGCCTCGCGCGCCATCGGCAACATCCGCAACCACCTGGCTGCTGACCCCACGGCCCGGATTGTCGTTGTCACTCACGGCCTGGGCATCGACTTCCTGATCGACGGCGCAACCAACCAGATGGAGCAACCCTTCGCCGGTTCGGTGGCGGATCTGGCCGGCAAAGGGGTCGAATTCCGCGTCTGCAACAACACGCTTGTCGCGCGCAAGATCGACGCGAGCCGGCTGCTCATGGAGTCCAAGGTCGTGCCTTCGGGCGTGGCCGAGGTGGCCAAACTGCAGGCCCGCGAGGGTTTCGTCTACCTGCGTCCCTGACGCGACCAGGCGGCCTCGGCCGGGCGATCAAAGGGTGCCAGCAGGCACCCTTTCCTTTTCAGCGAGCCAGTTCGGCCCGCATGGCATCAATCACCGCCTTGTAGTCGGGTTTGCCAAAAATGGCGCTGCCCGCCACAAAGGTGTCAGCGCCGGCATCCGCCACCCGGCGGATGTTGTCGGTCTTGATGCCGCCGTCCACCTCCAGCCGAATATCCTTGCCGCTGGACTCGATTCGCCGCCGGGCTTGCTCGATCTTGCGAAGCGCCGAATCGATGAAGCTTTGCCCACCGAACCCGGGGTTGACGCTCATGATCAGGATCAGATCGATGTCCTCGATAACCCAGTCCAGCACGTCCAGCGACTGTGAAGGATTGAAGGTCAGTCCGGCTTTGGCACCCTTGGCCCGAATGGCCTGGATGCTACGGTGCACATGGGCACTGGCGTCGGGGTGAAAACTCACCAGGTCGGCGCCCGCATCAATAAAGGCACCCGCCAGCGCATCGACCGGCTGGATCATCAGGTGGACGTCGATCGGAACCGGCGTGCCGGCGGGGGTCTTCGCGTGCGGCTTGAGCGCCTGGCAAACCATGGGGCCGAAGGTCAGATTGGGCACGTAATGGTTGTCCATGACGTCGAAATGGATCCAGTCGGCGCCTGCGGCGATCACGGCGCGAACTTCCTCGCCCAGGCGGGCAAAATCGGCAGACAGGATCGAAGGGGCTATACGGTACGGGCTGTTCATCGCGCCATTCTCGCAGTTACCATCCGGACATGTCCAAACCCGAGATTCGCATCCGAGTCCTTCCCCGGTACCTGCCGGACCAGTCGTCGCCGCTGGAAGAGGTCTACGGTTTCGCCTACACCATTGCCATCACCAACAAAGGCGACGCCGCGGCGCAGCTGATCTCACGCCGCTGGATCATTGTGGACGCCGACGGTCACCAGGAGGAGGTCCGCGGCCTCGGTGTCGTCGGACATCAGCCCTTGCTGCAGCCGGGCGAGTCCTTCGAATACACCAGCGGCTGTCGCCTGCGCACGCCGACGGGCAGCATGGAGGGCCATTACCGGTTTGTCTCGACCGAAGGCGAGCCTTTTGATGTGCCGATTGCCCGGTTTGAACTGGACGCCACAGGCCATGGACGAACCGTGCACTGAACCCAGCTGCGGTTCCGCGCTCTTTTCATGATGCCTGCACCTGCCGGTCTGCCGGAACTGCTCGACACCCTCGATCCTGGGGCGTCCCGGCCACACCGCCACCTTTGGCTGATCGGTCTTTTCGACTGGATTCGCGCCGGTGTGGTCGGTGATGCGCCCCAAGGAGCCGTCAGCCGGGTCCATCTGGTCCTGGATGCTGCCAGTGTGCGCCCCGACTTCCAACCACGCTGGCAACGATGGTGGGCCCAGTTCACCACCGACCTGGATTGCGCCTTGCTGCTGTCCGACTACGGTCTTGCGCCCCGGACCGCGTTTTTGAGCGCCCTGGGCGACCGGCTGCGCCGGCGCCTGCTGCCGGCAACGCCCGACACCGACGATGCCGGCGAACTGCTGGATTTGCTGCTCAGCGATCCGCGCGACGCAGTTTGGGTTGCCGCACTGGACGAGGCCACCTGGCAACGGATAACCGACCTGCTGCGACCATCCCAATCCGGCGCCTGGGGCCCGCAAAGCCTTTTGGATGCCGTCGCCTTCGGTGTCGGGCAGGTTGCGGCAACCGGATTTGCCGCCGAAATACGCTCACGCATGGCACCCGCCGCACGCGAGGAGCGGCCCTTTCTGACCTTGACCCGGCGCCACAGCCACTTCACGCAGGTGGTCGGCGTCCACGGCGTCCACAGCGAAGCGGGGCGTGAGGCGACAGAGCAACTCCTGGCCCAGCTTGACCGCTGCCAGGACGCCGCCGGCACGGTCTACCAGCACCTGGAGGAACACGGCATTTCCGTCGGCATCGTGTTTCGAGTGCGTCAATTGCGCCAGCGCGTGCGCCGCATCCGCCTCTTGCTGCAGGTTCTCGGCACCGAGAGGCCGGCCGCTGCGGCCGGACAGTTGCTGACTCACCTGGCCATGGCCGCGCGCGACCGGCGCAGCGTCCGCGCACTGATTGCCGAAAACACGCAGCTGACTGCGGCCAAAGTCGCTGAACGTAGCGCCGAGACGGGCGAGCACTACATCACCCGCAACCGCACGGAGTACCGCCACATGCTGGCGACCGCAGGCGGCGGCGGTGCGGTGCTCGCTTTCACCACCTGGGCCAAGTTTGCAATCTACGGCCTTGGACTGCCCGCATTCTGGGCCGGACTGGGTTTCGGCCTGAACTACGCCATCTCGTTTGTGATCGTGATGTTGCTGCACTGGACCGTGGCGACCAAACAGCCGGCCGTTACCGCCCCCGCCATGGCCGGCAAACTGCGGCATATGGACGCGCCCGACGCTGTCGAGCGGTTTGTCGACGAAATGGCACACCTTCTGCGCTCCCAGGTTGCCGCGATCGCCGGCAACCTGGGAGTGGTCGTTCCCGTGGTGCTGGTGCTGTGCGGCGCCCTGCACGTGTCCGGAGCAGGTCCCATGGTCGATGCTGAACATGCCCACCATGTACTGCATGAGCAAAGCCTGCTCGGCCCGAGTGCCTTGTTCGCTGCCTTCACGGGGGTGCTGCTGTTTGCATCCAGCATCATTGCCGGCTGGACCGAAAACGCGTTCGTGTTGCACCGCCTGGATTCGGCGATTACCTGGAACCCCCGGATTACCCGGGTACTCGGCGGCGAACGTGCTGCGCGCTGGGCCCGCTGGCTGCGCGCCAATGTCTCGGGACTGGCCGCCAACGTCTCCCTGGGCCTGATGCTGGGACTGGTGCCCGCATTTGCGGCTTTCTTCGGACTCGGCCTGGAGGTGCGCCACGTCACCCTGTCGACCGGACAGGTCGCTGCCGCGATGGCGACCCTCGGGCTTCCGGCGCTGCAGACACCCGAGTTCTGGTGGGCCGTGGCCGGACTCGCGATCATCGGCCCGTTGAATCTGGCGGTCAGTTTTTTCCTGGCCTTCCGCGTGGCGCTGGCAGCGCACGGCATCACCGACATTGACCGCCAGCGGATCTACCGGGCGGTTCGCCAGCGCCTGCGTACCGAGCCCGCCAGTTTTCTGGTGCCGCCACCCGATGCGCCCGCCCCGACCCGCCCGAGTCATGGGTGAATTTGAGCTGATCGACCGTTATTTCCGCCGCCCCGCCACCCGCGCCCCGCTGGGAGTGGGCGACGATTGCGCCCTGCTGGCGCCCGCACCGGGCAACCACCTGGCGGTGTCCAGCGACATGCTGGTCGAGGGCCGGCATTTCCTGTCCACGGTCGATCCGGCGCGGCTGGGCCACAAGGCGCTGGCGGTCAACCTCTCGGACCTGGCGGCCTGTGGCGCCCGGCCATTGGCCTTCACGCTGGCTTTGGCGCTGCCGCGCGCTGACTCCACATGGCTGGAAGGCTTTTCCCGCGGCCTGTTTGCGCTGGCCGACGCCCACGGCTGCGAACTGGTCGGGGGGGACACCACCCAGGGCCCGCTGAACATCTGCATCACCGTTTTCGGTGAGGTGCCACCCGGCCAGGCGCTGTTGCGCGGTGGCGCGCGCGCCGGTGACGACCTGTGGGTCAGTGGAACACTGGGCGATGCGCGGCTGGCGCTGGAAGTGTTCCGCGGCCGACCGGTACCACCGGGCGGCTTCGAGGCAGCGCGCGCCCGCATGGAAACCCCGACCCCACGCGTGGCGCTGGGCCTGGCGCTGCGGGGTATCGCCACTGCTGCCGCCGATGTCAGCGACGGGCTGGTCGGTGACCTGGGCCACATCCTGACGGCCAGCGGCGCAGGCGCCACCATCGACACGTCGGTCGCTCTACAAACAATAGCTGAAAGCAACCATTTCACCATGGGTAATGGCAATTTCGATGCAAGTTTTGCGCTGGAGTGCGTGCTGGCGGGCGGCGACGACTACGAACTCGTCTTTACCGCCCCGCCCGCGGCACGGGACGCGGTTCGGGCGGCCGGACAGGCGGCCGACACGCCCGTCACCCGCATCGGCTGCATCGACCGCGCGCCGGGCCTGCGCCTGATTGATGGCGCCGGGCAGCCGGTGCCTCGGCACTTCGCGGCGTTCGACCATTTCGCCTGAGCCCGGCGTTGACCGGTCACCCGCCTTGGGCGCCTGGGCAGAACATCTGCCGATAATGCCGGTATGCCCCCCGTCGACAGCGCTTCCGGACCCGACCTGCACCCACCGCTTCCACCGTCACCACGGCGCGCGGGGGTTCGTTTTTTGCTCAGCCATCCCGCCCACCTGATTGCCCTGGGGTTTGGTGCCGGTCTGTCGCCGGTCGCACCCGGAACGGTGGGAACCCTGTGGGCGTGGCTGGCCTGGGTGCTGCTGGCCGGCTGGCTGACGCCGCTGCAGCAGGGGCTTCTGATCGCCGCGTCGATCCTGATCGGCTGGTGGGCCTGCACCGTGGCGGCCCGCAACCTGGCCGTGCTCGACCCCGGCGCCATCGTCTGGGACGAGGTGGTGGCGTTCTGGCTGGTGCTGTGGCTGGTGCTGCCGGCGGGTTTCGGCGCCCAACTGACGGCTTTCCTTTTGTTCCGCTTCTTCGACGCGGTCAAGCCCGGCCCGGTCGGCTGGGCCGACAACCGGTTCCACGGTTTTGGCTGGGCCGGCGGCTGGGGCATCCTGTTCGACGATCTGGTCGCCGCTTTTTGTACGCTGCTGGTGATCGCCGCCTGGCACGCCTGGCAATAATCCTGTTTTCATAGCAATAAATGACCAATTTACGCTGGGTATTGGCCGATAAGCTGCAAAATCTCGGCTGGATGATGGTCACCGCGGAAAGCTGTACGGGGGGGCTGATTGCTGGCGCCTGCACCGACCTGCCCGGCTCCAGCGTCTGGTTCGAGCGCGGTTTTGTCACCTATTCCAACGCGGCCAAGACCGAGCTGCTGGGCGTGCCGGCCGCGCTGATCGCCGCCCACGGGGCCGTCAGTGAACCAGTGGCCCGCGCCATGGCTGAGGGGGCGGTGCGCCACGCGCCAGCGCAGGTAGCCGTGGCTGTGACCGGCGTCGCCGGCCCGACCGGCGGGAGCCCGGAGAAGCCGGTGGGCACCGTCTGGTTCGGCTGGCATGTCGCCGGTCACACCGACGCGGAATGTGTTCATTTTGCCGGCGACCGTGCGGCCGTTCGGGCCGCTGCCGTCGCCCATGCCCTGACCGGAATGGAAGCACGCCTGCCCCCAACCCGAAAAGGCCCGCCCACGGCGCAAGGCCACGTTCCCCCGAAAGGCTTTTCATGACTCCACGCCCCCCGTCGCGCCGACACATTCACCCCTTTCCGATCCTGCTCCTGGGGGCACTGTGGCTGTTGACCGGCTGTGTGGCCACTACGGAACCCATACGTTCCGCGCCCCAGCCCGCTGCGGCGGTTACCCACTGGCGCTGTGGCGCTTACCCGGTGGAGACCCGCCCGGCCGGGGCCGGAATGCGTCTGGTGTTCAACGGCCGTGCGCACCACCTGCACCCCACGCCGGCTGCTTCAGGCGCCCGCTATGAAGGCCGTGACAGTGCCGGTCAGGCCATGGTGTTCTGGGACAAGGCGGGCGTCGCCTCACTGCAGATCGGCGGGTGGATGCATCCGACCTGCCGGCACGAGCATCCCCAGCTGCGCCCGCCAAGCCCGCCTCTGCCACCGCCTGCACCCCCCACAGTTCCCGCTCCGGCACCGGTCGGCGTCCCTGCCTTGACCGGGGGCGAATGGCACATCGAGCGGATTCAGGGGCTGGCGCCGGCCGCCGGCATCCGCCCCAGTGTGGCCTTCTCCCCGGACGGACGGGTCAGCGGCCATTCGGGATGCAACCGTTTCATGGGGCGTTACACACTGGAGCCTTCCGGGCTGCGTCTGTCGGCCATGGCGGGCACCCGCATGGCCTGCCCGGATCCCTTGATGAAACAGGAGGATCAGCTCTTGCAGCTGCTTTCGTCGGTGTCCCAACACCTGTTCGACGCCAGCGGCGCTCTGATTCTGCGCACATCGGACGGACGGACCCTGAGCGCCAGGCGGCCCTGACCCGCAGGCTTGGCTGGGGCCCGATCGGGCCGGGGTTTGAGCAGGGTCAAAGCGGCGGCAGTCCGACGAAGCAAGAATCGCCCGGACCTGCCTCTTTGTTTCGCGATCGACTGAGCCATGAAAACCGCCGCACTTCCCTCCGATCCGGTGCTGCGGCAGGCCATTGTCGAAACCCTCGCAGCGTGCGGGGTGGCACTGGACGCCGCACATCTGCGGGACAACCGTCCGCTGCAGCTGCAAGCTGCCATTACCGAGACCGCCTGGGAATCCTTTCTTGCTGCGCTGCAGGCCCGGTTCCGGATTCGAATTCCGGCCCGTGAGCGCGACCAGCTGGTCACCCTCGATGACGTCCGCGCCTGCCTGCGCGCCCACGGTGGCGGCGCCGTGGGCCGCTGACGGTCCGCAGCGGCCGCTTCTGCAACAATCGACGCCTCACGATACGAATCGGGCGCCCCGCCGGCGCCCCGCTGCAATGAGTACTCAAGAAACCGTGCGGGCGATGGGGCAACGCGCCCGCGCAGCCGCCTGCATCATGGCGAAATCAAGCGCTGCGGCCCGCAACCTGGCGCTGCGCGAACTGGCGGGTCTGCTGCGCACCCATACCGCGGCGCTGCAAGTGGACAACGCACGCGATCTGGAACGCGCTGTTGCGTCCGGCCTCGATGCGCCCATGGTCGACCGTCTCAAACTCGGAGCCAAGGTGCTGGAAACCTGCGCCCTGGGTTGCGAACAGCTCGCCGCGATGCCGGACATCATCGGCGAGATCATTGGCATGAGACAGCAGCCCAGTGGCATCCGTGTCGGGCAGATGCGTGTGCCGATCGGCGTTTTCGGGATGATCTACGAAAGCCGACCGAACGTCACCATCGAAGCAGCCAGCCTGTCCATCAAGAGCGGCAACGCCTGCATTTTGCGTGGCGGCTCGGAAGCCATCGAATCCAACCGCGCTCTGGCCGCATTGGTCCAACAGGCTCTGGTGGTCGCCGGTCTGCCGGCCGACGCTGTACAGCTGGTGCCCACCACCGACCGCGCGGCCGTGGGCGAACTGATCGCGATGCCGGAATTTGTCGACGTCATCATCCCGCGCGGCGGCAAAGGCCTGATCGAACGCATTGCTTCCTCTGCCAGGGTACCGGTAATCAAGCACCTGGACGGCAACTGCCATACCTACGTGGACGATCCGTGTGACCTGGATATGGCGGTACACGTGGCCGACAACGCGAAAACCCAGAAGTACAGTCCCTGCAATGCCAGCGAAGGCTTGCTGGTGGCCCGCGGGGTCGCGGGAGCTTTTCTGCCGCGGATTGGTGCGGTCTACGCCGCCAAGGGCGTGGAAATGCGCTGTGACGCCGAGGCACGTGCCATCCTCGCGGCTGTGCCGCAGGCGCATCTGACCGACGCGACCGAGCAGGACTGGTATGAGGAATACCTGGCGCCGATCATCAGCATCAAGGTGGTTGCGGGGCTGGACGAAGCGATTGCCCACATCAACCGCTACGGAAGCCACCACACCGACGCCATTCTGACCCGGGACCACCAGCACGCCCAGCGCTTCCTGCGCGAGGTCGATTCGGCGAGCGTCATGGTGAATGCGAGCACCCGCTTCGCCGACGGCTTCGAATACGGCCTGGGGGCCGAGATCGGCATCAGCACCGACAAATTCCATGCGCGAGGCCCGGTGGGCATTGAAGGACTGACCTCGCTCAAATACGTTGTGCTCGGACAGGGCGAGGTACGGACATGACAGGCACCCGCCCGCGCGGCAAGAGGGCCATCCTTGCGCTGGCCGCGCTGATGCCGGTCGCGGCGGCTGCCCAGTCGGATCCCCCGCTGTGGGAGGCAGGCATTGCCGCCGGATGGGGTTCGAGCCCCGCCTATCCGGGCTCCGAGCACCGGGTTTCACGCGCGGTGGCAGCGCCCTGGCTGGTCTACCGCGGGCCGCTTTTCCGCATCGAAGACAACAATATCGGGGCGCGACTGCTGAAAACCCCTCGGGTCGAACTGGATGTGGGCATTGGTGGCGCGCTGCCCGCAAGCTCGCGCGATGTGCAGCTTCGCGCCGGAATGCCCGACCTCGGCACCCTGATTGAACTGGGCCCGCGCCTGAAGGTGCGGCTGACCGATCCGGAGGCGAAGGACCAGTGGCGGCTGGACCTGCCGCTGAGAGCTGTCATCGAGTTTCAGGGGGGCGCCCAGGGCCGTGGCACCATCATCGAGCCGGAAATCAAATGGGGCCGCCGCATCGCGCCGGGCTGGGATGTTTCCGCCAGCGTGGGAGCGCTGTGGGCAAGCCGGCGGCTGAACAGCCATCTTTACAGCGTGGCACCGGCCTACGCGACCGCCAGCCGACCGGCCTATCAGGCGCAGGCCGGCTCTCTGGGGTCCCGGCTGGGTCTGGGCGTGCGCTACCAGATCAATCCCGACCTGTGGCTCCGCGCCGGCTTCCGTCTGGACCACTACGGCAACCATGCCAACCGGGCCAGTCCGCTGTTCGAGAGCCGTACTGGCGTGTCGGTCGGTATCGGGCTGTCATGGACTTTCGCACGCTCCGGTCGTGCCGGCGAGCGGTGACAAGCCGCTGGCCGGTCACCGTCGATTCCGGCAGGTGCCGGCGCTCCCTTGCGATCCGGGCTTGTGCCCCCAGATCGTGATCAACCCTTTTTCGAGGTTCCCATGGTCCCGCATCTAGTCACCGCCCTTACCGGCCCCATCAACGAACTTGAACAACGCATTCTCGATTCCATGCCCGCCATCGAACGCTGGTTCCGGCTGGAGTGGATGGAGCACACCCCGCCGTTTTACACCTCGGTGGACGTTCGCAACGCCGGCTTCAAGCTCGCACCGGTGGACACCAATCTGTTCCCTGGCGGATGGAACAATCTGACCCCCGAAATGCTGCCGCTGGCGGTACAGGCCGCGCAGGCGGCCATCGAAAAGATCTGCCCCGAGGCAAAGAACCTGCTGATCGTGCCGGAGAACCACACCCGCAACACCTTCTACCTGGCCAACGTCGCCCAACTGCGCCGCATCTTCCACATGGCGGGACTGAACGTGCGCATAGGCTCGATCAACCCCGAGATCAAGGAAGTTACCACCATCGATCTGCCCGGTGGCGACCAGGTGGTGCTGGAGCCAGTGATCCGTAGCAAACGGCGCCTGGGCCTGAAGAACTTCGATCCCTGCACCATCCTGCTCAATAACGATCTGTCGGCCGGCCCGCCGGGAATTCTGGAAGATCTGCCTGAGCAATGGCTGCTGCCGCCGCTTCATGCCGGATGGAGCGTACGCCGAAAGAGCAAGCATTTTCAGAGCTACGAAGAGGTATCCAAACGGTTCGGCAAACTGCTGGGCATAGACCCCTGGCTGATCAATCCATTGTTCAACCAGTGCGGCGAAGTCAATTTCGGTGAAGGGACCGGCATGGAATGCCTGCGCAGCAATGTCGACGCGTTACTGACCAAAATCCGGCGCAAGTACAAGGAATACGGAATCCCCGAGAAGCCCTTCGTGATCGTCAAGGCCGACAACGGCACGTATGGCATGGGCATCATGACCGTACGCGACGTCAAGGACCTGGAAGCCCTCAATCGCAAAACCCGCAACAAGATGAGCGTCATCAAGGACGGCCAGACGGTCAATGACGTCATCATCCAGGAGGGGGTATTGACCAACGAGCGCATGAACGATGCGGTGGCCGAGCCCGTGGTCTACATGATGGACCGCTATGTCGTGGGCGGTTTCTACCGGGTCCATGCCGAGCGCGGCGTCGATGAAAACCTCAATGCCCCGGGCGCCAGTTTCGTTCCGCTGGCCTTCGAGCAAAGTGCCCACCTGCCGCAGCCGGGCATGAAGCCGGGCGCCAGCGTGCCCAACCGCTTTTACATGTACGGCGTGGTCGGCCGCCTGGCGATGCTGGCCGCCAGCTACGAACTCGAAGCCACCGACCCCGACGCAGAAATCTACGACTGATCGGATTGCTGGCGGTTGCCGCACCGCAACATCGGCTGCGAACCCGCGCTGTTTTGGTCTCATGCGTGGTTTACCCGCCCGGGCAGACAGCGCACAATAGCCCCAATTCAGCTACAAAGCGCGGCCATTGCGGCGGCGCCGTCGTGTGTCCACATCCAAGTCATCCCTCGCGGCGCTCACGTTGGGCGCCCTCGGAGTCGTTTACGGCGACATCGGCACCAGCGTCCTCTATGCCGTCAAGGAAGTGTTTGGCTCGGGTCATGTCGAGTTCACGCACGAGAACGTCTACGGCATTCTCTCCATCCTGTTCTGGACCCTCACCACCATCGTCTCGCTGAAATATGTGACGCTGGTGCTGCGGGCCGATAACCACGGCGAAGGTGGCCTGGTGGCGATGCTGGCGCTGGCCTCGCAATCTGTCAAAGACAAGCCGGCTTTGCGCCGCTGGCTGCTGGGAGTGGGTATCTTCGGCACCTGCCTGTTTTACGGCGACGGGGTCATCACTCCGGCCATATCGGTGCTGTCGGCCGTCGAAGGCCTGGAGGTGGTGTCGCCCGCCTTCAAGAAGGCGGTGATTCCGCTCACGCTGATCATCCTGTTCGGCCTCTTCGCCGTGCAGAAGCACGGAACGGCGGGCATCGGCAAGTTCTTCGGCCCGCTGACGCTGGTCTGGTTCGCCGTGATTGCGCTGCTGGGGCTCAGCCACATCGTTGCGCATCCCGAAATCCTGTGGGCCGTCAGCCCGCACTACGCACTGGGGTTCATGCTCGACAACCCGGGCACGACCTTCATCATTCTGGGCGCTGTCGTGCTGTGTGTCACCGGCGGCGAGGCGCTGTACGCCGACATGGGGCATTTCGGCAAGAAACCGATCCGCCTGGCCTGGTTCTCCGTCGTCATGCCCGCGCTTACGCTGAACTACTTCGGCCAGGGGGCGCTGCTGCTCGCCAACCCGGCTGCGGTGAAAAACCCGTTTTTCATGATGGCGCCCGACTGGGCATTGCTGCCGCTGGTGGGACTGGCCACGGCAGCCACGGTGATCGCTTCGCAAGCGCTGATCTCGGGGGCCTTCAGCGTGACCAAACAGGTCATCCAGCTCGGCTACCTGCCCCGCCTGCGGGTGCAACACACCAGCGTCAAGGACACCGGCCAGATTTACATGCCCTTCGTCAACTGGGGCCTGTTTGTCATGATCGCACTGGCTGTCGTGCTGTTTCGCTCGTCCAGCAATCTGGCAGCCGCCTACGGCATTGCGGTCACGCTGGACATGCTGATCACCACCGTGCTGACGTTTTTTGTCATACGCTATGGCTGGAAGTACCCATTGTGGCTGTGCGTCGGGGCAACGGGCTTTTTCTTCGTGGTGGATCTGGCGTTTTTCAGTTCCAACCTGCTCAAGTTGTTCGATGGCGGCTGGTTCCCGCTGCTGATCGGCGGAGTGGTGTTCCTCCTGATGACCACCTGGAAAGAAGGGCGCTCGCTGCTCAACACTTCCCTGCGTGCCGATGCGCTGGACCTGCCCAGCTTTCTGGAGGCCGTGTTCGTCGCACCACCGACCCGTGTCGCAGGGACCGCGGTATTCCTGACCGCCGAACCCGGACTGGTGCCCAACGCGCTGATGCACAACCTCAAACACAACAAGGTGCTGCACGAAAACAACCTGTTTGTGACCGTTCGCAACCACGAAATTCCGTGGGTTGGTCTCAACAAGCGGGTTGAAATCGAGTCGCTGGGTCACGACTGCTGGCAGGTCATCGTCAACTACGGCTTCAAGAACGACCCGGACCTGCCCAAAGCACTGGAGCAGATCAAGGGCCGAGGCTGCAACCTCGACCCCATGCTCACCAGCTACTTCCTGTCGCGGGACATCGTCATTCCGACTGTGCACGGCGGCATGGCGCTTTGGCGTGAGAAGCTCTTTTCGCAGATGCACCATAACGCCAGCGGTGCGGCCGAGTTCCTCAACCTGCCCAGCAACGCAGTGGTCGAACTCGGCTCCAAGATAGAAATCTGATCTTTTGCGACGGTTTCTGCCGATACCCGTCGTATTTCGGTCGTTTTCAGCTATTGTTTTCGAACTTCCCAGCTCCCGCTTCCTGGCCTGCCAGAATCGGGGCATGCGGTTCTTTTCTGATCTGAGCCTATCGGCGGCCGCTGCCGGCTTTGTGGCGGTGCTGGTGGGCTTCACCAGTTCCGTCGCCATCGTGTTCCAGGCCGCACAGGCCTTTGGTGCCACGCCGGCCCAGCTGACCTCCTGGATGTGGGCGCTGGGGCTGGGCATGGGCCTGTGCTCGGCCGTGCCCTCGCTGGTGCTGCGCAAACCGGTCATGGTGGCCTGGTCCACCCCGGGGGCGGCGGTGCTGGCCACCGCCGGGCTGGCGGGGGGCTTTTCGATGGCGGAGGCGGTGGGCGCCTTCATGGCCAGTGCGGTGCTGATCGTGCTGGCCGGCGCCACGGGCTGGTTCGAGCGCGTCATGGCGCGCATTCCGATGGCGCTGGCCTCGGCGCTGCTGGCCGGGGTGCTGGCCCGCTTCGGGCTGCAGGCGTTCACGGCGGCGCAGACCGCGCTGCCGCTGGTGCTGGCCATGCTGGCGGCCTACCTGCTGGCGCGGCGCCTGCTGCCGCGCTATGCGGTGGTGGTGACGCTGGTGGTCGGCGTCGCGGTGGCGGCGGCGCAGGGCCGCATCGCGCCCGGCGCCGTGCCGTTCGAGCTGGCCCGCCCGGTGTTCACGGCGCCGGTGTTCACGTTCGGCGCCTTCGTCAGCCTGGCGCTGCCGCTGTTTGTGGTCACCATGGCGTCGCAGAATCTGCCCGGCGTGGCGGTGATGCGGGCCACCGGCTACACCATGCCGGTGTCGCGCCTGGTCACCATGACCGGCCTGGCCACGCTGGTGCTGGCGCCCTTCGGCGGCTATGCGCTCAACTTCAGCGCCATCACCGCAGCCATCTGCATGGGCCCGGAGGCGCATGAAGACCCGGACAAACGCTACACCGCCGCCGTGGCCTGCGGCGTGCTGTACACGGTGCTGGGCCTGTTTGGCGCGGTGATCGCGGGGCTGCTGACCGCGTTTCCGAAGGAACTGGTGGCGGCCATTGCCGGCCTGGCGCTGCTGGGCACCATCGGTGGCGGGCTGGCGGCGGCGGTGAAGGACGAGTCGCACCGCGAAGCGGCACTGATCACCTTCCTCGTCACCCTCAGCGGTGTGGTGGTGGCGGGCATCGGTTCCGCCTTCTGGGGCGTGGTGGCGGGCAGCATCGCGCTGTTTGTGCAACAGTACGGGGCCCGCAAGGCTGGCGGATAGCCAAGCCGGCCCCTGCCGGGACCTGGAGACACCATGAAGCTGCTGTTTGTTGCCGACCCTCTCGAATCGTTCAAGATCCACAAGGACACCACCTTCGCCATGATGCGCGAGGCCCGGCGCCGCGGCCACACCGTGGCGGCGTGTGAGCCGCAGGACGTGCTGTGGCAGCGCGGCACCTGCGTCACCGCCCATGTGCGTGACATCCGGCTGACGGGCGCCAGCGAGGCCTGGTTCGAGGTGACCCAGTCCCGCGCGGTGGCGCTGAAGGACTTCGACGCGGTGCTGATGCGCAAGGACCCGCCGTTCGACAGCGAGTATTTCTACGCCACCCACCTGCTGCAGCAGGCCGAGCGCGAGGGCGCGCGGGTGTTCAACACACCCGCTGCGCTGCGCGACCACCCGGAAAAGCTCGCCATCATGGAGTTCCCGCAGTTCATCGGCCCCACGCTGGTGACCCGCGACGAGGCCGACATCCAGCGTTTTCATGCCGAGCACGGCGACATCATCCTCAAGCCGCTGGACGGCATGGGCGGCATGGGCATCTTCCGCGTCGGCCCCGACGGGCTGAACCTGGGTTCCATCACCGAAACGCTCAACCGCCACGGCGCGCAGAGCCTGATGGTGCAGAAATTCCTGCCCGAGATCGCCCAGGGCGACAAACGGGTGCTGGTGATCGGCGGCAAACCGGTGCCGTTCTGCCTGGCGCGCATCCCGCAGGGCAGTGAAATCCGGGGCAACCTGGCGGCCGGCGGCAAGGGGGTGGCACGTCCGATTTCCGAGCGCGACCGCGAGATCGCCGAAACCCTCGGCCCCATCCTCCATGCCCGCGGCCTGCTGCTGGTGGGGCTGGACGTGATCGGCGACTGCCTGACCGAAATCAACGTCACCAGCCCGACCTGTTTCCAGGAAATCACCGACCAGACCGGTTTTGACGTGGCGGCGATGTTCGTCGACGCGCTGGAGGCCGCCGTCGGTGCTGCCTGATTCGTCCTGGGCCTGGCTCGCGGCCGACGGCCTGGCCCGGCCCTGGACGCTGCTGACCGCGCCGCTGGCCCACCTGCACGGCCCCCACCTGGTTGTGAATCTGCTCGCACTGGCCGCGCTGGCCTGCCTGGCCTACGGGACACGAGCCCGCAAGAGGGTCTGGCTCGCCGCCGCACTCGCTTGGCCGCTGGGCTTGCTCGCACTGGGGGCGTGGCCGGATTTGCCCCGGTATGTCGGGCTGTCCGGTCCGCTGCATGGCTTGGCCGCCGCGATGGTGGTTGACCATCTGATGCGCCGCCGGCGGGGCGCACCTGTCCGGCCCGTCACTCCCGGCGATGGAGTCATCGCCCTGCTGGGCGCGGGTCTGGCCGCCAAGCTGTTGCTTGAGGCGTCATGGCGGCAACCGGTCGCCTGGGACGCGAGCCTGGAGATGACGGTCATTATGGCGGCGCACCTGAGCGGTACCATGGCGGGCGGCGTCGCAGCGCTGTTATGCGCCTATCAGGGTGCCGAGGCCAGGAAGGGAACACCGAAGCCCGCGCTCATGGAGAAAACACAATGAATATGCTCAAACCCCTGTTGTGGTCATCATTGGCACTGATGCTGGCCGTGCCCGTGCGCGCCGCAGAGTCTGCGGATACCGATCGGCGGCCGGTCCGGGGACTGATCGTCGAAATGCGCGCCCCGGCGGCCCGCGCCACCGAAACACCCCAGGCCGTGCGCGAGCGTGTGCGCTCTGCGGCCCAGGCCAGCGGCATTGTGAGCACCGACCTGCGTGCACTGACCGAACGCCATCACCACCTGCGCTTTGCCACCGTGACCGACATCGCCCAGGCGCGTGCGCTGGCAACACGCTTGCGTGCCAACCCCGAAGTGCTGTCCGTGGAACCGGACGTGCTGATCCGCCGCCAGGCCGTCACGCCCAACGACCCCCTGTTCACCAGCCGTCAATGGAACCTTCAGGCAGCCGGTGCGCGCGCCGCGGCGATCAACATGCCAGCTGCCTGGGCGGTAACCACCGGCACGCCGGTCACCGTGGCGGTGGTCGACTCCGGCATCCTGCCGCACCCCGAGTTGGCGGGCCGCATCCTGCCCGGGTACGATTTTGTCTCGGAAGTGGAATTCGCCAATGACGGTAACGGGCGCGACGCCGACCCGTCCGACCCGGGCGACTGGGTCAGTGTGCAGGACCAGCGCACCACGGTTTTTGCGGGCTGCGACGTGGCGACCAGCTCCTGGCACGGCACCTTCATTGCCGGTCAGATTGCCGCCGTGGCCGACAACGGGGAGGGTATCGCCGGCATCCATTGGAATGGCCGCATCCTGCCCGTGCGGGTGTCCGGCAAATGTGGTGCATTTCTGAGCGACCTGCTCGACGGCCTTCGGTGGTCAGCCGGGCTGGCGGTAACCGGGGCCCCCGCAAATGCCAACCCGGCACGGGTCATCAACCTCAGCCTGGGCGGAGACGCAGCCTGCTCCAGCGCCTACCAGAGTGTGATTGACGAGGTCACAGCCGCCGGCACGCTGATTGTGGCGGCAGGCGGCAACGAAGGCGGCGCGGTACGACGGCCGGCGGACTGCCGCAATGTGTTCGCGGTCGGCGCAGTGGGCGCGGACGGCTTCAAGACCAGCTACTCCAATTTCGGCCCGCAGCTGGCGCTCATGGCACCCGGCGGGGAGAGCGGATTGGGTTTGCACGGCCTGAGCAACAGTGGTCCCCGCGAACCCGCCACCCACACCTACACCGACAGGGTCGGCACCAGTTTTTCCGCGCCGCAGGTTGCCGCCGTCGCAGCGCTGATGCTGTCACTCAACCCGTCGCTGAACCCCGAGTCGCTGGGCGAGCGCCTGAAGGCTGGCGTCCGCGCCCATGTGGTCAGCGCCGATCAGCCCACCTGCTCCGCAGGTGCCCCCCAGGTGTGCCGCTGTACCACCGCGACCTGCGGCGTGGGCCTGCTGGACGCGCCCGGCGCCGTCTTGCAGGCCTTGCGGCCCTGGGCGATCGCGCGGGTCAGCGGGACCTACATGGCCGGTGGGCGGCTGACCGCCGACGCCAGCGCGAGCCGGGCCGCGAGCGGCTCCAATCTGGTTTCCTACCGCTGGCGGCAGCTGTCCGGCCCAACCTTGAATTTCCTCGCCACATCCGGCCCGGTGATCCAGGTTGACATTCCCGGTACCGTGGTGAGTGCCGCGACGGTGGAGGTTGAACTGGAGGTGACCGACACCGCCGGACGTTCGGACGCCCGGGCATTGAGTTTCACCGTCTTGCCGGGCAGCGGCCCAGGCTCCGGGACCGGCACTGGCACAGGGTCAGGAACCGCTGCACCCGGAACGGGTACAGGAACGGGTACAGGTTCGGGAACCGGCAGCGACAACACACCCGCCCTGCCGGCGCCGACCAGCGGCGGCGGCGCCTGGGGATGGGGCGGCCTGCTGGCACTGTGGGCGCTGGCGCTGCTCGCGCTGGCGGACCGGCGGCGGCGCTGAAAGGGCCTTGCCGGGCTCAGACCGACAACCGGTCCTGCAAGGTGCCATCGACGAACAGGTGCAGATGCCCGGGGGGACAGGGCGTCCATTGCTCGTCGGTGGTCAGTGGCGCCGTCACCACCACCGCGACCCGGTCGCTCGGACGGGTGTGCTCGGCGAAATCCACACTCAGATCTTCATCCGACAAGCGGGCCTTGCGAAACGGGTGCCGGCGCTCGACAAAACACAGCTGGGAGGTGGCATGCGCCCAGAGGGCCTGTCCGTTGGACAACAGGCAGTTGAAGGTGCCATGCCGTGCCAGTTGCGGCACCAGCTCGCGCAAGGTCAGGCTCAGCTCGGCGACCGAGGGCACGCCCGCATGGGATTTGGCCAGCTCCTGCATGAGCCAGCAGAAGGCCCGCTCGCTGTCGGTCGCGCCGACCGGCTGGAAGCTGCCGTGCAATCGCGGGTGAAAGTCCTTGAGGTCGCCGTTGTGGGCGAACACCCAGTACCGCCCCCACAGTTCCCGCACGAACGGGTGGCAGTTCTCCAGCGCCACCACACCCTGGGTGGCTTTGCGGATGTGGGCGATGACGTTGCAGCTCTTGATCGGGTAGTCGCGAATCAGCGCGGCCACCGGCGACTCGGCAGCGCCCTGGTGATCGACGAAATGGCGCACGCCGCGGCCTTCGAAAAAGGCGATGCCCCAGCCATCGCCATGGTGGTCGGTGCGCCCGCCCCGCTGGGCAAATCCGGTGAAGCTGAAACGCACATCGGTCGGGGTATTGCAGTTCATGCCCAGCAACTGGCACATCGCGTCATTCCTTTGCAGCCGTAGTGGACGAATCGGCTTCGCGCATCCGCAAGGCCGCAATCAGGGCCAGCGCACACAAGGCCGCCAGTCCGACAAACACTTCGTTGAAAGCGGTCAATGTCGGGCCATGGACCGCAAATCGCCATTCGAGGGCAACCCCACACAACGCGACGCCCGCCGCGCCGCCCAGCATCCGCAGGAAATTGATCGCGCTCGCGCCCTGGGGAATCAGGGCCCCGGGCAAACCCCGCATGGCGCCCAGGTTGAGCGAAGGCAGGATGAATCCCAGCCCGATGCGCCCCAGCACCACCCAGGCCAGCAGCCAGCCCATGGGGGTCTGGTATCCCACCGTGACCATGGCCGCGAACGACAGCGCCAGCATGAACAGTCCGGCCGCCACCAGCCGGTGCGGTGGCTGACGGTCGGCCAGGCGTCCGACCAGGGCAATCGTCGCCGCCAGCACCAGGCCAGCCGGCAGCAACAGCGTGCCGACATACGCCGCCGACAATTTCAGCCCCATCTGCAGGTAAACCGGCACCAGATAGGTTGAGCCGAACAGGGCGGCACCATAGATGAAGGCCACCACTGAACCCATGCGATAGCGCTGACGCGCGAAGACCCGGCCGTCCAGCAAAGGCTGGCGTCCGCCGCCGGAGGCGCCCCGAAGCAAGTGGCGCTGCAAAAGGACGAAACCCAGCGTTGCCACGGCGGCAGCACCCAGTAACAGCGCCGATTGCTGGCTCAAACCGCTGCGCAGCGCCACCAGTCCGGCCAGCAAGGCAACGGTAGCGACGGTGACCAGCGCCAGCCCCCACCAGTCCAGGCCCGCTCCGTCACGGTCGGCCGCCAGGCCGCCGGGCCCGGTGACCGGCACGTAGCGGCGCGCCAGCCACAACGCAGCCAGGCAGAACGGCACCACCATGTAAAAAATGGACCGCCAACCCCACAGATCGACCAGCACCCCGCCAATGCTCGGGCCAATGGCCGGGGCAAGCACCACACCGGTGCCAAACACCGCGCTCGCACGGCCCTGCTCGTGCGGCTCGAACGCCCGCAGGATGATGATGGCCGGAATGGGCTGGACGATCCCGGCGGCCAGGCCCTCGGCAAGGCGGGCGGCCAGCACCAGATTGAAGTCGTTGGCCAACCCGCCGGCCACACCGCCCACCAGCAGCAAAAGCATGCACCCGCCATAGACCCGGCGATATCCGTAGCGCAGCAGCAGCCAGGGCGTGGTGAGCATGGAAACCGTCATTGCCACCATGAAGCTGCTGGTGACCCACTGGGCGCGCTCCTGGCCCAGCGCGAAATGGCCGCTCAGGTCCGGAATCGCGACATTGACGATGGTGGACGACATGATCGACGCCATCGTGCCCACCATGACCGCCAGCAGCAGCAGCCATCGGTACCGCCGCCCGAAGCGCGCCTGCAGATCGGCCAGGCTGCCGCGCGGCGCCGTGTCGGGTGGCGTCATGGGAACAGGCCGGCCGGGACCATGGGGCGCCCCGGTCATTCAGGCCGGCAGCGGCCGTGCACAGGCCGGGCACAGGCAGGAAACACCCCGCGCCCCGGTCGGCAGCGCGGCCAGCGCAGCCGGGTCGAAACGAATCTGCGTGCACCAGCACGGCGGCTGCTTTTCGCCGGTGATTCGTTCCGTCTCCATCGCGCAGCGGTTGTCCTGACCACACACGGGACATCGGCCGGGATCGGCGGGGGTCCGGTCTTGCGCGGCCGGCACAGGGGTCTCTTGCATGCCGCCAGTATAGGCAGCGGCCGTCCGGGCGGCGGCGGCACCACAACGGCGATGCCGTAGGATTGGCACTCCACCCGCTTTTGTTGCCTGACGAGAATGTCCGCACCGCCCCGCCCATTGTCCGCCAGCGCACCGCTGAACGTCCTGCTGGTCGAGGACAACCGGATCAACCAGACGGTGGCCGTGCGCCAGCTGGAGCGTCTGGGTCACCGGGTCGAGGTCGCCGCCGATGGCGCGCAAGGTGTCGCCCGGGCGGTTCAAGGCGGCCTGGACCTGGTGCTGATGGACATCCAGATGCCCCAGATGGACGGCCTGTCAGCCACCCGCGCCATACGCGCCCACGAGGCGCAGACGGGTCGCATCCGTGTACCCATCATTGCCATGACGGCACAGACACTCCACGGCGACCGCCAGCAGTGTCTGGACCATGGCATGGATGGCTATGTGGGCAAGCCGGTCAGCGCGGACGAACTCGCCGCCGAGGTGGCCCGTGTCATGGCCGCAGGCACCCAGCCACCCGCCACCGGCGCGCGCCCCGTTGCGGACGCCGACCCCGCGCTGGCTGAAATTGACCTGGACGAGCTGCGGGACCGCTTTGAGGGCGACAGTGCGCTGCTGGCCGATCTGGTCGAGCTGGCCCGGCCGGACTGGCCACTCCTTGCGCAGGCATTGCGCAGCGCCGCGCAGCAGCGGGATGTCCCCGAGCTGCGCCGCCGCGCCCACGCCATCATCGGCATGGCGGGCAACCTGTCGGCGGTCACGGTCGTCTCGCTGGCCCGGCGGCTCGGCCCGGCCGCCGCAGAAGGTCGATGGCACGACGTCGACGCCCTGCTGGCCGAGCTGGAGCCCCGGCTGGCTTGGCTGGCGCACTGGGCTCCGCCGAAACTGACGCCCGAACCCTGAATCCGGGTCTGCAAACGGCCCCGCCGCCCTCGGGTGGCGGTGATTTCCGCCGTTTCGGAGGAAAAACTGGCAATACCCAGCGTATTTCGGTCATTCTTTGCTATTGTTTTTCTCATCTTTACGCGGCGACGCCCACACCGAGGCCTTCGGGCGGGAACTTGTCGGCGCACGGTTGGCTCAAGCCAAGGTGCGCCAAGCACGCTGCCCTTTTCACACTGGAGGCGTTCCATGACCGTCAGTCACCGATCACCCACCCCAAGCGGCGCCGTGATTCACCCCGACAGGGCCACGCAGCTGCCGGGACTCGCCAGCCGCCGCCGCTGGCTGCTGGCCGCGCCGGCTTGGGTGGCGTTTCCCGCGCTGATGGCGGGACGGCCGGCGCATGCGCGCTCCCTGCGCCCGACCCCCTCCCAGTCCGAAGGCCCGTTCTACCCCGACCAAAGCCTGGCCGATGCCGACGCTGACCTCTTGCGCAACGGCAGCCAGATGTCGGACGGCGGCCAGCCCGCCTGGGTCAACGGTTCGGTGGTCGACCTCGACGGCCGTCCGGTGCGGGGCGCCGTGGTGGAAATCTGGCAATGCGACCACCGGGGGCTGTACCGGCACAGCCGGTCGTCCGGCGACCGGGCCATGGCGTTTCAGGGTTTCGGTCGCACCACGGTCGACGCGGAAGGCGGCTGGCGATTTCGCACCATCCGGCCGGTTTCCTACCCGGGACGGCCACCCCACATCCATCTGAAGGTGCGCCTGGGTTCGCGGGAGTTGCTGACGACGCAGATCTACGTGCGCGGCGAAGGCGCCAATGCCCGCGACTGGTTGCTGGCCCGTCTGGACGCCGACGCCCGCGCGCAGCTGGAGGTTGACTTTCGCTCTGGCCCGGACGGCCTGAGCGCCACGTTCCCGGTGGTGGTTCGGACCTGAACCGGACCCGCCGCGCCGTCCGCAAAGCCACTCGACGCCAGAAACCGCCTTGTGGCGCATTTTTATGGTCAAAAGTGACCATACCCAGCGCAAAATGGTCGACTTCAGCTCTCTTTTCAGGAGTCCGGTGCGGTTGCAGGGCGGCGCAGCACGCGCGCCAGATAGCGCCCGGTGAAGCTCGCCGGGTTGGCGGCCAGGTCTTCGGGGGTGCCGATGCCCACCACGGTGCCGCCGCCGGCGCCGCCTTCCGGGCCCATGTCGATCAGCCAGTCGGCGGTCTTGATGACGTCGAGGTTGTGCTCGATGACGACGATGGTGTTGCCGGCGTCGCGCAGCTGGTGCAGCACTTTCAGCAGCAGGTCGATGTCGGCAAAGTGCAGGCCGGTGGTGGGCTCGTCCAGGATGTAGAGCGTGCGGCCGGTGTCGCGTTTGGACAGCTCCAGTGCCAGCTTCACGCGCTGCGCCTCGCCGCCCGAGAGCGTGGTGGCGCTCTGGCCCAGGCGGATGTAGCTCAGGCCCACGTCCAGCAGGGTGTGCAGCTTGCGCTCGATGGCGGGCACGTCGCGGAAGAAGGCGTGCGCGGCTTCCACCGTCATGTCCAGGATCTGGGCGATGTTCTTGCCCTTCCACAGCACTTCCAGCGTTTCGCGGTTGTAGCGCTGGCCGTGGCAGACGTCGCAGGGCACGTAGACGTCGGGCAGGAAGTGCATTTCCACCTTGACCACGCCGTCGCCCTGGCAGGCTTCGCAGCGGCCGCCGCTCACGTTGAAGCTGAAGCGCCCCGGGCCGTAGCCGCGCTCGCGCGCGGTGGGCACCTCGGCCATCAGCTCGCGGATGGGGGTGAACAGGCCGGTGTAGGTGGCCGGGTTGCTGCGCGGCGTGCGGCCAATGGGCGACTGGTCCACCGCGATCACCTTGTCGAACAGGTCCAGGCCTTCGATGGCATCGTGCGGCGCGGGCTCGTCGTGGGCGCGGTGAATCTGCCGCGCCGCGGCGGTGTAGAGGGTGTCGTTGACCAGCGTGCTCTTGCCCGAGCCGCTGACACCGGTCACGCAGGTGAGCAGGCCGACGGGGATCTCGACGGTCACGTCCCGCAGGCTGTTGCCGCGCGCGCCGACGATGCGCAGCACCGCGCCGGGCTGGGCGGTGTGGCGGGGCGGCACGGCAATGCGGCGCCGGCCGGCCAGGTAGTCGCCCGTCACCGAGCCGGCGGTGGCCTCGACCTCGTCGCAGCGGCCCTGCGCCATCACGCGCCCGCCATGCACGCCCGCGCCGGGGCCCATGTCGATGACGTGGTCGGCGGCGCGGATCATGTCTTCGTCGTGCTCGACCACCAGCACGCTGTTGCCCAGGTCACGCAGGTGTTGCAGCGTGCCGATCAGGCGGTCGTTGTCGCGCTGGTGCAGGCCGATGCTGGGCTCGTCCAGCACGTACATCACGCCGGTGAGGCCGGAGCCGATCTGGCTGGCCAGGCGGATGCGCTGCGCCTCGCCGCCCGACAGCGTCTCGGCGCTGCGGTCGAGGCTGAGGTAGTTCAGCCCCACGTCGTTGAGGAACTTGAGCCGGTTGCCGATTTCGCGCACCACCTTGTCGGCGATGTCGGCCTTGGCGCCGGTGAGCCGCAGCGTCTGGAACCAGTGCTGAGCCTCCCCCAGAGTCACGTGGCTCACTTCATAAATTGCCCTGGACTGCGCCCCGTCACCGACCTTGACATGGCGGGCCTCCCGGCGCAGCCGGGTTCCACCACAGTCAGGGCACGGGCGGGTGCTGCGGTAGCGGGCCAGTTCTTCGCGCACCACCACCGAGTCGGTTTCGCGGTAGCGGCGCGCCATGTTGGGAAGAATGCCCTCGAAAGCATGCTTCCTGGTGATCTTGCGGCCCTGCGAAGCGCCTGACTCCATGATGTAGCTGAATTTGATGACCTCGTCACCGGAACCGTGCAGCACCGCGTGCCGCGCTTCGGCGGGCAGGCACTCGAAAGGCGCATCCACGTCGAAGCCGTAGTGCCGCGCCAGACTTTCAATCAGGGAAAAGTAGTAGCCATTGCGCCGGTCCCAGCCTTTGATGGCGCCGCCGGCCAGGCTCAGGGACGGGAAGGCAACGACCCGCTCGGCGTCGAACACGTCGGTGGTGCCCAGTCCGTCGCAGGTGGGGCAGGCGCCGGCCGGGGAGTTGAAGGAGAACAGGCGCGGTTCCAGCTCGCTGATCGAATAGCTGCAGACCGGGCAGGCAAACCGGGCGTTGAACAGATGCTCGCGTCCGCTGTCCATCTCCAGCGCCACCGCACGGCCGTCGGCCAGGCGCAGCGCGGCCTCGAAACTTTCCGCCAGGCGTTGGCGGACCTGATCCCGCCCGGCCGGGTCGTCGGCGCCGCGCACCCGCAGTCGGTCGATGACCACGTCGATGTCGTGCTTCTCGTTTTTTTTCAAGGGCGGCAACCGGTCCGTCTCGAAGGTCTCGCCGTTTACCCGAATCCGCACGAAGCCCTGCGTCTGCAGGTCGGCAAACAGTTCGGCGAACTCCCCTTTTCGGCCTCGCGCCACGGGCGCCAGCACCATGATTTTTGTCTCGGGCGGCAGTGCCAGTACCGCATCGACCATCTGGCTGACCGTCTGTGCCTGCAGCGGCAAGCCGTGGTCGGGACAGTAGGGCGTGCCGGCGCGGGCAAACAACAGTCGCAGATAGTCGTGAATCTCGGTCACCGTGCCCACGGTCGAGCGCGGGTTGTGGCTGGTGGCTTTCTGCTCGATGGAAATCGCCGGCGACAGACCCTCGATCAGATCCACGTCGGGCTTGTCCATCAGTTGCAGGAACTGGCGGGCGTAGGCACTCAGGCTTTCCACGTAGCGGCGCTGGCCTTCGGCATACAAGGTGTCGAACGCCAGGCTGGATTTGCCCGAGCCCGACAAGCCCGTGATGACCACCAGCTGATTGCGCGGGATGTCGACATCGATGTTCTTGAGGTTGTGGGTGCGCGCGCCGCGGATGCTGATCGCGCTGCGATGCCCATCCTTCAACGCGATCGGTCGCCGCACCTCTTCGGGAAGTGGGGCACCACCGTCATCACCTCCAGGCCCGGCCACGGCAGGCGGTTCACGGTCGCAAATGGCAGGACGGTCGGGTTTGTCGGGTTCGGTCACGGCAGGCATCGGAGGGTCAACCGGGCATTATCCCCGCCGTGCCCGACGCTGGGCCAGGGGGCCTGGGCGCGTGGGCCGCTGTTTTTGGGACAATCGACGGTTCATCCCCGCTTTTCCCGATCGGCCCCCTGCGTGTCAGCGACTCCCGCTTCCCTGTCTTCGGCTCCTGCTTCGTCGTCTGTGATGACCCCGCTGGAGCGGCGCGCCAGCGCATCGCTGGCCAGTATTTTTGCCCTGCGCATGCTGGGCTTGTTTCTGGTGCTCCCCGTTTTTTCGCTGGAGGCACAGAAATTTCCGGGCGGTGACGATCCGGCGATGGTGGGTCTGGCCATGGGCATCTATGGCCTCACCCAGGGTTTGCTGCAGTTGCCGTTCGGCATGGCGTCCGACCGGCTAGGTCGTAAACGGGTCATTGTGCTTGGCCTGCTGGTTTTCGCCGCCGGCAGTTTTCTGGCTGCCAGCGCGACCAGCCTGACCGGTCTGATCATCGGGCGCAGCCTGCAGGGTGCGGGAGCGGTTTCCGCTGCGGTGACCGCTTTGCTGGCCGACCTGACGCGAGACGAGGTCCGCACCAAGGCCATGGCCGCTGTGGGCGCGAGCATCGGGCTGATGTTTGCGTTGTCACTGGGCATCGCGCCTCTGCTGGCCGCCGGTATCGGCCTGGCGGGTCTTTTTGTGCTGACTGGTATTCTGGCTTTGGGTGGGGTGGCCGTGGTGATCTGGGGTGTGCCGGCCGAACCGGCTGAACACCGCAACCAGCCACGCGGGCGACTGGTGGATGTGCTCACCCATGGCGGCCTGCTGCGCCTGGACTTTGGCGTGTTTGTGCTGCACGCGGTGCAGCTGGCGATGTGGGTGGCCGTACCGGCGCTGCTGGTGCAGGCCGGCATCGCCAAGGACGACCACTGGTGGGTCTACCTGCCGGCGGTGCTGGGATCCTTTGTGGTGATGGGCGGCACCCTGTTTCCACTGGAGCGTCGCGGTTATCTGCGTGCCGCGTTTCTGACCGCCATCGGGTTGATCCTGGCAGTACAGCTGGGGCTGCTGGTCGTGGCCTCGGGTACCCCGCACGTCGGCGTGCTGGGCGGGCTGTTGTTTGTGTTTTTTATCGGTTTCAACATCCTGGAGGCCTCGCAACCGAGCCTGGCCTCACGCATTGCGCCGTCCGCGTCACGGGGCGCCGCGCTGGGGGTGTACAACACACTGCAGTCGCTCGGGTTTTTCGCCGGGGGCGCTGTCGGGGGCCTTCTGGCCAAACATTTCGGCATGCAGGGGCTCTTTCTGGCGTGCGCAGCGGCCATGCTTGTTTGGCTGCTGATTGCCTGGCCGATGCGCGCACCTTCTCGTCATTCGGCCGCGGTGGGCAACGCATAATCGGGTTTCCCTGCAAGGATTTCATCATGGCATCAGTGAACAAAGTCATTCTGGTCGGCAATCTGGGGCGCGACCCGGAAATTCGCTACCTGCCCAGCGGCGAGCCGGTGGCCAACATCGCATTGGCAACCAGCAGCAAATACAAGAACAAATCGGGCGAGATGGTCGAAGAAACCGAGTGGCACCGCGTCACCTTCTTCGGCAAGCTGGCAGAGATCGTCGGCCAATACCTCAAGAAAGGTCGCTCGGTGTATGTCGAAGGGCGGATCAAGACGCGCAAATACACCGACAAGGATGGCATCGAGAAGTACGCCACCGACATCATTGCCAATGAAATGCAGATGCTTGGTGCTCGCGAAGGCATGGGTGAGCCGGCGGGTGACGACGGCGGCTACGACAGCGCTCCGCGCCGCCCGGCGCCAGCAGCCCGTCCGGCGCCCGCGTCGGCGCAGCGCCCCCCTGCGCCACCCGCGCCGGCCTCCAAGGCGTCCAGTGGTTTCGACGATATGGACGACGACATTCCGTTCTGAGTACCTCGCGGTCTGCCACGTCCACACCCAACCTCCAGGGGCCGTCCTCTGGAGGTTTTTTTTCGCCTGACACCCGGTCCCGACCCGATCTGCACCTCATTTCCATCGCTTGACATATACAGTGGGGGGTATATACTATGGCATGTATGTCAGGAGTTCCCCGATGCCTTTGATGTCTGCCCCTGCGGTCCGCCGCCAATTTCTGGGGGCTGCCTTGGTCCTGTGCTCTGCATTGGCGCCAGCACAGGCGGCCGCGCCACTGGATGTGCCGGTAGTCGCTGTCGGGCCCAAGACCGTTCCCACGGCCTTCGAATTTGACGGCGTGGTGGAGCCGGTGCGCCAGAGCACCGTTTCGGCGCAGGCCTCCGGTCGGATCGCGAGTCTCGCCGTCAAGGCGGGCGATCGGGTCCGTTCCGGTCAGGTGCTTGCCATCGTCGACGACCGCGACGCGGCAACCGGCGTCGATCGCAGCCGTGCCCAGGTGGCACAGGCCGACGCGGAGCTTCGCAACGCCCAGCTCAACCAGGAGCGGACACGGGATCTGCAGGCCAAGGGCTTCGTGAGCAAGGCCGCCCTGGATGCCGCCGAAACACAATTCAAGGCGGCGCAGGCGGGCCGAGACCAGGCTGGTGCGGGCGCGCGCCAGTCGGCGCTCGCCCAGGGCTTCACGCGGGTGACGGCTCCGTTTGATGGCTGGGTGTTGCAGACCCTGGCGGAAGCCGGGGACCTCGCTGTACCCGGCAAACCGATCCTGACGGTGTACGCCCCGCTGCCGCTGCGTGTTGTGGTTCAGGTGCCGGCCTCCCGCGCGGAGGCTGCGCGGGCGGCCTCGCGGGTGGAGGTGCAGATTCCTGCAGCCCAAGGCGCGCAGTGGATTGCCCCCGTGGCACGGCTGGTGATGCCCGCGGCCGACCCGGTTTCACAGACCCTGGAATGGCGCCTGGAGCTTCCGGCCGCCGTGGCGTCTGCCGTGGTGCCCGGACAGCAGGTACGGGTACGGTTTGCGGCCGGGCCGGTACAGCGGATGCTCGTTCCTGGTTCGGCGGTGCTCCGGCGCGGCGAACTGACCGCGGTTTATGTCGCCAGCGGCAGCACCTTTGCCCTCAAGGCCGTACGGCTGGGTAGCAATCACGGTGAGGCCGGTGTGGAGATTCTGGCGGGCCTGATCGCCGGTGACCGTGTCGCTACCGATCCGGTGCGCGCCGGACTGGCTGGCGCTCGGCCCGCAGGAGAGCCAGCCGCCGCAACAGCGGTTCGCTGAGGTGTCCATGCACAACTCGCACACTGAGACGGCCGCCCCCATGGGCATTTCGGGCCGTATTGCCGCCGCCTTCCAGGCCAATGCCATCACGCCCTTGCTGGCCTTGGTGGCCCTGTTGCTGGGGCTCTTTGCGGTGCTGGTCACCCCCCGCGAGGAAGAACCCCAGATCAACGTCACCATGGCCAACGTGCTGATTCCCTTTCCCGGAGCCAGCAGCGTGGACGTACAGAACATGGTGGCCCGGCCGGCCGAACAGGTGCTCAGCCAGATCGCGGGTATCGAACATACCTATTCGGTCGCACGACCCGGCATGGCGATCCTGACGGTGCAGTTCAAGGTGGGCGTACCCCGCACCGAGGCGCTGGTGCGACTCTATGACGTGCTCAATGCCAACCAGGACTGGCTGCCGGCGGGTCTGGGCACCCTGGCACCGATCGTCAAACCCAAGGGGATCGACGATGTTCCCGTCCTGGCGGTCACGCTGTGGAGCCGTGACATGCTCGCTGCGCATGACCTGGAACGCGTTGCCCGCAGCCTGGAGCTGGAACTGAAGGCGGTCAAAGGATCGCGGGAGGTACAAGTCATCGGAGGCCCGGGACGTGCCGTGCATGTCAACCTGGACCCGGTTCGCCTGCGTGAACGCGGCGTGGACCTTCTGGGTCTCAAGGCAACCCTGGCCGCAGCCAATTTCGGCATGCCGGCGGGTGCGGTGCTCGACCCGTCGGGTGCCGGGCCGCAGACATTGAGTGTGAAAACCGGCGAGTTCCTCACCAGTGTCGAGGATATCGCCTCGCTGGTGGTGGGTGTTCACCAGGGCAAACCGATTTATCTGCGCGAGGTGGCCACCGTGGAAGCGGGGGCCCAGCAGCCCCAGCGTTATGTCTGGTACTCGCCCGGCGCCGCCACATCACCCGGTACGGGCTCCACTGCCGAGCAGCCCGGGCAGGTATACCCCGCGGTCACCCTGACGGTGACAAAAAAGCCGGGGGAAAACGCGGTCGATGTGTCGCGCGCTGCACGCGAGCGCATTGAAGCGTTGCGCAACAGCGTGATCCCGGCCAACATCGAAACCCGAATCAGCCGGGATTACGGCGAAACGGCCGCCGAAAAAGCCAACAAGCTCATCCAGAAGCTGGCCTTTGCGACCGGCTCGGTCATTTTGCTGGTCGGCCTGGCGCTCGGCCGGCGTGAAGCGGTGATCGTCGGCGCCGCCGTGATTCTGACGCTGACCGCCACGCTGTTTGCCAGCTGGGCCTGGGGTTTCACACTCAACCGCGTCTCGCTGTTTGCGCTGATATTCTCGATCGGCATCCTGGTCGACGATGCGATTGTGGTCGTGGAAAACATTCACCGCCACCAGCAACTGGAACCTGGCAAACCGCTGCAAGAGATCATCCCGCTGGCGGTCGATGAGGTGGGCGGCCCCACCATCCTGGCCACACTGACAGTCATCGCGGCTTTGCTGCCGATGGCCTTCGTCAGCGGACTGATGGGCCCCTACATGAGCCCGATCCCGATCAATTCGAGTCTGGGCATGGCGATATCGCTGGCGATCGCGTTCACCGTCACCCCATGGCTGGCGCTCAAGCTGATGAAAAGTCATGGCGATGGCCACGGCGGTGCCACCGCGACGCCGGCTAAGGGTCTGGGGCCGAAGCTGCAGCGCCTGTTCACCCGCATCCTCACACCGTTCCTGGACAGCGCCCGCAAACGCTGGCTGCTGCTGGCAGGCATCCTGGCGGCGTTGATGCTGTCCGTGGGCCTGACGCTGGTGCAATGGGTCGTTCTGAAGATGCTGCCGTTCGACAACAAGAGCGAATTCCAGGTGGTGGTGGAAATGCCGGCCGGCACGCCACTGGAGAATACCGCCGCCGCGCTGCACGACATGGGCGCCTTCCTGGCCGGGCAAAAGGAGGTGCGTGACCTTCAGGGCTACGCCGGGACCGCCAGCCCCATCACCTTCAACGGGCTGGTGCGCCAGTACTACCTTCGTGCCGATGCGGAGCAGGGCGACCTGCAAGTCAATCTGGTCGACAAGGCGCACCGCAATGAGAAGAGCCACGCCATCGCGCAACGCCTGCGCCCCGCGCTGGAACAGATCGGCGCCCGTCACGGCGCCCGTGTCAAGGTGGTCGAAGTGCCGCCCGGCCCCCCCGTGATGAGCCCGCTGGTGGCTGAAATCTATGGCCCCGACGAAGCCGGTCGCCAGCAACTGGCCGCCCGCGTGGCCAAGGCGTTCGCGGCAACGCCGGACATTGTGGGGATAGACAGCTCGCTGAGGGAGGATGCGGCCCAGGCCCACCTGACCGTTCGCCGCCAACGTGCCGAATCGCTGGGAATTGCGGTCGCCGCGGTTGCCCAGACGGTACATGGGGCCTTGTCCGGCGCCGATGCGGCATGGCTGCACGACGGCCAGGCCAAGTACCCGGTGCCGATCCGGCTGCAATTGCCAAGGGAATCCCAGGTGGGACTGGACCAGGTTCTGGCTTTGCCGATGAAAGCGGCAAACGGTCAGATGGTGCCGCTGTCGGAGCTGGTACGCGTGGAGCGCGGCATCATTGACAAGCCATTGTTCACCAAGGATCTGCTGCCGGTCAGCTACGTGTTCGGCGACATGGCCGGGAAGCTCGATTCGCCCCTGTACGGCCTGTTTGCGATACGGCCCCGCCTGTCCGATGCGGCGCTGCCCAACGCGGGCGAGCTGGGTGAATACTGGATCAGCCAGCCGTCAGACCCCTACCGGCAATACGCCATCAAGTGGGATGGCGAATGGCAAATCACTTATGAAACCTTCCGGGACATGGGGGCCGCCTACGGCGTCGGCCTGATCCTGATCTACCTGCTGGTGGTGGCGCAGTTCCGCAGCTACCTGACACCGCTGGTCATCATGGCACCGATTCCGCTGACGATCATCGGTGTGATGCCCGGACACGCCATGCTGGGCGCCCAGTTCACCGCCACCAGCATGATCGGCATGATTGCACTGGCCGGCATCATTGTGCGCAACTCCATCTTGCTGGTGGACTTCATCGAGCTCCAGGTCAAACAGGGCGTCGCCTTCAAGGATGCGGTGGTGCAGTCGGCAGCGGTGCGTGCCCAGCCGATTGCACTGACCGCACTGGCGGCGATGACCGGCGCCTTCTTCATCCTGGACGACCCGATCTTCAATGGTCTGGCCGTGTCACTGATCTTTGGCATTCTGGTGTCGACGATGCTGACCCTGGTGGTCATTCCGGTACTGTATTTCGCTCTCTATCGCAAACGCCACGAGGGCCCATCCCTCGTGCCGCCGGCGACGCGCCAACCCGTTTCTTCAACCCGCTGACTTTTTCAGGAGTTTCCTCATGACCGTCGAACGTTACATCCGTGTCATTGCCGGACTGTTCATCCTCGTTTCCCTGCTGTTGGGTGTGGAGGGCAGCCCGCTGTTTGTCAGCAAATGGGCGCTGGCCTTTACCGCATTTGTCGGGTTGAATCTGTTCCAATTCGGGCTGACCAATTTCTGCCCGATGGCCATCATCTTGCGCAAGCTGGGCGTTCCGGACCAGGCGCTGGCGTGCAGCCGTTGAGCCGGCCGAAGCAAACCCTCCCCTGCTGATACCACGTACCGGACAGCAAGCACACGAGCGCGAACCCGTATCAGAAAGGCCTGCAGCCATGTCCGCCCACTCCACACCGCTCAAGTTCCTGATGCCCGGATGGTTCGCCACCGTGATGGGGTTGGCCGGCCTGTCGCTCGCCTGGAAACAGGCCACCCCCATCCTGGGCGACATGGCGGGCGCGGGGGCGATGGCCATCGGCGCCGTCGCCGCGCTGGTGTTCCTGGTGTTGGCACTGTTGTCGCTTCTCCGGCGGCAGCGATACCCTGAGGCCTTTGGCGAGGACCTGAAGCACCCGGTTCGTCATGCCTTTGTGGCGGCCATCCCGGTGTCCCTGATCTTGCTGGCCACGGTGCTGACCGCGCTGATCGGCCCAAGCGGCATCGGCCGGGGACTGTGGATCATCGGTTCGGCCTGGCAGTTCGGCGTGACGATCTGGGTGCTGGCCCGCTGGTTGCGGGGCAGCCAGCCGGGTGGACTGGTCTGGCCAGGCGTGACACCCGTGCTGTTCATTCCGGTGGTGGGCAACGTGCTTCCACCGCTTGCCGGGATCGCACTGGGCTACCCCGAGTGGGCCGCCGCGCAATTCGGCGTGGGCCTCTTCTTCTGGCCGGTCATGCTCGCGCTGCTGGCGGTGCGTCTGGGCGTAAATGGCATGTGGCCCGAGCGGCTGTTGCCGACCACGTTCATCACCGTGGCGCCGCCCGCTGTCATTGGGCTTTCCGCGCTGCAGCTGGCAGCGCCTGCGGTGCTGGCCTGGATGGCCTGGGGTATTGCCCTGTTTTTCCTGTTCTGGTCGGCGACCGTTTTCCAACGGGCGGTGGCGCAGCCGTTCTCGGTAACCTTCTGGGCGCTGTCATTTCCGCTGGCAGCTTTTGGGGCGCTGACGCTGCGCCTGGCGCAGGGCGGGCCAGTCTGGTTCCAGACTTTGGCCATGCTCACGCTGGCGCTGGCCTCCCTGGTCATCGCAGGATTGTTGCTTGCCAGCTTCAAAGGCCTGCGTGATGGCACCCTGCTCGCACCGGAGCCGGTCGCCATGATCGCCGCTGCCGACGCAGCGCCGGCGCGGAGCGGCGGGTGACCGCGAACACCGACATCCCCGCGTCAGAGGCGGACTGCGGCGGCGGCGCGCTGACTGCGCCTCGGGCGCGCACCGACGTTCTCAATCGCCTGCGCCGTGTCGAAGGACAATTGCGGGGCATTCAGCGCATGGTCGAACGCGGCGACGACTGCCGCAAGGTGGCACAGCAGTTTTCGGCCGTGCGTCGGGCACTGGACAGCACCTACGCCCGCATGACCGTGTGCCTGCTGGAACAGGAACTTGCCGACCGGCTGCCCTCGGGTTCGCCCGCTGCGGACGGTCTGCCCGACCTCTTGCAGGAATTTCAGGCCCTGCTCGCCTGTCGGAGCTGACGATCCGGCCGGTTTCTGGGCATTTTAGGTCCATACCCAGCGTGCAAAGGTCGTTTTGTGCTATTTTTATAGTAGCATTCAGGGCATTGAAGTCGCGAATCCAACCCCTTTTAGCCGCTGGCATCCATGTCCGACTTTGCCTTGCCTGCCATGTCAACGACGTCCAACCCGTTCTTGCCGCCTGACGACGACCTGCGCGCAATTTTGCACAACGAGGTCCATGTGCGGCCGCCGGCGCGAATTCGGCTGCCTGCGCTGGTGGTCTACGTCGCCGTGTTGAATCACGGCGTTTCGCGGGACCAGGAACATGACCACCTGCGGAGGCTTCCCGGCCACGAGGCTCTGGAGGCCTGGCGGCTGGCGGGCAATTTCGTCCGGCTTGCATTGCCTGATGCCGTGCTCAAATGGGAGCGTCATTCCGAGTTCACACGGTACACCCTGGTGCAGCCTCTGCCCGCTGCGCCACTGGGTCAGAGCGCCAGTCCCGAGCTGACACCCCACCTGATGGTTCCGACCGGATGGCTGGCCGGCATTCCCGGCCGCACCATCGCAGCGATCGAGCTGGTCATGCTGACCGGCGACCTGCACGATGCGGAGGCAGGCCTGGTCCGGGCGCGGGACTGGCTGGGCGAGCGCTGGGTGGTCGCCTCGGTTCTTGGCAATCAGCACCATTCCATGGTGGCGACAGACTTTCGCCTGCGCGACGGGGGGTTCGAGCGGATGCTGGTCATCGCCCAGCCCGATACCACCGAAACCCGCGCGGGGCGGATTTCGCAAAGGCTGGTCGAACTGGAGACCTACCGCCTGATGGCCTTGCGCGGCCTTCCGGTGGCCAAGGCCTTGGCGCCTGAACTGGCGGCGGCGGAACGGCAACTGGCCGACATCACCGCCCAGCTGGAGGGGAAAGCCGCCTCTGACGCCCAACTGCTCGATACCCTGGTGGCGCTGGCGGCCCGGGTGGAGCGGGCCACCGCTGAACACGCCTACCGGTTCGCGGCGACACGTGCCTACGACACGCTGGTCGGTCAGCGCATCGCCGAGCTGCGGGAACACCCGATTCCGGGCACGCAGACGATCGGCGAGTTCATGCAGCGGCGCCTCTCGCCCGCCATGGCTACCGTGGCCGCCACCGCGCAGCGGCTGACCTCGCTTTCCGAGCGCGTGGCCCGCACCAGCGACCTGCTGCGCACCCGGGTGGACATCGCCACCGAGCAGCAGAACCAGCAGCTGCTGGAAAAACTCACCCGCGGACAAGAGCTGCAGCTGCGGCTGCAGTCGACGGTGGAGGGGCTGTCGATTGCCGCCATCTCCTACTACATGGTCAGCCTGCTGCTGTATGGCGGCAAGGCGCTCAAGGGCGCGGGCGTGCCGATCAACCCCGAGATCGCAGCCGGTGCGCTGATTCCCCTGGTGCTGTGGGCCGTGTGGCGCACCACGCGCCGCATCCATGCCAGGCTGCACAGCACCCCCTGATCGTTTCGCCATGAACTTCTGGGACGAACGCTTCGCCGGGCCGGGCTACAAATATGGCACCGAACCCAACGCCTTCCTGCGCGCGCAGGCCGCGCGCCTCGCCCCCGCCAGCCGGGTGCTGGTGCCCGGCGACGGCGAAGGCCGCAACGGCGTCTGGCTGGCGCGCCAGGGCCATGCCGTCACGTCGGTGGATGCCTCCGCCGTGGGGCTGGACAAAGCCCGGGCGCTGGCCGCGGCGGCCGGTGTGCCGCTGACCACGGTGCTCGCCGACCTGGCCGACTGGGCGCCCGAGGCGCTCGCCTGGGACGCCGTGGTGCTGGTCTACACCCATGTGCCCTCTGCCATCCGCACCGGCGCACACCAGCGGCTGGCGGCCGGCCTGGTGCCGGGCGGCTGGCTGATCCTGGAAGCCTTCCACCCGGAACAGCTGCGCCACCACAGCGGCGGGCCGAAAGACCCGGACATGCTCTGCACCCCGCAGCAGCTCGACGCCGACTTTGCCGGGCTGCTCGCGCCTGTGCTGTCGTGGCACGGCGAAACCACGCTGGACGAAGGCCCGGGCCACCAGGGTCCGGCCCATGTCACCCGCTGGGTGGGGCAGCGGCCCCTCTGAACATCCCTTTGACGTTCCGTTACGGGCACGGAACCCGTGCCTGCCGGCTGGCCCGGGCAGTACCACGCCCGGGCGTCAGAACGCCTCTTTTTCCGCTTCCAGATAGGCCAGGCTGGTGTATTTGCCGATGTTGCTGTCAAAGCCCTGCATGGTCTTCGCCCTTGAAGCCACGCGTGGGTCCCTGAGCACCATGGTCTTCGCCTCGGATTCGGGCTTGCCGTCCTTGACGGCCTGAAGACAGGGCTCCCAGATACCGGCGAGGAAACTGCCGTAGGTGCGCAAGAGGTCGCGACTGGGTTCGCCGTGACCGGGAACCCAAAGCTGCTCTCCTGCGGCGGCCTGCAAGGCACGGTAGTACTTGAACGTACCGGGATAAGAGCCATCATCGATGTTGGCGATCCGGTTGGTCATGGCAATGTCGCCGACCACCGTGACCTTGTCTTCGACCACTTCCATGCAAAGGTCCGACGGCGTGTGCGCCTGTCCGTAATGGTGCAGGCGGATGGTGGTGTCACCGAATTTCAGGATCTGGCCATGGGCAGCCGCCTGGTTGGGCGGGACCACCTTGGTTCCGGCGGTGGCCTGGTTGGTCCATCGCTCCATCAGGCTGCGCCAGAGGTTGCCCTCGACGCCACGGATTTGCTCGATGGTGTGGGGCAAAGCGTAGATGGGCAAGGCGGGACCATAAGTGTCAGCAAAAGCATGGTTTCCCAGCCAATGGTCGCCGTGGTAGTGGCTGTTGAATACGGCGACCACAGGGCGGTTGGTGGTCTTTCGGATCATGCGGATGGCCATCTGCCCGATCTGCAGGGAACAGCCGGAGTCCAGCACCAAGACGCCGGCAGACGTGACGACAAATACGATGCTGGCCATCAGACCGCGGTTTTCCGGGGTGGGAAAGCCATCTTCGGCATAGATCAGCCAGACCCGCGGCGAGAGTTGGCGCGGCGCCACATCGGCCACCGGCGGTCCTTCGATGAAGTCGGCCACCTGCTGGGCCATCAACCGGGTTTCGGGCCAAAGGCCAAGGGCGGCCAGCCCGGTGGCAGCAGCCCCCGCCGTGAGAAGACGGCGGCGGCCGGGCACTGGCGCGGTTGTCGGGTGTGTCATGCGGGTCTCCAGAGAGGGGCGAACAGGAAAGCTGGCACCGAATCCTCGGGGAAGTCCCCGCAAATCCATTGATGCAGATCAATGGATATTTTGACAGTTGCCGTTCAATGTGTGGTGCGTTTATACCCTTACCAGTATTACACCCAGGAGACTGCCATGACAACGGATTCCACCGAAACGCCCGAAGCTCCCCCCGACGGTTTGTCGCGGCGACGCATGCTTTCCCAGCTGGCCGGTGCCGGCCTTGCCGGCGCTCTGGCGAGCCATCCCGATGCCAGGGCCGCGCGGGTCGCGAGCAAGGCCCATATCGTCATAGCCGGCGGCGGCCTGGGCGGCATTGCCATGGCGAACCGGCTCACCCACATGCTCGACGGCGCGCACATCACCTTGATCGATGCCAAAGAGGTTCACAACTATCAGCCCGGCTACACCTTGGTGGCAACCGGCATCTGGCCGGTGGAGAAGGTCATCGACCGCAACGCCGATTTCATTCCCGCCTCGGTCGACTGGGTCAAGGACATGGTGGTCGAGTTCGACCCCGCTGCCAACACCGTTCGCACCGCGGGAGGGCAGCGCATCCGCTACGACTATCTGGTGGTCGCCATCGGTACGCACCAGGACTGGAGTCTTATCGAAGGCATGGACCTGAAAGCCATAGGCAGCAACGGTCTCACCAGCGTGTACCCATCGGCCGAGGCGGCAGCGGCCACCTGGAGTGCCATGAACCGATTCCGCTACCAAGGCGGGCAGGCCGTGATGACCCTTCCGTCTACCCCGTTGAAGTGTGCGGGCGCTCCCTTGAAGATGACCTTCATGCTGCGAGACCGTCTGGCCAAGGGGGGCACACTGGACAAGTCCAAGGTCACGTTCTACTCGGCGCTGGGCAACGTGTTCGGCGTCAAGACGGTCAACGACAACGTTTTGTCCCGCTGGAAGGACCTGGGCATCGGCGTCGAGACGACACAAAAACTCAAGGCAGTGGATATCGGTGCGCGCCGGGCCACCTTCGTCACGCCGGAAGGCCTGACCAGCGAGGTACCGTACGACTTCATTCACGTGGTCCCGCCGATGCGGGCACCAGACGCGCTGAAGCAGTCCGACCTGGCCTGGAAAGAGGGGCCCATGGCGGCAGGCGGCTGGCTGGAAGTGGACAAGTCGACTTTGCGGCACCGCCGTTACCCCAACGTGTTTGGCGTCGGCGACAGCAACGGGACACCGCGTGGGAAAACCGCCGCCACCGTGAAGAAGAGCGTGCCCATCGTTGCGCAGCACCTGGTGGACGTGATTGCCGGACGCGAACCGGGGCTGGCCTTTGATGGCTACACCTCGTGTCCGCTGATCGTGCATGAAGGTGCGGCGATGCTGATCGAGTTCGACTACGACGGCAAACTGACGCCGTCACTGCCCATGCTGCAGCCGCTGCAAGCGGGTTTCTTCGGCTGGCTGCTGAAGTACCGCATGCTCAAGCCCGCCTATATCGCCGTGCTCAAAGGCCGTGTCTGAGCGCCACCCAACGGAGAAAACCATGTACGAAATCTGGCTCATGCTCAATATCGTGGTCGAGATCGCCTGGTCTTATGGCCCGCTGATTCCAGTCTGTCTGGCCGCCTGGATCGGCCTGATGTGGATGGCCCGCAGGGATCTGCGCCTGTCCCGTGTGCCACAAGCGCTGATTCTTGGCGGCGTCACCACGGTGCTGGCTTTTTTCGCCTTGCCGGGGATCAACCTTTCATCCTTGTCCGACATGGGCTACTGGGTTGACTGGTTCAATCTGGCCGGTTGGTCACTGACCGCCGGCGCCATGGGTACAGCCGTCGCCTATCCCTTGCTATGCCGCTTGCAACGCCCGACTCACCGCTCGGCATCCACAAGTTGAACCGGCGGGCGGCACCACCCGGCCCAAAAAAAAGGCCCGCTTCGGCGGGCTTTTTCTTTCCTCAGGCGCGAATTGCCGAGGATCTCGACCGTCAGGCCGACGCGCGGCGAGTCATGCGGACCGGCTGCCAGGCTCCCTGGACCGGCAGGCGACGGCGCATCAAGCGATGGGCGACCCACAGCACCGCCACGGCAACCGCGTTGACGCTCACCAGCACGCCCGCAACCGCATTGGCCGTGCGCAGCGATGCCGCCGCAGCCGTGCTCAGCGGCAGGGGCGCGAGGGCATACAACATCGCCAACATGACCAGTGGCACCAGGGTGCCCAAAGCTGCCATCAGCAGCAGCTGACGGGAGAAACGACGGGTATTCGGAAGAGAGTGGTTCATGGGGTAGCTCGGACAAAGAAATCTATGCCGATTTTAGGGTTAACCCTAGAGCTATTTCTTGCGAAAGATCAAATGCAGACTGCAACAAGCGTCAGCCTGATGTCAGATCGTCACGTCTCAGCGGCGGCTTCCGGGGCGGCGTGGAGAGCCTGATAATCGATGCCGAGCGCAATCAGCCCGGGATATTCGTCGAATGGGGCAATACCCAGCGTAAAAAGGTCGCCTTACGCTATTGTTTTCATACTTATGCGAGCTCGATGGCCTCGGCGCCGCCGATAACGCCGCCACCGAGGCAGACCTCGCCGTCGTAGAGGACTGCACTCTGCCCCGGCGTGACAGCCCACTGCGACTGGTCAAAGCGCAGGTGGAAGTCGCCACCGGGCTCCAGCGCCAAGGCGCAGGGCGCGTCTGCCTGGCGGTATCGCGTCTTGGCGGCATAGTGACCAGCTGGTGGTGCCTCGCCCGCACACCAACTGGGGTCACCGGCTTTCAGCGCGAAGGACTTCAACCACGGGTGATCATGCCCCTGCACCACCCACAGGGTGTTGCGCTGGATGTCCTTGCGGGCGACGAACCACGGAGCGTGTTCGCCGCCCCCCCTTTGTGCCCCTTTGGCCTTGATGCCCCCGATACCCAGCCCCTGACGCTGGCCGAGTGTGTAGAACGACAGGCCCACATGCTGGGCGATAACGCGACCAAACCCTCGACTCCCGGGTTCGGGGGTGCCGTCGCAGATGGGGCCGGGCTCCTTGCTGATATAGCGATTCAGGAACTCGCGAAACGGCCGCTCGCCGATGAAGCAGATGCCGGTGGAGTCCTTCTTCTTCGCATTGGGCAGACCGATCTCGGCGGCGATGCGCCGCACCTCGGTCTTGTGCAGCTCGCCAACGGGAAACAGCGTTTTCGACAGCTGGGCCTGGTTCAGGCGGTGCAGAAAATAGCTCTGGTCTTTGGACGGGTCCAGCCCCTTGAGCAGCTCATGCCGGCCGCTGACGGGGTTGTGGCGCACCCGCGCGTAGTGCCCGGTGGCGATTTTTTCCGCCCCCAGCCGCAGGGCATGGTCCAGGAACGACTTGAACTTGATCTCGGCGTTGCACAGGATGTCGGGGTTGGGCGTGCGGCCCGCCTGGTACTCGCGCAAAAACTCGGCGAACACCCGATCCTTGTAGTCGCGGGCGAAATTGACATGCTCGATCTCGATGCCGATCACGTCCGCCACAGCGGCGGCATCCACAAAGTCGACGTTGGACGAGCAGTACTCGCTGTCGTCGTCGTCTTCCCAGTTTTTCATGAAGATGCCGATGACCTCGTAGCCCTGCTGCTTGAGCAGGTACGCGCTCACGGCCGAATCCACACCGCCGGACAAACCGACGACCACACGCTGCTTGTTCGCCATGGGGGAATTATCCCCGTGTCGCAACGGCTCAGCCGAGCATCGCCTTCCACATGCCCTGTCCCCAGCTCATAGCTGCCGCGCCTGAGCGGGCGTTGTGCGCCGGATCGACGGTAAACCGCAACTGGGGGGCGGCCGCAGCGCTGATCGTGGTGCGAACATTGATGTTGATCGCCTCGGCATGGGTTACGTTGGCCCAACAAATGCCCAAGGGCAGTTCCACTTCGCCACCGGGTTTGGGCAGCGGCTTGCCTGCAACGAGGTCCAGCACATCCCCCGCCACTTGCTGACCGGCGCCAAAAGCGACATGGCCGCTTTTTGGCAACGGTGTGCCCTGCGCATCGCCAATGACATAAATGCGCTCGTCGGCCTGGCTCTGGAAACTGGGCAACCTGACGGCCGCCCATCGCTCACCCGGACCGGCCTGGCGAATGAGCGCCGGCGCACGCATCGGCAAGATCAGGTTGGCCTGGGTAAACGGGACCTCTCCCAACGCCGTGCTCAGTGTCTTTCGGCCCATGTCCACGGCACTGATGGGGGTGTCGGTGAGGTATTCGATCTGGTTGCTGTACAGTGCCTTCATCGCATCCAGTATAGGTTTCGCGATCGGCGCTGGCATCGGTGCGGGGTTGGCATCAATCAGCACGATCTTGCCTTTGGTTCCACGCCTTTTCATCTGTTCGGCGATCAGGAATGCGCGCTCGTAGGGCGCTGGCGGGCAACGGTAGGGTGGTTTCGGAATACCGATGACAAAGCTGCCTCCGGCGTCCAGGAAACGGTCAACCTGTTGGCGTACCGCCAACTGCTCGAAGGCGCGAAAACCCACCGGCAACTGCGCCCGCGCATCGGCATAGCCTTGGATGCTGTCTTCGATGTATTCGATGCCGGGCGAAAGGATCAGATAGTCGTAGCGAAGCCGCTGGGTGCCGGTGACGACTTCACGCTTTTCCCGGTCAATTGCTGTCACGCGCTCACGCAAGCGCCGCACCCCCAACTGGTCAATGCGGGTGTAGCTGCGCTGAAAGTCACTGGCGGGCTGGTGCCCCGCGATGTAATGCGCGCTCAGAGGGCAGGACATGAATGCCTCGTTGGGTTCGACAAGGGTCACGTCGACCGTACCTGCCGCCGCCAGCACGCGGACCGCGCCCAGACCGCCCCAACCTCCGCCGACAACAACAACCCGCGCCTTGGCCGGCGTCACCACCGAGGCGCAGCCGCTGGCAAATGCCGCAAGCCCGAGCACGCCGGCCTGAACCATTTGACGGCGACCGATTTCTACTGCGATGGTTTCCACAAGACACTCCTCGAAACAGCCGATTGACTCCATATACCAATACCCGTACTGGTACCTGGAGCAAATGTCGAGGATTGCGGGCGGTGCGTGAACTGGGGATAACCCGCGTGAAGGATTCAGGCCCGGTAGCCGAGCCGCTCAGCGAACCCGCCAGAAGAATGCGGCGCTCATCACCAGCCCGGTCAGGATCACGATCGCGCGGACCCAGGCCACGGGCAGGCGCCGTGCCAGCCGCGCACCGACCATCCCACCCAGGGTGGCCGCCAGCATCATCAGTACAGCCTCCCGCCAGACGATCACACCCGCCCACGCGAAGGCCACCACAGACAGCAGCGACAGAACAAATGAATTGAAATTCTTCAGCGCGTTGACCGTATTCAGCCGTGCCTCGCCTGCCAGCGTGTACAGCGCCATCAGCAAGATGCCCAGCCCGCCGTTGAAATAGCCGCCGTAGACCGCCACCAGAAACAGCCCGGGATTTCGCCAGTGCGCCAGTCCTCGGCCTTTACCGGCCCGCTGGGCAATGCGAGGCCCTAGCGCGAACAGGGCCGTGGCAAACAGCAGCAACCAGGGTACCAGGCTCGAAAAAAGCCGGGCCGGAGTCACCAGCAGCAACAACGCGCCCGCCACGCCACCTGTTGCCGCCAGGACCAGTTCGCGGCGCAGGAGCGCCGCCGGCAATTCGGCCAGTTCGCGTCGAAAGCCCCAACTGCCGCCCAGATATCCGGGGCTGACCGCGACCGCACTGGTGGCATTGGCGGCAATGGGCGGCACCCCCGCAAACACCAGTGCCGGAAAGGTCAGGAAACTGCCGCCACCGGCGATGGCGTTAAGCCCGCCAGCGGCGAAAGCGGCTGCGCCGAGCAGGACCCAGAGAAACGGGCCATCGATCATGCCGGGCCCGTTTCAAAGACTCCGGGGTCGGTATGGATCAATGCCAGTGGGTAGCGGTGTCCCGCCAGGTGATCTTCGATACAACGCAGCACCAGAGGACTACGGTGCCGGTGGGCACTTGCGCGCACTTCATCTGGCGTCATCCAGAGCGTTCGAACAATACCGGCGTCCAGCGAACGCCCCGGGTCGGGCGGGCCGACCTCGCCACAGAATGCCAGGCGCAGGTACGTGATGTCTTCACCGTCCGAACGCTGGAATCGCGACAGGTACACGCCGACCAGCCCGGACGGCTGAAAAGCACACGCGGTCTCCTCCAGCACTTCCCTTGTGCAGCCGTCGACGGGTGCCTCGCCGGGGTCCAGGTGGCCCGCCGGGTTGTTCAGTCGCAGCCCTTCCGGGGTATGTTCTTCGACCAGCAGATAACGGCCACCCTGTTCGACAATGGCCGCCACGGTGACGCTGGGTTTCCAACGGGTTTCCATCGGCGGATTATCCGGCGGGAATCGCCACACGAGCCCGAACCAGCCCCATGCGCCCCAAAATCCCGCACAATGCGCCGCTGACAGTCCGTGTAAGCATCGACATAAATAATCCGATACTTATATGAAGTGAGTCATTCCGTGTGCTCGATCCGACCCGGCGGAGGATTACGCACTCAGGCGGCCACCACCTCCACAATTCCTGAGGAGTTCCATCATGCAACAGCCTTCCTCCGTGACCGAATCGGCAGCCGCCGCCCCCCGATCTCAGCGAATCGGTGTCCCCCGCGAGATTTTCCCGGGCGAGAAGCGCGTTGCCACGGTGCCCGAAGCCGTGGCCAAACTGGTCAAGCTGGGTTTTGCCGTGTCGGTGGAGTCAGGCGCGGGCGACGACGCAACCATCAGCGACGACGCCTATCGCGCGGAGGGCGCCACGGTCGTGCCGACCGCTGCCGAGCTGTGGGCGACGTCGGACATCGTGTTCAAGGTCCGTCCGCCCACAGCCGATGAAGTGGGCCTGATGCATGAAGGCCAGACCCTGATCGGCTTCATCTGGCCGGCGCAGAACCCCGCGCTGATGCAGCAGCTGGCCGAACGCAAGGTGACCGCCCTGGCCATCGATTGCCTGCCGCGCACGCTCAGCCGGGCCCAGAAGATGGACGCGCTGACGTCCATGGCCGGCGTCAGCGGTTACCGCGCCGTCATCGAGGCGGCCAATGCGTTCGGCCGCTTCTTCAACGGCCAGATCACGGCGGCGGGCAAGGTGCCGCCGGCCAAGGTGTTCATTGCCGGCGCCGGCGTGGCGGGTCTGGCTGCCATCGGAACCGCCGCCAGCCTGGGTGCGATCGTGCGCGCCAACGACACGCGGGCCGAGGTGGCCGACCAGGTGGTGTCGCTCGGCGGCGAGTTCGTCAAGGTCGACTACGAGGAAGAGGGCTCGGGCGGCGGCGGCTATGCCAAGGTCATGAGCGAGGGCTTCCAGGCGGCGCAGCGGGCCATGTACGCGCAGCAGGCCCGCGAGGTGGACATCATCATCACCACCGCGCTGATTCCGGGCAAACCGGCGCCCAAGCTGATCACCGCCGAGATGGTGCAGTCCATGAAACCCGGCAGCGTGATCGTCGACATGGCGGCCGAGCAGGGCGGCAACTGCGAGCTGACCGTGCCGGGCGAAGCGGTGGTGCGCCACGGGGTGACCATCGTCGGATACACCGATCTCGCCTCGCGCCTGTCCAAACAGTCGTCGACGCTGTACGCCACCAACCTGTTCCGGCTCACCGAGGAGCTGTGCAAGACCAAGGACGGTGTCATCCACGTCAACATGGACGATGACGCCATCCGTGGACTGACTGTCGTCAAGAACGGCGCGGTCACCTGGCCGGCGCCACCGCTGAAACCGGCAGCCACCCCCGCGCCCAAACCCGCTGCCGTCGTGGCCGAGAAAAAGGGCGGTCATGGTCACGGCAGCAGCGGCCCCCTGCCCGCGAAAACGCTGGCCGTCGTTTTTGGTCTCGGTGCGCTGGCGTTCTGGGCTATCGGCGCCTATGCGCCAGCCGCCTTCCTGGGACACTTCACAGTTTTTGTGCTGGCCTGCTTCATCGGCTACATGGTGGTGTGGAACGTCACCCCGGCCCTGCATACGCCGCTGATGAGCGTGACCAACGCCATCTCCAGCATCATCGTCATCGGCGCCCTTGTGCAGATTCTGCCGCCGGAGGCTGGCACCAACGGACGACCCGATCAGCTTATCCAATGGATGGCCTTCGCCGGCATCGTACTCACGGCCATCAACATGTTCGGTGGATTTGCCGTAACCCGCCGCATGCTCGACATGTTCCGCAAATAAACAGACAAGAAAAGAGACGCCTATGACCTCCAGCCTGGCCACGGTCGCCTACATCGGCGCCGCCATTCTTTTCATCCTCAGCCTCGGTGGATTGTCCAATCCCGAGACCTCGCGACGGGGCAACTTCTATGGCATGGTCGGCATGGCGCTGGCGGTCATCGCCACCATCGTCGGCCCCCGCGTAGCTTCGGCCGGTATTGCCTGGATCATCGGCGCGTTGGTGATCGGTGGCGGGATCGGCCTGTACGCGGCCAAGACCGTCAAGATGACCCAGATGCCCGAACTGGTCGCACTGATGCACAGCCTGGTGGGCCTGGCCGCGTGCCTGGTGGGCTTTGCCAGCTACGTCGACACGTCGATCCAGTACACCGGCGCAGAGAAGGTCATTCACGAGGTAGAGATCTACGTCGGCATCCTGATCGGTGCCGTCACGTTCTCCGGTTCACTCATCGCCTTCGGCAAACTCAACGGCAAGATCGGTGGTAAACCGCTGCTTCTGCCTGCGCGCCATTGGTTGAACCTGATCGCGCTGCTGGTGGTGATCTGGTTCGGCGCCGAGTTCGTCCGTGCCGCCAGTGTGGCCGACGGCATGACGCCGCTGATCGTCATGACCGTCATCGCGCTGCTGTTCGGCATCCACATGGTGATGGCGATCGGCGGCGCCGACATGCCGGTGGTGGTGTCCATGCTCAACAGCTACTCCGGCTGGGCGGCGGCGGCCACGGGCTTCATGCTGTCCAACGACCTGCTGATCGTGACCGGCGCGCTGGTGGGCTCGTCCGGCGCCATCCTGTCCTACATCATGTGCAACGCCATGAACCGCAATTTCATCAGTGTGATTGCGGGCGGCTTCGGCTCCGGCGGCGGTGCGCCGGCCGCTTCGGGCGCCGCCGCCGAACCGCAGGGCGAGGTGGTGCCGGTGGGCGCGGCTGAAACGGCCGAGATGCTGCGCGAGGCCAAGAGCGTGATCATCGTGCCCGGCTACGGCATGGCGGTGGCGCAGGCCCAGCACACGGTCTACGAGATCACGAAAACGCTGCGGGAAAAAGGCGTCAACGTGCGCTTTGCCATCCATCCGGTGGCCGGCCGCATGCCCGGCCACATGAACGTGCTGCTGGCCGAGGCCAAGGTGCCCTACGACATCGTGATGGAGATGGACGAGATCAACGAGGACTTCCCGGACGCCGATGTCGCCATGGTCATCGGGGCCAACGACATCGTCAACCCGGCGGCGCAGGACGATCCGGCCAGCCCGATTGCCGGGATGCCGGTCCTGGAGGTCTGGAAAGCCCGCACCTCGATCGTGATGAAGCGCTCCATGGCCTCGGGATACGCGGGCGTCGACAACCCGCTGTTCTACAAAGACAACAACCGCATGCTGTTCGGCGACGCCAAGAAGATGCTGGATGAAGTACTGACGGCGTTGCGGGGCTGACAGGCCCCGGGGGCCAGGACGCCACCGAAGGACATCACCGCCAGGCCGATGGCTCGCCGGCCGGGCAAGGGTACCGCCCGGTCGTCCGATTGGGGGTAGCCCCCTGATTTCACGGTCAGTTTCGCGTCAGAATGGTGGGCATCGACCCACCCTTTCGACTTATCCGGAGCTATTGACCCATGTCCGACCGCATCTGGCTCAAACACTATCCACCGGGCGTACCGGCCGACATCGACACGGCGCAGTTCGGCTCTCTGGTGGACCTGATGGAGGAGAGCTTTCGCAAGTACGCCAGTCGCGCCGCCTACAGCTTCATGGGCAAAGACATTCGGTATGCCCAGGTGGACAGCCTGAGTCAGGCTCTGGGTGTGTACCTGCAGGGGTTGGGCATGGAGCGCGGGGACAGAGTTGCGGTAATGATGCCCAATCTCCCGCAATACCCGATCGCCGTGGCCGCAATCCTGCGCGCCGGCTACGTGGTGGTCAATGTCAACCCGCTGTACACACCGCGCGAGTTGGAACACCAACTGTGTGATTCGGGGGCGCGCACGATCGTCATCATCGAAAACTTTGCCAAGACACTGGAAAGCTGTGTCGCCAGAACACCCGTCAAACATGTGGTCCTGTGCGCCATGGGAGACATGTTGGGACTGCTGAAGGGTTCGATGGTCAATTACGTCGTGCGCAACGTCCGAAAAATGGTTCCCGCTTTCCATCTGCCCGATGCGGTCCGTTTCAATGACGCCGTGGCTCGCGGTACGCGGGGCACCCTGCGAAGGCCGACCATCAAATCCGGCGACATGGCGCTGTTGCAATATACCGGGGGAACCACGGGGGTTTCGAAGGGCGCCATCCTGTTGCACCGCAACCTGGTTGCCAACGTGCTGCAGTCCGAAGCCTGGAACGCACCGGTCATGAAAGACCTGCCGGAGGGCGAACAACCCACGAGTGTCTGCGCGCTACCCCTCTACCATATCTTCGCGTTCACCGTGAACATGATGCTCTCCATGCGCATGGGCGGAAAGAACATCCTCATTCCGAACCCGCGCGACCTGGCTGCCGTGCTCAAGGAACTCAGCCAGCACCGATTCCACAGCTTCCCGGCCGTCAATACCTTGTTCAACGGACTGGCCAATCATCCCGACTTCAACTCGGTCGACTGGAGTCATCTGCGGGTCGCTTTGGGCGGAGGAACGGCGGTACAAGCGCCGGTGGCCCGGTTGTGGCTGGAGAAGACCGGTTGCCCGATCTGCGAAGGATACGGGCTGTCCGAAACCTCACCTTCTGCAACATGCAATCCGGTAACCAATACGGCATTCACAGGCTCCATCGGTTTGCCTCTGCCGTCGACCTGGATCGAACTGCTCGACGACAACGGCGACCCGGTCGCATCGGGTCAGGCGGGCGAGATTGCCATCAAGGGCCCGCAGGTCATGGCGGGCTACTGGCAGCGCCCGGACGAAACGGCCAAAGTCATGACGCCCGACGGATTCTTCAAGACCGGCGATATCGGGATCATGGATGACGAGGGATTCGTGCGTATCGTCGACCGCAAGAAGGACATGATCATCGTCAGCGGCTTCAACGTCTATCCGAACGAGCTGGAAGAAGTCATGGCCGCTTGCCCGGGCGTGATGGAATGTGCAGCCGTCGGTGTGCCGGACGCCAAGACGGGTGAGGCGGTGAAGCTGGTCATCGTTCGCAAGGATGCCGCGCTCACCGAATCGGCGGTGCGGGCCTATTGCCGCGAGAACCTCACGGGCTACAAGCAGCCTCGTACCATCGAATTCAAGGACGAACTGCCGAAAACACCTGTGGGCAAGATCCTGCGCCGTGAATTGCGCGGGCAGCCCGCCGCCTGAGCGCAGAGCCTGCCCTGTCGACACCAACCGCTGTATGTCCCGGATCGCCATTGTGGCCGCCCTGCACGACGAGTTGTCGGCAGTTCTTGACCTGATGCCTGATGAAGAACCGACCCGCGTCGCCGGCCGGGACTTCTGGTGCGGCCATCTGCACGGACACCCCGTGGTGGCCGTGCTGTCGCGAATCGGCAAGGTGGCTGCTGCCACCACCGCCGCAACCCTGATCACCCGCTTTGGCGTCGAGCGCATCCTGTTCACCGGAGTTGCTGGCGGGTTGGCGCCGGGGGTCGCCGTGGGGGATGTGGTGGTTGCCGACCAGTTCGTCCAGCATGATCTGGACGTTTCACCCCTGTTTCCGCGCTATGAAATACCGGGCTACGGCCTCGCGGCACTGCCCGCAGATACCGAGCTGACCGCTGTTCTGCGAGCTGCCGCGGCCACCACACTGGCCACCATACCGCAATGGCTGGCGGCAGAAACCATCGCTGCTTTCGGGCTGCAGAAACCGCGCCTGCACACGGGACTGCTGGTCAGCGGCGACCGGTTTGTCGCGACATCAGCGGAAAGCCAGGCACTACGAGCCGCTTTGCCCGGGGCCCTGGCGGTGGAGATGGAGGGAGCCGCGTTCGCGCAGGTATGCCACGATTTCGCAGTACCCTTCGCGGCGGTGCGGACTGTTTCCGACCGGGCCGATGACAGCGCCCATGTCGATTTTCTGGCTTTCCTGCGCCAGGTCGCCTGTCGTTACAGCGCAAGAATGGTCGCGACAGCGCTAGAAGCACTATGAATAACGTAGCTAAAGATCACCTTTTTGCGATGGGTATCGGCAGTTTTCGTTGAACTTCTGTGGTTTTCGCCCTATTTGAGCCAGCCCCGGCGACGGAAATACCACATCGGCACCAGAGCGCTGGCCACCATGAGTGACAGCGCATAGGGATAACCCCATTTCTGGCTCAATTCGGGCATGTACTGAAAGTTCATGCCATACAAGCTGGCAATCAGCGTAGGCGGCAGCAAGGCCACACTGGCGACCGAGAAGATCTTGATGATCTTGTTCTGGTTGATGTTGATGAAGCCGACCGTCGCATCCATCAGGAAGTTGATTTTGTCGAACAGGAACGCTGTGTGGCTGTCGAGGGAATCGATGTCTCGCAGAATCTGGCGTGCCTCTTCAAACTGCTCGGCGTTGAGCATCTTGCTGCGCATCATGAAGCTGACGGCACGGCGGGTGTCCATGACGTTACGCCGGATGCGGCCGTTCAAGTCTTCCTGTCGGGCGATGGCGCCCAGCACTTCGCCCGCCATTGCGTCGGTCACGTCGCCCGACAACACCTGTTTGCCCGCCTTTTCCAGCTGGTCGTAGATTTCTTCCAGCGTGTCCGCCGAGTATTCCGCATCGGCATCGAACAGCTTGAGCAGCACTTCCTTGGCATCTTCGATCAGGCCGGGCGCGCGACGGGCCCGCATGCGCAGCAGCCGAAAGACCGGCACGTCTTCGTCATGGATGGAAAACAGCACACCGCGGCTTTTCAGATGGTTGTTGTGCTGGTTCAGGATAAATGCGACCCGCACGGTGCGGGGATCGTCTTCGTCGGCGATCAGAAAGTCGCTGCGAATGTGCAGCTCGCCGTTGTCTTCTTCGTAGAACCGGGCCGATTCCTCGATGTCCTCGTCCATCGCGTCTTCCGGGATGGACAGCCCGTAATACTGCTTGATCCAGCGCTTTTCTTCCAATGATGGCGACTCGAGGTCAACCCAGATGGGCTGAAATCGTGACAGCTCCTCCAGAGACTCGATCTCTTCCTGGACAAGCCGCCCGTTGGCGAGGGTAAAGATGTTGAGCATGGCTCGCTCCCGTGGGTTGGACCGCGCTGGCAGCTGGGGCTCTGGCTCCCAACCCCGGCGCCAGCTAGGGAGTTGGAAGCAGCCGACTCGGACTGGGCTCCATCAGAAAGTCTCCTCGAACAACCGGTGATTATCGCACCGGGTCCGACAGAACAGACTGGCAAAAACGCCCGGAAACGCCGGCCGCGCCCCGATGAATTGCTTGACGTTAGTCAAAGCCAAGTCACGGAATCGGTGAAGAATGAACCGCAAACAGCAACCGAGGAGACTGTGCATGTTGCAGGTGCGAATCCATGGCCGGGGCGGTCAGGGTGTGGTGTCGGCCGCCGAGATGCTGTCCATCGCAGCCTTTGAAGAGGGCCGCCATGCCCAAGCCTTCCCGAGCTTCGGCTCCGAGCGGACGGGCGCGCCGGTGGTCGCCTTCTGCCGCATTGACGACAAGGAAATCCGCCTGCGCGAACCCATCATGGAGCCTGATGCCTTGATCATTCAGGATCCGACACTGCTGCATCAGGTCGACTGCTTCGCCGGCCTCAAACCCGACGGCTACATCCTGATCAACACCTCCCGATCCTTCGAAGCACTCGGATTGGGCGGGTTCGTCAAAGGTTGGCATCCGGAACGTCTGTGTACGGTCGCGGCCACCGAATTGGCCATCAAACACGTCGGTCGTCCGGTGCCCAACGTGCCACTTCTGGGCGGGTTCGCTGCGGTGTCCGGGCACATTCGACTTGAATCGGTCGAAAAAGCCATTCGCGCCAAATTTTCGGGCAAGGTCGCCGAAGGCAACATCGCCGCCGCTGCGCAAGCCTACGCCATCGTTCGCGCGGAAATGATGGAGGCTCTGCACCATGCTTAAACAATGCGAAGGTTCCCACGCCGTAGCCGAGGCAGTCGCACTGTGCCGGCCGGAGGTGATTTGCGCCTACCCGATTTCGCCTCAGACGCACATCGTCGAAGGTCTGGGCGAGATGGTGAAATCGGGCGAACTCACCGACTGCGAGTTCATCAACGTCGAATCCGAGTTTGCCGCCATGAGTGTGGCAATCGGTGCGTCGGCAGGCGGCGCCCGTGCCTACACGGCAACCGCTTCACAGGGGTTGCTGTTCATGGCCGAAGCCGTCTACAACGCCTCCGGCCTCGGTCTGCCCATTGTGATGACGGTCGCCAACCGCGCTATCGGTGCGCCGATCAACATCTGGAACGACCATTCCGACTCGCTGTCCCAGCGCGACTGCGGCTGGATTCAACTGTTTGCCGAGACCAACCAGGAGGCGCTGGACCTGCACATCCAGGCCTTCAAGCTGGCCGAAGAGTTGTCGCTGCCCGTGATGGTGTGCATGGATGGCTTCATCCTCACACATGCCTACGAACGTGTCGACATCCCCAGCCAGAATCAGGTCGACGCGTTCCTGCCGGCTTATGAGCCACGACAGGTCCTTGACCCGAACGAGCCTGTCTCGATCGGCGCCATGGTCGGGCCCGAAGCCTTCATGGAGGTGCGCTATCTCGCGCACGCCAAACAGATGCAGGCACTGGAGCGCATTCCCGCACACGCGGCGGAATTCCAGCGCGTGTTCGGCCGTGACTCAGGTGGACTGATCCACACCTACTGCGCCGATGGTGCAGAAACGATCGTGATTGCCATGGGGTCGGTTCTGGGCACTATCAAGGACACTGTCGACGAAATGCGCAAACCGGAAAACGGCGGGCACAAGATTGGTGTGCTCGGCATCACCTGCTTCCGCCCGTTTCCGATCGAGGCCGTTGCGGCCGCCCTGAAGCAGTGCAAGCGATTTGTGGTGCTGGAGAAGAGCCTCGCTGTCGGAATCGGTGGCATTGTCGCAACCAACGTGCGCATGGCAGCAACCGGGATGGGCCTGAGGGGATACACCGTGGTTGCCGGGCTCGGCGGTCGCGCCATCACCATGAAATCACTCACCGCCCTGTTCGACAAAGCCGGACGCGACGAACTGGAGCTGCTGTCTTTCCTGGACCTCGACTGGAAGGCGGTCAACAAGCAACTCGAACGCGAAAAGCAGGTTCGCCGCTCCGGCCCCGTCGCCGAGGCCATGCTCCGTGACTTGGGCGCCGTGGCCGCCCGCAATTACTGATCTGGGGACCACCATGACTGCGATCCAGACCGTCAAGTTTTATCAGACCGGTACCTTCACCGTTGGCAACCGTTTGCTCGCTCCGCATGAGCGCAGCGTGCAAGCGAACATGCAACGCACCAATTCACTCAACTCCGGCCACCGCGCCTGCCAGGGTTGCGGCGAAGCGCTGGGCGCGCGATACGCCATTGATGCGGCGATGAACGCAACCAACCGCCAGTTGATCGCGGCCAATGCCACGGGCTGCCTGGAGGTATTCTCGACACCCTACCCGGAAACCTCCTGGCAGATTCCCTGGATCCATTCACTGTTCGGCAATGCGGCGGCCGTTGCCACCGGCCTGGCAGCCGCCGTGAAGGTGAAACGGCGCAAGGGCGAACTCAAGGACGACGTGCGCGTCGTTGCGCAAGGCGGGGACGGCGGCACCACCGACATCGGGTTCGGTTGCCTGTCCGGAATGTTCGAGCGCAACGATGACGTGCTCTACATTTGCTACGACAACGAAGCCTACATGAACACCGGCGTGCAGCGCAGTTCGGCCACACCGGGAGGAGCTCGCACCGCCACCACCATGCCCTTGGGTCCCGAGCCGGGAAACGCCTTTGGCCAAGGCAAGTTCGTACCTGCGATTGCCATGGCCCACGAAGTTCCTTACGTCGCCACGGCAACGGTCGCGGACCTGCGCGACCTGGAGTCCAAGGTCAGGAAGGCCATGTCAATTCGCGGCGCCCGATACATCCATATCCTGGTTCCGTGCCCACTTGGCTGGGGCAGCGCATCGCACGACACCATTCGACTCGCGCGCCTGGCCAGAGAAACCGGGCTGTTCCCCGTCTTCGAGGCCGAGTTCGGCGAGCAAACCTCCGCGCTGGCCATACGACACCGGACTCCTGTGGAGGAATACCTGCGCCCGCAAAAGCGGTTTGCCCACCTGTTCGGACAGACCCCGGCGGCAGAAACCATTGCGCGCATTCAGGCGCAGGCCGACAAGAACATCCGCCGCTACCGCCTTCTCGAAGGGATGTGAATCATGGACAAGCCCTTTGCCATCACGCTCGACCCGGGCTCCTCCCTGGCGAACCATACAGGTTCATGGCGGACCAGCCGTCCCGTCTACTTCGACCGCCTGCCACCTTGCAATAACCAATGCCCCGCCGGCGAAGACATTCAGGGCTGGCTGTATCACGCCGAATCCGGAGACTACGAAGCGGCGTGGCGGCACCTGACCCGAGACAACCCGTTCCCCGCGATCATGGGTCGGGTCTGCTATCACACCTGCGAAACGGCCTGCAACCGGAGCAAGCTCGACGAAGCGGTGGGAATCAACGCCGTCGAGCGTTTCCTCGGCGATGAAGCGATCCGGCGGGACTGGAAATTCGCTTCGCCTGCCATCGAGACTGGCCGGCACGTGCTGGTTGTCGGTGCCGGTCCTTCCGGCATGTCGGCGGCCTACCATCTGCGCCGCCTCGGGCATACCGTCACGGTCACAGAGGCCGGCCCGTTGATGGGCGGCATGATGCGTTTCGGCATTCCCAAGTACCGGCTACCGCGTGCGGCACTGGACGCCGAAATGCAGCGCATCGTCGAAATGGGCGTAACCGTAAAGCTCAACACGAAGGTCGACAACATTCTCGCCACCATGAGATCGGGTGGATACGATGCCGCATTTCTTGCCGTCGGTGCGCACATCGGCAAGCGTGCGATGATCCCCTCGGGTGATGCCGCGCGAATCGTCGACGCGGTATCCGTGTTGCGATCGATGGAAGGCGCGGAAAAGCCACTGCTTGGCCGCCGCGTGGTGGTATACGGCGGGGGCAACACCGCGATTGATGTGGCGCGGTCGGTCAAGCGCATGGGAGCCGAGCCGATCATCGTCTACCGCCGCACGCGCGACAAGGCACCGGCACACGATTTCGAAATAGAAGAGGCCCTGCAAGAAGGGGTGATGGTGAAATGGCTCTCGACCATCAAGCAGGCTGGCGAGACGTCAATCACGATCGAAAAGATGGCGCTTGATGACAAAGGCTTCCCGCAGCCCACCGGCGAATTGGAAACACTTGAAGCGGACTCCGTGGTACTGGCACTCGGACAGGAGGTTGACCTGGGGCTGCTTGACGGCGTCCCGGGCCTTGAAGTCACCGACGGCGTAGTCCGGGTGGGGCCGGACCTGATGACCGGCCACCCCGGTTTGTTTGCTGGTGGCGACATGGTCCCTGCCGAGCGCAATGTCACGGTCGCGGTAGGTCACGGAAAGAAAGCAGCGCGCCATATTGACGCCTGGCTGCGTGGCGAGGCGGTTACCGCGCCAATAAAACACGCGATTGCCGAGTTCGAAAAACTTAACCCTTGGTACTACCTGGACGCGCCCAAGACGGTGCGCCCCGTGCTTGACATCATTCGCCGCCAGTCCTCTTTCGAAGAAGTGCAGGGCGGACTCGACGAAGGCAACGCGCTGTTTGAAGCCCGCCGCTGCCTCAGTTGTGGCAACTGCTTCGAGTGCGACAACTGCTACGGCGTCTGTCCGGACAACGCGGTCATCAAACTGGGTCCCGGCAAGCGCTTTCAGTTCAACTACGACTACTGCAAGGGCTGCGGCGTCTGTGTTTCCGAATGCCCTTGCGGTGCGATCGACATGATCCCCGAAGACCTGTAAACCCAACCCCAAAGACCATGACCGCTTCGAACCCTTTTGTCTATTTGTTCAGTGCCTCGCGAACCGATGGTGCTGCCGCCCTGAAGAACCTGCTGGGGGGCAAGGGCGCCAACCTGGCGGAAATGTGTCGCCTGGGCATCCCCGTTCCACCGGGGTTCACCATCACCACCGAAGCCTGCACGGTCTATACCAGGGAAGGGGCGGACGCTGTTCGCGCCCTGATTGAAACCGGTGTCCGCGACGGGGTTCGAGCCATTGAAGCAGAAATGGGAAAACGCTTTGCCGACAGCACTGACCCGCTACTGCTCTCGGTACGTTCCGGTGCACGTGCATCGATGCCCGGCATGATGGATACCATTCTCAATCTGGGACTGAACGATGAAGCGGTTCTGGGACTTGCCCAACGCTCCGGCAACGAACGTTTTGCCTGGGACTCGTACCGACGCTTCGTGCAGATGTACGGCGACGTGGTGATGGGCCTGAAGCCTGCTTCCAAAGAGGACCATGATCCGTTTGAAGTGATCATCGACAACATCAAGGAACAGCGGGGCGTCAAGCTCGACACCGATCTGGATGCCAGTGACCTCAGGGAGCTGGTCGCCCGGTTCAAAGCCCTGATTCGGGCAAGGACCGGGCAGGAGTTCCCGTCGGACCCATGGCAACAGTTGTGGGGCTCGGTGCTGGCGGTATTCGAAAGCTGGAATAACGACCGTGCCCGTGTCTACCGGGAGCTCAACGACATTCCGGAATCCTGGGGCACGGCGGTCAACGTACAGGCCATGGTATTTGGAAATCTCGGCGAGACCAGCGCAACGGGCGTAGCGTTCACCCGCGATGCCGGCACTGGCGAGGATGTTTTCAATGGCGAATTCCTCGTCAACGCACAGGGCGAGGATGTTGTTGCCGGCATACGAACACCCCAACAGGTCACTTTGCTGGGCTCGCGCCGATGGGCGGAACTCGCCCGGGTTGACGAGCCCGAAAGACTGGCGCTCTACCCTTCGCTGGAAGAGCTGATGCCAGCCATCTACGCCCAGTTGCTGGATGCGGAAACCAAACTGGAGAATCACTTCACGGACATGCAGGACCTGGAGTTCACCATTCAGGAGGGCCGTTTGTGGATGCTGCAGACACGAAACGGCAAACGAACCGGAACGGCCATGGTACGTATTGCGATGGAGATGCTCCAGCAAGGCATGATTGATGAGCGAACGGCCTTGCTCAGGGTGGTGCCCGACCGGCTGAATGACTTGTTGCATCCCGTGTTTGACCCGGAGGCAATACGCGCCGCGCGGGTCATTGCGCGCGGACTGCCCGCGTCACCTGGGGCTGCCAGTGGCCAGATCGTGTTTTTTGCCGATGAGGCCGACGCCTGGGCTTCCGAGGGCAAAGACGTGATCCTGGTGCGACAGGAAACGTCGCCGGAGGACCTGCGCGGCATGAACGCAGCACGCGGCATCCTGACAGCGCGTGGAGGCATGACGTCTCACGCGGCGGTCGTGGCGCGCGGCATGGGCAAGTGTTGCGTCTCGGGAGCGGGCAGTATCCACGTGGACTACCACGCACGCACGATGACAGTCGATGGCGAGCAATTCGCCGAAGGCGACTGGATTTCGATCAACGGCTCGACCGGAGAGGTCATGGCCGGCCCGATTGCAACCCGGGCCGCCGAGCTCACCGGCGATTTCGGGCGGCTGATGGCTTTGTCCGACCGCTATCGCCGCCTGGAAGTGCGCGCAAACGCTGACACTCCGGCTGACGCCGCTGTTGCACGGCGTTTTGGTGCCACAGGGATCGGACTGTGCCGCACGGAACATATGTTCTTCGAAGGCGACCGGATCGCTGCGGTACGCGAAATGATCCTGGCGGAGGACGAAACAGGCCGACGCAAGGCACTGGCCCGGCTATTGCCGATGCAGCGCGGGGATTTTCTTGGGCTGTTCCAGGCGATGGACGGGCTCCCCGTGATCATCCGCCTGCTGGATCCGCCGCTGCACGAGTTTCTTCCTCAGGATGAGGCCGGGCAACGTGCAATGGCCAGCCAGATGCGTGTTTCAGCCGGTCGCATCCGGATGCGAGTTGAAGAACTGCACGAAGTCAACCCGATGATGGGCCATCGAGGCTGCCGTTTGGGAATCACTTATCCCGAAATTACCGAGATGCAGATCCGGGCCATCCTCGAAGCAGCGCTTGATGCGCGTAGCCGGGGTCATGAGGTCAAGGCAGAAATCATGATCCCCCTGGTGGGCAGTGTTCGTGAGTTTCAAGCCCAAGCCACCGTTGTCAGGCGTGTCGCCCGTCAGGTTTTCAGCGAACGCGGTAGCGAGATCGGCTTCGCGCTGGGAACCATGATCGAAACCCCCCGAGGTGCACTAGTTGCCGACAGCATCGGGACCCAGGCGGCATTTTTCTCGTTCGGTACCAACGATCTGACCCAGATGACCATGGGATTTTCCCGCGACGACGCTGGCAAGTTTCTGCCCGACTACCTTCACCAGGGCATCTACGAACACGATCCGTTTCGCTCGATCGACCAGAAAGGCGTCGGGCAACTGGTCGAAATGGCGGTTCGAAAGGGCAAGGCTGCCAATCCGTCGCTGGAAATGGGCGTCTGCGGCGAACACGGCGGTGACCCGGAATCGATCGGCTTTTTCCATCGGGTCGGACTGGACTACGTCAGCTGTTCGCCCTATCGGGTTCCGATTGCCCGCCTGGCAGCGGCACAGGCAGCTTTGCAGCCGTAAGCATTTGCGGGCACGGACGGGACCGGGTGAATTCCCGCGCCAGGCGGGCCGCCCGGGCCTCGTTCGACGCCGCAATTAATGCCGTTCTGAACACGGTCAATTGCCGCCCGCTTGCCTTTTGTTCGGGGCAGGGGCATAGTGAAGTTGTGGGTGTTGCCAGTAACCAGCACCTGCCACAAGCGGGCAGTGCGTCCTGTCATCCGATCGGTGCCTGCCTGTCCAAACTGTCCCGAGAGAGCAACAGGAGGCTACTCATGAACCTGACGATCAGCGGTCACCACCTCGAAGTCACCCCCGCCCTGCGAACCTACGTCACCGGAAAACTTGACCGGATAACGCGGCATTTCGATCAGGTGGTGGACGTCAAGGTGCTGCTGACGGTGGAAAAACAGAAGGAAAAGGAAAAGCGCCAACGTGCCGAGTGCAATATCCATGTGAAGGGCAGCGACCTCTTTGCCGAAAGCGCCCACGAGGACCTTTACGCCGCGGTGGACGAGTTGGTCGACAAACTCGACCGCCAGGTCGTCCGCTACAAAGACAAATTGCAGGCACACCACCATGATCCGGTCAAGCGCATGATGTAAGCCGCTCTGTTGATCGCCAACCGGCCGCATGTCTGACATGCGGCCTTTTTTCTCCTCTGCTGTGCAGGTGCATAATTCTTGTCGTGAACACCAACCGCCTTGCCTCAATCCTTCCTGCCACCCAGGTGCTGGTCCCTGTTGAGGCCACCAGCAAAAAGCGAGCTTTCGAGGAGGCCGGGCTCCTGTTCGAGGGTCTGCATGGCTTCTCGCGCGCGATGATCGCTGACAGCCTTTTTGCCCGGGAACGCCTCGGGTCGACCGGCTTGGGGCATGGCGTGGCCATTCCACACGGACGGATCAAGGGGCTGAAGGCGCCCATGGCCGCCGTTTTCCGCCTGGCCCAGCCGATCGGTTTTGATGCGCCCGACGAGCAACCGGTCAGTCTGCTGATTTTCCTTCTGGTTCCGGAGGCAGCGACCCAAAAACATCTGGAGATCCTGTCGGAGATCGCCGAATTGCTCAGCGATGCCCAACTGCGCGACCAGCTCAAAAACTGCCAGTCGTCCGACGAACTCCATGGCCTGATCCAGGGCTGGCGGTCATCACTGCCCGCCTGAATCCCGATTTCCCGGGGAACTTTACTACCCCGCTGTCTTCCTTGGCCGAGGACCCCCCACCATGAAACCGACCGTTGTCAGTGCCGATGTTCTCTTCGAGGAGCACCGGACTACGCTCAAATGGCAATGGATCGCGGGGCTCGGCGCATCGGAGCGGCGTTTTGACGAGGTCGCGGTTCGTGAGGCGCGCTCGGGAGCCGATCTGGTCGGGTATCTCAACTATATTCACCCCTACCGGGTTCAGATTCTGGGTGCCCGCGAGGTCAACTACCTTGCGACCGCATCGCGTGAGGACGGCGCCCGCCGCATCGCACGAATTGTCACGCTGGAACCTCCGGTGCTGGTCCTGTGCGACGGCCAGGCAGCGCCGGATGCGCTGGTTTCCATGTGTGAACGGGCACAGATCCCCTTGTTTGCGACCCATGAGTCGTCCGCGTTCGTCATCGATGTGCTTCGGGCCTACCTGTCCAAGCATTTCGCCGACCGCACGACCATGCATGGCGTTTTCATGGATATTCTTGGCTTGGGAGTCCTGATCACCGGCGAATCCGGTCTCGGCAAGAGTGAATTGGGCCTGGAGTTGATTTCGCGCGGCAACGGACTCGTGGCCGACGACGCGGTCGACCTGTTCCGGATCAACCAGACCGCCATCGAAGGCCGATGCCCCGAATTGCTGCAGAACCTGCTGGAGGTGCGCGGGATCGGCCTGCTGGACATCCGGGCGATCTTCGGCGAAACCGCCGTACGGCGCAAAATGCGCCTGAAGCTGATTGTCCATTTGGTCCGCAAAGAGACCATGGAGCGGGAGTACGAGCGAATCCCCTACGAACCTCTGACCCAGGAGGTCCTGGGTGTTCCGGTCAAGAAAGTGGTAATTCAGGTGGTGGCAGGCCGCAACATCGCCGTGCTGGTCGAGGCCGCCGTGCGCAACACCATCTTGCAGTTGCGAGGCATCGATACCTTCCAGGAATTCGTTGAACGCCATCGCCGCGCCATGGCTGACGGCGGAGACGCCTGATCGGGCGCTTTCGTCGCCGCGGTCTAGCCCTTGGATCCGGCAGGCCGGTGGGGGCAGGCTTTCTTCGTGCAATGGGCGTACAGGCTCAGGGCATGGTCGGCGATGGCGAAACCTTTCGCCTGTGCCACGGAGTTCTGACGCTTTTCAATTTCAGCGTCGAAGAACTCCTCCACACGACCGCAGTCCAGGCACACCAAGTGGTCGTGGTGCTGCCCTTCGTTGAGTTCGTATACCGCCTTGCCGCTCTCAAAGTGACTGCGACTGAGAATGCCGGCCTGCTCAAACTGCATGAGCACCCGGTAAACCGTTGCCAATCCGATATCCGAGCGATCATCCAGCAAGACCCGGAAGACGTCTTCCGCCGTCATGTGCCGCTGCTGACCCCGCTGAAAGATTTCCAGAATCTTCAGTCGCGGCAGTGTAGCCTTCAGTCCGGTGCTTTTGAGTTCGTCGATGTTCGTCATGCTGGCGGTCCCTCGGCCTGCAGCAGGGTAGGCCAGCTTCGCACCGACCCTACCGCTACAATCGTCCGATCATAGCGTTTGCCCCTCCGTCATGGTTGCCGTTACCGACACTGTTTTCCCCCGACTGCTGACCGCCACCGCCGCCCTTCTGGTCTGCGCCGGCCTGGTGGCCTGTTCCTCGGTTCCGAACGTCGGTCAGATCGTGACGCCCTACAAAGCCGAAATCGTGCAGGGCACGGTGGTGGCGCGCGAGCAGGTCCAGGCCCTGCAGCCCGGTATGCCCCGCCAGCAGGTGCGGGATATCCTGGGCAGCCCGTCCGTCACCAGCCTTTTCCATGACAGCCGGTGGGAGTATGTGTTCCTCCTCAAGCGCCAGGGGACGGAGCCCGTTCGCTATCGTATCGCGGTCCATTTCACCGGCGATGCTTTTGTCCGGTGGGAGGGAGACACCTTGCCCACCGAAGCGGAGCTGGTCGCGCAATTGGGGTCGGGCCAGAAGCCGGCCAAGGTGCCGACTCTGGAAGCCACGGCTGAACAACTGGAACGGGCGCGAGGCCCGTCCCAACCCGTACAACCGGCACCGCCTGCGACCCGACCGGCGGCCAGCTACCCTCCGCTGGAAACTCCGGCCCGTTGATCCGCCCCTGCCACTCGCCATGACCGAAACCAGTCCACTGCGCGTTTGCGTTGCCGGAGCTTCCGGGCGCATGGGGCGGATGCTTGTCGAGCAGGTTCTGGCGTCGGCAGACTGCGTCCTGGCCAGCGCACTCGATGTCACCGGCAGTCCAGCCATCGGGCAGGACGCTGGCGCCGCGCTCGGCCGCACGACTGGCATCGTGATCACCGCCGATCGCCGCGCGGCTTTGGCCGTCGCCGATTGCCTGATTGATTTCACCCGCCCCGAGGGCACACTGGAGCATTTGCGCCTGTGCGCCGAACTGGGCGTGAAGGCCGTCGTCGGAACGACCGGCTTCACGACCGAGCAGAAAGCAGAAATTTCCACGCTCGCCGCTCGAATGGCCTTGGTGATGGCGCCCAATATGAGTGTCGGTGTCAACGTCACACTCAAGCTTTTGCAGATTGCCGCGCGGGCCCTTTCGACCGGCTACGACATCGAAATCATTGAAGCGCACCACCGCCACAAGGTGGATGCGCCGTCCGGTACCGCCCTGCGCATGGGTGAAGTGATTGCCGACGCACTCGGGCGTGATCTCCAGGCCTGTGCAGTCTACGGGCGCGAAGGTGTCACCGGCGAACGTGATCCGTCAACCATTGGTTTTGCCACCATCCGGGGCGGCGACATCGTCGGCGACCATACCGTGCTGTTTGCCGGCACGGGCGAACGTATCGAAATCACCCACAAATCGTCCAGCCGTGACACCTATGCCCAAGGCAGCCTGCGCGCGGCCCGCTTTCTGCGCAGCCGCCTGCACGGCCTGTACGACATGGCGGATGTCCTGGGCCTGAACGCTTTGCCATGAGCGCCTGGGATCTCCTGACCCAGGGAGATGCCGTCAGCCGTATCGTGGCGGCCATTCTGCTGGCCTCGTCGGTGGCAAGCTGGGTCATCATCCTGTGGAAAACCTGGTTGCTGCGACGGGCCTCACGCGATGTTGCGCGGGGCATCGCGGTGTTCTGGCAGGCACCCACACTCCAAACTGCGGGCGAGCGCCTGGCCGGCTTCGACGGACTGGGCCTGGTGCGGGCCCTGGTCGCTGCAGCGACCACCGTTCCGGCCACCTCCCTGGCAGCCGCAGGGCCCCGACTGGGGCAACTCACCAGAAGCTTGAGGCACGCCCTGCAAGCCAACATCCTGCGCCTTCAGTTCGGGCAAGTGCTGCTGGCCACCATTGGCTCCACCGCACCCTTCGTCGGTTTGCTGGGCACGGTGTGGGGCATTCACCATGCGCTGGGATCCCTGGTCGGCAGCGGTCAGGTTTCGATCGATCAGGTAGCCGGGCCGGTGGGCGAGGCGCTCGTCATGACGGCCGCAGGCCTCGCCGTTGCGATACCGGCGGTGGTGGCCTACAACGTGTTTGGTCGCTGGATCGCGCAGATCGAAGTCCAGCTCGACGGCTTCGCCCACGATCTGCGAGAGCTGTTGTTGCCGGAGCCGGCGGCGCCATGAGCCTGGGTCGCTTCGGGGCGGACGATTCCGCACGACCGTTCGCCGACATCAACGTCACCCCGCTGGTCGACGTGATGCTGGTGCTGGTGGTGATTTTCATCATCACGGCGCCGCTCATGGTCAGCTCGGTACGGCTCGATCTGCCCCGCAGCGAAGCGGCCGTACCGGGCGCTCCCCCCCGGGCGGTCGAAGTGGTCATTGCCCCGCAGGGACAGGTATTCATCGGTACCGAGGCGGTGGCCAGGAATGACCTCGAAGGCCGCCTGCGCCGGATTGCCGTGACCCATCCCGACACCGAGGTGCAGTTGCGCGCCGATCGTGATGTGCCTTACGGCCGGGTCGTCGAAGTCATCGGCGCAGCCCAGTTGGCCGGTCTGGGCCGGATTGCCTTCGTAGCGCAGTCTGATGGCGCGCGCCAGGCCGTCGAAAAGCCCGTTTCACGCTGAAATCAGGCAATACCCAGCGCAAAAAGGTCACTTTCAGCTATCAAATTTGAAGTCAATGCAGCAACTGGCGCCGTCCGGTGCCGCGCAGCCCAACGCCTACAATTTGCCCCATGCAAGACAAGTACAGCCACCTCGACGTTGAAAAAGCCGCCCACAGCCACTGGACGGCGCGTGATGCCTACCGCGTGAGCGAAGACGCGGGCAAGAAGAAGTTCTACGCCTGCTCCATGCTGCCCTACCCCAGCGGCAAGCTGCACATGGGCCACGTGCGCAACTACACCATCAACGACATGCTCACGCGCTACCTGCGCATGAACGGCCACAACGTGCTGATGCCCATGGGCTGGGACGCCTTCGGCCTGCCGGCCGAAAACGCGGCGCTGAAAAACGGGGTGCCGCCGGCGAAGTGGACCTACGAAAACATCGCCTACATGAAAAAGCAGATGCAGGCGATGGGGCTGGCCATCGACTGGAGCCGCGAGGTGGCCACCTGTGACCCGACCTACTACAAATGGAACCAGTGGCTGTTCCTGAAGATGCTGGAAAAAGGCATCGCCTACCGCAAGACCCAGGTCGTCAACTGGGACCCGGTGGACCAGACGGTGCTGGCCAACGAGCAGGTGATCGACGGCAAGGGCTGGCGCACCGGTGCCGTGGTGGAAAAGCGCGAAATCCCCGGCTATTACCTCAAGATCACCGACTACGCCCAGGAATTGCTCGACCATGTGCAGATCGGCAACCCCAGGGCCACGCTCAACGGCTGGCCCGAGCGGGTGCGCCTGATGCAGGAAAACTGGATCGGCCGCAGCGAAGGCGTGCGTTTTGCCTTCCCCCACACCGTCCGCGGCGCCGATGGCCAGCTGATCGGTGACGGCAGGATGTACGTCTTCACCACCCGCGCCGACACCATCATGGGCGTGACGTTCTGCGCCGTGGCCCCCGAGCATCCGCTGGCGGCCCATGCCGCGGCGACCGACCCGGCGCTGGCCGCCTTCATCGACGAGTGCCGCCACGGCGGCACCACCGAGGCGGAACTCGCCACCCAAGAAAAGAAGGGCATGCCCACCGGCCTGTCCGTCACCCACCCGCTGACCGGCGAGCCGGTGGCGGTCTGGGTGGGCAACTACGTGCTGATGAGCTACGGCGACGGCGCCGTGATGGGTGTGCCCGCGCACGACGAGCGCGACTTCGCGTTTGCCAAGAAGTACGGCATCGACATCCTTCAGGTGGTGCAGGTCGATGGCGAAGAATACGACTACGACTGCTGGCAGGAGTGGTATGCCGACAAGAGCCGCGGCGTGACCATCAACTCCGACGCCTTCAGCGGCCTGTCGTACAAGGACGCGGTTGATGCCGTGGCGCGCGAACTCGGCCGCCTCGGCCTGGGCGAGAAAAAGACCACCTGGCGCCTGCGCGACTGGGGCGTCTCGCGCCAGCGCTACTGGGGCACCCCGATCCCGATCATCCATTGCGACGAGCACGGTGCGGTGCCGGTGCCCGAAAAAGACCTGCCGGTGGTGCTGCCGCAGGACTGCATTCCCGACGGCTCCGGCAATCCGCTGCACAAACACGAAGGTTTTCACGCCGGCGTCACCTGCCCGGTCTGCGGCAAACCCGCCCGGCGCGAAACCGACACCATGGACACCTTCGTCGATTCGTCCTGGTACTTCATGCGCTATTGCGACCCGACCAATGCCGACCAGATGGTCGCCGACGGCGCGGACTACTGGATGCCGATGGACCAATACATCGGCGGCATCGAGCATGCCATCCTGCACCTGCTGTACGCACGCTTCTGGACCAAGGTCATGCGCGATCTCGGGCTGGTGAAGGTGGACGAACCCTTCACCCGGCTGCTCACCCAGGGCATGGTGCTGAACCACATCTATTCGCGCAAGGGCGACAAGGGCGGCAAGGAGTATTTCTGGCCGCACGACGTGGAGCATGTGCTGGACGAGGGCGGCAAGATCACCGGCGCCCGCCTGAAGAACGCCGTGGGCGACCTGCCGGCCGGCACGCCGATCGACTACGAGGGCGTGGGCACCATGTCCAAGTCCAAGAACAACGGCGTCGACCCGCAGGACCTGATCGAAAAATACGGCGCCGACACCGCGCGCCTGTACACCATGTTCACCGCCCCGCCCGAAGCCACGCTGGAGTGGAACGACGCCGCGGTGGAGGGCAGCTACCGCTTCCTGCGCCGGGTATGGAATTTTGCGCACCGCCACGCCGGCGCGTTGCGCCGCGCCACCGCGACTGACCTCAGCGCGGCCCAAACCGGCGAAACCGCGCGCACCTTGCGCCGGGAACTGCATACAGTACTGCGGCAGGTCAGCTACGACTATGAGCGCATGCAATACAACACGGTGGTCTCCGGATGCATGAAGGCGCTCAATGCGCTGGAGGACTTCCGCCCCGAAGACTCCGACGGCGACCGGGCCGTGCTGTGCGAGGGTTTCTCGCTGCTGCTGCGCATGTTGTACCCGGCCTGCCCGCACATCACCCATGTGCTCTGGAGTGAGCTGGGTTACGCCGCTGCGGTTGGTGAGCTTCTGGATGCGCCCTGGCCGGCGGTCGACGAATCCGCCTTGCAGCGCGACGAGATCGAACTGGTGTTGCAGATCAACGGCAAGCTGCGCGGCGCCGTGCGGGTACCGGCCACCGCCGACAAGGAGACGATCGAACGGCTGACCCTGGCGAGTGCCGATTTCGCGCGGCACAGCCCCGGTGGCGCGGTCCGCAAGGTCGTGGTGGTGCCGGGCCGGCTGGTCAATGTTGTGGTGGCGTGATGGGCAGCGCCCGCCGGAACCTGCTTGTACTGGCCGCTGCCGCCGCCGTCGGCGGTGGTTGCGGTTTTCGGCTCCGTCAGGCACCGGATTTTGCGTTGCGCAGTCTTCGCCTTCCGGTGTCCAACACACCACTGATGCAGGAGCTCCGTCTGAACCTGGCCGGCGCCGGAATCCGGGTGGTCACTGACCCCACCGACTCCGCCACGGTGGACGGCGTCCTGGAAATCCTGGTCGATCAGCGGGAGAAGGTGGTGGTCGGGCTGAGCACGGCGGGCCAGGTGCGGGAGTTCCAGTTGCGGGTACGCCTGAAATTTCGGCTGCGCTCGACCCAGGGCCAGGACCTGATTGACGAGACCGAACTGCTGCAACAACGCGACATCAGCTTCAGCGAAACCGCGGCATTGGCCAAAGAGGCCGAAGAAATCCTGCTCTACCGCAGCATGCAGACCGACCTGGTCCAACAGGTCATGCGGCGCCTGGCCGCCGTGCGTCCCGGCTGAACCACGGGCCGCGTCGCCACCGCCATGCAGGTCGCCATCGCCCAACTTGATGCCCATCTGGCCAGGGGCTGCCGGTCGCTGTATGTCCTTCTGGGCGACGAACCCCTGCTCGCCCAGGAAGCCGCCGATGCCATCCGCCGGGCTGCGCGCCAGGACGGCGCCGTTGAACGTGTTGTGCACACCGCCTCCGGGCTGCGCTTCGACTGGGGCGCCGTGCTGGAGTCGGGCAGTTCCCTGAGCCTGTTTTCCGAGCGTCAACTGGTCGAGATCCGCATCCCGACCGGCAAACCCGGCAAAGACGGCGGCGCTGCCTTGCAGGAGATTGCCCGCCAGGCGCATGACAACACCGGCACCATCACCTTGGTCCTGCTGCCGCGACTGGACAAGCTGAGCCGGTCCAGCGCCTGGTGCGCGGCACTGGAGCAGGCCGGGGTGGTGGTCCCGATCGAGCCGGTCGAACGGCCCGCGCTGCCGACCTGGATCGCCCAGCGCCTGGCCCGCCAGGGGCAACGGGTTGTCGCCGGTGAGGAGGGCCAGCGGACGCTGCAGTTCTTCGCGGACCGGGTCGAAGGCAACCTGCTGGCGGCGCACCAGGAAATCCAGAAGCTCGCGCTGTTGCACCCGCCGGGCGAATTGGCCTTCGATGCCGTGCAGCAAGCGGTCCTGGATGTCGCCCGCTACGGTGTGCCCCAGCTGGCGGAGGCCGTCCTGGCCGGCCGGATGACACGGGTGCAGCGCATGCTCGACGGACTGGAGGCCGAAGGCGAGGCCGCCGTGCGGGTGCATTACAGCCTGGCCGAAGAAATCCGTGCGTTGCAGCGGGTGCATGACGCGATCCGCAGTGGCAAACCCTTGCCGTTGGCGTTGCGCGAGCAGCGGATCTGGGGACCGCGCGAGCGGGCTTTCGAGCGTCTGATACCCCGGCTGACCCGCGAGTGCCTGCACCAGCTGGTCCAGTCGGCGCAGATTGTCGACGGCATCGTCAAGGGACTGAAAGCACCGGACTGGCCGATTCAGCCCTGGCCGGCGCTGCATCGCCTGGCGATGCAGCTGGCACAGGTCGGCGCGGCAACCCACCCGCCCGGTTCGCGTACGCCGCGTTAGGGGCCGTTTGCCGCATCGGCAGCGTCGATTAATAATGAACGTCCTTTTGCGCAATCAGGGACAACACCATGTTTGACCGCCTCAAGAAGGTTTTTTCGCGTCCCGAAGCCGGGACAGACGTTGCGCGAGCGGCCGAAGCCGCCGCGCCGGCCGCACCAGCAGCGGTGGCGGCCTGGGCGCGTTCACGGGGCTGGCGCTGCGCAGCGTCGGCTGACGGATCCGCGACAGCGGTCGATGGACTGGTCCGCGACCACAAATGGCTGCTGGAGGTGGGCACCAGCACCCGTCGTTACATTCAGGGCCAGGAACTGCGCGCCCGGGCCGAGCTGGGCCTGCAAGAGGACTTGCGGGTCATCGTGGTCTCCAACACCCTGAAAAATGCGCTCGAAGAAAAGGCCTTCGCGGCCTACACCGACACACTCCAGACTTCCATGGATTCGAACATGCCGGAGGAAATGCGCTGGCTGATGATGTACGACGAGGTCCCGCTCGACGGTCTGCCCGAACATTTCCCTGCGCTTTTCAGCGTGCACGGCAGCGACGAAGCCACTCCGGCGCAGTGGGTCGATCCCGCCCTCGCCCGCGCCCTGGTGGCCGCCATGCCACCCCGCCCGGAAGACGCGCCGCCGTTTCTGATGATGCTATTGCGGGGAAAGCTGTATTTGCGCATGGCCTGTGACCCCGGCGACACAGCCACCTTGCAGGCGGCAAGCGGCCTGTTCCTGCAGGCCTGTGAAGCGGCGCTGGACCGACTGCCCAAAGCGGGCAGCCACTGACAACGGTCTGCCTCGGGACGCGGATCAGGCCGGCGCCGCAGCGGCGCCGCAGCACTTTTTGAATTTCTTGCCGCTGCCGCAGGAACATGGGTCGTTGCGGCCTGGCGTCACGGCCCGGCGAATCGATTCGACCCGTGGACCGATACTGCGCCAGACCTCCCGCAGGTCATACACCGCCCACAACGCCTCGCCATAGGCATTCAGGCGGTTCTCGCTCACACTCGCCGGGCCGTCTTCGCTGAGGGCGGACAGGGTCGGCTCGTCCTCGTCGTCTTCGGTCAGCGCCACGATGGCCTGCATGCAGGCGTCAAGCAGCTTCGCGGTGTCGCGGTCGCGTGGCGGCGCCCACTCCTCCGGCCAGGCTTCGACGGCATACATGAACCCCAGCGCCCAGACCTGGGCAAAGGCCGGCAGCAATTCGTCCTCCAACTCGGCCCGCTCGGCCTGCGGCAGGCTGGCAACGGCGCCGCGCACGTCCATCACCTCAGGGGCATAGGCACGTGCATCGTCCAGCGATTCCACCTCCGCATCGAGCGCCGCAGTGACTTCGGCTACGCGGCGGTGCCACAGCGCCATGAAACGGGCGTGCTGCCCGGCGTCCGCAAAGGCGGCGGTGATGTCGGCCCCTTCCAGGTCCAGAAGCACCGGCAGGTACTCGTCCACCGCAATGGTGCGGCGGCAGCAGGCCAGCGCGGCGATGAACCCTTCGCAGAACTCCCACTGCGGGGTTTCGTCGCTGCGGGTGCGCAGGTCGTCCAGTATGGCGTCCAGGGTGTCGAAATCGTCCGCGGAAAGCGCGGCGGGCACAAGGCGGTCGGGGAGAGTGGTCATGGTCGTTCGGGGCTGTGTTCGGGCTGGCGGCGGATGCAACACCTTTATGATGGGCGCCCGCCGGCGATACCGGTCCAGTGTAGCTCTGCCCATGTCCGCCGCAGCCCTCTCCGCCCCGCCTCCGAGCCCGGAAGAAGAACTCGACCGCCTGCTCGCCGTCCAGGCGCCTGGCGTAGCCCGCCACACCTTGGCCGATGGCCGGACGGTCTGGGTACGCAAGGCCGGACCGCGCCATGGGCGCTGGCGGTACTGGCTGATGGGCGTGGTATCGGACCTCCTGCGTCTGGATGTCCTGGCACCGATCCCCAACCTCGGAGGCCAGGCCGCCATTGCCACCGAGGCCCGCCGGCTACGGGCCCTCCATGGTGCGGGACTGGGTGTTCCGCACCTGCTGGCCGTGCGGGCCGACGGGTTGATGATGTCCGACCTGTCCGGCGGAGCGGCCACAGCGCGTTCGCTCGGTGACGCGCTGGCGAGCGCCAATTGCGCCGATGCGGCGCTGGTCCTGTGGCGCAGAGGGCTGGAGGCCATTTCCGCCGTTCACGCCCAGGGAACTTACCTGAGTCAGGCGTTCGCGCGCAACCTGGTGCTGCAGGCGGATGGTCGTGTCGGTTTCATCGATTTCGAGGACGATCCCGGCCAGAGTCTGGATCTGCCGCACTGCCAGGCCCGCGACTGGCTGGGCTATCTGCATTCCACGGCGCTGACCCTGCGCTCCGCCGGAGCCTTTGATGACGCGGCGGCACACTGGCGCGCCTGCATTGCCGCCCAGTCCGAACCCGTTCAAACCGTGGTGCGGCACAGCGCGCGCCGCATGGCCTGGCTGCAGCGTCTGCCGGAAGACCGGCGCTGGGGCCGGGACCTGCAACGCCTGCAGGCCGCCGCCGCACTGCTCAACCGGGCGGTGTGAGCCGGGGCAGCGACGCCAGCGAAGGCGCGGTCGCCACCCCCAGCGCCAGCAGGCGCTTTTTCAGGCACAGCACCGCATGGTCTTTGCTGAGCAGCATCGCGCGGTGGGCCACCGCCAGATCGACGAATTTCTGGTCGTCGGGGTCGCGGCAGGTCACGCCCGCCTTCGGCGCGATGGGGACCAGCCTGGCACGGGTATCAAACGCGGCCAGCACCTCGAACGCCGACCGGCCGTAGAAGGCCAGTCGCGGTGCCAGCTTCGGGTAGTGCAGCACCCGCGCCAGCTCTTCCCGCATCGGCACGGTGGCCAACCAGCACAAGGCGCCATCGGCCACCGCCGCACGCAGCGGCGCTGCGGCAGGGTCGGGAAACACCAGCAGGTCGAGCACCACGTTGGTGTCGACCACCACCGGGGGCCGCGCCGCGTCAGGCGTGCTCACGGCCGGGCGAGGCGCGGGGTTTGGCCGGACCGGCCACCAGGTCGAAGCGAAACAGCCGGCATTCGATCGGGCCGTTCCACATCGGTACGCGGCGGCTCTCCTTCAGCCGCATCTTGCCGGGCAGCTTCAGGTCGGGGGTGAGCATCCACGCAGTCCAGCCGTTGTAGTGCTTCTTCCAGTGTGCCGCCAGTTGCAGGAAAAAGTCAGCGCCGTCGTCCGGCCCGGGGACCTGGCCGCCGGGGGCGGTGGGCACGTGGGCGGCCGGCTCGCGCCGCTGCAGTGCCAGCGCCCCGGGCTGAAAGGCTTCACGCCCGCCGCGACGCACGGTCCCGGCCACACCGGCGGCGGCGATGCGCTCGCCGTACGGCGGGTTGAGCAGCATCACACCGGGCCGGTCGCAAGGGGGCATCCGCTGCAAGGCGTCGCCGCCGCGCAGCTCTACGGCATGGGCGACACCGGCGCGTTCGGCGTTGCGCCGGGCGAAGTCGACCATGCGGTGCGCCACATCACTGCCCGCGACCGGCGCCACGGGCGGATGCTCGGCGGCTCGGGCTTCGGACTTCAATGCCTGCCAGACATGGGCCTGGAAAGGCAGCAGCTTCTCGAAGGCAAATCGCCGCTGGATGCCCGGCGCGATACCGCAGGCGATCTGCGCCGCCTCGATGGCGATGGTGCCGCTGCCACAGCATGGGTCGTACAGCGGCACACCGTCGGCCGCCGCCGTGTCCCAGCCGCTGGCGGCGATCATCGCGGCGGCCAGCGTTTCCTTCAGCGGTGCATCCCCCTTGTCCTCGCGCCAGCCGCGCTTGAACAGCGGCTCGCCGGAGGTGTCGATGTAGAGCGTGGCGCGGTCGGTGGTCAGATGCACATAGACCCGAACGTCCGGCCACTGGGTGTTGACATCGGGGCGCGCGCCGCCTTTGGCACGAAAACGGTCGGCGATGGCGTCCTTGACCTTCAGCGCCGCAAAGTTCAGGCTGGTCAGCGGGCTGTGCTGGGCAGTGATTTCCACCTTGAAGCTCTGCTTCGTCGTGAACCAGATCTCCCAGGCGACGGCACTGGCGGCTTCGTACAGGTCTTTTTCATTGCGATAGAGGGTGTTGGACAGCTGCACCAGCACCCGCTGGGCCAGGCGGCTGTGCAAATTCAGGCGCAGCGCATCGCGCCAGCTGGCCAGCGCCACCACGCCACCGCGCAGGGTGAGGAGATCGCGCCCCTGCAGGCCGGTGAGGCGATGCACCTCGTCGGCCAGAAATTCCTCCACGCCGGCGGCACAGGGGAGAAAAAGCTGGAGCTGGTTCATGGTCATCTTCCAAGAGGGGGCAGGCGCATTGTCGGCGGCCGCGGCGGACCTGGCACCTGTCACGAAGCAGCAAGATCGCGCGGGGGCGGTGTCGCGGGGCCCGGGTTCAGAGTGCCTTGCGCAGATTGGTGGGGGCGATTCTCAGGGCCTCGCGATACTTGGCGACCGTACGGCGGGCGCATTCGATGCCTTGCTCCTTGAGCAGATCAGCGATCTGGTTGTCCGACAAGGGTTTTTTGGGATCTTCGGCGGCGACAAACTGTTTGATCAGGGCCCGCACGGCGGTACTGGAGGCGTTGCCGCCGGTTTCCGTGCCCAGCGCAGAACCGAAAAAATACTTCAGCTCGAAGGTCCCGAACGGTGTGGCCATGTACTTGGCGGTCGTCACCCGCGAGATCGTTGACTCGTGCAGGCCCAGCTCGTCGGCAATCTCGCGCAATACCAGGGGGCGCATTGCCAGTTCGCCATGGACGAAAAAGTTCTTCTGCCGTTCGACGATCGCCTTGGATACCCGCAAGATGGTGTCGAAACGCTGCTGGATGTTCTTGATGAACCAGCGCGCCTCCTGCAGGCGTTGCTGCAGCGCGCCATGGGCTTCGCCTTTGCCGCCACCGCGCAAGGCATTGGCATAGATGTCCTGCACCCGCAACCGGGGCATGACATCCGGATTGAGCTGTACCCGCAGCCGTGTTGCAGAGCCACGCCCGCTGGTCGAGACAATAACGTCGGGAACCACCACCTGACGCTCCAGATCCGCGAAGCGCCGGCCCGGTTTCGGGTCCAGACGCGCGATCAGCGTCATTGCCGCCCGAATCGCGGCATCATCCGCCCCCGTGAGCTGCGCCAGCCGGCGCGTGTCGCGCCGCGCCAGCAGGTCCATCGGTTGCCGGCACACACGCTCGGCCAGCTCGGCGGTTTCGTCGTCCGGCCGCTCCTGGCGCAAGGCACGCAACTGCAGCAGCAGACACTCCTGCAGCGAACGTGCACCGACACCGACCGGCTCCAGTGACTGCAACAGACGCAGCGCCACCGTGAAATGGTGGACCAGTTCGTCCAGGCGCTCCAGGTCGTCACGGCCGGCCAATCCCTCGGCCAGCGACTCCAGCGAATCTTCGAGCCAGCCGTCGTCATTGAGCGATTCGATGAGAAAACGCAGCACCTCCCGATCCAGCTCCGAGAGCCGCAGTCCCAGCGCCTGCCGGTGCAGAGAATCGGTCAGCGATTCGTGCCGGCCCAGCCGCTGGGTGGAGTCGGTGTCATCCTCGTCGCCGGCGCCACTGAGGCGTGCAGGCGCATCACCACCCCATTCGGAGTCATCGGGCGACAGGTCGACGCTGCCATCGCCCTCCCAGGAGGTCTCCAGGCCATTTTCCAAGCCATTTTGGTCACTACCCAGCGCAAAATGGTCACTTTCCGCTATGGATTCTGAATCGCTTTCGGCACTGCGATCCGACGCGCTGACCGGCTGATCGGCCATCTGCACGCCATGTTGTTCGCGCTCGATTTCGTCGTCCGCCCGCTCCAGAAAGGGGTTGTCGTCGAGCATCTGGTCGACTTCCTGGCCCAGCTCCAGGGTCGACAGCTGCAACAGCCGGATGGACTGCTGCAGCTGGGGCGTCAGCGCCAGATGCTGCGATACCCGCAGGGACAAGCCTTGTTTCATGGGTCGGTGTCCGAATCCGCGGCCCGCTACATGCGGAAGTGCTCGCCCAGGTACACCCGGCGGACTTCGCTGTTGGCAACAATCTCGTCCGGTGTGCCTTCTGCAAGCACCGAACCGTCGCTGATGATGAACGCATGGTCACAGATACCCAGCGTCTCGCGCACGTTGTGGTCGGTGATCAGCACGCCGATGCCACGTGCCTTCAGGAAAGAGATGATGCGCTGGATTTCGATCACCGCAATCGGGTCGATGCCGGCAAAAGGCTCGTCCAGCAGGATGAAACGTGGCGAGGTCGCGAGCGCCCGGGCGATCTCGACGCGGCGGCGCTCCCCACCCGACAGGGCCACCGCCGGCGAATCCCACAGGTGCTGCACCCGCAGGTCTTCCAGCAGTGCGCCCAGGCGATCGCGGATGGCCGATTCCGCCAGGGGCCGGCCGGCGGCGTCATGCTGCAGTTCCAGCACCGCCCGGACGTTCTCGGCGACCGTCAATTTGCGAAAAATCGACGCCTCCTGCGGCAGATAGGACAGCCCCAGCCGCGAGCGGCGATGGATGGGCATGTGCTCCACCCGCTGGCCGTCGATCAGGATTTCGCCGCCATCGGCGCGCAGCAACCCCACAATCAGGTAAAACGAGGTGGTTTTCCCGGCGCCGTTGGGGCCGAGCAGGCCGACCACCTCGCCTTTCTCGACCGTCAGCGAGACATCCTTCACCACCTTGCGACTGCCGTAGGCCTTGCGCAGATGCCGCGCCTGCAGGCGACTGCCCGCGTCATGGACCGAGGCGGCCGCTGGCGCCGCCTCCGGGACGCGCCCGGTCACTGCCGGTCCCCGCCCATGGAACCGGTCGGGCGCAGCGTGGCCGGTGCCGCAGCCGGCGCCGACGCGCTGGTGCGCGGCGCCAGTACCGCCCGGACCCGGCCTTTGCTCTCGCCAACACCGGCCACGGCGGCGAGTTGCCCGTCGACCGTGAAGCGGTCGGTCTGGTTTTCGTAAAGGATGACCGCCCCGCTGATTTCATCGGCCAGGGTCGCACCCCGCAGGCGCCGCATTTCCGCCCGGCGCTGGAAGCGCACCGTGTCCTGGCGACCGTCATATTCGACCAGCTCGGCCTCACCTTCGATGAATTCGTCCAGTCCTTCGCGCTTCTGCCGGAAGAACGCCCGCTGCCCCGGCGCCGCGGTCATCACACCGAACTGGTTGCCCTGAGGGTCCTGGCGCACTTCCAGGCGTGCGCCCCGCAAAACCAGCGTGCCCTTGCTGACCACCACGTTGCCGGTAAACACACTGATCTGGCTTTTTTCGTCGTGGCGCAGGTTGTCCGCCTCGACATTCATCGGCTTGTTGCGGTCGGCCCGTTCGGCTGCCGCCGGCATCGCCAGCAGGGCCAGCCCGCACAGGACCGCAAGGACAGAAAAGGAGGGTTTCATAAGGGCATGATTCTTGCTGCCCCATTGTACGGTCGCCCGGTCAAAGACCGGGCCGCAGGGGGCGAAATATCGCACCTGCCCCGCCCTCACGACCCCGGGGGCGCCGGGGGCCGACGACCGGCCCGGGCCTCAGCGGCTCTTGCGCACTTCGGCGATCAGCGCGTCGGCGACCAGCAAGGCACGGTCCATCGTCCCGGCCAGGTTGCCGTCGGTGTAGTAGCGGCCGGCGATTCCCAGCGCGGGCACACCTTCGACCCGGTAGGCGTCCTGCAACTGGTTGGCCTTGCGGACTTTGGTGCCGACAGCAAACGATTGGTAGGCCTCCGTGAAGCGGGCTTTGTCCAGCCCCTGGCGCTCAGCCCAGGCAAGGACCAGATCGTCGCGATTGAGCGTCTGCCGCTCGTTGTGAATCGCGTGGAACACTTTGCGGTGCATCGATTCCACCCGCCCCAGCGCCTCCAGCGCATAAAAAAGGCGCTGCTGAGGCGCGAAGTCATCGCGAAAACCGACCGGCACACGCTGGACGACCAGGTCCTTGGGCGCCGCCTTGACCCAGGCTTCAAAGGCCGGCTCGAAGGCGTTGCAATGCGGACAGCTGTACCAGAAAAACTCCACCACCTCGATGCGGCCGGCGGCCGCCTCCACGGGGGCGCGCTTTTCCAGTTCGATGAAATCCTTGCCGGGCCGGAGTCTGAACGCGGGCGTCTGGGCCGCGGCGCCCAGGGACACGGCGCTTGCGCCGGCCAGCAGCGCGCCGGCACCGATTGCGGATGTGAACTGACGACGTAACATGGTCTTTCTCCTTCGCTTGGCTGGATAACGCAGGCGCGGCGAAGTTCCCGCCTTGCCCTTGCCACCGGCAGCCGAATTCAGCGTTGCACGCGCACCAGGGCCGCTTCGACCCCCAGGCCTTCCAGCTTTTCTTTCATCCGGTCTGCCGCGTCCTTGATGTCATAGGGACCGGCACGCACCCGATAGACCGTCCGGCCGGACTGTTCGCGCTCGGTGACCTTGGTTTCGATCCCCTGCAGACTGAGTTTGGCGCGTTGCGCTTCCGCCTCGTCGAGCGAGCGGAACGCGCCCGCCTGGACAAAATACGCGAACGGGTCAGCGGTCGCGGCGGGCGCGGCGGCTGCGGCCGGGGCCGAGGTGGCGGGCGGGGTGCCGGCTTTCGCCTTGGCCAGGTCACCCAGCGGGTCGGCCGATGCGGCGGGCTTGCTCGCGGCCGGCCTGGCCGGTTCCGTCGCGGCCGGTGCACTGGCCGGTGCGGCCTTGGGTACGGGGGCCGAGGCGGCAGGGGCTGACGGGGCAGCTTTGGCGGCCGGGGATGCCGAGGCCGGCGTGGCCGCCGGCGGGGGCGGCGGCACAAGGGTCGGGGCCGACGATGCCGGCCCGGCCGGTGCGGAGGCGGCCGACGCCGGGCGGACCGGATTCTTGCCAGCCAGTGGCGCGTTCGGGTCCCAGTCCTTGTTGCGGGCCGCTTCGGCGGCATCTTGCGCGGGTGTGCGCACGGGCACCTTGTTGCTGAAGGGCACCGGCACCTTGGTCACGTAGACCGCGACGGCCAGCGCCGCGGCCAATCCGATCACCACGCCGATGATGATTCCGAGGAAAGTCCCCCCACGCTGCTGCTTCATGCTGTTCCTCACATCCGCACCGGTGCCGTGACACCCAGCACCGCCAGACCATTGTGCAACACCTGGGCGGTGGCAGCCACCAGGGCCAGGCGGGCGCGTTTCACGGCTTCGTCGTCGACCAGGATACGTTCAGCGTCGTAGTAGCTGTGGTAGGCTGAGGCCAGCTCGCGCAGGTAGAAAGTGACGTCGTGCGGGGCGAAGTCCTGCGCGGCGGCGGTGAGCATGTCGGGGTACCGGGCCAGCTGCAGCATCAGCGCCTGCGCCTGCGGGCCCTCCAGCGCAGACAGGTCGACGTCCCGGAGCGCAGCCACGTCGCCCCCCCAGGCGGCCAGCACCGAGCAGATGCGGGCATGGGCGTACTGCACGTAATACACCGGGTTGTCGTTGTTCTTCTGCACCGCCAGGTCCACATCGAAGGTGTATTCGGTGTCGGGTTTGCGGCTGAGCAGGAAGAACCGCACCGCGTCGGCGCTGGTCCACTCGATCAGGTCGCGCAGCGTGACGTAGCTGCCGGCGCGTTTGCTGATCTTGACCTCTTCGCCGCCCTTCATCACCCGCACCATGGTGTGCAGCACGTAGTCGGGGTAGCCCTCGGGGATGCCGACACCGGCGGCCTGCAGGCCGGCGCGCACCCGCGCGATGGTGCCGTGGTGGTCGGTGCCCTGAATGTTGACGACCTTGGTGAAGCCGCGTTCCCACTTGGCGATGTGGTAGGCCACGTCGGGCACGAAGTAGGTGTAGGTGCCGTCCTGCTTGCGCATGACGCGGTCCTTGTCGTCACCGTAGTCGGTGGACTTGAGCCACAGCGCGCCGTCCTGCTCGTAGGTCTGGCCGTTGGCGACCAGCTTGCCCACCGTGGCCTCCACCCGGCCGCTGGTGTAGAGGCTGGACTCCAGGTAGTAGTGGTCGAACTTGAGGCGGAAGGCCTGCAGGTCCTTGTCCTGCTCGTGGCGGAGATAGGCCACGGCAAACTGGCGGATGCCGTCCAGATCGGCCACGTCGCCGCTGGCGGTGAAGGCGCGGTCGTCGGCGGTGACGGCTTTCTTTGCCAGGAAGTCGGCAGCGATGTCGGCGATGTAGTCGCCGTTGTAGGCGGCCTCGGGCCAGCCGGCGTCTCCGGGCCGCAGGCCTTGGGCGCGCAGCTGGGTGCTGTTGGCCAGCGTGGCGATCTGCACGCCGGCGTCGTTGTAATAGAACTCGCGCCAGACGTCCCAGCCCTGGGTGGCGAACAGGTGGCAGATCGCGTCGCCCAGCGCGGCCTGGCGGCCGTGGCCGACGTGCAGCGGGCCGGTGGGGTTGGCCGAGACAAATTCCACCAGCACCCGCTGGCCGCGCGCCGGCCGGGCACCGAACGCGGCGCCGGCGGCCAGCACCTCGGCCACGATGGCCTGTTTGGCCGCCGGCTTCAGGCGGATGTTGATGAAACCGGGGCCGGCCAGTTCGATGTCGGACACCCAGCGCTGGAACGCCGGGGTGGCCAGCAGCGCGGTGCGCAGGTTTTCGCCCACCTGGCGCGGGTTGAGTCTGAGCGGCTTGGCCAGCTGCATCGCGGCGGTGCAGGCGAAATCGCCGTGCGCCGCCACCTTGGGCGATTCGAACGCGGCCTTGTTGCCGGCACCGGGGGAGAGTTTTTCCAGCTCGTCCGCGAGCGCGGCGAGCAATTCCTGTTTGGCAGAGAGCATCGGTGGATTCTACGGGCCGGGTTCAGCGCGCGAGCCGGTGCGCGAGGAAGACCGCCACCGCCTTCATGACACGGCGCCGGTCTGCCAGAACGCGCTCTGGCTGTAGTGGTGTTTCAGCCAGTCGATCCACAGCCGCAGGCGAAGCGGCAAATGCTTGCGCTGCGGAAACACCACATAGATGCCGTTGGGCGGCGCGGCAAACTCTTCCAGCACCGCCACCAGGCGGCCGGCGGCGATTTCGGCCTCGACTTCCCAGGTGCTGCGCCAGGCAATGCCGTAGCCGGCCAGGCACCAGTCGTGCAGCACCTGCCCGTCCGAACAATCCAGCGGCCCGCCGGGGCGGAAATGCACCACCTCACGGCCACCGCCTTCGCGCGGAAGCGAAAACGCCCAGCCGCGGGTCTGGGATGCGTCGCTGGACAGCGTCAGGCAGTCAAAGCGCGCCAGCTCGTTCGGGTGCCGGGGCGTGCCGTGCTGCTGCAGGTAGCGCGGCGTGGCCACACACAGGCGCCGGTTGTCCGCCAGGCGCACGCTGACCAGCGACGAATCGGGCAGATCGCCCACCCGCACCGCGCAGTCGTAGCCTTCGCCCGCCAGATCGACCACCCGGTCGGACAGATTCAGCGAAATGGTCACCTCGGCATGGCGCTCGCGAAAACGCGGCACCAGCGGCGCGACATGGCGGCGGCCGAAACCGGCCGGCGCGGTGATGCGCAGGTGGCCGCTGGCCTTGACGCCGCCCGCCGACACGCTGGCTTCGGCGTTGGCCAGATCGGCCAGCACCCGCTGGCAGTCTTCCAGAAAGGCGCTGCCTTCGTGGGTGAGCGAGATGCGCCGGGTGGTGCGCACCAGCAGCTTCACCCCCAGGCGCTCTTCCAGCGCGTCCAGCCGCCGGCCCATGATGGCCGGCGCCACCCCTTCGGCACGGGCCGCCGCCGTGAGGCTGCCCCGGGTGGCCACCGACGCGAAGGATTCAATCTGCTTGAGCTTGTCCATGGCCCCAGATTAGTGCAGCAAAAGTCACCGATCAAGCGGACTTACCCGCCATTGGCTACCTGCAGTCGACAGGAAAGACGCGCGATGATGTCAAAATTGATAGCAAAAAATGACCTTTTTACGCTGGGCATCGCCCTGTTTCACCCAAAAAAGTCCCGGTCGGGCGGCCAAGGGTCCGTTTCAGGCCGGAGCCGAGCGCAGCGCGTAGGTCTTGCCGTCCAGCCACAGGAATTCGGCCCGCAGGATGGCGCCGCCTTTTTCGTCCTTGAAGGTGAAACCCAGCACCGCCAGGGCCTGGCCGGCCTTGATTTCGGGCACTTTCCACGCCTCCATGCGCGAGAGCGGCGCGCATTCGATCTCCCAGACCTTGTCGGTGCGGCGCGGCAGCGCGGCCTTTTTCAGCAGGGCCGGCGCGTCGACGCTGGCGGTCTGCGCCGGCACGGGGCGGCTGGCCAGATCCGCCGGCAGGGCCAGCGCGGCGGGGCGCTCCAGCCGCAGCTCCACATGCGGGTTCTGCCATTTCACCGAGACCGCCTTGCCCTCCAGGTAGATCGGGCGGTCGAGGTCGAAGCTGCTCCAGCCGTGGTGGGCGCGGGCGGCGAAGGCGGTGGGCAGGGCTGCGGCGGCAAGGCCCTGCAGGGCGCGGCGGCGGGTCAAAGCGGGCATGACGGTCTCCGGAAAAGTCGGTTGAAAACAAGTAAACGGTTTCAAAACAAGCACTTACAGATAGGCGATCCAGCGGCCGCAAGTAATCACGGCCAGCCAGACCAGCAGCGACAGCGCAGTTTGGAGTCGCGCCATGGCGTCGAGTTTCGTCAGCGAACCACGGGCATGGAACACGGCCGCATTGGCGCCTGCCGCCATCAAAAGGCCCATCTTGATCACAAAGGCCCGGTTGGCCATCAGCTCGCCCGCCTGCGAGGCAAACATCAGCAGCCCGGACGCAGCCGCCAGCGCAAAGCCGCCCAGCGCCAGCGCCAGCGTCAGCCGCGCGAGATCGGCCACCGGCAGGGCCCGCCCCCGGCCCCAGACCCGCAACTCCAGCAGCACCAGGTTGCCCAGCAGCAGGGCGATGCCGACGATGTGCACCACCTCCAGCGCCGGGTAGGCCCAGGTGTGGGTGCGCAGCGGCGCGAACGCCGCGGTCAGGGCGTCCAGCGCCGTCATGGCCGCGCCCCGAAGCTTCTGACGACCCGCAAAATAGTCCTTCTTTTATAGCAAAAGATGACGATAAAACGATGGGTATCGGCTGTTTTCGCCTGAAATTCGGCCATGACACCCGTTACAGCCGCGCCTTCAGGAAGCCGGTGGTGCCGTAGCGGGTGACGGCGCCGTAAAAGTCGGCCGCCAGGCCGCGCACCACCGCGGTGTAGGCGTCCAGCAGTTCGGGAGCGATGCCGAAATGGTCGTAATTGACCACCACGTCCACCCGCCGGCCGGTGGCGGTGGCAAACGGCGCCAGGCGCTCGCGCACGGCGGTGTCGATCTGGGCGATCAGCGACGGGGCGTTCACCTGCAGCCCGGCAAAGTCGATGTAGAGCACGGCGCGTTCGGTGTCCAGCACCAGGCGCTCGGCCAGCGGGCGGTCCAGCAGTTGCTCGCGCAGGCCCAGCGGCTGCGGGTCAAACAGCCGCGCGTCCATCGGCGCCAGCGCCGGGCTGATCCGCGGCGCAAACCCCATGTGCGCCAGCACGTCGCGCTGCAGGTCAACGCCGGGCGCGATCTCGATCAGTTCCAGCGCGCCGCCCTCGCTGTCTTCGGCCGTCGGGTCCGCCACCAGGCGGAACACGGCCCGCTCGGTGATGTAGAGCACCCGCTGGCCGCGGCGCAGCGCTTCGGCACCGCTGAAGGTGCGGTGCTCCACCGCCCGCACGAACTTGCGCGCGCCGCCCTCGCGGGTGATGCGCAGGGCGCCGTCGGCCACCGCCAGCTCCAGCTGCCCGGCGGTGAAGGTGCCGACGAACACCACGGTCTTGGCGTTCTGGCTGATGTTGATGAAGCCGCCCGCGCCGGCCAGCCGGGGGCCGAACTTGCTGACGTTCAGGTTGCCATGGCGGTCGGCCTGGGCCAGGCCCAGAAAGGCGATGTCCAGCCCGCCGCCGTCGTAGAAGTCGAACTGGTTGGGCTGGTCCAGGATGGCCTGCGGGTTGACAGCGGCGCCAAAGTTCAGCCCGCCGGCCGGGATGCCGCCGATCACGCCCGGCTCGGCCGTCAGGGTGACCAGGTCGATGATGCGCTCCTCCGCCGCCACCGCGGCCACGCCTTCGGGCATGCCGATGCCCAGGTTCACCACCTGGTGCGGGCGCAGTTCCAGCGCGGCGCGGCGGGCAATGATCTTGCGCTCGGTCAGGCCCATGGGCGCCACGCTGTCCATCGGCACCCGGATTTCGCCGGCAAAGGCCGGGTTGTAGGGTTCGGCAAAGGTCTGCTGGTGGTGCGCCGGGTCCTGCGCCACCACCACCGCGTCCACCAGCACGCCCGGCACCTTGACCTGGCGCGGGTGCAGGCTGCCGCGTTCGGCGACGCGCTCCACCTGCGCAATCACCACCCCGCCGCTGTTGCGCGCGGCCATCGCAATGGCCAGCGCTTCGAGGGTGAGCGCCTCGCGCTCCATGGTCAGGTTGCCGTCGGGGTCGGCCGTGGTGGCGCGGATGATGCCGACCTGGATCGGAAAGGCCTTGTAGAACAGGTAGTCCTGCCCGTCGATGTTCAGGCGCCGCACCAGGTCTTCGGTGGTGCGGGCGTTGAGCTTGCCGCCGCCGTGTTTCGGGTCGACAAAGGTGTCCAGCCCCACGCGGGTGAGCGTGCCGGGCTTGCCGGCGGCGATGTCGCGGAACAGGTGGGTGATGACACCCTGGGGCAGGTTCCAGGCCTCGATCTGGCCTTCGACCGCAAGTTTTTGCACCGCGGGCACCAGGCCCCAGTGGCCGCCGATCACCCGCCTGAGCAGGCCGGCATGGCCCAGGTGGTTCAGGCCGCGGTGTTTGCCGTCGCCCTGGCCGGCGGCGTAGACCAGCGTCAGGTCACGCGGCGCCTGCGTGGCGGCGAAACGCGCCTCCAGCGCCACGGCAATCGCTTCGGCAAAACCGATGCCGACAAAGCCGCCGGTGGCCACGGTGTCGCCATCGTGGATCAGCAACACCGCCTCGGCGGCGCTGACGATCTTGTGGCGGTAGGGGCTGGGGCTGGCGTGGTGGGCGTCGATCGGGGCGGGCATGGGCAGGGGTTCCGGCGGTCGGGGTCGTGGCAGGGGTGGCGGTGAGCGCCCAGCGTAGGCCGGCGGGCGCCGGCGGGCAAGTCGCAACAACCCGGAGCACCACCGCCACGCCCTGCGGTGCCAGCGCTTATTAGGTGGGTTTTTGTCATGGATAACCGGCCATGCAGTTCATTAATGACCGGTTCAGTTCGTAATACAGTGTCGGCATGGAATCCCAGCCGTCCGCCCTGCCCCCGTCCGCGCCGCGCGCGGTGCTGTTCGACGCCTACGGCACGCTGTTTGATGTCTACAGCGTGGCGTTGCTGGCCGAGCAGCTGTTTCCCGGCCAGGGCCAGCGCCTGGCGGTGCTGTGGCGCGACAAACAGATCGAATACACCCGGCTGGTGACCACCTGCAACGACGGCGCCCACTACCGCCCGTTCTGGGAACTGACCCGCGCCGCGCTGGTGTTCGCCATCAAATCAATAGCAAACAAAGACCTTTCCACGCTGGGTAACGGCCAATTGGAGGCCCAGGTGGACCAGCTGATGAACCAGTACCGGCATCTGAGCGCCTTTCCGGAAAACCGCGACGTGCTGATGGCCCTCAAAGCCCGGGGCGTGGTCACCGGCATCCTGTCCAACGGCGACCCGGCAATGCTGGGCATCGCCTTGCGCTCCAGCGGACTGGACGGCCTGCTGGACCATGTCATCAGCGTGGACCCGGTGCGCCGCTACAAGACCCACCCCGACGCCTACGCCCTGGGGCCCAAAGCCACCGGTTTCAAGGCGGCGCAGACCGTGTTTGTCAGCGCCAACGCCTGGGACGCGCTGGCCGCCACCTGGTATGGCTACCGCACGCTGTGGGTCAACCGCAACGGCCAGCCCTTCGAAGAACTGGGCACGCCCCCCACCCGCACCGGCACCGGCCTGCGCGACGTGCTGGCGTTTTTCCCTGACTGATCACCGCTTTTTTCTTTTTTATCGTTCCAACCGAGGACCTTCCCATGACCGCACGCACCACCGTCCACCGCCTGCAAGTGGCCAACGAGCTGTTCACCTTTGTCAACGACCAGGTGCTGCCCGGCACCGGCGTCAGCGCCGACCAGTTCTGGAGCGGCTTTGACGCCCTGGTGGCCGACCTGGCGCCCAAAAACATCGCCCTGCTGGCCGAACGCGACCGCCTGCAGACCGAGCTGGACACCTGGCACCGCGCCAACCCCGGCCCGATCCGCGACATGGCCGGCTACCGAAAGTTTCTCGAAACCATCGGCTACCTGGTGCCCCAGCCCGCCGGCGCCAAGGCCACCACCACCAACGTGGACGCCGAGCTCGCCACCCAGGCCGGCCCGCAGCTGGTGGTGCCGATCCTGAACGCCCGCTACGCACTCAACGCCGCCAACGCCCGCTGGGGCAGCCTGTACGACGCGCTGTACGGCACCGACGCCATCCCCGAGGCCGACGGCTGCGAAAAAGGCCCGGGCTACAACGACAAGCGCGGCGCCAAAGTCATTGCCTTCGCCCGCCAGTTCCTGGACGACGCCGCCCCGCTGGCCGAAGGCAGCCATGCCGACGCCACCGTCTACCACGTGGTGAACGGCCAGTTGCTGGTGTCGCTGACCGGCGGCCGCCGTGTGGCGCTGAAAGACCCGGCCCAGTTCATCGGCTACCAGGGCGAGGCCGCGGGCCCGTCGTCGGTGCTGCTGCAGCACAACGGCCTGCACCTGGACATCATCATCAACCGCGCCACCGCCATCGGCCAGACCGACAAAGCCGGCGTGGCCGACGTGGTGCTGGAAGCGGCGCTGTCCACCATCCTCGACCTGGAAGACTCGGTGGCCGCCGTGGACGCCGCCGACAAAGTGCTGGGCTACCGCAACTGGCTGGGCATCCTCAAGGGCACGCTGACCGAAGACGTCGCCAAGGGCGGCAAGACGTTCAAGCGCGGCCTCAACCCCGACCGCCTCTACACCGCCCCCAACGGCAGCGGCCAGGTGCGCCTGCACGGCCGCAGCCTGATGTTCGTGCGCAACGTCGGCCACCTGATGACCAACCCCGCCATCCTGTGGACCGACGCCCAGGGCGCGGTGCGCGAGATCCCCGAGGGCATCATGGACGCGATGGTCACCACCACCATCGCCCTGCACGACCTGCAGGGCCACGGCAAGGACGGCATCCGCAACAGCCGCACCGGCAGCGTCTACATCGTCAAGCCCAAGATGCACGGCCCGGCCGAGGTGGGCTTTGCCGCCGAGCTGTTCTCGCGCGTGGAGCGCGTTCTGGGCCTGGCCGACAGCACCGTCAAGCTGGGCATCATGGACGAAGAGCGCCGCACCAGCGTCAACCTCAAGGCCTGCATCGCCGCCGCCGCCAGCCGTGTCGCCTTCATCAACACCGGCTTCCTGGACCGCACCGGCGACGAAATGCACACCGCCATGCTGGCCGGCCCGATGATCCGCAAGGGCGACATGAAGACCAGCGCCTGGATCACCGCCTATGAAAAGAGCAACGTGCTGGTGGGCCTGTCCTGCGGCCTGCGCGGGCGCGCCCAGATCGGCAAGGGCATGTGGGCCATGCCCGACCTGATGGCCGCGATGCTGCAGCAGAAGATCGCCCACCCCAAGGCCGGCGCCAACACCGCCTGGGTGCCCAGCCCCACCGGCGCCACGCTGCACGCGCTGCACTACCACCAGGTCAAGGTGGCCGACATCCAGGCCGAACTGGAAAAAACCGACGCCGACGCCGCCCGTGACGAACTGCTCACCGGCCTGCTGACCATTCCCGTGGCCGCCAGCGCGAACTGGAGCGACGCCGAGAAGCAGCAGGAGCTGGACAACAACGCCCAGGGCATTCTGGGCTACGTGGTGCGCTGGGTGGACCAGGGCGTGGGCTGCTCCAAGGTGCCCGACATCAACGACGTGGGCCTGATGGAAGACCGCGCCACGCTGCGCATCAGCAGCCAGCACATGGCCAACTGGCTGCACCACGGTGTCGTCACCGAAGCGCAGGTGCGCGAAACCTTCGCCCGCATGGCCGCCAAGGTGGACGCCCAGAACGCCGGCGACCCGGCCTACACCCCCATGGTCGGCAACGAATCCGGCGCCGCCTTCCAGGCCGCCTGCGACCTGGTCTTCAAAGGCAAGGAACAACCCAGCGGCTACACCGAACCCCTGCTGCACGCGTGGCGGCTGAAGGTGAAGGCGGGCGCCGCCTGAACGGTTGCGACCCCGGCGGCCGGCCGGTCCTGATATGATAGCAGACCATGACCGTTTGACGCTGGGTATCGGCCAAAAAGGTCTGAAATCTGGCCACCACGGCGCCTGCGGGCGCCGTTTGACCTGACAGGCGGCGAAATGCGAGCGCTCAGGGCCACACGCCGTGCTGGCGCATCAGCTCAGCCACCTGTTTCGCCTCGGGCAAACCCATGCCCGCCAAGACACTGTGCGCCTCCCGCAACAGGCTTTCAGCCTCGTGCCGCCGCAAGGCCATTCGGAACAGCAGCATGGCAATTTTGACTTGTGTGATGGCCCGCCCGCGCACGTCGCCCAGGCGCTCGTAGACGGGCAGTTCATCTTCCTTGCGGATGCGCAGGGCCTCATCGAGTTGGCCGCGCGCCTGCAGGATGTCGGCGATCTGGCCCATGGTGACGGCCTTGGAGCGCACGTCGCCCTGGCGCTCGTAGACGGGAAGTTCCTCTTCCTTGCGGATGCGCAGGGCCTCATCGAGTTGGCCGCGCGCCTGCAGGATGTCGGCGATCTGGCCCATGGTGATGGCCTTGGAGCGCACGTCGCCCAGGCGCTCATAGACGGGAAGTTCCTCTTCCTTGCGGATGCGCAGGGCCTCATCGAGTTGTCCGCGCGCCTGCAGGATGTCGGCGATCTTGCCCATGGTGACGGCCTTGGAGCGCACGTCGCCCAGGCGCTCGTAGACGGGAAGTTCCTCTTCCTTGCGGATGCGCAGGGCCTCATCGAGTTGGCCGCGCGCCTGCAGGATGTCGGCGATCTGGCCCATGGTGACGGCCTTCTCGCGCACGTCGCCCAGCCGCTCGTAGACGGGAAGTTCATCTTCCTTGTGGATGCGCAGGGCCTCATCGAGTTGGCCGCGCGCCTGCAGGATGTCGGCGATCTTGCCCATGGTGACGGCCTTGGAGCGCACGTCGCCCAGGCGCTGGAAGGCAGGCTGAACTTCTCGCTGAAGAATGCGCAGGGCCTCATCGAGTTGGCCGCGCGCCTGCAGGATGTCGGCGATCTTGCCCATGGTGACGGCCTTGGAGCGCACGTCGCCCAGGCGCTCGTAGACGGGCAGTTCATCTTCCTTGCGGATGCGCAGGGCCTCTTCGAGTTGGCCGCGCGCCTGCAGGATGTCGGCGATCTTGCCCATGGTGACGGCCTTGGAGCGCACGTCGCCCAGGCGCTCGTAGACGGGAAGTTGTTCTTCCTTGCGGATGCGCAGGGCCTCTTCGAGTTGGCCGCGCGCCTGCAGGATGTCGGCGATCTGGCCCATGGTGATGGCCTTGGAGCGCACGTCGCCCAGGCGCTCATAGACGGGAAGTTCCTCTTCCTTGCGGATGCGCAGGGCCTCATCGAGTTGTCCGCGCGCCTGCAGGATGTCGGCGATCTTGCCCATGGTGATGGCGACCTCTCGTTCGGCGCCACGCCGCCGGTGGAAAGGCAACTCCAGCTGCTGCCAATGCAACAGGGCACCGTCATAGTCCCCGAGGTCAAACAACAGGCGGCCCAGTTCATCCAGCGGCGCCACCATCAGATCGGCCGGGGCATGCGGGTGTGCCGCCAACCACCCCCGGATTTCGGCGATGCGCCGATGGCGTTCCGCCATGCTGCGTCCGTCCACGCCGGAGGGCGGGTGCGTGTGTGGGCCGCTTTGCAGGGTCAGAACCGGCTCCATGGAACCCGCCGCGCCGCCTTGGGAAAAAACATAGACCCCGCTGCGCCAGGCCCAGAGGTCGGGCGCCCCTCGGGACGCCAGCGCGATGGCTTCGGCATCGAGCCAGAACACCAGACGTGCCGGCGCGCGGGAGGCCAGACGCTCTCGGCGCACGTTGAATTCATCCCAGCGCTTCGCATCAAACCAGCCGTGCGGACCGAAGACATGCACCACGTCAGCCGTAGTGGCCTGCCGGATCAGCCGCTGCTCCAGCGTCGCGATGTCCACAATCTTTCGCCCCAACGGCAATCGGCTGGTCCGCAGCCCTGCCCCGATCAAGACCTTGTCGAGCGCCGCCAGGACCTGCTGGCGCAGCCGCTCGTCGGCAGCGTCGACCAGCAACCATTGGAACGCCGGGCCGTGAACCAGCGTACGGACGAGTCGCTGAAAGTCGTCGAAACACGAGGCCGGCAACGCATGCGCCTCCTCCAGCCGAAGACGCTCAAGTTCAAAACCGGCTTGGGCCATCGCGTCACGTGCCCGGCAATGCGTCAGGCCGTGGCGGGTGGTGCCGTCTTCGCTGGCTGCGCCGCTTTCGCCAGCGCGTAGCCTTCGAGCGTGCGAATCACGGGATGGCTGCGTCGCCAGGCGCCATCGTTGTATTGCAACAGCGCCAGCCGATGCAGCAGGTGCTGCGCGGCTTCATCATTGCCACCCTGTTCGGGCGTGCTGTCGATACCGGCCAGCAGCTCGTAGTCAGCCGGCTTGAGGAAATAGCGGTAATCGGCCGCCAGTTGTGCAATGGATCGGCGCACAACGGCCTCATCAATGCGGGCGTCGGCAAACTCGCAGCACAGCTTGAGCAGGCGCAGCAGCTCACGCGGATGACCGCCGGAGTGTTCGACCAGACTGGCGACGACCTCATCGGAGGAAAACAGGCTGCGATCGGCACGCAACAGCAGCAATTGGGTCAGCGCCGTCCAGCCCGGCTCGCACCGAGACCCATCCCGTTCATGGAGTTTGACCATCGGCAGCACAATGTCGGCGTCGAGTTTGCCCCCCATGCGCCCGTCGTATTTGAGTTCCAGCGGGGCGGTGTAGATCGCCAGCGTCTGGATCGCCAGCAGTTGCTCGGCGTCCTGCACAAAGAACTGCTGCGTGTCTTCTCCCCGCATCTTGTCGGTGCCATCCACCAGGAAGAGAACGCGCTCGGCCCGGCCTTGCTCTTTCAGCATCCCCTCGATCGAGCGAATGAACTGATTGAAGGCTGCGGCAAGCGTGGTGAAGTGGTTGCGGATGTCTTGTCGCCACTCGTTTTTCTGGCTGGAGCCCGTCTTGAAGGCAGCGGTGAATTTCGCGAACAGCCTGACCAGCCCCGGAAGACCACCGCCAGCTTCCATGCCGGTCTTGACTTCAGCGTTCGACTCACGGGATTCGGTCCGAGTGCGGGTGACTTTGGCAAACCAGTCCCGCATCGGCTGGAGGTCGCCATCGTTCAGCGCGTAGCCATCGCCCACCATGCGTTCCAGCAAGGACTCGGCCATGGCCATCAAGGCTTCGGTGTACTGCAGATTGTTGCGATCGAGTTTGGCCAGAACGTCGACTTCCACCACGTAATAGCGGTTGGACTCGTTCAACCACTGGGCGTAGCGCCGCAGTTCGGTGGTCTTGCCACTGCCGATGTGGCCGAAAAAAAGCACGTGCTTTTCGTTGGGCGCAAAAAAAGCCTTGCTGGCGGGATCCCAGCCAAACTTGCGTGCCAGACGGGAAAAGGTCTGCTGGCTCCCGCGCGCCGAAGTGGTGTCGACAAACCGGGGGTCACCGGGGGGCAACGCCTCTTCGTACTCGATCTTCTGGAGAACTTCCAGAATATTGGACGATGCCTGGTATGTCATGGATTGCCTTTCGGAGCGCATTTTACGGGTGCCATCGTTATTGCGGGTTTTTGGGTACCCTCGCTTTGGATGACCTTTTGTGGGCCCAGGCTCGGACTGCGACAAAGCATGCGTGGCGGTTGAAGGTGAAGGCCGGGGCCGCCTGAACGGTTGCGACCCCGGCGACCGGATAGTCCTTTTCTGATAGCAAAATATGACCTTTTGACGCTGGGTAGGGGCTAGAAACAGTCCAGAATTCGAGAAAAACGGCGCCTGCGGGCGCCGTGGTGCTTTCTGGGGCCGGCTCAGTCGCGGTTGTGCAGCAGGTCGGCCTGGCGTTCGGCGGCGCCGGCGCGGACCAGGTCGTCGAGCAGGCCGGTGGTCCAGGCCGGCAGCGGGGGGGCGTCGGGCAGGCGGCTGTGGATCAGGCGGAAATACGGCGTGGCGAGGGCCCAGGCCAGCACCTCGGCTTCGGGGCGGGTCTGCCACTCCAGCAGCTTGAATTTCAGCAGCACCTTGGCGGCATGGCGGCTGTGGCGGGGCGGGTCGGCGCGGTAAGCGCGCAGGCGCTCGCGGGCAATGGCCAGCGCACCCGCCAGGTCGGTGAAAACCGCGCCATGGCCGGGCACGATGACGGCGGGGGCCAGGGTTTCGATCAGGTCCAGGGTCTGGCCGACCTCGTCGAAGGCCTGCTCGCCTTCCAGTTCCGGAAAGACCACGCCAAAGCCGCGCTCCCACAGCGCATCGGCGGAGATCAGCGTGCGCGAGAGCGGCTCGAACAGCACCACCGAGTGCGGGTCGTGCCCTGGCGCGGCGTGAACCTGCCAGTCGCGCCCGGCAAGCAGCAGCGTCTGCCCCGGGGTGAGCACGTCGTCGATCGCAAAGCGCGGGCAGACCTGGCCGGTGGGTTCGTAGGTCAGCGCCACCGGATCCCAGGCGCGCACCTGGGGCGCCAGCCCGGGCGGAATGGCGGTGTGCAGCCCCGGCCAGGCGGCCTGCAGCGCGGCGTTTCCGCCGACATGGTCGCTGTGCAGGTGGGTGTTGATCAGGCGCCGCAGCGGCTGAGCGCCCAGCGCCTGGCCCACCAGGGCCACGGTCTGGCCGGCATGGCTGGCGTAGCCGCTGTCGACCAGCGCGGCGCCTTCCGGCCCCTGGAACAGGATGTTGTTGGACGACAGCCAGCCGCGCTGGAACACCGTCATGCCCGGCGGCAGCGGCGGGGTGGGAGCAACAGAAGTCATGCGGGCAAGTATCGCCGCGGCAGGCGCCGGCGGCTGTCACCGCTGTGGTGCCGAAAAGAGGCCGTGCCGAGCGCCGCGCGCGCGGTGTCGGGGCGCGTGCCCCAGCGGTTCAGTAGTTGGTGGCGACCGGGTCGAAAGGCCCGGTCTGCGATGCGAGATCCGCTGTGGTCTTGAGGATGCGGATGGCCTTGCGCTCGGGGTGGGCGTGCATGTAATCCAGTGCCTCGCCGGCACGGCGCAGCAACAGGGCGGTATCGGTTTCCGTGCCGGTGACCAGCGAGCCGGCCACCTGAAAACGCAGCAGCGAGCCGATGGTCATTTCGTTGCCGCGGCGCAGACCGTGGGCGATGACCCGGGTGGCGATCTCGATGAGCTTGTCTTCGTTGATCGGGCCTTCGATCAGCACCACAAAACGGGTGCCCGCCCAGCGCGCGGCCGTGTCGCAGGAATCGACAATGGATCGCACCCGCGACGCCGCCAGCAGCAGCGCGGTTTCGGCCACCTGCCGGCCGCGCTCGGCCTGGATGTCGTCCAGGTTGTGCAGGCTGATCATCAGCAGTCCACCCTGGTGATTGAAGCGTTTGCAGCGGCTGACCAGGCGATCCAGGCGCAGGCGGGCGACCCGCTCATGGACCAGGCCGGTCAGCGGGTCGGTCTGCTGGCCCCCGGCAGCCTGCATGGCGACATCGCGCAGGTCGCGGGCGCGGCGGGCGATGACGGTCCACATCAGCGGCACGGTAACGATCGCGCCGATCTGGGTGGCATACGCCATGATCCAGTGGGCGTGGACGACCACACCACTTTCCCGTAGCACCTGGATGGTGCCGCCGACCAAGGCGGGCACCAGCGACCAGCCCACCGCCGCGCTGTGGCGGTTGCCGCGGCGGGCCGATGCCACCAGCGTCCAGATGGCCAGGGCCATAATCACGGCAAACAGGCCATCGCCGGTGCGACTGGCCGCTTCCGCGCCAAACAGATGGGCGACGCCCAGACCGATCACCGACGCCACCATCATCGCCCACAGCGCCAGCGAATTGGCCCGGCTGCGGGGGTGCTCATCCGTCACGGTCACCAGCAGCCACAGCAGCGCCAGATACAGCGCCGCGACCGACACGGTCTGCGCCAGGTCGGTCAGCCCCGGGTGTTGGGGCCACAGAAGTTCTTGGGCCAGGCCGAGGGTGACCAGCTGGAAACAGAACGCCGCCGAGGTCAACGCCAGGGCCGACGCCAGCACCCGATCCCAACGGATATCGCCGAGCAAGGCCACCAGCCACAAGGACAGCAGGCTGAGCCCGACCAGCAGGCCCATGGCGTACGCATCACTTTGCAGCCAGCGCTGGTAGTCCACCACCGGCTCGGCACGCCAGCGCAGCTCCAGCGGCAGTTTGGATTGGGCACTGAGAACCACCACGGTCGGGGCGGCCTCGGCCGATATCCGCACGACGGGAATGCGCCCGGGCAAATCCGTTGGTCGACGCGGATAGCTGGCGCCCGCCCGCTCGGTGGGCACCAGGCCCTGGGGTGACGCCTCCCACACCTGCAAGCGGGAAATCCCGGCGAAATCGAGACTGAAGGCGTAGTCAACGCCCGCGTCCGGCGCGGGCGGAGGGCTCCAGCGCAGCCACAGCTGCCCCGGTGCCGTGGGCACCGGCACCATGACACCGGCCGTCTGCCATTGGGGCGAGTCGACCGCCGGGGGGCGGTCCATGGCGCCACGGCTGTCCACAATGAAAGCCAGTCGGCCGTGCTGACCCATGGCGCCCGATCCGGCCATCATGGTCCAGCCCAGGCCTCCCAGCACCAGCGCGGCCGTGAACATGCCCAGCCACCGCAGCAGCGAGTTTCGACCGTGAAATTTCACCATGAATTATTTTTAGTACTTTGTACTTCTTTAATGAAGTATAGACCGATGATTGTGATTCGTTGCGTGACCCCAAACACAATCGCTACGCAATACGCAATCCCCTGTTCGTCCGGGTGGGGCGAAAGTCGACAAGCCGTTGCAGGAAAGCCACAGTCGCCGGGCCCTCGGAGGGCGGCAGGACGGGGCCGGCCATGGGGCGCACACGGCTTGACCTGCGTCTAGCCAGCGGTGTGTCACCGTTCTAAGATGGACTGATCCCCACGGAGTCAGGAGATTGCTGTCATGTTCGAATCCGCCGAAATCGGTCACACCATCGCCCGCAAGGAATACAAGGCCCGCGAACCCCTGCTGCGCGAGGCCCTGCTCAAGGCGCAGTACGCGCTGCTGGAAAACGCGAGCTTTCCGGTGATCATCCTGGTCAATGGCGTGGATGGCGCCGGCAAGGGCGAGACGGTCAACCTGCTCAATGAATGGATGGACCCCCGCCACATCCGCACCGAAGCGTTCGGCCCGATGGGGCCGGAAGAGCACCAGCGCCCGGACATGTGGCGCTTCTGGCAAGTGTTGCCGCCCAAAGGCAAGATCGGCATCCTGTTCGGGTCCTGGTATACCGACCCCATCCTGGCCCATGTGATGGGGACCGAAAAGAAGGCGACCTTCGATCGCCGCCTCGGCGCCATCCGCCAGTTCGAGCGCATGCTGGTGGCCGAAGGGGCGCTGGTCATCAAGCTGTGGTTTCACCTGTCCAAGAAGGCAGCGAAGCAACGCTTCAAGACGCTGGAGTCCGACCCCAAGACCGCCTGGCGGGTCACCCCTGGCGACTGGGAACGCCTCAAGCACTATGACGGCTTCGTCAAGGTGTGCGAGCAGGCGTTGCGCCGAACCAGCACCGGCGACGCGCCCTGGCTGGTGGTGGAAGGTGCGGACGCCGCCTACCGGTCGCTGACGGTGGGGCAATACATTCTGGACGGCATCACGCAGCGTCTGGGCGGACTGGCCCCGGCGCGTACCGGTGTGGCTGCGTTGTCGCCACCGCCACTGGACAACCGTTCGCTGCTGTCGTCCTTCGACTACAGCCGCGCGCTCAAGGAGAAGACCTATGACCGGCAGCTGGAGACACTGCAGGCGCGGCTGAACGGTCTGACCCGTGACCCGCGCATGCGCGACCGCTCGGTGGTGCTGGTGTTCGAAGGCATGGACGCGGCCGGCAAGGGCAGCACCATCCGCCGCATCACCCATGCACTCGACTCGCGCTTTTATCGGGTGGTGCCGGTGGCGGCGCCCAGCGAGGAAGAGCGCGCCCAACCCTACCTGTGGCGCTTCTGGCGGCACATTCCGCGTCACGGCCACGCGGTGATCTTCGACCGCTCCTGGTACGGCCGTGTGCTGGTCGAGCGGGTCGAGGGCTTTTGCGGTGAAGCCGACTGGATGCGCGCCTACGACGAGATCAACGCCTTCGAGGAACAGCTCGCCCAGGCCGGCGCGGTGGTGGTGAAGTTCTGGATGGCCATATCACCCGAAGAGCAATTGCGCCGCTTCCAGGAACGCAAGGACACACCCCACAAGAACTTCAAGATCACCGACGAAGACTGGCGCAACCGCGAAAAATGGCCGCAGTACGAACGCGCCGTGGGCGACATGGTGGACCGCACTTCCACCGACGTCGCTCCCTGGCACATTGTGGCCAGCAACGACAAGCTGTTCTCCCGCATCGAGGTGCTGACCCACCTGTGCGAGCGGCTGGAGGCCGCGCTGGAGGGTGTGGCTGCTCCGCCCCGCAAGGCCAAACGGTGAATCCGGCGGCCTCACTGCTGACGCTGCCGCTGGCGACGCTGGCCCACATCGCCCTGGCGCTGGCGGCGGTCGCGCTGGGCTTCCGGCTGGCGCGCCGAGGCCCGCGGCGGGTACTGGGCGTCGCCTGGGGCCTGCTGGTACTGGCGGTGCTGGCGCTCGCCGCACTCGCCTGGTGGGGCGAGGCCACCACCACGGCCCCGGCGCTGCGCACGGTTGCAACGCTGGCCTTGGGCATGGCGGCGGTGCAGATCGCCGGCACGGTGCTGTTCGGCGGCATATTGCCGCTGCTGCGCTTGCCGGCGCCCCGCATTGCGCAGGACCTCACGGTGGCCGGGCTGTCCGTGCTGGTGCTGCTGCTGTGGCTGCGCGCGTCGGGGCTGGAGGCCTCGCAGCTGTTCACCACCTCGGCGCTGATCACCGCGGTGCTGGCTTTTGCGATGCAGGACACGCTGGGCAATGTGCTGGGCGGCGTGTCACTGCAGCTGGACAACTCGCTGCGGGTGGGCGACTGGGTGCGGGTGGACGATGGCGTGAGCGGACGTGTGGTGGACGTGCGCTGGCGGGTGACCGAGCTGGCCACGCCGCGCGGCGAGTCAATCATGGTACCCAACGCCTGGCTGATGAAGAACCGCTTTGCCATCGTGCGCCCGGCCGAAGACGGCCAGCCGGCCTGGCGGCGCTCGGTCGAGTTCGATCTGGAATTGCAGGCCGACCCGGCGGAGGTAATCGCCGTGCTGCAACAGGTGCTGGCGGACGCCGACATCGCCCATGTGCGCCGGCAGCCGGCGCCCACCGTGGTGCTGCTGGCGCTCGGCTACGGCTGGGCCCGATACAGCCTGCGCTACTGGCTGGACGACCCGGCCCGGGACGATCCCACCGATTCGGCGGTGCGCCAACATGCGCTGGCGGCACTGGCGCGTGCGGGCATCCGCCTGGGCGTGCCGCAGCAGGAGCAGCGCATGATCAAGGAGAACGAAAGCTGGCACGCCGCGCAGGAAGCGCGCGAGCTGCAGCGCCGCCTGGCCGCCATTGCCCAGACCGCGCTGTTTGCCGGCCTGTCGACCGCCGAGCAGCAGGCGCTGGCGGCCCATCTGGTGCACGCGCCGTTTGCCGCCGGCGACACCATGACGCGCCAGGGCGCGGTGGCCCACTGGCTGTACCTGATTGTCAAAGGTGAAGCGCAGGTTCTGCACGAATCCGCCGCCGGCCGCCAGCCGCTGGCGGTGCTGCGCGCCGGCGACTGTTTCGGCGAAATGGGCATGCTGACCGGCGAGCCCCGACAGGCCACGGTGGTGGCCACCACGGCGGTGGACTGCTACCGGCTGGACAAAGCGGGCTTTGCGATGGTGCTGCAAAGCCGCCCGGACATCGCGCAGGAGGTGTCGGACATCATGCGCCGGCGCCAGGCCGAATCCGCCACACCCTCTCCCGAAGCCGGCCACACCGGCGCCAGCGACCTGCTGCAACGCATCCGGCATTTCTTTTCGCTGGGGGCGTGAGGCTCGTTTCCTCAGGTCGGTGTCAACGGCCCGCTCCAGCGCCGGTGGTTGGTGCGCAGCCGATGCTGCTCGCGCCAGTCCGCGGGCAACACCCCCGATTCGGCACGAAAAAGGCGGCGAAAGGTGCCCACGTCGCCATATCCGCAGGCCTGCGCCACCTGCTCGACCGTGAGGTAGGTCGTCTCCAGCAACACCCGGGCGCGCGCCAGCCGAAGGCCCCGCTGGTAGGCGTGTGGTGACTGGCCATGGGCCAACTCGAAATGGCGCAACAGGGTACGCGGGCTGGTGGCGGCCTCGGCCGCGAGGGCCGTGACGTCATACGGCGCGGCCGGATGGGCCTCCAGCCAGCGACGCGCCCGCTCCACCGCACCAGCCGGCACCCGCCGCGGCGTGGGCTCGGACACCAGGCCAGCGGCCACCTGCTGGCGGTCCGGCCGGTGCAGCAGCGCGTCGGCCGCCGTGGCGGCCAGGTCAGCCACAGGCGTACAACCGAGGGCCTGCAGGACCAGCTCGGTCGCCAGAACGGGGGAATCGCAGGTCCAGACCCGGTCGCTGCCGACCCATGGCCGGTCGGGCTGCCAGCGCGCGTCTGGCGCATGACGGGCCGCCAGCGGCACGAACGCCCACGGCGCCACGGCTTCACGGCCATCGAGCAAGCCCACGGCGGCCAGCAGTGCCACACCGTTGCCGATGCCCACCAGCTGCCCGCTGCGCGCATGGACGTCGCGCAGGCGCGGCCCGACCGCACCATAGGCACCGACACGCTCGTCAAGCGCCGGCCCGCTGTAAACATGCCAGCCGGGCAGCACCACCAGATCGGGCCGCCCGGAAAACCCCGGCCGGGGCAACAAGGGCCAGGACCGAACGGCCAGCCCCGGATCGGCGCGTGCGCCATCCGGGCCGATACAACGCCAGCGCATCACCGGGCCGGCGACGGGCTGCCGCATCGATGCCAGCGCCTGGACGGTGTTGAGAAGATCCAGCACCGTAGCGAGTACACCGGTCGCACTGCCCGGGCCACCCAGCAGTTCAATCCGGACCGGAGTCGTGTTGGCATCCATCGCACGCATCTTGACATTATTTGCACTTTCGAAAACTGACCGGATTGCCTACGCTGGCGCCATCGTGACACGTTGAAACCGCTCATCCTCAGGAGACCCCATGACCGAACCGCTGCTCCCGCCCTCCCGTTTGCTGACGCGCCGTCAATGGGTCGGCGCAGTCTCGGCCCTGATGGCCACGCCGACGCTGGCCCAAACGGCTTTTCCAAGCCGCACGCTGACCTTGATCGTGCCCTTCACCGCCGGGGGCTCGTCCGATGTGGGGGCGCGCATGCTGGCGCCGGAAATCGGCAAGCTGCTCGGGCAAACGGTGGTGGTCGAAAACCTGCCCGGCGCCGGGGGCGCACTGGCGATGCAGAAGTTGATCCGCTCACCCGCCGACGGTCACACCCTGCTTTACGGCGGCATGAGCGAGACCCTGCTGGTGCCCATGATCAACCCGGCGGTGGGCTACCGGCCCGAGGACTTGCAACCCATCGCGCTGGCTGGCAGCTCGCCCATCGTGGTCGTCGTGCGTCCGGATTTCCCGGCCAATACCATGGAAGAGCTGGTGGCACTCATACGTCGCCAGCCGGGCAAGTACAGCTTCGGCTCGGCGGGCATCGGCTCGTTTGCCCACGTCATGGGCGAGGCGATCAAGGACAAGGCTGGACTGTTCATCGTCCACATCCCGTATCGGGGCGGACAGCAGATTTTGGGTGACGTGATCGGCGGGCAGATCGACATGGGCATCACCACGGCTGCCAACGTCGCGGGCATGGTGGCGGCGCGGCGGGTCAAGGCGCTGGGGATTTCGGCGCCGGCCCGCGTCGAGGCCATGAAGGAGGTGCCCACTTTTTCCGAATCCGCCGCACTCAAGGGCATGGAGATGAGCGTCTGGGCGCTGGTTCTGGCGCCCAAGGGCACGCCGGTGGCGGTACAGGAGCAAGTGTCTGGCGCCATCAACACTGCACTGATGTTGCCGGCGATGAAGGCCGCCCGAGTCCGGCTGGCTTCCGACCTGCCAGGCCTGATGAACCCCGCCCAGGCCAGCGCGTTCCTGGCGGCGGAACAGGCCCGCTACCGCCCCGTCACGGCCCGCATCAAGCCCGAATAGGCAGCGACGTGACACTGCCCCAAGCAGTCGCTCCCGCCGAGGAAGGCGCTGTGGATTTTGCGCCGGACTACCCACTGGCGCGCCAGCGTTTTCTGGACGCGGCCCGAAGCGCCGGTGCCACGCTGACCGCTTACCCCCACCCCCTGCCCGGCCTGTTGGGCGAAAGACTCGCCTCCGATTTGGCCTGGCTGGGCCCGCGGGACGCCCGCCGTGTGCTGCTGAGCCTGTCGGGCACCCACGGTGTCGAAGGTCTGTATGGCAGTGGCTGCCAGAGCGGCTGGCTCAAAGGGCCAGGGCTTGAGCCCCTGCCGCCGGACACCGCCGTCGCACTGGTCCACGCGGTCAACCCCTGGGGCTTTTCCTGGGTGCGGCGGGTGGATGCCGACAACATCGACATCAACCGAAACGCCATTGACCACACCACGCCCCCGCCGCAAAACCACGACTACCGGCGGGTCCACGACCTGTCGCTGCCGGCCGTCTGGGACGCCCGGACGGCCGACGTCCTGAAGGGTGAACTCGCCCGCCTGATGGGCGAGCTGGGCCCACGACGGGTCACACGCGCGATCACCGGCGGCCAGTATGAGTACCCGGATGGCGTTTTCTACGGAGGTGCCGCGGCCAGCTGGTCCTGCCAAACCCTGCAGGCGCTGGTCGAGGCCCATCTCGGCTTCGCGCGGGTGATCGCGGTGCTCGACCACCACACCGGCCTGGGCCCGCAGGGACACACCGAAATCATCTGCCGCCATGAGCCGGCGACACCCGCATTGGCGCGCGCCCGCGCCTGGTGGGGTGCCGACGTGACCGCCACCGCTCTGGGCGAGTCCGAATCCGAGGTGATCGACGGCAACGTGCGCATGGCCTTTCAGCGCTGGTGCCCGCGTGCCCTGGTGGTGGCGGCGGCGCTGGAGGTGGGTACACGACCAGGTGACGTGGTGCTGCAGGCGCTGGTGGCCGACAACTGGTTGCACCAGCGCGGCGAGCCGCTTTCGGCACAGGGGGATGCCGTCCGGGCTCTGGTGCGCGACGCCTTCTATGTCGACACGCCAGCCTGGCGGCGGCGCTGTTTCGACCGTGCAATGGATCTGTACGCCGCCACCCTGGCCGGGCTGCAGCAGGAGGCCTTGGCGCCATGAATCCCGCCCCACCTCGCGTGGCCCTGTGTGGCTTTTTTCTGGAATGCAACCGCTGGGCGCCGGTGACCACCGGCGAAGACTTCAACGGTACCTGCGACCTTGCCGGCACTGCGCTGGGAGACGCCCTGCGCCAGGACCCCCCCCGGCTGCTGGGCGATACGGTGGGATTCGTTGCCGCCATGGATGCGCTGGGGCCCTGGGAGCCGGTTCCACTGCGTCTGGCTGCGGCCTGTCCGGGTGGACCGGCCGAGCAGGGCTGGTTCGAAGCGCTGCTGGACGACATCTCGACCAGACTGCGCGCGGCCGGCCCCCTGGACGGCGTGTTCATCTCGTCGCATGGCGCGGCCCTGACCACCGGAAACGACGACCCCGATGGTGTTCTGTTCGCGCAGATTCGGGCGTTGGTCGGCCCGGCGGTGCCGGTCGTGGCGGTGCTGGATCTGCACACCAACGTGTCCCGCCGCATGACTGACGCGCTGAGCGGCTTCGTGGCCTACCGCACCAACCCGCACGTCGATCTGCGCGAGCGCGGCGCCGAAGCAGCAGGGCTGATGCACCAGTTCTGGCGAAATGGTCCGGGCACCGTCGTGCTGGAACGCCTGCCGCTGGTGGCGCCCGCACCAGCGCAATTGATCGCACCCGGCACGGTCTACGACCGGCTGCTTGCACTGGGCCAGGAAGCGATTGACGACGACATCCTCAATGTCTCGCTGTGCGGTGGCTTTGCACTGGCCGATTGCCCCAAGTGCGGATTCGCGGTGGTCGTCACCACACGCCAGGGAGCGTCCGGTGCCGGACGCCAGACCGCCCGACGACTGGCGGAAGCCGTGTGGGCGGCCCGCGCCGAGTTCACTGCCCGCCTGACGCCACTGGCCGAGGCCGTGGCGATGGCCGTCGCCGCCGGACGGGACGGACCACCCCTGATCCTGGCCGATGTGGGCGACAACCCCGGCGGCGGCGGCGGCGGCAACACCGTGACACTTCTGCGCGCGCTGCTGCAGGCCAACGCACAGGGCGTGGTGCTGGGGGTGTTCACCGACGCGGCACTGGCCGCCGAGGCGTGCGCGCTGGCCCCCGGAGCCCGCTTCACGGCCCGCTTCAACCGACGGGCGAATGGCGCCTTTGCAGAGCCCTTCGACCACCCGGCCACGGTGCTGGCCGTGAGCGATGGCCGCTTCACTGGCGAGCGCGGGATGCTGCGCGGCATCGCCCAGCGCATGGGCCCCTCTGCCTTGCTGGATCTGGGCGGGGTGCGTGTCGCGGTGGTCAGCCTGCGCCAGCAGCTGCTCGATCCCGCCCAGCTCAAGACCCTCGGCGAGGACCTGTCTCAGGCACGGATCCTGGTCGCCAAAAGCCGGGGCCATTTCCGCGCCGGCTTTGACCAGTTCGCACCACCCGGGCGCATCGTGGAAGTGGACGCGCCCGGCCTGACCACTCCCAACCTGGCCATCCTGCCGTGGACCCGCCTGCCGCGCCCGGTGTTCCCGGTCGACCCCGACGCCACCTGGTCTGGCGCCACGCCCTGACATGGCCGTGTCTGCAAACAGGTCCGATTTCTGTCAGGCTACACAACCCTTTTTCTGGAGACCTTGCCGCCATGGACCTTTCCCGTTTTCCCCGCCGCCACTACACCCCGTTTGCCACGCCCATCGAGCCGATGCCGCGTTTTTCCGCCGCGCTGGCGGCCAGCTGCCCCGGCGGCGTCGGACCGGAGGTGTGGATCAAGCGTGACGACATGCTGGGGCTGTTCCCCGGCGGCAACAAGACCCGCAAGCTTGAATTTCTGGTGGCCGACGCGCTGGCGCAGGGCGCGGACACGCTGATCACCTGCGGCGCACCGCAGTCCAACCACTGCCGCATCACACTGGCGGCGGCCGTGAAGGAAGGGCTGCAGTGCCGCTTTGTCATCGAAGAGCGCGTGGCCGGCAGCTACGACGAACACGGCAGCGGCAACCACTTCATGTTCCGACTGCTGGGGGTGGAGGCGATCACCGTGGTGCCGGGCGGCAGCCCGATGGCGCCCGCGATGCAGCAGGTGGCCGACGAACTGGCCGCGCAGGGCCGCAAGGGCTACATCATTCCGGGCGGCGGCTCGAACGCGGTCGGCGGGCTGGGCTATGTGGCCTGTGCGCAGGAGATGCAGCAGCAGTTTTTCGACCAGGGCCTGCGCTTCGACCGGCTGGTGGTGGGCAGCGGCAGCTCCGGCACCCACGGCGGGCTGGTGGCGGGGTTTCTGGGCAACCACATCGACGTGCCCATCGTGGGCATCGGCGTCAGCCGCGACCCGGCCGACCAGCAGCCGCTGGTGATCAAGGAAGCCCAGGCGGTGGTCGACCTGCTGGGGCTGGGCCTGAGCGTCACACCGGACGACGTGACCTGTGTCGGCGGCTTCTGGCAGCCCAAATACTCGGTGCCGAACGCGAAGATGGTGGAGGCGGTGCAACTGCTGGCCCGCACCGAGGCGATTCCGCTGGACCCGGTCTACACCGGCAAGATCATGGCCGGCCTGATCGGCCTGGCGCGCCAGGGGCACTTCCAACCGGGCGAGAAGGTGCTGTTCCTGCACACCGGCGGCCTGCCGTCGCTGTTTGCGTATGCGCGGGAGGTGCTGGGGCAGGCGCCGGTGGCGGACTGAGGCGCCAAGCGCGCCGGAATCATCCTGTTTTTATAGCAACAAACGACCTTTTTACGCTGGGTATTGGCGGTTTTTCCGCACAAAAGGTGAAAAACCGGCCCTACGGCAGTCCGGCCGCCGACTGCGGGCCGTCCGGGCTCAGCGGCTGCTCGGGAAGCTGAACACCGTCCCCTCGCGCACGCCGGCGCTGGGCCAGCGCTGGGTGATGGTCTTGCGTTTGGTGTAGAAGCGCACGGCGTCGGGGCCGTAGGCGTGCAGGTCGCCGAACAGGCTGCGTTTCCAGCCGCCGAACGAGTGGTACGCCACCGGCACCGGCAGCGGCACGTTCACGCCCACCATGCCGACCTGGATGTGGTCGGTGAAGAAGCGGGCAGCCTCGCCGTCGCGGGTGAAGATGCAGGTGCCGTTGCCGTATTCGTGGGCGTCGATCAGCGCCATCGCGTCCTGCAGGCTGGCCACCCGCACCACCCCAAGCACCGGGCCGAAGATTTCCTCGCGGTAGATCACCATGCCGGGTTTGACCTGGTCGAACAGGCAGGGGCCGAGGAAGTAGCCGTTTTCATGGCCGGGCACCGTCAGGCCGCGGCCGTCCACCACCAGCGTGGCGCCCTCGGCCACGCCCTGGTCCACATAGGATTTCACCTTCTCGAAATGCGGCTTCGTGACCAGCGGGCCCATGTCCATGCCGGGCGCGGTGCCGGGGCCGACCTTCATCTTCGCGATCTCGGCCTTCAGGCCGGCGATGACCGCGTCAGCGGTGGCATCGCCCACCGCCACCACCAGCGGAATGGCCATGCAGCGCTCACCACACGAACCATAGGCCGCGCCCATGAGCGCGCTGACCGCGTTGCCGATGTCGGCGTCGGGCATGACCACCGCGTGGTTCTTGGCGCCGCCCAGCGCCTGCACCCGTTTGCCGTGCGCGCAGCCCACCGAATAGATGGTTTCAGCGATCGGCGTGGAGCCGACAAAGCTGACGGCCTTGACACGCGGGTCGGTCAGCAGCACATCCACCGCTTCCTTGTCGCCGTGGACCACGTTCAGCACCCCGGGCGGCAGTCCGGCCTGCAGCGCCAGCTCGGCGATCAGCAGCGCGGACGACGGGTCACGCTCGGAGGGCTTGAGCACAAAGGTGTTGCCGCAGGCCACCGCCATGGGCCACATCCACAGCGGCACCATGGCCGGGAAGTTGAACGGCGTGATGCCGGCGGTGACGCCCAGCGCCTGCAGCTCGCTCCAGGAGTCGACGCCGGGGCCGACGTTGCGGCTGTGTTCGCCCTTGAGCAGCTCCGGGGCGTAGCTGGCGTATTCGACGTTTTCGATGCCGCGCTGCAGCTCACCCAGCGCGTCCGCCAGCACCTTGCCGTGTTCTTCGGTGATCAGCGCGCAGATGCGTTCAGCGTTCTGCTCCAGCAGCACCTTCAGCTGGCTCATCACCCGCGCGCGCTTGAGCGGCGGCGTGTTGCGCCAGGCCGGGAACGCGGCTTCGGCGCTGGCAATGGCGCGCTGCACCGTGGCGGTGTCGGCCAGCGACACCTCGTGGATGGCGGCGCCGGTGGCGGGGTTGTAGACCGGCTGGCTGCGGCTGCCGCCGGGCACCAGCTGGCCGTTGATGAGGTGGAGGATGGTGGTCATGAGGAATCAGAAAAATGTCAACGATCGGAATAGAAAGGGGGTGGCCGCGCCAAATCGTCAGCGTCAGTCCGGTGGCATCCAGTGCAGGGTGCTGGCGGCCAGTGGTTTTGCGCTGGCGGCCAGCCCGGCACGCACACCCTCGCGGTTGGCCGGCGGCTGGTTCTGGCTGAGCTTGAATTTGCCGCTGAGCTGCGTGACGCTGATTTCCAGCCCCACCACGGCACGCAACATCGCCGCCAGGTAGTCCGGTGGCGCGTCGGCCATGCGCCAGGGGCGGGGCTGGTCGGCTTCGTGATGGTCGGTCAGTGGTTCCAGCAGCGCACGCAGCCAGTCGGTATCGCCATCCACCACCCGCAAGCTGCCGCGGGCTTGCACCATCGCATAGTTCCAGGTGGGCACCGCCTTGCCGTGCTCGGCCTTGCCGGGGTACCAGTTGGGCGAGATGTAGGCGTCAGGCCCGTGGAACACGACCAGCACGTCGCGCTCGGCCGGGTGGACGCGCCACAGCGGATTGGCCCGCGCCACATGGGCGCGCAGGCGCACGGGCGCGCCCTCGGGGGTATCGAGCCAGAAGGGCGCCCGATCCGCCACCGGCTCACCGTCGGCGCCGCGCGTGATCAGCGTGCCCAACGGACAGGCACGGATCAACGCATGCTGACGGACGGGGTCGGCTTCGACGAAGTGGGCAGGCTGGTACTGGGACATCGGGCGGGCGTCAGACCGTGGCGTTCAAGGTTTCGCCCAGCGCGTCGAGCAGCCGGTCGATCTCCGCCTCGGTGCTGATGAAGGGCGGCGCCAGCTGGATGGTGTCGCCGCCGTAGCGCACGTAAAAGCCCTTGGCCAGCATGGCCATCGCGATCTCGTAGGGGCGCCGGGCCGGCTCGCCGGGCAGCGGTGCGATGGTGAAACCCGCCGCCAGGCCGTAGTTGCGGATGTCCAGCACGTGTTTCGCGCCCTTGAGGCCATGCACGGCGGCTTCGAAGCGGGGCGCCAGCGCACGCACGCGGCCGATGGCGTCTTCGCTGGCCAGCAGATCCAGCGCGGCAATGCCGGCGGCGCAGGCCACCGGATGGGCCGAGTAGGTGTAGCCGTGGGCAAATTCCAGCATGTAGTCCGGCCCGCCCGCGTCCATGAAGGTGTCGTAGATCTCCTGCTTCGCAATCACCGCGCCCAGCGGCTGGGCGCCGTTGGTCACCTGCTTGGCGATGTTCAGGATGTCGGGCGTGACACCGAAGGCCTCGGCGCCGGTCCAGGCGCCGGCGCGGCCGAAGCCGGTGATGACCTCGTCAAAAATCAGCAGGATGTTGTTCTGGGTGCAGATCTCGCGCAGGCGCTGCAGGTAGCCCAGCGGCGGAATCACCACCCCGGCCGAGCCGGAGAACGGCTCGACGATGACGGCGGCGATGTTTGACGCATCGTGCAGCGTGATCAGGTCCAGCAGGCGGTCGGCCAGCGCGGCGCCGGGGTAGGCGCCCTGAGCCTCGGCCGGCGGCTGGCCGCGGAAGAAGCTGCCTGCCGGCGGCTGGGTGTGGGGCAGGTGATCGGCTTCGACCCCCTGGCCGAAGGTCTTGCGGTTGCCGACGATGCCGCCCACCGAGATGCCGCCGAAGTTCACGCCGTGGTAGCCCTTTTCGCGGCCAATCAGGCGCGTCTTGCTGGCCTGGCCCTTGGTGCGCCAGTAGGCACGCGCCATCTTCAGCGCGGTGTCGGCCGACTCGGAGCCCGAGCCGGTGAAGAACACCCGGTTCAGCCCGGCGGGCATGCGTTCAACGATGCGGTTGGCCAGCTCGAACGACAGCGGGTGGCCGAACTGGAAGGCGGGCGAGTAGTCCAGCTGCGCCGCCTGGCGGCCCACCGCCTCGGCGATTTCGCGCCGGCCGTGGCCCAGGCCGGTGCACCACAGGCCCGAGAGGCCGTCGAACAGGCGACGGCCGTCGGCGTCGGTGTAGTAGGCGCCCTGGGCGCCCGTCATCAGGCGCGGCGCGGCCTTGAAGTTGCGGTTGCCGGTGAACGGCATCCAGTGCGCGGCCAGCCAGTCGGCATCGGTGCGGATGGCGCCGGCCTGCAGGCGCTGGGAATCGGTCAGGTCCATGGTGGAAGCCTTTCAGGAAAACAAACCGCCGGCGATCCGCTCGACGCGGCTCGAAAGCGCAGGGAATCGGGATTGTCAGCAGACTTGTTACTGGCACGAAGTGCGATTTATCCATGTAAAGTTGATAAACAATGCAAGTAAAAAATCGCGCCGTGCTGGGCCAGATCAGCGATATGGACATCCGCCTGCTGCGCGTGTTTCGTGCCGTGGTGGAGTGTGGCGGTATGGCCGCGGCAGAACTGGAGCTCAATATCGCCACCAGCACCATCAGCCGCCACATCAAGGACCTGGAAACCCGGCTGGGCCTGATCCTGTGCCGGCGCGGCAGAGGCGGCTTTGCGCTGACGCCCGAGGGCGAGCGTATCCACGCCGAAACGCTGCGCCTGCTGGCCGCCACCGACGGCTTTCGCGCCAGCGTGGACGACATCCACCGGCGCATGGGCGGTGAGCTGCATGTGGCGGTGTTCGACAAGACCGCCAGCAACCCGTCCGCCCGGATCGCGCAGGCGGTGGCCCGCTTCCACGACGCGGCGCCGGAAGTCCAGCTCAATTTGCATGTTGCCACCCTCAACGCCATCGAACGCGGCGTCATGGACGGGCAGTTCCAGCTGGGCATCATCCCCGAGCACCGGCGCTCCGACAGCCTGGTCTATGACGAGCTTTTTGACGAAACCATGCTGCTGTACTGCGGCGCAGCCCACCCGCTGTTCAGCGCCGAGCGCCGAAGCCTGGGCTGGGCCGACCTGCAGGACCTGGCCTTTGCCGGCCTGGGCTACCACTCCCCAAATATGGAACTGACCCACCGCCAGCGCCTGCGCCGCGCAGCCACCGGATTCGACCAGGAGTCGGTGGCCACACTGATTCTGAGCGGGCGTTTTGTCGGCTTCCTGCCCGACCACTATGCCGACGCCTTCGTCCGTACCGGCCAGATACGGCCGCTGCAGCCCGATCTGCTGCGTTATCACTGCGGCTTTTCGGCCATCACCCGCCGTGCACCGGCCCCGGCGCGGGTGACGCAGTTGCTGCGCGAATGTCTGACCGCTGCCCACAGCGATGAACCGCCGCGCGATCGCGCATGACTGGCTTTTTTGCGTGGCAACAGGCAGACTCGCCGCACCGCCTCCGACCTTGCACAACACCATGGCCCGGGAAACCGAACTCAAGCTGCTGCTGGCCCCAAGCGATCTGCCCGGACTGCTAGGGCATCCGCTGCTGGCAGCGGAAAAACCCGTTCGCCAGCGGCTGGTGAACACCTACTACGACACATCCGACCACCAGTTGCGCAAGAACCGCATGGCGGTTCGGGAGCGGCGCGCCGGCAGGCGTTTGCTGTTGACGGTAAAGACGGCGGGAACGACGGTAGGAGGCCTGTCCCGTCGGGGCGAATGGGAGGCGCCGACGCGGGCCGGGGAATTCGACTTTGCTGCCCTGGTCGATGACACCGAGCTGGCCGCCTGGCTCGCGCAGCGGCGAGCCGATCTGCGGCCCGTATTTCGCACCGACTTCCAACGCCATGCCTGGACTGTGCGCCACGGCGGCGCCACCGTCGAAATCGCACTGGACGAGGGTGAAATCTGCACCGGAACCGCCGGCCGGCCTGTGGCACACCCCTTGCTGGAACTGGAGCTCGAACTGCTCGATGGGCCGCCCGACGCATTGCACCAGACAGCCCGGGCCTTGCTGAGTGCGGCGCCCCTGTTCCCCTGCGCAACCAGCAAGGCCGAGCGGGCCTATGCGCTGGCCCAGAGTCCCGACCAGACAGCGACACCCGCCGGCGCAGTCGCCGCGCACGGTGACACGCCGGTGGCCGCTTTTGTCAGCGTGGCCCAGCCGTCGCTGGCCGCGCTGCAAAGCAACCTGCATGCACTGCATGCCGGTGTCCAGGACCCGGAACTGGTGCATCAGGCCCGGGTGGCACTGCGGCGGCTGCGGGCAGCCCTGCGCGTGTTCGCGCCGGCGCTGGACCCGGCATGGGTGCAGCACTGGACGGCCCAGTGGCGCACACTCGGCGCCTGGCTGGGACCGGTGCGGGATGCCGATGTCCAGGCGCTGGAGGTCTGGCCGCTGCTGGCGGAGTCCGGCGCCACCTGGCCCGCCCGCCTGGTGCGGGCCGATGCCGCCGCACGCCGCCTGTTGTTGCGCCGCCTCGCGGAACCCACTTCAGTTGCCGGCCCGTTGCTGGCATTCGGGCAGGCTTTGGGTGAACTGCCCGACAGCCGGCTGCCGGCGTCGGAGCGGCGGCTGCGCCGCTTCGCCCGCGAGCGCCTTGAGGGCCGGCGCCAGCGGCTGGTGCGCAGCCTGGCGGCGGTTCGCCCGCATGACGCGCCAAGCTTGCACGCGTTGCGTATCGAGGTCAAAAAGGCCCGTTACGCCCTCGACATGCTCGGTGCCCTGGTGAGTCCGCGCCGGGCCCGAGCGCTCGCCCGCTGGATGCCGGTGCTGGTGCGGGCGCAATCGGTGCTGGGCCACTTCAACGACCTGTGCCTGGCCCGCGAACGCCTCGCGCCCGCCGCCGGCTCGGGACTGGACCGGGTGTTGGCGCGGCACGAAGACCGCGTCCACCGCCGCATGGGCCGCATGCTGCGGCAATTGCGCGAGGCACTGGGTGAGGCCCTCTGACGCGCACACCGCCGAAGGCACAGTAAGCTTGCACTCATGACGGATTCCCTGACCCAGGCGCGCGCCTGTTTTCTCGACGGCCTCGCCGCGTTCGAGAGCGGCAGGCTGCCGGAGGCCGCACGCCACTTCGAGGCCGCGCTCGAACTGGCACCCGGCCGGCCTTCGGTGATGCTGAATCTGGGGATCACCCGCATGCGCCTGGGCCAGCCCAGGCAGGCCATGAACCTGCTGGAACAGGTCACGGCACTGGAGCCCGAGGACCCAGCCGCCTGGTTCCACCGGGCTGGCGCCCATGCCCAGCTGGGTCAGCTTGAGGCCTCGGTCGCGGCCTGGGACCGGCTTCTGGAACTGGACCCCCGGGCCGTCGACGCCTGGGTCCATCGCGGCAGCGCACTGCGCGAACTGGGCCGGCTGGATGCGGCCGCCGACAGTTTTCGCCGCGCCCGCGCCTTGGGTGGTGATGCCACACTGCTGGACTATTACCTGGCCGGCAGCGGCGCCACAGCCGATGGCGTTCCGCAGGCCGCCCCGCGCGACTACGTGGCCCAGCTGTTCAACGAGTACGCCGATGAATTTGGTGCCCACCTGGTACAGGCCTTGCGCTACGAGGCACCCGAACGCCTGGTGACCGCCTTGCCCGCGCCGGCAGCCGGGCACTGGAAGGCGGTGCTCGACCTGGGTTGCGGCACCGGACTGGTCGGCGCCCTGCTGCGTCCGTCCGCGAAGCACCTGGTGGGACTGGATCTGGCGGAGGGCATGGTGCGCCGTGCGCAAGCCAGCGGCCACTACGACGTGGTGGAACACGCCGACCTGGTGCCCTGGCTGGACGCGACCGGGCAACGCTTTGACCTGGTCATGGCGGCCGATGTTTTCATCTACGTCGGCGCGCTGGAGCCGGTGTTCGCAGGCGTGCGGCGTGTGTTGGTCCCCGGCGGTGTGCTGGCGTTCAGTGTCGAGACGCCGGACCCATCGGAAGCCGGCGGCCTGGTGTTGCGCCCCAGCCTGCGGTACGCCCACGCCGAGGCCTATGTGCGCGATCTGGCCGCCCGCCACGGCCTGCGGGTGCTGTCGGCGCAACGCGGCCCCCTGCGCGAAGACCAGAAACGTCCGGTGGCCGGGCAGTACTGGGTGCTGCAAGCTCCCTCGACCTGAGCCGGCTGCGCGGCCCGCCGGCGCGGGAAGGCCGCCTCAGCGGGTCACGATCGGGAAAGTGCCCGGCGCCTTGTCGATCAGGGTGAAAAAACGCACCAGATCGATCTTGCTGCCCGTCACCTTGAGGTCATCGCTCAAGAGGGTGTCCTTGGCTCCGGCCACCCCGGCGATCATCTTGACCAGGATGGGACGGGTAAGCGACAGCGTCGCGTTGGCGTCTGCGGCCTGCGCGTCGCGCTTGAAATGCAGCACCGCGTTCTCGATCCACAGCAGGTATTTTTCCTGGGTGTCGGTGAGCACCAGGTTGATCTTCAGGTCTTTGCCCACGGCGTCCGGACCGTTGAGGCCGCCGGCCATGGCCTCCAGGAAACGCTCGGTCGGCACCTGGCCCAGCATGTCCAGCATGGTGGCCTTGGAGATGCCTTTGGTCGGGGGGCCTTCGCGCAGCTCCATGGCTCCGGTGAGGTAGGCATTGCGCCAGGTGGAGGCTTCACTCATGTAACCCATCTGGTCGTAGGTCCGGGCCAGCAGTTCCTTGGCGGCCTTGTGGCTGCTGTCGGCCATGACGACATGGTTGAGCAGTTCAGCCGCCCAGCGGTAGTCGCCCTTGTCGAAGGCCGCCTGGGAGGCGGCGACCGCCTTGTCGGCACCGATGAGTGCCATGTAGCGTTTGCCCGCCTCGCTGGGTGGCAGCGGGTCGAGATTGGCCGGGTTGCCGTCGTAGAAGCCAAGGTAGAACTGGACCACCGCCTTGACGTTGTGGCGCAGGTCGCCGTAGTAACCGCGCGAATGCAGATGCTTCGCGATCGATTCGGGCAGCGTGATCCGGTCGGCGATTTCGCGCGCATTGAGCCCTTGGTTCATCAGGCGCACGGTCTGGTCATGGGTGTATTTGTACAGGTCGCGCTGCACGGTGACGAATTCCCGGATGCGCTGCTTGCCCCACATCGGGTGGTGGTGCTGGGCAATGAAGATTTCGGTGTCACCCAGATCGTCGAGTGTCTGCTGCAGGTACCGGGACCACAGCAACGCATCGCGCACCTTGGCACCCCGGATCGGAAGCAGGTTGTGCATGGTGCGGCTGAGGTTCTCGGCGCCGTTGTAGAGCTTCTTGTCGGGCAGCGTGAAGGTCATTTCCGCCGGACACTCGGCCCCGGGCTGGTTGTGAAAGACGAAATGGACGCCGTCGATGTCCATCGGCTGGCGCGATTTCACGATGATCCAGTTGGGCGGCAGGATGCCCAGCGAACCATAAACCACATCCTTGCCCAGCCCGGTGTCTACATTGCCCTTGGCGTTGCGCGGCAGGTTCTTGCCGAACTGGTACATCGAGCGGCGACCCATGGCCGCCCCGACCATGATGTTTTCGCTGGTCGCCTCTTCCATGAAACCGTAGGACGCCACCACCGGCACCTTGCGGGCCTGCACCTCTTCGGCCGTAATCACACCCAGGATGCCGCCGAAATGGTCGGCATGGGCATGGGTGAGGATCACACCGGTCACCGGCTTGTTGCCCAGATGCTTGCGGGCAAACTCCAGGGCGAACGACGACGATTCCTTGGCCGTGAGGGGATCGACCAGGATCAGGCCGGTCTTGCCTTCAATGATGGTGAGGTTGGCGATGTCGAATCCGCGCAGCTGGTAGACGCCGTCGGTGACCTTGTACAGCCCCACCTGCGCGTTGAGCTGGGCATGGCGCCACAGGCTGGGGTTGACGGTGGGCGGCGCGGCGCCATCCAGGAAGGCGTAGGCGTCAAAGTCTTTCAGCACCGTGCCGTCAGCCGCCTTGATCTGACCCGTGGGCCTGGCGATGAAGCCGCGCTTGGCCTCTTCCATGTCCAGGCCGTCCGCCAGGTTGAGGCTTTTCGCCATGGCGGCATTGGCCTGCACCACCGTGGGGCTGGCGTCGGACGCCGTGCCGCCGACGCCGGCGCTGCCGCCACCGCGGGAGCAGCCGCCCAGGCCCACCGCGAGCGCCGCTGCCAGGCCGCAAAGCGCAAACACATCGCGTGCGCGGCGCAAATCACTGGAAATTGTCATGGTGTCTCCTTTTCGGGTTGTCAGGGGATCAGGCGTCGGAACGCAGCAGGTCAGCCAGCTTTTCGCCGATCATGATGGTGGGCGCATTGGTGTTGCCGCCGATCAGGGTGGGCATGATGGACGCGTCGGCGACCCGCAGGCCGTCGATGCCGCGCACGCGCAGCTGTGCGTCCACCACCGCCATCGGGTCGCTGTCGGGCCCCATCTTGCAGGTGCCCACCGGGTGGTACTGGGTGTCGGCGCGGTTGCGAATGTCCTGCGCCATGGCGGCCGCGTCGTCGGCGCGCACCGGGTACAGCATCGGGCCGCGGATGGGGTCGAACGGTTTCGATTCCAGGATGCGCTGCTGCATCTGGCCGCCTTTGACGAGCACCGGCAGGTCGCGTTCGTCGGACAGGAATTTCGGGTCGATCAGTGGCGCGTCGTGCGGGTCGGGGCTGGCCAGGCGGACCGTGCCCCGGCTGTGCGGGCGCAGCAGGTCGACGTGGCAGGAGATGCCGTGGCCCAGGTGCAGCTTGCGCGCGTGGTCGTCGACAATGCCCAGCACAAAAACGAGCTGCAAGTCCGGCACCGCCACGTCGGGCGCGGAACGGAAGAAAGCCCCGCAGGTGGCGATGGAACTGGTGACCATCCCGGTGCGCTGCTTCTTCCATTCCAGCATCGCGCCGGTGAGCCGGGCCGAACCGCGCAGCGACACGCCAAAGGTGTCGGTGTGGCTGGGCACGCGCCAGGTCTGCACATAGTCGATATGGTCCTGCAGGTTCTTGCCCACGCCCGGGAGGTCGTGCATCACCGGCACACCCGCCTTCTGCAAGTCGGCGGCCGCGCCGATGCCCGAGAGCTGCAGCAACTGCGGCGACCCGAAGGCGCCCGCCGACAGGATCACCTCGCGCCGCGCCTGCACCGTCTGCAAAGCCCCGCCCTGGTGGTAGGCCACGCCGGTGGCGCGCCGGCCCTCCAGCGTCACTTTGGCCGACACAGCGTGGGTGATCACCTGGAGGTTGGGCCGCGACAGGTTGGGCGTGAGGAAGGCCTTGGCCGCGCTGCAACGCTCGCCGTTCTTGTGCGTGACCTGGTACTGGAAGGCGCCGGCCTGCTCCGCGCCGTTGTAGTCCGGGTTCAAGGGCAGGCCGTTGACAGCGGCCGCTTGCAGGAACAGGTCGTTCACCGGGCTCTGGTGCGCCTGGTAGGTCACGTTCAGCGGGCCGCCCTGGCCATGGAAGCCGTCGGCGAACTGCTCGTTGTGCTCGGAGCGCTTGAACAGCGGCAGCACGTCGTCATAACTCCAGCCGGGGTTGCCGAGCGCCGCCCAATGGTCGTAGTCCCAGCGGTTGCCGCGCACGTACAGCATCGCGTTGATCGAGCTGGAGCCGCCCAGTGTCTTGCCGCGCGGCTGGTAGCCCTTGCGGCCGTTGAGGCCGGGCTGCGGGACGGTCTCGTAAGCGTAGTTGTTGATCCTGGTGGGCACCATGGCCACGACGCCGGCGGGCGCATGGATCAGCACGCTCTTGTCGGGGCCGCCGGCTTCGAGCAGACAGACCGTCACGTTCGGGTCTTCGCTCAGCCGCGCGGCCAGCACGCAGCCGGCCGAGCCGGCGCCGACGATGACGTAATCGAATGTCTGGGGGGTCATGGAGTCTCCTGAATCACCCGACCTTCTGTGAGGGCGGTTGCCGGATGATCGAACCGGACGTAGTATTTGTCCAATGCATTCGAAGCATTGACTTAATGAACTTCACTCATTTATGGAACTGCGGCAATTGCGCCATCTCATTGCTTTGGTTGAACACGGCAGCTTCAGCCGGGCTGCCGAAGCGGTCCACCTGACCCAGCCAGCGCTATCGCGCAGCATCCAGGCGCTGGAGGCCAGCGTCGGTGCCGCGGTGGTGGAACGAAACCGGGGTGCCATCGTGCCGACCGACGTAGGGCAACTGTTGTTGTCCCACGGCCGCCGACTGGATACAGCCACCCGCGACCTGGAACGCGACATCGCGCTGGCGCAAGGGCTGGAGCTGGGCGAACTGCGTATCGGGGTCGGGCCATATGGCGGCTCGGCCCTGGCCGGGGCGCCCATCGGTCAGCTCAACCGGGCGCATCCGGGCTTGCGGGTCAAGGCGATCATGGCGCCCTGGCAAGAGCTGGCCGACCGCGCCCGGGCGCGCGACGTCGATCTGATTGTGCTCGAGGTCAGCCAGGTGCAGCAGATGGAGGACTTTGCCGTCCTGCCAATGAGCGAACATCGACTGATGGTCGTTTGCCGGCCGGAGCATCCGCTCACCCGGCGGTTGGCTCCGGCGGTCGACGACGTCTTCCGGTATCCGCTGGTCGGCCCGAGCCTCACGGCCGCACAGAGGGACATGATCCGGTCGCTGCGACCGAATGCGTCGCCGGAGGAACGGGGTGGCCGAAGCGCGTTGGCGGTCGAATGTGACCTCTCCGGCATGCTCAAGGACGTGCTGCGCCACAGCGATGCGGTGTCGATGATGCCCGGCTTCATGGTCGCCCGGGAACTGGCCTCGAACCACCTGTTCTTGCTGCGCGACCTTGATCTGGGTCTGCGGGTGCGTTTTGCCTGCGCCTGGCTGAAGTCACGCACCGTTTCGCCGGTAGCCGCGCGCTTTCTGGCCCTGCAATCGGCCTACGACCAGGAAATCGCGGCATGCCCCCCGGATCGGCCTGCCCGCCCCGGCGCGACCGGACCAAGCGGGCGGCCCTGACCACCGCCTGCGTCGTGCCCCAAGGTCCCCGCGGGCGGGTTTTCAATAAGAACCGCCGATACCCAGCACAAAAAGGTCGCTTTTAGCTACTATATTTATAGTACGTGACGCTCACGCCCGTGCGCTGGGGCGCTCGGCCACGCGGTCACGCCAGGCCTGCAGCGCCGCAAAGCCTTGGTCGGCCGGTCTGAACTTCATCAGTCGGGCGAATTCGATGGCGCAGAACGCCGTGATGTCGGCCACCGTGAATCGCTCACCGGCGATCCACGGCTGCTGCTGCAGCACCTGGTCGAACCAGGCCGCGACGTCCTGCAGTTTGGCCGCCTGCGCGCGGCCGTAATCCGGAAACTGGGGCTGCTCCAGCGGCGCCAGGCCCGGGTGGGTGTGGCGAATGCAGTGGGCGATCGGGCCGAGCAGGTAGAACTCGACACGCCGGTCGGCCATTTCGATGAAGGCCCGCTCATCGCTGTCCACCCCCATCAGGTTGGGATGCGGGTAGCGACCTTCCAGCCAGGTGCAGATGGCGCGGGTCTCGGTGAGCACGCGGCCGTCGTCCAGTTCCAGCGCGGGCACCTTGGCCAGCGGACTCTTGGCTCGAAAGGCCTCGGCCCGATGTTCCTGGGCGTTGAGGTCGACTTCGACGATCTCGATGCCGGTGATGCCTTTTTCGACCAGGAACATCAAGACACGGCGCGGGCTGGGCGCACGGGCGGAACTGTAGAGCTTCATCGAAATCCTTTGAGCTTATTGAGCGGCAGGTGAAAGCGCGAGCCCGCCGGCCGCGGCACCGGCGACCCGCGCCGCCTCCAGCAGGTCGCGGGTGCGACGCGCCTCGCGCTGCGCCGCGTCGGCAAAGTCGTCGCCGGACGAGGCATACAGGATCGCACGCGAGGAGTTGACGATGATCGGCCCGTTGGCGCGCCAGCCGGCCTTCACCGTGGCAATGGCGTCACCGCCCTGGGCGCCGACACCCGGAATCAGCAGCGGCAGCGTGGGCGCCAGCGTGCGCACGCGCTCGATCTCCGCCGGGTAGGTGGCACCCACCACCAGCCCCAGCTGGCCATTGAGGTTCCACGGGCCCTGCGCCAGGCGGGCCACGTGTTCATACAGCAGCGGCTGGCCGTCGACGGACGCCAGCCTCTGGGCCTGCAGGTCATCACCGCCGGGGTTGGAGGTGCGACACAGCAGGAAGGCCCCTTTGCCCGCGTATTTGAGGTAGGGCGCCACCGAGTCGAAACCCATGAAGGGCGACAGCGTCACCGCGTCGGCGCCGTAGCGCTCGAACGCCTCGATGGCGTACTGCTCGGCGGTGGAGCCGATGTCGCCGCGTTTGGCGTCCAGGATGATGGGCACCTGCGGCGCGACCCGCCGCATGTGCTCCATCAGGCGTTCGAGCTGGCCTTCGGCACGATGGGCGGCAAAGTAGGCGATCTGCGGCTTGAAGGCGATCACCAGCTCGGCCGTGGCGTCAACGATGGCGGCGCAGAAGTCGTAGATTTTGTTGGAGTCGCCTCGCAGGCGGTGGGGGAACTTGCGTGGTTCGGGGTCCAGGCCCACGCAGAGCATGGAGGCATTGCGCGCGGCGGCCGCGCCCAGTTGGTCGAGAAAGGTCATGGCGCGATTCTAAGAACCCGGGCCGCCGCCGCGCCGGCGTGTGCGCCGCTACCATCGGCACCATGCCCACCCTCACCCGCCAGCAGCTGGTTCTGCTTGTCACCCTCACCCTGGTGTGGGGCATCAACTGGCCGGTGATGAAATTGGGGGTCACCGGCTACCCGCCGCTGACCTTTCGCACGCTGTGCATGTGGCTGGGCCTGCCTCTGCTGGCGGGTGTACTCGTGGTCATGAAAGTGCCATTCACGATGGCCCGCGCCCACTGGCCGGAACTGCTGAAGCTGACCTTCTTCAACATGATCTGCTGGCACGCGCTGGCCATTGTCGCGGTCCAGTCCCTGTCCAGCGGACGGGCAGCCATTCTGGGCTACACCATGCCGATTTTTTCGGCGGTGCTGGGTGCCTGGCTCTGGGGTGACCGCCTGGCGCCACGCGGCTGGGCCGGAGTGGCCGCTGCGGCGCTGGGGGTTGCGTTGCTGCTGTGGCATGAACTGACCCAGCTGGCCGGGCGCCCGGTCGGGGTACTGATGATGCTGACGGCTGCGGCGACCTGGGCCATGGGCACCCGCATGCTGCGCCGCACCAGCCTGCCGGCGCCGACACTGGCCATTTCCTTCTGGATGACGGCGGTGACCACCGTGGTCATGACGGTTCTGGCTTTTGCGCTGGAGCGGGCCGAGTGGCGCTGGCCCGCTCCGGCGGGTTGGGGTGCGGTCCTCTATAACGCGGTGGGCGTCTTTGTCTTTGCCCAGGCCGCCTGGTTCAGCCTCGCCCGGGGCCTGCCACCGGTCGCGTCGACCCTCAGCGTGATGCTGATCCCGGTCGTTGGCGTATTCAGCGGCGCACTGGGTCTGGGAGAAATCCTGCACTGGCAGGACTGGGCGGCGGTCGGGCTGATGGTGCTGGCCATCGCCTCGGTCCTGTGGCCGGCGCGCAAAACCCGTCCCTCGTGAAGACGGCGCCGTTCACGGCCGTGACGGTGCGACCGGCCGTCCGCCAGGGGCGGGCAACGCCACCGGCGCAGGTGGCGGTTCAACCCCCACCAGGCGCCAGCTCAACCGCTGGCGCTGGAAACGCAAGACCATCAGGTCGTCGCCGGTCGCCGACACCAGCGTCGCTTTGGCCAGGGAGAAACTGATCCACTCCACCGCAACGCGTTGTGCCACAGGGCGGTCCGGGCTCAACCGGGGGCCGATCTGCCCGCTGGCCAGCGCCTCCAGACCTTCGGGCGCGATCAGCGTTCGCACCAGCGACTGGGTCATGGCACCCGCGACAACAAACTGTTTGAGCAGTTCCTTGTCCTTGGTCCTGTCGTCGGTCATGGCGCCGCCCATTTGCTGCAACACCATCCGGCCCAGACTATGGCCCAGGGCTTCTTCGTCGACCAGGCGGGCCAATGCCGCCGCGTCACGCCGGGCGCCTGCGTCACGGATGGCGCCCACGGTTTCGGCCGGCCCCCGTACCAGCCCGACGCCCAGCAACACCAGGCAGACCAGCAGCAGGGCCAGGCCATAGCGCGCCCATGGGTCGCGCAACGCCGACGATGCCGGCGGCTCGGAGGCTTCGTTGGTGCGGCTCACCCGGGCATCACCTCACGGAGAAACGCTTCCATGGCCGACGCCAGGGCAATCGGGGTTTCGTCCATCGGGTAGTGGCCGGCGTTGGCCATCACCTGCAGTCGGGCGTTGGGGTAGTGCTGCAGCCAGGTGGCCTTGCAGGTGTCGGCGCCCAGGGCCGGATCGTGCTCGCCGGCCACCACCAGCACGGGCACCGGGTGGCCCTGGATGCGCTCGGCGAACGGGGTTTTTGCCCAGGCGGTGAGGTAGGCGCCGAAGGCTTCCACGTCCGAATGGGCCAGCGACTGCGCCACCATGTGGTCCAGCCAGACGCCGGTGAGGCGGTTGCCGGTGGTCAGGTCCAGGATGGCGCGGCGGGTGCCGGCGTCCTGCGCGGCGGCGGAAAAGAAGGCCCAGCCGGCGTCGTCGAACGGCACGCCGCTGGCGGGCACCGGCGTCAGGCCCACCAGCGCCTGCACCCGCGCGGGCGCGTCGGCCAGCACCCTCTGGATGGCGGCCCCGCCCATCGAATGCCCCACCAGCGCAAAACGCTCCCAGCCCAGCTGGTCGGCCAGCGCCAGCGCGTCGTAGGCGATCTGCTCGATGGTGTAGGGCCCGCCGCTGCCCTTGCGGTGGCCGTAGCCGCGCTGGTCCATGAAGGCGTAGCTGAAGGCCTGCTGGTCCAGGTGCTGCACCAGCGGCCCCCAGCCGCGCGCGTGGCCGAACCAGCCGTGCAGGCAGATGACCTTGCGCGGGCCGGCGCCGATGACCTGGGCGTCGTGTCGCATGTTCATGGGGTGGTTCTCCTTTTTTTTGCCGAGGGCTGCGGCGAAATCATGACACGCTGCGGGCTGCCTGGCCAGCCATTCAGCCGCCGGACGCCTCGCGCAGCGTCTTGAGCGCCAGACGCAGATCGGCCCAGGCCTTGGCCTTGTCGGGCAGATTGCGCAGCAAGTAGGCGGGGTGGTAGGTGACCACCACCGGGATGCCTTCATAGCGATGCACCTGCCCCCGCAGCCGCCCGATCGGTTCGGTCGAGTCGAGCAGGAACTGCACCGCAAAACGCCCCATGGCGAGAATCAGACGCGGCTGCACCAGGGCAATCTGCCGGCGCAGGTAAGGTGCGCAGTGGGCCATTTCATCGGGCTGCGGGTTGCGGTTGCCGGGTGGGCGGCACTTGAGCACGTTGGCAATGTAGACCCCCGCCGGCGAAAGGGGCGGCGCGACGCCACCCGCCGACGGTGCGTCGGCCGGGCCGGCGGTCCGCGACAAACCCACGGCGCGCAGCATGTTGTCGAGCAGTTGCCCGGCCGGGCCGACGAACGGCTCGCCGCGCAGGTCTTCCTGTTCCCCTGGCGCTTCACCGATGACCATCCAATCGGCCTGCCGGTCGCCGACACCGAACACGGTTTGCCTGCGTCGCTCGCACAGGCCACAGGCACGGCACGCGGCGACGGCCGTCTCCAGCTCCGGCCAGTCCAGACCATTCACCACACCAACGTCGGGCCCCATCGGGGCTGCTGGCGCCGGCGGGGCGTCCGCCGGCGCAGAAATCAGGCCTTTTCTGCCAATACCCAGCGCAACAGGGTCTTTTTCAGCTATTCTTTTAATAGTTTCCGGCGAGTTCGGTCCTGCCTCGGCAATCGTCGCCGGCGCCTCCTGCGGCGGGGACGTTTGCGCAGGCCACCAGATCCGCACGCCCATCTCGGCCAGCATGGCGCGCTGGCGATCGTCCAGTCCGACCGTCATGGCATCGACTCCCCGGCGGCGATGTGCAGGCTCATGACAACCGCATCTTCGCGGCGCCCCCCGCCGGCCGGGTAGTAATCGCGCCGGAGACCCAGGCGCCGGTAGCCCAGCGATTCGTACAAGGCCTGCGCCCGCAGGTTGCCGACCCGCACCTCCAGCCAGATCCAGCCAGCGCCTTGTTCGCGCGCCCAACGGGCCAGCGCATCATGCAACAGCCTCGCCCAGCCTTTACCCTGATAGGCGGTCGCGACTGCAAGATTGAGCAGATGCACCTCGTCGACGCCTTTCATGGCGACAAAGTAACCGGCCAATTCGTCATTCAGGATCAGGCACCGGGCTTCGTAGCCGCAAGCCAGGGCATCGACGAAATTTCCCAGAGTCCAAGGATGGCTGTAAACCGACTGTTCCATGCGCAAGACAGCGTCCAGGTTCGCCGCGTCCATGGGTTCCAGCACACCCCCGGTGACGGGCGGCGGAGCGGCCTGGACCAATGCGGTCTCGGGCCCGTTCATTTGGTGGTGGCTCCAGCAGCTTCGCGCTCGGCGGTGGTCCGGGCCACCTTGTCGCGAACATAGTGTGGCAGCGCCCGATCGGGAGGGACCGAATCGGTCGCCAGCAGCGCGGGCGCCAGTCGCAGCAGCGCACGGGCATCGGGCCGCAGTTCCAGTTCCGCCGGGGCGCAGGGCAGTCGGGCACCATACACCGCCGCCGCGTTGCCGGCCATCAGCCATTCGCCATCGCAAGGAGGAACAACATTTTCCGGGCTTGTCAATGTAAGCTTGCGCTCACATTTCCATTGTCCGCCGTCAAACGTCCACACGGCGCTGTAGACCTCGTCCATGCGGGCGTCCAGCGTCACCAGGACGCGGCGCGCGCCGGTCCGCGCCCGGGCCGCCTCGGCAAGACCCAACAAAGTGTCGACCGGCAGCAGATTCAGGCCGGCCCCGAAGGCCAGTCCCTGCGCGACGGCGCAGGCGGTGCGCAAACCGGTAAAGGAGCCCGGGCCAGCGCCAAAGGCAATGGCCTGCAGGTCCTGCAGGCGCTGGCCACTGCGCTCCAGAAGATCGAGCACCGCCGGGATCAGGATCCGCGAGGCCTCGGGCCCTCCAGCCGCCTGATGAACCCAGCCCTCGGCCGGGCAGTCCGCGCCGCCGGACAAGGCGACGGACAGGCTGTCGGTGCTGGTTTCAAGGGCAAGAATGGGCATGGCAGTAGCAACTCGGAAACCGCATTGTCGCGAAAACGGCCGTCCGCGCGGTGGCGACCGCGCAACGCGCTTGCTGCACGCGCGGCCACGCAGCGGTCAACGCCCGCTTGCGCCCCTGCGCCACCCTCCCACGCCAGCCACAATGCCCAAAGTCACCAGCCCAAGGCCCAGCAAGAGGTTCCAGTGCAGCGGCTCGTCCAGCAACCAGACCGCACCCAGTGCCGACAGGGCCGGCACCAGCGCAGTGATCATGGTGGAACGGACCGGTCCGTAGTGACGAATCATCTGGGTGAACGTCATGCCGGCGACCACCACCGACCCCACGCCCTGAAACGCGGCCTGAAAAATCCACTCCCTTGCCGGGACCTCGCCCAGCCCGCTGTTCACCAACCCGGTTGCCACGGCGACCAGGTAGGCCGGCACATAGGCCAGAAAGGCAAATACGGTGATTGCGACGGTCGCACGGACGGGATCCAGCGCAAACTTCCGCGCCAGAACGCTGTAGGTCGCCCAGCAGCAAGCGGCGGTCATGAACAGCAGATCGCCGCGCCAGACCTGCCCGCCGTCAAACGCCTGCAGCAGACTGACCCCACCCACCATCAGATCCCCAAAGACAATCAGGGCCAGCCCGGTCAGGCGGGCCGGACTCAGGTGTTCGCGCAACACCACTGCGGCCAGCAAGGCCGTCCACAATGGCAGGCTTCCGGGCATCAGCACGGCCGCATGGGTCGCGGGAGCATAGAAGAACCCCGCGTAAGCAAGCAAGGCATACAGCAAGCCGCCAAAGAAGCCGACCAGCACCGTGGTACGGGCCGGCAACGGCGACAGGCCGCCGAACGACGCGGTGGCCGGTTTGCGCCGGGCCAGCCACCACCCCAGAGGCAGCAGGACCAGTGAGGCGCCGACGATCCGCGCCAGCGCCATATCAAGGGCGGTCAGGTCGTGTTGGGCGGACTGGCGCGCGATGACGATAAAAGACGACCAGATCAGGACCGTGACCACCGCGGCCACCGGTCCGACCACGCGGGCAGGCACATGCATGCGGCCATTATCCCGGGGTGCCAATGGCGGGCCGGTCACCTGCACGACCCGGGTGGGCGACAATGGGCCATGCGTCACCCTGTTCGATCTCGCCGCCGTCCCGGAATGCTGCTCCCTTGGGTCGGCAGTCTGATGGTGCTGGCTGCAACAGGCGCCGCAGCAGCGTTGCCGCCGGAGTTGCAGCAGTCGTTGGCCCGCGCGGGGGTTCCGCCTGGCGCGGTGAGTGTGCTGGTTCGCGAATTGCCCACCGCAGCGGGCGCGAGCCCGCGTGGCCGCGACCGGATTCGACACCGTGCGGAGGTGGCCATGAACCCGGCGTCACTGATGAAGCTGGTCACCACCTACGCCGCGTTGGACATGCTGGGGCCGGATTTCACCTGGTCCAACCGGGTCTGGGTCGACGGACCTGTCGTAGACGGCGTGTTGCGGGGAAACCTGATCCTGCAAGGCAGTGGCGACCCCAAACTGGTGCTGGAGCGGCTCGACGCCCTGCTACGGCAAATCCAGGCTGCAGGAATTCTGGCAATACAAGGCGACATCGTGTTGGACGCGAGCGTCTTCGCGTTGCCACCACACAACCCGGCCCGGTTCGATGATGAACCACTGCGCCCCTACAACACGGCGCCCGACGGGCTGCTGGTGAATTTCAAGTCCTTGATTTTTCGCTTTACGCCGACACCGGACGGCGCATTGGCCACCGTGGCACACGAACCGCCAATTGCCGGCGTTACGATTCCAGCAAACGTCCGGCTGGCGTCGGGACCTTGTGGGGACTGGCGCGGCCAGCTGCAGGCCGACTTCTCGGATCCGCGCGAGGTACGCTTCGGCGGCAGCTATCCGGCAACGTGCGGCGAGCGCAGCTGGCCTGTGGCCTGGGTCGAACCCCAGACCTACGCGTCCCGGGTGGTCCACGCCATGTGGAGCGCCATCGGCGGCCAGTTGTACGGACGGGTCCGCGAGGGGGCAACTCCTCCCTCGGCGCGTTTGCTGCTGAGCCAGCCGTCACTGCCCCTGTCGGAGATCGTGGCCGACGTGAACAAGTTTTCCAACAACGTCATGGCGCAGCAAGTGTTCCTGACCTTGTCGGCCCAGACCGGCGGGCGCGGCAGTTTCGATGGCTCGCGCCAGCGGCTGCGCGACTGGTGGCGCCAGCGGTTTGCCCCGGACGGCGAACCTCACATCGAAAACGGCTCTGGCCTGTCGCGGCTGGAACGCTCCAGCGCCGCGTCTTTGGGTGCGTTGCTGGAACGAGCCGCGGCTGGCCCCCACGGCGCGGTCTTCGAGGCTTCGTTGCCGCTCGCCGGCGTCGATGGCACCATGGCCCGTTTGCGCGACCGACAGCCCGAAGCCCTCGCCATCGGCAACGCCCGAATCAAGACCGGCAGTTTGCGCGATGTTGCTGCCGTTGCCGGGTTCGCCACCGGCCAGAGCGGCACCCGCTACAGCGTGGTGGCGATCATCAATCACCCGCAGGCGGCAGCCGCGCGCCCGACACTCGACCGATTGCTCGACTGGGTCATCCGCGACCGCTGAGCCCACCTGCCCGCCGGGCGTACGGGATCGTTCCTCGGTGTTTACCCCGTTGAAGACGGGCCGCAGTCTCACTAGGATAAGCATGGAAAAGTGAACGATCGTTCGAAAACAATCCCTTTTTGGTGGAAAGGCTTCTCATGAAATTCCTGAAGTACTCATTAGCCGCGCTGAGCACGGCGGTTTTCCTGGCCGCCTGCGGCGGCGGCGGTGCAGACACCACGCCGGCCGTCAAGGTCGGCAACGTCAAAGTCATGGGCGACAGCCTGCAGGACATTGGCACGTTTGGCGGCGTCAAAGCCACCGTACAAGGGGCGGATTCGCTGTTGTACGTAGAACGTGTGGCCCAGACCTACGGCATCAGTGGTCAATGCAATTTCTATGTCTTCACCGGAACGACGTTCGCCGCCAACTCCAAGGCGGGTTGCGTGAACTACGCCATCGGTGGTGGCGTCATCAACGGCAAAAGCTCCAACCTTACTGCCGCCGACCCGCGCACCATCTCCGTCCAGCTGCAGACCGCGGTCGCGGCTGGCAATCATTCGGCCTCCGATCTGTTGATCATCGATGGCGGTGGAAACGACGCGGCGGCGCTCGTCACGGCCTATCTGGGCGCAGCGTCGGGTGCCGCTGGTGTTGCCAACTATGCAGCCTTGCTCTCAAGCGTGCTGGATGGCGCCACGGTCAACAGCAATCTGGCGTCTGGCCCGGCGGGCTTCGTCAATGCCGGCGGACTCTACATGACGGCCCTGGCCGACACCTTCCATACCCAGATCAAGTCGCTGGCGCTGGACAAGGGGGCGACCCGTGTGGCGGTGATCAACGTACCGGGGATCACCAAAACCCCCCGTTTCCAGGCGGTTCTCAACGGCATTGCGGCCGCAAACGGTGGCGGCACCGCAGGCGCGGCGGCACGTGCCCAGGCGGAGGCGGTGTTCGATGGCTGGGTGAAGGCGTTCAACGCTCGCCTGGCGTCCAAGTTCGCGGGCAACAGCAACGTGACCGTGGTTGACCTGTACACGGAGTTCAACAACCAGGTGGCCAATCCTGCCCAGTTCGGGCTGACCAATGTGAAAGATACGGCCTGTCCGGCGGTCGGCACCGGCGGCGACGGTCTTCCGACCTACTCGTTCCCGACCTGCACCGCAACCGCCCTGTCCGCCGCCACGCCGCCGGCCGGCGCTACGGGAGGTGCCAACTGGTGGAAGACCTATGCCTTCTCTGATGGCTTCCATCCCTCGCCCTACGGTCACCAGTTGGTGGCGCAGCTGATTTCCCGCTCGCTGGCCCAGGCGGGCTGGCTCTGAAGCCGATACGGAGAAACGAAACCATGAAAACTCTACAGAAACTGACCCTGTTGGCACTGGCCACGCTGGGCGCCGCAGCGGTGCATGCGCAGTCCGCAGGAACCCTGATGGGCCGTATCGGCGCCACCAACATTTCGCCCTCGGTGACCAGCGGCGACCTGAGCGCGCCTGCTTTCGCCGGCACCAAAGGCGACGTCGGTTCGGCCAGCCAGATCAGCGGCGGCGTCACGTACATGATGACCGACAACATCGCGGTAGACCTGCCGCTGGCATTGCCGTTCAAGCACAACATTGTCGGCGCGGGTGCGATCGGCGGAGTCGGCAAGCTGGCAGAAACCAAGGCCCTTCCGGTGACGTTGCTGGTGCAGTATCGTTTCGGTGACGCCAAGGCGGACATTCGCCCCTACCTGGGCGCCGGGCCCACCTACGCGCGATTCTTCAAGACCCGCACCACTGCTGCCCTGTCGGCGCTGACCGGCGGTACGCCCGCCACGCCCACAACGATGAGCATCGAATCCAAGCTGGTGCCCACCATCCAGGCCGGCGTCTCCTTTGCGCTGAAGGACGGCTGGTTCATTGACGCCATGGTCGCCAAGACCTTCCTGGAAACCCGCTCAACCTTGTCGACCGGTCAGACGCTGGACATGAAGCTGAACCCGACCTCGTTCAGCATCGGCGTCGGACGCCGGTTCTGACACCCACCAGGCAGTGCCTGAAAAAAAGAAGCCGCCCCACGGGGCGGCTTTTTTCATGGATTGTTCCGGGAGCGGACGAACTCACCAGCGGTCGCGCAGCTTGTCGTAGGCATAGTTGCCAAACTGGGCATTTGCGGAAGGTGTCAGGTAGACGCCGTCGGCAAACAGGGCTTTGGTGTAGTCGATGCCGGCGGCGATCGTGCTGACATTGCAACTCGTCGCCTCGGCCGTGGTGCAGGCCTTGTCGGTCACATTGGTCATGGAATAGGTCGTCGGATTGGCCTTGACCAGATTGAAAAACAGCCCGGCGTCGACGAACAAGACGTTGGCGCCAAGGTCCACCACGGCCACCAGCAAAGCTTCGTTGAAACGGTTGCACAGATCGGTGATCCCGCTGGCCTGCCCCAGCCCGACGGCCCATGGTGATATGCCCAGGTTGTACACCCCGGCCACCACAACGTACTTCGCTCCCGCTGTCACCAGGCGACGAACCTGCGCGCCCAAGGCGGCCCCGGCCGCGCGGACGTTCGTTGTCGTTTGCGCCGAGATTCCCCGCGCGGTGACCTCCGCCACCACATCGGTGATGCCCCCATCCACCAGCACCACGTCATTGGCACCGAGCGTGTTGCCCGCCAGAAGGCTGTCGATCTGGCTCTGAATGCTGGGCGCCCCGCCACTGACTCGGGCACCACCGCGGGCATACGACAGTCCGCCACTGGCGCTCGGCTTGAGCGCCACGCCATACCGTGTCGCCAGTTGATCGGACCAGATGTTGACGCTGGCATCGTTGACCGTATAGCGCACGCCGCCCTGCCCAAGGTCGCCGAACCCGTCGCCCACGGCCAGGAACCGGGCGGGCCTCAATGCCGATTCGATGGTGCTGGAGCCACAGCCCGCCAGCGCGGCGGCTGCGGCGCCGCTGGCAGACAGGAAGGCGCGGCGGGACCAGTTTGCAGTCATGAAGGGTTCTCCAGAGTAGTCGGTAGTGTATCGGTGAAGCCCGCCGGGCTCAGGCTGCGGCGGCGGCACGGCGCAGACGGTCGCGGACACCGTCCCAAGGTTCATCGGCGGGCGGGGTTTCCACCCAGATCAGGCGCACTCCCCGTTGATCGAATTCACGCAAGGTCGCAAACAATTGCTGGGCGGCCGCAGCGGCGTCCGACGGCATGCGGCGCCAGACGATGTGCTCCGAACGGCTGCGCAGCACCGTGCGGGCATACACCGCCAGATGCCGCGCATCGGCGCCGAGCAGATCCAGCGCGGTCTGCAGCGCCTTGGCGTCCATCAGGCGCAGCGATGCAGACGGGGCGTAGTGGGCTTCCAGTGTGCCCGACGCGCGCGGCTGGGTGGGCGCGACCGACTCGGCCGGCACCAGGGCAACAGAGGCTGCCGCTTCAATTTCAGCCGGCAAGACATGGCCGGGGCGCAGCAGCACCGGCGCGCCCCGCGTGCAGTCGACAATGGTCGATTCAATCCCCACCGGGCAGGCGCCTCCGTCCAGAATCCGCAAGCTCGCGCCGAGCTCGGCCACCACATGGTCGGCGCAGGTCGGGCTGACCCGCCCGAAACGGTTGGCACTGGGCGCTGCCAGTCCCCAGACGCCCAGCGGCGCACAGCCGGCCAGCACCGCCTGGGCCACCGGGTGCGACGGGCAACGCAGACCAATCGATTCGTGACCACCGGCCGCCGCGTCGCCAACCCCGGGCCGCCGCGGCAGGATGAGCGTCAGGGGCCCGGGCCAGAAACGCGCCATGAGCTGCCGAGCGAACGGAGCGATGTCGACCGCAAAGTGCTCCGCCTGCTCCGGCCCGAGCACATGCACAATCAGTGGATGATCGGCGGGCCGGCCCTTGGCCGCAAAGATGGCCGCCACCGCAACGTCATCGTGCGCGTTGGCGGCCAGTCCGTAGACGGTTTCCGTGGGCAGGCCGACCAGCTCGCCGGCCGCCAGGGCACGAGCCGCTTCGCGCACCTCGCGGGGGTCGTTTCCATCAAGGATCATCGGACGCCTGCAGTCATCAGAACGGCGCAATGCCCAGCAAAGCGGCGGCGCGTGCCGCTGTCGCGCGCACGGCCGCGATATCGGCGCCGGTCATGGTCAGGTGGCCCATCTTGCGCCCGCGGCGGGCGTCGAGCTTTCCGTACAAGTGCAGATGGGTTCCCGGGAGGGCCAGGAGCTCTGCCCAGGGCGGAGTCACTGCGCCGCCGGCAGCGTCGAACCACAGCTCACCGAGGAGGTTGAGCAGGATGGCCGGGCTGTGCTGACGCGGCGGCGTGAGCGGCAAGCCGGCCAGGGTGCGCACCTGCAGATCAAACTGCGACTGGTCGCAGGCTTCCATGGTGTAGTGCCCACTGTTGTGGGGTCGTGGTGCCATTTCGTTGACCACCAGACTGCCGTCCGCCAGGACAAAGAACTCGACACACAATACCCCGACATAGTCCAGACCATTTGCTATCGAAATCGCAGCATCTATCGACCTTTTTGCGATGGGTAACGGCAGATTTCCTTCGAAAACCTCGGTCAGGGCCAGAATGCCGTCCCGGTGCACGTTCCGCTGCACCGGAAAATGCACGACCGCACCGTCCGCGCCGCGCGCAACGATGACCGAGCATTCGGCGGCCAGGGGCAGCATTTTTTCCAGCACGCAGGGAACGTTCTTGAGGCCGTCCCAGGCAGCGGCCAGGTCAGCGCGGTTTTGTATCCGGATCTGGCCCTTGCCGTCATAGCCGAGGCGGGCGGTTTTCAGGATGCCCGGGAACAGGTCGGCCCCCACGCGGCTCACCTCGGGTACTGCTCCCGGCCCCTCGATGAGGGCAGCGAGTTGCTCCGGCGTCTCGATCACCACGTACGGCGCCACGGGCACACCGCAGGCGCGGAAATGGGCCTTCTCGGCCGCACGGTCCTGCGCGACGGCAACCGCGTCGGCTCCGGGGGCGACCGGACGATGGGCGCCCAAGGTGACCAGCGCCGGCGCCGGCACGTTCTCAAATTCGGTGGTAATGGCCGCTGAACGCTGCATCAGCTGCGCCAGGCCTTGCTCGTCCAGATAAGGCGTCTGGATATGGTGGTGACTGACCAGCCCGGCGGGGCTGGCAGGATCGGGATCAAGCACGACGGTAAAGTAGCCCATGCGCTGCGCCGCGTGCACGAACATGCGCCCCAGCTGGCCTCCGCCCATCACGCCCAGGGTCGCCGGCTGGCCGTTGACCAGTGTGCCCGGAAGGATCGGTTTGTTCATGTCGCCGCCGGTTCAGTGCCCGCCCATCGGCGGCAGGGTCATCGCCCGCGCGGCGGCGGTCTGCTCGGCGCGGAAGGCTTCGAGCCGGACGCGCAGCGCGGCATCTTCATTGGCCAGCAATGCCACAGCAAACAGCGCCGCATTGGCTGCGCCGGCAACACCGATGGCGAACGTGGCCACCGGGACGCCCTTGGGCATCTGCACGATGCTGTGCAACGAATCCACGCCCGACAAGGCCCTGGACTGCACCGGCACACCCAACACCGGAACGATGGTCTTGGCAGCGATCATGCCCGGAAGATGGGCTGCCCCACCCGCGCCGGCGATGATCGCTTTGAACCCCCGCCCCTGCGCCGACTCGGCATAGGCGAACATGTCGTCGGGCATACGGTGGGCGGAGACGACCCGCGCTTCGTGGGGAACGCCAAACTGTTGGAGAATCTGGACTGCGTGTTGCATGGTGTCCCAGTCGGAACTGGAGCCCATGACCACGCCGATGAGCGCTTGGGACATTGGGTGCTTTTCGCGAGCAAAGCACAATTTTAAGGTTTCACCCTCCATGATCGACGTCACCCTGCAGAACTTTGAAACCGAGGTCATCGCCGCCTCCATGACTGTGCCCGTGCTGGTGGATTTCTGGGCTCCGTGGTGCGGGCCGTGCAAATCGCTCGGGCCGGTGCTGGAACGACTGGAGGTCGCCTACGAGGGGCGATTCAAACTGGTCAAGATCAATTCCGACGATGAGCAGCAACTGGCCGGCGCCTTCGGCATCCGCAGCATCCCGACCTGTGTGCTGCTGATCGGAGGGCAACCGGTCGACGGCTTCATGGGGGCGGTCCCCGAAGGGCAGATCCGCCAGTTCCTGGACAAACACCTCCCGGCCGAACATGAACTGGCGGCCCAGGCCGAAGCCGAGCAGGCCCAGGCCATTCTGGAATCCGGCGACACCCAGGCCGCGCGCGAGCGTCTGGCCGAGGCGCTCGCCGCAGACCCCGCCAATGACGACATCCGCTACGACTATGTCAAGCTGCTGATCGGAACCGGTCAACTGGCCGAGGCTGCCGGTGTCCTGGCACCGGCGCTGTCTCGCATTCCGGTGGGGCTGCGCTTCGAAGCACTTTCCCAATGGTTGATGGCGTTGGAGTTCGAAGCCACCGATCCCCGAGGCACCTGGCCGATCGAGCGTTTCGACCAGTTGATTGCCGAGAACCGGCGTGACTTCGAAACCCGCTTTGCCAAGAGCCGGCTGCTGATGGCGCGCGGCGACTGGCCCGCGGCGATGGATGAACTGCTGGAAATCATCCTGCGGGACAAAAAATGGGCCGATGAGGCGCCCCGCAAGACAGTGGTTGCCATCCTCGAACTGCTCACCCCGCCGAAACCCAAGGGAAAGACGGCTGAAACGGGTGCAAAAACCGCCGGCGGGATCGAGCTGATGGGCAAAGGCGCCGTCGAAGAAGACCCCCAGGCCACCCTGGTGGCGGCCTACCGGCGCAAACTCAGCATGGCCCTGAACTGAGTCCGGACTTCGGCACGGACCACAAAACGTCTATGCCGGTCGTTATTGCACGAAATCGGCCGATATCCAGCGTGAAAAGGTCGACTGTCGCTATATATTAAATAGCAAACGAAGCATCGATCCCCGGACTGCCGATCAGGCTGTCAGCCGGGTCAGCGCTTCCTGGTATTTCGCGGCGGTCTTCTCGATCACTTCACGCGGCAGGTGTGGCGCGGGCGGGGTTTTGTCCCAGAGTTTGTCGCCTACACGCGCTTGCTCCAGCCAGTCGCGCAGGAATTGCTTGTCGAAGCTCGGCGGGTTGGCGCCCTCGGCGTAACTTTCTGCCGGCCAGTAGCGCGACGAATCGGGCGTGAGTACCTCGTCCATCAGCGTCAGCGTACCGTCCACATCCAGTCCGAATTCGAACTTCGTGTCCGCGATGATGATGCCCTTCTTCCGTGCAATTTCGGCTGCAGCCTTGTAAATGGCGATGCTGATGTCACGAATGCGGGTGGCGAGATCCAGACCAATCATCTCCACCGTGCGCTCGAAACTGATGTTTTCGTCATGTTCTCCCATTGCCGCCTTGGCGGCCGGGGTGTAGATCGGCTCGGGCAGCTGGCTCGCGTTCCTGAGGCCCGGTGGCAGTGCCACGCCACAGACGGCCTGACCCTGCTGATACTCCTTCCAGCCGCTGCCAGCCAGATAGCCGCGCACCACGGCCTCCACCGGGATGGGCTTGAGCCGCTTGACCAACATCGACCGATCGGTCACCTGGGCCACCTCCGCGGGCGCGACCACACTTTCGGGCGCCTCGCCGGTCAGGTGGATCGGGCACAGGTTCAGTCCCTTGGGGCCCAACTGGTCGAACCACCACAACGCCATCCGGGTCAGCAACGCACCCTTCCCCGGTATGGGCTGGCCCATGATCACGTCAAAAGCGCTGATGCGATCGGAGGCCACCATCAGGATGCGGTCGTCGCCCACGGCGTAGTTGTCGCGCACCTTGCCGCGCGCCAGTAGCGGCAAGGAAGTCAAGGCCGAGGTGTGGAGGACGTTGGGCATGGGCGGTCGCTTTGTCGGAAGATCGGGCGTCGGAAAAGGAAAAAGCCCGCCGAACCGTCAGCGGGCTTCGGGCCACGCGGCCGATTATCGCCGCTCGGGCTGGCCCGCCATCAGTGCACGACCTGGGCCAGTTCTCCGGCGGTGTAGCGGGCGGCCATTACCTGCAGCGTGTTGCCCTTGACCTTGCCGCCCTGACCTTCGCATCCGAACTCCAGATAGCGCTGCTTGCACACGGCCTTGGCCGCTTCGCGGGCGGGCTTGAGCCACTCGCGGGCATCGAACTTGTCGGGATTCTCGGCCAGAAACTTGCGCACCGCGCCGGTCATCGCCAGACGGATGTCGGTGTCAATGTTGATTTTTCGCACGCCATACTTGATGGCTTCCTGGATTTCGGCGATGGGCACGCCGTAGGTCTGCTTCATCTTGCCACCGTACTGGTTGATGATGGTCAGCAAATCCTGCGGCACGCTGGAAGATCCGTGCATGACCAGATGGGTGTTGGGAATACGGGCGTTGATTTCCTTGACCCGGGAAATCGCCAGAACGTCACCAGTGGGCGGGCGGGTGAACTTGTAGGCGCCGTGGCTGGTGCCGATGGCAATGGCCAGCGCGTCGAGCTGGGTGGCCTTGACGAACTGCGCGGCCTCTTCGGGATCGGTCAGCATCTGGCTGTGATCAAGTTTGCCGACGGCACCGATGCCGTCTTCCTCGCCGGCCTCACCGGTTTCCAGGCTGCCCAGGCAACCGAGTTCGCCTTCCACCGTCACCCCCACGGCGTGGGCCATGGCAACCACCTTGCGCGTCACGTCAACGTTGTAGGCGAAGTCCGCCGGGGTCTTGCCGTCTTCCCTCAGTGAGCCGTCCATCATGACCGAGCCGAATCCCAGGTCGATCGCACCTTGGCACACCGCAGGGCTGGTGCCGTGGTCCTGGTGCATGACCAAGGGAATGTGCGGGTAGGCTTCGGTAGCCGCCTGAATCAGGTGTTTGATGAAGCTCTCGCCGGCGTATTTGCGGGCGCCCGCGCTCGCCTGAAGGATCACGGGCGCGCCCACCTCGTCGGCGGCGGCCATGACGGCCTGTACCTGTTCCAGATTGTTGACGTTGAATGCCGGAATGCCGTAGCCGTGAGCGGCGGCGTGGTCCAGCAGCTCGCGCATGGAAACGAGTGCCATAGATATTCCCCAGAAGGTTTTCGGAGTCGGTAACCGTGATGTAACCCGGGATTTTACCGGTCACGGCGAACCGGACTTTGCGTCGGGACAAGGCATCACAGAAAGTTCACGGTTGATCGGTAGCGTAGAGGGGTACTCCGATACCGCTCCATGAACGACTGGGATGTTGCCCTTTTCCTCGCACTGAATGCCGGACCGGACGCTCCGCCAATGATCCTGGCCATCGCACGCTGGGTGTCGTCCGACTTGCCCACCCTGGCGGCCGTTGCCTCCTTGCTCCTGGTCAGCCGTTATCCCGACACGCGTCGGCGTCTGGCTGCGGTCGTGACCGCCATGGCGCTGGCCTGGCTGGCGACGCGGGCCATTCGCTGGGCGATACCGATGGAGCGTCCGTTTGTCACCGGGCTGGGTTTCCAGGGCATGGCCCATGCCGCGAGCGCCAGTTTTCCAAGCCTGCACGCGGCAGTTGCCTCCGCCTGGGCTGCCGCCTTGACGCTGCACCGCGGCGAACAGCCGGCATGGCTCGGCGGGGTCGCCTGCCTGGTCGCCGCGGGGATTGCCTGGAGCCGCTTGTATCTCGGGCTCCACTACCCGACGGACATTGCCGCCGGGCTGCTGCTCGGCTGGGGTTGTGCCGTCCTGACACACGGCCTGATCCGCCGTGAACCCTGGGCACGTCGGCGATGGTGGCGGCTGCGTACCGCCAGAGGCGCAGCGGTCAGGTCACGCGGCAGATCTTGAGCATGTTGGTACCGCCGGGTGAACCCATCGGCTCGCCGCAGGTGATGGCATAGATGTCGCCAGGCTGGACAATCCCCCGCTCACGCAGTCGCTGTTCGGCCTGATGCAACGCGGTATCGCGATCGGTACTCGATTCGAGCAGCAGGGCCCGCACGTTGCGGTATAGCGCCATCCGGCGTTGGGTGTCCTGGCGCGAGGTCAGGGCATAGATCGGAATTGCGATCCGGTGGCGACTCATCCACAGTGCCGTCGAACCCGATTCGGTCAGCGCAACAAGTGCTTTCGCGCCCAGATGGTGGGCGGTGAACAGCGCTCCCATGGCAATGGTGTAGTCAATCCGGGTAAACGTCTCACCGGCAAAGTCATCGTCGATCTCGGCTTCGGAAGCACTTTCGGCCGCCGCGCAGATCTTGGCCACCTCCTGCACGGTTTCCAGCGGGTAGCGACCGGCGGCGGTTTCGGCGCTGAGCATGACGGCATCGGTGCCATCGAGCACCGCATTGGCCACGTCGCTGACCTCGGCGCGTGTGGGCACCGGGTTGGTGATCATGCTTTCCATCATCTGGGTGGCGGTGATCACAACCTTGTCCTGGCGCCGGGCCAGGCGAATCATGCGCTTTTGCAGCGCAGGAACAGCCGCATTGCCCACCTCGACCGCCAGATCCCCCCGTGCGACCATGATGCCGTCGCTGGCAGCCAGGATTTCTTCCAGGCGAGGAATGGCTTCAGCACGTTCGATCTTGGCGATCAACGCCGGTTTGTGGCGAAACTCCGCACCGGCTACAAGACACAACTGGCGGGCCATTTCCATGTCGGTGCCGGTCTTCGGAAAGCTGACGGCCACATAGTCCGCCTGAAACGCCATGGCCGTACGGATGTCTTCCATGTCCTTGGCGGTCAAGGCCGGCGCCGACAGGCCACCGCCCTGCTTGTTGATGCCCTTGTTGTTGGACAACTCCCCGCCGATGTGCACAACGGTGTGCACTGCCTCGCCCCGCACGGCCTCCACTTTGAGCACGATCAGACCGTCGTTGAGCAACAGCAGATCGCCCGGGCGTACATCGCGCGGAAGCTCCTTGTAGTCAAGCCCCACCCCATTCAAGTCCCCCGGCGCGGTACGCGAGGCATCCAGGACAAACGTCGCGCCCGTTTCCAGCATGACCTTGCCGTCGGCGAACTTGCCAACGCGGATTTTCGGGCCCTGCAGGTCCGCCATGATGGCCACTTCTCGGCCAGCGCGCTGCGCCGCCTGGCGAACCAGCCCGGCGCGGTCGATGTGGTCCTGCGCCTTGCCATGACTGAAGTTCAACCGCACGACATCGACACCACTGCGGATCATGGCCTCCAGCAAGGCTGGATCACTGGACGCCGGGCCCAGGGTGGCGACAATCTTGGTGGCGTGACGAGGCATGTACAAGACTCCGACGATGTAATCAAGTTTCAATTTTGACACACCGGCGGTTACAACGCGATTTCAGGGCCTCCGGCCCCGAAACTACCCCGGCGTCACCCCGCCGCGCGCGCCTGCAGGATCTCGAACGCCGGCAGCGTCTTGCCCTCCAGCACCTCCAGGAACGCGCCGCCGCCGGTGGAGATGTAGCCCACGTCCCGTTCGATGCCGTACTTGGCAATGGCCGCCAGCGTGTCGCCGCCGCCGGCGATGCTGAAGGCGCTCGATTCGGCAATGGCCTGCGCAATCGTCCGGGTGCCGTTTTCAAACGCCGCAAACTCGAACACGCCCACCGGGCCGTTCCAGACGATGGTGCCGGCGGCCTTGAGCTGGGTGGCCAGTTTCTGTGCCGTCTCGGGGCCGATGTCCAGGATCAGGTCGTCGTCGTCCACGGCGGTGGCGGCCTTGACGGTGGCCGGCGCGTCGGCGGCAAAGGTCTTGGCGCAGACCACGTCGGTGGGAATGGGCACGTCGGCGCCGCGCGCGGCCATGGCTGCGATCACGGCCTTGGCTTCACCGACCAGGTCGGGCTCGGCCAGGCTTTTGCCGATCTTCAGCCCGGCCGCGAGCATGAAGGTGTTGGCGATGCCTCCGCCCACGATGAGCTGGTCGACGTTTTCCGCCAGGCTTTGCAGGATGGTGAGTTTGGTGCTGACCTTGGAGCCGGCGACGATGGCGGCCAGCGGGCGTTTCGGGTTGGCCAGGGCCTTGCTGATGGCATCGATCTCCGCCGCCAGCAGCGGGCCGGCGCAGGCGATGGGCGCGTACTGGGCGATGCCGTAGGTGGTGCCTTCGGCGCGGTGGGCGGTGCCGAAGGCGTCGTGCACGAAGATGTCGCACAGCGCGGCGAGTTTGCGCGCCAGCTCCTCTTTGTTCTTCTTCTCGCCGACGTTGACGCGGCAGTTTTCCAGCAGCACGACCTGGCCGGGCGCGACGCTGACGCCGTCCACCCAGTCGGCCACCAGCGGCACTTCGCGCCCGAGCAGTTCACCCAGCCGCTCGGCCACCGGCGCGAGGCTGTCTTCGGGCTTGAAGGCGCCTTCGACCGGGCGGCCCAGGTGGCTGGTGACCATGACGGCCGCGCCCGCCTCCAGCGCCATGCGGATGCAGGGCACGCTGGCGCGGATGCGGGTGTCTTCGGTGATCGCGCCGCTGTCATCCTGGGGCACGTTCAGGTCGGCGCGGATGAAGACGCGCTGGTTGCGGGCCTGGCCGCTGGTGCAGAGATCGGAAAAACGGATGACGTTCATGGCTTTGGAGGGAAGGTTCGATCAGGCGGCCATTCTAAGAGGCGCCTCCAGCGACCGCGCTTACCAGCCCAGTCCCAGCTTGAGCGGCAGGAAAACCGCCATGCCCGTGACGATGGTGCCCAACACCGCCTGCCCCTGACCGCGCCGCCCGAAGTAGAACGCCGCACCGGCGGCGGCGCCAAACAGCCGCGCATCCTGCCAGGTGCTGATCAGCTGCCCCTGAGTCATGACCACTTCAGGCACGATCACTGCAGACAATGCGGCAATCGGCGCGTATTGCAGGCCACGCTGGGCCCAGTGGGGCAGGCGCCAGTCGCGGCTGGAGAGGAAAAAGAAGCTGCGCGTGACCACGGTAACCACGGTCAGGCCCAGAATGACGGCCAACGTCCACCAGTCGGTACCGGGCTCGCTCATGGCCGGGCCTCCATTTCGCCATGGTTTGTGGGTCGTTTGCCGGTCGTCACGTGGCACTCCGGCGATCCGGCGGCGCCGGTCGCTCCAGCAGCAGGCACAGCGCCACGGCTACGGCGATCGCGAACACGATGTTGAGCTTGAACGGCAACGCAAAAGCCGCCACGGCCGCGGCACCCGCCACGCCCGCCGAGACACGCCGCATGGTCGTCGAGGCCAGCGAGCAGGCCACACCTGTCAGCGCCAGGATGCCGGCAAAACCCAGACCCCAATGCAGCGGCACCGAATGGGCCAGCGCGATACCGGCAACACTGGCGGCCTGCCAGCTGGCCCAGTTCAGCCCGCCTCCGCCGGCCAGGTAGGCCAGCTGTGCCTCACGCTCTGCCGCCGTCGTGGGAGGGTGCGCATACCGGCGCACGAACAGCACATACGTCATGTCGGCCGTGACATAGCCCACCAGCAGCCGTAGCGGCCGTGGCAGGTGCATGACGTAGCTGCGCAGGTGGGCGCTGAACACCACAAAGCGCAAATTCACACAAAAACTGGTGGCCAGAATCACCCACACCGGCGCGCTGGCCGCGATCAGCGGGATGGCCGCGAGCTGCGAGCTGCCGGCGAACACCAGCAGTGTCATGGCCAGCGCCTCCACGGTGCTCATGCCCGACTGCACCATGGCCACACCGGTCATCAGCCCCCAGGCCGCCAGACCCGGCGCGACGCCCGAAATTTCGCGCGCACCAGCCCGGAACTCGGGGTGGGCAACAATGCGACGCCAACGGGGGAGCATGTCAGTCATGGCGTGAACTTCAGACAGGCGACTCGAACGCCGCCCCGGCGGGCAGCGCAAAGCCGCGCAAAAAATCGGCCGCCGGCAGGCGTTTGCCACCGGCGCGCTGCAGTTCGGTCACACAAAGCACGCCGTCACCGGTGACCACACGCACCCCATCGGCATCTGCAGACAAAATTTGCCCGTACCCAGCGTCAAACGGTCGTTGATTGCTATCAAGATGAGACTTCCAGAGCTTCACCGTCTCACCCTGACAGGTGGTGCTGGCGCCCGGAAACGGGTCAAAGGCGCGGATGCGCCGCTCGATCTGCGTCGCCGGCAGCGACCAGTCGACGGCGCTTTCGGCTTTCTCGATCTTGTGGGCGTAGGTGATGCCGTGCGCCGGCTGCGGAACCGGGCGCAGCCCGCCGCAGGCCGCCCGTTCCAGCGCCTCCACGATCAGCCGCCCGCCCAGCGCCGCCAGCCGGTCGTGCAGCGTGGCCGTGGTGTCGTCACCGCGAATCGGCAGCGTTTCCAGCAACAGCATGTCGCCCGTGTCCAGCCCCGCGTCCATCTGCATGATGGTGACGCCGGTTTCGTCGTCTCCGGCTTCGATGGCACGGTGAATCGGCGCCGCGCCGCGCCAGCGCGGCAGCCGCGACGCATGGATGTTCAGACAACCCAGGCGCGGTGCGGTCAGTGTCCAGTCGGGCAGGATCAGGCCGTACGCGGCGACCACCATCACATCGGCCCGCGCGGCGGCAATGGCGTCGCGGGCGGCGGCCGCGTCGTCGGGAAACTTGCCGTCCAGCCGCAGGCTGCGCGGCTGCGCCACCGGAATGCCGTGCTGCAGCGCCAGCTGTTTGACCGGCGACGCCTGCAGTTTCATGCCCCGGCCGGCCGGCCGGTCGGGCTGGGTCAGCACCAGCGGCACGGTGAACCCGGCCTCCAGCAGACGCGCCAGCGCCACACGGGCAAATTCGGGGGTTCCGGCAAAAATCACTCGCACAGGGTCGTTCCAGATCAGGCGGGCTTCGCGGTGCCCATCGCTATTGTTCAGGGTGTTGGGTCGTCGGGGAGTACTTCGTCGGTATTCAGCACCTGGCGGACCACACCGGCACGGTCCAGGTACACGTGCAACTGACGAAACAGGCTTCCGGCTTCCAGGTAGCGCCACGTCCAGATATCACCGTCGAACCGCGCAGCACGCTCGACCAGCGCGGGCGGACCGAACTGGCGCAGCAGGTCGTCGCGGGTCCAGCGCCCGGTTTCAATGCGGGCGAACACTGCCGGGTCCATGACCTGCTCGACGACCAGAAGCCGACCGGCCCGATCGAAGTCGAGGTTGTGTACCTGACGGCCCGCCGGCTGCTGCGAGTATTGCAGGCGTTCGCCGCCGGGCAACGGGTGCACGGCGGTCGGCGAGCCGAGGCGGGCGATCACCGCCTCACGCGCTGCACCGGGTTGTTCCCACTGCGGCACACCCGCACAGGCCACCATCCCCGATACGCCCGCCAGTGCAAGCCAGCGCCCGGCCCGGGGGATCAGAGCCTTCACCCGCGCGCTTCCTTTTGCTGCTTGAGCAGCTTGGTCTTGATCCGGTTGCGCTTGAGCGGAGACAGGTATTCCACGAAAACCTTGCCCATCAAGTGATCCATTTCGTGCTGGACACAGACCGCCAGGAGGCCCTCCGCCTCGATGGTGCGGGTATGCCCGTCGCCATCGAGAGCGCTGACCCGTATCGACGCGGCACGTTCGACGCCGTCGTAGATACCGGGCACCGACAGACACCCCTCGTCGCCTTTGACGCGTTCGGAACTGGACCATTCCAGCTCGGGATTGATCAGAACCAGCGGACGGTCGCGCTCTTCCGATACGTCGATCACAATCACGCGCTCATGAACATCGATCTGAGTCGCCGCCAGGCCGATACCTTCCGCGTCATACATGGTCTCAAGCATGTCAGCCACCAGGGCCTTGATACGAGAGTCCACGACTGTGACCGGCCTGGCGACCTTGTTCAGACGGGGATCAGGAAAACGGAGAATGTCGAGAATGGGCATAGGAATCGGATGCGAATGTCGGTATTTTCGCCACTTTTCTCCGGGCGTGCCGCGCGCCTCATCGTTTTACGTTGATCAATCAATGGCTTGAGAGCACAATCGCCAGTGCTTTGTCAAGTTTTCCGCAGGGAACCCTCCACCCATGAAGCACCTGACTGTTGCTCTCCGTCCCGGTTTGGTCACACTATCTGTGTGGACCCTCGTTGCCATGGGCCCCACCACGACAGCCGCCCAAACTCCGGTGACTACTCCGGCGCAAAAGGCCACGGCCCAGCAGGTCGCGCAGTCGGGCGTACCCCTGTCTGAGTTGGCACCCGACGCGCCCGACCACTACCGCGTCAAGAAGGGTGACACGCTGTGGGCGATCTCCGGCGTGTTTCTCAAACGCCCCTGGCGCTGGCCCGAGCTGTGGGGCATGAACATGGCAGAGATCCGAAACCCCCACCTGATCTACCCCGGACAGGAACTGCACCTGGTCAAGAAAGACGGGCGGGCCATGCTCACCACCGCCAAGCCGGTCGGGTCAGAGGGCATCCAGACCGTTCGGGTTTCGCCGACGAGCCGCGTCGAGCCGTTGCTGGACAGTGCATTGCCGACCCTGGAGACCCGACGAATCGAGGCATTCCTGGCCGAGCCCATTGTGGTGGACGAAGCCGGGCTGGCTCAGGCTGCGCGCATCGTCGCAACCCGGGAGTTGCGGGTACTGCTCAGCCGCGGCGACCGCGCCTATGCCCGAGGGCCTGCCGACAAGCCGCTGAGTCTGGCCAGTGGCCAACCCCGCGACTTTCGAGTATTCCGCAATGCAGTACCCCTGAAGGACCCCGAAAGCGGCGCAATCCTCGGCTATGAGGCCCAGTACATCGGCAATGCGCGATTGGTCGCTCCAGAGAAGGCAGCGACCCCAAGAACCGAAACCAAAGCAGCCGAAGAAGCCGTCCCCGCGTCACTGGAGATCGTCCAATCCACGGAGGAGATGCGGGTCGGTGACCGGCTGCTGCCGGAGCCCCCGCGCGAGTTTCCCAGCTATGTTCCCCGTGCGCCCGAAACGCCTGTCGATGGTCGCGTCGTTTCAGTCTATGGAAGCGGGGTGCGCTTCGCGTCGCAGAATCAGGTGGTGGCGATCAACCGTGGCACGCGGGACGGACTGGAGGTCGGCCATGTGCTCCAGATACTGACTGCAGGAGAGCGTGTAACCGATCGCACCGACCCGACGCGTCCGACCCTGCGTGTCCCAGACGAACGCAACGGTTTGATGATGGTGTTTCGCACATTTGACCGGGTCTCCTATGCGCTGATTCTGGAGATCACGGACGTCGTGCGTGTCGGCGACCGACTGGTCAATCCGCGCTGATTGGCAACTTCGCGGCAGCCATGGAATCGGGCGAGCTGCGGGCATGGTTGCGGCTGTGCCTCACCGATGGCATCGGCCCGGTCACGGCGCGCAAGTTGCTCGCGTGCTTCGGACTTCCGACGGCAATCTTCGCCCAAAGCGCACGCACACTCGAACAGGTCGTCACGAGCGCCCAGGCTCATGCGTTGCTTGCGCACGCGGCGGAACTGGACCACCAGATCGAGATCACACGACGCTGGCTGGACGATGACCGCGGGGTTGATGGCCAGTCGGAACGCCGCATCCTCACATTGGCGGATCCGGACTATCCGCCAGGCTTGCTGACGATTGATGATCCGCCGACCATCCTGTACGGGATCGGCGTCCCGGACTGGCCACGATGGCTGCGGCAGCTGTCGCCGGGCCTCAGCCTGGCCGTTGTCGGAAGCCGCAATCCGACGGCCCAAGGGGCGGCGAATGCGTTCGCTTTTTCGCGGGAACTGGCCCAGTCGGGGCTGGTGATCGTTTCCGGACTGGCGTTGGGCGTTGACGGCAAAGCCCATGAAGGGGCTTTGGCTGATGACGCTGAGACCCGGCAATTACGCACTGTCGCGGTCGTTGGAACCGGGGTGGATCGGGTCTACCCTCGCCATCATCGGGAACTGGCCCATCGAATCACCCAAGCCGGACTCATCCTCAGCGAATATCCGATCGGGACTCCGCCCCTGGCAGCGCACTTCCCCCGACGCAATCGCCTGCTCGCGGGGCTGACGCGGGGCACCCTGGTTGTGGAGGCCGCACCGCAATCGGGCTCACTGATCACTGCGCGGCTCGCTGCGGAGCAAGGGCGGGAGGTCTTTGCGATTCCCGGGTCCATTCATACGACCCAGGCACGGGGCTGTCATGCCCTCATCAAGCAGGGTGCCAAGCTCGTCGAATCCGCCCAGGATGTCCTGGAAGAACTGTCTGACCTGCGAGGTGCCATCGCGGCCCGGTCGACAGACCTTTCGGCCCGTGGCGTGGCGGGCAGTAATCCGGGTAGCGGCCAGCCAGAAGAATCACTTGCCATCGACGATCCGATCCTGAACGCCATGGGCTTCGATCCCGTCAGCCTGGACGCTCTCCTGGCCCGGACGGGCCTGCCGACACCTCTGTTGCAAGCCCGCCTTCTGGAGCTGGAGCTTGAAGACCGGGTTACGCCGCTGCCGGGGGGCCTATTCTTGCAAATGACGCGTGCCTGAGTCACCACAGGACCCGTCCCGGTCGCCGGTGCTAACTCAGCAGACGCTCCGGATTCGCATCCAGCTTGGCCATGGCGTCTCGCGTGGCGCGGACCGTCAGCGCTTCTTCCTCGACCGGTACCAGCAGACCCGCCTGCAGATACGCGGCCAGACGTTTGCCCTGGATCAGGAAATGACGTCCATCTGCCGACGCAAAAAGATGCAGCTGCCGCTTGTCGCTGCGCCACAACAGCTGAACCTGTTTCAGCGTTGCGTTGTGGTCCAGCATGAACCAGTCGCCCAGAACCAGTTCGGCAACCCAGGCCACCATCGCATCCGTGGGTTTTGAGCCACCGTCAGCCAACACCTCAAAAGACGAAGCGTCCATACCCAGCATCAACTCCACGGTTTCCGGATTGAGGGGGATGTCGCCCGCCACATCTTCCAGCACCACCTCCTCAAGTCGCTCAAGCCGGCGCGCCATGTCATCGATCTCAGCCCGGGGAATGTTTTCCGTGCGCGACAGGAACGCATCGGAAAGGGTGTCGCCGATCACTTTCAAGTGAGCATTCTGGGCAATTTCCGAAAGGCCCAGCAAACCCATGCCCTGCCGCAATCGCGCCAGGATTCCCGGCAGGTCGTGGATGACCTTGGTGCGCTCCTCACGGGTCGGCTTTGCGCTGGCCGCCCACAACAGGTCCGTGGCCGTTCGCTTGAGCGCCAACGTGTCGGGGTGCTGCGGCCCGTGTCGAACCGCGGCCATAGCCAGCACTTCAGCCCAGACCTTGAAGAGAAAGTCGCGGATTTCGTCGCGAACGTTGATGCTGTTGAGCATCTTTCGCAGTTCGATCGTGTACTGGATCGAAAGCGTTTCCTTCTGCTCGACCTGCTGCGCGACACTGACCGCTTTCTGCACGGAGGCCCCTTCGGTGAGGTAAACCGCCAGAAACGCCTTGAACTCGTCCAGAACCAGCTGAAACACCCTGCGTCCGGTTTCCGGGTACTGCTCAATGACCTGCACAACGCGACGAACCTCCGCCTCCAGCGCTCCGCCTTCGATCGCGGCGGCGTCAAAACCCATCACGGCACTGCCCAGGCGATCGATCAACTGGCGAGCCGGATGCTGCAAAGTGCCGAAAAACTCTGGCTCTGCCATCGCCACACGCAGTACCGGCATCTGCAAGCGCGCAAACCACACCCGAATCGCAGCCGGAATGCGCTCTTCCGCCAATATGGCCTGGAACATCAAGGCGACGATCTCGACCGTGGCCTTCTCGGCCGGCGTTGCGGCCTTGCGCTTGATGGCCGCGGTGCGCTCCCGCAACTCGGTCGAAATCTGGACCAGGCCCGCAGAATCCGGACTGATATCCAGAAACACGGAGCGACCCGTGTCATCCGTTGTCCCCATGGCCTGCGCCATGGCGGGCGACGGTCCGGGCCGGTCCGTCGCTTCAAATCCGGCAACCCGCTCGCCAAGGAACCGGCGCAACTGGACCAGCACCCCTTGCGCACGCTGCCGCGCCCGCGCCAAGGGCGTCGTGACCGTGAGCATGCGGGTCTCGTCCTGCAAGCCAGTCCGCATCCCCCCGGGCTCGGTCATGCCGGCGCCGACGATGGACTGCCCGCCGGACCCCCCCCCCCGCGAAGGCCACTGGGAGGCCAGGCTCGCAGGTGCCGGGCGCGAGTTCCCCGGGCCGCTCGCCTGAAATGCGCCGGAACCGCCAAAGTTACCCGTGCGCTGAGCATCAAATTGGGTGGCGCCCGCTGCCGGCCCGAATCCCCCCGTCTGGCCCGGCTGGAACGAGCCTGTTCGCTGGGAATCAAAACCCCCCGCACTGCCGCCGCCCGAACCACCGGGCCCCACCGCCGGGGACGGGCGAGCGGCCCCCGGGGCACCCTCCGCAGACCGCCGGACCAGCGACTTGAGATCGATCTCCGGCAGGACACCGCTGCGAACCAGAAAATCGTTCGCATGGTGGTAGGCGGCGACCGTTCTTTCGACCAGCAATGGTTGGACCACACCGGCAACCAGACGCCAGACATCCAGTGTCAGGCCCACGTGGGTCCAGGAGTCGAGCAGCATCACCGACAGAGTGTCCGGCTTGAGCACATCGTGCGCTGGCAACTCGTCGATTTTCTGCAGGTGCTGAATGCGCAGCCGCAAATCATTGAGCTGCCATTGCGCCTTGTCGAGAATGGCCAAGGTCAGGCGTGATGCCGCGATCCGGTTGTCCACCTCCGCATCGCCCACCAGGGAAAAAGCTTCGCGAGAGGGCGGCTGGCTGTCCAGCCCCGACAACGAAGGCACGGCCACTTCCCCGCCCAACGCTCTTCGCCAATGTCGCCGGACCCGATCCACCCAGGCCGCCCGATGCTGGGTAAACAGCTGATTGGCATCCCGCATGGATTGCTGCTGGCGCGTGTCACGCACATCCTCCGCAAGGGAACGCAAGCGCCCGCTCGCGATCGCCCCCAGCTCGACAATGACCCCCTCGATCTCGGCTACGTACCGCTCCCGCACCGCCCGAGCCAGGCGCCGTGAGGTTTCTGCAGAGAGCGTCTGGGTCATTGCCTATGGATGTCAGACGGTTGCGCCAGCGTTCGGGTCACCGGGGTCGAGATCGTCCTTCTTCGGCGCCGCCTTGACGAGGTCTTCGCGTTTGACCCCCAGCCACATGGCAATGGCCGCCGCAACGAATACGGAAGAGTAAATCCCGAAACAAATTCCGATTGTCAGCGCCATGGCGAAATAGTAAAGCGTTTCGCCCCCAAAAAGCAGCATCGACAGGACCATGATCTGTGTTGAACCATGGGTGATGATGGTGCGGCTGATGGTGGACGTGATGGCGTTGTCGATGATTTCAACGGTGCTCATCTTCCGGTAGCGACGGAAGTTCTCGCGAATCCGATCGAATATGACGACCGACTCGTTGACCGAATACCCGAGTACCGCAAGAACAGCCGCCAGCACCGCGAGCGAAAACTCCCATTGGAAAAAGGCGAAAAATCCCAGAATGATCACCACATCGTGCAGGTTGGCGATGATGCCGGCGACTGCGAACTTCCATTCGAACCGAAACGCCAGATAAACCATGATGCCAATGACCACAAACGCGAGCGCCTTCAGCCCGTCGGCCGCCAGTTCGCCGCCCACCTGAGGGCCGACAAATTCCGTTCGACGCAACGTGACCGAAGGATCCGCACTCTTGAGCGCGGTCAGCACGCGTTCACTTTGCTGGGCAGAGGTTGCGCCCTTTTGAACCGGCAAACGGATCAGGACGTCCCGGGCAGTGCCGAAGTTCTGCACCTGCACCTCGGCGTAGCCCAGCGATGCCACAGTGGACCGGACCTTGGTCAGATCGGCGGGCTGGGAATAGGAAACCTCCATCAACGTCCCGCCGGTGAACTCCACCGACAGATGCAAGCCGCGCGTGAAAAGGAAAAATACCGCGAGGATGAAGGTAATCAGTGACACCGCGTTGAGCAACAACGCATGGCGCATGAACGGAATGTCTTTGCGGATGCGGAAAAATTCCATGTCAGCCTCTTATTTGTTGCCCGAATCCGCCGCCGCAGGAACGCGGGCTCCGTCGGCTTTCCAGACCGTACCGATGGAAACCGACTTGAGCTTCTTTTGCCGGCCGTACCAGAAGTTGACCAGCCCGCGGGAGAAAAACACCGCCGAGAACATGCTGGTCAGGATACCGATGCAATGCACCACCGCAAAGCCCCGTACCGGGCCGGAACCGAAGGCCAGCAGTGCCACCCCGGCAATCAAGGTGGTGATGTTGGAGTCCAGAATGGTGGCCCAGGCGCGCTCGTAACCCGAGTTGATGGCGACCTGCGGCGCAACTCCATTGCGCAGTTCCTCCCGTACCCGCTCATTGATGAGTACGTTGGAGTCAATTGCCATACCCAAGGCCAGTGCCATGGCAGCCATGCCGGGAAGGGTCAAGGTTGCCTGCAGCATCGACAGAATGGCCACCAGCAACAGCAGATTGACGCCGAGGGCGATTCCCGAGATCAAGCCGAAAAGCATGTAGTACACCGCCATGAAAGCCAGAATGACCAGGAAACCCCAGGTCACGCTGTTGAAGCCTTTGGCGATGTTCTCTGCCCCGAGGCTGGGGCCGATCGTGCGCTCCTCGATGATTTCCATCGGTGCCGCCAGCGATCCCGCGCGCAGCAACAACGCCAGGTCATTGGCTTCGACGACGCTCATGGATCCCGAAATCTGGAACCGGTTGCCCAATTCGCCCTGAATCACCGGCGCCGTGAGTACCTCGCCTTTGCCCTTCTCGAAGAGCAGAATCGCCATGCGCTTTTTCAGGTTTTCGCGGCTGGTATCGCGCATGATGCGGCCACCCTTGGCGTCAACCGTCAGATCCACCTTGGGTTGCTGGGTCTGGGAGTCAAAACCGGGCTGCGCATCGGTCAGGCTGTCCCCCGTGATGATGACCAGCTTTTTCACGATGACAGGCTGGCCGTCGCGCTGCAGGTACCGCTCCGATCCGAACGGCACCGGTCCGCGGCCGGCCTCGGCCTCCAGAGCTTCCGTGCTTTCGTCCACCAGGCGCATCTCCAGGGTCGCAGTGCGCCCCAGAATGTCCTTGGCTTTGGCCGTGTCCTGGACACCGGGCAACTGCACCACGATCCGGTCCAGACCCTGCTGCTGGATCACCGGTTCGGCAACCCCCAATTCATTGATGCGGTTGTGCAGCGTGGTGATGTTCTGCTTGAGCGCCTGCTCCTGCACCAGGCGCGCTGCCTCCGGGCGGATGGTGGCGGTGAGCTTGTATTCGGTGCCTTCCGGGACCTCGGTAAATTGAAGGTCGGGAAACTGATCCTGAATCAGGCGCTTGGCGGCTTCCAGTGTGGCCGCGTCACGCAGGCGCAACTCGATGGCCTGTCCGTTGCGGGCGATGCCACCGTGGCGGATATTCTTTTCCCGCAGCATGGAGCGCAAATCACCGGCCAGGGAGTCGACCTTCTTCGACAGCGCCGCTTTCATGTCGACCTGCAGCATGAAATGCACACCACCGCGCAAGTCCAGGCCCAGATACATCGGTGCCGCATGCAGGGAGGTCAGCCATGCCGGCGACCGCGACACCAGGTTGAGCGCCACAACATACCCCGGGTCAGCGGCGTCCGGATTGAGCGCCTTCTGAATCGCGTCCTTGGCTTTGATCTGGGTATCGGTGGAGTCAAAACGGGCGCGGACGGACTGCCCCTCGAGACTCAGAGCGTCCGACGTGATTCCGGCGGCCTTGAGCGCCTGCTCGACGCGGGTGAGTGTTCCCTGGTCCACCCGCAGGGTTACCTTGCCTGCAGACACCTGCACGGCCGGGGCTTCACCAAAGAAATTGGGCAGGGTGTAGATGGCCCCCACCAAGAGCGCGATCACCATGATCGCGTACTTCCAGACCGGGTAACGGTTCATGATCGCGCGGGAGAAAGGAGTGGGACGGTACGGCCCCGAAAAATCGGGGCCGTCCAGGAATGTTTACTTGTAGGTACCCTTGGGCAGCACCTGCACCACGGCGGAGCGCTGCATCTGGATTTCAACTCCGTTGGCCACTTCAACGTTGATGTGGTTATCGCCCAATTTGGCAACGCGGCCAAGAATGCCCCCTGCGGTCACCACTTCGTCACCTTTGGCCAAAGCGTCGATCATGGCCTTGTGCTCTTTGGCCTTCTTCATCTGGGGCCGGATCATCACGAACCACAGAACAACAAACATCAGCACGATGGGCAACAAGCTCATCAATGTCGACTCGCCACCGGCAGCGGGTGCGGGCGCGGTTTGGGCATGGGCAATGGAAATCAGCACGGGGAAAACTCCTGAGAGACATGGAACGAAACCTTCAGCCGGCGCAAAGCCTGCCGACGGCTCGGGGCAATCCGCCATTGTATGCCCGGCCCGCTTTTCCGAACCGGACCGGGCATAGGGATTTGCCGGGGATCGAAGCCCTCAGAGAGCTATTACTTTGATAGCTGAAAGCGACCTTTTACCGCTGGGTATGACGATATTTCATCATGAATCGGCGGTTTCAGGCCGTTTTCGCCGTCTCGCGCCATGTGGCCATCCGGGTTGCCCACTGCTGGCGTGCCGCTGCGAGGTTTCGGGCCTTCACCGGTCCGAAACCCCGAATCCGGTCAGCCTCCTGGGCGATGGCCACCGCCTCGGCATGGCGGGACACCGTCAAACCTGCCAACAGTTCCTCAACCATCGCGCGGTACTCGCCGATCAGCGCGCGTTCGGTTCGGCGCTCTTCGGTGCGGCCAAATGGGTCCAGGGCGGAACCGCGCAAACCCTTGAGGCGGGCCAGCAGGCGAAACGCGGTCAGCATGGCCGGGCCATATTTCTGCTTGACCGGTCGGCCTTGCGCGTCGTGGCGAGTCCACAGAGGCGGCGCCAGGTGGTAATGCAGGCGAAAGTCGCCTTCGAACTCCGTCGCAATACGGGCAAGGAATTGCGGATCAGCCTGGAGGCGGGCCACTTCGTACTCGTCTTTGTAGGACATGAGGCGAAACAGCTGGCGGGCCACGGCTTCGGTCAGCGCGGTGCGGGGCCCGCCGGTTTCCGCCAGCGCAGCCTCCGCCGTCCGGACCCGTGCGACAAATTCCCGGTAGGTTTCGGCCCAGCGGTTGTCCTGGTATTGCTCCAGATAGCGTGCACGGTGGTCAACCAACTCATCCACCGTTTGCCGGCGGTGCCACTGGACAGCCTGGGTCGGCACCAGGAGCGCCTCGACGCGTTTCGGGTCCTGAGCGGCCCAGCGGCCCCATTCGAAGGCAGCTTTGTTCGCGTCGACCTGCACCGCATTGAGTTCGATGGCACGCATCAGCGAAGCCTGCAAAAGCGGAATCCAGCCTTTTTGCCACGCGTAGCCAAGCACCATTGGGTTGACGTACAGGCTGTCGCCCATCAGCGCGTGGGCCAGCGCGTCCGCGTCGAAAACCCCCACTGCGTCATCCCCGACGGCCTGTTCGATGGTGCGGACACAGTCGGCGGACGGATTGTCCCACCCGGTATTGCGCACAAAGGCGGCCGTGGGCGTGCCCACCGCGTTGAGCGCTACACGGGTGCGCCCTTCGCGCATGCGCATCAGGGTTTCCTTGCCCGCCGCCACGATAGGGTCACACGCCAGGATCAGGTCGGCTGCGGCGGTGCTCACGCGAGTCGTGCGAATGTCGTCCTGACTCGGGCCCAGAAGGACATGACTCCAGGTCGCGCCCCCCTTCTGGGCCAACCCGGCAGCGTCCTGTGTCACCACGCCTTTGCCTTCGAGGTGCGCCGCCACCCCCAGCAGTTGCCCGATGGTGATGACGCCAGTCCCGCCCACACCGGCAACCACCATGCCGAATGTTTGCGTCAGCGCGGGCAGCATCGGGTCCGGCAGAGTCCCCAGCTCGGACGGCTGGCGTTTGCGGCCGGCGGCGTTCTTGCGTGGTTTGCCGCCTTCCACCGTCACGAAGCTCGGGCAAAAGCCCTTGAGACAGCTGAGGTCCTTGTTGCAGGTGCTCTGATTGATACGCCGCTTTCGCCCCAGCGGCGTCTCCAGGGGCTCTACCGACAGACAATTCGACTGCACACCACAATCTCCGCAGCCTTCGCAGACCAGTTCGTTGATGACCACCCGGACGGCCGGATCGGCGATCAGCCCCCGCTTGCGCCGGCGGCGCTTCTCGGTGGCACAGGTCTGGTCGTAAATGATGACCGTGGTGCCCTTGATCTCGCGAAACTCGCGTTGCACCGCATCCAGCGTGTCCCGGTGCTGGATGGCGATGCCAGCGGGGAGGCCCTGGACGGACGCGTACTTTTCCGGTTCGTCGGTCACGATGGTGATCTTGACTGCGCCCTCGGCCCGCATGCTCTGCGCAATCTGCACGACGCTGTGGCCCTCGGGTCGCTCCCCCACCTGCTGACCACCGGTCATGGCCACGGCGTCGTTGTACAGAATCTTGTAGGTGATGTTCACGCCCGCGGCGATGCTCTGCCGCACGGCCAGCAGGCCACTGTGAAAATACGTGCCGTCGCCCAGGTTGGCGAACATGTGCTGATCCGTGCTGAACGGCTGCTGTCCCACCCAGGGCACCCCCTCACCGCCCATCTGCGTGAAGCCGACTGTCGCCCGGTCCATCCAGATCGACATGAAATGGCAGCCGATGCCGGCCATGGCCCGTGAACCCTCAGGCACGCGGGTGGAGGTGTTGTGCGGGCAACCCGAGCAGAACCACGGCTGCCGCTCGGCCAGCGGACCCGACACCACCAGGCTGCGCATCGCCTGTTCTTTGGCCTCCAGCACGGCCATTTGCGCATCCAGCCGGGCCGCCCAATCGCCGTCCACCCCCAATTTTTTCAGCCGGCGCACCAGCGCGCGGGCGATGATGGCCGGCGACAGATCGGCGTTGGCGCGAAGCAGCGTGTGGGCGCTGGGATTGGGCATCGCCCATTCGCCCCCACTGAAGTCCCCCTCCACCTCGTCGAATTTGCCCAACACATTGGGCCGCACGTCGGCACGCCAGTTGTAGAGCTCTTCCTTGAGCTGATACTCGATCACCTGGCGCTTTTCTTCGACGACCAGAATCTCGCGCAGACCAGCAGCAAACTCCCGTGTGCCCTGCGCCTCCAGCGGCCAGACCACTCCAACCTTGTGCAGGCGAATACCCAGGTGGCGGCACGCGGCATCGTCCAGCCCCAGGTCCGCCAGCGCCTGACGGGTGTCGTTGTAGGCCTTGCCACTGGCAATCACACCCAGGCGGTCGGCCGGGCTTTCGATCACGTTGTAGTTCAGTCGGTTGGCGCGGACATAGGCCAAGGCGGCATACCATTTGTGGTCGAAAAGCCGGGCCTCCTGATCCAGGGCGTGGTCGGGCCAGCGAATATGCACGCCGCCAGGTGGCATCGGAAAGTCGGGCAACACAATCTGCACCCGTTCGGGGTCCACATCCACGGTGGCGCTGGACTCGACGATCTCCTGGATGGTTTTCATGCCTGCCCACACGCCCGAGAAACGGCTCATCGCCCAGGCATGCAAGCCCAGATCCAGTATTTCCTGCACGCTGGCCGGAAAAAACACCGGCAGGCCGCAGGCCTTGAAGATGTGGTCGCTCTGGTGCGCGGCGGTGGAACTCTTGGCCACATGGTCGTCGCCGGCAACGGCAATGACGCCGCCCCAAGGCGTCGTGCCGGCCATATTGGCGTGCTTGAAAACGTCCGAGCAGCGGTCCACACCCGGCCCCTTGCCGTACCAGATGCCAAAAACCCCGTCATACCGCCGCGACTGTGGTGGGGCAAAACCCAGCTGCTGAGTACCCCACACCGCAGTGGCGGCCAGCTCTTCATTGACGCCGGGCTGAAACACGATGTTCTGCGCGGCCAGGTACGAACGCGCTTTCTGCAGCGCCTGGTCATAGCCGCCCAGCGGCGAGCCGCGGTAGCCGCTGATAAACCCGGCTGTGTTCTTGCCCAACAACTGGTCCCGGGTCTGCTGCAACATCGGCAGCCGCACCAGCGCTTGAACGCCACTCATGAACGCACGCCCTCGCGGCAAGGCGTATTTGTCTTCGAGTGTCACGGTTTCCATTGCGCGACGGACCGCGTCCGGCAGAGGGGCATTCATGATGTTGTCTCCTGATGGGGCGGTAGTCAGGTCAGTCCTGCCGCGTTGTGATGGCAGAAAGTGTAGGCAAATGAGGGCGACAGGTGTTTTCTTTTTTTGCCAGAATTACGGCCGTTATGGCAATAATCTTTCCCCATGTCAGCAGCTTCAGAAACACTTGATCGCTACGACCGGGCCATTCTGGAGATCCTGCAGGACCACGGCCGCATCTCCAATTCCGAACTCGCCCAGCGGGTGGGTCTGTCGGCGGCCCCATGCTGGAGGCGTGTGCGTGCGCTGGAGGAAGCCGGCTATATCACCGGCTACCACGCCAGCATTGACCGCGAGAAAATCGGCCTGGGTGTTCTGGCATTCGTTCGCCTGGACGCGGCAGAAAACACGGGCGACATCCTGCACCGGCTGGAAGATGCCATCCGCGCAATTCCTGAAATTGTGAGTTGCCACTACATCAGCGGCACCGGGACCTTCGAGTTGCAGGTGATCAGTACCGACCTGAACGCCTTCAGTCAGTTTGCCCGCGAAGTCCTGATCAACCTGCCCAACGTCAAAGATCTGCAAACCCGGTTTTCGTTGGGTGAAATCAAGACCCGCACGGCGCTGCCCATCGGCCATCTGACAAAAAAACGCCCGGGCAATTGACGTTTTTTGTCATGCTTACAGCCAGCTGTCGCATTTTTTGGCTCACTGAATGCCGCCAATTCACGACAGCGGACCCCAGTCTTCGTGCGATAGTACACATCTGCCTCTTTACGGCAGGGTGGCACGAAACCTGCACCTACTCTTTCGGATTTCCCCTCAACCTCTCTCCAAGGAGCTTCTTATGATGCGTTCTGTCCAAAAGGGTTTCACCCTGATCGAACTGATGATCGTTGTCGCGATCATCGGTATTCTGGCCGCCGTGGCCCTGCCCGCCTATCAGGATTACACCGTGCGCGCCCGCGTGTCGGAAGTGATTCTGGCGGCTTCGTCGTGCCGTAGCGCGATTACGGATACGGTGCAGAATGCGCCCACGTCCGGTGCTGACCTGACTGCCGTCCTCCCCTCCGCCTGCTCGGTGACGCCGACCAAAATGGTTGTCAGTGGCTCTGCCAATGCCGATGGTGTCATTACCATCGTAGGTAGTGTTGGCGCTTTGGGCGGCGATGTTTCCACTTCCGCCAACGCCATTCGCCTGGTGCCCATGATTTCTGGCGGCTCTCTGGTGGGAACGACTGCTGGCGGCAAGACCATCATTGAATGGCGTTGTGGCCCGGCTTCAACCAACCCGATGCCGAGCAAGTACCTGCCGGGTTCGTGCAAGAGCCCCGCATAACTAAGCAATCGCCATCCCTGGCGTCGGAGAAGGCCGCGAAAGCGGCCTTCTTTTTTTGGCGGAGAAAGGGTCTGCTTCAACGCCACCGATCGGATCAGGCGGCCATCAGAGGGTTGGACTGTCTGTGGCGACATAGCACCGGCAACTCCGTGTCAAGTTTCTCCCCCGGCACCACAGGCAGCGCTATGGCAAACCCGCAATGGACTAGCCACTAGAATCAGCGGCGCGAGCCTAGGACCCACCTACCCGTTTCGGAAACCGAAAGCCAATCGACCCGCTCGGACCGTGCTAAGAATGCACAATCGTCTGAAAGCCGCCGTTTCGCTGTAGCGGTCGGAATCTTCCCTTCGAGATGCACCCACGTGTTTCACTCTGAGATCTTGCGCCCTTCCGCAACATCGCGAGCCCGCCTGGCTTCTTTCCCATTGCTGGCCGTCCTGGCGAGTGCAACACTCGCAATCAGTTGGCTGTTGCCGAATTTCAGTGTTCCCTGGTTTTCCTTCCACCGCGATGCCTGGATGGCGGCAACGCTGACCCTCATCGCACTGGGCCTTGCCGCGAGAAACCAGGCCGGCTGGATGCTTTCGGTGCCGGTATTGTTCCTCTCGGCCGTTGCGTTCTTGCCCTTCCTGCAGTTCGGAGGCGGCTTGATGCCCCTCTGGGGCGCCATGGTGGTTCCGGCTGCTTACCTAGTCGGTTTTGCACTGTGCGGGCTTCTGGGAGAGAACTGGGCACGCCTGCGCGGCATGCGCATGCTCGATGTATTGCTGGGTGGTATCTTCATTGCGGCACTGGTGTCCGTCGGGTTGACCCTGTACCAGATGGCCGCTCAGTCGCTCGGCGAGGATGTACGCGATATCTGGGTCATGCGTTTCGATCCAACTTTGGGCCGTCCCTACGCCAATCTCGCGCAACCGAACCAGCTGGCAACTTTGCTCCTCTGGGGATTGTGCAGCCTTTTTTGGCTAAGGAGCCGGCAGTGGATCCGAAGCCGTCTGGTACTCTTTGCCACTGCGGCGTTTCTGCTGGTGGGCGTAGCGTTGACCCAGTCGCGCACGGCGATGCTGACCCTCACCGTCGTTTTCCTGCTGGCTTTGGCGTTTTTTGTGCGAAAGCGCCTTTCACGAGCAGACTTCGTCCTGATCGCCGCCAGCTTTGGCTTTTTCTGGTTGACACTCGCCGCCAACGCGCAGATTTACCAGTGGCTGGAAATCTCCGAAGCCTTCACCATCGAACGACGAAGCGCCGGTGAAGCGCGTCCGTTGATCTGGCGGGTTTTTCTGGATGCCGCGATGCAGCAGCCTTGGCTCGGGTACGGGTTTCACAATACGCATCTGGCGCTGATGGAGGTATTCCCCCGCTATCCGGAGATGAACAACTGGTTCTTCAACCATTCTCACAACCTGTTTCTTGACCTCATCCTTTACTTCGGTTTTCCGATCGGACTTCTGCTGTCGGTGGTCATTTTTGGTTGGTTTGTCTGGGTCGCAAAGGAAGCGCGGAAGCCGGATCGGCTGGTTTGTGTACTGGTCCTGGGCGTCGTTGGGGTTCACGCAATGTTGGAGTTGCCACTGCATTACGCGTACTACTTGTTCCCGGCGGGATTGTTGGTCGGCTACCTCAATTACGAGGTCGGACTGTCGCAAACCCGACTGGTGTTATCGCGCCCGACGGCCCTTGCCGTCTTCGCTGCGGCGGCATTGTTTCTGGCAGCCATCGTTCACGATTACCTCAAGATCGAAGAACGCTTCGTCGACTTGCGGATGGAAATCCTGTCTATTGGCTGGCGGCTCCCGCCACCGCCCGAAGATATGCTGCTCATGAAACACTGGGACACCACATTCCGAAACGCACGGATGGAACCCCGTGCAGGCATGACGCCAAACGAGTTGGCCGAGTGGGAGGCACTGGTTCTGGCGCGGCCGTCGGAGTTCGACATCCGGCAGATGATGTACATGTGGTCCCTGAACGGAAATCCGGAACGCGCGGAGTATTGGGCTCGCAGGCTCTGCCTGGTATCACAGCCGGTCAAATGTGAATACATACTTCAGACTTGGCGCACCAGCTTGGCTTCGCAGGTCGGCGGCCCGGCGCCAATCCCGTCAACCTCCGTTGGTTCGTCCCCGCCACTGGCCGGCGTGCCCTCGGTCAATGCATCGGTGCCCAAACAACCATGAACTCTCACGCAACCCCCAATCCGTTAGCAGACCGCCTCCGCGCCGCCGCCATCCACGCCGGGCTGAGCTTGCTGGTGGCCACCGGGGCCGCTGCACTGGTTTTTCTCGTCTGGTACCCGTATCCCTACCGGGAGATCTCGGGCGGACGGGAGTTGTTCACGCTGGTGGTCGCGGTGGATGTGGTGCTGGGCCCACTGCTGACCTTCACGGTGTTCAACCGCAGCAAGCCCTGGCGTGAGTTGCGGCGGGATCTGGCGGTCATTGTGCTTCTGCAGTTGGCCGGGCTTGCCTACGGCCTTCATACGGTCGCGCTGGCGCGACCGGTGCACCTTGCCTGGGAACTGGATCGGATGCGGGTGGTCCATGCCGTGGATGTGGCCGAGGAACTGCTGGACCGCGCGCCCGAGGGCCTGCGGTCGCTGCCCTGGACAGGCCCGACACCCGTGGCGGTTCGCCCCTTCCGCGATGCTGCGGAAAAGGCGGAAGCCACCATGGCAGCGCTGGGCGGGGTCGATCTCGGCACCCGCCCTGACCTGTGGCAAGCCTATGCCGATGCCAGCGAGCGGGTTCGGGCCAGCACCCGGTCGCTGGCCTGGTTGCGTGTACAAAAGCCCTCGGCGGCGGCCCTGATCGATGCCGCTGTCAAAGACGCCGGAGTGGCCGAATCGGAGCTGGTCTGGCTGCCCATGGTCGGGCGCAAGACCTTCTGGACCGTGTTGCTGCGCAAGGACAATCTGCTGCCGGTGGCGTACCTGCCTCTCGATCCGTATTGAGGACCGGTCGCAGTGTTGGCCCCTGTGCCTTGGTTTCCGCCGGCAGGCCGGATGTCGCGCCTCCTGACACCCGCCCTTGTCGCCCTCGCCATTGCGTTGCCTGCTCTGTGGCCGCTGGCGCCTGGGCCTTCGGTCAACGCGGTTCCCTTGCTGCTGGCGTGGTCACTTGTCGCGTTGACCGTTCTGGCTTTGCCAGGCGGGGGGACTTGGCGATGGCGTGAGCCGGCCCTGCTGCTGGCTTTTTTTGTTGCCGCGACGGCTGCGAGTGGCGCCGTCGGGTCGCCCGACTGGTGGGCCACGGGCGCGGCATTGCTGGCGGTGGGCGCCTGTGGCGTCATCGGCCGAGCGGCACAGACTGATCACACGCTGGCGCGCACCCTGGCGCTCGGGTGGGTCACGGCAGGCACCGTCTCTGCCGCCATCGCGTGGCTGCAGTTTTCCGGCCAGTCGGCGGAGTTTTACCCCTGGGTCAACCTGACTTCGGTGGGCGAAGCGTTTGGCAATCTGCGCCAACGCAACCTGTTTGCGACGCTGACCAGCCTCGCCGTGCTCGCCCTGATCTGGCTGGGGGCTACCTGTAAAGACCAGCCTGGGCTGCGTGGCGGTATCCTGGTGGCGGGATTGGTCCTCGTGGCTGGCAATGCGCTTTCGGTTTCCCGGACGGGGTTTTTCCAGCTGGTCCTGATTCTGGCGCTCTGCCTGACCTGGGGGATGCACCATCACCGGGCTCTGAGGCCCTTGTTGTGGGCCATGTTGCCGTTTTACGCCGCAGCGGCCATCGGGCTGCCCGCTCTTCTGGGACTGGACGCCCATGTGGACCTGTTCACCCGGTTGACCGAAGGCGCGCCGGCCTGTTCCAGCCGCGTAGCGTTGTGGAGCAATGTTCTGGAACTGATCGCCCAACACCCCTGGTCGGGCTGGGGCTGGGGCCGGCTGGATCAGGCCCATTATGAGCATCTGTATGCCGGGCTGCGCTTTTGCGACATTCTGGACAATGCCCACAACTTGCCCTTGCATCTGGCGGTGGAATTGGGTGTGCCCGTGGCACTGGTTCTTTGCGGCGCTGCGGGATGGTGGTGCTGGCGGGGCCGCCCCTGGCGGGAACGCGACCCGCTTCGGCAGATGGCCTGGGGATTTGTGGCCATCCTGGGTCTGCACAGCTTGCTGGAGTATCCCCTGTGGTATGGGCCGTTCCAGATCGCACTGGGCCTTGCGCTGGGCCTTCTGAGCCAAGGCAAAGTGGCATGCCCGCCCGGACCGGGCGACCCCGCCCGCCCGGCGGGCATTCTGGCTCGACATCTGAAGCGCCTGCTGCCGGTTTCGGCGCTCGGCCTGCTGATCGCTGCCGCCTGGGACTACGGCAAGGTCAGCCAGATTTACCTTGCCCCGGAAGCACGCGGTCGCTGGTGGCAAGGCGACGCGTTCGCGCTGGCGGGAGAAGCGTGGTTCTTTCGAGCACAGGGCGACTTCGCCCGACTGACCCTCACCCCACCGGCCCGCGACAATGCAGCGTCCGTAATGGCATCCGCCCAGGCGCTGATCGCGTATTCGCCGGAACCCCGGGTGATCGAGCGTCTGATCGAAGGCGCCACGCTTGCGGGCCAGGACGAGCTCGCACTGTGGCACCTGGCGCGATATCGCGCCGCCTTCCCCGCAGCCCATGCGCAGTGGGCGCGTGGCCTGCATGCACCGTTGCCACAGCGGCCGCCACCCACCACACCGTGACACTGGGCACGCCCGGATGCGCGGCCTACAATGAGCCGATGCACTCCACCGAAAACACCGCCGGCTCCGCGCAGGAGCGCGCCGCGCAGCTGCTGGTCACCCCTGGCGCGCTGGCGCAACTGAGCCTCAATGATGCCCGCACAGTGGTGCGGTACATGGAGCCACGGCGGGTTGCCGAAGGCGCGCAGTTCATCCGGGCTGGCGATCGAGAGAACACCGATCATCTCCTGCTGGTGATCGAAGGTGAGGTCACTGTGGAGAGCCCCACCTCCGGTGGCCTCGACGGATTGGTGGTGACCGTGTTGGGCCCCGGCAGCCTGATCGGCGAAATGGGGCTGATCGACGGTGCGCCACGTTCGGCCAACTGCACTGCCTCCACCCGGTTGGGCCTCGGCTTGCTGAGTCGTGATTCGCTGGTGCAACTCATCGATCAGGAGCCGGCGGTGGCCGCACGGCTCTTGCTGGCGATCGCCAAGCGGCTTTCAGATCATCTGCGCGATGCCAACCGCAAACTGCTGACACTCAGCCAGGTCAATCGGGCGCAGCAGGAAGAGCTCGACAGCGCACACCAGCTGAACGCGGAAATGCTCGGCCGCAAAGGCTGACACTGGCCAGCGGACTGCCAGGTGCGCTACAGCAAAACGGGCCGGTCCGGCAAACCTGCGGCCGGGTGATCCCCCGGAACAGAAGGGGTCGGATCGTCTGGAAAGTGCTCCACCAGAACGGCAGATACCTCCTCCAGCGCCTCGGTCAGGCCCTCTTCATAACGGGCCTGCCGCAGGGCTTCACCCAGCCGCTGCACCATGGCCTGCCACTGCGCGGGGCTCACGTGGGCGTTGAATCCCCGGTCGGCCACGACCTCGATGGCATGTTCCGCCACCAGCAGGTAAATCAGCACGCCGTTGTTGTGCTCGGTGTCCCACACCCGCAGCTTGCCGAACATCATGACCGCGCGTTCGCGCACTACCTGGCGCAGCGGCCGGCCTTGCGCCAGGTGCCGCCAGAGGTAACTCCAGGGCAAGGACGCCTCGATGCAGATGCGAATCTCGCCGTTGTGCCGGCGCTCGCTGGCGCCCACACGGCGCTGCAGGCGTTCGATCAAGGCGGGATCGAACGCCCGGCGCGCGACGATGTCGTCGCGCCAGCGGTGCCTGAGGATCGTGCGTATTGCGCCCAGGATATTCATCACCAGTCTCCGCTGGCGCCACCGCCACCAAAGTCGCCCCCGCCGCCGGAGCTGAATCCACCGCCCCCTCCGTCGCCCCAACTTCCGCCGCCGCCGCCCGACCAGCCGCCGCCCCAGCCGGTGCCGCGGCGCCCAAAGGAGGATCCACCCCCCGCCAGCATTGCATACAACAGCGCAATCACGCCCGCTGCCAGGCCAATGAGCAAACTGGCGGTGACCCACAGTGCAAGCGCCCCCGCGCCGACTCCTGTCGCGAGCGCGCCCAGGCTTCGACCCAGTGCCGCGCGGCTGATGCTGGCGGCCACCGGTACAGCCAGGAAAAGAAAAATGGCCAGGTCATCCCAGTCGAAACCCCGATCCGGCGCGGACCCGGTCGGCACGGACGCCGACGGCGAGGGCAGGGGCTCGCCGGCGATCAATGAGTCCAGCCGGTCGGTTGCCGCCAGCAGTCCCCCCAGGTAGTCGCCGGCGCGGAACCTCGGCGCCATGGCTTCGTCGATGATGCGGCGGGCCATCAGGTCCGGCACAGCGCCTTCCAGAGCTTTGGCGACTTCGATCCGCATGCGCCGATCCTGGACGGCGACCACCAACACCAGACCGTCACCGACATCGCGGCGACCAATTTTCCAGGTGTTGGCGACCCGGTTGGCGAAGCTGGCAATGTCTTCTGGCGCCGTACTGCGCACCAGCAAGACCACCACCTGTGTTCCCCGCTCGGTTTCCAGCCGGGCCAGGCGGGTTTCAAGCCTCTGGCGATCAGCCTCGGCAAGTTCGCCCGCCGTATCGATCACCCGGGCGCTCAGGCTCGGCACCGGAGCCAGCGCGTCGGCCAATGCCGGGCTGTGGCCCGCGAGGAGCAACAACGCTAGGACAAATATAGCAAAAAGCGACCGCATTACGCTGGGTATCGAGCGATTTCGCTGAGAACCCGCCAAATCAGGGCTTTTTGGAGAAGTCCACGGCCGGCGGCGCGCTGATCTGCGCCTCGTTGGGCACCGTCAGGCCTTCTTTGGTCTTGTATCCGAAGACCATGGCCGTGAGATTGCTCGGGAAACTGCGCGCGAGTACGTTGTACTCCTGCACCGACTGGATGTAGCGGTTGCGGGCCACGGTGATGCGGTTTTCCGTGCCCTCCAGCTGGACCCGCAGGTCGCGGAAGCCTTGGTTGGCCTTCAGGTCCGGATAACGCTCGCTGACCATCAGCAGGCGACTCAGCGCACTGCCGAGTTCGCCTTGGGCGGCCTGGAACTTTTTCATTGCTTCAGGGTTGCTCAAGGTCTCCGGTGTGACCTGGATGGCAGTGGCGCGCGCACGGGCTTCGACCACCTTGGTCAGGGTCTCCTGCTCGAAAGCGGCTTCGCCCTTGACCGTCGCGACAATGTTGGGCACCAGATCGGCCCGTCGCTGATACTGGTTCAGCACTTCACTCCAGGCTGATCTGGTCTGTTCGTCCAGACGTTGGAAGTCGTTGTAGCCACAGCCGCTCAGGCTCAGGGAAAGGAGCAGGGCGATGGTGAACACGGTTCTTTTCATGGATTTCTCCGGTTGTGACGTCGTACTATATCGGCGTGCCGGGTCGCTCACTTGCGAGGGGCCAGGCGCATCGTGCGACACTGCGCGGCATCCATTCCATCTGACACTGTCCGCCCCCATGGTCAAAGGCCACATGCGCGCTCCGGTTGAGGCCGAGAGTCCTGCCACTGTCGAAGCTGCTTTCTACGACGCCCTGCAACGCGGGGACCTCGATGCGCTGATGGCGTGTTGGGCCGATGAGGATGAGATGGTCTGTATCCATCCGGGAGGCGGGCGGCAGGTGGGCGTAGCCGCCATCCGCGACGCGTTCGCGGCCTTGCTGGCAGAGGGCGGGCTTGACCTGCAGGCCCGGCAGGTCCGCCGTCTGACCGCGCCGGGACTGGCGGTGCACAGTGTCATGGAGCGGGTCGTGGTGGTGCTTGACGGACACCCCAGCGAAGCATGGGTTGTGGCGACCAATGTTTTTCAGTTGACCACGCGCGGCTGGCGCATGGTGGCACACCATGCCAGCGCGGCCCCCGCTGCCGAGCCCGAGGCCGTGCGTGCGGCGCGGCTGCTTCATTGAGGCCACTGCGGGCCAGATATTGGCGTTTTTGCCGCATACCCAGCGCAAAAAGGTCATTTATTGCTATGCATTACGTAGCGCCACACTGGCTCCCGGGGGGCAATCTACAGACCATCTGGCCCGCTTTGTGGTCCCGACGTGGCCCGGGCAGGCCGCCGCAGTACCGGCGCGAGCGCTGGACCACCCCCGATGGGGATTTCATTGATGTGGATTTCCTGATCGGGCCCGACAACAGCGCCCGCGTACCGCCGACCGGGCGGGGCTGGCTGGTGCTTTTTCATGGTCTGGAGGGCTCATCTCGCAGCCACTATGCGGAGGCGTTTGCCCACTGGGCCGGCGACCACAGGCTGCAGTTTGTGGTTCCCCATTTTCGCGGCTGCAGTGGCGAACTGAACCTGGGACCTCGGGCCTATCATTCCGGTGACTTTGCCGAGATCGACTGGATTTTGGCCCGCCTGTCGGAGCGGGCAGCCGGGGCGCCCCTTCGGGTCGTTGGCGTTTCACTGGGTGGGAACGCACTGATGCGGTGGGCCGGCGAAACCGGTGATGGCGCCGCCCGCCGGGTCGCGTCTATCGCGAGTATTTCGGCGCCGCTGGACCTGGCGGCCGGCGGTGAGGCCATCGGCAGAGGCTTCAACCGGCAGGTCTACAACCGCATGTTCCTGCAGTCGATGAAACCCAAGGCGCTGGCAAAACTCGCACAGCACCCAGGCCTGTTTGACCGGCAACGGCTGATGGCGGCTCGGGATCTGTACGAGTTTGACGACGTGTTCACGGCACCGCTGCACGGTTTTCGCAATACGGACGACTATTGGTCTCGGGCTTCTTCCAAACCCGTGCTCCGACATGTTCGTGTACCTGCGCTCGTGCTGAATGCACGCAACGACCCTTTTGTGCCGGCATCTTGCCTCCCCGTTGCTGGTGAGGTGTCCTCGTCAGTCCGCCTGCTCCAGCCTGCCGAAGGTGGCCATGTCGGCTTCCCGGCCGGCAGGGCGCCGGGGCATGTCCGCTGGTTGCCGCAGGTGGTAGGCCACTGGCTTCTGAACCCCGATTGAGCAGACCACGGCGGGCACATAATCGCGGGATGGATGATCTGGTACGTCAGGCAATGGCCAAGTGGCCCCATGTGCCCCACTGCTATGGGTGGCTTGGCCTGGACGGCCGGGGGCACTGGTATATGCGCGATGATCAAGCGCAGGCGGCCGGTGCGTTTGCCAGTGGCATCGCGGGCGCCAAAGGGTCGTTGCTGCGCCATGAAAAGCTGATCGACTTCATTCAACGCAATTACCAGAGTGATGAACGCGGGCAGTGGTATTTCCAGAACGGCCCCCAACGCGTCTATGTCGAGCTGGCCTCTTCGCCATGGATTTGGCGGGTTTCCCATCGAGGGGAGGTCTTCAGTCACGCAGGTGCGCCAGCTTCGGTTTATTCGTGTCTGACCGATGAGATCGGACACCTTTTTCTTCACACCGACCTGGGATTTGGCCTGGTTCACACCCAGGACATGGTTTGCGCAGCAGAACAGATCGGCCAGGGCCGCTGGCCAGCCCCCGAAACCGTGCTTCAGGCGGATTTGCCCGGCCGTTTTGGATTTGTTCGCAGCCCGGCGGCGGCGCGGGCGCATGACACCATGGGGGCATGATCCACGGGTGCGGCGCTCCCAATCCGTTGGCAGCGCATATTGACGAAAAAAAGGCCCGTCTGCGACGGGCTCTCGGGAACCGCGGCGCGACCCGCTTACTTTGCGGGAGCCGACGCTGCGTCGGCTGGCGCCGGAGCGGCCGGTTCCGCGAATTTCGCCCCACCGGCATTGGCCAGATAGACCACCGCACGACCGATTTCCAGGTCGGTTGATGCGCCGCCCCCTTGCGCACCCATGGCACCTTTGCCTTTGAGGGCGGACGTCAACAATGCTTCGTAGCCAGTCTTGATCCGGGGAGCCCATGCGCCGGCATCGGCGAGTTTTGGCGCGCCTGCTGCGCCGCTGTCGTGACAGGCCGCGCACTGTGCCTTGTAAACCGCCTCGCCCGCTCGGGCCGGTCGATTGGCGTCGACAATTTCAATCGTGCCGATCTTTTGTATACGCTGGGCTACCGCCAGTTCAGGATTGGCGGCGTCGGCCGCCGGTTTGTTCTGGGATGTCACACTATAAACAAGGCCAATGATGACGATCACCGGAGCCACAAACGAGACCACACTGGCCCAAGCCATTTGTTTGGGGGTCTTGATCGGGCCGGTGTGCGGCTCTTCGTGGCCCGCGTTGTGGCTGGTATTGCTCATGGCTTCCTCAGATGGTCTCGGTAATCGGGGGTTGTGATGCTGGAGAGGTCGGGTCCGGTCTGAAGAGCAAAACAAGCTCCTTCAATCGATCCTCGAAATGGGCGATTATAAAGGTGAGCAACGCGGACCCTATCTGATCGCCGCTCAGCGATTGATCCGTTCCTGTGCCACCGTGAGCCCGTAAGAATGGACGAATGACAAAGCGACCCGAGGGGCCGCAGTACGCTCTGGCCGTCCGCGTTGGGCAATGAGGTATCGCGTTCATGCGATAATTGCCGGCTCGATATTCGAACAGTTTCGTCTTTCTCGCTGTATTTCAATGGATAGAATTCGGCCCTCCGAAGGCTGAGATCCAGGTTCGATTCCTGGCGGCGGGACCACTCACACACCTTTTCAACCAGGCGCATTGCGGTCTGAGCGCGCTTCAGACAGGGCGCCAATTCGGCGGAATTTTTCTACGGCGGTTTGCTTCGTCGTTCCGCGCTCTCAGTTGCAGAAGGTTAGCGGTGAAGTGTGAGCTTTCTTCGCAGAGACCGGTGGAGGTCTTTTGCGAAGTGCCCGAGCAGCGCGCGCCAGGGACTCAGCTCCGGCTCCGGAGCTTTTCCGGCCGCCAGCCGTTCGATCTGGTGGTAATACCAGCCGCCCTGGGCGAGGTTGTTAAGGCCGCGCACCGAGGGTGACGGGCTATCCGGACCCCACCAACTGTTTCCCAGCACGAGACGGTCTTCTGGGACCGGCAGTCTCTGCATCTGGCCGGCCATCATGCGCGCCGGGAAGTCCGGGTCCAGGCAGAACGGCCGTGCCAGTCCGATCATGTCCGTGTGGCCCCCGGCTAGCGCCGCCTCCATGCCCGCCAGTGTGCGGAAACCGCCGGTCACCATGATCGGCATGCGGGCCACATGCTTGATCGCCTTGGCGTATTGCAGGAACATCGCTTCGCGTTCGCGCGTGCTGTCGCGCATGTTGGCAGCCGCCTGGGGTTTGAAAAACTCCAGATGCTCGTAGGTGCCGCCAGAAACCTCCAGCAAGTCTATGCCCTCGTCATTGAGCCAGTTCACCACTTGCAGGCTCTCGTCGAGCGTGAAGCCGCCCTTGACAAAATCCGAGGAATTCAACTTGACCGACACCGGATACGCGGGCCCAACCCGCGTCCGCACCGCACGGACCACCTGCAGCAGCAGACGTGCGCGGTTTTCCAGCGAACCGCCCCAATGGTCCTGGCGCTGATTGGTACGCGGCGACAGAAACTGGGACAACAAGTAGCCGTGCGCCGAATGAATCTGAACACCATCAAGGCCAGCATTCTGGACCAGTGCCGCAGTGTCGGCGAAACGGGCAATAATGTCCCGAATGTCGCTTTCTTCCGCAGCGCGGGGCCGACCGAAGTTACCCGCGAGCTGTAGTCGCACCGCGGAAGGCGCAAGCGGCGTCGCTTGGACCGTTCGGGGGCATTGACGGCCGGGGTGGTTGATCTGCGCCCACAGTTGAGCGCCGGCGTTTTGGACAGTTTTGGCCCACTCGCGGACGGCCGCCATGCCCAGGTCATCTTCCAGGACCACATTTCCTGCACGCTCCAGATGGCGTCGGTCAATCATGATGTTGCCGGTCAGCAGCAAAGCCGCGCCGCCACGGGCCCATATGGAATACAGACGCTGATGAGCCGAGGTGGCGTGATCGTGTGCATCGGCCAGACCCTCGGTCATGGCGGCTTTGGCCAGGCGATTGGGCAAACTGCGGCCGCAGGGGAGCGTCAAGGATTTTTCTATCACGGGGAGTCTCCGGTGGAGAGGGAGACGAAGAGAACGTAGTGTAGTGAGTTGTGTCAGTTTGGGCGCTTTGCCAGCCATTGCCACCAGAGCGTCACTTGTTCCTTGTTCTGGCTTTTGCTTCGCCATCTGGTTACGACCAAGACCTCGCCAAGAACGACAAAGCCCTCCGGAGAGGGCTTTGATTTGAGCTTGGCGCTCGACTGTGTTGGTTGCGCGAGAAGGATTTGAACCTCCGACCTTTGGGTTATGAGCCCAACGAGCTACCAGACTGCTCCATCGCGCGGCAAGGTGGAATTATAACACGCTTATTCGCCAGCAGGGGCCGCAGGTTCGTCAGCGGCGGGGCGATCAACCAGTTCAACCAACGCCATAGGAGCGTTGTCTCCGACCCGGAAGCCCATTTTCAGGATTCGTGTGTAGCCACCCGGGCGCGCCTTGAAGCGGGGCCCAAGGTCATTGAAAAGCTTGGTTACGCTGTCACGATTGCGCAACCGATTGAAGGCCAGACGACGATTGGCAACTGTCGCTTCCTTTGCCAAGGTAATCATCGGCTCAACGACGCGACGAAGCTCTTTGGCTTTTGGTACGGTGGTTTTGATGACTTCATGCTCGATGAGTGAGTTCATCATGTTACGAAGCATCGCCTGGCGATGCTCGCTGGTGCGATTCAGCTTACGAAGACCTTGTCCGTGGCGCATAGTGCTTTCCTTTCGTTATCAATAGGGACAGCCGGATCAGGTACTGCCCCTTGCACAATTTGCACGGCCTCTTTCTGCTTCTCGGCCGCGCACGTCTTAAATATCAGCGTTTGTCCAGCCCGGCAGGCGGCCAGCTTTCGAGCTTCATCCCCAAGGTAAGACCCCGCGAAGCAAGGACTTCCTTGATCTCATTGAGCGACTTGCGTCCGAGGTTCGGGGTTTTGAGCAACTCGTTTTCGGTGCGCTGGATCAGATCACCGATGTAATAGATGTTTTCGGCTTTCAGGCAGTTGGCCGAACGTACCGTCAACTCGAGCTCGTCTACCGGTCGCAGGAGGATCGGATCGAAGCGCTCGGCGCCACCTCGCTGTGCCGGGGCATCGAACGCTGCGAGCTCGTTGCCTTCCAACTGGGCGAAAACGGCCAGTTGCTCGACAAGGATCTTCGCCGAAGAGCGAACCGCGTCTTCTGCGGACACTGCTCCATTGGTCTCGATTTCCATCACCAGCTTGTCCAGGTCGGTACGTTGCTCAACACGAGCGCTTTCAACGGTATAGCTGACCCGCTTGATCGGGGAAAACGAGGCGTCCAGGACAATGCGCCCAATTGACTTGGTCGGCTCGTCCGCATACCGACGCATGGTGCCGGGGACGTATCCGCGGCCCTTCTCGACCTTGATCTGCATATCCAACTTACCGCCCTGCGACAAATTGGCAATCAGGTGTTCGGGGTTGATGATCTCGACGTCATGGGGAGTCTGAATATCAGCAGCCGAGACAACGCCTTCCCCCTCTTTCCGCAGGCTGAGGGTTACTTCGTCCCGGTTATGCAGGCGGAAAACCACCCCCTTCAGGTTAAGCAGGATGTTGACAACATCCTCCTGCACACCGTCGATCGAAGAGTACTCATGCAACACTCCAGCAATGGTCACCTCGGTCGGCGAGTAACCCACCATGGATGACAACAGCACGCGACGCAAAGCATTGCCAAGGGTATGGCCATAACCGCGCTCAAAGGGTTCAAGCGTCACCTTCGCCCGATTCGGGGCAATTTGCTCCACGTTGATGGCGCGGGGCTTCAGCAGATTCGTTTGCATTCGGAATTCCTTTCAGTGCCCCCGGCTCGTTACACCGGTAAGGCTGAAAAAGCACTCAACCCGCACTAGGCGGGAAGGCGCGGTCAGGATCAGAAAGCTGATCAACGGGAATAAAGTTCAACGATCAAGGATTCGTTGATGTCGGCCGCGAATTCGTCGCGATCCGGAACCTTCTTGAAGGTACCTTCGACCTTTTCAGCGTTAACTTCCACCCAAGCCGGCAAACCCACTTGCTGAGCCAGTTGCAAAGCCTCAACAACTCGGCCCTGCTTTTTCGACTTCTCACGAACCGCAACGATGTCACCCGCCTTCACTTGGTAGGAGGGAATATTGACACTCTGGCCATTGACGGTGACAGCCTTGTGCGACACGAGTTGGCGTGCCTCAGCGCGGGTAGAACCGAAGCCCATGCGGTAGACAACGTTGTCGAGGCGAGACTCGAGGATGAACAAGAGGTTCGCACCGGTATTGCCCTTGCGCCGATCGGCCTCTTCGAAGTAACGCCGGAATTGCTTTTCAAGGACTCCGTACATCCGCTTGACCTTCTGCTTTTCGCGCAACTGCAAGCCGAAATCAGAAGTACGCTGGCCGGATGTGCGACCATGTTGTCCAGGTTTGGAGTCGAATTTCGCCTTATCACTGATGGAGCGTCGTGCGCTCTTCAGGAAAAGGTCGGTGCCTTCACGGCGAGAAAGCTTTGCTTTGGGGCCTAAGTAACGTGCCACTTGAATTTCCTTATTTTCATCTTCCGCGAGCTATCGCGGGAGCCGAACGAACCGTTCGTCCGGCGGTGGGCTTTTCCAACGACTGCAATTAAATCCGACGGCGCTTTTGCGGGCGGCAACCATTGTGGGGAACGGGTGTCACGTCGGAAATCGACGTGATACGAATCCCCAGAGCGGCCAAGGCGCGAACGGACGACTCGCGCCCGGGCCCGGGGCCCTTGATTTCAACATCAAGGTTCTTGATACCTTGCTCGACCGCAGCGCGGCCCGCGACTTCGGATGCAACCTGGGCAGCAAAAGGCGTCGACTTACGGGACCCCTTGAAGCCTTGACCTCCGGACGATGCCCATGAAAGCGCGTTGCCTTGACGATCCGTGATCGTGATGATCGTGTTGTTGAACGATGCATGCACATGCGCGATGCCGTCCGCAATGTTCTTGCGAACCTTCTTGCGAACTCGCTGGGCTGCATTGTTGGCGGGTGCTTTAGCCATGTTGTGCTCTCAATCCTGATTACTTCTTCAGTGCCGCGGCGGCCTTGCGCGGCCCTTTCCGCGTACGGGCATTCGTGCGGGTACGTTGCCCACGCATTGGCAGTCCACGACGATGACGGAATCCGCGATAACAACCGATATCCATCAAGCGTTTGATGTTCATCGTCGTTTCACGGCGCAAATCACCTTCAATCGTCAACTGGGCAATCTGGTCGCGGATCTTTTCAAGATCTCCGTCCGTCAATTCCTTGACCTTCTTGGTGTAGGCGATACCGCATGCTTCGCAAATTTTGCGTGCCCGGCTACGTCCGATGCCAAAAATGGCGGTGAGTCCGATCTCAGCGTGCTGATGCGGCGGGATGTTGATACCAGCAATACGTGCCATATTATTCCTCTGTTACTTTTCCCATCAGCCTTGACGCTGCTTGTGCCGGGGGTCTGTGCAGATCACACGAACGACACCTTTGCGCCGAATGATCTTGCAGTTGCGGCAGATTTTTTTGACCGAAGCCGAAACTCTCATCGCTCTCTCCTAAAACTAAACCATCAATTTGCCACAGTGGCATAGAACGGCAGAAATATGATTTTTGCTGTGATCAAATTGAAAGCGTTCAATTCAGACAACACAGTTGCAGAAATCTCGCCACTCAACTTGCTTTGAAATTCGCCTTTTTCAACAGCGATTCATATTGCTGAGACATCAGGTAGTTCTGCACCTGCGCCATGAAATCCATCGTCACCACCACAATGATGAGCAGCGAGGTCCCCCCGAAATAGAACGGTACGTTGTATTTCAGGATTAGGAATTCCGGAAGCAAACATACAAAAGTAATGTAGACCGCGCCAGCCAGAGTAAGACGCAGAAGAATCCTGTCGATGTACTTTGCCGTCTGGTCACCCGGACGAATACCCGGCACGAAAGCTCCGCTCTTCTTGAGGTTGTCTGCCGTTTCCCTGCTGTTGAAAACCAAGGCCGTGTAAAAGAAGCAGAAGAACACGATCGCCGCAGCGTACAGCAAGACGTAAATGGGCTGCCCGGGCGTCAGCGTCGACGCGATGTCCTTCAACCACCGCATGGACTCGCCGGAACTGAACCAGTTCACTACCGTCGCAGGCAACAAGATGATGGACGATGCAAAAATCGGTGGAATCACGCCGGCCATGTTAAGTTTCAAGGGCAGATGAGAAGACTGCCCTCCATAGACCTTGTTTCCGACCTGGCGACGTGCGTAGTTGACAAGTATCTTCCTCTGTCCTCTTTCGACGAACACCACAAAGTAGGTCACCAAAGCGACGACGACGATAATGAATATCGACGCGAGAATGCTCATGGCACCGGTGCGAACCAGTTCAAGCAAGCCGCCAATCGCGCTGGGCAAGCCTGCGGCAATACCAGCGAAAATGAGAATCGAGATCCCATTACCCAAGCCGCGTTCCGTTATCTGCTCACCCAGCCACATTAGGAACATCGTCCCGGCAGTGAGGCTGACAACAGCAGTCAGGCGAAAGACAAAACCCGGGCTAATCACCAATCCGGCTGAGCTTTCCAGCGCAACCGCAATACCAAGAGATTGAAACAGCGCCAAGCCCAAAGTACCGTACCGGGTGTATTGGGTGATCTTTCGCCGCCCGGCTTCGCCTTCCTTCTTCAGCTGCTCAAACGTCGGCACGACATAGGTGAGCAGCTGCATGATGATCGATGCCGAGATGTACGGCATGATGCCAAGCGCAAATACCGTAAAGCGCGACAAAGCGCCTCCGGAGAACATGTTGAACAGGTTCAACAGTCCACCTTGCTGACCTTTGAACAGCTGTTGCAGCTGTCCTGGGTCAATCCCTGGTACAGGAATATGCGCGCCTATCCGGTAGACGACCAGTGCTAACAGGAGAAACACCAGCCGACGACGCAAGTCGCCGAATTTCCCGGTTTTCGCCAGTTGTGATGCGCTTGTGGCCACGAACTTATGCTTTCCCGCCTAATTTGGCGATCAGGCCACAGATCCGCCAGCCGCCTCAATAGCAGCCTTTGCACCCGCAGTGGCACCGATACCGGTCAATTTGACCGCGATACCGATTTCGCCTGTCTTCACGACCTTGACGACCTTCACCAGCTCTCCAACCATTCCGGCGCTCTTGAGCAACAGCAGATCAACTTCCGACGCGCCCAACTGCTGGAGCGAATCCAAGGTCACCTCGGCATTGAATTTCAGGAGATGCGACTTGAACCCGCGCTTCGGCAGGCGACGCTGCAGCGGCATTTGCCCACCTTCGAAGCCAACCTTGTGGTAACCACCCGCGCGGGATTTCTGTCCCTTGTGTCCACGGCCAGCAGTTTTCCCAAGTCCCGACCCGATTCCACGACCGACGCGGCGTTTGGCGTGTTTCGCACCTGCAGCAGGTTTGATGCTATTGAGTTCCATCGCCGACTCCTCAGAGTACCTTGACCAGATAGCTGATCTTGTTGATCATTCCACGAACTGCTGGCGTATCCTGCAGCTCACTGACACTGTTGACTTTGCGCAAGCCAAGGCCGCGGACTGTCGCTCGATGGTCCTCTTTGCAACCGATCGGGCTACGCACCAGCTGAATGCGCACTGTTTGTTGAGTAGTCATATTGCCTCTCCGGTCACGCGAAGATTTCTTCAACGGACTTGCCACGCTTGGCCGCCACTTCGGCTGCATTCGTGCAGTTGGCCAAAGCGTCCAGCGTCGCGCGAACCATGTTGTACGGGTTAGACGAACCGTGACTCTTGGCAACGATGTCGGTGATCCCAACCACTTCAAACACCGCCCGCATCGGCCCACCAGCGATGATGCCGGTGCCCTTGGGGGCTGGCGCCATCATCACCGTTGCCGCGCCATGATGACCGGTAACATTGTGGTGAATTGTTCCGTTGCGAAGCGAAACCTTGCTCATGTTCCGGCGAGCTTCTTCCATCGCCTTCTGGACTGCAGCAGGAACCTCTTTGGATTTTCCCTTGCCCATGCCCACGCGGCCGTCGCCATCGCCCACCACTGTCAAGGCGGCAAAACCAAGGATTCGACCACCCTTGACCACTTTTGTGACGCGGTTCACCGCGATCATTTTCTCGCGAAGGCCGTCCTCCGGACCGTCACCTTGCGCTTTTGCTTGAAACTTAGCCATATGGAATTCCGATCCGCTTAAAACTGCAGTCCTGCCTCACGCGCCGCCTCAGCCAACGCCTTCACGCGCCCATGGTAGGCAAAGCCTGAGCGATCAAACGCGACTTTTTCGACCCCGGCCGCTTTCGCCTTCTCGGCAATCCGCTTGCCGATCACCTGCGCTGCCGATGCATTTCCGCCCTTGCCTGAGGCGCCCAGGCTTTGACGAACCTCTGCTTCGGCAGTGGAGGCACTGGCCAGCACCGTGCTTCCGTCGCCGGAAACGACCGCAGCATAAATATGGAGGTTGGTGCGATTGACCGTCAAACGCGCCACCCCTTGCGTTGCGATGCGAATGCGGGTCTGACGGGCCCGACGAAGACGCTGCTCTTTCTTTGTCAACATGTTGCAGCTCCTTACTTCTTCTTGGTTTCTTTGATCGTGATTTTTTCGTCCGCATACCGAACGCCCTTGCCTTTGTAAGGCTCGGGCGGTCGAACGGCGCGGATTTCCGCAGCGACCTGGCCAACTTGCTGGCGATCAGCACCCTTGATCACGATTTCTGTCGGTGTAGGGGTCGCAACGGAAACGCCCGCCGGCATTTCAATATTGACCGGATGGGAATAACCAACGGCGAGGTTCAGCTTCGCGCCTTGCGCCTGTGCTTTGTAGCCTACGCCTACGAGCGACAGCTTCTTCTCGAAGCCCTTGCTGACACCGACAACCAGGTTATTGACCAGTTGACGGATCGTGCCACTCATGGCGTTCGCTTCGCGGGAGTCGTCGACCGGCACAAAGGAGATCGACCCGTTCTGGGCGCTTACCTTGACCAGCGAGTTTTGCGCAACAGACAGTGAACCGCCTGCACCTTTGACGTTGATCTGCGTTTCATTCACCGAGACTTCCACCCCTGCAGGGATGGTGACGGGCAATTTTCCGATACGTGACATTTCAGTTTTCCTCCATGCCCCGATCAGGCGACGTAGCAAAGCACTTCACCGCCAACGCCGGCAGCACGGGCTTTGCGGTCAGTCATCACGCCCTTTGGGGTTGTGACGATCGCCACGCCCAGTCCGTTCATGACCTGCGGAATGGCCTCGCAACCTTTGTATACACGCAAGCCCGGGCGGCTGACCCGCTCGATACGCTCGATAACCGGGCGACCTGCGTAATACTTCAGTGCGATTTCCAGCTCGGACTTTCCGTCCGCGCTCTTGACCTGGAATCCATCGATATAGCCCTCGTCTTTGAGGACCTGAACGATGGCAACTTTGACCTTGGATGCAGGCACCGAAACCGATGTCTTGGCAACCATTTGCGCATTACGAATGCGAGTCAGCAGGTCGGCGATAGGATCACTCATGCTCATCTTGTCGTCTCCTGCCTGATTACCAGCTTGCCTTGGTCACACCGGGAATGCTGCCTTCAAAGGCAAGCTCGCGGATCTTTGACCGGCCCAATCCGAACTGGCGGAACGTTCCACGGGGACGCCCCGTGATCTCGCAGCGATTGCGTTGCCGGGTCGGATTGGCGTTTCGGGGGAGCTTCTGAAGAGCCAGTCGCGCCGCAGCACGCTCTTCATCGCTTCGTTTGGCGTCTTTTGCTATTGCCGTCAGTTCCGCGTGTTTTTTCGCGTACTTGGCAACCAGTTTGTCGCGCTTGAGCTCGCGCTCAATCAATGCTACTTTAGCCACGGGTCACCTCAGTTCTTGAACGGGAATCGGAAGCCGGCGAGCAGCGCCTTGCACTCTTCGTCTGTCTTGGCCGTCGTCGTAATGCTGATGTTGAGGCCGCGGAGGGCATCAACCTTGTCGTACTCGATCTCAGGGAAGATGATCTGCTCTTTGACACCGATGTTGTAGTTTCCACGACCATCGAAGGCACGTCCGGAAATTCCGCGGAAGTCGCGTACGCGCGGCAGGGCGACCGTGACAAAACGGTCCAGGAATTCATACATCTGGACGCCACGCAAGGTGACCATGCACCCGATGGCCTGACCTTCGCGAATCTTGAAACCGGCGATGGCTTTCTTGGCCTTGGTAACCACCGGCTTCTGCCCGGCAATTTTTGTCAGGTCGGAGACTGCGTGCTCCATGATCTTCTTGTCCGCAACCGCTTCGCTGACACCCATGTTCAGGGTGATCTTCGTCAGACGAGGCACCTGCATCGGCGAGGTGTAGCCGAATTTGGCCATCAGCTCAGGCGCGACTTTTTCGCGGTAATGTTGTTGGAGTCGTGCCATGCTCATGCCACCTTGATTTCTTCGCCACTGGACTTGTAGACGCGAACGCGGCGACCATCTTCCAGAACCTTGACACCTACGCGATCGGCCTTGCCGGTCGCGGCATTGAAGACAGCCACGTTCGACTGGTGGATCGACATCGTCTTTTCCACAATGCCACCCGTAACCCCTTTGAGCGGATTGGGCTTGGTGTGCTTCTTGACGATGTTCACACCTTCGACCACGACTCGCGAATCGTCGACTCGCGAGGTCACTTTGCCACGCTTGCCTTTGTCGCGCCCCGCAATGACGATGACCTCGTCACCTTTACGAATCTTGTTCATAGCGGTTCCTTAGAGAACTTCCGGAGCGAGGGACACGATCTTCATGAACTTCTCGGTACGCAGCTCGCGCGTCACCGGGCCGAAGATGCGGGTGCCGATGGGCTCCAGCTTGGAATTGAGAAGCACGGCGGCATTGCCGTCGAACTTGATGAGCGAGCCATCGCCACGGCGAATGCCCTTGGCCGTGCGGACCACCACGGCACTGTAGATCTCGCCTTTTTTGACGCGCCCACGAGGAGCCGCCTCTTTGATGCTCACCTTGATGATGTCGCCAACACTGGCATAGCGCCGCTTCGAACCGCCGAGCACCTTGATGCACAAAACGGACTTCGCGCCGGTGTTGTCGGCCACTTCTAACCGAGATTCTGTCTGGATCATTTCGTTATTCCCAACTTGCACTCGGCAGGCCAGCCGCAACCGGCTGGCAGACCGAATCAGTCTTGGGCCCGCACAGTCCATGAACCGTTCACGGACTGCTTAATGGGCAGAATTCCACGCAAAATTGCGCGGAGCCGCTGATTATGAGCGATTCGCCAGCGGCCGTCAAGTAGCGTTGTTGTTTTTGGCAGGTACGGCGCCAAGGCAGTGCGCAGTTCCCCCGTCGCGGCACTCGCCGCAGAGGCCGTTACGACACTTCGCGCGCCCAGTTGCGCGACCGAGCGACGGCCTCTTGCCAGCGCGCATGGCGTGCGCGTCGGTCTGATTCACCCCCTGCCGGGTCGTATCGCCGATCGACCACCCAGTGCGAGGCGAGTTCGTCTGGGCCCGACCAGAAGCCCACAGCCAGTCCTGCCAGGTAGGCCACGCCCAGCGCGGTTGTTTCGGTGACCTGCGGCCGCACAACGGGGACGCCCAGCACATCGGCCTGCATTTGCATCAGAAGGTTGTTGCGGCTGGCGCCGCCGTCAACCCGCAGTTCGCGCAGCGCGATCCCGGAGTCGCGTTTCATCGCCGCCAGCACATCGGCGGTCTGGAGCGCGATGGCCTCCAAGGCGGCACGCGCGATGTGAGCCCGGGTCGTGCCGCGGGTCATGCCCAGCAGCGCCGCGCGGGCATGACCATCCCAGTACGGCGCCCCAAGTCCGGCAAATGCCGGCACCAGCGCCACATCGCCGGTGTCAGCGACCTGCCCGGCCAGGCTTTCAACCTCGGCCGCCGACCCGATGATGCCCAGCCCGTCCCGCAGCCACTGAATCGTCGCGCCCGCCATGAAGACCGAGCCTTCCAGCGCGTACGCGGTCTGAGTGCGGTCACCGGCCGGGCCCTGCCAGGCAACGGTTGTCAGCAGCCGGTTGCGGCTGGCTACGGCGTTGACTCCGGTGTTCATCAGCATGAAACACCCGGTACCGTAGGTATTCTTGGCCAGCCCGGGTGAAAAGCAAGTCTGGCCGAATGTGGCCGCCTGCTGGTCGCCCGCGATGCCGGCGATCGGAACCGGCGCGCCGAGCCACTGCGCATCGGTTTCGCCGAAAGCGCCGCTGGACGGCACAACCCGCGGCAGCACCGACGCCGGAACGTCGAACTGCCGCAACAAAGAGGCGTCCCACTGCAGGGTGTGGAGATTGAACAGCAAGGTCCGCGACGCGTTGCTTGCGTCCGTGACGTGGTGGCGTCCGCCGGTCAGGTTCCATATCAACCAACTGTCAATGGTCCCAAACGCCAACTCGCCGTGCTGCGCCCGAGCTCGCGCCCCGGGGACATGGTCCAGCAGCCATTGCAGTTTGGTTCCCGAGAAATAGGCGTCCAGCACCAGGCCCGTCTTGCGTTGGATCGAGCGGGCCGCACCCTGCGCCTGCAAGCGGGCGCAGGTATCCGTCGTTCTGCGGTCCTGCCAGACAATGGCAGGCGCAAGCGGGTCTCCCGTTGCCCGGTCCCACAGTACCGTGGTTTCGCGCTGGTTGGTGACGCCGATGGCGGCCAGATCGGCCGCGCGGACACCGTGTTGTGCCAGCACATCGCGGGCAACCGCGAGCTGGGTGGTCCAGATCTCCCGTGCATCATGCTCCACCCACCCCGGGCAGGGAAAACTCTGGCGAAACTCTCGCTGCGCCATGCCCTTCACCTGACCGGCTTGATCGAAAAGGATCGCCCGCGAGCTGGTTGTACCCTGATCCAGAGACAGTATGTATTTCATGATCTACACCCTTTGACACCCGGCGGGCCGGGCAAACGACCTCCCCGGAACCAGACCCAGCCTATCGCAAGGCGGCTGAAACGGGGACAATGCAATCTTCTACCCGTCGCCCCGGAATCGACAAGCGCATGAACCCGACCCAAGAAACCAAGACCAGCCCGCATATCGCTTTCATCGGCGGTGGCAACATGGCCAGCGCCATCATCAGTGGCCTGATCAAACAGGGCCACCCGGCCACCGAGATCAGTGTGGTGGACCCGTCGGCCGAGGCCGCGGCGCGCCTGACAGCGCATCACCCGGTCAAGGTGGCTTCCCTGCCGGGTCCGGCGCTGGCGCAGGCGCAGATGGTGGTCTGGGCGGTCAAGCCCCAGCATTTCAAGGAAGCCGCATTGCAATCGCGTTTCCATACCCGCCATGCTTTGCACTTGAGTATCGCCGCCGGAATACCCACCCGATCGATCGCCGGCTGGCTGGGTAGCGAGCGGGTAATTCGTGCCATGCCCAATACCCCGGCCCTGGTCGGACGCGGCATGAGCGGACTGTTTGCCATGCCTGGCGTCAACGCGGCCGATCGGGAATGGGCCGAAACCGTGCTGTCTGCCGTGGGCGAGCGCCTGTGGGTCGACACGGAAGACCAGCTGGACGCGGTCACCGCCCTGTCGGGCTCCGGACCGGCATATGTCTTTTACTTCCTGGAAGCCATGACCGAGGCGGGCTCGGGCATGGGCCTCAGCCGCGACCAGTCCTACCACCTGGCAGTGGCCACCTTTGTCGGTGCTTCGCGACTGGCGCAAGTCTCGGACGAGCCCCCGGAAATTCTGCGGCAACGGGTCACCTCCAAGGGAGGAACCACCTACGCGGCCGTCACGTCCATGGAGCAGGACAACGTCAAGACACTGTTTGTGCGCGCCATTCACGCAGCCCGACAGCGCGCCCGCGAACTGGGTGAAGAGTACGGGGGCTGATGCGCCGCAGTGCATCAGCGCGCATGCAAGGACATTGCCACGCCGACAAACAGGGTAAAGCCCAGCCAGTGGTTCTGTCGAAACGCCTTGAAGCACCCCTCCCGGCTCCGGTCACGAATCAGCCAAAGGTGCCAGATGACCTGCAGCGAGCCCAGGCCCGCAAATATGATAAATGTAGCGTCAGATGACCATTTCACGCTGGCTATCGACCAAATTGCCAGGTAAACAAGGTAAAAGACGCCCACCGCCGCGACATCGGCCTGCCCCAAGGTAATCGCGGAGGTCTTCATACCGATCTTGAGGTCATCATCGCGGTCGACCATGGCGTACTCGGTGTCGTAGGCCAGGACCCAGAAAAGGTTGCCCGCAAGTAACCACCAAGCCAGCGGCGGCACCTCACCTTGGACCGCGGCAAATGCCATCGGAATGCCGAAACTGAACGCCACCCCCAGAACCGCCTGCGGCATCGAGACATGGCGCTTGGCATACGGATAGATCAACGCTACGGCCAGCGCCGCAAACGACCAGAGCACGGCAGCCCACCGGGTCGTCAGAACCAGCGCGAAGGCCAACAGAGCCAGCACGGCCCCGACGGCCAGGGCTTCCCGGACGCCGATCCGGCCGCTGGTCACAGGACGCTGCGCGGTGCGCTTGACATGGCGGTCAAACTCACGGTCGGCCACATCGTTGAGACAACACCCGGCACTTCGCATCAGGATGGTTCCCAGCACGAACACGGTGAGCAGGTGCCACCCCGGGAAGCCACCCGCCGCGATCCACAGGGCCGCGAGTGTGGGCCAGAGCAGCAGCAACCAGCCGGCCGGCCGGTCCCACCGAATCAGGTCAAGGTACAAGGCCAGTCGGGCCCGCACGTCAGACGCCCCCGAGCAAGCGCAGGTCGATCCGGCCTTGGTGCATCGGCGGGCACCAGACCTGCGCACCCGTCAATGGCCGCGAGATCCCGAACAAGGCATCCGTGACGCCGTCATCCAGCCCCGCCATGCGCCGCATCTGGGCCTCGAACGCGTCCAGTGACTTGCCGAAGGCGACAAACATCAGCCCGCACCGCTCGGCATCGGCCCAGGGCATGGACCGTCGCAGCAGAAATGCGGGTGGCCGGAACCCCTCCTGCGCCGTCCGCTTGACGTGGGCTGACGCCGGCGCGTCATCCAGTTCGACATTGTCGCGACGACGGCGTCCGATCATCGCGTCCCGATCGGCTTGCGCCATGCAATCAAAGCCATCCAGATCGTGCTGCCACTGCTGAATTGCAGCGAAACTGGACCCGTTCATTCCCGCACCCTGGCGGCTTACCAAGGCGGCCCGACTGGCCGCAGCACCGTCCGGGTTCTCGGTGCCGTCCTCGTACCCGGTCAGATCGCGACCATGTCCGTTCGGTCCCCGGCCGTAACGGAAACCGTCCACGACAGCATGGAGTCGCAATGCAGGCGCAAAGGCGTGGGCGATGGCTCGGGTCTGCTGGACAAGCGCGCCACGATCCTTGCCACGCAACCAGACCCATAACGCAACGGGAGTGGACGGGATTGCCACCGAACCGGCCTGCAGCGGCTGGAATTCCCGCATGCCCGGCACCTGCACCCCCAGCGCATCCAGCAGCGGCAGCCCCAAGCCGAGTACCGCGTGGTCACCATCCATCCGCTCGGCCCCCTCCCGCAAGCTTTCTCGCAGCGCACCCTGACCGCTGAGGGTAAAAGACAGGTAGCGTCCATGCAGCGGCAAGGGGGCAAGGATTCCAGGTTGGTGTGTTGACATGGGCAAATTGGAAGATCAGCGGAGGGAAAGCGTCCCGGGTTCGGTCAGGACAGGCGGGTCACGCCGGGCAGTTCACAGGCGTAGATGGCGTTGCGCAAGGCGGCGATCGCTTCATACCGGGGAAAACTGCGTCGCCAGGCCAGCACCACACGGCGCAAGGGGGGCGCGCCGCCATGGCCGTCCACAATCGGCAGGTAGCGGACAAACGGCTCGTCCGCACCCCGGCGGCGGCGCGCCGTTGTCAGCGCCTCTTTGGGTACTGACAAACGGGGCACCAGGGTCACGCCCATTCCGGCCGCGACCATGTGTTTGATGGTCTCCAGGGACGAGCCTTCGAAGCTGCGGCGAATCCCTTCCGCATGGCTGGCATACCGCGCGAACTCCGGGCAAACCTCCAGCACATGGTCACGAAAACAATGGCCGGTGCCCAGGAGCAGCATGGTCTCGTTCTTGAGCTCCTCCGAGGTCACGCTTTTTTTGTCCGCCAAGGGGTGCTGCCGCGGCACGGCCGCCATGAACGGCTCATCGTACAGGGGCGCGATGGCCAGTCCGGTTTCCGGAAACGGTTCGGCGAGGATGGCGCAGTCGATCTCGCCGGTGCGCAGCATCTCCAGGAGTTTGACCGTGAAGTTCTCCTGCAACAGCAAAGGCATCTGGCCCGCCATGCGAATCGCCTGCCGCACCAGGTCGGGCAACAGATACGGACCGATGGTGTAGATCAGCCCCAGCTTCAAAGGCCCGGCCAGCGGGTCCTTGCCGCGCTTGGCGATGACCTTGATCACGGCGGCCTGTTCCAGCACGCTTTGCGCCTGGCGCACGATCTCTTCGCCCAGCGGCGTCACGGTGATTTCGCTCGCGGCCCGCTCAAACAGCTTGACGTCCAGTTCCTCTTCCAGCTTCTTGATCGCCACCGAAAGGGTGGGCTGGGAGACAAAGCAGGCCTCCGCCGCTTTTCCGAAATGCTTCTCGCGTGCGACGGCAACGATGTATTTGAGCTCGGTCAGGGTCATGGCGGCGCTTTCAAGCCTTGAGGAACTCGGATTTTCCACCCATCCAGCGCTGAATGTGCCGCTGCGCAGCGTCCGGCGCGTATTCCAGAAGGCGCGGTGCGAGCGCGCGCGCCCACTCAAGCCAGGCCCCGTCAACCGCCAGGTCGGCAAAACGCAGCAATGGCGCACCGGACTGACGCGCACCCAGGAATTCGCCCGGACCACGAATGTCCAGATCACGGCGGGCGATCTCGAAACCATCCTGGGTTTCCGCCATCGCCCGCAGTCGCTCGCGTGCGCTTTCCCCCAGGCGGCCACCGGCCGGAGCGCTGTACAGCAGAACACAGGCGGAAGCCGCCGCACCCCGCCCGACCCGGCCACGCAACTGGTGCAGCTGGGACAATCCGAAGCGTTCCGCATGTTCGATCACCATCAGGCTGGCATTGGGCACATCCACGCCCACTTCGATCACCGTGGTCGACACCAATACGGCAATCGCGCCGACGGTGAACTGCTCCATGACCGCTCTTTTTTCGGCCGCCGGCATGCGGGAATGGAGCAAGGCAACCCCCATGTCCGGCAGTGCCGCGCACAACTGCGCATGGGTCGCCGTGGCGTTGGTCAGGTCCAGCGCCTCGCTTTCCTCGATCAAGGGGCAAACCCAGTAGACCTGCCGGCCGGCCGCGACTTGCTGGCGGATACGCTCGACAACCTCGTCGCGCCGCTGGTCGGACACCACCCGGGTGACCACCGGGGTGCGCCCGGGCGGCAATTCGTCCAGCGTGGAAACATCGAGGTCGGCGTAGTAACTCATGGCCAGCGTGCGCGGAATGGGGGTGGCCGACATCATCAACAGATGCTGCTCCAGCTCTTCACTGCCGCCGCCCCCGGAAATGTCCTCCTCCGGCGCCGGAGATGACTTGCTGCGCAGTGCCAGACGCTGGGCGACCCCGAACCGGTGTTGCTCGTCGATGATCGCCAGGCCCAGGCGACGAAAACGCACCTGCTGCTGAATCACCGCCTGGGTGCCCACCACCAGACTCGCCTCGCCGCTGGCGATGCGTGAGAGCATGAGCGTGCGCTCACTTTTTCGCTGACTGCCGGTCAGCCACGCGACTGAAACGCCCAGGGGCTCCAGCCAGGCGACCAGCTTGCGAAAGTGTTGTTCCGCCAGTATCTCGGTGGGGGCCATCAGCACACACTGCCATCCGGCATCCATCGCCACTGCAGCCGCCAAGGCGGCAACCACCGTCTTGCCGGCACCCACATCACCTTGCAGCAAGCGGTGCATGGGTGTTGCGGCCGCAAGATCGTTGCCGATTTCTGCCACCACCCGCTGTTGGGCGGCTGTCAATGCAAATGGCAAGCGGCGCAGCAACTGCTCGGGCAATCCACCGGCACGGGCCACGAGCTTGGGGGCACGCTGCTGCGCCCGGCCGCGACGGGCTATCCACTGGGACAGTTGCTGGGCCAGCAACTCCTCCGCTTTCAGACGCTGCCAGGCTGGGTGGCTGCGGTCCTCCAGGGCGGCAAGGGACACATCGGGCGCCGGGTGATGCAGGAACAGCAAAGCCTCGCGCAGCCCCAGGACCGGTGCGGGCGCATGCTGCCAGGCGTCGGGCACGACGATGGTGTCGCTCCAGTCGCTTCGCTCCACAGCGGCAAGGATGGCCTTGCGCAACCACGACTGCGGCAGACCGGCAACCGTCGGGTACACGGGTGTCAGGGTCTGCGCCAGCTCGGTTCGGGCCGACCGCATGACGGGGTGAAGCATCACGTCGCCACCGAATCCGCGCTTGAGGACGCCCCGCACCCGCCAGCAGGTGCCCGGTGCAAACGCTTTTTCCTGGGTGGGATAGAAGTGGAAAAAGCGCAGCACACATTCGCCACTGCCATCGTGCACATGAACCACCAGCTGGCGCCGGGGTCGCGGCGTGACCTGGGCGGTCCGCACAGTCGCTTCGATCAGCACTTCCTCCCCGTCACGGGCATCGGCCAGACGCACGATATGGGTCTCGTCTTCGTAGCGCAGGGGCAGGTGCAGACTGAGGTCGGCATCACGGACCAGACCGAGGCGCTCCAGCGCCTTGCGCATCGGGGAAGGGGCGGGCGCCGGACTCATGGAACAATTCTGCCTTCTTCCACGACTTGGGACGGGCTCTGTCCAGCCCTCAAGCACCATGAATTGCACCTCCTCGCCGCCGCTGCGCCATTTCCAGCTGGCCGACTTCGATTTTTCCCTGCCCCCTGAGCTGATTGCCCAGCATCCGGCCGCCGAACGCAGTGCGTCGCGCTTGCTTGATGCCAGTTCCGCGACACCGCAGGACCGGGTCTTCCGCGACCTCCCCGCGCTGCTCGGTCCCGACGATCTGCTGGTTTTCAACGACACGCAGGTCATCAAGGCGCGCCTGTTCGGCAACAAGCCTTCGGGCGGCAAACTGGAACTGCTGGTCGAGCGTGTGCTGGACAACAACACCGTGGTCGCGCACATGAAGGTGAGCAAGAAGCCGCCACCCGGTTCGGTCTTGCGGCTGGGGGACGGCGAACCCGGCGGCGGGTTCGAGGCCACGGTGCTGGGCCGCTGGCCCGATGCGAACGGCGCACTGTTCCACCTGCGCTTCAGCGACGAGCCCCATGCCCTGATGGCCCGCCACGGGCATGTGCCCCTGCCGCCTTACATCACCCACGCCGATTCCGAGGATGATGCCCGGCGCTACCAGACGGTCTTCGCCCGCAAGCCCGGCGCGGTGGCCGCGCCAACCGCCGCGTTGCATTTCGACGAGCCCTTGTTGGCCGCGCTGGACCGGCAGGGCGTGCGACGCGCCAGTGTCACCCTGCATGTGGGCGCCGGCACGTTCCAGCCCGTCAAGACCGACAACCTTGCCGAACACACCATGCACAGCGAGTGGTATGACGTGCCCGAGACCACCCGGCAGGCGATTGTGGCCTGCCGGGCGCGGCGCGGCCGTGTCGTGGCGGTGGGCACCACCACCGTGCGCACGCTGGAATCATGGGCCCGCAGTTGCACCGGGCCGGACCTGTCCGGCGGCGTGATGCAGGCGGATACCGACATATTCATCACCCCGGGTTTCCGTTTTCAGGTGGTGGATGCCCTGATTACCAACTTCCATCTGCCCAAAAGCACCTTGATGATGCTGGTCAGCGCCTTTGCGGGCTACGAGCACATCCGGAGCGTCTACGCGCATGCCATCGCCCACCGCTACCGTTTTTTCAGCTACGGCGACGCCATGTGGCTGACCCGGCAGGGCTGACCCAGCCGGCCGAGGCGGCAATCAGCGGCCGGCGGCCGGTGCCACCCGGGAGGACGGGCCGGCCAGATCACCAAGGCGGACCAGCAATCCCTGGGCATCGTCGCGGGTGGCCAGCTGATCAATGCGCACTTCGTGGCGGCCTCGGCTTTCCACCAGTTGCGCGGGGAAGCCGGCGGCCCGGAGCCGCCCGGCGCTCTGCAACGCCTCTCGGGAGTCTGTCGTACTCGTCGCAACCAGCTGCCATTCACCGCCCGCCACCGCAACACCCGTGCCCGATTTCAGGGCGGCCGACGCGATGAAGCCGGCCAGTTGATCCGGGGTTGCCACGCCCACCGGCTGAACGGGCCGGTCGAAAAAGCGCGCCCAGAATGCGCTTGGTTTTTCCAGGCTGAGGGCGCCCTGGTCGCGGGTGTCCAGCGCGACCTTGCCTTCGAACAGGCAGACCGCATCGTGGGCGGCATCGGTCATGCTCCAGAAATCGGTCCCCCGGATCCCGACCGTCGCGGTCCGCAGGGTCACGCGAACGTCGCGTCGCCCGGTGACCCGCGAAATCGATGTCGTTGCAAAGCGGAAGAATCCTTCCAGCAGCTTGAGGTCCGTGCGTACCGCGGTCTGGCCGTCCTGGCGTTCGGTGGCCAGGCGCGCGATCCCCAGCTGGGACTTTTCGCCCAGGTTGATGCGGCTGCCTTCCGGCAGCACCAGCACCAGCGCGGCACCGGCGCCGGTTTCGATCACCTGGTCGGAGCGGACACGATCACCGGGCGCCAAGGGCACCCGTCGCCCCCCCTGGTCTATCCATGCCGGCATCTGGACCGCTTCGACCGCAATGCCCTCCACCACGGTACGTCGCGGCGTCGCGGCCACCGCCGCGGCGGCTCCGGTCACTGCGGCAACGCCCGCCAACGTACTTCCCATCCAGCCACGCCTGTTCATCATCGACCCCACTTTTCTCCTGACTGAAAACCACGGGCAGGCAATCCTGCACCGCACCAAGACCAGATGGTATTTATTGAACCAACCAGTTCATGTCGCAACTTTAATGACCATTGGCCGACATCCGGACACCGCCTTTGTGCAGCATTTCACGTTTGGCCCGACCGGCATGTCGCCTGGGGTCATATCCGCGCGGCAAACGTGGATTCCTTCACGCGGCGGCGTAGCCGACAATCCGGCCCATGCTGACCTTCGACCTGCTCACCACCGACCCCGACAGCCACGCCCGCCGCGGCACGCTCACCCTGAACCACGGCGTGGTGCAGACGCCCATCTTCATGCCCGTGGGCACCTACGGCACCGTCAAGGGCGTGATGCCCGCCAGCCTGGAGGACATGGGCGCGCAGATCATCCTGGGCAACACCTTTCACCTGTGGATGCGCCCGGGGCTGGACGTGATGCAGAGCTTCGGCGGCCTGCACGGCTTCGAGCGGTGGCACAAACCGATCCTGACCGACTCGGGCGGCTTTCAGGTCTGGAGCCTGGGGGAGATGCGCAAGATCAGCGAGGAGGGCGTCAAGTTCGCCAGCCCGGTCAACGGCGACCGGCTGTTCCTCACGCCCGAAATCAGCATGCAGATCCAGACGATCCTCAACAGCGACATCGTCATGCAGTTCGACGAGTGCACGCCCTACGAGACCAAAGGGCACCTGACCACCGAGCGCGAAGCGCGCCAGTCGATGGAGCTCTCGCGCCGCTGGGCGCAGCGCTGCCAGACCGAATTCGCCCGGCTGGAAAACCCGAACGCGCTGTTCGGCATCGTGCAGGGCGGCATGTTCGAGCCCCTGCGCCAGGAGTCGCTGGACGCGCTGGTGGAGATGAACTTCCCCGGCTACGCCGTGGGCGGCGTCAGTGTGGGCGAGCCCAAGGAAGACATGCAGCGCATCATGGCGCACACCCCGCACCGCCTGCCGGCGAACAAGCCGCGATACCTGATGGGCGTGGGCACGCCCGAAGACCTGGTGGACGGCGTCGCCGCCGGCGTGGACATGTTCGACTGCGTCATGCCTACCCGCAACGCGCGCAACGGCCACCTGTTCACCCGCTTCGGCGACCTGAAAATCCGCAACGCCCGCCACAAAAGCGACCACCGCCCGCTGGACGAAACCTGCACCTGCTACACCTGCGCCGGCCGCACCGCGCCGGACGGCACCGTGAGCGGCGGCTTCTCGCGCGCTTACCTGCACCACCTGGACCGCTGCGGCGAAATGTTGGGGCCGATGCTCACCACCATCCACAACCTGCACTATTACCTGAACCTGATGCGCGAGGTGCGCGCGGCGCTGGACGCGGGCCGGTTCAGCGCGTTCCGGGCGCAGTTCCGGGCAGATCGGGCGCGCGGGGTGTGAGCGCCGTCAATCGCGCCATGGCGAATGTTCCGGCCCCGCGCCGGTTCGCGGCTGCGCTTGCACTGGCCGCGCTGCTCGGGGTGGCCGGCTGCGCCACGCGGGTGGACCCGGTCGCCACGACACAAGGCCAGCCACCGATACAGATTCAACAGCGACTGCTGTTGAACCCCGCCAATGGCGGCCGTCAGATCGGCCTGGCCGATTTGATGCCGGGCGACATCATCCTGTCCAATACCGCCGGCTGGGTTTCAGCGGGCATACGCGCCTTGACCATGGCGCCAGTCAGCCACGCGGCGCTGTACCTGGGCGATGACCAGATTGCCGAGGCGGTGGCCTCGGGGGTGCGGATTCGTCCCGGCGCGGCGTTCATGGCGGACGAATCCACCGTGGTCGCTTTCCGCCATCCCGGGCTGCGGGCCGATCACGCCGCGGCCCTGCGGCACTTTGCCCGGAGCCAGGACGGCAAAGGCTACAACACCCTGGGGGTGGTGCTGCAAGCCCCCTTCACGCTGCAGCGGCGCTACTGCGAAGTCCCGCTGGTGCCGGGGCTGGTGCGCGATTTCTGCCTGCAGGGCCTGGCTGCGGTGCAACTGGGCGCCGCCCGCAATGACCGGTTTTTCTGCTCGCAGTTCGTGCTGGAGGCGTTCCGTCAGGCCCAGTTGCCGCTGACTGCCGCAGACCCCCTGCTGTTCAGCCCGGCGGACTTGCTGACCATGCGCGAGGGCGACGTCCCCTCGGTCACCATCAACCAGGCCTTGCAGTATGTCGGCCACCTCAAGCTCGGGCCCGGCGCAGAGGGCACGGCCATCGCCAGGCGGGAAAGCGACTGAGCCCCTTGCGTCGGCGCTGCGGTCGCGGCACGCAGTCCCGCGTCAATGCCCGACATGCAGGGTGAACACGGCGCCATTGCTCAGGCGGCAAGTGCCGGTGCCCAGCGTGGCCGAGTTCATGGTGTATTGGCAGGCGAGGAAGCTGCCCCGGTTGCCGGCGCCGTTGGCCACCCCTTCACGGGGCGAACCGGCGCGGCGGGTGGCCTCGCCGACAAACCGCTCGCCATCAATCGCCGCCGTGAAGGTGCCACGGCCGTGCAGGTCGTTGGTGACGGTCGCGCTGACCACTCCGTAGCCGGCTGCCGCCTCGTTCATCGGGTACAGGCGGGCCGGGAAGCTGACCGGCGCGGGCGGCGCGGCCGGAACCGATGCCGCCGGCGCCGCCACCGGGGGCGGCAGGGGCTGACCGGTGCGCGGGTCGATGGGCACCACGTAGCAACCCACCAGCGACGCCGCCAGCGCCGCCAGCGACAACGCGGCCAGACCGCGCCGGAAGGGCGAACGAGCAGGATTCAGGGATGTCATACCAACTTTCAAGGCCCCAGCACATGCTGGTGGCGCCATCGTGGTGGAGAACCGCCGATCGGCATCACCTTTATCCACCGGGACTCGATCTGCACACCTTTCGGTATCTGAATGCGATACCTTCTGACGGCATCGGGCGCTGCCTGCGGCAGCGTTCCGGGAATCGTGATTAGTCTGTTTTTGATAGCAAAAAGTGACGCTTTTACGCTGGGTATGGGCCAAAAACATCCTAAAAGGAGATAAAACGGCCCTTCTGAACGCGCCGCGGGGGGTCAGACGGTGCGGCGCGGCTTGTCCACCCCGCAAACCCTGATGAAAACACCGCGAGAATCAATCAGTAAGCTGGGGTTTCGTGAGACGCGTCATCTCGCAACGCGTTGGGTGCTTGCATGTTTCACGACCTGACCGACAGACTTCGCGCCCGGGGCGTAGGCGGCCATTGCCGCACCTACCGCAGTCAGAAATACGGCCGTTGCCACGAAGGGAATGGCGGTGCGCCGCACGGTGCTTGACAGCCAGTGCTGAGGATGCTGGCCACGGAGATGCCGGAACAGGGCGTAAGAAAGTGCCCCGTCAACCAATACCTCCGCGAAGAGGATGGGCGCGACATAAACAACGTAAAGCGAAGCCACCGCAATGCCAAAGGCAAGTGCGATCGCAACAAGGGGAATGACCAGCTCGTCAGCGTCGGCGACGGCGCCCACGGAGTCACGCACGATTCGCGCTGGCGTCGACGCCGCTTCGTCAAGGGCCGCCGAACGAACGTCGAAGGAGCCAGTAGCGCCCCCGCCGCCAAAGTCGCCACCACCACCGCTCTGAAAGTCTGGGGCGCCTGAAGATGTCCGTGAGCCAGGCACCAGGTTCGAGATATCGGGCACATCGACATAGTCTTCCGCGTTCGTTCGCAGCCAGAGCCAGATGAGAAAAAGAAAGAACAAATAGGCTATTGCCAGTGCCAACGGATACCGAACGGCCATGGAGTCCACGCCGCCGTGCAGCATGGTGAAAGATGCCAGCAGGCCGAGGCCGCCCGTCAGGGCAACGATGAACGCCATCTGGGCCCTGGGGAAGGACTCCCGCATGAGACGTTCCCGCACGCGCTGGATGGCGAGCTTGCGGGTGAGAGTATGGGCGGGCTGGCGCATGAGTAGTCTGTATGACGCCTTGTGTGACGTACCCTGCGGATTCTGCCCGGACACGCGGGGCCACGCGGAGCATTCTGGCGGTCACGTCACCCAAAAGTTGTTCCGCGCCAGCGGGTGATGAGCATGCCCCCGGCAAACGCCCCAGTACCTGGTTCTGCCAGTGATCGGGCGTGACCTACCTCAATGACTACCGACCACGAACGCCGCTGTCTACCCGCCGGGTGCTGTTCCATTGCGTGCGTGCTTCGCCAGGGCACGCGAAGGTTGCCATGGTTTCACTCCTGCGACGATAGCAACAAGCGACCTTTTCCTGCTGGGTATCGGCCTAAAACGCCCTGAAACACCCGTAGCGCACCCTCAACCCACCCCCCCAGACGCCACCAACCCCGCCGAGTCATCCTCGGGCGGGGTGGTTGGGTGGGGCCGGCGCGGCCGGCCGGAGGTGTCAGACGCTTACTTGGCCTTGATCACCAGGTTGACGATGTCGGAGTAGACGCCGGCAATCGCCTGCGCATCGCCGGCAAAGCTCACCGTCAGCTTGCCCTGGCGGTC
>NZ_JBXVVU010000006.1:0-144424 GCF_057219955.1 Curvibacter sp. T50
GATCGCCGCCGTCAGCGTCGTCTTGCCGTGATCCACGTGACCAATGGTGCCCACGTTCACGTGTGGCTTGGTACGTTCAAATTTCTCTTTTGCCATTTTTTACTCCAAAGAACATTCCCGTGTGTTGGTTTAACGTCTGCACTGGATTGCTATTTCGCTCTGCACGGGAACAGCGCGGCATCCGGTCGCAGACAGCGAAGGCAGGCTCGCAGGAGCGCGACTGCCCGTCCCATTCACTTTGCCCTTGCGGCCATGATGGCTTCCGACACATTGCGTGGAGCCTCGCTGTAGTGCTTGAATTCCATGGTGTAGGTGGCGCGGCCTTGTGTGGCCGAGCGCAGAGAGGTCGAGTAGCCGAACATCTCAGACAGGGGCACTTCCGCCTTGATAGCCTTGCCGCCCCCAACCATGTCCTCCATCCCTTGCACCATACCGCGTCGGCTGGAGAGGTCGCCCATGACCGTACCGGCGTAGTCTTCCGGTGTTTCGACTTCAACAGCCATCATGGGCTCCAGGATCACTGGCTGCGCCTTCTTGCACCCCTCCTTGAAGCCGAAGATCGCGGCCATCTTGAACGCGAGTTCGTTGGAGTCCACGTCGTGGTAGGAGCCGAAGTGCAACGTGACTTTTACGTCCACCACAGGATAGCCTGCCAGAACGCCCTGATTGACCGCTTCGTTGATGCCCTTTTCGACTGCGGGAATAAATTCTCGCGGCACCACGCCACCCTTGATGGCATCGATGAATTCCACCCCTTTGCCGGCTTCGTTCGGCTCAATCTTGAGCACCACGTGCCCGTATTGCCCCTTACCGCCCGACTGACGCACGAACTTGCCTTCGGCCTCGTTCACGGTCCCGCGGATGGTTTCGCGGTATGCCACTTGCGGCTTGCCAACGTTGGCTTCGACGCCAAACTCGCGCTTCATGCGATCGACAATGATCTCCAGGTGCAACTCGCCCATGCCGGCGATGATGGTCTGGCCGGATTCTTCGTCGGTCCGAACACGGAATGATGGGTCCTCTGACGCCAGACGATTCAGGGCGATGCCCATTTTTTCCTGGTCGGTCTTGGTCTTTGGTTCGACAGCCTGCGCAATCACAGGTTCGGGGAATACCATGCGCTCCAGTGTGATGATGGCGTTCGGATCGCACAGCGTTTCACCAGTCGTCACTTCCTTCAGCCCGACACAGGCAGCAATGTCGCCGGCGCGGATTTCTTCCACTTCCTGACGATTGTTGGCGTGCATTTGCACGATCCGGCCGATTCGTTCGCGCTTGCCTTTGACCGCGTTGTAAACGGTATCGCCCTTTTTCAAGACGCCGGAGTACACACGAACGAAGGTGAGCTGCCCGACAAACGGATCAGTCATCAGTTTGAATGCAAGAGCGGACAGCTTCTCATCATCACCAGCCTTGCGACTGGTCGGCTCTTCGTTTTCGTTGGTGCCGGCCACCGGCGGGATATCCACGGGCGAAGGCAACAGCTCGACCACCGCGTCCAGCATACGCTGCACGCCCTTGTTCTTGAACGCCGTACCGCACAACATGGGCTGAATTTCGCAAGCCAGCGTCCGGGCGCGCAGACCCGCCGTGATTTCTGCTTCGGAGAGGTCGCCCTCTTCGAGGTACTTGTTCATCAGTTCTTCGGAGGCCTCGGCCGCCGCCTCGACCATCTTCTCGCGCCACTCCTTGGCTTGTTCGACCAGATTGGCGGGGATGTCTTCGAAGGTGAACTTCATGCCTTGTGAGGCTTCGTCCCAGATGATGGCCTTCATCTTGCGAAGATCCACCACTCCGGTGAAATGCTCTTCGGCCCCAATGGGAATCACGACCGGAACCGGATTGGCCTTCAGACGCAGTTTCATCTGATCGTGAACTTTGAAGAAATTGGCGCCCGTACGGTCCATCTTGTTCACGAAAGCCAGCCGCGGAACCCGATACTTATTTGCTTGGCGCCAGACGGTCTCAGACTGGGGTTGCACGCCGCCGACAGCGCAGTAGACCATGCACGCTCCGTCCAGAACACGCATGGACCGCTCCACTTCAATGGTGAAGTCCACGTGACCCGGGGTATCGATGATGTTGAAGCGGTGCTCGGGGAACGAGTTGTCCATGCCACGCCAGAAACAGGTGGTTGCGGCGGATGTAATCGTGATGCCGCGCTCCTGCTCCTGCTCCATCCAGTCCATCGTGGCCGCACCGTCGTGCACTTCCCCGATTTTGTGATTAACACCGGTATAAAACAGGATACGCTCGGTTGTGGTGGTCTTGCCGGCATCAATGTGTGCCGAAATGCCGATATTGCGGTAACGCTCAAGGGGCGTATTGCGTGCCATGAAAATTCTCCATTGATGATGTACTAAAGCCCGCCAGCCCCTGGTTGGGGTTGCGGGCTCGCTTCTGACGTTCTGCCGGGCATCGATGACGCCCGCACGAATCAGAAGCGGAAGTGGCTGAACGCCTTGTTGGCTTCGGCCATACGGTGCACTTCGTCACGCTTTTTCATGGCGCCGCCACGGCCTTCGGTGGCCTCCATCAGCTCGTTGGCCAAGCGCAACGCCATGGATTTTTCGCCACGCTTGCGGGCGGCTTCCTTGATCCAGCGCATCGACAAGGCCAGGCGACGGACCGGGCGCACTTCCACGGGCACCTGGTAGTTGGCGCCACCCACGCGGCGGGATTTGACTTCCACCATCGGTTTGACGTTGTTGATGGCAGTGGTGAAGAGTTCCAGCGGATCTTTGCCGGTCTTCTTTTCCATCGTTTCGAGAGCGCCGTAAATGATGCGCTCTGCAACAGCTTTCTTGCCGCCTTCCATGATCACGTTCATGAATTTGGACAGCTCAACATTGCCGAACTTCGGATCCGGCAAGATTTCACGTTTAGGGACTTCGCGACGACGTGGCATTTTTCACCTCTTTGCTTCAGTTGGCACCTTTGCAGGCACCGCGAGAGTTAACTGATAAGACTCTCACTTACTCGACCCAAACCCGGGTCACTTCGTTCATCTGCTGCGCCACACAGCAAACAAACACCATTTGCTTTTCAGATCCAAACTAATTGGCCTTGGGGTCAGCTCAATTTACTTGGCCTTTGGCTTCTTCGCACCGTACTTGGAGCGAGACTGCTTGCGGTCTTTCACGCCTTGCAAGTCCAGCGAACCGCGGACGATGTGGTAGCGCACACCGGGCAAGTCCTTGACACGACCGCCACGAACCAGCACCACGCTGTGTTCCTGCAGGTTGTGGCCTTCGCCGCCAATGTAGGAAATGACCTCGAACCCGTTCGTCAGGCGCACTTTGGCAACCTTTCGCAGCGCGGAGTTCGGCTTCTTCGGCGTCGTGGTGTACACACGGGTGCACACGCCGCGGCGCTGAGGCGAGTTTTGCATCGCGGGGCTCTTTGACTTGGTCTTTTCGACCTCGCGCCCCTGACGCACCAATTGATTGATGGTTGGCATTGAAAAAACGTCCCTAAACGTTCGAAAAACAATAAACGCTTCTCCGCCCCAAACGCGGAAAAGCTCTCCAGTATAGCGCGGCGAGGGCTTCTACGCAAATCCTGACGCGGCTTGACACGGCGTTCACCGCTTCAACGGATCAAGCTTCAGCGAATCCAGAGCCGCAGGGCATCCCAGGCGCGGCCGATCACACCGGACTCGCCAACCTCATCGAGAACCTGCAGCGGCACATCAACCAACACCTGCTCGCCCCGGCTGACCCGCAGCGTTCCCAGCGCCTGCCCTTGGCGCAAGGGCGCGACCAGCGGATCCGGTCGCAGGACCTGTGTCTTGATCTGGGCTGCTGCCCCGGACGGTACCGCAACCACAATCGCCTGCCCCCGGCCCAGCGGCACATCGGGGCGGACGCCTTTCCAGACTTTCGGCGTCACCACAGCCTGGCGCGCTTCAAAGAGCTTGACGGGCTCGAAAGCGGCATAACCCCAATTGAGCAGCTTCTGCGCTTCTGCAGCCCTTGCCTGTTCACTGGCGGCACCCAGAACCACCGCCAGAAGACGGCGCTCACCGACATTCGGATACGGGCGCTTTGCGGTGGCGACAAGACAGTAGCCCGCCGCATCGGTATGCCCTGTTTTCAGACCGTCAACCGTCGGATCGCGAAAAAGCAGCAGATTCCGGTTGGTTTCGTTGGCCGCCGGAGTGCCCGGATAGCGGTAGCGCTGGATCGCGTAGTAATGCATGAACTGCGGAAAGTCCTGAAGCAGACGCGTTGCCAGCAGGGCGAGATCTTTCGCGCTGGTCTGATGCCCGGGTGCGGTCAGCCCTTCCGGATTGTGGAAGCGAGTTCCTTTGAGGCCGAGGACACCGGCCTGTTCATTCATCAGCCGAACAAACCGGTCAACCGAACCGGCCACCCCTTCTGCCAGGGCCACCGTCGCGTCATTGCCAGACTGGACGATCATGCCCTTGAGCAAGTCATCGACCGGCACGGTCATCCGGGGATCGATGAACATGCGTGACCCCGGCATCTTCCAGGCCCGCTCGCTGACCGGAAGCCGCTGCTGGAGGTCCAGCTTTTTCGACTTGAGCGCATCAAAAACGACATATGCCGTCATGAGTTTTGTCAGCGAAGCCGGTTCGACTGCGTCGTCCGCATTGCGGCTAGCCAAGGTCTGACCGGAGGACAGGTCCATCAGCACATACGCGCGTGCTGCAACCTCGGGGGGCTCTGGCAATTGAGCCCAGGCAGCCGGGCTTTGGATCAGGAACAGAAAAAGGGCCAGCAACAGGCTCGCAAATCGGCAGCTCATGGAAACAACTCGGGAGAATGAAGATGACGCAAGACGACAGAGGGTCAGCGGTCGGGGTGAACAGCGGCCTCGCTGACAAGGTGGCGCGAGACCAGTGACTTGAGAAGGTTCAACTGCCCATGGAAGAAATGTTCGCCACCCGGAACCACCGTAACCGGCAAACCTTGCGGTCGCGCCCAGTCAAGCACCGCAGCCAGCGGCACCGTTTCGTCTTGCTCGCCGTGGATCACCAGGACATGCGAACGAAGCTCCTGCGCTATCTCCGGCACCGCGAACCGGGAAGCTGCGGTGCCGACCAGCACCACCGGTCGCACCAAACGGCTGGCGCCGATACGCGCCAGCGTACTGGCGGCAACAAACGCGCCGAACGAAAAACCGGCCAACGCGACGACCTGATCGGTGGGGCCGACCTGGGCAAGGACCGCGGCCATGTCGTCAACCTCACCAACGCCGTGGTCGTACTGCCCCTCGCTGGCACCGACCCCCCGAAAGTTGAACCGTATCGCCGACCACCCCGCGTGGACAAACGCCCGTGCCAGTGTCTGGACCACCTTGTTGTTCATGGTGCCGCCGAACAGAGGGTGGGGATGCGCAATAACCACTGTCCCGGCACCGGGAGCCGGGTGGGGCGGCGTGTCCACCAGCGCTTCCAACAGCCCCACCGGCCCGCTCAGTGTCAAGGCTTTGGTGTGCAGGTTCACGTCCGTTCCCCGTGGCCGGCTGCACGACCAGCCATACATGACTTGCCCATCGATCGGAAGCCGTTCACCGGCCCAGGTGCGCCGGTGTCAGCAGTCGCTGCACCACCTGCCCGCGCTGCAGATGCGAGGCGACAATCTCGTCAATGTCGGCTTCATCGACATAGGTGTACCAGACGCCTTCGGGATACACCACCAGAACCGGTCCACCCGCGCATCGGTCGAGGCAGCCCGCCTTGTTGACCCGGGTCTGGCCCGGGCCGGCAAGCCCCAGGGCCTTCACCCGGGCCTTGCACCGGTCAAACGCTTCCTGCGCACGATGCTGGGCACAACAGGCTTGCCCGTTGGTGCGTTCATTCAGGCAAAAGAAGACATGGTGGCGGTAGTAGCTGGTGGAATCACTCATGACCCGATTTTAGGGCGCTACCGGCGCATCAGCGAGGCGGGGTCGGACTCGCGACCGGACAGTCGCATCAGCAGATAGCCCAAAGTTGCGAACGGCCAGAGCCAGCCAATCCATTGCGCAAGCCCGTGAAACCGGATGAATCTGCCTTGTTCCCACGCCTGCAAGGTCTGCGAGAAATACGCGCCCTGAGGCGCATTGTTGAGCAGGGCCAGATGCACGGTCACCGCGACCAGCGCCAAGGCGGCGCACCCCCGCCGGGGCAAGGGCACGGTGATCAATGCCGCCACCAAATATCCCAGCAGCCCGGCACGAACCGGCGGGGTCAGCCACGCCCATGCATGAGCAGGCCCGAAACTCAATGCTGCCGAGAGTGCCGATACGCCTACGGCGACGAAGGCCAGGACCAATCCCAGCGCGACACGCCGAACGCGGTCGCGGACAACCGAGTAGGCCAACAGGCAGGGCACCAGAGCGCCCAGCAGCACCGCGACCAGTTCCGCGCCGGGCAGCAGGGGTTGCAGTTCCACTTCGCGCACTGGAACCCACTCCAGAAAAGGCGTATCCATCAGCCAGTCCGCCAAAGTCTCTTCCAGACGCTCCAGAACCTGCCCCAGTCCCAGCGGAACCGGTGCAGGAAACAGCAAGGCCGGAGGCCACAGAGCCAGCAGCACCAGTTCTGCCCGCGTGCCAGGCACGAACCAGCGGTCACGAAACTGGCTCCAACGCGTCAGCAAGCCCAGTTGCAAGCCCAACCAGGCAATCAGACTACCGCAAAGCGCGCCGAGGGTATTGAGCCCCCAGTCCACGTTGGAGGGAACCCGCGACGGCAACAGGACCTGCATCGTCTCCAGGCCGAGCGACCAGGCCGACCCCACCACCGTGGCGACCAGCACCGCACCGAAACGCCAGCCGCTGCGCAACAGGCCCAGCGCCACCAAGAAGCCCAGCGGTCCGTAGCCGACCAGATTCGCCGTGAGGTCAAAGGCAGTCCAGTAGCGAGGCCAAGGCAAGGCGAGAAAGCTCCACAGCGAACCCGGTGGCAAGCGCCACCCGTCGAACGGGTACAAGCTGGCGTAGGCAATGAGTACCGCAAAACACAGGGCCAAAGGCCATGCCAGCGATCGGTTCATTGCGGCGGCCTTTCGGTGGGAATAGCCTGCGTCAGAACGGTTTGAGAACCACGAGCAGCACCGCAACCAGCATCAGGATCACCGGAGCTTCGTTGAACCAGCGGTACCAGCGGTGGCTGCGCCGGTTCTGGTGGCCCGAAAACTGCGCAAGGATCCGCGCGCACGCATGGTGGTAAGCCAGCAGAACCGCCACGACCGCAAGTTTCGCGTGCATCCAGCCATTGCCCGGCCCTTGACCTATGCCATACCCCAGCCAGAGCCACAGCCCCAGGCCGAGTGCAGGGATGGCCAACAAGGTCATGAACCGGAGCAACTTGCGCGCCATCAGCAACAGTCGTTCATATTCCGCCACCGATTCCGAGGGCACCATGGCCAGATTGACGAAGATGCGCGGGAGATAGAACAGACCGGCAAACCAGCTGGCGATGAAGACGATGTGGAGGGCTTTGATCCAGAGCATGGCCGCAGTGTAAGGACACAGGGGTCGCGTCCGGCGTGGCAAGGCAGAAAAAAAACCCCAGCCACACGGCTGGGGTAACAAGCCTTTTTGCTGTCACACATCAAGGCCCCGCTCAGGGAGGAAAAGCGGGGGGCACCGAAGCGCCCAATCAAACTTTAGCAAACACGGCGCCGCATCACAAGGGCTCCCGAAGGATTTCGCGACACTGTCCGATCAGGGAAACCACGTACACGTGCCAACCGGGGAGCGGCCGCGCGCTATCGGCGATCGCGTTGTTCGGGCACAATTTTCCGCATGACCCCCTACGCCCCCTACCCCCATGGCCGCCCGCGCCGCCTGCGCCGCGACGAATTCACCCGCAACCTGGTGCGCGAGCACGCAGTCGGCGTCAACGACCTGATCTACCCCGTCTTCGTGCTCGAAGGACAAGGCCGGCGCGAGGCAGTGGCCTCCATGCCCGGCGTCGAGCGCCTGAGCCTGGACCTGCTGCTGCCAGTGGCCGAGGACTGCGTGAAGCTCGGCATCCCGGTGATGGCGCTGTTTCCGGTGATCAGCGCGTCGTTGAAAGACCCGGTGGGCAGCGAGGCCGCCAACCCCGACGGCCTGGTGCCCACGGTGGTAAGGGCGCTCAAGAAGGAATTCCCCGGCCTGGGCGTGATGACCGACGTGGCCCTGGACCCCTTCACCAGCCACGGCCAGGACGGCCTGCTCGACGACACCGGCTACATCCTGAACGACGAGACGGTCGAAGTCTTGGTGAAGCAGGCCCTCACCCAGGCCGAAGCCGGCGTGGACATCGTCGCCCCCAGCGACATGATGGACGGCCGGATCGGCGCGATCCGCGCCGCGCTGGAAGCCAAAGGCCTGATCCACACCCGCATCATGGCCTACAGCGCCAAGTACGCCAGCGCCTTCTACGGCCCGTTCCGCGACGCGGTGGGCTCGGCCGCCAACCTGGGCAAGAGCAACAAGAAGGTCTACCAGATGGACCCCGGCAACAGTGACGAGGCGCTGCGCGAGGTGGCGATGGACATTGCCGAAGGCGCCGACATGGTGATGGTCAAACCCGGCATGCCCTACCTGGACATCGTGCGCCGGGTGAAGGACGAATTCCGCGTTCCCACCTTTGCCTACCAGGTGTCCGGTGAATACGCGATGCTCAAGGCCGCCGCCGCCAACGGCTGGCTGGACCACGATCTGGTGATGATGGAAAGCCTGCTGGCCTTCAAGCGCGCGGGCGCCGACGGCGTGCTGACCTATTTTGCCCGGGATGCCGCCCGAACGATCCTAAAGATATAGCATTCAAAGACCGTTTCACGCTGGGTATTGACCATTTCTAGCATAAATCGCTTCCTGGCGACACCGGCGGACTGCCACCATGCGAATCTTCCACATAGAGCCACGCGGAGCGCGTGAACTGGCCGACCTGCCCGGGCAGGCACCGACCGAAGGCTTCGTCTGGATCGGGGTGACCCGACGGGAATTCGAAGTGGAGCAGGCCCGAGTCCAGGGCGCGTTACACCGCCTGGCCGGTTCCGGCCTGCTGGACCTGCATGTCTCCGACCTGCTGAACAACCAGTTGCCGTCGCATCATGACTTCACCTCGCAGTACGACGTGCTGGTGTTTCGGCGGCTGGCCACAGGGCTCAGCGAAACGGACCTGTCCCGACCGGGGGAGCCGCTGAGCCGCCCCACGCGCCGCTCCGGCCCGCCCATCCTGCACCGGATCGATACCAGTCCGGTCGGTTTCGGGATTTTCGACACGGTCCTCTTGACCGTCCACCCGGCCAGCTGCACCGTGCTCGACACCTACGCCACCCGCCTGATCGCCAGCCAGCGCGCCGATGAACGGGGCGCCGGCGTACGGGCGCCGGCCAGCCCGGCCGACCTGATGCTGCGCATCGTCAACCACATGGTGGACGGCTATCTGGAGCTGCGCCGGGAGCTGACGCGCCAGCTCGATCACTGGCAGGATGAACTGCTGGACCCCCATGCGCCGTTTCGCAACTGGACCGCACTGCTGGATGCCCGCTTGACCTTGCACCAGCTCGACGACATTTGCGCCGACCAGCGCGACACGCTGGAAGACTGGATCGAGGCCGTTTCGGCCTGGCCGGATGCCGACACGGATGCGGGCCGGCGCGACCGCGAACTGCTGCAGGTACGCAGCCGGGATGTCCTGGAGCACATCGAACGGGTGGTGCACCATGTCCGGCGCCTGGAGCACCATGCCGAAACAGCGGTCCAGATCCATTTCGCGGCGCAAGGCAACCGCACGAACGACACCATGCGCACCTTGACAGCACTGACGGCCATCTTTCTGCCGTTGAATCTGATTGCCGCGGTCTTTGGCATGAACTTCGAGTTCATCCCGCTGTTGCACGAAAAAGCGGGATTCTGGTGGGCGCTGATGGGAATGGTGGGGGTCGGTCTGGCGATGGGCCTGTTCTTCTGGCGCAAGCGTTACCTCGCGCGCAGCGGCCGCTGAGCCCGCGCAGGGCCGCCTCAGACGTAAGGCGGCTGCAGTCCCTCTGCCGCCAGCACGCGCCGCACCGCCGGGCGCTCCAGCATGCGCTGCAGGTACGGACCCAGGCGCGGACGTCCGCGCGCCGGCAGCGCGGCAAAGTTCCGGGTCCAGCGGCACAGGGTGAACACGTAGGCATCCAATGCGCTGTAGCCGGCCCCCATGAACCAGTCCTGTCCGTGCCGGGCGAGTTCGGCATCCAGCTGATCGAGAAGCCCGGCAATCTTGTGTTCGGCCGCGGCCCTGACCTCGTCGGCCCCCGCGGCGTTGCCCTCCGCCACCCAGCGTTCCGGGTAGAAATAGACGATCAGCGCGGTCTGCAGTGTGTTGGTGAGCCACATCAGCCACTTGTAGAACTGCGCCCGCGCGACGCTTCCCACCGGTGGCGCCAGCCCTGCCTGGGGATGGGTGTCACACAGGTGCAGCACGATGGCGGCGGTTTCGTACAGCACCAGAGGCCCGCCAGGCGCGTCGTCCTGCACCAGCACCGGAATCAGGCCGTTGGGGTTGAGCCGCAGGTAGGTCGGGGACTTGTGGGCATCGACCGTGCGATCCACCAGCACCCGTTCGAACGTAACGCCCAGTTCTTCCAGGAGGATGTGCGGCACCATGCTGGCGGTGCTGGGATAGTGGTGGAGCCGAATCATGGTTCGCTTTCCGACGGGAATGGAGTGGACGCAGGTCGCCAGACCCGTCATTTCAGGCCGAACAGCCCGGCCCCGTTCTCCCAGGCCACCTTGCGCGCCACGTCGGGCGGCAGGTCGCCCAGCCAGGTGCGGTAACCGGCCATGGTGTCTTCGTAGTACATCCAGCGCTGGTTGACCCAGGTGTCGGAGCCGGTCAGAAAGCGCCCAGGGTACTTGAGCATCAGCGCGCGCCATTCGGGACACAGTTTGCCACCGTCACAGGTGAGGCCTGGCCGATAGGAGAGTTCGCCCATCAGGCCCGGATATTTCGCCAGCAACGCATCCACCCGCTCCACCGGGGTGCCGCCGATGCCGGTATGGGCCCAGATCAGCCGTGCCTTCTGGCCTTGGGACGGGGTGGCCGCCATCAGCAGGTCGATGGCCACGTCGTCCACATGGGCGAGCACCACCAGATTCTTCTCCTCGGCCAGCGCCATCAGCTTCCTGGCCACCGGCCCGTTGGCATTGGCACTGTCGTAGAGATGGAACTCGCCGATGCCGCGGTAGGGGCCGGCGCCGGTGCCGCGCGCCAGTTCCGCCACCACCATGTCGTAGATGGTGTCGTCGCGAAACCAGCTGTTGTAATCGGCGCGGTTGCGGTAGAGGCGGATGAAGGGCACCACGGTGACGCCGGCGGCACGGGTTTCGGCCCGGGCTTCGGCCAGCGCCCGGGTGCCGTCGTTGGGCCGGGAGTTGGCGACGATGGCTTTCACCCCCGCGCGCTGCATGCGCGCCAGCACATCCGCCAGCGGGTGCGGGCCGGTCTGGCCGTTCCAGGCCTCCTCGTTGTAGTGCAGATGCGCGTCGAACAGCGCTCCCCGGTACTGGGCCTGGACGCTTCCGAAAAAAACTATCAAAAATATAGCTGCAAGCGACCTTTTCATGCTGGGTATAGCCCTCAAACACCCCAAAATCCGATTCGTCATCATGCCCACCGTTCCTGACTACGCCAGCCGGGTCGCGAGATCGGGCGCGAGGGGGCTGACGCCATCGCGCGCCGCCGTTCACCCGACATAGCGGGCGAAAAAAGCCAGCGTACGTTCGCGGGCAAGCGCGGCGGCGCCGGCATCCCAGGCACCCCGCTGGTCGCAGTTGAAGCCGTGGTGGGCCGCATAGACCTGCACCTCCACGCCGGGCTGTGCGGCCTGGAAGGCCTGCACCGTGTCCAGCGGAATCCAGCGGTCCTGCTCGCCGAAATGCGCCTGCACCGGCACTCGCGGCACGCGGGCCGCCTCCTCGGGTGTGGTCATGCCGCCGCCGTAGTACGGCACCGCGGCAGCCAGGCCCTTGAGGGTGCAGGCGGCGCGCCAGGTCAGCAGGCCGCCCCAGCAGTAGCCGACGATGCCGACCTTGCCGCCGGATACCTGTGCCGCGTGGTCGATGGCGGCCTGGATGTCGGCCATCACGCCCGGCGCGGGCAACGCTTCGACCGCCATCTTGTAGCCGAAGCCTTCGGTCATGTCGGCCTCGCCATAGCCCAGTTCCACCCCCGGCTTGACGCGGTGGAAGGTCGACGGCGCCACCGCCAGGTAGCCGGCAGCCGCATAGCCGTCGGCCACGGCGCGGATGTGGGCGTTCACGCCGAAGATTTCCTGCAGTACCACCACGGCGCCACGCGGGGCGCCGGCAGGCGGCGCGACATAGGCGGGGAACACGAATCCGTCGGCGGCGGTGATGACGATGAAGGTGCCCATACAAAGCTCCGATGAAACAATTTGATGCGGTCGGGTTTCAGGCGCGCAGCGCCCGCTCGACGAAATCCAGGCGATCCTGGCCCCAGAAAATCTCGCCCCGGATGACGTAGCTGGGCGCCCCGAACACACCTGCCTCGATGGCGGCCTGGGTGTCGCGTTCGTAGCGCTCCTGCACGTCCTGGCGGTGGGACTGTTCCAGCCTCGCGGAGTCCATGCCTTGTTCGTGCAGCAGCGCGCCCAACACCTTTTCATCGGCGATGTTGCGCTCCTGCGCCCAGCAGGCTGCCAGGATGGCGCCCGTCAGGCGCATCGCGGCGTCGGCGCCGTCCAGCATATCCACCGCAATGATCAGCCGTGCCGCGTCGTCGCCGCTGACAGGAAAGTAGCGCGGGTGCAGGTTCAGGGGTGCATTCAGATGCCTGGAAAAGCGCTGCAGTTCCACCAGGCGGTAGGCCTGCCGCTGGGGCGCGCGCTTGGGCAGTGGCAGGCCACCGGAAACCGGGAACACCTGCCCCAGATCTACCGGGAGCACCCGCACCGTGGCGCCGGTCTCGCGCGCCAGCGCGGCAAACCGGGCGTGGCCGAGGTAGGTCCAGGGGCTTTGGGGCGCGAAGTAATAGTCCACAGTGTGACGCACGGCAGTCTCCGATCGGGTTGTAATAGGGGGTCGCCAACCGCTTTGTACCCGGATTGCGTGAAATCTGCCGAAGTGCTCCCATGAATCAACCCGTATTGCTCATCACCGGAGCCAGCCGCGGCATCGGTGCGGCCACGGCGCACCGCGCCGCGCGCGAAGGCTGGGCAGTGGCGGTGAACTACACCACCCATTCGCTGGCCGCCGACGAGGTCGTGCGCAGCATCCGCGCCGCCGGCGGCAACGCCATTGCCGTGCAGGCCGACGTCGCCGACGAGGCGCAGGTGCTGCGCATGTTCGAGCGCATCGACGCCAGGTTCGGCCGCCTCGATGGTCTGGTGAACAACGCCGGAGTGGTCGATTTCACCGCCCGGCTCGATGAGATGGACATGGCCCGCTGGCGCCGCATGTTCGACATCAATGTGTTGGGCAGCCTGCTGTGCGCCCGCGAGGCGGTGCGGCGCATGAGCACGCGCCACGGCGGCACGGGCGGCGCCATCGTCAACGTTTCCAGCGCCGCCTCGCGCCTGGGCTCGCCCGGGCAGTATGTGGACTACGCCGCCGCCAAGGGCGCGATCGACGCCTTCACCCTCGGACTGGCCAAGGAGGTCGCGGCCGAGGGCATCCGCGTCAACGCCGTGCGCCCCGGCCTGATCGAAACCGACATCCATGCCAGCGGCGGCCTGCCCGACCGGGTGCGCGACCTGCAGCACCTGGTGCCGATGCAGCGCGGCGGCACCGCCGCCGAAGTGGCCGAAGCCATTGTCTGGCTGCTGTCGCCAGCGGCCAGTTACACCACCATGAGCCTGCTGGACGTATCCGGCGGGCGCTGAAAACTTGGAAACCATGACCCCCCCGACCATCCGCTACTACTGGGAAGACATGCCCGTGGGTTTTGTGCGCGACCTGGGCACCGTGACCCCCACCCGGGAGGCGATCCTCGATTTCGCCCGCCAGTTCGACCCGCAGCCTTTCCATCTCGACGACGAGGCGGCCAAGGCCTCGGTTTTCGGCGGCCTGTGCGCCAGCGGCTGGCACACCTGCGCAATGGCCATGCGGCTGATGGTGGACCACTTCCTGTCCGAGGCTGCCAGTCTGGGCTCGCCGGGGCTGGAGTCGATCAAATGGCTCAAACCGGTGTTTCCCGGCGACACGCTGCGCCTGCAGCACCGGGTGGTCGACAGCCGGCCGCTGGCCAGCCGGCCCGAAGTAGGCCTGGTGCGCACCGTCTGGGAAATGTTCAACCAGCGCGGCGAGCAGGTGCTGCACATGGAAGGCTACGGCATGTTCCGCCGGCGCCATCCGGCGTCGCAAGTCTCGCCTGCAAAAATGGCACCCTCCGCCGGAAATGCTCCTGCAGGCTGATTTCGCAAATTAACCAAAGGTTCTTCCGCCAGCTGAAGCCGATTGGAGCGCGCAGTTCCATGTGTAGGCTCTCCGGAAAAAAGCTCCAACGCACCCGATTCCGAATCAAGATATCCGACCCATGACCCAGAGAAGCGATGGCCTGCAGTTGGTTCGAGCGTTTGCCGCATTGTTGGTCGTGGGCTTTCATTTCACGCCACATTTGCCACCTGACTTCCAGAAGATCTCTCACTGGGGATTCATGGGTGTCGACATCTTCTTCGTCCTGAGTGGCTTCGTTGTCGCCTTGAATTCGGAATCGGCTACCGGTTTCGGGGGTGCCAGCCGATTCCTGATTAAGCGAAGTCTGCGCATATATCTGGGGTACTGGCCGGTATTGGCCTTATGGATCGTCGTCGCAGAACTGCTTTTCAACCAGTCGCCGAACATCGCGCACCTGTGGTCCAGCCTGTTGCTCACAGACACCTCCATGGCCAGGCAATGGTTGCCGGTCGCATGGTCTTTGGCGTTCGAAATGCTGTTTTACTGCATGGCTGCGGTATTCATCGCAACGATTCGGCCGAACTGGCGACTGACGGGCTATGCCTGTCTGTTTTTGATCTTGGTGACGTGGAACATGTATTGGCTGGTAGCGCGGCGAGACGAAGTGCTGGCCGGCGTGCAACCTTGGCGCGGCATTCTTTCGGCGTATGGAGTCGAGTTTCTTGCGGGCGCCATGCTGGCCGGCGTCCGAAAGAATTTTCGATGGCACCCACAGTGGCTCCCGTTTCTGCTCGGGTTGGCTGGACTGGGTTTCAGTGTGGGCTCGTTCTCCGACTGGTTTGACAAGGTGGAGTTGCTACGAGCGGGCTCCTTCGGCCTGATCGGCGTGTCGGTGGTACTTCTCGGATGGCTCTCTCCGGTTGGTGATGCCGGCCGGTCCCGCGACAGACCAGCACCACTCCTTCGCGTTGGGGTCTCAATCGGCAATGCATCCTTTGCGCTGTATCTTCTGCACCCGATCGTGCTCGAAGTAGGAGTGTGGGCGGCATCTCGGTGGAGCCCGACAAGCACCGGCGAACCGGCCTTTCTGTCCGCCATGTTTGTTGCCTGCGTGTTGTTTGCTTGGGTGTGGTACCGGATTCTTGAACGCCCGATGTACGACTTCGCGGTAAATCAGCTCCTGACTCGCCCATTTTCGATCGACCATCGCGCCGCCGGATCTTGAGAGGTTTCAGATGGGAGTGGCTCGGGCTGAGGTGTGGCGCACATTTATAACCCGCACAATCGCCGCCATGGACTTCAAACCGCTGATCACGCTGCTGGCCATCGTCAACCCGCTGGCCATCGTGCCGTTCTTCATCCACTACACCCAGGGATTCCCGCGTGAGCAACGCCGGCGCACGATCTGGATTTCGTCGTTCAGCGCCTTCGCGGTCATCGCCACCAGCGCGCTGCTGGGGCTGCAGATTCTGGAGTTTTTCAGCATTTCGCTGGCCAGTTTCCAGGTGGGCGGCGGCATGCTGCTCCTGATCAGCGCGATGAACATGCTCAACGCCCAGCCCGCCGAGGCCAAACCCAGCACCCACGAGTTGGAGGACGGCGCCGAAAAGGCCGCCATGGGCGCCAGCATTGCGGTGGTGCCACTGACCATCCCGTTGCTGACCGGCCCCGCCACCATGTCCACCGTGGTCATTTATGCGGACAAAGCCAAGTCATTCTGGCAATTGGCGACGCTGGTGGGGTACGGCGCGGTGATTGGCCTGGCGACGGCCGTGTGCTTTTCACTCGCGGGACCGATCGCCCGGGTGCTGGGCAAGACCGGCATCAACGTCATGACCCGGCTGATGGGCCTGATCCTGGCCGCGCTGGCGGTGGAGGTGATGAGCGACGGCCTGCACAAGCTGTTTCCGGCCCTGTCGCGCTGACGGATTGGCCCGGGGACGGCCAACCGACGGATTTATTGAAGATTTTTGGCCATACCCAGCGCAAAATCGTCATTCTTTGCTATTGTTTTCGATGAGCCGCATCATTTGATGTGTGGTGTTGCGCAGCCGCTGGGCCAACAGCTGTGTCAGCTTGACCAGCAGTTTGGCGCCCACGGTCGGGTGATCGCGAATCAACCCGGCAATGGCAGCACGGGTCAGGATGGCCGCTTCGACCGGCTCGATGGCGGTGCAGGTGGCGAAACGGGGCTCCCCATCGAGCATGGACATCTCGCCCACCGCCGCGCCGGGACACAACACGGCCAGCCGTTCGGGCGGGGCATCAGCGGCCGGCGCCACGCCTTTGCGCGTCACGGGGCGTTTGGTGACATCGACGGTACCGTCAAGAACCAGCAGCATCCAGTCGCCGCGTTCGCCCTCTCGCACCAGGACACGCCCGGGCTGTGCCCGAACGAACCAGACGGCCTGGGCCAGGGTATCGAGCTCTTCCAGGGTAAAGAAGTCCAGCAACTGCGACTGCTGCAGCCACGGTGCGCTGCGAACCGACAGCGGCGCCGGCGACTCGACCCGCTCCAGACCCTCGCGGGTCAGCCAGTTCTCCAGGTTCGTCGGCGCCTGCATCGCCGGCTCAGCGCAGGTTCTGGCGGCCCAGCCACTGAGCGAGGGCGTCCACGGCCGCGTCACTGGCGGCGGTCAGTGCGCGCACGCCACCGCCGGCGTCGGCGCTGGGTGCCGGGCGCTCGGCGCTGAACACCTGGTGCACCGGCAGGCGCCGCTCCGCCCCGCGACCGCCTGCCGCAGCGGGCGGGATGAGTGTCGCCCGCAGGCGCACCAGTGCGCGCGAGCGGTCGGGTGCGTCAAATACCTGGCTGAACTCCTCCAGCTCCAGCTTGAGCTGCGCCACCGGCGCCTGGCCGGCTTCGAACACAGGTCGATCCTGTTCGAGCCGCGTGCGCAGGCGCTGACGTACCAGATGCGCGGGCGGCATGCTCCAGCGGGCCTGGGCATACGGCCGCAGTTCATGCACGTCTGCGTAGGCCAGGCGGTAGAGCACCGGCACGGCATCCAGCGCGGCCAGCGCATCGGCCTCGGCAAGTACCACAGGCAAACCGGCCACCGCGGGCGCCGGTGGCGCAGCGGCCGCAGACACCGGCCCGAAGTCGTACACCGCCACCGGCAAGGGCTTGTCCGGCAGCGCGGCGCAGCCCCCGAGCAGCGCCAGCGCCAGCGGAAACAACCGGAACGAAAGAAGGGGTGTTTTCATGGGAATGTCTTTCAACGGGCCACCGGCACCGGCGCCACAAAGCCGGCCTCGCCCGGGCCTGGGGGTGTCGGGCCGGTACCGAACAGCAGGGACTGCGGGTTGTCCCCGACGATCTGCGCCGCCCGGCCCACCTGACGGCTGGTCCGCGCCAACTCGTCACCCACGGCGTTCAGACGCGGCAAGCTCTGCTCATTGAGCGTCGCGGCGCCCTGGGCCAGCGCATCGGCGCCGTGGCCCAGGCGCTCGACCAGGCCACTGTCGTCCAGGCGTTTGAGCGTCTGGCGCAGATCGTTGACAGCCAGCCGCGTATCCGACGCCGTGGCCTGCAGCGCCTGCATGGCGCCACGGGTGTCCTGCACCAATTGCGGAATGGGCGTTCGCACCGGCCCCAGTTGCTGGTCCAGCAGCGTGCCGATATCGCGGGACAGCTTGCCCACACTGGCGGCGGATTCACCCATGCGGCCGACCGCGCCGAGCAGCGCGGCCTGGTTGTCGGCGGCCAGCAGCTGGTTGAAACGCCTGGCGGCCTCTTCGAGCTGCCCCAGGGTGCGACCGCCTTGCTCCGTCAGGCGCCCGATCAGACCGGGGCGGACCGGAATCCGGGGTACGCCGCCATCCGCCGCGACCAGCGGTTCGCGTGAGGTGCCATCGTCATCGAGCTGAACGTGGGCAATTCCGGTCAGGCCCTGATAGCCGAGGGTCGCCACGGTCGAGCGGGTGATTGGCGCTTTGGTGTCGATCGCGATTCGCATCAGCACGTTACCGGGGATCTGCGGGTCAAAGCCGATGCTTTGCACCTTGCCGACCAGCACACCTTTGAGCCGAACACCCGCCTGCACATTCAGGCCGCTGACCGCCTCCGGGGAGCTGATCTCGTATTCCGACCGGATCGAGCCATCGCGCGTCAGCCACCAGGCCATGGCCAGCAGCAAGGCGGCCACCAGCAGCACAAAGGTGCCGGCGGCCAGAGCGTGGGCTTTGTTTTCCATCGAGTCGTACCTCCTAGACCACAAACGGGTATTCGCGCAACAGCTCCATCGCGCGCTGCCCCCGCTCACCCAGGAAAAAATGGTGAATGAACGGATGGGCAAACGCTACCACCTCCCGCGGCGGCGCGTTGACAATCACACGCTGGTCGGCCAACACCGCCACCCGCGTGCTCAATTCGAACAAGGTGTCCAGATCATGGGTCACCATCACCACCGTCAGGCCCAGCTCGCGGTGCAAGGATCGCAGCAGCGCGCAGAACTCGTCGGAGCTGTCCGGGTCCAGTCCGGCCGTCGGCTCATCCAGCAGCAGGAGCGGCGGGTCCATGATCAGCGCCCGCGCCAGGGCAACCCGCTTGATCATGCCCCCCGACAGCTCGGACGGCATCTTGTGGGCGTGTTTGACATCCAGTCCCACCATCTGCAGCTTGAGCAGGGCGGCGTCGCGAATCAGTTCATCGGGCAGGCATTTGAGCTCGCGCAGCGCGAAAGCGATGTTCTCCAGCACCGTGAAGGCCGAATAGAGTGCGCCGTGCTGGAACAGCATGCCGACGCGACTGGATGCCCCTTGCCGCCCCATCTGTTCGGCGCTTTCGCCGAGCACCGTCACGGTCCCGCGCGCCGGGCGGGCAAGACCCAGAATCTGACGCAGGAGCACGGTCTTTCCGGTCCCCGAGCCGCCGACCAGCGAGAGCATCTCTCCGGACGCCACCTGCAACTGCAGGTCCTTGTGCACCACGATGTCGACCCCGGCCTGATGGAACACGGTCCACAGGCCGCGGATGTCGATCACCGGGTCGGCGGCGGGCACGGCGGGAACGGTGGAAGTCATGCTCAGATTCCGATGTTCTTGAACAGCACGGCAAACAGCGCATCGATCAGGATCACCACCGTAATCGAGGTCACCACCGATGCGGTGGTTCCCTGGCCCAGACTCTCGGTGTTGGGTTTGACCCGCAAACCGTAGTGACAACCGACCAGCGCAATCATGATTCCGAAAACCGCCGACTTGCCCATCGCCAGCCAGAGGTTGCTGACCTGCACGGCCCGCGGCAGGTTGTTGACGAAGTACGCCGGCGTGATGCCCAGCGCCAGGTCGGCCGCCAGCATGCCGCCGATCAGCGCGGCCAGGGTGGTCCAGAGGGTCAGCAGGGGCATGGCCAGCGCCAGCGCAATGGCCCTGGGCAGAACCAACCGGAATCCCTGGGATATCCCCATGACTTTCATCGCGTCCAATTCTTCCGTCACCCGCATCACGCCGATCTGCGCGGTGATCGCCGAGCCCGAGCGTCCGGCGATCAGTACCGCCGCCAACACCGGGCCCAACTCCCGCACCAGTGACAGGCCAAGGATGTTGACGATGTAAATCTCTGCCCCGAATTGCCGCAACTGCTGCGACGTCAGGTACGCCAGCACCACGCCGATCAGAAAACCGACCATGGCGGTAATCGGCAATGCCGTCGCACCGATGTGATACACATGACCGGAGATGTCGCGCCACGGCCCCTGCCGCGGAGCACGGGCCAGGCGCGCGATGTCCAGCACCAGTTGACCTATCAGTGCCACGGCGTCGCGCAGGTGGTCGACCAGTACGAGCAGGAAATTGCCCAACCCCAGGAAACGCTCCCAGATCGAACGCCGACGCGGAACGGGCGGTGGAACACTCAGGCGGGCCACACGCTCCAGCACCGCCCGGTGCTCGACCGACACCACCAGTTGACCGGGCCATTGGCGACCCCAATGGTTCCAGAGTATCTGGGCCCCCAGGTGGTCCAGGCGGCGCAGCGCGCCAAGGTCCCAGTGGGCATCCAGCGACGGCCCGACCTGGTCCAGCGCACCGGCCAGACTGTCCCATTGCCCGCTTGCGGACACGGCAGCGGCAGTCCAATGGCCGGTCACCGCCACCCGGTCCGGGGCGTCGGCGGTCAGGCGCTGGCGCTCGATGATGGGTGGCGAAGAAGCTTCGGGCATGGGGTGCGGTGCGAGTGCGGTGATGGTAGCGGAGGCTTCGCCTGGCGGGGGTCGATCGCCGCAGCCGGCGGGACTCCTTCCCCGGCAGCTCACCGGCGCCCGCTTTGCGGTATTGTCGTGATCATGCGCCACGAACGCACCCCCCTGGTCTCGGTGGTCATGCCGGCCTACGACCGCGCCGACCGCGTCGGTGCGGCTGTCGAATCCATCCTGCAGCAGAGCCTGACCGACTTGGAACTGATCGTCATCGATGACGCCTCCCGCGACGGCAGCGCCTCGATTGCAGAGCAGTTCCGTGACCGCCGCATGACCGTGGTGCGGCTGCCCGCCAACCTGGGCAACGCAGCGGCCCGAGACATCGGCATGCAACTCGCGCGCGCGCCCTTCCTGGCCGTCATGGATTCGGACGACATCAGTCTGCCGCACCGCCTGGAGCGGCAACTGCATTTCCTGGAGACAAACGCCGAAGTGGATCTGCTGGCGGCTGATGCGACTCGGGTTACCGGCCCTTTGCGCGAGCCGATGCGCTGGCCCCGCGATGACGGGCAGATCAAGGCGATGCTGCTGCATGTTGACGGCGCGATGATCCATCCGACGGTGGTAATGCGCAGCGCCTTCGTGCGATCGTGCGGCATCCGCTACACCGCCGCCATGCGAACCGATGCCGACAATGATTTTTACGTCCAGGCCATGGCGGCCGGAGCGCGCTTTCACAACCTGGGCGAGCCGTTGCTCGACTACCACCGCCACCCGGGCAACGTCACCAACGACCCCCTGTTGCGGCAGCGCAAACGCAGTGTGCGCCGGCGGGTTGCCGGGCTTTTTTTCCCCGAATTGCGGGGCGTCGAAATTGAAGCACTGATTGCCACTTTCGATCCGACCGGCCCGCTGACCGTGCAACAGGCCGCGCATGGACTGAGTGCCCTGGACCATGCGCGGTTGGAGGAGCGTTCATTCTTCGGCGAAAGCCGCGCCCAGGTTCGCCTGCTGGTGGATGAACGCCGCGCAGCGCTGGTGCGGGCCTTGCAGCGGGTCGGCGAGGCCTGAGCGCTGCGACCGCGTCGCTCGCTCATCGGCGCCGTCGTTCGACGGCGTCCCACCCCATAAATGAATACCTAAGTATTTACATAACCCATTGATTTCATGTGGTATTTACAACAAAGAGTCCCCCACCACCGAACCGAATTACCGGAAAACCACACAAAAACCGAGAACTAATGCCGCAATAACACAAACTGGATTGACATTCGCGTAACGGCTCGTAACGAAACCCATCAACTGCAAGCGCGCTTCCTACAATTTCTCCACGGCCAAAGGGCTGGAGTTTCCCGTTGACGTGGCCGACCAAGAGTCAAACAGCATGAAAATTTCAAAAATCAGTCTCGCACTGGCGATCGGCTTCGCGGCTGCTTCTGCCTCGGCACAAACCGCCAACATGGCGGTTTCGGCCACCATCGCCGGTTCCTGCAGCCTTGTCGCCAACCCGCTGGCTTTCAGCGTCTACGACCCTTTGGCCGCTTCCCCTCTGGACGTTGCCACCACCGTCGCCGTTACCTGCACCACCGGTGCCGGCGCGACCTTGGCCATGGGCCCGGGTCTGAACGTGACCGGAGCCGGCGCGGGGGCACAGCGCCGCATGCGCGTCGGCGCGACGGCCAACTACCTCAACTACTCCATCTTCCAGCCGTCCGGCACGGCGCCGGGTGACGCCTGCGCCTACACCGCCGGCTGGGGCAATGGCACCACCGCCGGAGCGGTGCTCGCCATCGGCGCGGCGCCGGGGCCCACCGCCCGCAGCTACAACGTATGCGGTCGTATTCCCGCCGGGCAGTCGTCGGCAATCGGCAGTTATGTCGACACCGTTGTGGTCACCGTCACCCTCTGATTGATCGCCCCCCATTTCTTCCTACTCGTCTCGAACGGAGTTCCCATGTTTTTCAAGAAGTCCCTCCTCGCGCTCGGCCTGACCTTCGCCGCCGCCGGCGCTTTCGCCCAAACCACCGGCAACATCAACGTCAGCGCGACCGTGCAGGCCGCCTGCACCATCACCACCAACAACCTGGCCTTCGGCAACTACAACCCACTGTCGGTTTCCCCGAGGCAGGTCGACACCACCATGGATGTGACCTGTAGCGTAGGCTCCGTCCCGACGGTGTCCCTCGGCGCCGGCAACAACGTGTTGGGGAACCAGCGGCGTATGGCCAATGGCACCGAGCGCCTGAACTACAGCATCAACCAGCCCAGCGCCAACACCCCCGGTGCAGGCTGCGTCTACACCACCTCCTGGGGTGATGGCACGGTCGCCGGGGCCGCGCTGCTCTTGACCGCTGCGCCCAGCCTTGCCGCACGGACCTACAACGTCTGCGGCGAGATCCCGGCCGGCCAGAGTGCCGCGACGGGCAGCTACACCGATGTGGTGGTCGCCACGGTGTCGTTCTGACGCGGCACGGTCCGCTGAGCCCCCGAATGGCCCGCTCGCGGGCCATTTTTCTTGGTTCTCCCCCGTGGTTCAGTTCGCCCCGCGCCGCTACACTGCAGCCATGCAACGCTCCCTGATTGCCGCCTTGGTCGCGCTGACCTTCGCCAGCGCCGGCATCACCCATGCCGGCGAGTTTTCCATCACACCGGTTCGGCTTGATCTGGCCAGTTCGGCACGGTCCCAATTGCTGTCGGTGACGAATCTGGGCTCGACACCCGCCCGCTTCATGGTTCGGGCGGCCGGCTGGACCGTCAATGAGGGCGGCGGAGTGGATCTGGTGCCCGACGACAGTCTGCTGGTTTTTCCGGCCAGCTTCACCATCCCGCCCAAAGGCACCCAAAACGTGCGTGCCGGCACTGACCTGGCACCCGCCGATGTGGAGCGCACCTGGCGTATCGTGCTGGAAGAACTGCCCGACCCCAACCCCACAGCCCAACAAGGCACCACCATCAACGTGTTGTCGCAGCTGTCGGTTCCGGTCTTCATGGCGCCGCGCCAGGTTCGCCGTGAGCTGAAGCTGGGCCCACCGGCCGTGGACGGCAACCAGGCCCGCATCCTGGTAGCCAACACCGGCAACGTCCACGCCCTCGTGACCGCCGTTTCCCTCACCGCGCTGCGTGAGCAGCAGGTCCTGGCCGAAGGGCGCAAGGAGGGCTGGTACCTGCTACCGGGCAGCCAGCGAACGTACGCCATCACCGGCACGGCCGCGTGGTGTACGTCCGGGGTCAACCGCTTCGAGTTGCGCGCCTTTGATCGCGATGGGCAACAGCTTGCCCAACAGGCCCTGGATGCCCGCGAGGTTTGCCGCTAGCACCTTGCGCGAACACAGGCGAAGGGGCGGCGGGTGGGTGCTTGGCCTGCTGCTGGTGAGCAGTCTGAAACCAGCATGGGCGCAAACCCCGCCGGAGCGGCCAGCGCTGTCCTCATCTGCCGCGAATCGGGCCCCATCGGCACCGACGGGCCTGCAGCGGCTGGTTCTGCCGCTGGTGACCAACGGAAGCCCGCGCGATCCGGTGACCGCCTGGATAGGCGACAACGCGCTGTGGCTGAAGGTCGAAGATCTGGTGAACGGCGGCATGCTGGAAGGCAAGGTTCCCCGCGAACGGATTCGAATGATCCGTGACCAGGCCCATGTTCGCCTGCAGGAATTGGCTGACCTGCTGGAGTACCGGTTCAACGAGGCCGAACTGAGTCTGGTGGTCGATTTGCGCCAGGAGGCCATGACGGTCAACGCGGTCAACCTGTTGCAGCGGCCTGCGGCGCCATCGGACAGACCGGCGCCCGTTTCTGCGGCCTACCTGAACTATTCGCTGGTGGGTGCCAGCGGTACCGCCCCGACCCTGTTGACCGAATGGGCTGCCAGCTACCGCGGCCACTCCCTGCTGGCGCAGTGGGTCCGCGACGGACAGGGGCGGTCCTACCGCGGCCCGGTCAGCCTCAGCCTCAATGAGCCGGAACAGAAACGCCAGTGGGTCCTTGGCGACACGCAGTGGCCGGGAACCAGTTTGTTGCCGGGCCTCTCCCTAGGCGGTGTGAGCGTGCGCCGCTTCTACGATTTCGAGCCCGGCATCGTGACGACACCCACCATGGGACTGCGCGGATTCGCCACCACACCGTCGACCGTGGAGATACAGGTCAACGGCGCCGTGGTCTCGCAACGCCCCATTCCTGCCGGCCCGTTCGAGCTCACCGGCATTCTGGCGCAAGCGGGGAGCAACGAAGTGGTCGCCATCATCCGGGACGCTTTCGGACGGGAAACCCGGCTCAGCGGCGAATCGCTGTACGGTTCGCCGTTGCTGCTGCAGCCGGGCCTGTCCACCTTCGCCCTGGCGATGGGGCAGCAGCGGGTGGGCGGCACCGGTCCGGCGCCCGCCTACGGCGACACGGTGGTGGCCGGGCAGTTCAATGTCGGCCTTCGACCCTGGCTGACGGTCGGTGCTGCAGCCCAGGCTGCGCCGGACCATGTGGCTGCGGGCGGCGAAATGACCGCGACCGGCCGGTGGGGTGAATGGAGCGGACAGGTGGCGGGCACCCGCACACCCGAGGGCAGCGGCGTGGCGCTGGCCTTGAGCTACCGGCTGAGCACGCCCCAATGGAGCATGCAGGCCGCCACGGTGCGTCGCCAACGACGCTTTGCCGAAATCGGTGCGGTGGACACCGGCCAGGAACGGCTGCTGGAGCAGACCGAATTTTCGCTGGGCCGACGCTTGGGCGGGGTGGACTGGGCATTGCGGTACAGCCAGCGGCTGACCACCGCGCCCGGGCGAAGTCAGCGCTGGAGCCTCGCGGCCAGCCGCCGCTGGAGCAGCCATCTCAACACCCAGCTGGAATGGTCGCGCCAGACAGGCGCGATCACCGAGACGGCGGTTTCCCTGATGGCCAGCTATTCCCTGGACCCGGAGCACAGCCTGACAACGATTGCGCGCCGGGAAGGCGGGCGATGGTCCGGCTCTGCGGATGTCACCCGGACGCCGCAGACGGCGTTCCGCACCGGGTACCGCTTGTCCCACAGCTGGGCCGGCGACGGTCGCACCCGCCAATCGGCCGTGGTCACACGCGATACCCGGCTGGCGCAGCTGGAACTGCAAGCCAGCCATGAAGCCGGGCGGACGCAGGGCGCTTGGCGCGTTTCGGGTGCCGTGGTGGCCGTTGACGATACCGTGGGACTGACACCGCCGGTGCGCGACGCCGTGGTGCTGGTCCAGGTACCCGATGCGCCGCAGGTCCCGGTCCGGGTCGAGGGACGGGAGGTTGGCCAGACCGACGAGCGGGGTCGGTTGCTGGTCCCGGGCCTGTCGTCGTATTCACGGCAGCGGGTATCCATCGATACCGACGCCCTTCCTTTGTCCTATGAAGTCGGCACGGTCGAGCAACGGGTGAGCGCCCCCCTGCGCGGGGCCGCCGTCGCGAACTTCGAAGTGAAGGTTTACCGCGCGACCATGGGTCGCATCCTCGACCCGGAAGGCAAACCTTTCGTCAATGCGGTGCTGATCCTGCCCGATGGACGCCGCGTTGCGACCGGGACCGCCGGCGATTTCGTGATCGAGGGAGCCGCCCCGTCCGGCACCGCCCGCGTCGAACGCCCCGGAGCGCAGCATTCGGGCTGCACGGTCCGATTCCCGGCGCCGGCTTCAGACCGTTCTGCTTTTGTCCGGATGGGTGCTCTACCATGCACACCATGAGTCTGGTCCGTCCTGCCCTGCGATTCGCCGCCTTGACCGCATTGGCCGTCGGAGGACTGCTGGGCGCCACTGGGGCAAAAGCCCAACTGGCGTGCAATTTACGATCGGTCCAGCCCGTGTTGTTCGGCGCCTACAACCCCTTGAGTGCCAACCCACTGGATGCCCAAAGCAGCATCACCGTCCGCTGCACCGGCCTGGGAATCGGCATCATGAGAATCCAGATGGGGCCGGGCCTTGCCGGCACGGTCGGCAACCGGCAGATGCAGCAGGGTTCGTATCGGTTGTCGTACGGGCTCTATACCAACAACGCCCGGACCACCGCCTGGGGCGACGGCACGGCCGGCACGTCGGCGGTCGTGCGGCTGGTCTTCACCGGGCTGGAGTTCACCCAGCAGATTTATGGGCGCATTCCGCCCGCGCAGAATATGCCGGTAGGGCCCTACTCCGACCAGCTGATCGTTCAGCTCGATTTCTGAGATCCCCTTCGTGTGAGATCGATCGCTTCATCGCCCGCGAGGCCTCTGGCCGAGCCCCCGCCCACCGTCACCCGAGGTGTGAAGCCGTGGCTTGGTCTGGTGGCGTTGGCTCTGTCATGCAGCCCCTGGCCCGCCTGGGGACAGGTGACGCCACTGGACCGCCTGGGGGTCGAACAGGAACGCCTGCGCAAGCTGATCGAAGGCAAACCCAAAGCCTATGAAGATCGCTTCATCGAGTCCGCCGTTGCTGACAGCCCCGCCAATCCCACCGCTGAAGCGCCTGGTGTTCCGCCCGACGGCCAACGCTCGACCATGATCGAGGCCCGGACCAATCTGGGCCAATCCCGCGACGAACCGGTCGCACTGCGCTCGGCGCAGGAACTAGGGATTCGGTTGCTGCATCGCCGCGAAACGCTCAACCACGGCGAATGGATCATGGAAGCGGACTGGCGGCAACGACAGGGTGATGCCGATACCGTCGTCGGCAACACTCCCTCGTTTGGTACACCGCGCGGTCAACGTCTGACGCTGCGCAACCTGGGATTGCCTCTGACCGAACAATGGTTCGCCGATTCCGTGGCCGGCGATTTCACCGCCGAGATCACCGACGCACTGGCGCGCAGTTCCCGCGCCTCACTGGGCGGCAGCGTGGTGCGGGGCATCGGGGCGCGTCTGTACACCCCGGGGGTGGACATCCGACTGGGACAGGGCCGGCTCGGGGGCCTCAGTGGCGGACCGTTTCCCGGCTTCGAGCCCGATGGTGACGCCCGCCTGGCCTGGGTCGGCGCCAGCTACCGCTTCAACCCGCGCGTTTTTGCCGGTTTTCAGCTGATGGATTTCCATCGCAGCGGGTCGCCCAATGATCCTTCTGGGGCAGCCTTTGAATCGACTTATGACCGGACTCGGTCCCTGGCCCTTGCGATCGGGCATGGCCAGGAACCTGCCGCCAACGGCGAGCACCGCGTTCGGCTGGTGGCCATTCACAGCAATGCAAGAAACCTGTCGCGGGGTGGTCACTCGGCGTGGGGATGGTTCCTCGAAGGCGCGCTGCGGCACGGCGGCCTGCGCCATGAGGCCGGGTTGTACAGCGCCCAGCCCTCTCTGTGGTTCGGCGATCGCGCACTCAGTGCCGACAATCGGGGGGTATTCTGGCGCGTCGACGGCCGGAGCGGCGCGGTCAACTGGGGTCTGGGCGCGGACTACGAGTTGACCAATCCGGATGGCGCACCGGGCCGTCCCAGCGGACGGCGGATCGGCCTGTCCTCGCACGCCAACTGGCGAATCGATCGGCGAACGAGCCTGGGCTTTTCCTTTGGCAGCCAGTCGAACCGGCCACGGGCCAGTGGCGAATCGGAGCCGTCCAGCCAAGGCCTGCGAAACGCCCATGCGAACCTCTGGCTGCAAGCCGATCGCCCCCAGTGGGGACGCAGCCGCTTCGGACTGATCCTGCAGCGCAACCAGGCCCTGGTGGCCAACGCGCCGGCCGCGACCGGCGAAGAGATTCAGTGGGAACACGACTGGGTGACCGGGCGTTTCGAAACCTTGCGCCCCGAGTTCACCACCGTTCTGGGCTGGGCCCGCGACCGCAGCTCCGGTGATACGCAGACCTACCCCACCGCAGGCGTCAGCTTCCGAGCCTGGCTGGATGCTGACTGGAGCGTTCAGGGGCAGATGCGCCTGAGCTCCCGCAGCGGCAACCTGAGCACTTCGCGGGGCTTGTCGGGCAGCGTCAGTACGGAGCGTCGCCTGTCGCCCAGCCTGCGCGGAGGGGCTACCGTGCAGTTGAATCAGGCCCGTGTCAGTGCCAACCCGGCGGGAGGCGTCGACCCCCTCCCGGTGCGCAGCGATGACCGGTCGGCGCTGATCTGGCTGCGCTGGGAACAGGCGCAAGGTGCCCCTTTCGGGCCCATCGGCGTTCGCAATCCGGGGTATTCCGGCAGCGGCGACATTGACGGCGTGGTCTTTTTCGACCACAACCGGGACGGCGATCGCCAGATCGGCGAGGCAGGGGTCGCGGGGGTCGAAGTGATTCTGGACAAGCGCTACCGCACCACCACCGATCGCGATGGACGGTTTGCGTTTCCCCTGGTCACCACCGGCCCGCATCAGCTGACCCTGACGCTGGAAACCGTTCCACTGCCCTGGGGGTCGCCACCGAATCCGATGACTGCGGCGACGGTGCCGCTGCGGGGCAGCGCCGCTGTGCGCATCCCGGTCGTCCGCCTGAACGAATAACGATGAGTTCTTTGGTACTCAGCGATAACATGATCCCAATCAAAAACATCGACAACAGGCAGTAACTCTTTGTAATTCCGGCATTTTTTCACTCGCATTGGAGATGACAAAGCCGGAAAATCATGGCATGGCGAATCCCCGCCAGCAATTTACGTCCGGAGATTCTTATGAAACGCAGCATTCGACGCCTCGCAACGGTTGCGGCCGTGTCCACCTTGTTCTGTTCCGGTCTGGCCCAGGCTGAAAGCCAATATGGTTACGACCCCGCCGGTGGCGCTGGCGCCCGCACCGCAACGGCGCGTGTCACCATCACGGTCAACACCCCCAAGCTCATCCTCTTGCGTATTGGCGCATCCGCAGCCGGCGCCGAGGCGGTAACGCTGAACAACGGCATTGCCGGCGCCATTCCCGGCGGTGCCATCACCCCGGGTGCGGCCACCAACAACGCTGTGGCCGACTGGGATGGCACGGCACCGAGCTTTGCCGGCGCCACGGCTGGCGCCGTTCGGGCCTACGCGTGGACCAATGCGCTGAACGGGGGCAGCCTGACCGGCGCCATCACCACCGCATTTGCCGGTACCACGGGCGTCACGGACGCCATGATTGATGTGGCCAGCACCACGGTCAGCGGTGGCGGCCTGAACCATCCGGGCGGTGCGTCCACCACCACGGCGGCGGCAAACCTCGCCACGGCAACGACTTTTGCACGCAACGCTGTTCGCTCGGCAGACTGGGTGTATTCGATTTCGGCCGTGAACGGCGCTGCCATTGCAGCCGGTTCGGATTCGATGACCATCACCTACACTGCTACCACGCTGTAATGCCAGGGCACCCGGCCGGCTGACGACCGTGCCGCGCACCCCTTGCGCGGTACGCCGTCTCGGTCGGCTGGCGGCAGCTGCCTCACATCGAAGCGCCTGCCACCCAAGGACTGCCACCATGTCACGTCGCCTCTTCAACACCTCGCCGGTCGCCCGCACGCTGGCGCTGCTTGCCTGCTTTGGCACCGTCCCGGCGGCCTTGGCCGAGAGCACCTACGGGTACGCGGCGGCGGGGACTGGCACGGTGACAGCCACCGCCCGAGTCAACCTCAGCGTGACCGTTCCCAAACTGATTCTGCTGCGGATCGGATCGGCCAACGCCGTGGTGGACACCGCATCCTGGACCGTGGGCGCCAGCATCCCCGCCGGACCCACGGTGCCGGTCAACGGCAACAACACGGCGGTCAACTGGAACGGCGCCGCGCCCACGCTGACAGCTTCTGCCTCGCCGGCCGCGCTGAACGTGTTTGCCTGGACCAATGCCACCACAGGCACGATCAACTGCGCCTTGGGCGCCTGGTCGCAGGCGGGTGGTCCCGCCAACGCCAACTTCACCGTCACGGTAACCGGCACTTTGGCCCACCCGGGTGCCAACCTGGGCGCTTGCGCATCGGCCGGTTTCACCTCCAACACCCTGCTGTCCGGGACCTGGCAATACGTGCTGGGCGGAACACCTGGGACCTGGGCGGCGGGCGTTTACACCAATGTGGTGACCTATACGGCCACCGGCGTCTGACCAGGGACACCTATGGAACTGCGGCGGGCCGGTGATCTCCACGGTCGGTCGCGCAGGCATCCGCCGGCCTGGCGCCTGCTGGCCGTAACCAGCCTGTTGCTGGGCGTCAGCGCGGATGTGGCCGCCGTGTTCACCTGGGCCAACGTGGCGGTCCCGCGACGGCAGGTCACCCTGCGCATTGGCACCAACACCACCGGCGTCATCGACAACGTGGTCTTCGATGTGACGGGCGCCAACGTCGGCTCCGGCACGGCGGTGACGGCCGGCTCCGGTGACATTTTTGTCCAGGTCACCGTCCGCAAGCCGGTCACCGGCAACCCGGCGCGGGCCCAGTCGCTGACGGTCAACTCATCCGCCGGGCTGACCTGCGTGGGCGGCAGCGGTTGTGGCACCACCGTGATTCCGTTCACCACCATCAGCTGGGACTCGGTGGTGCAGGAAGGCGGCACCTACGCCAACTGGGATGTGCCCAGCGGCACCTTTACCGGCGCAGCCGCCCAGACGCTCTATACGAACAACGTCAACCCGGCTTTTGAAGGCGTCATGGACAGCATCAACACCCTGACTTTTCGCTACGCCAATACGGTCGTCTATCCCTCAGGCAACTACACCGGCCGTGTGGTGTTCACGGCGGCATCGCTGTGACGACCGGGCTGGCCGCCATGCGCTGGCGGGTGCGGCTGGCGGCCATGGCCCTGAGCCTCGGGACGGCCGGAGGGGCGACTTTCGCGCAGCGGCTGGACGACAGCGCGTCGCCGCGTCAGACCATACAGGCACCGCAGGTCCACAGCGAACGCGGCCTGAACCTCGCCGACGACGACCGCGCCCGTTTTGCCGTGTTGTCGTTCGGTCGCATCGAATACAAGCTGGCCACCGCCGCCTACAAGGGCCGCCGCGCCCGCATCGACCTGGTCATTCCCGCTGTCGTGCGGGGGCTGATGGCGCCGGACGGCTTGCAACTGCGCTGGCGCGGCGGGCGCCTGTTTGCCGACGGCGAAGGGCGCGGAGGGGAGCGGGTGCCGGTGTGGTCTGGCATCGTCGCCGATGCGTGGATGATCGACACCCTGGAACTCACCGCCAGGCTGGAGCTTCGCAAGCTGGATCTGCGGGATACTTCCTTCGGTTTTGAATCCTATTTCCAGATCGAGGTGTTGCCGTGATGTTCCTGCCCCCCTTCCGTCGCTTCGCCCTGGGCCTGACCGTGATCGCCGCGTCGGCGGGGCCGGCCTGGGCCGCGCCGTTTGAGATCGCCGTGTCGCCGTCACGCTTCGAGCTGTCGGGCAAGGCGAAGGCGCGCATTGGCCAGTCCCTGACCATCCACAACGTCGGTTCCCAGCCGACCGAGGTTTCCGTCCGTACCATCGACTGGACCTATTCACCGGAAGGACAGATCGGCTATCACGACGAGCTGCTGCCCGGCAGTTGCCGGCCCTGGGTGTTGCTGGAACGAAAGACCGTGAAAATCGCCGCGCGCAGCCAGACCAACTTCCGCTTCCAGGTGGAAATCCCGCCGGATGCCGCACGCTCGGAATGCCGTTTCATGCTCGCGGTCGAAGGGGTCGAGCCGGCGCACAAGGCGGTGATCGACAGCGGCGGTGCCAGCCTGAGCCTGCCGGTGAGCGGTCGGATTGCGGTGGCGGTCTACGTCGGCGTTGAAGGCGCCGAACCCCGCCTGGAGATGGTGCAATGGGGCGTCAAGGACATTCGTGGCAAGCGCACCCCGGTGGTCACCGTGGTCAACAAGGGGGACGCGCACGGCCGCCTGGAGGGCGCGCTGGAGGCGCAGGATGCCAGCGGCCAGAAATTCGAAATGATTCCGGAGGGAACGCCGGTGCTTGCCGGGCAGACCCGCACGCTGCCGCTGCTGGTCAAGCCCGAGGAAGGCAAACCGCCGGTGGAATTTCGCCTGCCACTCAAGACCCGAGGCACCCTCGAATGGGAAAAGGGTGGATTCAAGGTCGAAGCCGAGTTCCAGTGATTGCCTGGAACCACGCCTGTTGCCGGCCTGTCCACGGCGTGGTGGCGGCCACGTTGGTATGGCTGCATTCCAGCGCAGTCGCCGACACCCAGACAGTGACCGCTCCGGTCGGCAACCCGACCCAGGCGGTTTCGGTCACGGCCCGGCTGGATTTCACCGTCAACATCGGAAAATTTCTGTTCTTCCGCGTCGGCACCGGCGCGTTCCCCACACCAAGCATGTTTGTGGATACCGTCGCCTTCAGCTACGCTCCCGCCACGATTCCGGCGGGCGCCGTGGTGCCGATCGACGCCAACAACACCGCTGTCAACTGGAGCGGCGGCGCCCCGGGCTTTGCCACGCCGGGCACGACCGTGCTCCCGGTGGAGGTGCGCAGCAACGCCGGGCCGGTCACCATTCGGGCCACCGCGACGTCCGGGCTGGTCAGCGGGGTCAATTCGATTGCGCTGTCCCGGGTCAGCATCGCATCCAGCGACGCCAATCTGCCGGCGCCGACCATACCGAACGCCGGAACCGGGCCGGCGGTGAATGTGATCGGGACGGCCTTTTCCAATCTGGTGACAGTGCGCAGCGCCAACTGGACCTTTTCCTTCAACCCGGTGCCCGCGCCACTGGCCGGCGCCTATACCGGTCAGGTAACCTTCACGGCGTCAGCGCCTTAACGGGACGGAGCGAAAAAAAGCCGCCCGGCCCGGCGGCTTTTTTTTCGGCAGGTCAGCGGGCCAGGCCGGGTCAGCCGCCGATCACGCCGCCGTCGGTGCGTCGCACCACCACCGTGGCAGAACGCGGGCGCTCACCCTTGTTGGGCCATTGCGAAAAGGCCGTCGCGTTGCGCGCGATCTGGTTGTCGGTGAGGGTGCTGCCGTCGGCGTTCTTGGGGCGGTTGGGGTGGCTGCCAATCTCGCCCGGGTGCTGCACGTTGATGAACATGGTCTTGCGGTCCGGCGTCCAGGTCACGCCGGTGATCTCGCAGCCCGACGGGCCGACCAGGAAACGGCGGATTTCCTTGGTCGCGGGGTCGGCCGCCAGCATCTGGTTGTTGCCCATGTTGGCGAAATCGCCGGTGTTGGCATAGCTGCCGTCGGTCTGTATCCACAGGCGGCCGAAGCTGTCGAACGCCAGCCCGTCCGGGCTGTTGAACAGGTTGCCGGCGTTGATGTTGGCCGAGGGCTTGCGGGCGTCGGTGATGCCGGGTTGCCCGGCCATGACGAAGATGTCCCAGGTGAAGGTCAGCGCGGTGCCGTCGCCGCCGGCTTCGTTCCAGCGCAGGATGTGGCCCCAGGTGTTGTTGCTGCGCGGGTTGGCTTCGTCTACCGGCGGGCGGGCGCCGCCGGCGCTGGTGGTGCCATCAGCGTTGTTGGACGAGGCCGGGCTGCCACCGCGACGGCTGTTGTTGGTCAGGGTGATATAGACCTCGCCGGCATTCTTGGGATTGGCAGCGATCCACTCGGGCCGGTCCATCATCGTGGCGCCCACCCGGTCGGCGGCCTGGCGGCACTTGATCAGCACATCGGCCTGGCTGGCAAACCCGTTGGCGGCCGTGAGGCCGTTGCTGCCTTGCACCAGCGGAATCCAGACACCCGTGCCCATGGCGTCGCCGGTGGTGGCGCCGGCGTCGAAGCGGGCGACGTACAGGGTGCCGCTCTCCAGCAGGCGGCGGTTGGCGGCGCTGGTGGGGTTGGCCTTGTCGAAGGTCCCACTGGAGACAAATTTGTAGATGTATTCGTTGCGCTCGTCGTCACCCATGTAGACCACGACCTTGCCATTGGGCGCAATCACCATCTCGGCGTTCTCGTGCTTGATGCGGCCCAGCGCCGTGCGTTTGACCGGTTTGGAGGCCGGCGCGAAGGGGTCGATTTCGACCACCCAGCCGAAGCGGTGCGGCTCGTTGGGGTTCACGTCGGCATCGAAGCGCGGGTCGACCGTATGCCAGCGGTAGCCAAAGCCCTCCTTGGTGATGCCGTAGCGCGATTGCCCGCCGATGATGTCGGCCTTCTGGTCCTGGAAGCCGGCGGCGATGGTGGCGCCACTGGTGGGCGCGCCGAAGTAGCCGTTCCAGTTCTCTTCGCAGGTCAGGTAGGTGCCCCAGGGGGTCCAGCCGTTGGCGCAGTTGTTCAGCGTACCCAGCACTTCGGTGCCACTCGGATCGGCGGCGGTTTTCATCAGTGCGTGGCCGGCCGCCGGGCCCTGGAGGCTCATGGGTGTGTTGCCATGGATGCGTCGGTTGTAGGGCGAGGCTTTGACATGCTGCCAGGCCCCGTCGGCATGGCGTTTGACATGGTAGACGCCCACGCCATGAGCGGCCTGCGCCTTGCGGGCTTTCTCCAGCGTGAACGGGGCCATCCAGTCGTCAGCCGGCGTGGCGGCTTCGATGGCGTAGAAGTACTCCGGATTGATGTACTCGTGGTTCATCACCAGCAGGCCTTCGTCGCTGCGGTCGCCCAGGGCGTTGCCGGCGGCATTGAAGGGGAAGAACCACATGCCGTCGTGGTTGTCACCAACCTGCTGCTCCTGGTCGGCGGCGGTGTTGCTGGCATCGGCCTTCCAGGCCGGCGCGGTGGGGCTGATGGGTTCGCCCCAGGGCAGGAAAGCACTTGCGACATACCCGGCCGGCACCACCACCGCGTCCGCCATCGAGATGCCAACGGCTGTGAAACCCAGCATTTTTTCGGCGGCAGCCGCCGCGGGCGCCGGTTCGTCGTCACTGCCGCATCCGGCCAGGCCGGTCAAGAACGGCAAGGTCGCAACCCCGAGGCCGCCCAGCAGCAGGCGACGGCGGCTGGGTTGGGCGGCGATCGCCTGCTCGACCACCTGGTCCAGATTGAGGTTGTGGCTGGGGTTGGAGACGCCGTCATCGTCTCGGATGGAATGGGCCATGGTGAACTCCGTGGGGTTGTGGGAAACAAAACCCGCACTGTCACAGCCGGTCATGACATCCGTGTGGCGCCTCCATGGCATTTCGATGAAACCGGGGCCGACGGGACGCCCGCCGGGGCCGCTTTTCATCGGGTTTGGCATCTTTTCGGCCAATACCCAGCGAAAAAAGGTGCTTTTTCGCTATTGTTTTCGAACTTCTGCACGGGGCCAGAGGGCCCACAGCGCCAGCGGCTGCTTCAGGCGTCCGGCCAGTTCGCCCGCCTCGGGGCCCCAGCCGGCGAACCAGTCGGCCCGCACCGCGCCGACGATGGCGCTGCCGGTGTCCTGCGCCAGCACCAACCGATTCAAGGACGTCTGCGGCCCGGCCGACGACAGCCAGACCGGGGTGCCGTAGGGAATGCTCAGCGGGTCGACGGCGATCGATCGGCCCGGCGTCAGTGGCACACCCTGCGCGCCGCGCGGGCCGAACGCGGCGTCAAGCCCTTGCAAGGGCTCCTCGCGGAAGAACACCACCCGCGGGTTGCTCCACAGCAGTTCGTTCAGGCGCTGCGGGTTGCGCGCAATCCAGGCCTTGATGCCGGGCCAGCTGGCATCGCGCACCAAGCCCTGGTCCAGCAGCCATTTGCCCACGCTGCGGTAGGGCTGATCATTGGTGCCGGCGAAGGCCAGGCGCACGGAGCGCAGCTGGCCATCCGCCTCGCGCACCTGCAGGCGCCCGGAGCCCTGGATGTGCAGGATCAGCGCGTCCACGGGATCGTTCAGCCAGGCGATTTCGCGGCCCCGCAGCGCGGCGCGGGCCTGGGGCAAGGTGTCGATGTCCTGGCGGGTGAACCAGGGTTGCCCGGCCGGACGTCCGGCAGGTGGCGCGTACAGTGGTACGGTGAATTCAGCCGTGCGTTGCCGGCTGGCGGTCAGCATGGGTTCGTAATAGGCGGTCAGCAGGCCGGCAGTCTGGGCAGTACCCGATCGCGGCGTGATCCGGTACGGCTGCAGGGTCTGGCGCATCCAGGCCCGCTTTTCATCGTCGCTGCCCAGCGACAGACGTCGTACCGCATCACACAGACCGCGCCAGGGCAGCGCGGGCCGCTCGCAGCTTTTGAGCCAGGCGTTCCAGGCTTCGTCCAGCGCATCGGCGTCGAAGCCGGGAAGTTCGGCCCAGTCAACCGGGCTCCAGACGCTGGCGGCCCGCTCGATGACATCGGCCCCGGGTGGTGGTGACGGAGGCGCAGGCTGTGGGGGCACAGGTGTCGTCGGGGGGGCTGCAAGTGGGCCGACGTCGGCCGGGGAATTTGGCGCGGGCGGGCTGGCGCAGGCAGCGAGCATTCCTACAATCGCTGCCATCACAAGAGGCCACAGGAGTCGTTTCATGGGACTGATTCTGCTTGAAGCGCTGGCAGCCGGAATCTTGCTGGTGCTGATCGTCTGGTGGACGATGTTCTCCGGCCGCAAGGGCGGCGAGCTGCGCCGACCCGACGAAGACACCGCAAAACCGTCGTCCGCGCCCGCTTCAGACAAAAAACCTCAGTAGCCAGCGCAATTTGGTGGTTTACAGCTACACTTTACGTAGCACATTGGCCAACTCGACGGCCGAGCGAACTTCCATCTTGTCGAACACCCGCGAGCGGTGCACTTCGACCGTGCGCACGCTGATATCCAGCCGGTCGGCAATCAGCTTGTTGGGCAGGCCCTCGACCACCAGGTTCATGACGTCGCGTTCCCGGTCGGTCAGGTCGGCCAGGCGCTGGCGCAGCCGCGACTGCAGGGAGCGGTCCTCGCGGGCGGCGCGTGACTGGGCCAGCGCCTGCTCGATCCGGTCAACCAGCTGGTTGTCGGAAAACGGCTTCTCGCAGAAGTCGAAGGCGCCGCGCTTGACGGCATCTACCGCCGTGGGCACATCGGCGTGACCGGTAAGGAAAATGACGGGCATGACCGCCACCAGGCCCCGTTCGAGCAGCCGGTCGAACAATGCCAGGCCACTCATGCCGGGCATGCGGACGTCCAGCAGCAGGCAACAGGCCTGCGGCGGAAGGCCGTCGGGACGCAGCCCGAGCATCGGGTCGGACAAGTGCTGCTCGAACCGCTCGGCGCTTTCGAACGCTTCGCTGAAGATGCGCCGCGAACGCAGCAACCAGGCCATGGCCTCGCGCACGCCCCCGTCGTCATCGACGATAAAAACGGTATCGGCGCTCTGCGGTTGCATCGACGCATTCTAGGTGCGCGCATCGCCTGCGCACCATGGCGCTTACCCGGACCGGCTGGCCGCGTCGACCTCTGAACCCGCCGCAAGTTGCTGCGGCGGGACCGCCAGCGAGAACCGGAATTCGGTTCCCCGCGGACGGTTGGGCTGATACTCCAGCTGACCGCCGTGCTGTTCGACCACGGTGCGGCACAGGCTCAGCCCCAACCCCATGCCTTCGGCTTTGGTGGTGAAAAACGGCGTGAACAACTGGCGGGCGACTTCGTCCGGGATGCCCGTGCCGTGGTCCACCACCGAAAACATGAGGCCCCGACACTGCGCACGCGAGGGCACGGCGCGCACGGCCAGGCGCAACAGGCGTTCTTGCGGCGCTACCGCCTCCATCGCCTGCATGCCATTGCGCACCAGGTTCAGCAGCACTTGCTCGACCATGGTGCGATCACACCAGACCGGAGGCAGATCCGCTTCGATTTCCCGTTCCAGCCGAACCCCGAGCTTGCGGGCCTGCAAACTCACCAGCGGGCCGATGGCATCGAACAGGGCCTGTGCGGAAACGGCCTCCCGGCTCTGGTCGCGGCGACGCACAAAGTCGTGCACGCTGTTGATGACTTTGCCCGCGCGATCGGCCTGACCGGCAATCCGCTCGACCGCCATGCGCAGGTCGGACAGGGCCTGGGCCGTCGGTACACCGTGGGCATCGGACAGCAGATTGAGCGAACCGGTGGCATAACTGGCGATCGCCGCCAGCGGCTGGTTGAGTTCGTGGCTGAGCAGGGATGCCATTTCGCCCACCGTGGCCAGGCGGGCGCTGGCCTGCAGGCGCTCCTGCGACGCGCGTGACAGCTCCTCGACCCGCCGCTGCTCGCTGATGTCCAGAAAGGCACTCATCCACCCGGCCTGTTTGCCCAGCACGTCGATCAGCGGCGCCTCGATGATGAGCACCGGGAAACGGGTTCCGTCCTTGCGCATGAAAACGGACTCGAAGCCCTCCCGCGGGGGCGCGTTGCCCGCCAGGCGAATGGCCTGACGCTGCCGGTACTCGTCGGCCATCTCCGGGGGCCAGTACGGCATGGGAGCACTGCGGCCGAGCAATTCCTCCGCCGCAAAACCGACCATGTCACAGAAGGCCGGATTGACGTAGGTGATCCGCCCCTGAAGGTCCCGCGCGCGCAGGCCGGTCACCAGCGAATCCTCCATGGCCTTGCGAAAGGCCAGCGCCTCGGCCAATTCGCGTTCGGCACGCAAGCGCCTGCGGGTGTCACGCGCCAGCAAGGTCAGGACACTGACCAGGGCGATGGACAGGGCGGTGACCAATGCGGTCAGGAGATTGGGAAACAGGTCGGGCGCCGTGCGCCAGCCGTCCACCCGCAGAACCATCGTGTTGCCGGGCAAATCCAGCAGGTGGTTGGCCGTGAAGACCCGGCTGCCACGCCGCGCGCCGCCGTGCATCGCCAGACGGGTGCCGTCCGCTTCGGTGAGGGAAACCTCCTGGCTGCGGGTAACTTGTTTGCCGATCAGTTCGGTCAGGATGTGGTGCAACGAATAGGTGGCCACCAGGTAACCCGAAACCCCACCGCCGGCGCCCAGCGGCATGCACAGCTCCATGACCTCCAGGCCAAGCCCGTCATACATCGGGACAAAGTAGCTCGCGGAATAGGCGGGTCCGTTGAACTTGCGCGCCGCAGTGCAGGCCAGGGCCACGTCCTGGGACGCACTGGCCCGACCGAGACGGTCAAACACGTCGCTGCGGTACGGTGATGCCGAATGCGCCCTGACGGTCAGATCGGCGTCGCGCCATTCCAGACGGACCAGTTCCCGGTGCTGGCGCAACAGCGCATCGGCGGCCAGGCTCCACAGGACCGGTGTCGCCGGCCCGGTCTGCAGCGCCTGGAGGCCCTGAATATTGCGCGTCAGGGCGGTCCGGATGTCGGTGACCGCCTCGGCCGCGTCCCGATCAAGCCGGCTCTGGAACTGGCTGATCTCGTAGCGCCCGGCAAGCCAGACCAGGGTGGCCAGCAACGCCCCCACCAGCGCCACCAGGGCACCCCAGAGGGACCAGCGGCGATTCCAGGTCAATGCCGGCCATCGGGCCGCAGGAGCGCCCGTCACAGTCGCCGATGCCCCAGGGCCGGAAGGGATTGGCGGCATTCGGTCAGGCGGCTGTGGTCCAGGTCGGCGAGGACCACACCTTCGCCCGAGTCGAGCTGGGCGACGATCTGCCCCCACGGATCAACCGCCATCGAATGACCCCAGGTCCGTCGACCGTTTTCGTGCTGCCCGCCCTGCGCTGCCGCAAGCATCCAGCACAGGTTTTCGACGGCGCGGGTACGCAGCAACAGCTCCCAGTGAGCGCGTCCGGTCACATCGGTAAACGCACTGGGGGCCAGCAGCAGATCGGCCCCTTCCCGGGCATACCAGCGATACAGCTCGGGGAAACGCAGGTCGTAGCAGACGCTTAGTCCGATCTGCCAGACGAAGCCGTCCCGCGACGGCAGGGCAAAACGGGTCGGCCGGTCGCCCGGCTGCAGGACACGGGCTTCGTCGTAGCTCTCGCGCCCGTTGTCGAACCGGAACAGATGCAGCTTGTCGTAGCGTGCGGCCACCTCGCCATTTGGCGAATAGACGAGCAGGCTGTTGCGCACCCGGCCATCCTGTGCCGGGGATGCCTCCAGCGGAAGTGTGCCCCCGGCGATCCACAGGCTTCTCTCGCGGGCGGCTTCGGCCAGAAAGGACTGGATGGGCCCGTCACCGTACGGTTCGCGGATCGCGAGCTTGTCGTCATCCCGGTGGCCCATCAGGCAAAAATACTCCGGCAATACGGCCAGTTCGGCCCCTTGCGCGGCGGCCTGGTCGAGCAGACGGCGCGCACAGGCCAGGTTGTCGGCAAGACGGGGGCTGGAGACCATCTGAATGGCGGCAACTTTCATGGTTTTCCTTCCGGGTTGGCTGGCGTCGAGGAGGGGTTTGCGACGACCCGGGTGACGCGAGGGTCGGCCCAGGTGCCATCGATACGAAACTCCTGGGTCGTGGCGCGGATCAGCGGCTGGCGCAGCACCAGTTGGGCCAGGAACGAGCCGATCCCGACGGCCGGATTGATGGCCGTGGCAATCAGCGATGCGGTACCCGCGTTGATTTCCGGAACCACCAGCACCCGAAGATCCTGGGTTTCCCGGGCGATGTCGGCCTCTCCGTCGAGAAGCACGGCGGCATTGATGCCTTTCATCTGGATATTGTTGGTTCGGGCAATACCGGAATCGAGGGTGACGTCGCCACGAATGAAGTCGAAGGCAAAGCCGGCGGAGAAAACATCGCGAAAGTCCAGCGTGAGGCGGCGCGGCAGGGCCTGCAGACTCAGAACGCCCAGCAGTTTGGCAACCCCCGGGTCAGCCTTGAGAAACTGCCCGGACTGTACGGCCACAGCCATCTGCCCGCTCAGCGTGGGGTAGTGCACAGCAAGCGGCGAACCGTTCCAGGCCACCGTGCCTTCCAGCCGTCCGGAGGCGCGGCGGACCACGTCCCGCATGCCCAGGCGTGCCAGAAGGGCGCCGCCATCGGTAATGTCCAGGGCAAAACGCATGTCGGTGCGTCGGCGGGCTCGGTCAGACCGGGCCGAGCTCTCGACTGGCGCGGCCGCCGGGACGCCCCACCGACCGGAGGCCTGCAAGCGGGCCTCGGGGTTGGAAATATTGAATCGGCTCAATAGCCACTCGCGGCTTGTACCCAGGCTCCGGTTGACCGCTTCCACCTCGACCCGACCCATCTTGATGCCTCGCAGTTCAAGCTCGTCCACCACGATGTCCAGGCCGGGAACCGTCTGCGGCTGTTGGTCCAGCAGCGACTCCACCTCGAACTCGGTACCGGACTCCAGGCGCAGGTGCGCCAGCCGCGCAAAGACGCGACCCGGGTTCGCACCTGCGGCCGGCCGGTATTCCAGATAGCCGCCCAGCTGGGCAGAGTCCACATTGGCCTTCCAGGTTGCGCCGTCGCGGCTGGCGCCCACGGTCACGCGGTCCAGTCGACGATGGCCCACCACCAGTTCTCCCGTCCGGATCGACAGCCGCTGCGGCAGGTAGGTCTGCCATTCACTCCGGTCGAGGCCGCTGGCCGCCTCGCCGGTCAGGGCGGCCGCAGCCTGCTCCCAGGCGTCGACATGCAAAGCCGGCGTCCGAATCGTTGCGGAAACCCCGTCGGGGGGCAGGGCCGGCTGGTCCGGGGATTCGGCGCCGACAAGAACCGTCCCTCTGAGCACACGCGGCTGCGACGTCGACAGGTCGCGCACATAACGCACCTGCAACACGCGGCCCAGGTCCAGTGCGATCTGGTCGCGCAGTGTCCCGGCGCGCGCCCCGGGTTGGACGCTCTCGGTGACCAGCTGACGCTCGAATCGGAGCGGCAGCTGGGTCTCGGCAGGTTTTTGCAGCGGCGCCGGCAGGTTGATTGCCAGCCCCTGCAGACTGCTGCTGATGGACAGCTCAGGCACCCCCCGTCGGAGCGAGAGAACACCGCTGTAGGAGGTGCCGCCCGACAGCAGCCCTGCCGGACGCGACAGAAACGCCAGATCCCCGCCCGCCTGTCGCAAACCCTCGGCCGTTGCCGTGCCTTGTGCGCGGATAACGACGCTGGTCTCGCCGCCGACAATCGGTCGGGTGCCTCCGTCAAGTCGAACCTCCCCACCCAGAAAGCGGGCTTGCGCCCCCACCAGCGCGAAGCCGGATTCGCTGAAAGTCACCAGTCCGCGCAGGCGCGCCAGGCGAGGCGTTGCCGCGCTGATCTGCACGTCATTGCCGGGCAGCGTGACACTGCCCTGTACGCGCGATCGGTCCAGATCCGCCAGCGGAAGACTCAGGCGAAGGCGGTAGTCGGCGTCGCCTGTCGCGGTTGCATCGTCAAGCACCCCACCAGTCATTGTTGACAGGGGCGAGCTGCGCAGGGTGCGCAGCAGGGTATCCACACTGCCACTGGCATCCGCGGTTACGACCACGGTCGAGGCATGACTGAGGTCGGCGATCTGGGCTTCGGCACGGACCAGCCGCAAACCGTCCGCGCCACCGATCGCGCCCCTGGCACCCCGCACCGCCATGGACAGTCGGTCGAACACCAGCTCGCCCTCCAGAGCCGTCAGACGCGGCCACGGCAGTTGATCCCGCGGCTGGATGGATCGGGGCACAAAGGCGAAGTGGGTGTCGCGAACCTTGCCGGCGAAACGGAACTCCCCCTGACGCGGGTCGGCATACGGCAAATCCCACAGGTCGCCACGGATGCGCACGGCCACGTCGCTCGCCATTCCCTGGACAACCGCATCACGGACGTAATGCCGAACGTCCGCCGGGATACCCAGCGGTAGATATCGATGCACACGTGCGCCTTTGGCTCTGACAATCGTTCCCTGCAGGTCCAGCACTCCGGGAAAACGGGATCGGCTGGAGGAAGTCGCCGGATCGCTGGTTCGCCAGGAGCCGCGGGCCTGACCTTCCGCATCGGCGTTCGCGAATCGGACGCTGGCCTGGTTGACCGCGATCGCATCGCCCTGCACCTTCCAGCTGGCCTGGACGTCAAGACGGTCGAAGGCGAGGCGAGGCTCTTCAAATACGCCCGGAAACTCGGCCCACCCGTTGGCAATATCGAATCGGATCTGCCCGCCCCCTTCGTTCAACACCAGATCGACCCGCGCCCCACGAAAGCCGGGGTAACCCGGCGCAGGAACGCCCCCGGTTTCGCGAAAATCCGCCGCGCGGGCGCGCAGCTCCAGATCCCGGCCGTTGACACGGACCTCATACCGTTGCAAGGCACCCCAGGGGCCTTGCCAACGCGCCTCGACCTTCTCCAGTACCCCCGACGCGGGATGCTTTGCCAGCATGGCGTGGGTGCTCGTTCCCAACGGAAGCCGACTGGCCAGTTGACCAAGGACCGCCAGATCCAATCGGTCGGCGTGAAACTCGCCCAATGTGGGCTTTTTCCCCTCGCCGGCCTGATAGACCAGATGCACATTTCCGCCGGGCCAGACCAGGCCATCCGACGTCTCGAACTGCAGATTGCGGGTCTGAAACTCGAACCCGCCCGCAAGGGTCCGGCCGACGACCCGGCCGGTGACCGATTGCAGCGCCAGCGAATCCAGTTCCGGCGCGAGTTGCACAGTGGCACGGGCCAGCGCCAGATCGGCGGCGAGGCCGGTGAGCTGTCCCTGAACCACATCCCCCCAGAAGCGGACCGCGCCGTACCCCTGTCGGACCTGGACATCCAGGGTCAGATGCCGGTGCAAGCGTGAAATGTCTGCCCTCGGGAACTCGCCGAAGATTTGCCCATCCCAATCCGCCCGGTTGCTGGCCTGCCGGGACAACAGCGGGCGACGAAACTGGCCGATCAGGGTAAACCGGTCACCCCAGCCGGCCGGGGGTGACGCCGTCAGGCGCAACTCATGCCGGCGAGCCCGATTGCGAATGACCAGGTCCACACCACTGAGGTCCAGCGGTTCCGCCCCGCGCAACTCATCGGTCCAGCGGATGCGTCCGCCACGAACAACCACTTCACGCTGGGACAGAAACCAGTCGGCGAGGCCCGTATCTTCGCCTCCCCCGGAGGGATCGATGCCGGCAAGAAAGATGCGTCCCTCAGTGTCCCGCCGGACATCCAGTTCGGGGCCGTCCAGGACCAACTGGTCAAACCCGAGCCGCAGGACCGACTGTACCGACAGGGCGACCTGAATCCTGGGCAGTTGCAATGCGGGGCGCCCGAGCGGATCGAGCAGCTGCAAGTTCACCACTTCGACCGAAGGAACCAGCCCGCCTGAGCCGGCTCGCAGCGCGCCGATCTGAACCGGTATGCCCAGGACCTCGCTGGCAATCACCTGCAATGCCGGGCGATAACTGTCGATTCTTGGCAGAATCCAGCCTTGGAGGGCGCCCCAGAACAACGACAGCACCATCGCCGTCGCAATCAGCGCCCACGTCGCGGCGCGCACCAGCGCGGTGACCACTTTCAGCCATCGCGCAGGGGTAGGTGCGGTTTCAAGCATTGGAAAGGCGAGTGTGGAAGGAATTATGACGGGGCAAGTGGAACTGACATCGACCGCGCTCACCATCGGCACCCCCTCCGGCCCGGTCGATCATGTCCCACAGTCCTTCGCCCCCGCCGCCCATTCGCGGTTTGCGCAAAGAATCCGACGCCGTTACGAAACCGACCTGAGTCTGTTGCCGGCGGGACCGCCTGACAAGGCTGCGATATCGGCGATGTTTCACACCTTGCGGCAAAGGGGATTACCGGTCGGCGCAGCGTTGCGCATCGTTCGACAGTTGGTCATGGAACGCCTGATCGTGCTCGATTGCGAGCAGCAGGCCCCACTGGACCTGATCACGCGTGCGGTCACCCACCTGGCGGAATTTGCTCTGGACCAGGCCTGCGAGGCGGCCTACGCCGAGCTGGATACCCGTCATGGTGCGCCGCTGCGCCCGGACGGACAACGGGCCAATCTGTGGGTCATCGGGATGGGCAAGCTTGGCGCCCGCGAGCTGAACGTTTCCAGCGACATCGACCTGATCTACGTTTACGACGAAGACGGGCAAACTGCCGGCACACCGGAAGGCCGAGGAAGAATCTCCGTCCAGGAGTATTTCGCCCGGGTTGTCAAACTCATCTACGGGCTGGTCGGCGAGGTCACCGAACACGGTCAGGTTTTTCGGGTCGATCTTGCGCTTCGTCCGAACGGCAATTCCGGCCCCAGTGTCGTTTCGCTGGGAGCGCTGGAAGAATATCTGTTGGTCCAAGGTCGCGAATGGGAGCGGTTTGCATGGCTCAAGAGCCGTGTCATTGCTCCTGACAGTGCCCTGCGCAGCGGATCGGCACGCAGTCTCGGTGGCGTTGTGCTTCCCTTTGTCTTTCGTCGGTACCTGGACTACAACGTCTTCGAATCGCTGCGCACGCTGCACCGCCAGATTCGAGACCATGCCGCCCGCCGGAGTGCCGGTCATCCGGAGCGGGCCAACGATGTAAAGCTTTCGCGGGGCGGGATTCGGGAGATCGAATTCACCGTCCAGCTGCTGCAGGTCGTCCGTGGCGGACAATTTCCCGAATTGCGCACGCGTCCGACCCAGGATGCACTGCACCGTGTGGCGCGCGCAGGCCTGATGCCACAGGAAACGGCTGATGCGCTCGCACGGGCCTATATCTTCCTTCGCCGCGTCGAGCACCGGATCCAGTACCTGGACGACCAGCAAACCCATGTGCTGCCAACAAGGGACGACGATATTCTGTGGATCGCCCGATCCATGGGGTTTCCGGACAGTTGCGCGTTTCTCGGGGAGCTCGACAGCCATCGCGAGTTGGTTGCCTGTGAGTTTGACCGTCTGCTCGGCGGAGCGGGGGAGAAAGAATGCAAGGGCTGTCAGGGCAAAAATCGCGCTGCACCGCCTCCGGATCTGGAGAGCCTGCTGGAGCGGCTTTCGCCCTTGCTGCGCGAGCGGGTAGGCTTGTGGAGCCAGAACCCGCGACTTGACGTGTTGCGCGATGAAGCGCGTGCCCGACTGATCCGTCTGATTCTGCGGACATCCCAGTGGGTACAGGAGCAGTCCGTTCCCGAAACCGCCGCTGTACGTATGGTGGACTGGATCGAACCCTTGATGCGCCGCGAGAGTTATCTCGCTTTGCTGCTGGAACGCCCCCCGGTCCACCAGCGCTTGCTCCACATGCTGGGCGCGGCCCGTTGGCCGGCCCGGTACCTGCTCAAACACCCGGGCGTCATCGACGAACTGGCCAGCGACGCCTTGCTGGCAGAGCGCTTTGTTCCGTCGGAGTTCCTTTCGGACCTGGAGCAGCGCCGTACCGCGCTGCGCCGCACCGGCGAAGATGACGATGAAAGCCTGCTGAATCTGCTGCGCCGTGCCCATCACGCCGAGGTGTTTCGAATTCTCGCCCGGGATGTGGAGGGGCGGCTGAGCGTCGAGCAGGTCGCCGATGACCTCTCCGCACTGGCCGACGCGGTCTTGCAGGTCACAGCGGATTGGTGCTGGGACCGGCTGCGCAATCGTCACCGGGATCACCCCTCGTTCGGGATCATCGGCTACGGCAAGCTCGGTGGCAAAGAGTTGGGCTATGGCAGCGATCTGGACATCGTTTTCGTGTTCGACGACGACCACGAACGCGCTTCCGAAGTCTATGCGGCTTTTGTCCGCAAAATGATCAACTGGTTGACGGTCAAGACGGGTGAAGGCGACCTGTTCGAGATCGATACCGCCCTGCGCCCCAACGGCAACTCTGGGCTCCTGGTCACCAGCTTTACCGCCTACGCGGACTACCAGCAGCAAAGGGGCAGCAATGCCGCCTGGACCTGGGAGCACCAGGCCATGACGCGAGCCCGCTTCGTGATGGGCAACGCCGCGCTGCGGGTGAAGTTCGACGCGGTTCGCGCCAGTGTCATCACCGCCCCCCGCGACGCCTCAGCGCTCAAGGCCGAGGTGGTGTCGATGCGCGAGCGCGTGCGCGCAGCCCATCCGGTTGCCGCAGACCGGTTTGATGTCAAGCACAGCCCCGGTGCCATGGTTGACGCCGAATTCGCGGTGCAATACCTGGTTCTCTTGCACGGGGCAAAACACCCGTCTTTGACGGATAACGTGGGCAATATCGCCTTGTTGGCCCGCGCAGAGATGGCTGGCTTGCTCCCGGTCGGTGTGGGTCTCGCAGCCGCCCAGGCCTACCGCGAGTTGCGTCGACTTCAGCACCGTGCCCGGCTGGACGAGGCACCCACCCAGATCGACCCGCAACAGGCGGCACCCCAGCGTGAGGCAATTCAGGCGCTCTGGGCACAGGTATTCGAGCCGGGGCCAGCACCCGGATAAGGGGTCGGAGTCCGGGCGATCACAAGGCCCAGTCGTATTCGATGGTCAAAGGGGCATGGTCGGAAAAGCGCTGCGCTTTTTCGATGTGCACGCGCCGGGCGCGCTGCGCAACTGAGGCGGTGGCCAGCTGATAGTCGAGGCGCCAGCCAACGTTCTTCGCCCAAGCCTGGCCACGGTTACTCCACCACGTGTAGCACGCCTCGGTCGCCTCGGGCTCCAGATGCCGATAGACATCGACCAGCCCGCTGTCCAGCAGTCGCCCCATCCAGGCCCGTTCATCGGGCAAAAAGCCGCTGTTTTTCTGGTTGCTCTTCCAGTTTTTGAGGTCGATCGCCTGGTGGGCGATATTCACGTCGCTGCAGATGATCAGTTCTCGTGCGTTGCGGTGTTGCTGAATGAACGGGAAGACGCGGTCGAGAAAGCGGTACTTGGCATCTTGCCGATCGGGGCCCGACGAGCCACTGGGAAAGTAGATGCTGAAGACGGAGAACCGCCGCACGTGCGTGTCGAAGCGCAGTTCGATACATCGCCCCTCCGAATCAAACTCATCCGGATCGAAACCGTAGACCACGTCCGTGGGTTCACGACGGGTGTAAACACCGACGCCGGAATACCCCTTTTTCTCGGCAAAGTGAAAATAGCCCCGCAACCCGGCCAATTGTTCGAAGCGGCCCTGGACATCGGGCGCCTGCGCCTTGATCTCCTGCACGCCCATACAATCGGGGCGAACCTCGTCGATCCATTGTTCCAGACCTTTGGAAGTCGCGGATCGGATACCGTTCAGGTTCAGACTGGTCAATTTGAACAAGGGCTTCCTCATGACGTTAGAAGACCCACACGGGCGGTCGGGAGAACTTGCACAGGCTTTTGTGCAGTTTGCCGTCGATTCCGGGGTGCTTCGGTTTGGTGAATTCAGAACCAAGGCGGGCCGCCTCAGTCCCTATTTTTTCAATGCCGGCCTGTTTGATGACGGCGCCAAGCTGGGCGAGCTGGCCCGATTCTATGCACGTGCCATCGTGGCCAGCGGCATCGAGTTCGACATGATCTTCGGGCCAGCCTACAAGGGCATACCGCTGGCGGCGGTGGTGGCTGTTGAACTCTCCCGCATGGGTCGCAACGTGCCGATCGCCTACAACCGCAAGGAGGCCAAGGACCACGGCGAAGGCGGATCGCTGGTGGGCGCGCCGGTCCGGGGACGGGTTCTGATCATCGACGACGTGATGTCGGCCGGAACAGCAGCCAGGGAATCCATCGCCTTGATTCAGGCCGCCGGGGGCACCCCCCAGGCCGTGGCCATCGCGCTGGACCGGCAGGAAAAGGCAACGGAAGGTGGTGCCGACGTGCCCTGGAGTGCTGTTCAGTATGTCCAGGACCGCCTGGGGCTTCAGGTCTGTGCCATTGCGCGTCTGGCCGATTTATTGCAGTATCTCTCGAAACAGGAAAACAGCGTGCTTTCGACCTACTATGAGAGGGTTGCGACCTACCGGGAACGCTACGGCGTCGAATGACAGGCTGGCTGGCCATGAGACCTATGCACTTGCGCGCCTTTGCACTCGGAATGTCGGTTTCAGCCGCGGCCCTGGCCCAGGTCGAGCAAGGCATATACACCTGTATCGACGGCAAAGGACGGCGCCTGACCTCCGATCGTCCGATTGCCGAGTGCAATGACCGCGAGCAACAGCAGCTCAACCCCAGCGGAACCGTGCGCCGCCGCATTACACCACCGCCGACGGCTCAGGAGTTGGCGGCGCAGGAGGAGCGGGCACGGCGCGAGGCGGAGGAACGTGCCCGGGTGGCCGAAGAAAAGCGCCGGGATCGTGCCTTGCTGATCCGATATCCGAACAAAGAGACCCATGATCGGGAGCGCGTCGCTGCCTTCAGCCAGGTTGACGAAGTCATTGCGGCCGCGCAACGGCGCATTGTTGAATTGACGACCCAGCGCAAAAAACTGGAGACCGAGATGGAGTTTTACATCAAGGATCCGTCCAAGGCACCAGCAACGCTGCGGCGCCAGGTGGACGAGAACACCCACAGCATGCAGGCGCAGCAGCGGTTCATCAGCGACCAGGAGCAAGAAAAGCGGCGTATTGCCGGGCGCTTTGACGAAGAGCTCGCCAAGCTGCGTCAGCTCTGGCAGCTGGCGGCAGCCCCTGCGCAAACCGCCACGCCGTCAGCCGCCATGCGATAGATCGGCGCCAGCGCGTCAGACCAGGCGCTTGCGCAACGCCTCGTTGACCTGCGCCGGGTTGGCCTTGCCCTTGCTGGCCTTCATGACCTGACCCACCAGCGCGTTGAAGGCTTTTTCCTTGCCGGCCTTGAACTGGGCCACGTTGTCGGCATTGGCGGCCAGGACCTCGTCGATGATCTGGTCCAGCGCGCCGCTGTCGTTCATCTGCCGCAGCCCCTTGGCGTCAATCACGCCGTCGACATCCGCACCTTCGCCATTCCACAGGGCATCGAACACCTGCCGCGCCGCGTTGTTGCTCACCGTGCCGTCAGCGATCCGTCCGATCAGCGCGGCCAGCTGGGCCGCCGACACCGGCGCCTGCTCGATGCCCGTTTCACCGGCATTCAGTCGCCGGGACACCTCGCCCATGATCCAGTTGCTGGCGAGTTTGGGTTGGCCGCAGGCGCGGGCAGCGGCCTCGAAATAGCCGGCCATGGCCTTGCTCTGCGTCAGGGTGCTGGCGTCGTACTCGGGCAGACCGTAGTCGGCCACAAACCGCGCGGCCATCGCACGGGGCAGCTCCGGCATGCGCTCCCGCACCTGGGCGATCCATTCCGGAGCAATCACCAGCGGTGGCAGGTCGGGGTCCGGGAAATAGCGGTAGTCGGCCGAGTCTTCCTTGGTGCGCATGGCGCGCGTCTCGCCGGTGTCGGGATTGAACAGCACCGTGGCCTGCTGGATCGCGTGACCGTCTTCGATCTGTTCGATCTGCCAGCGGATCTCGTAGTCGATCGCCTGCTGCATGAACCGGAAACTGTTCAGGTTCTTGATTTCGCGCCGCGTGCCCAGGGGCGCACCAGGCTTGCGTACCGAGACATTGGCGTCGCAGCGGAAGGAGCCTTCCTGCATGTTGCCGTCACAGATGCCGATCCAGGTCACGATCTTGTGCAACTCCTTCGCATAGGCCACCGCCTCGGCGCTGGAGCGCATGTCGGGCTCGGTCACGATTTCCAGCAGTGGCGTTCCGGCGCGGTTCAGGTCAATCCCCGACTGGCCGATGAAGTCTTCATGCAGCGATTTGCCTGCGTCTTCTTCCAGGTGCGCACGCACCAGGCGCACGCTCTTCTTCTCGTCGCCCAGGTAGAACTCGATGGCACCGCCTTGTACCACCGGGATTTCGAACTGGCTGATCTGGTAGCCCTTGGGCAGATCGGGATAGAAATAGTTCTTGCGGGCAAAAATGCTGCGTGGTGCCACGTGCGCGCCGATGGCGAGTCCGAACTCGATCGCGCGCTCGACGGCGCCCCGGTTCATCACCGGCAACGTGCCGGGCAGGGCCAGATCAACCGCGCAGGCCTGGGTGTTGGGCTCGGCCCCGAAGGCGGTGGCGGCCCGGCTGAAAATCTTGCTTTGTGTGGACAGCTGGGCGTGGGTTTCGAAACCGATCACCACCTCGTAACCGTGAATGAGTGTGCTCATGTCAGAAGCCCTCCGGCTTGCGGGTGTGCCAGTCGGTGGCCTGTTGCAGGCGATGGGCGGCGTTCAGCAGCCGCGCTTCCTGGAAATAGTTGCCGATCAGCTGCAGGCCCACCGGCATGCCCCCTTCGCCGAAGCCGGCCGGCACACACATGCCAGGCAGTCCGGCCAGGGAAGCCGGCAGCGTGAAGATGTCGGCCAGGTAGTCGGCCAGCGGATCGCTGCCGTGGTCGCCGAGGTGCCAGGCGACCGTGGGCGCCACCGGGCCGGCGATCACATCGCAGACCGCAAAGGCCTGCTGGAAATCGTCGGCAATCATGCGGCGGATCTTCTGCGCCTGCAGGTAATACGCGTCGTAATAACCATGGCTGAGCACATAGGTGCCGATCATGATGCGGCGCTTGACCTCATCGCCGAAGCCTTCGGCGCGCGTCTTGCGGTACATGTCGGCCAGATCGGTGTAGTCGCGGGCCCGGTGGCCGAACTTGACGCCGTCGAAACGGCTCAGGTTGGAACTCGCCTCGGCCGGCGCGATGATGTAGTAGACGGGAATGGACAACTCGGTGCGGGGCAACGATATCTCGACCAGCCGCGCCCCGAGCTGTTCGTATTGCCTCAGTGCGCTGTCGATGGCCGCCCGCACATCGGCAGCCAGACCGTCTCCGAAAAACTCGCGAGGGACCCCGATGCGCAGACCGTCCAGACCGTCATTCAGCGTGCGGGTGAAGTCCTCGGCGGGGAGATCCAGCGACGTCGAATCGCGGTCCGGATCCGGGCCGCACATCGCCGATAGCAGCAGGGCGCAGTCTTCGGCCGTTCGCGCCATCGGGCCGGCCTGGTCCAGGCTGGAGGCGAAAGCGATCATGCCGTAGCGGGATGCCCGTCCGTATGTCGGTTTGATGCCGGTGATGCCACAAAACCCCGCCGGCTGCCGGATGGAGCCGCCGGTGTCGGTGCCGGTCGCGGCCGGCGTGAGCCGCGCCGCCACCGCCGCCGCGCTGCCACCGGAGGAGCCACCGGGCACCCGGGTCAGGTCCCAGGGATTGCGCACCGGACCGTAGGCCGAGTTTTCGTTGGCCGAACCCATGGCGAACTCGTCGCAATTGAGTTTCCCCAGCGAAACCATGCCGTTCCCAGCGAGATTGCGTACTACAGTGCTATCAAAAGGTGACTGGTAACCTGCCAGCATGCGCGAACCGGCGGTGCTGGGAAAGTCTTTGGTGACAAAAATGTCCTTGTGGGCGATCGGCACACCCTCCAGCGCGCCGCCGGTGCCCGCGGCCAGACGGGCGTCGGCCGCGCGGGCCTGCGCGAGGGTCACCCCCTCGTCCATGGCCAGGTAGGCGCCCAGCCCGGCGTAGGCATTTGAACGGGCCAGAAAGTGGCGCGCGGTTTCTTCGGCGGACACCTCGCGCGCGCGCAGGCGCTCCGCAAGTTCCGCCACGGTCAGATCGTGCAGTTGCGTCATGACGGCGCCCTCACTCGATGACCTTGGGCACCAGGAACAGGCCCCGCTCCACCGCGGGCGCGCTGCGCTGGTTGGCTTCGCGCTGATCCGGTTCGGTCACCTGATCTTCGCGCAAGCGCAGCTGAACCTCTTGAAATGCAGCCACCGGATGCGCCAGCGGTTCGATGCCATCGGTGTTGACGACGCGCATCGCCTCCACAATGCCAAAAAAACCATTGATATTTGTGAGCATGCGCTCACTTTCTTCGGCCTTCAATTCAAGGCGGGCCAGATGGGCAATGCGATCGATTTCCTGGAGGGTCAGGGACATGGTGGCGACAGGTAAGAAAGAACGCGAAAAGTCGCTGTTTCTGGAGGAAACAGCCCAAAGGAGCGACAGGGGATCAGTTATTATCACGCGTTTATGTCCCGGCTTCGGAAGCTGTCCGTGTGCTGGGTAAACGACGTCGTCAAGAATAGAAGTTGCGGGCGATAACCGGCCGATGCGCCGCTCATGCCCGATAGGATGCTGCATGTTTGAAGCTTTTCGTCGGTATTTCTCCACCGACCTGGCCATTGACCTCGGAACGGCCAACACCCTGATTTACGTACGGGACAAAGGCATTGTCCTCGATGAGCCATCGGTCGTTGCCATCCGCCAGGAGGGTGGCCCCCAGGGCAAAAAGACCATTCAGGCCGTCGGCCATGAAGCCAAGGCCATGCTGGGCAAGGTGCCCGGCAACATCGAGGCGATCCGCCCGATGAAGGACGGCGTCATCGCCGACTTCACCGTGACCGAACAGATGCTCAAGCAGTTCATCAAGATGGTGCATCCGCGCGGCGTGCTCAAGCCCAGCCCGCGCATCATCATCTGTGTGCCCTGCGGCTCCACGCAGGTGGAACGGCGCGCCATCCGCGAATCGGCCCTGGGTGCCGGGGCGTCCGAGGTCTACCTGATCGAAGAACCCATGGCGGCCGCCATTGGCGCCGGCCTGCCAGTGTCCGAAGCCTCCGGCTCCATGGTCGTGGACATCGGTGGCGGCACCACCGAAGTGGGGGTGATCTCGCTGGGCGGCATGGTCTACAAAGGCAGCGTGCGGGTGGGCGGCGACCGGTTCGACGACGCCATCATCAACTACATCCGCCGCAACTACGGCATGCTGATCGGCGAGCCCACGGCCGAGGCCATCAAGAAAAGCATCGGCTCGGCGTTCCCTGGCTCCGAAGTCAAGGAAATGGAAGTGAAGGGCCGCAACCTGTCCGAAGGTGTGCCGCGCAGTTTCACGATTTCCAGCAACGAAATCCTCGAAGCCCTGACCGACCCGCTCAACCACATCGTCTCAGCCGTCAAAACCGCGCTGGAGCACACGCCGCCTGAGCTGGGCGCCGACATCGCCGAACGCGGCATGATGCTGACCGGTGGTGGCGCCTTGCTGCGCGACCTGGACCGGTTGCTGGCGGAAGAAACCGGCCTGCCAGTCCTGGTGGCCGAAGAGCCCCTGACCTGCGTGGTGCGCGGCTGTGGCCTGGCACTGGAGCGGATGGAGCGCCTGGGCAGCATCTTCACCAGCGAGTGATGCCGCATCCGGACCGCGCGGTGCCTCCCCCGCCCGGTCCACCTGCCGCACCCCGGATTCCTGAACCATGCCACTGGGAACACTGGACCGGACCCCGCCTCCCTTCTTCAAGCAGGGGCCTTCGGCCCTGTCCCGCCTGGTTTTTTTCAGCGCCCTGGCCGTCTTTCTGATGGTTGCCGATACCCGGCTGCGCATCTCGCAGCCCGTCCGGGCCGCCGTCTCCGTCGTCATCTATCCGCTGCAATGGCTGATCCTCCAACCGGTCCAGGCCGCGCGACACGGTGCCGAGTATTTTTCCGGCCTGCAGGGCGCGCTCGCCGACAAGGACCGGGTTCAGCGGCAGCTGGTCGAACAGGGACGCCGGGCGCAACAGGTCGAGCAGCTGGTCCTGGAAAACCGGCGCCTGCGCGCGTTACTCGACTTGCGTCCGACCGCCAGTCTGGACAGCCAGACGGCCGAAGTGCTGTACGACGCGGCAGACCCCCATGCGCGACGGGTGATCATCGACCGCGGCATGACACACGGCATCACGGCCGGTGCACCGGTCATCGACGAACGCGGCGTCATCGGTCAGGTCACACGGGTCTACCCGCTGGTCAGCGAGGTGACACTGCTGTCCGACCGCGACCAGGCCATCCCCATCCTGAACACCCGAACCGGGGCGCGCGGCGTCGCCTATGGAGATCCGCAAACGGCCGGCGGTTCGCTGGAATTGCGCTTCACGCCGGCGAGTGCCGACGTCCAGGCCGGCGACCTGTTGACCACCAGCGGGGTCGACGGCGTGTATCCGGCGGGTCTGGCAGTTGCCACCATCGTCAAAGTCGAGCGCCGTGCCGATTCTCCCTTTGCCCGCATCATCTGCGCCCCGACCGCGCTGATGGCGGGCAGCCGGCATGTGCTGGTTCTCAAACCCGTGGTGCCGCCGGCACCGCTGCCGGACGTGCCCGCGACACCGGCGGGCAAGGGCGCACGCAAATGAGGGCGGCAGCATGATCATGCGCCCCGGCCAGCAACTGCTGTTGCCGGCCAACCCGCTATTCATCTGGAGCAGCCTGCTGGTGGCTCTGCTGGTCAACATGCTGATCAACATCGGTGGTGGCGGTCGCCCGGCCTGGGTCCCTGACCTGCTGGCCGTGGTGCTGGTGTTCTGGGGGGTCCACCAGCCGCTTCGGGTGGGCGTGGGTGCTGCGTTCTTCTTCGGCCTGTGCATGGACGTGCATCAGGCCAGCCTGCTCGGGCAGAACGCGCTGGCCTATACCGGGCTGTGCTACCTGGCCATCACCATTCATCGCCGGCTGCTGTGGTTCCCGGTGCCATCGCAGGCGATTCAGGTGATGCCCCTGTTTGCGGCCGCACACCTGATCGAGTTGCTGGTGCGGATGATCACCGGTGGCTTTTTCCCCGGCTGGGCCGTCGTGTTCGCACCCCTGCTGGAGGGCTTGTTGTGGCCGGTGGTCAGCATCTTGCTGCTGGCACCCCAGCGCCGGTCGCCCGATCCGGACGACAACCGTCCGCTCTGAGCGCGCCCATGACCGAACTACGCAACGTCGAAGCCGAGATTTCGCGGTTCCGGCTACGGGTGCTGGTGTTCACCGCCATGGTGCTTGTGGCCTTCAGTCTTGTCGCCGCCCGTCTGGTCTATCTGCAGATCGTGCGCCATGACGATCTGGACGAGCAGGCCGAAAGCAACCGCACGGCCGTCGTGCCCATCGTGCCCAACCGGGGACTGATCCTGGATCGCAATGGCGTGGTGCTGGCCACCAACTACTCTGCCTACACCCTGGAAATCACGCCGTCTCGCACCATGAATCTGGAGCAGACGATCGATGAGCTGGCCAAGGTGATCGATATCCAGGCGCGGGACCGGCGGCGCTTTCGCAAGCTGCAAAGCGAATCCAAGAGCTTCGAATCCCTGCCGATACGCACCCGGCTGACCGACACCGAAGTCGCCCGTTTCGCCGCGCAGCGTTACCGCTTTCCCGGTGTGGACATCAAGGCGCGGCTGTTCCGCAACTACCCGTTCGGGCCGGTGGCCAGTCACGCGATCGGCTACATCGGCCGCATCAACCCGGCGGAGAAGGAGCGCATCGAAGAGTCGGACGACGCGGCCAACTACCGCGGAACCGAATACATCGGCAAACTGGGCATCGAACAGAACTACGAAGCGCAATTGCACGGCCAGACCGGGGTGGAGCAGATCGAAACTTCTGCGGGCGGGCGGGCCGTGCGCCGGCTGGCCAGTGCGCCGGCGACACCGGGCAACGCGGTGGTGCTTTCGCTGGACATCAAGCTGCAACAAATGGTGGAAGAGCTGTTTGGCGAGCGGCGGGGGGCGCTGGTGGCCCTGGACCCCGAATCGGGCGAGGTGCTGGCCCTGGTGAGCAAACCCACCTTCGACCCCAACCTGTTCGTCGACGGGATCGACTCCGAGAACTGGCAGGCGCTCAACGAATCCATCGACAAGCCCCTGCTCAACCGGGCGCTGCGCGGCACCTATCCGCCAGGCTCCACCTACAAGCCGTTCATGGCCATGGCGGCCCTGCAAAGCGGCAAACGGACACCCGGCACCATCATCAATGACTCCGGCTCCTGGGCGTTCGGCGGCCATGTGTTCCGCAGCCACGGCGACCATGGCCTGGGCGCGGTGGACCTGCACCGCAGCATCGTGCTGTCGAGCAACGTGTACTACTACACCCTGGCCAACGAACTCGGCGTCGATGCGATGCACGACTTCATGAAGCCGCTGGGCTTCGGGCAACTCACCGGAATAGACCTGCAAGGGGAAGTGCGCGGGGTCCTACCCAGCACCGAATGGAAGCGCAAGACCTACCGCCGGCCCGAACAGAAGAAATGGTATGGCGGTGAAACGATTTCGCTGGGTATCGGCCAGGGCTACAACACCTTCACCATGCTGCAGCTGGCTCAGGCGACGGCAACCCTCGCCAACGGCGGGCGCCGCTACCAGCCACGACTGGTGATCGCCACGCAGGATGCGGTATCGCGGCAACAGCAATCCTTGCCCGGCGTCGAGCCAGTGGACCTGGGCTACCGTCCGGAACATGTCGAGGTGATTCGCAAAGCGCTGGTCGGCGTGACTCAGGAAGGCACCGCAGCCCGCGTTTTTGCCGGGGCCGGATACCTGTCGGGCGGCAAAACCGGTACCGCGCAGGCGGTCACCATCGGGCAAAAAGAGAAATACAACGCGGCCAAACTGGAAGAGCACCAACGCGACCACTCGCTGTACATGGCCTTCGCGCCGGCCGACAAGCCGCGCATTGCCGTGGCCGCCGTGGTCGAGAACGCCGGCTTCGGCGCGGCCCATGCGGCGCCTATTGTCCGCCGCGTGTTCGACTACTGGCTGCTGCGGCAGTATCCCAGTATCGAAGACGTCGCCGCCGTCCAGAAAGGCCAGGCGGCCGCGCCGCTGGGCAAACCCCGCATGGCCGACGAGATCACGGTGGCGCCCCCCGAGTCGGCGTCACTGTCGGTGCGCCGCTGAAGCCTGCGCGGTGCGCGGCCCCCCCACGGCATCTGCCCCGGCCCGAAAAACCGCCCGGCGACACACGCCGGGGGTATCATGATTGCCTGACTGCACTGCGAAGGAGCTGACACCATGGCCCTGATGGACTTCATCAAGAAACAGTTCATTGACATCATCCAGTGGACGGAGTCCGGCGACGGCACGCTCGCGTGGCGATTCCCGATGGCGGAGATGGAAATCCAGCACGGCGCCTCGCTCACCGTGCGCGAGTCGCAGATGGCGGTGTTCGTCAATGAAGGCCAGGTGGCCGACGTGTTCGGCCCAGGCATGTACAAGCTCAGCACCCAGACCCTGCCGGTGCTGACCTACCTGAAGAACTGGGACAAGCTGTTCGAGTCGCCCTTCAAGAGCGACGTCTACTTCTTCAGCACCCGCCAGCAGGTGGACCAGAAATGGGGCACACCCCAGCCGGTCACCATCCGCGACAAGGATTTCGGCGCCGTGCGCCTGCGCGCCTTCGGCAACTACAGCTACCGCGTGGCGGACCCCAAGTTGTTCCACACCGAAATTTCGGGCACGCGCGAGACCTACACCACCGCCGACCTGGACGGCCAGCTGCGCGGCCTGGTGCTGCAGCACATCAGCAGCGCCATCGCCTCCAGCGGCATTCCGTTCCTGGACCTGGCGGCCAACCAGATCCAGTTTGCGCAGGCGCTGGCCGCCGACCTGACGCCGGCGTTCGAGAAGATCGGCCTCACGCTCGAAGCCATGACGGTGCAGAGCGTGTCGCTGCCCGAAGAGCTGCAGAAGGTGCTGGACCAGAAGATCGGCATGGGCATGGTCGGCAACGACATGGGCAAGTTCATGCAGTACCAGACCGCGCAGGCGATTCCGAAATTCGCCGAGGGCGCGGCGGGCGGTGGCGGCGGCAGCGGCATTGCCGGCGACGCCATGGGCCTGGGCGCCGGCGTGGCGCTGGGCCAGGTGCTGGCGCAGAACCTGGCGGCCGGCCTGCAGGGCAACCCCGCCGGTGCGGCGGCCGCTGGCGCAGCGCCTGCGGCCGGCGTCAAGCCCGAAGACATCATGGCGACGCTGGAGAAGCTGGGCGATCTCAAGGCCAAGGGCATCCTGACCCAGGAAGAGTTCGACGCCAAAAAGGCAGAGCTGCTGAAAAAGCTGGTCTGAAGTCTGCCGTTCGATCCTGTTTTCATAGCTGAAAGTGACCGTTTTGCGCTGGGTATGTACTGATTTCGCTTGAAATCGGCCCGCTCCCGGCCCTTCGGGCGTCTCCTCCCCCTCATGGCTGAACCCGCCAGCTCCACCCAGCGCCATTACCGCGCTCCCTGCCCTGGCTGTGGCGCGCCGGTGGAGTTCCGCAGCGCGCAGTCCACCCACGCGGTCTGCGGCTACTGCCAGAGCACGGTCGTTCGCGACGGCGAGGTGCTCAAGCGGCTGGGCAAGATGGCCGAGCTGTTCGACGACCACAGCCTGCTGCAGCTGGGTGCCGCCGGTCGGTTCGACCAGCGCGCCTTCACCCTGGTCGGCCGGCTGCAATACAAGTACCGTGAGGGCAGCTGGACCGAATGGGTCGCCCTGTTCGACGACGGCACGACCGGTTCGCTGAGCGAAGACAACGGTGCCTATGTGTTCGCCCTTCCGGTGCAAAACGTGCGCTCGCTGCCTGCCGCCAGCGCATTGCGGGTGGGCCTGACCACAGCCATCCAGGGCCAGGCTTTCACGGTCGCCTCCAGCGAAAGCGTCGCGCTGATGAGCGCACAGGGTGAGTTGCCGCATTTGCCGCCACTGGGCCAGTCGTTCGCGCTGGTCGAGCTGCGCAGCCGAAGCGACACCGACGAAAGTCCGAAGGTGCTCAGCCTGGACTACGGCAGCGAGCCGCCTTCGGCCAGCCTGGGCCGCCCGGTCACGCTGGACGAACTGGCCATGACCGGTCTGAAAAGCGAATCCGGAAAAGAGGAAAAAGGCCGCCAGTTCGCCTGCCCGAACTGCGGCGCGGCGGTCAGTGTGACGCTGGACCAGAGCCGCAGCGTCACCTGCGGCCAGTGCAACAGCCTGATCGACATCAGTGCCGGTGTGGGCGGTGAACTGCGCCACGCCGAACAGGCCGAGCCGGTCCGGCCCCTGATCGCGCTGGGCACGGTCGGGCAACTGGCGGGCGGCAGCTGGCAGGTGGTGGGCTTCCAGCACCGCATGGGCACCGAGCCCGATGACCCCGACGAGCATTTCGGCTGGAGCGAATACCTGCTCTACAACGCCAAAAAGGGCTTCTGCTTCCTGGTCGACGCCGAAGACGGCTGGAGCCTGGTGCGCCCGGTCACCGGCGCGCCGGCGCTGGCGCGCGATGGCCAGTCGGCCAAATACCTGGGCAAAACCTACGCGTTGCAGTACGCCTACCGGGCCGAGACCACCTACGTGGCCGGCGAGTTCTACTGGCAAGTGCAGCGTGGCCAGACCACGGACAACAGCGACTTCGCCTCCGGCCCGGCCTTGCTCTCGCGGGAGCAGACCCCGAGCGAGGTGACCTGGTCGGCCGGCGAAAGACTCGGCAGTGACACGGTGGCCAAGGCCTTCCGCATGACCGACCGCAAGGAACAGCTCCAGCGCGCCGACCCCTCGCCGGTCAGCGCCTCGCGGGTCGGCATCGGCACCATCATCATCTTGCTGGTGGTACTGTTGCTGGTGCTGACGCTGCTCAGTCGCTGCAGCCGGTGCGACCCCAAGGTCGAGAACTGCTCCAGCGGGACCACGACCCGGAGCTCCGGCGGTTCCTGGGGCGGATACTCGGGCGGCGGCAGCCACAAATGACCCTCACTACCCCACCACTCAGGAGCACATCATGGGACTGGAATGGTTGAAACCCGGCGCCTTCATCGGCTCCATCGTCTTCGCGCTGATTGGCGTGCTGGTGTTCTGGCTCAGCTTCATCGTCATCGACAAGATCACGCCCTACAACCTGTGGCAAGAACTGGTGGAAAAGCAGAACAAGGCGCTGGCCATGGTGGTCGCGGCCATGTGCCTGGGCATTTCCATCATCGTGGCGGCGGCGATCCACGGCTGAGGGCCGGTCTTCGCCCCGGCGGTCTGCAGACCGCGTCGCATCTGCCATGACCACGTCCGCCTTCCCCCCCGGCGAGGTGACCGGGCCGCCTGCCGCGCCGCCCGGCCCGGTCGAAGTCGCGCTGCTGGCCAGCGTGTTTGTGGTTGCCGCCTGCGGGCTGCTGTACGAACTGGCGGCCGGCACGCTGGCCAGCTATGTGCTCGGCGACTCGGTGCTGCAGTTTTCCACCATCATCGGCACCTACCTGTTTGCCATGGGCATCGGCTCGTGGCTGTCGCGCTACTTCGAGCGCCAGCTGCCCGCGCATTTCCTGCGGGTCGAGCTGCTGGTGGCCCTGATCGGCGGGTTCCTGCCGGTGCTGCTCTTTCTGGCCCATGCGTGGGCGCCCGGTGCGTTTCGGCTGGTGCTCTATGGCCTGGTGCTGCTGGTGGGCACGCTGGTGGGGCTGGAGATTCCGCTGGTCATGCGCATCCTCAAACGCCATGTGGTGCTGCGCGACCTGGTCTCGCAGGTGCTGACCTTCGACTACCTGGGCGCGCTGGCGGTGTCGATTGCCTTTCCGCTGGTGCTGGTACCCCGGCTGGGTCTGGTGCGCACCGGGCTGCTGTTCGGGCTGCTCAATGCCGCGGTTGCCCTGTGGGCGCTGTGGCTGTTTCGCCACGAGTTGCGCCGGCCGCTGGCGCACCTGGCCGCCTGTGTGGCGGTGATGGGCACGCTGGCGGGCGGCTTTGCCGTCGCCGAGCGCATTACCTCGCTGGCCGAAGACCAGCTCTACCAGGATCAGGCGGTGGTAACCCACAGTTCACCGATCCAGCGCATCGTGGTCACCCAGGGCCGCGAGGGGCACCGCCTGTTCCTGAACGGCAACCTGCAGTTCGCCGAAAAAGACGAGTACCGCTACCACGAAGCCCTGGTCCACCCGGTCATGGCCGCGCATGGCGGCCCGCGGCGGGTGGCGGTGCTCGGTGGCGGTGACGGCATGGCGGTGCGCGAAATCCTGCGTTACCCGTCGGTGGAAAGTGTCACCCTGGTCGAACTCGATCCGGCCATGACCCGCCTGTTTGCCGAAAACCCCGCCCTCGCCCGCCTCAACGGTGGCGCCCTCGCATCCCCCAGGCTGCGCATCGTCAACACCGACGCCTTCCAGTGGCTGGCCGGCGGTGAGGCCGCGAGCGCCCTTGCGGCGGGCAGCGCGGCGCAGGCGGCCCCTGCGGCGGCGCGTCCGGCTGACGACGCGCCGTTCGATGTCATCGTGGTGGACTTTCCCGATCCGACCAATTTCCATATCGGCAAGCTCTATACCCAGACCTTCTATGCCCTGCTGGACCAGCGCCTGGCCGCCGGCGGCTATGCGGTGATCCAGAGCACCTCGCCGCTGATCGCCCGCCAGAGTTTCTGGACCGTCGCCACCACGGTGGAGGCGGCCGGTCTGCGCGCCACGGCCTATCACGCCCATGTGCCCAGCTTCGGAGAATGGGGCTTCATCATCGCCAGCCGGCGACCGTGGCGCCTGCCCTCCACGCTGCCCGAGGGCCTGCGGTTTCTGACGCCCGAGACGCTGCCCGCGATGTTCAGCTTCCCGGCCGACATGGCGCGGGTACCCACGCCGGTGAACCGCCTGTCCAACCAGGTTCTGGTCCACACCTACGAGCGCGAATGGGGCAAGGTGCACCCGTGACGCTGCGCCGCAGGGCCTGGCTGGCGGCGGCGGCCACCGCGCCCCTGGCCGCCTGCGCGCCGGCACAACACGAAATGACCGGCGGCTTCAGCGGCCTTGCGCTGGAGCGCGGGCACCGCCTGCGCGCCGCCGCAACGCCGCCCCCGCCCGTCACGCCCGATGTCACCCGCCAGGTGCACACCGTCATTGCCGGTGCGGGCGTCGCCGGACTGGCGGCGGCCCGCGCGCTGCGCCAGGCGGGGGTGGACGACTTGGCCGTCCTGGAGCTGGAAGACTCGGCGGGCGGCAACGCCCGCGGCGCCCGGGTGCAGGGCATGGCCTGCCCGCGCGGTGCCCATTACCTGCCGGTGCCCGGCGACAACGCACCGGAGGTGCTGGACCTGCTGGAAGAGCTGGGCCTGCGCCAGCGGGTCGCCGGCCGCTGGCAGCTGGACGAACGCCACCTGTGCCACAGCCCGCAGGAGCGGCTGTTTTTCCAGGGCGAATGGCAGGAGGGCCTGCTGCCGGTCGCCGGTGTCGGCGCCGGCACACTGTCCCAATACCGGCGCTTTGGAGCGGCCGTGGAACAGCTGCGCCGCGCGGCCCGCTTTGCCATGCCGGCCGCCCGCGCGCCGCTGGCGCCGGTGCACGCGGCGCTGGACAGCCGGACCTTCGCCGCCTGGCTTGACACCGAGGGCCTGGACGACCCGCACCTGCGCACCTACCTGGACTACTGCTGCCGCGACGACTTCGGCGCGGGCACCGCCACCGTTTCGGCCTGGGCCGGCATCCATTACTTCGCCAGCCGCCACGGCTTTCACGCGCCCGGCGATGACGATGGCGCCGACCCGGCACGCGACGCGGTGCTGACCTGGCCCGAAGGCAACGGCTGGCTGACCCAGCGGCTGGCCGCCCCGCTGGGCGCACGGCTGCGCACCGGCCAGGTGGTGCTGCGCATCGAAGACGGCCGCCACGGCGTCCGGGTGGACGCCCTGGACACCGCCACCGGCCGCACCGAGCGCTGGCTGGCGCGGCAGTGCGTGGTGGCGCTGCCGGTGTTTGTGGCCGCGCGTGTGGTCGCCCAGCCGCCCGATCTGCTGCGCCAGGCGGCCTCCCGCATCACCTACGCGCCGTGGCTGGTGGCCAACATCGCCATCGACCGCCCGCTGCATGACCGTCCTGGCGCGGCCCCGGCATGGGACAACGTCATCCACGGCAGCACCGGCCTGGGCTACGTGGACGCCAGCCACCAGAACCTGCGCACTGTGCCCGGCGCCACCGTCCTGACCTGGTACCTCGCGCTGGGCGACAACGCCGTGGCCGCCCGCCATGCGCTGCTGAACCAGCCCTGGACCCACTGGCGGGACACCGTGCTGGCAGAACTCGCCCCGGCCCACCCCGACCTGCCCCAGCGGGCCCGCCATATCGATCTGACCCGTTACGGCCACGCCATGGCGATCCCGCGCCCCGGGCTGGCCCGCTTTTCGAATGATTTCGGCCAATACCCAGCGAAAAATGGTCGCTTTTCGCTATCAAAAAAGGATTCTTATCCGCCCTTTCCGGTTCCGCGCCAGGGCCGGCTGCTGTTTGCCCACAGCGACTGGGCGGGGTATTCGGTGTTCGAGGAGGCCTTTACCCGCGGGCACCACGCCGGCCACACCGCGGCGCGGGGCTGAACCCGCCCGCCCGGGCCCCCCGAGCAGCCGGCGCGGCGGCAAAAGGCGCGTTTGCAGTCCATTTCGGTCAATACCCGGCGCAAAAAGGTCGTTTTCAGCTATGGTTTCAGGAGTTTTCGGCGCTCAGCGCAGGTGCTTGATCCGCTTGGCCGCGAACGCCTGGGCGACACTCAGGCCCCGCGGGCCGGGAACCAGCGTGAACACCTGGCCGGCCGCCACCGTGCCGGGCTGCACCACCGCCAGGTAAAAGCCACTGGCCGATGCGGCCACCATGTCGCGGGCCGCCTGGGCATAACCCATGATGGCGGTGAACTTGCCGCACGGCTCGCGGGGCGCGGTCACCCGCAGCACGCAATCGGGCAGGTGCAGTTCGTCGCCAATCCAGACCTCGTGCTCCCGCAGGCCGCTGATGCACAGGTTCTCGCCCAGAAAACCCGGCCACAAGGTCTCCTCGAACAGGGACACCCCATGGGCGCGGCGCTGCGCCTGCCAGAAGGGAAGATGTTCGACGGGGTAGGCGTAGACGGCCTTGTCCAGACCACCATGCACCGACAGGTCGGCCTGCTCGTCGCCGGCCAGCCCGAGCGGCGCGACCGCCACCGCCCCGGCGCGCTCGCGTTTGCCGATGGCGCTGAGATGGCGGCGCCCGGCCATCAGCCGGGGCTCGGCCGTGCCGGTGCATACGGCCTGCACGGTGCCACCAGCCGCGGCCACCACGCTGCCGGGCACCGGAGGGCAGGATGGGGCGGGCGACGCGGACGCAACCGGGGCCGAAGCGGGTGGTACTTGCATGGGGACAGGTGGCAATCGCCGTACCGCGCCCGGGAAATCGGCAGCGCGGCGGGTTCCGATTGTCGCCGCTGGCGGGTCATGACAGGCGGGGGGCGGCAGCGCTATAGTTCCGCTCAGCCTGACATCGCCATGAGCCGCAAAAAAACCCTCTACGAAATCCTGTCGGTCGCGCCGACCGCCGACGGCGCAGCCATTGCCGCGGCCTACCAGAGCCGCCGCGAGGCCCTGGAGGCGCTGCGCGGCACCCCCGAGGGTGCGTCGGTGAACACCGATCTGACCGTGCTGAAACTGGCCTGGAGCACCTTGTCCGACCCCGGCCAGCGCGCCGCCTATGACGCCAAGCTGCTGCTGGAAAGCCAGGGCGACCCGCTGGCCCGCCCCGGCGGCAAGGAGCTGGTGCTGGTACCCAAAGAAGACCGGCCGCTGCCCGCCGACGCCCAGGCCTTGAAGGCTGAAGTGCTGGCGCTGCGGGCCGATGCGCTGGCCTTGCGGGCGGACGCCATCGCCGCCCGCTCCGGCATCGCCGTGACGGGACATTCGCCCTTCGGGGCCCCACCCAGCGCCACCGAGCGCCTGACCAGCAGCGCCAGCACCCTGGCGCGCCGCATCCTGATCGGCCTGGGCACGTTCATGGTGATCTCCATCATCATCCAGCTGGTGTTCTTCAGCTCCGCCCGCCGCAGCGACGACATGATGCGCCGCGCCAGCGACAAAGCCGTGCTGCAGGAGATCAACCAGACACACGGCATCCAGGCCGCGACCCGGGCTGAAGCGGAGCGTATGGAAGCCGAACTGCGCCGCGAAGAGAACGAACGCCGCCGCCTGGAGCAGGAAAAGCAGAAGGCTGAAGAAGACCGCAAACGCTCGGCCGAAGAGGAAAAGCAGTGGGTGCGCGACGCGACCGAACGGGTGCGCCAGTCCGAAGAGGCCGCGCGCTGGGCCGCGCAGCAGGAAGCCCAGCGTCTGGAAGCCGAGCTGGCGCGCCGCCAGGAGGCCGAGCGCCAGCGCGCCGAAGCCGAGCGCTGGCGGATCGAGCGGGAAAAGCAGCAGTGGGAAAACGTGCTGCGCCGTTGATCCGCCCCACCGCGCCGTGACCCATTACGACATCCTGCAGGTCAGCCCCACCGCCAGCGCGGAGGTCATCCGCGCCGCGTACAAAAGCCTGATGCAGTCCTGCCACCCGGACCGTCACCCGGGCGACGCGCAGAAAGCCGAGCTGGCGGCCCGCATCTCCCAGGCCTACGAGCAACTGTCCGACCCGGTGCGGCGCCAGGCCTACGACGCGCAATTGCGCGCGGCCCAGGCCAGCCCCGACCCAGGCGCCACGCCACCGGCACCCGGCCTGGCGGCGGCGGCTGTCCGCGCCCGGCCCCCTGCCGCGGCACCCGCGCGGACCGGCGGACGACTCTGGCCCTGGGTGGTGGTGGGCGGCCTGGCCGCGACGGCGCTGGCCTGGTGGCTGCAGCCGGGTGGCGCCGCGCCGACAGACACCCTGGACGGGCTTCGCACCGCCATGGCTGCACCCGACCGGACCGAAGCCGAGCGGCGCGCGCTGTCTGACCGGAAGATGGCCCTGCTGGCCCGCGACCCCGCCGCCCGCGCCCGCTACCAACAGGAGCTGCTGGCCGACCGCGAAGCCGCCAGCCTGCGCCTGTTCGACCAGCCGGTCACCGTGGAAATGGCCGGCAGCACGACCGCCGATCCGCCCGCCGAGCGTTACCGCGTCACCGTGCCGGACCTGCAGCTGCGCCTGGGCAGCGTGGACCGCGCCAAGCTGCTGGCGCACCTGGAGCGCCAGCGCGAAAGCCTGCAGCGCCAGGTGCTGGCCCATCTGGAACGCCAGAGCGGCGCGCAGCTGCTGCGCGCCGGCGGCGAAACGGTGCTGGAAGGCTGGATCCTGGACGCGCTGGACACCGCCCTGGGCACCCGTCGCACCGAGGAATACCCGAGCACCTGGCTGGAATCCCCCGGCCGCTACGGCGTGGTCGCCGCCGTGCTGCCGGACGGTTTTGCCATCAAGCCGGCCAACGCGCCCTGAGCGGGGCCGGAAAACGGCCTTTTCGCCAGTTTTCAGGTCTTTTCGGCCCGTACCCAGCGTGAAAAGGTCATTCATTGCTATGAATTGGTGAGTGCCCGAGACCTCACCGTTTTCGCCTGCCTTGCCTGAAGCATTCCTTATGGCCCATCTCGGCGGGCTCGCCCTAACGGCCGCAGTCGCGCACCTCCGTACCCAGCCCGTGCCCGGTGCGGTGCATGTAGCGGGCGGAGTAGTGGCGGTGTTGGATAGCGTCTTCCAGCGTGCCGCACTGATCGCGGTCGAGCAGGGCCAGGTCGAACTTGCCTTGCGTCAGCACCTTGGCGGTGGCCTCGTGCGGGTCGGTGAAAGCCGCTTTTTTAGCTTTCGCAATATCTCAAATGCGCTATAGTCAACGCTTGAAATGGGAGATCAAGTACCACGATGAGAAGTTGCAGTCAGCGGTGCTGGCGCTTCCACCGGGCATCCTGGCGCGGTACTTTCATTGCACGGATCGGATGATGGAATTTGGCCCTGATCTTGGCATGCCCCATACCCGTGCGATGAGTGCCGGCCTGTTCGAGTTGCGCTTGAAATCAGGGGAAGGTATTGGCAGGGTGTTTTACTGCACGCTGGTGGGTCGGAAAATCATCATGCTTCACCAGTTTGTAAAGAAGACCGACAAGACACCCCCGAAAGAATTGAGTCTTGCGCGCCAGCGCCTGAAGGAGTGGAAAAATGTTGACCCATAAGCAGATGCGTGCGAAGGCACTGGAAAACGCTGAGGTAAAGGCCGAGTTTGATCGACTGGCCGATGAGTTTTCGCTTCTGGACGAGTTCCTGAAGGCTCGCACCGATCAGGGACTCACCCAGGCGCAGGTGGCAGAAAGAATTGGAACCACCCAATCGGCTGTGGCGCGCATGGAGTCGGGTCGCGGCAAACATTCCCCCTCGCTGGCCACACTGTCCAAATATGCGGATGCGCTGGGTTGCAAGCTGGAGGTCCGGCTGATTCGCCGGTCTCGGCCTGCGAAAAACTCAGCGAGTCATTCAGGCAGTCTCACTTCGCGCGCTGCCGAACCCTGACGCCAAAGACAAGCACCTGAGCAACCCGAGGACCGGCGTCATTTGCAGGCCGTGATCGGCCGCGCCCCCCTCACCCCCGCATCACCGCTTCGATCTCGTCCGCCTGCACCGGCACGTCCCGCGTGGTCAGTTCGCAGCCGGTTTCGGTGACGAAGGCGTCGTCTTCGATGCGGATGCCGATGTTCCAGAACTCTTTGGGGATGCCGTCGCTGGGGCGCACGTACAGGCCGGGTTCGATGGTCAGGGCCATGCCGGGGCGCAGGATGCGGCTGGGGCGGTCGGTGATGGTTTCGCCGCTCAGGGGGTCGCGGCGCTCGTGGGTCTGGCCCACTTCGGTGGGCTCGACATAGCTGCCGCAGTCGTGCACGTCCATCCCCAGCCAGTGGCCGGTGCGGTGCATGTAGTGGGCGAAGTAGTGGCGGTGGTGGATGGCGTCTTCCAGCGTGCCGTGCTGGTCTTTGTCCAGCAGCTTCAGGTCGAACATGCCCTGGGTGAGCACACGCACGGCGGCTTCGTGCGGCTCGGTGAAGCGGGCGCCGGGCCGGGTGGCGGCAATGGCGGCCTCCTGTGCGGCCAGCACCAGGTCGTACAGGGCGCGCTGCGGGCCGGTGAAGCGGCCGTTGGCGGGGAAGGTGCGGGTGATGTCTGAGGCGTAGCCGTCCAGCTCGCAGCCGGCGTCGATCAGCACCAGTTCGCCGTCGCGGATGGGGGCGTTGTCGGCGCGGTAGTGCAGCACACAGGCGTTGGCGCCGGCGGCGACGATGCTGCCGTAGGCCGGGTATTGCGAGCCGTGCTGGCGGAATTCGTGCAGCAGTTCGGCGTCCAGGTGGTATTCGCGCACGTCCTGGCCGGCGCGCAGCATGGCGGCGCTGCGCTGCATGGCACGGATGTGGGCACGGGCGCTGATCTGGGCGGCGCGGCGCATCACGTCCTGCTCGTGGGTGTCCTTGATCAGGCGCATCTCGTCCAGGATGGCGCACAGGTCGTGCTGGGCGCCGGGGCACAGGGCGCCAAAGCGCACGCGGGTACGCACGCCGGACAGCCAGCCGTCCACCCGGGTTTCCAGCCCGCTGTGGGTGGCAAACGGGTACCAGACGGCCGTCCGGTTCTCCAGCAGCCGGGGCAGATGCGTGTCGATCTCGGTGACGGCAAAGGCTTCGTCCACGCCCAGGCGCGCCGGCGCGGCGTCGGGGCCGAGGCGGATGCCGTCCCAGATTTCGCGCTCCAGGTCCTTGGGCTGGCAGAACAGGGTGCTGCGGCCGTCGCCGGTGATGACCAGCCAGGCGTTCGGCTCGGAAAAGCCGGTGAGGTAATAGAAATAGCTGTCGTGCCGGAACAGGAAGTCGCTGTCGCGGTTGCGGGCGCGCTCGGGTGCGGTGGGCACGATGGCGATGCCGCCGGCACCCAGCTGGGCCGCGACGCGGGCGCGGCGCTGGGCGTGGATCGAAAGGGTCATGGGCGCTCCGAAAGGAAGGGGTTCAGGCGGTGGCGTTGAGTTCGGCCAGGCGCTCGGGCGTGCCGACGTCGGTCCAGCGGCCGGTGTACAGCGCGGCGCTGACGCGGCCGGCGTCGATGGCGCGGCGCAGCAGGGGTGCCAGCGGCGCGACCACGCCGTCCGGGTTGCCGGGCGGGATGTCGCACCAGGGCGCCTCAAACAGCGCGCGGCGGTACAGCGCGATGGTGCTGAAGGTGTAGCGGGTGTCCGCCTGGTTGAGCGCCAGGCCGCCCGGCGAAAGGCCGAAGTCGCCCCCCGGGTGGTGCGGCGGGTTGGGCACCAGCCAGAGATGGGCCAGCTGGCCGCTGGCGGTGAACCGGTCCACGGCGGCCTGGGTGAAGGTGAAGTCGGGGGCAAACACGTCGCCCGCCAGCACCCAGAACACCTCGCCCAGCTGCGGCAGGGCGCGGGCGATGCCGCCGGCGGTCTCCAGCGCACGGCCGAAGTCGCGGCCTTCGGCGGAGAGGGTCAGGCCGATTTGCTCCCCGTTCAATAGCAAAGAATGACCATTCCACGCTGGGTAAGCGGCAAAAAAGCCTTCAATCTGGCCGCCCAGCCAGTCGGTGTTGACCACCAGGCGGCGAAAGCCCCCGGAAACGAGCGCTTCCACCGGCCACAGCAGCAGGGGCTTGCCGCGCACCACCAGCAGCGGCTTGGGCGTGGCATCGGTCAGGGGCCGCATGCGCTGGCCACGGCCGGCGGCCAGGATCATCGCGGCGGTCATGTCGAGAGGCGTCGGGGCTGGCGGGGCATCGGCGGATTATCGGCGCGCACAAAAAAGCCACCGCAGGCGGTGGCTTTGTGCGGTGGCGGGCGCCCGGGCGGGCGCGGGCGTCACTGCAGGTTGATGGTGAAGGCACCGGCCGCGCAGCTGGCCGAGTAGCTGTAGGCCAGGTTGGCGGCACCGGTCACACCCTGCTGGCCGCTGATGGCCTGCGACAGCGAGGCGTTGCCGCTGGTGCAGGAGCCGGCCGCGATGCCGGTGACGCAGTAGTTCAGGTCCAGCGGCACGGTGAAGCCGTTGGCGGTGACGGTGCCGGTGACGTGCACACCGCAGGTGCCGCTGCCGCCGCCCGCGCCCGAGCCGCTGATGTTGAAGCCGTTGGCGGTGAAGGTGACGCGCATCGGCGAGCCCACGGCGGCCAGGGCGTTGTTGTAGAGGGTGTTGAAGCTGGACAGATCGGTGGCGTTGGCCATCAGGGTGCCGTTGGTGATGGTGGCCAGCGTCTTGCCGTTGTCCGCCATGTAGCGCGACAGGGCGCGCAGGGAGTCGCCGTAGGCGTTGGTGGTGCCGGTGACCTGGGGCAGCGTGGTGGCCAGGTTGACGCCCGACAGCCCGAACTGGCCGGCCAGGTTGGTCGCCTGGGTGGTGAAGGCGGCATGGGTGACGGTGCCGCTGCTGGCGGCGTAGGTGTAGGCCAGCGTGGTCAGCGGGGTGGCAATGCCGGTGACGGCGCCGCCGTTGGCCACCACCACCACCCGCATCGGGGTGCTCAGCGAGGTGGGGACGTTGGTGGCTTCGTCGGTGTAGGTGCCGCCGGAGACTTCGATCACCAGGTCGCCGGTGCAGGTGGTCTGCAGGCTGTAGGTGCCCGACGCGTTGGTGGTGGTGCTGCCGCAGGCGGTGCCGTCGGGCTTGCGCGCGGTGACGGTGGCGCCGTTGACCGGGCCTTTCACGGCCGAGCCGGACACCGTGGTGGTGGTGGCCGCCGCCGGTGTGGTGGTGCCGTCCGAGCCGCCACAGGCGGCCAGCAGGACAGCGGCAGGAACAGCGAGCAGGCTCGCGCGGATGATGGTGCGCATGGTGGTTTCCTCGAAAAAAGCCAACGATGGACGCCAGTCTGACGCCGCCGCCCCCCGGCGCCTATCCCCGAAACGCGGGGGAAGGCCGGCGGTCAGGCCGTTGGCGCCGGGCCGGGCGCCCCCACCGCGCCCCGCTGCCAGGCCTGCTGCTGCACGGCCCCGGGCTGGAACACGGCCAGCAGCGCGGCCAGCAGACGGTGGGCGGCCGCCGAATGGTCGGCGCCGAAATTGCAGACATACACGTCCAGCGTCGCGGCGCGCTGCTCAGGCCAGGTGTGCACACACAGGTGACTCTCGGCCAGCAGCACGGTGGCGGTGACGCCGCCGGGGCCCAGCGGCGTGGCGGGAAAGGTGTGAAACAGCTGGCCGACGGCCCGCAGGCCCGAGGCCCGCACCGCGTCGGCACAGGCCGCACCCAGGGCGTCGGCGTCCAGCAGCCAGCGGGCCTCGCAGCGGCAGTCGTGGCAGTCGGCGGTGAGGTGCAGGCCTTGCATGGCCGCACTGTAGACGATGCGCCGGCACACGGCCGGGCGCCACCTGCCGGGGGCCCGGCGGTAAAATTTGCGGTTTACCTGACTTTCCCTCCGGAGCCGCCTCCATGGCAAACACCCAACAGATGGCCAGCGCGATTCGCGCCCTGGCGATGGACGCCGTTCAACAAGCCAACTCCGGCCATCCCGGTGCGCCCATGGGCATGGCGGACATGGCTGTGGCCCTGTGGGGCAGCCACCTCAAGCACAGCCCGCGCAACCCGGGCTGGTTCAACCGTGACCGGTTCGTGCTGTCCAACGGCCACGGCTCGATGCTGATCTACGCGCTGCTGCACCTGACCGGCTACAAGCTGCCGATGGCCGAGCTCAAGAACTTCCGCCAGCTGCACAGCAAGACCGCCGGCCACCCGGAAACCGGCATCACCCCCGGCGTCGAAACCACCACCGGCCCGCTGGGTCAGGGCATCACCAATGCGGTGGGCATGGCACTGGCCGAGAAGCTGCTGGCCAAAGAGTTCAACCGCGAAGGCCACACCATCGTCGACCACCACACCTGGGTGTTCCTGGGCGACGGTTGCCTGATGGAAGGCATCAGCCACGAAGCCTGCGCGCTGGCCGGTGCCTGGAAGCTGAACAAGCTGATCGCGCTGTACGACGACAACGGCATTTCCATCGACGGCCAGGTCAGCCCCTGGTTCATCGACAACACCGCGCTGCGGTTCGCCGCCTACGGCTGGAACGTGATCGGCCCGGTGGACGGCCATGACGCCGACGCGGTGTCCCGCGCCATCGCCGACGCAAAAAACAGCGCCGACAAACCCACGCTGATCGTCTGCAAGACCCACATTGGCAAAGGCAGCCCGAACCGCGCCAACACCGCCAAGGCCCACGGCGAGCCGCTGGGCGCCGACGAAATCGCCCTCACCCGCGCGGCGATCGGCTGGAACCACCCGGCGTTTGTCATCCCCGACGAGGTCTATGCCGACTGGGACGCCAAGGCCAAGGGTCTGGCTGCCGAGGCCGAATGGGACGCCGCGTTTGCGGCCTACAAGGCCGCCCACCCGGCCCTGGCGCGTGAATTCATCCGCCGCATGAAAGGCGAGCTGCCCAAGCACTTCGCCCAGACCGCCGTGGACGCCACCATTTCCGCCCACGAAAAGGCAGAAACCGTCGCCTCGCGCAAGGCCTCGCAGATTGCGCTGGAAGCTTTCACTGCCGCCATGCCCGAACTGCTGGGCGGCTCGGCGGATCTGACCGGCTCCAACCTGACCAACACCAAGTCCACCCCGGCGATGCGCGTGGACCTGGCCGGCGAGGTGGTGCTGACCGAAAACGGCCAGATCGGCCGCCACATCAACTACGGCGTGCGCGAGTTCGGCATGGCCGCGATCATGAATGGCGTGGCGCTGCACGGTGGCTACATCCCCTACGGCGGCACTTTCCTGACCTTCAGCGACTACAGCCGCAATGCCATCCGCATGGCCGCGCTGATGAAGCAGCGCGTGATTCATGTGTTCACGCACGATTCCATCGGCCTGGGCGAGGACGGCCCGACGCACCAGTCTGTCGAGCACGCCGCCAGCCTGCGCCTGATTCCCAACCTGGACGTCTGGCGTCCGGCCGATACCGCCGAAACGGCCGTGGCCTGGGCCGTGGCCCTGCAGAACAAGGACAAACCGACGGCTTTGCTGCTGTCGCGCCAGAACCTGCCCTACGCGCCCAAAAGCGATCTGGGCGAGATCAGTCGCGGCGCCTACATCCTGGCCGAGCCGTCCCAGCTGGGACTGAAGAAAAAGTTGCAGGCCGTGATCATCGCCACCGGCTCCGAGGTGCAACTGGCACTGAAGGCCCAGGAACTGCTCGCCCAGAAGAAGATCGCCGTGCGGGTGGTCTCCATGCCCAGCACCACCGCCTTCGACCGCCAGACCGCCGAGTACAAGGCCGAGGTATTGCCGGCCCGGCTGCCCCGTATCGCCGTGGAGATGGGGTCCACCGACGGCTGGTGGAAGTATGGCGTTGCGGCCGTGGTCGGCCTGGACACCTATGGCGAATCGGCGCCTGCGCCGGTGCTGTTCAAACACTTCGGCTTCACCCCAGAGAACGTGGCGGATACGGTGCAGGCCGTGCTCGCACGCTGAGTTCCTTGTTGTTCAACCCCTGACGAAAGACCCCTCCCATGACCCTCAAGATCGGCATCAACGGCTTCGGCCGCATCGGCCGCAACGTGCTGCGCAGCGCCATCCAGAATTTCAGCGACATCCAAGTCGTGGCCATCAACGACCTGCTGGAGCCCGACTATCTGGCTTACATGCTGCGTTATGACAGCGTGCATGGCCGCTTCAAGGGCACCGTCAGCGTCGAGGGCAACACCCTCGTCGTCAACGGCCAGAAGATTCGCCTGACGCAGGAGAAAGACCCCGCCAACCTGAAGTGGGCCGAAGTTGGCGCCGACATCGTGATCGAATCCACCGGCATCTTCCTGGACAAGGCCGGTGGCGAGAAGCACCTGGCCGCGGGCGCGAAGAAGGTCATCTTCTCCGCCCCCTCCAAGGACGACACCCCGATGTTCGTCTACGGCGTCAACGACAAGAGCTACGCCGGCCAGGCCATCATCTCCAACGCCAGCTGCACCACCAACTGCCTGGCCCCGGTGGCCAAGGTGCTCAACGACAAGTGGGGCATCAAGCGCGGCCTGATGACCACCGTGCACGCCGCCACCGCCACGCAAAAGACCGTGGACGGCCCCAGCAACAAAGACTGGCGCGGCGGGCGCGGCATTCTGGAAAACATCATCCCCAGCAGCACCGGCGCGGCCAAGGCGGTGGGGGTGGTGATTCCCGAGCTGAACAAGAAGCTGACCGGCATGTCGTTCCGGGTGCCGACTTCCGACGTGTCGGTGGTGGACCTGACGGTGGAGCTGAACAACGCCGCCACCTACGCCGAGATCTGCGCCGAGATGAAGGCGCAGAGCGAAGGGGCCCTGAAGGGCGTGCTGGGCTACACCACCGACAAGGTGGTAGCCACCGATTTCCGCGGCGAGACCTGCACCAGCGTGTTCGACGCCGACGCCGGCATTGCGCTGGACAGCACCTTCGTCAAGGTCGTCGCCTGGTACGACAACGAGTGGGGCTACTCCAACAAGTGCCTGGAGATGGTGCGGGTGGTGGCCAAATAAAGCCCCCTCCGCCGGAAAAATGAAACGCGCCCTCGGGCGCGTTTTTTTTGGTTCGGTCGGCCTTGGTGCCGCCGATCAGCCCAGGTGCTTGCCAGCGATCCCCGCCAGTTCGAACATGGTCACCTTCGGCTTGCCGAACACCGGCAACAGTTTGGCATCGGCATTGATGCTGCGCTTGTCGGCGGCGTCCTGCAGGCCGTTGGCTTTGATGTAGTCCCACAGCTTCTTGATGACCTGGGTGCGCGCCACGGGCTCGGGACCGATCACGGCAGCCAGGGCCTCGCTGGGGACCTGGCCGGCTGCGGTGCTCGCCGCGCGGGTGCGCGGTGTTTTGGCCGCCGACGCAGCCGCAGTTTTCCTGGCCGGTGCCTTGCGGGCGGTCTTGGCGGGTGGTTTCGATGATTTTTGGCCCATACCCAGCGTATTTTGGTCTTTTTCAGCTACTGTTTTTGTAGCTGCTGCGCGACGCGGCGGGAACTTCGACGCCCGGGGTTCAAAGGCAAAGTTCACCTTCCCGGCTTCGGCATCCCAGACCAGGAAGGCTTTGAAGCTGCGACGTGTACGCATCGACACAAACTTGTCCAGCAGGTCGGTTTTACCTTCCGCCAGCAACTTGGCCATCTGTTCAGGTGCGACCGGCTGCTGCAGGATCACCTTGCCACTCTTGAAGTCGCAACTGGGTGTCGGCTGCGCCGCTGTCGGGACGGCCTTTTCGCAAACGTAGCTGCTGCCGTGCTCGCGCACGGGCGCGCCACATTTCGGGCAGGCCCCCAGCGGCGGGCTGTCGGACAGGTCGACCAGTTCACCGGTTTCTTCGGCTTTGCGGTCGTCACCGAAGTCGAACTCCAGCTTCCAGTTGCCCTCGTCTTCGCTGAATTTGAGCAGGAGTTCGGCGACAAACGGCCAGCCGGCCTTGGAGCGGAATCCCTCCAGCGGCCCGATTCGCCGATCCCGCAGGAACTGCTCGGCTTCGGCTGCTTCGAAGGTCCGCCCGCCGGGCACTTTGGTGAACGAGAAGCCACACCCGTCGGACTGCCCATCCGCGCCGGTGCAGGCGAAACGACGGTAGTTCTCCTTGACGATGCCACCGCAGTGCGGACAGGGCGCGGCGAGCGTGGCGTAGTCGCCCGGCACGGTGTCGCGGTCGTACTCCTTGGCCTTGCGCACGATGTGCTCGGTCATGGCGGCAATGTCGCGCATGAAGGCTTCGCGGCTGAGTTGGCCATGCTCCATCTGGGCCAGTTTGTATTCCCACTCGCCGGTCAACTCGGGGCGCGACAGTTCTTCGACCTGAAGGCCTCGCAGTAGTGTCATCAGCTGAAAGGCCTTGGCCGTGGGAATCAGCTCGCGGCCCTCGCGCAGGATGTATTTCTCGTTGAGCAGGCCTTCGATGATGGCGGCACGCGTGGCGGGCGTGCCCAGGCCTTTCTCCTGCATGGCCTCGCGCAATTCGTCGTCGTCGACCAGTTTGCCGGCACCTTCCATCGCGCCGAGCAGCGTGGCTTCGGAGTAGCGCGCGGGCGGGCGGGTCTTGAGTCCCTTGGGCTCGACCGCCTCGGCGCGCACCATCTCGCCAGGTTTCACGGGCACCAGGCTTTGGCCCTTGTCGCCCTCTTTCGCATCGGCCACTTCGGCAGCCGCTTCCTTGCCGTAGATGGCCAGCCAGCCAGGCCTGACCAGCACTTTCCCCTCGGTCTTGAAAGAATGACCGACTGCCTGCGAAATGCGGGTGGTCACCAGGTATTCGGCGCTGGGGAAGAACACCGCCACGAAGCGCCGCGTCACCAGGTCGTACAGTTTTTGCTCTGCCTCGGACAGGCCGGATGGCGCCTGCAGCGTGGGGATGATGGCAAAGTGGTCGCTGACCTTGCTGTTGTCGAAGATGCGTTTGCTGGGCTTGACATAGCCCTCGTCCAGCGCGGTGCGGGCAAACGGCGCCAGGTGCCGCAAGCCGCTGTCAGCAAGCACGCCCATCGTCTGCCGTACCACCGGCACATAGTCTTCCGGCAGATAGCGGCTGTCGGTACGGGGGTAGGTCAAGGCTTTGTGGCGCTCGTACAGCGACTGTGCCAATGCCAGCGTGGTCTTCGCCGAAAAGCCGAAACGGCCATTGGCCTCGCGTTGCAGCGAGGTCAGGTCAAACAGCGCCGGCGAGGCCTGTGTGGTGGGTTTGCTCTCCTCGGTTACCGTGGCCGCTTTGCCGCGAACCGCATCGGCGATCGCCAGTGCCTCCCGGTGGCTCCACAGCCGGTCAGCCTTGCGCTCGGCATCGTCGGGGTCCTTTTTCCAGGACGGGTCGAACCACTTGGCGGTGTAGGTGCCGGCCTCGGCCAGGAAGCTGGCGTGAATCTCCCAATAGTCGCGGCTGACAAACCGGCGTATCTGTTCCTCTCGCTCCACGACGACGGCCAGCGTCGGAGTCTGCACCCGGCCCACCGTGGTCAGGAAGAAGCCCCCGTCGCGGGAATTGAAGGCCGTCAGCGCGCGGGTGCCGTTGATCCCGACCAGCCAGTCTGCTTCGGACCGGCTGCGGGCCGCGTCGGACAAGCCTTTCATCTGCCCGTCCGAGCGCAAACTCTGGAAGCCTTCGCGGATCGCCTGCGGGGTCATCGACTGCAGCCACAGTCGGCGCACCGGCTTGCCCAGGGGCTTGGCGCCGCCGGCATATTGCTCGATCAGGCGGAAGATCAGCTCGCCTTCGCGTCCGGCGTCACAGGCATTGACGATTTCGCCGACGTCCTTGCGGCGGGCCAGACGCACCACGGCATTCAGGCGCGTGCGGGTCTTGTCCACCGGCTTGAGGTCGAAGTGCGGCGGGATCACCGGCAAATGGGCAAAACTCCACTTGCCGCGTTTGACGTCGTACTGCTCGGGGGCCTGGATTTCCACCAGATGTCCCACCGCACTGGTGACGACATGGGTGTCGTTTTCGAAATGTTCGTCGTGTTTTTCGAATCGGCCCACGACCGGCGTCAGCGCACGGACGATGTCCTGCGCCACCGAAGGCTTCTCGGCTATGACCAAGGTTTTCATCACTCTACAATCCCTTCCTCGCGTGCGCCAGCGCGCGGACACCCGCACATGCACCCGTGCGCACACACACCCACTGACCTTACCAAAAAATGCCCACGGCACCGCAAGCGTCCCGCACCAAGGGCCGGCGTATCCAGATCCGGCGCTCGGGCGTCCACGGCAAGGGCGTCTTTGCACTGGTCCCGATCATGGCCGGTGAGACCCTGCTGGAGTACACCGGCGAGGTCATCACGTGGCAGGAAGCGCAGGACCGCCATCCTCACGACCCGGCCGATCCGAACCACACGTTCTATTTCCACGTCGACAATGACCGCGTCATCGACGCCCTGGTCGGGGGCAATGCATCGCGCTGGATCAATCACAGTTGTGATCCGAATTGCGAGGCCGATGAACGCGACGGACGAATCTTCATCGTCGCGATGCGGGACATTGCGGCAGGCGAGGAATTGAACTATGACTACGGCCTGATCGTGGAAGAGCGTTACACGCCCAAGCTGAAGGCAGAGTACCCCTGCCACTGTGGCAGCGCCCACTGCCGCGGCACCCTGCTGGCACCAAAACGGGGGGGGCGTCGACCCCTTTCACGTGAAGGTGGTGGTCGCTGAATTCCATGGGCGAAAACGGCATGTCTGCAAACCCACCTGCAGCGGCGCGCGAGCTGGCGCAGGCAGCCCGGTCAATAGCGTCCGAGTGGAGCGGCACGATGCCGGGCTGGGCGGTCGAGGTCGTCGAAGAGATTGACTCGACCAACTCGGAACTGATGCGCCGCATCCGACAAGGGCGCGGACAGCCGGTACTGCTGGTCGCGGAACACCAGACGGCTGGCCGTGGCCGCCTGGGACGCGACTGGGCATCGCAGCCCGGCCGCAGTCTGACGTTTTCCCTGAGCCTTCCCCTGACACCCCGGGATTGGTCGGGTTTGTCACTGGTCGTCGGACTGAGTCTGGCCGAGTCACTGCACCCGCAGATCGGACTGAAGTGGCCCAATGACCTGTGGTGGCAGGACCGCAAACTGGGCGGCATCCTGGTGGAAACCGCGTCGCTCGGCGAGCAGCGCCATGTGGTGGTCGGCGTAGGCCTCAATCTCACCGCGCCAGGCCCCTCCCGGGCCATGCGCACACCGCCAGCCGGCCTGGATTCGTTGCTGCCCGGGATTTCGGCCGCGGCGGCGCTGGCCTGTGGGGTTTCGCCGCTGCTGATGGCTCTGCGCGCCTTCGCCCAGGCGGGCTTTGCGCCCTGGCAGAGCCGGTTCAACAGCCGCGACGTCCTTCGGGATCGCTTGCTGACTCTGTCGGATGGAAGCACCGGTTGGGGACGCGGGACGAACAGCACTGGGGAGTACCTGGTCGAGTCACCGTCGGGGATGGTGCGGGTTTCCAGCGCCGAGTTGAGCCTGCGCCCCGCCGAAGCGGCAGGAGCGCCCTGATGCGCCTGTTGGTGTTGTTGCTGCTGGCACTCAACGGCCTGTATTTCGGCTGGACGCAAGGCTGGTTTGCCGGGCTCGGCCTGGCTCCGGGCGCGCTGACCGAGCCTCAGCGACACGGGCAACAGGTGGCCCCGGAGCGGATTCGCCTGCTGGCGGCCTCGGAAGCGCGACAGCTGGAGTCTGCAGCAGCAGCGGCCGCAACGGCCTCAGCGGCGGCGGCGGGCGGGTCGACAGTCTGCCTGATCGGCGGCTTGTTCGATGAAGCAAAAGCCCGGACCGTTCGGCAAGCCCTGGAGCAGGCCGGCCTGCCGGCCGGTTCCTGGGTCATCGAGCCCGCGACCGAGCCGGCGCGCTGGATCATCTACATGGGGCCGTATCCCTCCGCCGAGGCGGTCAATCGCAAGCGAACCGAGTTGCGCGGCATTGGCGTGGTGTACAGCCCGCTGGTCAATCCGGCACTGGAGCCGGGTCTGTCGCTGGGTCGTTTCGCAAGCTCTGCCGAGGCCACGACGGCCATGAATGGCCTGACCGCACGGGGTGTACGGACCGCCCGGGTCGTGCAGGAGGTGGCGGAAGTCCGCGGCTTCCAGCTGCGGGTGGTCGAGGCGGACAGCACACAGCGCACTCGGCTCGATGAACTTTCGCGCGGCTGGTTCGGGAAAAGCCTGCAACCATGCCGCTGACCGCGGTTGTTTCGTTTTCTTTGGAGGCCTACGATGACCATGAAACTTTTCTTCGCTGCTGGCGCCTGCTCCTTTGTTCCTCACACGTTGCTGGAGGCGAGCGGGCGGCCATTTGACAGCCAACTGGTCAAGCTGCACAAGGGCGAGCACCGCGAGGCTGCTTTTCTCGCCCTCAATGCGCGCGGGCAGGTTCCTGTCCTGGTAGCGGATTCGGTGGCGATCACCCAGATTGTTGCGATCGCACTGTTTCTGGACGAGCAGTTTCCGGACTGTGGCTTCCTGCCCCGCGAGGGCATCGCCCGGGCCAAGGCGCTGGAGACCTTGTGCTGGATGAACAACACCGTGCATCCGACGTTCACCCATGTTTTCATGCCCCAGAAATTTACGGACGATCCCCAAGCGCAGGCCAGTGTTCGGTCGGCCAATACCCAGCTCTTCCGGGAGCAGTTGCGGGAACTGCAGGCGATCGTGACCGGTTCAGCCGCCACGGCTAGTGGCTGGCTTTCCGGGTCGCATTTCGGCCCACTGGACGCCTATGCGTTGACCTTGGTTCGCTGGGGCAGCATGGTCGGCATTGACCCGGCTTCGATGCCCGAATTGTGGTCTTTTGTTCAGCGTGTGGCGGCCCATGAGCCGGTTGCTGTGGTCATCGCCCGCGAACGCCTGCAACTGAACATGTTCCGACCGGCCTGAACGGTCAGGCGTCGACGATCGGCAGCGACTGGAAACGGACCTGGAAGCGTGCCCCCGGTGGGGTCTTGCCGGGGTAGGTTTCTTCGACCTCGACGGCACCCTGGTGCTGGCGCGCAATTTCGCTGACGATGGGCAGCCCCAGCCCGGAGCCGTCGACATTGGTTCCCAACGAGCGGTAGAAGGGGCGGAAAACCAGCTCGACTTCAGCCGCGGGGATGCCCGGTCCATTGTCTTCCACCTGCAACAACAGAATCTGGCCATAGGGATCCGCCAGTACCCTGACGGTCACCACCCCCGGCGCCTGGGGTGATGTCGGCGTGTAGTTCAACGCGTTGTTGACCAGATTTCGCACCATTTCCTGCAACAGAACCGGGTTTCCGCGCATCATGACGCCGGGGGCGCCGGGTTCCACGCCTTCGTAGCCGAGATCGTGGCCTTTCTCGAGCGCCCGTGGCACCGTGTCCCGCACGACATCCATGGTGAGTGCGGCGAGGTCGCAAGGCTGGGTCTGGATCGATGTGCCGCCACTTTCCGCTCGGGCGAGTGCCAGCAGCTGGTTGACGGTATGGGTGGCGCGAACGCTCGAGTGTTCGATCTGCCGCAGGGTATGGGCCAATTCCTCTTTGCTGGCGCCTTCCCTCAATGCCAGATCGGCCTGCATGCGCAGGCCAGCCAAGGGGGTTTTCAATTGGTGGGCGGCATCGGCCAGAAACCGCTTCTGGGTCTGGATCGAATCCTTGAGGCGCTGCAGCAGGCCGTTGACCGAATTGACCAGCGGTGCGACCTCCAGGGGTACGGACCGGGTATCGAGGGGGCTGAGGTCATCGCTGCGGCGGGCACGGATTCGGGCTTCCAGCTGCGACAAGGGCTTGATTCCCCGCACCAGCGCCAGCCAGACCAGAAACACGGCAAGCGGCAGGATGACAAACTGCGGCAACATGACCCCCTTGATGATCTCGGTGGCGAGCACCTTGCGCTTCTCTCGGGTTTCGGCCACCTGAACCAGCGCCGGGCGGGCGGTTCCGGGCCCCAGGCGAATCCAGACATAAGCGATGCGGACGTCGGTTCCCCGGAATTCGTCATCGCGCAGCAGGACTTCACCGGGCTTGACCAGATCGAGATTGTCGGTGGGTGCCGGCAGGTTCCTTTCGCCACTGAGATAGTCACCGCGCGGTCCGAGCACCTGGTAGTGAACCTGGTCGGAATCGTCGGCGCGGAGCAGTTCGCTGGCCGGTTGGGGAAGATTGAACTGGATTCGAGCGGAAGGGCCGACATGCAGCAGCTGGGCCAAAGCCTGAGCGTTGTAGACCAGTGCCCGGTCAAATGGTTTGTTGGCAATTTCCTGGGCAACCAGCCAGGTCAAGGCCAGGCTGACCGGCCACAGCAAAAGCAGCGGCGTGAGCATCCAGTCGAGGATCTCCCCGAACAGGGAACGCTGGTCTCGGTGAAACATCGGCGCGGGTGCCGGTGTTCAGTTGGGGATTTTTTCCAGGCAGTAACCCAATCCCCGCACGGTTGCGATCCGGATCGGTCCCTTTTCGATTTTTTTTCGCAGCCGGTGGATGTAGACCTCAATGGCGTTGTTGCTGACTTCTTCACCCCATTCGCAAAGACGTTCTACGAGCTGGTCTTTGCTGACGAGCCGCCCGGCGCGCTGGAGCAGCACTTCCAGAAGGCCCAGTTCACGGGCAGAGAGCTCCACCATCTTGCCGTCAATGGTGGCCACGCGACCGGTCTGATCGTAGATCAGCGGTCCATGCTTGATCTGGGATGACGCCGTGCCCAGTCCTCGCCGTGTCAGCGCCCGAACGCGGGCTTCGAGTTCATGCAGGCTGAACGGTTTGGCCATGTAGTCATCAGCGCCGTAATCCAGCCCTTTGACCCGTTCTTCCACGCTGTCGGCCGCGGTCAGTATCAAGACGGGTAACGCAGAACCCCGTCCGCGCAGGCGTCGCAACACTTCCAGTCCATGCATCCGGGGCAGGCCCAGGTCCAGGATGAGCAGGTCAAACTCATGGTTGGTCATCAGCGCCGCATCGGCTTCGGTGCCCGTCGCGACATGATCCACCGCGGCGCCAGATGCCCGCAAAGTGCGCAACAGGCCGTCGGCCAGGACATGGTCATCTTCAGCGATCAGAATCCTCACGGCTTGCCTCCTGGGAATGACATTCCCTGCCGAGGGAATTCTAGAACGATGGCTCCTGTTTGTGGTAACTCATGACGCATAGACATCCAGTCCGATTGCGATGACTGCGGCAACCTGCTCGCCGACCGCTTCCTTGAATTCTTCTTCTGCCTGCGCGATGGCGCGCCCGAATGCTCCGTGCCAGGCGAGTCCCAGCGCGGTGTAGCGGATGATTTTGGCCCGGGCATCCCGGGTGTCTGCCTCTTTTCGGACCAGCCCCCATGCCTCACATTGGGCAACGAGGTCCGCCATGGCCTGTTTGCTCATGTTGGCTCGTTCGGCCAGTTCGGTCAGGCGGGTACCACCGAGGTCCAGATGCCGGGTAATGTGAATGTGGGCCGCGCCGACCTTCTGGCGTGTCGCCAGATTTGCGAGCGCCAGAGGAACTTCGTCGTCGTGGGCCATCAGGACAAGGACACGGTTGTCAAAACGCCGCAACGCTTCGCCAAGTCGGCGACCCAGATGTTGATGACGCCAGGAGTCAGATCGGTCGCTCACCGGGGATTTGGTCATTTAAACTGACTAAATTTTCTGTTGTTTAGGGTTTATCTGTCAATACAATGCTGCTCATTCATCCAGCTGTTTGTATTTACAGTTTCTTTAATCTGTCCTTCCGGAGGCCACCATGGATACCGCAACCAAATCCCTGTCCCCTGCGCAAAGCGAGCGCGCCAAGGCGTTGCAGGCAGCACTGACCCAGATAGAGCGTCAGTTCGGCAAGGGCACGATCATGCGCCTGGGAGAGGGCGAGGTCATTGAGGACATCCAGGTGGTTTCTACCGGTTCGCTGGGCCTGGACATCGCGCTCGGCGTGGGCGGGTTGCCCCGCGGTCGCGTGATCGAGATTTACGGGCCCGAGTCGTCCGGCAAGACGACCTTGACCTTGCAGGTCATTTCGGAGATGCAAAAGCAGGGCGGGACCTGCGCTTTTGTTGATGCGGAGCATGCACTGGACGTGCAGTACGCCCAGAAACTCGGTGTCAACCTTCAAGAGTTGCTCATCAGTCAGCCCGATACCGGCGAGCAGGCGCTGGAAATCGTGGACAGCCTGGTACGGTCCGGGGCGGTGGATCTGGTGGTCGTTGATTCTGTGGCGGCATTGACCCCGAAAGCGGAAATCGAGGGGGAAATGGGAGACAGCCTTCCTGGCCTGCAGGCACGCCTGATGAGCCAGGCCTTGCGCAAGCTCACAGCAACGATCAAGAAGACCAACTGCATGGTCATCTTCATCAACCAGATCCGCATGAAGATCGGCGTGATGTTCGGTAGCCCCGAGACCACGACCGGCGGCAATGCGTTGAAGTTTTACGCTTCGGTGCGCCTGGACATCCGCCGGACCGGAACGATCAAGAAGGGAGAAGACGCCATTGGCAACGAAACCAAGGTCAAGGTCGTGAAGAACAAGGTTTCCCCTCCTTTCAAGACCGCCGAGTTCGATATCCTTTTCGGCGAGGGCATTTCGCGGGAAGGCGAAATCATCGACATGGGGGTCAACGCCCGGATCATCGACAAATCCGGTGCCTGGTATGCCTACAACGGCGAGAAGATCGGTCAGGGCCGGGACAATGCTCGCGAGTTTCTGCGTGAAAACCCGACTTTGGCGTACGAAATCGAGAACAAGGTGCGCGAGTCGCTGGGTATTCCATTGCTGGCGAGCGCAGCGGACACCGGGAGCGGAGCCTGAGCTTGGCCGGAGAACTTGCGGGGCTCGGTCCGTCGTTGAAATCCCGCGCCTTGCGCTTGCTGGCGCTGCGTGAACATTCCCGGGCGGAACTGGTACGCAAACTCAGCCACTTCGAGAAGGCGCCCGGAGAGCTCGCCGCCGTGCTCGACGCTCTCGCGGCCAAAGGTCTGATCAACGAAGCACGCGTCGCCGAGTCGGTCATGCACCGTCGCGCCGACAAACTGGGCGCCGTGCGGCTGCGGGCGGAACTGCAACAGAAAGGACTGGCCTCCGACTTGATCGACGCATCACTGGAGAGGGTCCGCGCCGGCGAGTTCGACCGCGCCCGGCAGGTGCTGGCGCGACGGTTTGGCGCGGCTCCGGCAACCGAGGCCTCGGAGCGGGCCCGCCGGGCGCGCTTTCTGATCGGTCGCGGATTTGCCGCAGATGTCGTCCGGCGCGCCATTGACGCCTCAGAAGACGTCGAGGATGGATTTTAGAGGCGAAGTAGCCAATACCCAGCGTTATTTGGTCACTTTATGCTATATTTTATATAGCTATTCAAGTGCAAACATCAGCTTGAGGTTCTGCACCGCTGCCCCGCTGGCACCTTTGCCCAGATTGTCCAGGCGCGCGACCGCAACGGCCTGTCCCGATTCATCGTTGCCAAAGACCCGCAACTCCAGATTGTTGGTGTCGTTGAGTGCCAGAGCGTCCAGCTTGCCGTCAGGCGTCGGCTCACAAACCCGTACCGCGCCGCCCGACCCGTCCGACATCGGGTAGTGCTTGCGCAGGGCGTCCACGACGTCGGCTGTGCGGGGCCGCCCCGGTAGCGCGTGCAGGTGCAAAGGCAATTGAACCAGCATGCCCTGACGGAAGTTGCCTACGGCGGGGACGAACAACGGCCGGGTGGTCAGGCCGGTGTAGCGCATGATTTCCGGGAGATGCTTGTGCCTCAGTCCGAGTGCATAAAGCTCGTAGGCCGGCGCCGTTCCGTTTTCGTAAGCCTCGATCATGGACCGGCCACCGCCCGAATAGCCACTCACCGCCGGTAACGTCAGCGGCCAGTCGGATGGGATCAGGCCGGCATCGATCAGCGGCCGGATCAGGGCGATCGCACCCGTCGCGTAGCAGCCCGGGTTGGACACCCTCTGCGCGGCTGACACCAGTCCTCGCTGCCCGGCGGTCAACTCGGGAAATCCGTAGACCCAGTCCGGTGCACAGCGATGGGCGGTTGAGGCGTCAATGATCCGCGGGCGGGATGGTCCGAGACCGTCAATCATGGCCACCGATTCGACAGCCGCATCATCATGAAGACACAGGATGACTACGTCCGCGCCGGCCATGATGGCTCGCTTGACCTCCGGGTCCTTTCGCCGCGAAGGGTCAATGGACACCATCTCGACGGCCGGCAAATGGACCAGCCTGTCGCGAATCTGAAGGCCGGTCGTACCCGCTTCCCCGTCGATGAAAACCTTGACCATTGCTGCGATCTCCGTCAGTTTGTATTCAGATGGGCGCCCATATAATTATGCATTATGTTGCGCGGGCGCCCTGCCAATTTGGTGCATTGCAGCATGATACATTTCGACGTTGCTGTGTCCAGTGCCACCGGGCGGACTTGGAGGTCCGGCCGAGGGGTTCAACAAATCCACTCCTGAGAGAGACCTCATGAAGATTCACGAGTACCAGGGCAAGGAAATCTTGCGTCAATTCGGTGTGCCGGTGCCGCGCGGCATCCCGGCGTTCACGGTGCAGGAGGCGGTGGAAGCCGCCCAGAAACTGGGCGGCCCCGTGTGGGTGGTCAAGGCGCAAATCCACGCCGGCGGCCGTGGCAAGGGTGGCGGCGTCAAGGTGGCCAAGTCGATTGACGACGTCAAGCGCCTGGCCGGCGACATCCTGGGCATGCAGCTCAAGACGCATCAGACCGGCCCTGAAGGCCAGAAAGTGCGTCGCCTCTACATCGAAGACGGCGCCGACATCAAGAAAGAGTACTACGTGTCCCTGGTGACCGACCGCGCCACCCAGAAAGTGGCCGTGATCGCGTCCAGCGAAGGCGGCATGGACATCGAAGAGGTCGCGCATAGCACCCCCGAGAAAATCATCACCGAACTGGTCGATCCGCTGACCGGTCTGGGCAAGGAACAAGCGCTGAAGATCGCCACCGGCATCGGCCTGACCGGAGCATCCGGCGAGCAGGCCGCCGACGTGCTCCAGAAGCTCTACACCTGCTACATGGACACCGACGCCTCGCTGGTGGAAATCAACCCGCTGAACTGCGACAGCAAGGGCAACATCATCGCGCTGGACTCCAAGTTCAATTTCGACGCGAATGCGCTGTTCCGTCACCCGGAAATCGTCGCCCTGCGCGATCTGGACGAGGAAGATCCCGCGGAAGTCGAGGCCTCCAAGTTCGACCTGGCCTACATCAGCCTGGACGGCAACATCGGCTGCCTGGTCAACGGCGCCGGCCTGGCCATGGCGACCATGGACACCATCAAGCTGTTCGGCGGCGAGCCGGCCAACTTCCTGGACGTCGGCGGTGGCGCCACCCCGGAGAAGGTCACCGAAGCGTTCAAGATCATGCTCAAGAACCCCAAGGTCAAGGGCATCCTGGTCAACATCTTCGGCGGCATCATGAAGTGCGACACCATCGCCACCGGCGTGATCACCGCCTGCCGTGCCGTGAACCTGAACGTGCCACTGGTCGTGCGCATGAAGGGCACCAACGAAGAGCTGGGCAAGAAGATGCTGGCCGAATCAGGTCTGCCCATCATTGCGGCCGACACCATGGCCGAAGCCGCGACCAAGATCGTGGCTGCCGTCAAGTAAGCCCGGAGAACACACATGTCGATCTACATCAACAAAGACACCAAGGTCATCACCCAGGGCATCACGGGCAAGACAGGCCAGTTCCACACGGAAAAGTGTCAGGAATACGCCAATGGCAAAAACTGCTTCGTTGCGGGCGTGAACCCCAAGAAAGCCGGCGAATCGATCTTCAACATCCCGATCTACGCCTCCGTCAAGGAAGCGGCCCAGCAGACCGGCGCCACCGTGTCGGTGATCTATGTTCCGCCGGCGGGTGCCGCTGCCGCGATCTGGGAAGCTGTCGAAGCCGACTTGGACCTGGCCGTCTGCATCACCGAGGGCATTCCGGTGCGCGACATGCTGGAAGTGCGCAACAAGATGAAGGCCAAGGAAGCTGCGGGTGGCAAGAAGACGCTGCTGCTCGGCCCCAACTGCCCCGGCCTGATCACGCCCGACGAGATCAAGATCGGCATCATGCCCGGCCACATCCACCGCAAGGGACGCATCGGCGTGGTGTCGCGCTCCGGCACCCTGACCTATGAGGCCGTGGCCATGCTGACCGAGGTGGGCCTGGGCCAGTCGAGCGCGGTGGGTATCGGCGGCGACCCGATCAACGGTCTGAAGCACATCGACGTGATGAAGGCCTTCAATGACGACCCCGACACCGACGCCGTGATCATGATCGGCGAGATCGGCGGTCCGGACGAAGCTGAAGCCGCCCGCTGGTGCAAGGCCAACATGAAAAAGCCGATCGTCGGCTTCATCGCCGGCGTGACAGCCCCTCCCGGCAAGCGCATGGGCCATGCCGGCGCGCTGATCTCCGGCGGCGCCGACACCGCCGATGCCAAGCTGGCCGTGATGGAAGAGTGCGGCTTCATCGTGACCCGCAATCCCTCCGAACTGGGCAAGCTGCTCAAAGCCCAGCTCTGATGCAACGGGGCCGCCACGCGCCCGTTGGGGCGATTGCGGTTACCCACAATAGAAGGCCGGATTCTTCGGATGGAGAATCCGGTTTTTGATTTGGGCCTGCCGCCTTGCAGACCCTAACCGGAGGCGATTCGTGGAAGCATTCTTGACACCCCAGTTCTGGGTGGCAGTCGGTCAGATCATCCTGATCGATATCCTGCTCGGGGGCGACAATGCCGTGGTCATAGCGCTCGCATGCCGTCAGTTGCCAGCAGCGCAGCGGACCAAAGGCATCATCTGGGGAACAGCGGGCGCCATCGTATTGCGGGTCATCCTGATCGCGTTTGCGCTGACCTTGCTGCAAGTCCCGTTCCTGAAACTCGTCGGCGCCATCTTGCTGATTTGGATCGGCGTCAAGCTACTGGTCCCCGAGGAAGAGGATGCCCATGGCAGCATCCAGGCCAGTGACAAACTCTGGGGCGCTGTCAAGACCGTGATCGTTGCAGATCTGGTGATGAGTGTGGACAACGTGATCGCCATTGCGGGTGCCGCCCAGGGCGCGGGCCAGCAACATCAGATGCCGTTGGTGATCTTCGGTTTGCTGGTCAGCATCCCGATCATCGTCTGGGGCAGCCAACTCGTTCTCAAGCTGATGGATCGCTTCCCGACGATCATCACCCTCGGCGGGATGTTGCTCGGCTGGATTGCTGGAACCATGGCCCATACCGACCCGGGCATTGTTGCTTACCTGCCGCAGGACAAGCTCTGGCACTATGGTCTCGGCGTAGCCGGTGCCCTGTTGGTTCTGGCTCTGGGGAAGATGCTGAGCCGCACTCGCCCTTCTCCAGCCGCATGACAGGCTGGCGGTGCCAGATGGCATTGCCCCCAACTGTGACTGTTTCACCACAGACCGAACAGACAAGGCCGCCTTTGAGGCGGCCTTGTCATGTCCGACCGAGATCGGGCCAACCGATCGACTTGTGCGGAACGATGCCATCTGTTAACTTGAGCAGCCCTGCACGGGTCAACGTCTGACTGCTCGCCCTTTTGGCGAATGGAACAGAGGGTTGCTCGGCGCTTGCGCACTTGAGGGATATTCATGAAGGCGGCGAAATCCGACGGAAAAACAAGCATTTGGCGCAGCGACGCCTTTATTGGCGCCGCCGCATTGGTGACCGTACTGATTGCTCATCAGGCGACCAACTTCTTCGGCACGCTGGAGCGACGCTTCTACGATTACTCCAGCACCCACACTCAGCGCGCGCCCAGCGACCGGATCGCCGTGATCGCCATTGACGATGCGAGTATTTCCCGCATAGGCCGCTGGCCGTGGTCCCGCGATGTCCATGCCGAGTTGATCGAAAAGCTGTCCAGTGCGAAGCCGAAGTCCATTGCGTACACCGCGTTCTTCTTTGAGCCGCAGACCGACCGCGGCTTGGTCTACATCAAAAAGATGCGGGAGCTTTTCCCGCCGCCGCCGGAAGGCACCGCAAATGCGGAAGACGCCAACGGGAAGCTCCAAGCGGTTCTGTCTGAAGCTGAAGCGGCTTTGGACACGGACGGAAAGCTGGCAAAGGCCATGGGACAGGCCGGAAACGTGTTGCTGCCATCGGTATACAAGCTCGGCGAACCGCGCGGGCGACCTGACGAGCCGATGGCACCGTTTGCGGGCCGTTTCACGCTCAGTGATGCGCAAGGCTTTTCTATTCCCTCAGAAAGTGGCCAACAACCTCTGCCGTTACTCGGCTCTGTCGCTGCAGGTATCGGGCACTTGAATCAGACGCCGGACGCGGACGGGACAGTCCGGCGCGAACCTTTGCTGGTCAACTATTTCGGGCGGGCAGTACCGTCTATGGCCCTTGCCATTGCCGCCCACAGCCTCAACCTCACCATGAACGATATCCGGCTTGATCCGGGAAACGAAATCGTTCAACTTGGGCGCCTGCAGATCAAGACCGACGCTCAGGCCGCCATGCTGCCTCAGTTCTACACCGAAAACGGAGGGCGACCGGCGTTCACGGTTGACTCTTTCCATGACGTGCTGACAGGCAAGATTCCGCTGGAGAAATACGCTGGAAAGATTGTCCTGGTCGGCGGAACGGCTGCCGGTCTGGGTGCAACTTTTGCCACACCGGCCAGCCCCACGGTGCCCCCCGTGGAGTACGTTGCTCACACGACTTCAAGCCTGCTGGGTGAGCACTTCCTGTCACAGCCCGGTTGGGCTGTCTGGGTTCAGTTGGCGGCGCTGCTTGTTGTCGCCGCATACATTACCGTCGTGTTGCCGCGCCTGTCGGCGGGTGTCGGTGCTGCCGCGACCGTGGCGCTGCTGGTTCTTCTTTTGGGCTTCGAGTTTGGACTGCTATCGCGTGCCTTCCTGTGGATCGAGTTGGTCCTGCCGGCAGCCATGCTGGTGCTGGGACATGTTGCCCTCACCACCAAGCGATTCCTGGTTACCGAAGCAAGCAAGCTCAAGACCGACGAAGAAAGCGCGGAAACCAATCGGATGATGGGTCTTGCCCTGCAGGGCAAAGGCGACCTGGACATGGCTTTTGACCGCTTCCGCCGTGTCCCCGTCAGTGATGCCCTGATGGACAATCTCGGCCACCTGGCTCTGGACTTCGAGCGCAAACGCCAGTTCAACAAGGCACAAGCCGTCTACGAGCACATGTTCAAACTGGATCCCAAATATCAAGGGCTTGCGGCGAAGCTCAACCGCGCGAAGAACCTCTCAGAGACGGTCATCCTGGGTGGGTCCGGTGGACACCCCGGCGGAACTCTCGTCCTGGGTGATGGGTCTGTGGAAAAACCGATGCTGGGTCGCTATCAGGTTGAAAAAGAACTGGGCAAGGGCGCGATGGGGGTGGTCTACCTTGGAAAGGACCCGAAAATCGGGCGCGTCGTTGCAATCAAGACGATGGCCCTCAGCCAGGAATTTGAAGGTAGCGACCTGGATGACGCACGCGAACGCTTTTTCCGCGAAGCCGAAACCGCAGGCCGTTTGCAGCACCAGAATATCGTTACGATTTTCGATGCCGGAGAGGAACATGACCTCGCATACATCGCGATGGAGTTCCTCAAGGGCAAGGACATGGCCGATTTCTGCCGCGATGGGCATCTGCTCCCGCCAGCTCTGGTTGTTTCCATTTGCGCACGGGTGGCAGAAGCACTCGCCTACGCCCATGCGCAAAACGTCGTGCACCGCGATATCAAGCCTGCCAACATCATGTATGACAGCGCAACCGATACCGTCAAAGTCACTGATTTCGGGATCGCTCGGATTACTGATTCGAGCAAGACCAAAACAGGCCTTGTTTTGGGTACACCCAGCTTCATGTCGCCCGAACAGATTGCCGGCCAGAAAGTGGACGGGCGATCGGACCAATATTCATTGGGAGTGATGCTGTTTCAGCTCCTGACCGGCGTTCTGCCGTTCAGGGGCGATTCCATGGCTGAACTGATGTACAAAATCGCCAATGAGCCGGCCCCCGATATCCGAAAGATCAAACCCGGACTGCCAGCGCGGCTGGGTGCGATTATCGACAGAACACTCCGCAAGAATCCGAACGATCGCTACCCCAGTGGTAATGAGTTTGCGGCTGAATTACGTGCGGTTGCGCCAGAAATCACGGGGGATCCTCCGATGCCTGAGCCCGCGAAGAGTAGTACCGTTTATGATCAGACGACTCAGCTTCCGGCGGCCGATGACCCGTCCATGCTTCCCACCCAAGCTTTGCATCGCCCTCCCCAGTGATGCAAAGCCTCACTTGAACCGCTGATTGTCTTCGCACCCGATGGACTACGAACTCTTCGCGCTGACTGATACCGGCCGTGCACGCGAAAACAATGAAGACTCCGTTGCCATCAAGGAAGCGGCTGGCTTGGCCGTTCTCGCCGACGGGATGGGAGGCTACAACGCGGGCGAAGTTGCCAGTGGCATGACCACTGCCTTCATATCGTCTGAATTAGGCCGGTGGCTGGTCGAGGCGGGAGAGCAGGCGAAGCCCCGCGAGGTCAAACGCGCCATCGAAATCTGTGTCGACAACGCCAACCGGTCGGTCTACAACGCAGCAAACTCGAATCCAAGCTATTCCGGCATGGGGACCACACTGGTTATCGGTGTGTTTCACGGGCGAAACGCCATCTTGGGGCATATCGGCGACTCGCGTGCATATCGTTACCGCGAGGGTTGTCTGACCCAGGTGACACGGGATCACTCGTTGCTTCAGGAACAGCTCGACGCCGGTCTCATCACCGAAGAAGAGGCTGCAACTGCGAGTCACCGCAATCTCGTCACACGCGCACTGGGAGTTGACCCCGCCGTCGCAGTCGAATTCACCGAGTTGGATGTCCAGGAGGGTGACCTCTACCTGATTTGCTCTGACGGACTTTCCGACATGATCGATGATCGCGCCATGGAGGGTTTGTTGCACAACGGAGGAACACTCCCGACCTTGGCAGCCCAACTGGTCAGCGCCGCCAATAATAACGGGGGGCGCGACAACATTTCGGTTATTCTTATCAGAGCATTCGCATCGGCGAAAAAGCAAGGACTACTTTCCAGGCTGCTGAGAAAATGAGTTCGTCCAACAAGTACAAGCCCAGAACAGACAATATTCGGAGGTATGGATCATGCCGAAAATGATCGTTTCTATAGACGGCGTCGTCATCAAGGAGGTGCAGCTGACGAAAGACCGCACCTCACTCGGACGGCGTCCCTACAACGATATTGTTATTGACAATTTGGCGGTCAGCGGCGAGCACGCCGTCCTGCTGCTGGAGGGCTCCCAAGTCTATCTGGAAGACCTCAACAGCACTAACGGAACCTATGTCAATGGCAAGGCGGTGAAGAAGCAGCTGCTTCAAAACAACGACACCATTGAAATCGGCAAGTACAAAATTCGTTACCAAGGTGATGCGGTCGGTGGCGGTTTTGAGAAGACCATGGTGTTCCGGCCGGGCGGAACCGCAGCTGCTGCGGCGCCGCAAATGGCTGCGCCCCAGGCCGGCACTGAGCACCATGCAGAAGCTCACGCGCCGGGAGCTCCTTCTTTCATCCGCGTGCTCACCGGCGCGGCTGCTGGTCGTGATGTGCCGCTGGTCAAAGTCGTAACCACTATTGGCAAGCCCGGCGTTGCCGTCGCGGCGATCACCAAACGGCAACAAGGATATGTGGTCGCACATGTCAGTGGTGTTGAAAGCACCAAACTGAATGGCTCTCCGTTGGGCCAGGATCCAGTGCCACTCCAAAATGGTGATCATCTTGAGTTGGCTGGCATCCAGCTGCAATTCAAGCAAGGCTGACGGACTGCGCGAGTCCCGTCAGAGGCGGGCTTGAGCATGTCTGATTTTCTACTCGCGATCCGCCGGCATGGGCTACGTGTCGGGGTGACTCTCGTTCCCCTCCTGTTCGCACTTTTGCATGCGACGGGTACTCTCCATATCGGCGTCATTCAAACGCTCGATAACATCATCTACGATGCGCGGCTACGCCTAACGATGCCGCGAACTATGGATGATCGGGTCGTCATAGTCGACATCGACGAAAAGAGTCTGGCTGAAATCGGGCGGTGGCCATGGTCCCGCGATCACGTTGGCACCATGTTGCGCGAAATCCTCGGGCGCCAAGGGGCAGCCATCGTTGGCTTCGACGTAGTCTTCGCGGAACCCGATACAAGCTCCGGATTGGCAAAACTCCAGCAACTTGCACAAACAGATCTCCAAGGTGTCCAAGGATTCGCCGAAAAAGTCGACAGCCTGAGGGATCGACTTGACTTTGATGCCGCGTTTGCCCGGGCGCTGTCGTCTCAGCCGGTCGTCCTAGGCTACTATTTCTCCAGCGACCGCGATGGTCGACGTGCCGGGGTACTCCCTCAGCCCGTAATGAATGAGCGCTCCATGGCCGGACGTAGTGCGCGGGTGACCAAATGGAACGGTTATGGCTCCAATTTGGCCCAGTTCGCCTCCGCAGCGCCAAAGGCAGGCTTTTTCAATGCCATAACCGATGACGATGGGGTCGTACGCTCTCTGCCACTGATAGCGGAATTTGAAGGCCGTTATTACGAGTCCCTCGCCCTTGCGATGTTTCGGCATCTGCTTAACTCGCCAGTGGTCGAGCCCGGGTTTCCTAAAGATGTCGTCTTTGCTCGAAAGTACAACAACCTTGAAAGCCTCATACTGAAGGCGGACGGGCAATCGATCGCGATCCCCGTCGACGACAAGGCGGCGGCACTGGTACCCTTCCGAGGAAACGGGGGGCCTTCCGGCGGGTCTTTCAGATATGTGCCGGCCAGCGATCTTGTTCTGGGGCGGCTTCCTGAGGGGAATCTGAAGAACCGGATCGTGCTCGTCGGAACCACTGCGCCCGGCTTGCTTGATCTCCGCGTCACGCCAATCAGCGAGGCATACCCAGGCGTCGAGACCCATGCCAACCTGATTTCCGGGATGTTGGACGGCAAAATCCTGGTCAAACCGGACTATGCACTGGGTTTTGAAGTGGTCGCCTTGATCGTCTCGGGACTGGTGCTTGCACTTGGACTGCCTCTACTCAGCGCAAGCCGAGCGGTGCTCCTCAGCGCAGTCATCCTTGTTGTTCTGGTTGGTGTCAACATGTGGCTCTATCTCGGCTACGGTTTGGCGCTCCCGCTGGCGTCATCCATCGTTTTGGCAGTACTCGCGTTCGCGATGAACATGAGCTTCGGCTACTTCGTGGAGAGCCGATCAAAACGCGAACTTGCCAACCTTTTCGGCACCTACGTACCGCCTGAGCTTGTCGATGAGATGGTCAAGGATCCCGACAGTTACAGCATGAAAGCCGAAAACCGGGAGCTGACCGTGATGTTCAGCGACATGCGTGGTTTTACCAAGCTCTCGGAGAAGATGGATCCGGTCAAACTGCAGGATTTGCTCAACAGAGTATTCAGTCGGCTCAGTACCATTATTCGACAACAGAGGGGAACGATAGACAAGTATATGGGTGACTGTGTCATGGCATTCTGGGGTGCCCCAGTGCCAGCGAATAATCATGCTACTTTGGCATTGCTTGCATCAATGGAAATGGTGCATGAAATTACCCGCATCAATGCAGAGCACAAAGAAATCGGCTTGCCAGAAATCGGGGTCGGGGTTGGCCTGAATTCCGGACCGATGTGCGTCGGCGACATGGGGTCAGATGTTCGGCGCTCCTACACCGTTATTGGAGATGCGGTCAATTTGGGATCGCGCCTCGAATCATTGACTCGTTTTTACGGCGTCGACATCATCGTGAGCGAAGCCACTCGGAAACAGGCGGAGTGGTCCTATTGGCTTGAACTTGACCGGGTGCGCGTCAAAGGCAAAGCCGAAGCCGTTGCGATTTTCTCGCCACTCACCAAAGAAGAGAGCGAATCCCAGAAGAGTGAACTGCGGCTCTGGCACCAGTTGCTATCAGCCTACAGATCGCAGGATTGGGAACAGGCGGAACTGCTATTGTTGAACCTTGAGCGCATTTCTGCCAAAAAAGTCCTTTGCTCCGTCTACAAGGAGAGGGTAGCCTACCGGAAGTCGCTGCCTTTCGATCCGTCTTGGGATGGCACGACTGATTTCGAGACGAAGTAAGCGTTCCATGGCGAAAATGACAATCAGAGTTCTCGGGTGTTCTGGCGCCATTGCGAAGGACTGCCGAACTACGGCTTTCTTGGTCGATCAAGACACCCTGATAGATGCCGGAACCGGTGTCGGTGACCTGACGTTGGATGAGATGGGCGCTGTTGACCGCGTTTTTCTGACTCATTCCCATCTCGACCATATCGCTGCATTACCACTCATGGTTGACGCAGTGGCATCGCGACGTCACGCCCCCTTGGAGATCTACGCGCTAGAAGGGACCATTCAGGCCCTGCGACAGCACATATTCAATGACCAGATCTGGCCGGATTTCAGTCGAATTCCCTCCTTGGAAGCACCCTTTATTCGGTTTATTGAACTCAAGATCGGCGATCAGTTTGTCTTTGGCGACAAAACCATAGAAGTTCTGCCTGCCGTGCACAGCGTCCCGGCAGTTGGCTATGCAGTCACTCGCAAGGGTCGGTCTTGGGTTTTTTCGGGGGATACCGAGCGAAACCCGGAATTCTGGAGGCGAGTCAATCAACTTTCAGTTTCCTCTTTGGTCATCGAAACTGCATTCAGTAACCGGGAGCGGGAACTGGCCAAGCGCAGTTTGCATTTGTCGCCCAGTGTATTAGCCGAGGAGCTTGACCACATTTCGGAGTCTCAAAGGTTCCCCATCTATATTACGCACACGAAACCAGCGGAAACTGATCAGATCATGGAAGAGATACAACGATTTGATCAGACTCAACCGGCTGACCCCTCCCAGTCTCACGATATTCGGTGGATGCGAACTGGGCAGATACTGGAAATTTGATCTGTTTCCCGGAGTTGGCGCGTTAGGACTGCGCACTCCCCAGCGCCGACAGCCGCTTGGCACATTGACCCCAGTGATTCCGATCAACGTCCGGAACCGGGGCCACGCAACAATCGCTCTTCCGCTATTGCAAGCGCTTCTGCCCGCCCCGAAAGAACCAAGATGTCGCCTTCTTTCAGGACGGTATTTTCATCTGCTGAGACACTCTGTCCATCAGTCCTTTTGAAGCTGACAATCTGAACCGGAATCGCGGTCAATCCCACTTGTTCGAGCTGGTGATTGATTGAGCGCGCACCAAGTGGAAGTATCAAGGTCATCAGGCGGTGTTGTCCCACCTCGTTGATCGTATCGTCATCGGCGCCATGGAAATACCCACTCAGCAGGGTGTACCGGGCGTCGCGTTGTTCCTGAACAATGCGGATCACGCGTCGCATGGGGACACCAACCAAGGCCAGTGCATGGCTTGCAAGCATCAGACTGGCCTCGAAGGCCTCCGGGACGACTTCTGTAGCACCCGCAGTCCGCAAGCGATCCAGGTCCGCATCGTCAATGGTACGTACAACTGCGGGGACGTTCGGCGCATGTTCATGTACAAGCCGCAAGACCTTGAGTGCGCTCGGAGTATCTACGTAAGTGATCACGACCGCGCTTGCGCGGTGCAAACCCGCAGCCATCAGGGCCTGCAGTCGGGCCGCGTCTCCAAAAACCACCGAGTGGCCCGCAGCGGAAGCCTGCCGAACCCGGTCTGGGTCGAGGTCAAGCGCCATGTAGGCGATGCCTTCGCCTTCCAGAAGACGCGCCATACTTTGGCCGCTACGGCCATAACCACAGATGATCACATGGCGATCGGCGTTGATGGCCTTGCGAGCAATGCTGGTCATCTGCACCGATTGCATCATCCAATCACTGGCAACCAGTCGCATGACAATGCGATTGCTGTACATGACGATAAACGGCGTCAGCAGCATCGACAAGATCATGGACGCCAGGATCGGGTTGAACAGTGTTGCCGGAACCAGATGGTTCTGCCCCGCCAACGTCAGCAGGACAAGCCCGAATTCGCCCGCTTGTGCAAGATAGAGCCCGACCCGAAGCGAGACTCCAGTGGTCGCGCCACTCAGTCGCACCAGCGAAGAGATCAGCGCCAATTTGAAGATCATCGAAAAGCTCAACAGAAGAAGAACCAAAGGAAGACGGTCAAAAACGAGACGCCAATCCAACATCATCCCGACGGTGATAAAGAACAAACCAAGCAACACATCATGAAAAGGCCGGATATCCGTCTCAACAAGGTGCTTGTATTCAGTTTCCGAAATCAGCATGCCGGCGACAAACGCCCCCAACGCCAGCGAAAGGCCCGCGCGCTCTGTTAGCCAAGAGAGCAGCAAGGTGATGAACAACAGGTTCAACATGAAAAGCTCATCACTCTTGCGTCGTGCAACCAGCGTGAGCCACCAGCGCATCACGCGCTGCCCTCCGGTCAGGAGGATCGTGAGCAAGACCACGGCCTTCAGCAAGGCCCAGCCCAGAGATGGCAACAAACTTCCGGGCTCTGAGGCCAACGCCGGTATCAAGACAAGCAAGGGCACAACGGCAAGGTCCTGGAAGAGAAGAATGCCAACAACCCGCTTGCCATGTTCTGATTCCAGTTCCAGGCGGTCTGATACCAGTTTCACCACGATCGCGGTACTGCTCATGGACATAATGCCCCCGAGCGCGAGCGCAGTCTGCCAGGACATGTCCCACCATCGGGGGATAAGAAAAGCCAAGGCGAGCGACGCAGCGGTTGTCAAAATGATCGTCAGACCTACCTGCAGGGTCCCCAGACCGAAGACATGTCGGCGCATTGCGCGTAGTTTCGGAAGGCTGAATTCGAGCCCGATGACGAACATGAGGAAGACAACGCCGAACTCGGCCAGATGCCGGATGCCTTCGGAGTTCTGTGCAAGGGCCAAGGCGTTTGGTCCGATGAGCACGCCCACGGCGAGGTATCCAAGCATGGGAGGCAATTTGAAGGTCCGGCACGCCACCACCCCCAGCACGGCCGCAAAGAGATATAGCAGTGTCAATTCCAGTGACGACATGACGCCATCCTAGCAATGAACCATCCACTCGATAGAATCAAAGCATGACTTTCGATCCCGAACGGGTGATTCAGTTGGCGCGGGAAACTTTGGAAATTGAAGCCAGCGCGCTACTCGCCTTAAATTCACGCATCTCTGAATCGTTCAGTCGGGCGGTTGAAATCATGCTGAGCGTTCGAGGGCGGATCGTGGTCATGGGCATGGGCAAAAGCGGCCACATTGGGCGCAAGATTTCTGCGACTTTGGCCTCAACGGGTACACCTGCGATGTTCGTCCATCCGGCCGAGGCGAGTCACGGGGATCTGGGGATGATCAAACCGGTGGACATCGTGCTTGCAATCTCCAATAGCGGAGAAAGCGAGGAAATGGTTTCGATCTTGCCGGTTCTCAAACGCTTGGGTGTACCGTTGATCGCCATGACCGGAGATCTGAACTCCACCCTGGCACAACATTCCGATGTGGCAATCGACAGCAGCGTCACAAAGGAAGCCTGTCCGCTGAACCTTGCCCCAACAGCCAGCACGACTGCGCAGCTCGCGCTGGGTGACGCTTTGGCTGTGGCACTTCTTGATGCCCGTGGGTTTCGCGCAGAGGATTTTGCCCGCTCCCACCCCGGCGGGGCACTCGGGCGGCGCCTGCTCACCCATGTGGCGGACGTCATGCGCGCAGGCAGTGACGTTCCATTTGTAGCGCCGTCCGCCTCCTTCTTTGACTTGATGCGTGAGATGAGCGCCAAGGGACTGGGAGCCTCGGCTGTTGTTGATTCGGAACGCCGCGTTCTCGGCATCTTTACCGATGGCGACCTGCGTCGTTTGATCGAGCGAGGAGTTGACCTGCGTCCACTGACTGCCGAGGAAGTCATGCACCGCAATCCTCGTACGGTCCGTGACGATGCGCTCGCCGTCGAAGCGGCGCAACTGATGGAACTCAACCGAATCACCAGTGTGCTGGTTGTCGACGCCTCGCAGCGTTTGTGCGGTGCGCTCAACAGCAACGACCTGATGCGTGCAAAAGTCATCTGAGGTCACTGTGCCATCGGAACTGAAACCCGTTGTTGAGTTCACGCCGGAACTACACCTGAAGGCACAGTCGATCCGTATCGCATTTTTTGATGTCGATGGTGTTCTGACGGATGGCGGTTTGTACTATGACGCCTCCGGCGAGTGCCTCAAGCGCTTCAACGCACTTGACGGACTGGGATTGAAGCTTTTGAACAAGGCCGGAATTGTCCCGGTTGTCATCTCAGGTCGCGAATCCCCGGCGCTACGTATGCGCCTGACCGACTTGCGCATTGCCCATTTCCAGCTTGGAGCAGAGCGCAAACTCGAGGTCGCGGAATCGTTTCTGCGTCAGTTCAGCCTCACATGGTCTGAGGCCGCCGTCATCGGCGATGACTGGCCCGACATTCCCATGATGGCTCGGAGCAAGCTTGCATGCGCAACTCCAGCAGCCCATGCCCAAGTCAAGCAACTTGCAGACTACGTTACCCGCTCTGAAGGAGGGCATGGCGCAGCCCGTGAGTTCTGTGACCTCCTGCTTGTGGCAAGTGGAAACTACGCCCGATTGTTGCGCGCGGTCCAAGACTCCCCATCATCCGGATGAACCGACTCGCACGGCTTTTCTGGGACAGGCTGTCAATCTACCTGCCTATTTTGCTGATGGGCATGGCAGCCTTGGCGACTTGGTGGCTGGTTCGCGGACTTCCCGCACCCAAGCCGCTCGACCCATCCCGGGCCGTACGGCACGAGCCAGACTACACCGTGAACGACCTGAAATTGCGCAGCTTCGACCCGGAAGGTCGGCTGAAGAGTGAGCTCGCGGGCCAGGCAGCGATGCACTACCCCGACACTGACACACTTGTATTGACCGACGTCCGCTTGAAGGGGTACGGACAGGAAGGGTGGCTCACCGTCGGCCGCGCCAACACCGCAACTTCCAATCGAGATGGTTCTTCGGTAACTTTGTCCGGCGCTGTTCGCCTGGAGCGCCGCACGCTCGGGACTTCTGGAGCTCCCAAAACCACTTTCTTCGGCGAGCAGCTTGACTACACCCGCAACCCGAATCGGATTCGCTCGGATGCATCGGTGAGGGTGGAACGTGGCAGAGATTGGTTTACTGCCAACCGGATGGTGCTTGACGACAACGCTGGCACCTTGGTACTGGATGGTGCGGTGAAGGCGCAGTTTTCGCCGCGGGCCCAACCCTGATCGAATTGGAGCAAGGATTGCGATATGACCCGTTTGGTTTTCATTACCGGCGCATCCAGTGGAATTGGTCAGGCCCTCGCTCTTGCGTACTACCGGGGCGGCGCACGCCTCGCACTGGTTGCCCGAAGGACCGAAGAAGTTCGCGCTTGGGCCGAAGTCCAGGGGCTCGCCGCCGACAGGTACCAAGCGTATTTTGCCGATGTGGCGGAAATTGACAGCATTGTTCAGGCGGGTGCCGAATGCCTCCGCAAGCAAGGCCTGCCGGATGTCGTGATTGCCAATGCTGGCATCAGCATCGGAATGGATACGAAAGAACGCGGCGATCTTGACGTGATGGCGCGACTTTTCGCGACCAACAATACAGGCTTGGCGGCCACTTTCCACCCATTCGTAGCAGCCATGGCTGCTCGTGGTTCGGGCACTCTGGTGGGGATCGGGAGTGTGGCGGGCATCCGGGGGCTGCCCGGCCACGGTGCCTACTGTGCGAGCAAAGCGGCCGTGATCGCGTATTGCGAGAGCCTTCGCGGTGAGCTGCAAGGCACAGGAGTGCGCGTTGTGACCATTTGCCCCGGATATATTGATACGCCACTGACACGCAAGAATCCTTACCGCATGCCTTTTCTCATGCCGGTTGACGAATTCGCCCGCAAGGCGTACGCCGCGATCGACGCGCAGACGAGCTACTGCGTCATACCGTGGCAGATGGGCTGGGTGGCCAAGTTGCTTCGCCTATTGCCCAATGCGTTGTTTGATCGCCTTTTCCAGGCCCGCCCGCGCAAACTCCGGCAAAGTTCTTGAAGCTCACCCGCAAAAAATACCCGCAAAGAAGCAATAAAGGCCCCGAAGGGCCTTTTCAATTCAGGGGAAAACGGGGCTCTGATCAATAGCCGCCACCGTAGCCGCCACCACCGCTACGACCACCACCGCCACCACGCGGGCCCGATCCGTAAGGGCTGCGGAAGCCCCCATCGCCACCGCCGCCTTCGCGGCGACCACCACCGAAACCACCACCACCGCCGCCCTCACGGCGACCGCCACCGAAACCACCACCGCCACCGCCGCCACCACCGAAACCACCGCTACGGGGCGGGCGGGCTTCCATCGGGCGCGCTTCGTTCACGACAACGTTACGACCACCCAATGCCTGACCATTCATGCCGCTGATGGCGGCCTGTGCTTCGGCATCACTGCCCATCTCGACAAAGCCAAAACCTTTGGAACGACCCGTATCGCGTTCCATCATGACTTTAGCGCTGGATACCGCGCCGAACTGGCTGAATGCTTGTTCAAGATCGCCGTCACGCACCGAGTATGGGAGGTTGCCGACGTACAGTTTGTTGCCCATGAAGGGGACTCCTAATAAACCAAAAACAAAGCGATGGAGTCCCGAAAACGCATTCAACCATCCGAACGGAAACTGGGAGAGGACGCGAAACTGACCTGTTCACCGCGAAACGCGGCTCAACCCTCACGGATTGAACCAAATACATTATGCGTCAGCTTTTTCCGCTTGGCTATCCGCACGGACCCGTTAATCCCCCGGCGAGCGGGTGAAAACGCCACAGTTCCGGCCTCTCGCCTTGAGAAACGCCCTCCGAGCCCATCGTTCCGACTTGGGTCCCCGGCATGACGCAGTGCGGTAAAATCCCCGTCGTCATTGGGGAGTAGCCTCCTTTCCGCCTTGGAGAGGGCGCGCGTCAACATACTTGTCCTGCTGCGGCGGGCATGGCGTGCGCGGTTTACCACTTGGCGAGACCTTTGATCACACGTGCCTCCACGTCCCAAAGCGGGTCAGGCCGGAGATGCCGTGTGGTCACTGGTTGATCCGGCCTGCCCCCCGCATCATGGAAGCCTTCCTCGTCTCTACCGGCATCGTCGCACTCGCTGAAATGGGCGACAAAACACAGCTGCTGTCGCTCGTATTGGCCGCGCGATTTCGCAAACCCTGGCCCATCGTGCTGGGCATTCTGGTTGCCACCGTTGCCAACCATGCCATGGCGGGCGCGCTGGGTGCGTGGGTCACCACCACCGTGGGGCCTGATACGCTACGCTGGGTCTTGGGCGTTTCGTTCATAGCCATGGCTGTCTGGATGCTGATCCCTGATCAGCTGGATGGCGTGGGGGAAACCGAAAGGCTGTCCCGGCTGGGAGTGTTCGGCACCACCGCGGTCGTTTTCTTCCTGGCCGAAATGGGCGACAAGACCCAGATAGCTACCGTGGTGTTGGCTGCACGCTACAGTGATTGGGCTTGGGTGGTCATCGGCACGACCTTGGGCATGTTGCTGGCGAACGCGCCGGTCGTCTGGCTGGGCGAGCACCTGGTCAAGAAAATCCCCCTCAAAACGGTGCACCGGGTGTCGGCTGGCGTGTTCGCCCTTCTGGGTCTGGCTGCGCTGCTGGGTCGGGGCTGAGGCGGTTGCCTCAGGGCTGAGGCTGGCCACGACGGTAGATGACGTAATAGGTCAGCCCGACCAATACGCTGCCTCCGAGCAAATTGCCGGCGATCACCGGTACCAGATTTGTGGCCATGCCGACCCAGGTGACGGTGCTTTCGGCACCGGAACCCGCTTGGACCAACATGGCCAGCGGGAAAAAGTACATGTTGGCGATGCTGTGCTCGAAGCCTGCGGCGACAAAAGCGCTGATCGGAAACACGATGGCAACCGCCTTGTCCACCACACTGCGGCCAGCCAGCACCATCCAGACCGCCATGCAGACCAGGACATTGCACAGCACGCCCCGGAAGAATGCCTCCGCCACAGGCAGATCCTGCTTGGCCTGGGCGATCCGGACCACGGTGCGGCCGATGGCGCCACCGTTCATGCCGGTGTGTCCGCTGGCGTAGACCAGCAAGGCCATGCCCATCGCACCGACCAGATTGGCCAGACACACCAGCACCCAGTTGCGCAGGACCTCGGCGCTGCTGATCTTGCCGTCAGCCCAGGCCATGGCCAGCAGGTTGTTGCCGGTAAAGAGCTCCGCACCCGCCACTACCACCAGCAGCAGGCCCAGCGAAAAGGCAACACCCCCCGCCAGCTGCCCAGCCGCGTATCCCAATGTCGGGTCGGATCGGACAATCACAAAGAACAGCGCCCCCAGACTGATGAACGCACCGGCCAGCAGTCCGAGCATCAACAAGGGCAAGGTCGCCATGCGCGCCTTGGTGACCCCGACCGCTTCGACCCGGGCGGCGATTTCCCGTGGCGCGTAGGCGTCGGATCCGTACAGTTCTGACATGGCTTTCTCCCTGCGGGGGTTGCGAACAGCGTGCAAACCGTATACTAGCCCCAGCGCCGATTTGCTCCGGATTGCGGGCGCCGGAACCGTCAGGGTTCCGAAAACAGCTAAAGAGGGACTCCGAAACCCGGTCTCGCTTCTTTGGCGCCGCCGGGTTTTTTTGTTGCCATGACGCTGATTGCCACTGCCCAATCCATGACGTTCGACGCGCCGCTGGCGCTGCAAAGCGGTGCGTCGGTGCGCGGCTACTCCCTGGCCTACGAGACCTACGGCACGCTGAACGCCGATCGCTCCAACGCCGTGCTGATCTGCCACGCGCTTAACGCGTCGCACCATGTTGCCGGTGTCTACGAAGGCCAGCCCCGGTCCGAGGGCTGGTGGGACAACATGATCGGACCCGGCAAGCCGGTGGACACCAACCGGTTTTTTGTCATCGGTGTCAACAACCTCGGCTCGTGCTTTGGTTCGACCGGACCGATGCACGTCAGCCCGGACACCGGCCGGGTGTACGGCGCCGACTTTCCGGTGGTGACGGTCGAAGACTGGGTCAACGCGCAGGCGCGGCTGCTGGATGCGCTGGGCGTCACGCAATTGGCGGCCGTGATGGGCGGCAGCCTGGGCGGCATGCAGGCGCTGTCCTGGACACTGCAGCACCCCGAGCGCGTGCGCCACGCGGTGGTGGTGGCCAGCGCGCCCAACCTGACGGCGGAAAACATTGCCTTCAACGAAGTGGCGCGCCGCGCCATCGTCACCGACCCGGACTTCCACGGCGGCCATTTCTACGCCCACGGCGTGGTGCCCAAGCGGGGCCTGCGCATCGCGCGCATGATCGGCCACATCACCTACCTGAGCGACGACGTGATGAACGAGAAGTTCGGGCGGCAGCTGCGGGAAGCGGTGCTGGACAGCGCCAGCGGTTACCGGTACTCGACCCAGGAGGTCGAATTCCAGATCGAGAGCTACCTGCGCTACCAGGGCGACAAGTTCGCCGAGTATTTCGACGCCAACACCTACCTGCTGATCACCCGCGCGCTGGATTATTTCGACCCGGCGCGCGCCCATGGGGGCGACCTCACGGCCGCGCTGGCGCGGGCCGCGTGCAAGTTCCTGCTGGTCAGCTTCACCACCGACTGGCGGTTTTCGCCGGCGCGCAGCCGCGAAATCGTCAAGGCCCTGGTGGCCAACCGGCGTGAGGTCAGCTACGCCGAAATCGACGCGCCGCACGGGCACGACGCCTTCCTGCTGGACGACCCGCGCTACCTGGAAGCGGTGCGCGCGTATTTCGCCAACATTCCGACCGGAGCGACGGCATGAGTGATGTGCAGATCATGCAGTCGGTGGCCCGACTGGTGCCCGAGGGCGCGCGGGTGCTGGACCTGGGCTGCGGCGACGGCGAACTGCTGGCCCTGCTCCAGCGTAAACGCGGCTGCAGCGGCTATGGCATCGAAATCGACGACGCCAACGTGGCCGCCTGTGTGCGCCGGGGGGTGAACGTGATCCAGCTGAACCTGGACGAAGGGCTGTCGATGTTCGGCGACCAGAGCTTCGACGTGGTGCTGCAGATCGACACACTGCAGCACCTGCGCAACGCCGAGACCATGCTGCGGGAAACCGCGCGGGTGGGGCATATCGGCATCGTGGCGTTCCCCAACTTCGCGCACTGGCCCAACCGGCTGAGCATCCTGCGCGGGCGCATGCCGGTGACGCGCCGCCTGCCCTACGAGTGGTACGACACGCCGAACATCCGCGTCGGCACCTTCGCCGACTTTGCCGTGCTCGCCCGCAAGACCGGCCTGCGGGTGCTGGACGCCTTTGGCCTGCAGGACGGGGCCGAGGTGCGCTGGCTGCCCAATGCGCGCGCCGGCACCGCCGTGTTCAAGATGCAACGCGCCGGTTGACCGGGCTTGGGGTTGGCGGTTGGCGGTTGGCGGTTGGCGGTTGGCGGTTGGCGGTTGGATGCTACTGAATAGGTAGCAAACAATGACCATTTGACGCTGGGTATCAGGCTTTTTTGACCAAAAACGCCGCTGTCGCGGCGCCGGGGGCCTTACTCACCCGCCGTGTTGGGCGCAAATTCCTTTTCGTGCATCCAGGCGGCGTGTTTCGGGGCGCGCTTGGTCTGGCTCCACTCTTCCAGCATGTCCCACTTGACTTCGTCGAGCTGGCGGTACATCTCGGGCGTGCCGACGTCGGCGGCCAGCTCCAGGCGGTGGCCGTTGGGGTCGAAGAAGTAGATGCTCTTGAAGATGGCATGGTCGGTCACGCCCACCACCGGAATGCCCGCGGCTTCCAGCCTCGCCTTGGTGGCTTCCAGCGTGGCGACGCTGTCCACCTTGAAGGCGATGTGCTGCACCCAGTCGGGGGTGTTGGTGTCGCGGCCCATGGCAGGGGAGTTGGGCAGCTCGAAGAACGCCAGCACATTGCCCTGGCCGGCGTCCAGGAACAGGTGCATGTAGGGGTCGGGCGCGTGGGTGGACGGCACCTGGTCTTCGGCAATGGCGAGCACGAAGTCCATGTTCAGGTGCTTGACGTACCACTCCACGGTTTCCTTGGCGTCTTTGCAGCGGTAGGCGACGTGGTGAATGCGGTCGATTTTCATGGGGGTCTCCTGGGGAACGGGGTGGGGGCTCAGCGGGCGTCGCGCGCCAGGCGCATCGCCTCGCGCAGCACGGTGATGTCGCCGATGTGGTTGGCGAGCAACAGGATCAGGCGGGCGTTGACCCGCTCGCTCTGCTCGTCGCTGAGGTCGCGGTGCATGTCGATCAGCGCCTCGTAGAAGTCGTCACCGGGCGAGAAATCACGGAAGTAGCGTTTGCCGGCTTCGCGGAAGTTGGGCGTCAGGATCAGCGTTCCGGCGCCGGCCGGGGTGGTCTGGGAGGTGGTCATGGACGGGTCTCCTGTGGGGTTCAGGCGTTGCAGGTGGCGCGGGCCACGGCGGCGCGCACGGCGGCGGCATCAAACGCGCGCCAGCGGGCGGCGACATGCTGGTCCGGGCGCACCAGGTAGGTGGTGCCGGGGCGCGCGTCGTAGCGGCGCGCCACCAGGCCCTGGGTGTCGACCAGCACCGGCAGGTCACGGCCTGCCACCGCCGCGGGGCTGACAAGCAGCGCCTGAACCGGAATCGGGCCGGTCGCGAGGGCCGCCAGCGCGGCCCGCTGGGTGTCGCTGACGCCCGTGGCCGCGTCGACGAACAGCAGGCACTGGAAGCGGTTGCCCAGCTGGTCCAGCAGCCAGCTGTCCCGGCCGTCCACCTGCACCGGGGCGTCGTCCATGGGCGCGCCGGGCACCATGTCGCCGGCGAAGAAGTCGGTGTCCGGTGTGTTCAGCGCGGAGTGGGTCAGGAACGACGGCACCGACAGCCGGCCGGAATTGACCAGCTTGCGCGCAAACGGGTGGTGCCGGGCCAGATCGAGCACCGCGTTGCGGAAGGTGCGGCTGGTGCGGCTCTTGGGGGTGATGAAGTCCGTCGAGCGGGTGGAGTTCATCAGATTTTCGTCGGCGGCGTAGGTGCGGTCGGCGCTGTAGGTGTCCAGCAGCCGCTCGGGTGCCTGGCCCTTCATCACCAGCGCCAGCTTCCACAGCAGGTCGTCGGTGTCCTGAAAGCCCGAGTTGGCGCCGCGCGCGCCAAAGGGCGAGACCTGGTGCGCCGCGTCGCCGACAAACAGGATGCGGCCATGGCGGAAATCCTTCATGCGGCGGCACTGGAAGGTGTAGATGCTGGCCCATTCCAGCTCGAACTCGCGCTCGTCGCCCAGCATGGCCTTGACGCGCGGGATGATCTTTTCCGGCTTCTTCTCCTCTTCCGGGTCGGCATCCCAGCCGAGCTGGAAATCGATGCGCCAGACGTTGTCGCTCTGTTTGTGCAGCAGCACGCTCTGGCCCGGGTGGAACGGCGGGTCAAACCAGAACCAGCGCTCGGCCGGGTAGTCGGCTTTCATGATCACGTCGGCGATCAGGAAGCGGTCCATGAAGATGCGGCCTTCGATGTCCAGCCCGAGCTGGCGGCGGATGGGGCTGCGGGCACCATCGGCCACGATCAGCCAGTCGGCTTCGATGTCGAAGCTGCCGTCCGGTGTCTCCACCGTCAGCCGGGTGAAGCCGTCCTGCGGCTGCACCGAGATCACCTTGTGCTGCCAGCGCACATCGGCGCCGAGCGCCAGCGCGCGGGCGATCATCATCTCTTCCAGGTAGTACTGCTGCAGGTTGATCATGCCGGGGCGCTTGTGGCCAGCCTCCGGCACCAGGTTGAACTGGTAGACCTCGTCTTCTTCGACAAAGGTGCGGCCCACGTTCCAGCTCACGCCTTTGGCGCAGGGCGCCTCGCCCACGCCCAGCCGGTCCAGCACCTCCAGGGCGCGTTTGGCATAGCAGACCGCGCGCGAGCCGACGGAGACGGTCTTGTCGTCGTCGAACAGCAGCACGTCCAGGCCCTGTTGCCGGGCGTCGATGGCGGCGGCCAGGCCCACGGGGCCGGCACCCACCACGATCAGCGCACGGCGCTGCGGCGGGCTGGAACGAAGATCGTCGGGGGATCGGTAGGGATAGGTCGGGCTGACGTAGGCACCCATGGCAGGTCTCCGGAAACAGGTGACGGCGCAGGCTGCGCCAACGGAGCCTGAAATTTACTATAGGTAAACGAATTCACCTAATCGTAATTAACAAAAACCACAAAATACCGGGTAAACCCTGATCTTCAGGGCCCGTTGATCGGGCTCAAACCCCGGTTTCGCGCTGCACGTCGGCCAGGAAATCGCTGCGGGCCAGCGGGTCGGAGCCGCTGGCGGCGCTCATCCAAGGATACAGCTCGCGGAAGGTTTCCAGGATCGACGCCAGCGGCAGGTCGTCGAAGGCGCCGCGCTGGCGCACATATTCCATGTGGCGGTTGCCGGCGCGGTCGAAGGGGTGGTAGATCGAATCGTCCACACCGTCGAAGTCCAGCGGCAGCAGGCCGAATTTCTCGCACAGCGACAGGTTGAAGGCCGGCGTGGCCTTGCGCCAGGCGCCGTCGATCCAGAGGTCGGTGTAGCCATGCCAGGCAAACAGGTCGGTCTTCATGGCCTCGCGCATGCGCTCGGTCGAGAGGTGGTTGCGAACGTCGGCATAGCCCAGCCGCGCGGGAATGCCGGCCGCCCGGCAGACCGCCGCCAGCAGCGTGGCCTTGGGCACACACCAGCCGTAGCCCTGGGCGAGCACCGTGCTGGCGCGCAGGCCGTCGAGCGTGAGCTCGATCCGGTAAGGGTCATATCGAAAGCCGTCGCGCACCGCGAGGTAGAGCGCCACCGCCCGCTCGCGGTCGTTCGCCCCGGTGGCATGGGCTCGGGCAAACGCGACCACCTCCGGATGGTCGGCATCGATGAACGGCGTGGGGGCCAGGCAGGCGGCGGTGGGGTTCATGGCTCAACGGTAGCACGGGGCCACTGCGCGTGATGTCGCCTCTGCAGCGCCGCGGTCGGCAATCAGCCCCGGCCGCGGGCCTGCTCGTACAACGGCAACACACGAGGCACGTTGTCCTGGAGTTTGCGGATGCGGTCGGGCCCGGACGGGTGGGTAGAAAGGAAGGACGGCCCGCCCTCGCCGCCACTGGCGGCAGCCATTTTTTGCCACAGGCTCACACTGGCTTGCGGTGCGTAGGCGCCCCGGGCCGCCATTTCTAGCCCGACCAGGTCCGCCTCGGTCTCGTCCTCCCGGCTGAATTTGAGGGTGAGCAACTGCGTTCCGACATCGGCGGCCACACCGCCCAGGTCCCCCAGACCCAGCAGCTGCGCGCCCAGCCGCAAGCCGATGCCGGTGGCCTGGCTCTTGGCCAGACGTTCGCGGGCATGTTCTCGCAGCGCATGGGCCATTTCGTGCCCCATGATCATCGCGGCTTCATCGTCGGTGAGTTTGAGCTGATCGAGGATGCCGGTGTAGAAGGCAATCTTGCCCCCGGGCATGCACCAGGCATTGATTTTTTTGCTGCCAATCAGGTTCACTTCCCACTGCCACTGGCGGGCCCTGTCGTTCCAGGGCAAGGCAAACGGAATCAGGCGGCGCGCCATGGCCCGCAGCCGCTGCAGTTGGGGATGGTGGTCTGGCGCCAGCGCCCCTTGGGCCCGGGCCTGGGCAATCACCTGGGCATATTGCTGACGTGCCGAGCCTTCGAGCATTTCCGCGGGAACCAGCTTGCGCAAGCCCGAGGCCTCACCCACACTGACCTGGGCCTGGGCGGCTTGGGGCACCAGCACCGCACCCGCCGCCGCGGCGCCGGCAAGCTGGAGGAACGCACGCCGGGGCGCCCAGGGCGAATGCGCGGAAACCGACGGGCTTTGAATCCCGGCGTCAGGGCCTGAAGCCGCAGCCGCAGCGTTCTTGACATCGCAAAGCCAGCACATGATGGGTCAATAATAGCCCGATGTCCGATTCCACGCCTTCCACACCGACTTCGCCAGCGTCGCCTTCCCCCCGCTCCTGGCGTGAGGCGCTGCGCGTCTACCTGGAGCCGGCCAGTCTGCGGATGCTGACCCTCGGTTTTGCCGCCGGCCTGCCCCTGCTGCTGGTGCTGGGCACCCTGAGTTTCCGCTTGCGCGAAGCCGGCATCGACCGCTCGACCATCGGCTATCTCAGCTGGGTGGGGCTGGCTTACGGCTTCAAATGGGTCTGGGCTCCGCTGGTCGACCGGTTGCCGATACCGCTGCTCACCCGGGCACTGGGACGGCGGCGCAGCTGGCTGCTGCTGGCCCAGCTGATGATCGTCCTCGGCCTGGTCGGCATGGCGCTGGCCGATCCGCGCCAGTCCCTGGGCCCCATCGTCTGGTGCGCACTGGCGGTCGCGTTCGGCTCCGCCACACAGGACATTGCATTGGATGCCTACCGTATCGAGTCGGCCGATACCGAGCGCCAGGCCGCCCTGGCTGCAACCTACCAGGGCGGCTACCGCCTGGCGATGATCTGGGCCGGCGCAGGTGTCTTGTGGATTGCCGCGCGGGCAGAAGGCGCCGGGGCCACGGGCTACCAGCAGGCGGCCTGGACGACCGCCTATCTGGTGATGGCCGCGTCGATGGCGGTGGGGGTGGTCACCGTGCTGCTGTCTCGGGAGCCCGCGCCCGCGCCGCTCCCCCCCGCGCGAAACGTCGCCGAATGGCTGCAAGGCGCGCTGGTGGAGCCGTTTGCCGACTTTTTCCGCCGCTATCGCTGGCAGGCGGCGCTGATTCTGGCCTTGATTGCCGTCTACCGCATCAGCGACGTGGTCATGGGCATCATGGCCAATCCGTTCTACGTCGACATGGGTTACACCAAAGACGAGGTGGCCGGCGTCACCAAGGTCTATGGCGTGATCATGACCCTCGCGGGCGCCTTCATTGGCGGTGTGCTGTCACTGCGCCTGGGGGTGATGCGCATCCTGATGCTGGGGGCGCTGCTGAGCGCCCTGACCAATTTGCTGTTCGCCTGGCTCGCCGGGCACGGCCACGATCTGCTGGCCCTGATTGCCGTGGTTTCGGCGGACAACCTGGCCAGCGGCATCGCTTCGGCGGCCTTCATCGCCTATCTGTCGAGCCTGACCAATGTGAGCTATTCGGCCACGCAGTACGCGCTGTTCAGCTCGATGATGCTGCTCCTGCCGAAATTCATCGCCGGTTTCTCGGGCGACTATGTCAACGCCTTCGGCTACGCCCATTTTTTCACCGCCACGGCCCTGCTCGGCTTGCCGGTGTTGCTGCTGGTGGCGCTGGCGGCCAAGGCGGCCACACCAAGCCGAAACTCTTGATGTTTTCGGTCTGTAGCCAGCGTAATCAGGTCTTCTTTTGCTAATTCTTTGATAGCTAGCGGCGGCGACTTCGGCTGTGCCGCTTTTGCGCTTGCGGTCCGCGGGTCGGCGGCCGCCCGTGGACCATCGCCCTTTGCGCAAAAGCCGGCCTGGCCGAATCTGCGGCATGCGTGATCCCACCTGTCCGGGGGATGTCCGATTTGATCGCGTGAGAGAGGATCACTTTCCGGCCCCTGGTGTAGGCACATTGCCACTCCGTGGAAACTTTACCTGGCGCCTCGCGCCTGCTCTGGAGATTCTTCATGTTTCCCAATCCGCGTCTGAAACTTCTGTCGAGCCTGATCCTGCTGAGCGCGCTGGGCGCGTGTGGCGGCGGGGATGATCCGCCTGTTACTGCGCCAGCTCCGGCCCCCGCGCCGGCTCCCGCCCCAGCTCCGGCTCCCGCCCCGGCGCCTGCACCCGCCCCGGCGCCGGCACCGTTGGTCCTCAGCGGCACTGTGGCCATCGACGGGCTGTTGCGCAATGCGGTGGTGTGCCTGGACATCAACAACAACGGCGCCTGCGACGGCAATGAGCCGGCTTCTGCGGCGACCGGCAGCAATGGCGCCTATTCCGTGACCGTTGACACGACCAGAATCAGCGCTGCCGATGTCGGAGCCACGTCGCTGATTTCCGTCATGGGCCAATCCGTGATCGATACCTCCGATAACGGGGCCGCCGCCGAAGGTGCGAAGACCTACGTCTTGCGCCAGGTCAAGGGCAAGGCCGGCCAGATCAATCCGCTGACCACCCTGGTGGCTGTCGGCATGGCGGCGGGGATGGCCGAGTCCGCCGCCCGCGCCAATGTCGCCAACCAGCTCGGCATCGCGGCGGCCAAAATCGACAACTACCAGGACGATCCGGCAACCGACGACAACCTGGTCCGCGACAACGCCCGCACGATGGCGAACGTCGTCGCCAAAGCCCTGGAGGACGGCAGCACGCTGTCGGTCTCCGATCCTTCGGTCGCGACCGCCGCCCAGCCCAACGATTTGACCAGCCTGCGCTTTACCGACCTGGACAATTTCTCCTACCGATACCTGGAAGGTGCCCCCCGCGCCGCCGGTGCGCTGACGGTCACACTCAAGGATGTGCGCGCCGGCAAGGACGGCGGGGTGCCCAACACCCAGCTTTACAACCAGGCGTATCTGAACGCCGGTGGGTGGGTGGTGTGTGACGCGGACATGCCATTCACGTCGGCAGCCGGCTCGCCCAGCCGCTCCAGCTTCTGCGGCAACTCGCTGACCGTCGGTCGCACGGTCGGGGTGGACATCGGCGGGCGCCGCATGGCCGACGTGGTCTCCGAATTGCAGGCCGACACCACACGCAACGTGATCAACAACGGCCTGGCGACCACCAAGCTGCTGCAGACCCTGGCTTTCGCCACGTTCCCGGCCGGCAGCCGCATCAACTATCGCTGGAGCGTGAACCTCAACCAGCCGGTATTCATCAACAACCGCTTCACCGACGGCTTCCCCACCGCGACTGCCACCACCCTGGAAGGGGTGATAGCCGCCCGTCCCGCCAGCGGGGTCAACCTGGCCAACAGCGCGGGCAGCATGAGCCTGGGCATCAGCACCGGAGACCTGCGCAATCTGCGGGTCGCGTTCACGGGCACCCACACCAACCCGGCGACCAGCGGGTCGGTGCAGTTCTACGAGTGTGACCTCAACGCAGCGCAGACCTTGGCATCGAATTGCGCTGCCACACAGACGGGCACCTATACCGTCAGCACGGTGAACGGCGTGCGGCAGATGCGTTTTGCCGGCCACAACCCGACGGTCATGAACCACACCCGTTTGCTGGTGGAAGTGCGCAACACCCCGTCACTGGCGGCAGGTGATCAGGTCTTCACCGCGCGCGAGCTCAAGACCAACCTGAGCTTCGCAACCAGCGAACAGGCGCGCCTGAACGCGACCGCCTGGGAGGCGATGCGCAGACAATTGGGGCTATAAGTTGCCCGCGGGAGGCCGCGCTTCGCGGCCTCCCCTCGGAAGCTCGAACAATCTTGAAGGAGGTCAGTCATGTTTCGCCCCCATACCGTGTTTTTCGCCGTACTCGCAGCCGCCGCGCTGCCAGCACTTGCGCAAACAGCCCAACGCCCGAGCGTCAAGGTCGGCGACAGTGCGACCTATGCCATGCAATTGCTCAGCGATAGGCAGGTTTTCGACAGCACCGTGTTGGTGCGTAGTGTCGATGAACAGCGTATCGTGTCGACGGTGCGACGCTCCGACCGGCCGGGCATCGATGCCGAGCAGGTGCTCACCCGTGACCTGGACATGGTCAAGAGCGGTTCCTCCGGCCGCACTTTCAGTCCGTCCGCAGGAATGCTGCGATTTCCGTTGACCGTCGGCGACCGCTGGAAGGCCGAATCCGATACCACGGGCGCCAGTGGGGATCGCACACGCAATACAGCGGACTGCCAAGTTTTCGGTGTGGAAAAGGTCCCCGTTCCGGCCGGTGAGTTTGATGCCATGCGGGTGGAATGCAAGGGCTGGATCAACGGTGTAAGCTGGACAGGCAGCATGCGGTATGAAACCACCCAGTGGTACGCCCCAGAAGCGGCTCGCACAGTCAAGACGATCTATAAGGACTGGCGGGGCAGCCAGTTATGGACCCATTCGGTGTCGGAGCTGAAGTCGGTCTCGTCAGCGCCCTGAGCGAGACAGCAGCCCCCCCGGACGGCCGACCGGGTTAGCGGGCGGGGTGGTTCGCGCTCTTTTCAGCCTCTTTGCGGCCCAAACCCCGCGCAAAACTGTCGTTCTACGCTTAATTTTGGGAAAGTTCAGGCCGGCCGCGCGATCTTCTGGTCGATGGCGCCGAACAGGCTTTGGCCATCCTTGCCCTTCATTTCGATCCGGATGGTGTCGCCGAACTTCATGAACGGCGTGCTGGGTTGACCGTCGAGGATGGTTTCTATACAGCGCTTTTCAGCGATGCAGCTGTAGCCCTTGGGCCACTGCGGGCGGCCGTCGACCTCGACGCTCTGGTTGCTCACGGTGCCGCTGCCGACGATGGAGCCGGCGCGCACGTTGCGGGTCTTGCAGATATGGGCGATCAGCTGGCCGAAATGGAAGGTCATTTCCGGGCCGGCGTCACACAGACCCACCGTGCGTCCGTTCCAGGTCGACTGCAGCGTCAGGTTGACCCGGCCGTGGTCCCAGGCGTCGCCCAGCTCGTCCAGCGTCACGGCCACCGGGCTGAACGCGGTGGCCGGCTTGCTCTGGAAGAAACCAAAGCCCTTGGCCAGCTCGGCCGGGATCAGGTTGCGCAGGCTGACGTCGTTGACCAGCATCACCAGGCGGATGCCGTCCAGCGCCTGCTCGGGGCTGCTGCCCATGGGCACGTCGGCCGTGACCACCGCGATTTCGGCCTCGAAGTCGATACCGAATTCTTCACTGGGCACGACCACATCGTCGCGCGGACCGATGAAGTCGTCGCTGCCGCCCTGGTACATCAGCGGGTCGGTGTAGAAGCTGGCCGGCACTTCGGAGTTGCGCGCCTTGCGTACCAGCTCCACATGGTTCAGGTAGGCCGAGCCGTCGGCCCACTGGTAGGCCCGTGGCAGGGGCGCCATGCACATCGTCGGGTCGAAGGGGAACGCATGACGCGCCTTGCCGCTGTTGAGGGTCTGGTACAGGTCCTGCAGCTGGGGCGAGAGAAAACTCCAGTCGTCCAGCACCTGCTGCATGCGCATGGCGATGCCGGTCGCATAATGCGCGGTACTCAGGTCGCGGGACACCACAACGAGCTGGCCGTCGCGGGAGCCGTCCTTGTAGGTGGCAAGTTTCATGGTCGCTGGTCTCCGGATGGGTTGGGGCGGGGAATCGGCCACCACCGGCACAACACACCCGGTGACGGATCAATTACGTATTGGTAAACTGATTTACCTAAACGAAACTTCGTGCGAGATTCTAGTGGAAATCAGCCAGGACAGTGCAAGCGGACCCGAAACCTCCGGTGACGAGGGCGGCGACCGGGAGCGGGCCGGTATTCAATCGGTGGAAGTCGGCTTCGGCCTGCTGGACGTGCTCGGGCAGGCTGACGGCGCGCTCATGCTGCGTGACCTGGCCGCCCGCGCGGGCATGAGCGCGGCAAAAGCCCACCGGTATCTGGTCAGCTTCCAGCGACTGGGCCTGGTGGTGCAGGACAGCCGCACCACCCGCTACGACCTCGGACCCGGCGCGTTGCGCCTGGGCCTGGCGGCGCTGTGGCGCGTCGATGCGGTGCGCCTGGCGCGCGAGCGCATGCCCGAACTGATGGAAGCGGTCGGTCATACGGTGGCGCTGGCGGTCTGGGGCAACCACGGCCCGACCATCGTGCACTGGGAAGAAACGCCCAAAACCGAACCGGTCAATCTGCGCCTGGGTGACGTGATGCCTCTGCTGACCTCGGCCACCGGGCGCTGTTTTGCCGCTTTCCTGAACCATGGCAGTGCCGCCGAGCGGCTGGCGCCGATGATCGAAGCCGAGATGGCGCTGGCCCGCCGGCTCGGCCGGCGTGACGTACCCGACAGCCCCGCCGGCGTCCGGGAGATGCTGGCCGAGACCCGTGCGCAGGGACTGGGTCGGGTGGTCAACGTGCTGTTGCCCGGCATCAGCGGGCTGTGCGCGCCGGTGTTCGACGCCAGCGGCCATCTGGCCATGGGGATTCTGACTCTGGGATCGGGTGCCACGTTCGATCCGGGCTGGGACGGTGCGGTGGCACGCCCGCTGCGGGCTGCCGCGCACCGCTTGTCACAGGATCTGGGTCATCCGGATCGATGACGCCTGCTGCGATGGCGCCCCGCGGGACGCTGGTCCTGCTGACCCTGGTGGTACTCGCCGCGCACCTGCTGGTTCTGCAAGGCGAGCCGCCGCGTTACCAGGCCGGCGACAGCCGCGTCGCCCCCGTGCCCCTGCAGACCCGGACACTGGTCCCGCAGCCGCAGCCGCCCGCGACGCGCCCGGACCCGCCCCCGACCCCCGGCCGTGCCAAGGCGTCCCCGGCGAGGCCGCCGGCCATGCCCGCGACCCCGAGCGCGACCCCGGCGGACCCGGTCGGCGCCAACGACACGCCCATCGAGCCACAGGTCGAGTCCTCGGTGGCCTCCGGCACCGACAGCGCCGCGGTGGAGACCCGCAGTTTTGTCGCAGGCCCGATGCTGCCGCCGCCGGCGGCGCTACCGGTGACCGAGTCCGCGCCGCCGGCCCCGCCCCCACCCTCTGCGACCGCCGGGGACCGCTGGCCCGCGCGGGTTGCCGCCCCCCAGCGGCTGGTCTACGAAGTGTCCGGCGAAATCCGTCGCCTCCCCTACACGGCCCGCTCTGAACTGCTGTGGCAACACGACGGCGCGCAATACCGCGCCCGGCTGGAAGTCGGCGCCCTGTTCATGGGCAGCCGGGTGCAGACCAGCGAGGGCCGTCTGGACGACCACGGGCTGTCGCCGCTGCGCTTTGGCGATCGCTCCCGGCAGGAGCAGGCGGCGCATTTCGATGCGGCGTCCGGGCGCATTCGCTTCAGCGCCAACACGCCGGAGGCCGCCCTCAGCCCCGGCGCGCAGGACCGCCTGAGCCTGTTCCTGCAGGTCGGCGCGCTGGCTGCGGCCAATCCGGACCGCTTCGCGCCGGGCAGCACCATCACCGTTCAAACCGCCAGCGCCCGTGACGCCGACCTGTGGGTCTTGCGGGTGGGCGAGCCCGAAACCCTGGACCTGCCGGCCGGGCCGGTGACCGCACTGGCGCTGGTGCGCGAGCCCCGGCGCCCGTATGACATCCGCCTGGAGCTCTGGCTGGCGCCGGCCATGAACTACCTGCCGGTGCGGGTGCGACTGACCCAGGCCAACGGAGACTTTGTCGATCAGCAACTGCGCACCCGCACGGTGCTGGCGCCGGGGTTCTGAGCCGGACCGGCGGGCGACCGGCGCAGCCCCGAAGCGGCAATATCCGGCGTGGCGCTGTGGCAATTTGGGCACATTCGCGCACGCGGGGCTTGAAACGGGCACGATCGTTGCAAAATGGGTTGCACACCCATCACGCTGCGAGAGAGGAACCCCATGAATGTGCTGTACGACTCCGAGTCCTTTTCCGTGACGCACCTGCTGGCCGATACCCATACCGAAACCGGTGTGGCAAACCCGGGCCCCATGCTCGTGCGGCACGGCTTCGAAATTGTGGACAAACGTTCCGGCAAAGAGGTGTATCTGGATGGATCCTGGGCCGAGCTGTTCCAGCAGCAGATCAATGCCTGGCAACAAAGCAGCCCCACCCAGGAAGAAGTGGAAGACACGCTGGAGAGCTATTCCGGCCTGGCCCAGAACCCGGTGGTGGTGCACTGAGCGCAACGACGCCGGGCCACCCGACAAAACGCCCCCTGGTGGGGCGTTTTTCATGTTTTCAGGTCTTTTCCGACAATACCCAGCGTAAAAAGGTCATTGTTAGCTATTATTTCGGGAGTTTTCGGACCAAAAACCCCGTCGGTCCAGCAGCCGGTAGCATGGCTGCACCAGCAGCAACACCGCCACCAGGCGGCAGACCTGCAACGCCGTGACCACCGGAACCCCCAGCTGCAACACTTTGGCGGTGATGGCCATTTCGGTGATGCCGCCGGGTGAGGTGCCCAGAATCAGCGTTGCCGGGTGCAGTCCCGTGGCCCAGGCCAGCGTCACCCCGAACCCCGCGCACAGACCCATCAGCACCAGCGTCCCGGCCGCCACAGCGGCCAGCCAGCGCGGTGCGGTGCGCAGAAATGCCGGGGAAAAGCGCACGCCCAGGCTGACGCCGATCACCAGCTGCGCCGCGTTGGACAAAGCGGTGGGCATCGCCGACCACTCCACTCCCGCCATGGTCAGTCCCATGGCAACCAGCAAGGCGCCCATGAACCAGGGGTTGGCCCGACCGGCCCGCCGCAGCAGCCACCCGCCCGCGCCGGTCGCCGCCGCCAGCGCCAGCAGACCGGTCCCCACCACCGGACGTGGCCCGGACGGCGCCAGCTCGATGGCTTGCAGCCCCCACCAGCCCTTGGCCCACACCATCGCAAACGGAATCACCACCACGACGATCAGCAAGCGCAGGCTGTGCGCCGCCGCGACCAGGTCGGTGCGTGCGCCCACGCGCTCGGCCAGCAAGGTCATCTCCGACGCGCCGCCGATGGCGCCCGCGAAGTAAGTCGTCGCTCGCATCGTTGGCGGCGCAATTTCGGGCATCTGCGACGCGAACCGGCGATACAAGCAGGCGCTGAAACCAAAGCCGATCAGCAGGGACCATAACACCGCCAGGGCGATGGCCCACCACAGGCCGGCCACCAGGGCAGTCATCTGCGGGGTGAAGTACAGCCCCAGGGCGGCGCCGATGACCCATTGTCCGGCGTCTCGCAAAGGGCCGAGACTGGCGGTCGGCGCGCCGGCCACGGTGAGCGCCGCCGTCGCCAGCAAGGGGCCGATCATCCACGGGATCGGGGTGTTCAACCACCCACACAACAGCGCAGCCCCCAAGGCTGCCAGCAGGGTCAGGCCCGCACGAAGCACCAATGACACAGACGAGTCCAATCGGGCAGAAACGGCAACGCAGCGCGGGACGGTCGCAAAGACCTGCGACCCCCGCCGTGCCGGGAATCGCTCTAGTATGCGGCCATGCGCTGTCAAACCGCTGTCGCCGCCACCTTGCTGGCAAGCCTGCTGGCCGCCTGTGCCGGTGGCCGCACGAGCGGGTCCGGGCGCCCGGACCCGACGGTCGCCGACTTGCTGGCGGGTGTGCTGCCCGCCGACGCGCTGCTGCTGGGCGAACAACACGACGCACCCGACCATCCGCGCTGGCAACACGCCGCCGTCGCGGCGCTGGCCGCGCAAGGCCGCCTTGCCGCGCTGGCCCTGGAAATGGCCCCGGCCGGCACGTCCACCGCCGGCCTGGCGCCCGACGCGGACGACCCCGTGGTGCAAGCCGCGCTGCGCTGGGACGCGCGGGCCTGGCCCTGGTCGCGCTACGGCCCCGTGGTCATGACCGCGGTCCGCGCAGGTGTCCCGGTTCTGGGCGCCAACCTGCCGCAGGAGGGCAACCGGAACGCTATGCTGAACATAGCGCTGGATGACCATTTAACGCCGGGTATGTGGCAAAAACAGCAAAAATCCATTCGCGAAGGACATTGTGGGCTGCTGCCCGAAGCTCGCATCGTGCCGATGACCCGAGTCCAGATCGCGCGTGACGCGGCAATGGCCGCCACCGTGCTCAGCGCGCGGCAACCGGGCCGCACGGTGCTGTTGATTGCCGGCAACCAGCATGTGGACCGGACCATGGGGGTGCCCACCCATCTGGGCGCCGCCATCGCGGCGCGCAGCGTGGCCCTGCGGCCGGCGGGCATGGCAGCGCCCGCCGTCGACAAGGTCTGGGCCACGGCTGCGGTGCCCGCCGTCGACCACTGCGCGGCGCTGCGCCGGCAATGGGGCAGCAGCGCGGCATCGCCACGCTGAACGGTTTCAGGCGGCGGACAGGCCGGCCGCGATGCCGACGGCCGCCAGTATCGCGATCCAGGCGGTTTCCGCCAGCAGGAGGGCCACGGGCGCCCAACCCAGACGCAGCAGATCTTCAAAACTGGTCTTGATGCCGGCAGCCGCAATGGCGATCACCAGGAAACTGCGTGATGCCGCGCCCGCCGCGGCCACCAGCTCCGCAGGCACCAGGCTGGTGGTACCCAGCATCATCAGCGCGACAAAGGCCAGCAGGAAACCCGGCACCAGCGGCACGTCGGCGCCGGGTTCGGCAGCATCGGCTGGCGGGCGCAGCACCACTGCGACCAGCATCACCACCGGCATGAGCAATGCCACCCGCAGCAGCTTGACGACCGTGGCGCTGTCGGCGGCTGCGGTGTCGCCGGCGCTCGACAGCATCATGCCCGCCGCCACCACCTGGGCGACGTCATGAATCGTCGCGCCGAAAAAGACGCCCGCCTGCGCCGGACTCCAGCCCGCGATCCGCACCAGCACCGGGTACAGCACCATGGCCACCGTGGACAACAAGGTCACGCCGACCACGGCCAGCAAGGTGAAGCGTTCGTTGTCCCGGGTGCGGGGAAGCACCGATGCCACGGCCAGCGCTGCCGAAGCGCCACAGATGCCGACCGCGCATCCGGAGATCAGGCCTTCGGCCGCCGGGCGCCTGAGTCCGCGGGCCAGCAGCAGACCCAGGCCGACGGTGGTCGCCACGCCCCCGATCACCAGAACGGCAGTGCCCCAGCCCAATGCACCGACCTGGGCCAGGGTGATACGCAGACCCAGCAGCGCCACGCCCGCCCGCAGCAGGGTTCGGCTGGCGAAATCCAGCCCGGGTTTCACCCGCTCATCGCGCGACAGGAAATGCAGGGCCAGCCCGATCAGCAAGGCATACAGCAGTTGCGGGCCGCCTTGATGGTCGGCAATGAACCCCGCCGCCAGTGCCACCACACCGGCCAGCAAGACCCCCGGCGCCCGCGCCCGCGCGGCCTGCAGCCGGGGGGCGACGCCGGGATTCAATCGGCCACCGCCACCGGCCGGCTGGTGCGCACCACTTCCCAGGCGTCCAGCACCCAGTCGCACAGCAACGCGCGGGTTTCGCGCGGGTCGATGATGTCCAGGATGCCGAATTTTTCGGCGGTGCGGAAAGGCGAGGTCATGGCCAGGTAGAAGGCTTCGAGTTCGGCGCGTTTGGCCGCCGGATCGGGCGCGGCGTCGATTTCGGCCTTGTGCGCCGCCATCACACCGCCTTCGATCGGGATCGAACCCCAGCGCGCCGAGGGCCAGGCGACCCGGAAGTTCAGCGCTTCGCCGTACTTGGGCGCGTGCAGCGCACCGGCCATGCCAAAGCAGCGGCGGATCAGCACCGAGGCCCAGGGCGAGCGGCAGGCGTTCAGGGCCTCGCCCACGCGGGTGGCACCCAGCAGCGTGCCGCCCAGTTCGGCCTCCAGCCCGGTCTGGTTGCCCGGCTGGTCGACAAAATTGACCACCGGCAGGCCGAACAGGCTGCACAGCTTGACGTGGCGCTCCATCTTGTAGGCCGCCTGGGTGGTCATGGCGCCGCCCTGCACCTTGGGGTCGTTGGCGATCACACCGACCGGGATCCCGTTCAGCCGCGCCAGCGCGGTGATCACCGAGCCGCCCTGCCAGCGCCCGATCTCGAACACCGAGCCCTGGTCCATGACCGCCGCCAGGATGCGGCGCGGGTCGTAGATCTTGCGCCGGTCGCGCGGAATGGCGTCTTTCAGCCAGTCGTCGGCCCGGTTCGGGTCGTCGGTGGACTTGGCGACCGGCGGCAGGTGAAAGACGCTGCGCGGCAGGTAGCTCAGGAAACGGCGCACCTGGGCCAAGGCATCCGCCTCGTCCTCGGCTTCGTTGTGCACCAGCGCGCTTTTGCGGTGCACCCGGTGGCCGCCCAGGTCGTTCTTGTCGACATCCTGCGCGTAGGCCTGGCGCACCACGTGCGGGCCGGCGGCCATCACCTGCGCCTGCTCGCGCACCATCACCGAAAAGTGCGACGACAGCACCTTCACCGCCCCCTGCCCGGCGCAGGCGCCCAGCGCCACACCAACCACCGGCACCGTCTGCAGCAGTTCGTTGGCGGGCCAGCTCGGGTATTCGGGAATCTTGGTGCCGCCGATCTGCATCAGCAGCTTGACGCTGCCGCCGGCGGAATCGACCAGGCGGATCAGCGGAAAGCGCAGCTGGTGCGCCATGCGTTCGATGTAGATCCACTTGTCGGCAATGGTGGCCTCGGACGAGCCGGCGCGGATGGTGAAGTCGTCCACGTGCAGACCGACCTTGCGGCCCTCGATCAGGCCGGTGCCGGTGATGGCATTGGTGGGATCGAGCCGCTCGAAGGCGCCCTCGCGGCTGTAGTGGCCCTTGCCGGTGATGCGGCCGAACTCACGGAACGTGCCTTCGTCCAGCAGCGCGGCAATGCGTTCGCGCGCATTCAGGCGACCGCTGGCCTTGAACTTGGCCAGGGCTTCGGGGCCGCCCATGGCCAGGCTGTGGGCGCGGCGCTGCGCCAGCTCGGCCAGTTCGGCGGCCCATTCGCCAGCAGGCTCGAAGGTCCGCGGGGCAGGCTGGGGGGGCGTCATTTGGCGGCGGCTCCGAGCGAGCCGACCAGTTGCTGCGTCGATGCCAGTTCCGACTGCAGATAGCGGTGCGAATCCACGTAGCCCTTGAACATCGGCTTGTTGCCCGATTTTTCGACCAGCGCGATCCATTCCGGCGAGGCGGCCACCTTACGCAGCGCGTCTTCCCAGAAGCGGATCTGCTCGGCGTCCACCCCCGCCGGCAGCAACACGCCGTTGTAGCTCACGTAGTCGGCCGCCACGCCCTGCTCGCGCCAGGTTTTCACCCCCGCCAGCGGGCCGGTGCCGTGCTCGGGTGCGGCGCTCGCGATCATGCGCACCTTGCCCGCCTGCACCTGCGGCACCACGGTGGGGCCGGTGGCGGACACCACGTCCACATGGCCGCCCAGCAGCGCGGTCATCGACTCACCGGACGAGCGGAACGGCGCAATGGTGAGTTTGGCCACATCCACTCCGGCCGCCTGCAGCGGCTTGACGATGGCCAGGTGGGTGTTGAGTCCGCGCAGCGGGGCCACGGCAATCTTCAGCGAGGTGGGGTCGCGCTTGAGCGCATCCACCAGGTCTTTGGCGGTCTTGAGCGGTGAATCGGCCCGCACCGCGACCAGGGTGGTTTCTTCCACCAGCATGGCCACGGGCACGTACTCGCGCATGTCGGCCTTCAGGATGCCGGTCACCTGGCCGGCGATGCTGCCGGTGTGAAAGGTGCCCAGCACATGGGCGTTGCCGGGGGCGCGCTGCAGCTGCTGCAGCGCCAGCAGGCCGGCGGCACCCGGCTTGTTGTCGGCCACCACGGTCTGGCCGTTGACGAGCTTGAGGGTCTCCAGCGCGGTCTTGATGCCGCGGGCGTACAGGTCCACCGAGCCACCGGCCGCGACGCCGATGACGTAGTTGATGTTCTGGGTCGGTTTCCAGCCGGCCTGGGCCCAGGCAGCGGGCGGCAAGGCCAGCGCACCGCCCACAAGGGCCAGCGATTGGCGGCGGTTGATAGCAGTGGATTTCATCGGGTTCTCCTGCGGGGGATACGGGTTGGGAAACGGATGGCGACGTGGGGCGTTCAAGGCCCGGCGGGCAGGCGTATGGCGCCGGCGGCTGCCAGCTCGGCGATGCGCTCGGTGCTGAGGCCCAGGTCTTCGGCCAACACCGCGCGGGTGTCGGCCCCGAGGTCGGGGCCGGTGTGGCGGATGCCGCCTGGGGTGGCCGACAGGCGCGGCACCACGCCGGACTGCGTGGTGTGGCCCAGCACCGGATGCGGTACGGCCTGCAACATGTCGCGGGCGCGGAAGTGCGGGTCGGCGTAGATGTCGGCGATGGTGTAGACGCGGGTGGTCGGCACCTCGCCTTCGCGCAGCAGCGCCTCCAGCGGCTCGGCGTCGTGCTGGCGCGTCCAGTCGGCGATGAGGGCGTCAATGGCCTTCATGTTCTCCGGCCTGCCCCGTGCCTGGATGGTCTCGAAGCGCGGGTCGGTCAGCAATTCAGGTTGCCGCATCAGCGCCACCAGCCGGCGCCAGGTCGGCTGGCTGTTGGCGGCGATCAGCACCCAGCCGCCGTCGCGGGTGGGGTAGGAGCTGTTGGGCGCCATCGAGGGCAGGTTTGAGCCTTCGCGCATTGGCACCACACCCAGCTTTTCGTGCGCCGGCACGATGGGCTCCATCTGCGTGAACGCCGCCTCATACAGCGCCACATCGACCACCTGGCCTTTGCCGGTGCTGGCGCGGGCATGAATCGCGGCCATCGCTCCGAACGCGGCATAGACCGACGACAAATAGTCGGTGGTGGCCAGCGCCACCCGGGCGGGCGGCCGGTCGGGGTCGCCGGTCATGTGGCGCACACCGCCCACCGCCTCGCAAATGGCGCCGTAGCCCGGGCGTTCGGCGTACGGCCCGGTCTGGCCGTAGCCGCTGATGCGCACCATCACCAGGCCGGGGTTGCGCGCCGAGAGCGCCTCATAGCCCAGGCCCAGGCGCTCCAGCACGCCCGGGCGGTTGTTCTCGACCAGGATGTCGGCGCGGGCGATCAGCTGGAAGGCGAGCTCGCGTCCGCCCGGCGTCTTCAGATCCAGAGCCACCGAGCGCTTGTTGCGCAGGATGGACGCCGCGTACAGCGACACGTCGCCGACATGCTGGCCCATCTGGCGTACCGGATCGCCCTCGGGCGGCTCGATCTTGATGACGTCGGCGCCGAAGTCGCCCAGCAGCCGGGTGCAGGCGGGCCCGGCAATGGTGGTGCAGATTTCGATGACCTTCAGGCCAGCCAGCGGGCCCGGAGTCGGCGTGGTGTTCATGGCTGGTCTCCTGGGTGGGCCGGCAACCCGAGCTGGCGGATGGCCTCTTCGCCGGATTCTTCAATGCGCTGTCGGGTCAGTGCGACCATGCGCTTGACGTCGCCGCGCGCCAGCGCGGTGGTCGCCTCGCGCCACAGCCGGGCCGAGCGCTGGCGGCGTTCCACCGAGGCCAGACCCAGCTTGCTGTAGCGCAGCGTCTGCAGCGACAGCGCCGTCAGCATGCGCTGCAAGCGGCGGTTGCCGCACTGGCGGGCGCACAGGATCATCAGCCGGTAGGCGGTCTCCGCGTAGTCGTCACCGCCGTCCTCCGCAGTGGACAGGACTTCCAGCCGGGTCACTCCGGCTTCCATCAGGGTCAGGATTTCCGGGCTGGGCCGCGCAGCAATCTTGCGCACCACCAGCTCAAAAAGACCAGCGCGCACTTCCAGCAGTTCCCGCAATTCGCTGGCGGTGAGATCGGTGACGATGGCGCCGCGGCGCGGCAACAGGGTGGCCAGCCCTTCGCGCTCCAGAATACGCAGCGCCTCGCGGATCGGTCCGCGGCTGACGGCAAACTCGTCGGCGAGCTCCTGTTCGCCGATGCGGGCACCCGGCGGCATGGCGCCTGACAGGATGCGGTCGCCCAGACGGGCGGCGATCTGCTCAGAAACGGTCAGCGTCGGGTCCGACTGGTCCGCAAAAAGGCGGAAGGCAACCGCACCTTCCCACTGCGCAAACTGGTCGACGGGCAAGTCGGTGGTCTTCATGTCCGTGTCAGCCGATTTCCGCAATCACCTGGTCATCCGTGACAGCATCGCCTTCGGCGACCAGAACGGCGTTGACCCGTCCGGCAGCGGGTGCACAGACTGGAATCTCCATCTTCATCGATTCGACAATCACCAGCGTGTCACCTTCGCTGACGGTCTGGCCCACCGCCACCTCGACCTTCCAGACGCTGCCGGAAACTTCTGCATAGACCTTGGGCATGTCGATTTCTTTGCTTACGTTGCGATTGTTAACAATCTTAGCGAGATTTCGGTCCCAGACCGCTCGGGTTTACCCGCGTGCACCGTCCGCCGCCGAGCCTGCGGATGCCATCGTCAAGTCCAGGCCATGCTGCGACAATTCCCGCCATGAGTCATGCTTACGTTCTCACCCTTTCCTGCCCGGACCGCCCGGGCATCGTTCATGCCGTCTCCGGCTTCCTGCTGGAGCGCGGCGGCAATATCGAAGAAGCCGCGCAGTACAACGACCCGGACACCGGTCTGTTTTTCATGCGGGTGCAGTTCGCCTGCAACCAGGTCACCGACGAGGACCTGAAAATGCAGCTGCGGCTGTTTGCCGAGCCGTTCCGGATGCAGCTGAGCCTGCACACCCTGCGCCAGCCGATGCGGGCGGTCCTGCTGGTCAGCAAGGAAGGCCACTGCCTGAACGACTTGCTGTTCCGCTGGAAAAGCGGGCTGCTGCCGCTGGACATCCGCGCCATCATCAGCAACCACCGCGACTTCTACCAGCTGGCCGCCAGCTACAACGTGCCCTTCCACCACATCGTGGTCAACAAGGACAACAAGGCGCAGGCTGAGGCGCGGCAGTTCGAGATCATCGAGGCGGAAGGCGCCGAGCTGGTGGTGCTGGCGCGTTACATGCAGATCCTCAGCGACGAGATGTGCCGCAAGCTGGCCGGTCGCGCCATCAACATCCACCACAGCTTCCTGCCCAGCTTCAAGGGCGCCAAGCCCTACTACCAGGCGCACGACCGCGGCGTGAAGCTGATCGGCGCCACCGCCCACTATGTGACCGCCGACTTGGACGAAGGCCCGATCATCGAGCAGGACGTGGCCCGGGTGGACCACAGCAAGACGGTCGACGACCTCACCGCCATGGGCCGCGACACCGAAAGCCAGGTGCTGGCCCGGGCGGTCAAATGGCACAGTGAACACCGGGTGCTTCTCAACGGGCACAAGACAGTGATTTTCCGTTGACGCCGATGGCGCCCTGATCAACCCTCCGGAGGCTCGCATGGCCCTGCGCATCCCACCCATCCAGTGTCTGCTGACCTTCGAGGCGCTGGCGCGCCTGCGCAGCGTCACGCAGGCGGCCGAGGAACTGTGTGTGACGCCCAGCGCCGTCAGCCATCGGGTGCGCCAGCTGGAACAGATCCTGGGCACCAAACTTTTCGGGCGGGCGGATTTCTCGCTCACGACCGAGGGCAGCGAGTATCTGGCCCATGTCCGCGAGGGGCTGTCGGCGCTGGAGCGGTTTCCCAGCCAGGCGGCCAGCCCGGGGCGGCGCAAACTGCGCATCGCCGTGACACCGACCTTCGCCCGTTCCATCCTGATGCCGCGCCTGCGCCAGTTTTTCGAGGCCTACCCGGAAATCGACCTGACGCTGCAGGTCAGCATTCCGCTGCTGGACGTGGTCGCCGAAGACGCCGATCTGACCATCCGCTTCGGCACCGGCCGGTATGCCGACGTGGAGCATGTCTGCCTGTTCAAGGACGAGGTCACCCCCCTGGCGTCACCCGCCTGGGTGCGGGAAAACGGGCCCTTCGAGCAGGCCATCGACCTGGAGGGCCAGACGCTGCTGCGCAGCCCGCTGGAGCCGTGGCGCACCTGGTTCGCCGCCCACGATCTGGACTGGCCGGAGCCGGTGGACGGATCCTCGTTCAACGACATCGGGCTGATGTGTGACGCCGCCGCGCAAGGCCTGGGCGTGGGACTGGTCCGGGTTCGCCTGGGTGCGCCCTGGCTGGAAAACGGATCGCTGGTGCGGCTTTACCCCCGCACCGTCCCCAGCCCCCATGCCCACTACCTGTGCTGGCGCACCGGCGCGATGGACCGGTGGGAATGCGCCACCTTCGCCCAGTGGCTGCGCCAGAGCTTGGCCTGAGCGCCCGCGCCGCAACACCTGTGCGTGGCCGGCCCCGCCCGCCGTGGCTTCACAAATGCGTGTTGCTTTCTTCACGCCGCGCGACCGGCTTCTGTCGTACAGTGACCACCACTGTCGTCCGGAGTGAGCCCCAATGAATCCTTCCACTTCCTTGCCCCAACCCACGGCACGTGCCCAGCGCCAGGCCGAGGTTGTGCAGGCACTGTCGGCCGTGTTGCCCGCCCATGCGCTGCTGTGGACACCCGAAGACACCGTACCCTACGAATGTGACGGCCTCACTGCCTATCGCGAACGCCCGCTGGTGGTGGCCCTGCCCGAGACCTATGAGCAAGTGCAGTCGGTGCTGCGATGCTGCCATGCACTGGACGTTCCGGTGGTCGCCCGCGGCGCCGGGACGGGCCTGTCGGGCGGTGCCATGCCCCATGCCCTGGGGGTGACCCTGAGCCTGGCGAAGTTCAACCGGATTCTGTCGGTGGACCCCGTCAGTTGCACCGCCGTGGTCCAAAGCGGAGTGCGCAACCTGGCCATCAGCGAAGCGGCGGCGCCGCACGGCCTGTATTACGCCCCCGACCCGAGCAGCCAGATCGCCTGCACCATCGGCGGCAACGTGGCCGAAAACGCGGGCGGTGTGCACTGCCTGAAATACGGCCTGACCGTCCACAACGTGGTGCAGGTCAAGGGCTTCACCATTGATGGCGACGCTGTGACCTTCGGCAGCGAGGCACTGGACGCCCCCGGCTATGACCTGCTGGCCCTGGCCATCGGCAGCGAAGGCATGCTGGCGGTGACGACCGAAGTCACGGTCAAGCTGGTGCCCAAGCCGCAACTGGCACGCTGCATCATGGCCAGCTTCGACGACATCCGCAAGGCCGGCGACGCCGTCGCCGCCGTCATCGCCGCCGGCATCATCCCGGCCGGGCTGGAGATGATGGACAAACCCATGACAGCCGCCGTGGAAGACTATGTCCACGCCGGCTACGACCTGGAGGCCGAAGCGATCCTGCTGTGCGAGTCGGACGGCACGCCAGAGGAGGTTGAGGAGGAAATCGAACGCATGTCCAGCGTATTGCGGTCCTCCGGCGCTACAAAAATTGCCGTCAGCCAGAGCGAGGCCGAGCGCCTTCGCTTCTGGAGCGGGCGCAAGAACGCCTTTCCGGCGAGCGGACGCATCAGCCCCGACTACATGTGCATGGACTCGACCATTCCGCGCAAGCGGGTCGCCGACATCCTGCTGGCCATTGCCGAGATGGAGAAGAAATACCAGCTGCGCTGCGCCAACGTCTTCCATGCCGGGGACGGCAACCTGCACCCGCTGATCCTGTTCGATGCCAACGATCCGGACCAGCTGCACCGTTGCGAGCTGTTCGGCGCCGACATCCTGGAAACCAGCGTCGCGATGGGCGGCACGGTGACCGGCGAGCACGGCGTGGGCATCGAAAAGCTCAACAGCATGTGTGTGCAGTTTTCGGCTGCGGAGAACGAGCAGATGTTCGGCGTCAAGCGCGCCTTCGACCCCAAGGGTCTGCTCAATCCGGGCAAGGTGATTCCGACCCTGAACCGCTGCGCCGAGTACGGCAAGATGCTGGTGCGCGGCGGAAAGCTGGCGTTCCCGGAGCTGGAGCGCTTCTGATTCCCGTCACTGCACCCATGGTCCCGCCCCCGTCGGCGCAGCGCTGACCCGGCACCCCAAGCGATGAACGCCTTGCGCGGACTGACCTGGCTGCTGGTGCTGCAGTCGATCGGCGAAGTGCTTTCCCGTGGGTTGCAGTTGCCGCTTCCCGGCCCGGTCGTCGGGCTGGTGCTGTTGCTTGGCGCGCTGAACTGGGCGCCGGTGCGCGACAGTGTGGCGGCGGTTGCCGACTTCCTGCTTGGCCACTTGTCGCTGCTGTTCGTGCCGGTGGGCGTGGGTGTGATGGTGCATCTGGACCTCTTGGGGCGCTACGGCCTGCGCCTGGCGGCAGTCGTGGTCGTATCGACCTGGATCGGGCTGGCCGTCACGGCCCTGCTGCTGCGAGCCCTGATACCCGTCGCCCAGTCCGAACTCCCGCCCCCCAACGAATCCGCAGGCCCCCAGTGAACGAGTTCGTCCAGCTGTGGGTCTACCTGTCGTCCACGCCGCTGTTCGGCCTGACCGCAACGCTGGTGGTGTATCTGCTGGCGCAGGCCTTGTATGTCCGCGCGGGACAGGCCGCCTGGGCCAACCCGGTGTTGTGGTCGGTGGTCGCGCTGGCGGCGGGACTGACGGCCACCGGCACCGCCTACCCCACCTATTTCTCGGGGGCGCAGTTCATCCATTTCCTGCTTGGGCCGGCCGTGGTCGCTTTGGCCTGGCCGCTGTGGCAGCGCCGCGCGGCGCTGCGCGCCCACGGCGGGCGTTTTGTCATCGCGGGGCTGGTCGGCGGCACCGCGGCAGCGGCCAGCGCGGTGGCGCTGGCCTGGGCGCTGGGACTGCCCGCCGAAGTGATGCTGTCACTGGCGCCCAAGTCGGTCACCGCCCCGGTGGCCATGGGCGTGGCCGAAAAGATCGGCGGTGTGCCGGCCCTGGCGGCCGTGTTTGCGGTGCTCACCGGCATGGTCGGCGCGCTCAGCGGCAAATATCTGTTTGATGCGCTGGGCATCGGAACCGACGCCCCCGGCTGGATGGCCCGCGGCTTCGCCTTGGGCACGGCCGCCCACGGGATTGGCGCGGCACGCGCGCTGCAGGTCCACCCCGACGCCGGCGCCTGGGCGGCCTTGGCGCTGGGACTGCAGGTGGTACTGGCGGCAGTGCTGATTCCGCTGGTGGCCGGCTGGTTCTGAAATACCGCGGCCCACGGAAATCCCCGGCGCCGGAAAGAAAAAAGCCTCCCGCAGGAGGCCGTCGGGCGCGTTGCACCGTACTCAGGCCGGCACCGCCACTTTCTCTGGCGCGCCAATACCCAGCCGGTCCAGCGCGGCGGCCAGGTGGGCCACGGTGCGGTCGACGTGGTGCCACTTTTCCAGCCCGAACAGGCCGACGCGGAAGGTCATGAAATCGGCCGGCTCGTCGCACTGCAGCGGCACGCCGGCGGCGGTCTGCAGGCCTTCAGCCAGGAACTTCTTGCTGTTGTGGATCTCGGGGTCGGTGGTGTAGCTCACCACCACACCCGGCGCCTTGAAGCCTTCGGCCGCCACACTGGGGATCCCGCGGCTTTCGAACAGCGCGCGCACCCGGGTGCCCAACGCCAGCTGCTCGGCGCGCACCTTGTCGAACCCGTAGGCCTCGGTCTCGACCATCACCTCGCGCAGGCGGGTGAGCGCGTCGGTGGGCATGGTGGTGTGGTAGGCGTGGCCGCCGTTTTCATAGGCTTCCATGATCTGCAGCCACTTCTTCAGGTCGCAGGCGAAGCTGGAGCTGGTGGTGCCGTCGATGGCGGCGCGGGCGCGCTCGCTGAGCATCACCATGGCGCAGCAGGGCGAGCTGCTCCAGCCCTTCTGCGGCGCGGACACCAGCACGTCCACGCCGGTGGCTTCCATGTCGACCCACATCGCGCCGGAGGCGATGCAGTCCAGCACGAACAGGCCGCCCACCTCATGCACCGCGTCGGCCACGGCCTTGAGGTAGTCATCGGGCAGGATCATGCCGCAGGCGGTTTCCACATGGGGGGCAAACACGACGTCGGGCTTCTTGTCGAGGATGGTGGCCACCACCTCGGCGATCGGCGCGGGCGTCCAGGGCGCCTGGCTGCCGGTGCCGGTGCGGCGGGCCTTGAGCACGGTGGACTCGGCCGGAATGCGGCCCATGTCGAAAATCTGCGTCCAGCGGTAGCTGAACCAGCCGTTGCGGATGACCAGCACCTTCTTGTCACCCGCGAACTGGCGCGCCACCGCTTCCATGCCGAAGGTGCCACTGCCGGGCACCAGCACCGCCGACTTCGCGTGGTACACCGTCTTCAGGATGCGCGAGATGTCCTTCATCACGCCCTGGAAGCTTTTGGACATGTGGTTCAGGGCGCGGTCGGTGTAGACCACCGAAAATTCGAGCAGGCCGTCGGGATCGACGTGGGGCAACAGGCCGGGCATGGGAGTCTCCTTGGAAACGGGCGGTCAGGCTCTGGGGGCGCCGCCCGGAAAAACAGCCTGCCAGCTTAGCACGCAGCCCGTCGATCCCGCCACCCGGCGGGCTTACCAGGTATCGATGAAACGCGCCCCGCCCTCGCCCACCCGGCTGCCTGCCAGGGAGCGGGCCAGCCAGGCGCGGGTGTCGGCGGGGTCGATGACGGCGTCGATTTCCAGCGTGGCGGCCATGTTGAGGGCGCTGCCGGCTTCGTAGTGCTGCGCCACCAGGCGCTCGAACAGGGCGTCGCGCTCGGGCCCTTCGGGCACGGCGTCGAGTTCCTTGCGGTAGCCCAGGCGCACCGCGCCTTCCAGGCCCATGCCGCCGAACTCGCCGGTGGGCCAGGCCACGGTGGCCACCGGTGCGTGAAAGCCGCCGCCCGCCAGGCCCATGGCGCCCAGGCCATAGCCTTTGCGCAGCACCACGGCAAACACCGGCACCCGCAGCGCGGCGGCGGTGACAAACAGGCGGCTGACATGGCGCACCTGGGCCGTGGCTTCGGTGTCGGGCCCGACCATGAAGCCGGGCGTGTCGACCAGGCTGACCACCGGCAGGCCGTGGGCGTTGCACAGCTGCAGGAAACGCGCGGCCTTGTCCGCCGCGTCGGCGTCGATGGCGCCGCCCAGGTGCTGCGGGTTGCTGGCCAGCACCCCCACGGCGCGGCCTTCGATGCGGGCCAGCGCGGTGTGGATGCCCACGCCGAAACCGGTGCGCAGTTCCAGCAGACTGCCCTGGTCCACCAGGCCACGCAGCGCGGCGCGGGTGTCGTAGACGCGCAGGCGGTTCTCCGGCACCACATCGCGCAGCAGGCGCGCATCGGGCGCGATCCAGTCTTTCAGCCGGCCCTGGAAAAACGACAGGTAGTGCCGCGCCGCCGCCACGGCCTGCGCCTCGTCGTCCACCAGGAGGTCGATCACGCCGTTGCGGTGCTGCACGTCCGACGGGCCGATCTGCTCCGGCCGGAACACGCCCAGGCCGCCGCCTTCCACCATGGCCGGGCCGCCCATGCCGATGTTGCTGCCTCGGGTGGCGATGATCACGTCGCTGCAGCCCAGCAGCGCGGCGTTGCCGGCAAAGCAGCGCCCGGCGGCGATGCCCACCACCGGCACCTGGCCTGACAGGCGGGCGTAGCTGGCAAAGGTGGCCACGTGCAGCCCGGCCACGATGGGCATGTCCACATCGCCCGGGCGTCCGCCACCGCCTTCGGCGAACAGCACCACCGGCAGTTTCTGCGCCAGCGCGATGCCCAGCAGGCGGTCGGTCTTGGCATGGTTGCGAAAGCCCTGGGTGCCGGCCAGCACGGTGGCGTCGTAGGCCAGCACCGCCGTGCGGCTTTGCTCCGGGCCGTGGATCAGCCCGTTGACGCTGCCGATGCCGGTGACCATGCCGTCGGCCGGGGTGTTGCGGACCAGGTCGTCCTGGCTGCGGCGGCTGCGCTGGGCGGCGACGGCCAGCGCGCCGTATTCCAGAAAGCTACCCTGGTCGCACAGGTCGGCGATGTTTTCGCGCGCGGTGCGCTGGCCCTGCGCGTGGCGGCGCGCCACGGCCTCGGGGCGGGCGGCGTCCTGCGTGAAGGCGAGGCGCTCTTGCAGGCGCTGCAGGTCGGCCCGGGCGGCGGGGGCGGGGCTGGCCGGACCGCCTGGAGGCAAATTTTCGGTGTTTTCAGGCGATACCCATGGTGAAATGGTCGATTGTTGCTCCCAAATCAGGAGTATCTCGCCCTCATCCACCGTGTCGCCCACGGCGAGCAGCAGACGCTGTATCTGACCGTCCGCCTCGGCACGCAGTTCGTGCTCCATCTTCATGGCTTCCAGAATCACGACGACATCGCCTTGGCGTACGGCGTCGCCCGGTGCCACCAGCCACTGGACGATCTGGGCTTGCAGGGGGGAGCGGAGTTCGATCATGGCGCGATTGTGTCCGCCGCCGGGCGACCGCTGCCGTCCTGCCGGCGACAGGCCGCTGCGTCCCGCTCGCGCCGGCCGGCCGGCCGGCCGACAGGTCACTCTAAAGCGCGCCGCGCCCCGAATCGGTCAAAGCCCGGTCGGCGGTGTGGCGATACGGTGCCGACTTCGCCTACAGTGCCGACAATCCGGCCTGTCTTTGTCCACGAAGCGCTGTTGATCATGATCCGACTGCTTCCGGCCCCGGTGCGGGGCGTCTTGGCCACGTTCGCCCTGGTGCTGAACACGCTGTTCTGGTGCTGGTTCCTGTTTGTGGCGTCCTTGCTCAAGGTCCTGCTGCCGTGGACCGCCGCCCGCCGTCGTCTGCGCGACTTCATGCACTGGGTCGCGCGGCAGTGGATTGCCGGCAACTCGGCCTGGATGGCCGCCGTGGGGCACATCACCTGGGATGTCGAAGGCCTGCCTCCGCCGGACCCGTCCCGCTCGTGGCTGGTGACCAGCAACCACCTCAGCGCGGTGGACATTTTTGCGCTGCAACACCTGTTCAACGGACGCTTGCCCATGCTCAAGTTCTTCCTCAAGCAGGTACTGATCTGGGTGCCGGTGATCGGGCTGTGCTGGTGGGCGCTCGAATTCCCGTTCATGAAACGCTACACCCGCGCCTACCTGGAAAAGCACCCGGAAAAACGCGGGCAGGACCTGGCCACCACCCGCGTGGCCTGCGAACGGTACAAGACCAACCCGGTGTGTGTGTTCAATTTTCTGGAGGGCACGCGGTTCACCCCGGCCAAACATGCCGCCCAGGGCTCGCCGTTCCGGCACCTGCTCAAGCCCCGCGCCGGCGGCATCGCCTTTGTGCTCGACGCCATGGGCGAGCAGCTTGCCGGGCTGGTGGACGTGACGGTGTACTACCCCGGCGGGCGCACCACCTATTGGGATCTGGCCTGCGGCCGGGTGCCCCGCATCGTGGTGCGGGTGCGTCCCCGCGAGATCCCGGCGCAATTCCTGGGCCGCAGCTACGAGGAAGACGCCGCCTACCGCGCCGAATTCCAGCAGTGGGTCAATACCCTGTGGCAGGAAAAGGATGCCCTGCTGGAGCAACTGCGGGCGGGCTGAGACGGCGCCCCGGCAGCTTCTGGCCGCAACGGACCGGTCAGCCCGACGCCCCCGGCGGCGGCACCGGCAACAGCGGTGCCTGCCCGTCGATTTTCGGCGCGCGACGGTCCAGGTCCACCAGCAGGCGGCGGCGACTGGCCGGCGGGCCGTGGTCCAGCGCCGCGCCCAGCACCTGCAGGGCCGCAGCCAGGGGCAGGCTGTCCGGGCCCAGGCGCCCCTGCGCGATGCGCAAGCCCACCTGGGCCGGCGTCAGCCCCCAGCGCTCGCCGGAGCGCAAGGCGGCGGCAAACAGCGCCGAAGCCAGGCTGTCGGCCGCGCCCCAATCGCCCGGCGTCTCGGTCAACACCACCGCCAGTTCATGAAACGACCAGCGGCCCACATGGCCGCCGGGACGCACGGCTGCCGCCATCAGTTCGTGCAGGAAATGCTCCAGGGCGACCGCATCCAGCTCCAGGACGGCCGCACCGCCAGGCCGCAGCCCCTCGCAGCGCAGCAGCAGCACGGCCCGCTTTGATTCCGGCGGCGCGGCGGCCAGGCGGGTCAGCAGTGACTCACGGGTTTCGCCCGCCGTGCCGGTCGCCCGGCGCAGTTCGTCAAGGCTGTAGTCCACCAGCGCCTGCCGCCGTTCCAGCAGCACCAGGCCCCGCAGGCTGCAGCTCAGCTCGACCAGCGCAGTCACCGAAATCGCCAGCAGCATCCAGGGCTGGTAGGCCATCAGCCCGGCAATTCCCAGGGTGGTGAGCCCCACGCCGACCGTCAGCGGCGCGAATCCGCCCAGCAGCCACAGCGCCGGCCGGTTCGCCGTGCGCCAGGCCACCCCGACAGCCGCCCACCCCACCACAAAAGCCACAGCCACGACCAGGTGGGACACCAGCTGGTGCAATGCCACGCCGAGCGCCATGCCTGCCAGCCCGGCCAGCGGCCCGGCCACGCCCAACACAGCCAGCACCCGCGACAGCCGGGGCGCGCGCAACTCCAGGGCAAACGCCGCGCGCGCCAGCAACAAGGCCAGCCCGGCAGCGGCACAGGCCAGCGCGGAGGCAATGGGCCCGCGCCAGGGTGACAGGGCGGGCCACAGCCAGTCTTCGAACCAGCCGTTGATGACAATGGCCGCCGAGGCCACCGTCAGACACAACAAGCCATACACCGCCCAGGTCAGGCTGCGCCGGCGCGCGGCCTGGACCAGCGCGGCCGTGGCGGCCAGCGCCGCCATCAGCAGGCAGGCGGCCGCCAGGACCCGCTGCGCGGCCACCGCGCGGGTCCAGTCGCCCTGGTCCCACAGACGCAACTGCCCGTGCACTGGCGTGGCACTGCGCAGCCACAGGTAAACCGTCTGCGGTGCGCCGGACGGCGCGATGGCAAATGTCACCGGAAAGCGGCTGCCCGCCAGCCGACCGGCGGGCGGCAACGCGGTCCCCGCCGGCTCGGCTGTCCAGCGGCCGGACGCGTCGGCGCGCAGCAGGCGGGCGTTGCGCACCGTGGGATGGGTCAGCTCCAGCAGGCGGTGCCGATCCGACGGCGGCAGTTCCAGCCGCAGCCAGCCGGCCTGACCTGGCGGCACCTGCACCGCCGGGTCGGTGCGCACCGGCGCAGCAGCCAGCGCGGCCATGGCCGGCTCCAGCGCGTCGGGCGAGGGGTCCGTCGCCAACCAGACGCCCGCAATCCGCAGCATGCCCGTCTCGTCCGCGCCGGCCGGCGCGGCCAGCACCGCGAGGGCACACGCCCCCAGCAGCCGAACCCAGCGCCCGAACGCGGCCAATGCAGTCATGGGCGGACATTGTGCCCATCAACCCCCACCTTTGCGCGATCGCCTCCGGCCGCATGCCCGCCGGGCAGAACTGATCCACAGGTCGCAAGGTCCGCAATGACTCTGTTTTTCAGAGCAACAAGTCACCTTTTTCTGCTGGGTATGGGCAGTTTTCACCCATTTTTCGCTCAGCCCAGCGTCATCAGGCTGGCATTGCCGCCCGCGGCCGCGGTGTTGACACTCAGGGCCCGTTCCATCACCAGCCGCTCCAGCGGCACGGCGGGGTCGCCGGGCGCAAGCGCGATCAAGGTCACCAGCGGACCGGGGCGCTGCGCCAGCTCAGCGAGCAGCCCCAGGCGGGCCTCGCGGTCGCCGTGGTGCAGCACGGCGTCGACCGCGGTGGCGGGGGAGCGCCAGTCGGCCACCCGGGTGATGTGGGCCTGCACGTCCAGCGGCAGGCTGTCGTGCAAGGCACCGGTGGCCGGGTCTGCCGGCCAGAACGCCTGCGCCCCCACGGCCAGCATGGCGGCCAGCTGGGTCAGGCGGTCGTTGTCCGTGTCCGCCAGGCCCAGCACCCGCTCGCGCGGCAGCACGCGGTAGACGTTGCGCTCGCCCGTCGGCCCGTCCAGCCGCCGCGCCAGGCCCGCCGGTGACTCGGCCGCGAAGCGCGCGCACTGCTGCGCCAGCGGCAGACGCCCATGCGCCGCCGCCCAGTCGGCCAGCGCCTGCAGCGTCGGCGGCCGACACACCGTGTCGGCGGCGGGCCCGTCGGCCTCAGCCCCGCAGGCCCGCACCGCCTCGCGCGCGGCGCCCTGCGGCCGGTGCGACAGCATGCGCAGCAGCGCCAGCGGCCCGCCCGCCTTGGGACCGGTGCCCGACAGGCCCTCGCCGCCAAAGGGTTGCACCCCCACCACGGCACCCACCATGTTGCGGTTCACATACAGGTTGCCCACGGCGGCCTGCGCGGTGACGCGTGCGATCGTCTCGTCGATGCGGGTGTGCAGGCCCATGGTCAGGCCGTAGCCCAGGCGGTTGATCTGGCCGACCAGCGTGTCCAGGGCCTCGCGGCGCCAGCGCACCACATGCAGCACCGGGCCGAACACCTCGCGGCCGAGCTCGTCCACCCGCTCCAGCTCGATCAGCGTGGGCGGCACAAAGGTGCCGTGCGCCACAGCGTCGGCGCCACCCGTGGCGCGGTACACCGGCCGGCCCTTCGCGGCCAGCGCCGCGACGTGCGCCTCAATGCCGTCGCGCGCCTCGGCGTCGATGACCGGGCCCACGTCGGTGTCCAGCCGCGCCGGGTGGCCCAGTCGCAGCTCGGCCATGGCGCCGCGCAGCATGGCCAGCACCCGGTCGGCCACGTCGTCCTGCACACACAGCAGGCGCAGCGCCGAGCAGCGCTGGCCGGCGCTGTCAAACGCGGAGGCGAGCACATCGGCCACCACCTGCTCGGCCAGCGCGGACGAGTCCACGATCATGGCGTTCTGCCCGCCGGTTTCGGCGATCAGCGGCACCGGGCGGCCGTCGGCGCCCAGGCGGCTGGCCAGGCTGGCCTGCAGCAGCCGCGCCACCTCGGTGGAGCCGGTGAACATCACGCCCGCCGTGCGCGCGTCGGCCACCAGTGCGGCGCCGACGCGGGCGCCGTCCCCCGGCAGCAGCTGCAGCACATCGGCCGGCACCCCGGCGGCGTGCAGCAGCCGCACCGCTTCGGCGGCCACCAGCGGGGTCTGCTCCGCCGGCTTGGCCAGCACCGGGTTGCCGGCGGCCAGCGCGGCCGCCACCTGGCCGGTGAAGATGGCCAGCGGAAAGTTCCACGGGCTGATGCACACCACCGGGCCCAGCGGGCCATGGGTGGCGGGGTCGAAACCCCGCGCCTGGATGGCGTAGTAGCGCAGGAAGTCCACCGCCTCGCGCACCTCGGCCACCCCGTTGGCCAGGGTCTTGCCGGCCTCGCGGGCCAGCAGGCCCAGCAGTCGGGGCATGGCGGCCTCCAGCGCGTCGGCGGCGCGCAGCAGGGAGTCGGCCCGCTGCGGCGGCGGTGTGGCGGCCCAGCGCGGGGCCGCCGCCGTCGCGGCGGCCAGCGCGGTTTCAACGTCGGCGGCGCTGGCCTCGGCCACCGTGCCCACGGTGTCCCGGTGGTCGGCCGGGTTGCGCACCGGTTGCGGCGCCAGCGGCTGCGCCGCGCCGGCCACTTGCGGCGCGGCGTGCCAGGCCTGGGTGGCGCTGGCGGGCAGGGCCTCGGCCAGGGCGCGCAGGGCGGCCTCGTTGGCCAGGTCCAGCCCGGCGGCGTTGGCCCGGGCCGCGCCGTACAGGGCTCGCGGCAGCGGGATGCGCGAATGCGGCAGCCCGGCCTGGCCTTCCTGCGCGGCCAGTGCCCGCACCGCAGCCACCGGGTCGGCCACCAGTTCCGTCAGCGGCACCGAGGGGTCGGCGATGCGGTTGACAAACGAGGTGTTGGCGCCGTTTTCCAGCAGCCGGCGCACCAGATAGGCCAGCAGCGTTTCATGGGTGCCCACCGGCGCGTAGACGCGGCAGGGCCGCGCCAGGCCGCCCGCGGCCACCGGACCGACCACCTGTTCGTACAGCGGCTCGCCCATGCCGTGCAGGCACTGGAACTCGTACTGGCCGGCGTAGAAATTCGCGCCCGCCAGCTGCACGATGGCCGCCACGGTGTGGGCGTTGTGGGTGGCGAACTGCGGGTAGATCGCGTCGGGCGCGGCCAGCAGCGCCCGCGCGCAGGCCAGGTACGACACGTCGGTGTGCAGCTTGCGGGTGTAGACCGGGTAGCCGTCCTGGCCGCCTTCCTGGGCGCGCTTGATTTCGCTGTCCCAGTAGGCGCCCTTGACCAGGCGGATCATCAGCCGGTGGCCGCTGCGCCGCGCCAGGTCCACCAGCCAGTCCACCACCGCCGGGCAGCGCTTCTGGTAGGCCTGGATCACAAAACCGATGCCGTTCCAGCCCGCCAGCGCGGGCTCCAGGCACAGGCGCTCCAGCAGATCCAGCGAGAGTTCCAGCCGGTCGGCCTCTTCGGCGTCGATGTTCAGGCCGATGTCGTGGCGCCGGGCGCGCACGGCCAGGTCACGCAGGCGCGGGTACAGCTCCTCCATGACCCGCGCACGCTGGGCGCGGCTGTAGCGCGGGTGCAGCGCCGACAGCTTGATGGAAATGCCCGGCCCGTCGTAGATGCCGCGCCCGGCCGCCGCCTGGCCGATGGCGTCGATGGCGGCTTCGTAGGCGGCCAGGTACCGCGCCGCGTCGTCGGCGGTGAGGGCGGCCTCGCCCAGCATGTCGTAGGAGTAGCGAAAGCCCTGCGCCTCGCGCACCCGGGCGTGATCCAGCGCCTGGGCGATGGTTTCGCCGGTGACGAACTGCTCGCCCATCAGCCGCATGGCCATGTCCACACCCTTGCGGATCAGCGGTTCGCCGCTTTTGCCGACCAGCCGTGTCAGCGCGGCCGACAGGCCGGCTTCGCTGTGGGTGGCCACCAGCTTGCCGGTCAGCAACAGGCCCCAGGCGGCGGCATTGACAAACAGCGACGGGCTGCGTCCCAGGTGGGCCTCCCACTGGCCCTGGGCGATCTTGTCGCGGATCAGCGCGTCGCGGGTGCCGGCGTCCGGGATGCGCAGCAGCGCCTCGGCCAGGCACATCAGCGCCACCCCTTCCTGCGAGGACAGCGCAAATTCCTGCAGCAGCCCCTGCACGATGCCGGCGCGGCCGGCGGCGCGTTTGCGGGTGCGCAGCGTGTCGGCCAGGCGCAGCGCCAGGCCTTGAGCGGCCTCGGCCTGCGGCGCCGGCAGCTGCGCGCGGGCCAGCAGCGGCGCCAGCGCCTCGGGCTCGGGGCGGCGCCAGGCGGCGGTGATGGCGGCGCGCAAGGGGCCGGGGGCCGCCGGTTCAACGGCCAGGGCGTCGTACGCCGGGGCGGCGGCGATGAGGGACGAGGTTTCAGGGGTGTGGGTGGACATGGAACACTCCGGTGCGGGCGGTCAACAAACAGGCAGATCGCCAATGATTACGGCATATTGGCCGAATAAATCACCAAATACTCAGGCATCATCCGATTAAAATTCGGCCAGCACTGGTCTTTTCGCTGTTGCCATGAACGATTCCCCCGAAACGCTGGACCGCATCGACCGCCGCATCCTCGCCGCCCTGCAGGCCGACGGCCGCCTGACCAACCTGAAACTGGCCGAATCGGTGGCACTGTCGCCAACGGCGGTGCTGGCGCGGGTACAGCGCCTGACGCGCGAGGGCTACATCCTGGGCTATGAGGCGCGGCTGAACCCGCTCAAGCTCGGGCGCGGGATGATGGTGTTTGTGGAGGTGCTGCTGGACCGAACCACCCCCAATGTGTTCGACCAGTTCAAGGCCGCGGTGCAGGTGCACGACGCGATCATGGAATGCCACATGGTGGCGGGCGGCTTTGACTACCTGCTCAAGACCCGCGTGGCCGACATGGCCGCCTACCGCGACTTTGCCGGCACCGTGCTGTGGCAGCTGCCCGGCGTGCGCGAAACCCGCACCTACGCCGTGATGGAAGAGGTCAAGAACACCACGCGGCTGCCGGTGTAGCCCGCGGGCGGGGGCTGGTCGCTGCGCTGGCATCCGGTGAAAATGGGGCTCTTGTCCTGGAGGAAGTCTCATGAAAACCCGTCTTGTTCTCGCCGGCGCCGTTCTGGCCGCCGCCGCCACCCACGCCCAGTCCATCAAACCCGGCCTGTGGGAGCATGCCTTCACCATCAAGAGCGCCAGCGGCCAGATGGAAGGCGCGATGGCCGAGATGCAAAAGCAGATGGCCGCCCTGCCACCGGACCAGCGCAAGATGATGGAACAGATGATGGCCCAGCAGGGTGTGGGCATGGGGCCCAAAGGCCAGAGCGTGAAGATCTGCATCACGCCGGAGGAAGCCGCCCGCCAGGAAGTGCCGGCCGCCGAAGGCAACTGCACCCAGAAGGTGACGCAGCGCAGCGGCAGCACCATCAAGGTCAGTTTCAGCTGCGGCGCGCCGCATCCGTCCAGCGGGGAAGGCGAGATCAGCTTCCAGAGCCCCACCGCCTACACCGGCAAGACCACCGTGACCACCACGGTCCAAGGCAAGCCTGAGCGCATGGACATGACCACCAGCGGCAAGTGGCTGTCCGCCGACTGCGGCGCCGTCAAACCGGTCAAGCGGTGAGCCCGCGCAGGCGGCCAGCAGGGTTCCTTCAGCGCCCTGGTGCGCGGCCGCTTGATGCCGGCTATCGTCGAAGGGAACAAGAAACGCAACCCCACGCCGCCGCACCAGGCTGTAGCCGGTGGGGGTGGCGGTGGCGCCGGTTGTCCCGTGCCAGGCGGTGATCTGGCTGGACAGGGTCTGGCCGGCTGGGCCAGAACGCTATGCCCGTGATAGCGCAAAGCGACCTTTTTACGCTGGGCAGGGGCTGTTTTGGCCTTGAATCAGGCAAAAAGAGCGGCTTGGGGTTGATTCCAATCCCAATCTGGGCCATGAGGAGTATTCATCCGGCGGCGACAGCGCCACCGCCCAAGCGCTCTATCGGGTTTGTGACCCAGGAGGACGAGCCCAGCAAGACCTTGACCAACAAGACAAAGACCGCTGGCAAGAAGGAGTAGCACGCCAGGTGTCGGCCAAAAAGAAGAAGCCACCGGAACCCCACAGCCTTAGCGGCTGGCAGGGGTTGCCGGTGGCTTTTTTGCTTGAGAGAGTAAGAAGAGAATCGGGCGTTAGCCCCCGTAGGATATGCGCAGGCAGCTATTGAATTTGTAGTGACCGTGATGGCCGAACTTCTAATCCGAGCACATTAGCAATCAACAACAGCGGACAGAACAACAACACTATCTTCAGCGGACAGCACATCTTTGATTTCTCTGAATCAGGCCGCTGGGCCTGTGGAACGGGACACACATGCTTCGGCTTGAAGAAGAAATGGGACGTAGATAGTAAGAGCAACCGTTGCGACCTTGTCCAGCAAGTCTTTCATTGCTTGGGAGGCATCCTCAGTCGTCGGAGTAACTCCCGTCATCGCCACCATCACGTCCCAGTTGTCGTAATCAGGATGCCCCTCCCAATTGCCATCGCTCAAAAAGGGATCCGAGCGCAGAACCGCCTGAGCTTTAGGCGTGGCATATGCAGGTCGAATGACATGTCTCGGTGGTCGTTCATCATCGATTTCGTAATGGCTGAACTTCGCGCCGAAGTCTGTGGTTCTCAACCATCCTTCAGGCAACTCGTCACGCATCCTTTCGCAGGTCATGCCCTTGCTAAACATTTCGTCTTGAATTTCGCGGCATTCTGCTTCATTCGGATAGTTTCCGGTGCATGACCATTGCACGGAAGGAATCACGTAGTTCCGACCCCGAACAAATTGGAGATGAATGAACCCGAGGAACGGTGCGCAGGTGCGTCTCTCAAGAATCAAAGAATTGCTGTAAGCCGTCCCGAGCTTTTTTTTGGACAGCGCAAAGCCGCTGTCGGCCTCGATCACCCTCCGAGCCAGCTCCGTTTTTAAGTGTTCCGAGAATACCTTCAGCATTGTCGAATCCTAAAGTCCAAGACATTCTTCCGCATAGACTTTTCTGCTTTTCTTCTAAATTCAAACAGTGCTCGCGTAGTACCAAACGAGGCGTCAAGTTTAGTTGTCGCTTTCGGCTGCCAGGGAGGGCGGTGTGATCGTAAAGACGGAAGGATTTCTGCGTAACAGACCTGTCTTGTGCACCAAGCGGTGAGTTTCCGGATCCACGAGCCGCCTAACCAACATCTTTCCCGGCACCTCGATTGCTATCCACTTGAGGCAATCCGATTCCATGTCAACGTTCAACGGGCTGATGCCAGGCACATAAACTACCCGCCCTTGAAACTTCTTGAATAGAAGCAAGAGGCCGCCGCGAAACTCGACATCGTCACCCAATTGAACCGCGGTGATACCGTCGTCATAAAAGACTTGGCTATTCATCGTCGTCCATCAAATGGTCAGCTAGCTGAGCGGGGCCAAACAACAGCGCTGAGTAGACTGCAGTCGCAAACATCTGGGTCGCCAAGGGGTCTTTACCGAGCCAATTGTTAAAGGCACGCGGGATGGGCATTAAGTTCCATCCTCCATTCCCCAGCCGTCTTAGCCCTTCATTTGCCACTGCATTGCTGTAAACCTGCGCGGCGCTTCCGGTGAGGGACCAAGCTTGTTGAATGAAGACATGGTGCATCTCCCATTGGGCGCCGGGGAAGATTTCCGTTAGTAGCTTCCCAAAGAAAGTTGATTTCACTGAAGGATGCGCCTTGTTTGTGTTCATGAAGAATCTACTGGTTCTGACAGCCAATTTCTGCCATCCGCTTTTCCCATACAAAGTAATGCGATCCGCAGCTCCAATGACCCTCAAAGCTGGAGCAAAGACCATCGATTTCAGAACAGGGAGCAACAACCTGGTCGCGGCTCCTGTATTGACCCAGTGAATTCCTGCACAGGTGTTAACGTTGAAGGAAACGACGATGAGCACCCTGATGGAAGACGACATCAAACGCTGGACGGCCAGGCGCA
>NZ_JBXVVU010000007.1:0-114531 GCF_057219955.1 Curvibacter sp. T50
CAAGCTGATCGCCCCGATCGCCATGGAAGAAGGCCTGCGCTTTGCCATCCGCGAGGGTGGCCGCACCGTCGGCGCCGGCGTCGTTGCCAAAATCATCGAGTAAACCGGATCCAACCAAGGAGCGATCATGTCCGCCAAACAGAAGATCCGTATTCGCCTCAAGGCCTTTGATTACAAGCTGATCGATCAGTCAGCAGCTGAAATCGTCGATACCGCCAAGCGTACCGGTGCGATTGTGAAGGGGCCGGTGCCATTGCCAACCCGCATGAAGCGATTCGACATCCTGCGTTCACCGCACGTCAACAAATCCAGTCGTGACCAATTTGAAATTCGGACTCACCAGCGCCTGATGGACATTGTGGATCCGACCGACAAGACGGTAGACGCCTTGATGAAGCTCGACCTGCCAGCTGGCGTGGACGTCGAAATCAAGCTGCAATAACGGTATAGTTGGCGCCGCCACGGGGGGCTTGCCTAAACCCAGTCCCCCGAGGTAAAATCGCAGGCTCTGCTGAATTGGCAGGGAATTTAATAACCCTCTTTCACATAAAACGCCGTTGCCAATTGCAGTGACGGCGGTGAGAGTATCGGAGAAAAACATGAGTCTGAGCACCTCTTTGGGGTTGCTGGGGCGCAAGGTGGGCATGATGCGTCTGTTCACCGATGACGGGGATGCAGTTCCTGTCACGGTGGTGGACGTGTCCAACAACCGAGTGACCCAAGTCAAAACCCAAGATCGGGACGGGTATGTCGCCATCCAGGTGACTTTTGGCGCCCGCAAATCTTCGCGTGTTTCCAAGCCGCTTGCCGGACACCTGTCAAAGGCGGGTGTCGAGGCCGGTGAGATCATTCGCGAATTTCGAGTTTCCGCAGAAGCGGCCGGTCAGCTTTCGGCTGGGTCGTCTGTGGCGGTAGCGTCCGTTTTCAGTGTGGGTCAGAAAGTCGATGTTCAGGGAACCTCGATCGGGAAGGGCTTTGCTGGAACCATCAAGCGCCACAACTTCAGTTCGCAACGTGCGTCGCACGGCAACAGCCGTTCGCACAACGTTCCGGGCTCGATCTCCATGGCGCAGGATCCGGGCCGAGTTTTCCCCGGCAAGAAGATGTCGGGGCACTTGGGGGACGTTACGGTAACAACACAAAATCTCGATGTTGTTCGTGTTGACGAGGTCCGCCAGTTGTTGTTGATCAAAGGCGCGATCCCAGGCGCCAAGGGTGGTTTTGTGACCATTCGGCCGGCCGTCAAGGCGAAAACTACCCAAGGAGCGATCTGATGCAGCTCGAACTCCTGAATGAACAAGGCCAGGCGTCTGCCAAGTTTGAAGTCCCGGAAACGGTGTTCGGCAGAGCCTATAACGAAGACCTGATTCACCAGATTGTGGTGGCGTATCAGGCCAACGCGCGCCAGGGGACGCGTGCCCAGAAAGACCGCGAACAGGTCAAGCACTCAACCAAGAAGCCCTTCAAGCAGAAGGGTACCGGGCGCGCTCGAGCGGGCATGACCTCATCGCCGCTGTGGCGCGGGGGCGGTCGGATTTTCCCCAACAGCCCGGAAGAAAACTTTACACAGAAAGTCAACAAGAAGATGTATCGGGCCGGCATGGCGTCGATCCTTTCTCAGCTTGCTCGCGAAGGTCGCTTGGCTGTGGTTGACTCGCTGAAAGTCGATTCGCCAAAGACTCGCCAACTCGCTGCGAAATTCAAGGCCATGAACCTTGACTCTGTATTGGTCATTGCGGAAGAGGTTGACGAGAACCTGTACCTTGCTTCTCGGAACCTTATCAACGTGCTTGTCGTTGAGCCGCGTTATGCCGATCCGGTCTCGCTGGTGCACTACAAAAAGGTGCTGGTGACCAAGGCTGCGGTCGAAATGCTCAAGGAGATGTTCGCATGAGCGCCGCCAAGTTCGCTGAAAGTCGCCTGATGCAAGTGCTCGTTGCTCCGATCGTTTCGGAAAAAGCAACTGCGGTCGCAGAAAAGTCCAATGCAGTCACCTTCAAGGTTCTGCAAAATGCAACCAAGCCTGAAATCAAGGCAGCGGTGGAGTTGATGTTCAAGGTCGAAGTCAAGGGTGTCTCGGTCGTGAATATCAAGGGCAAAACGAAACGATTCGGTAAGACTATCGGCCGTCGCGACAACGTTCGCAAGGCCTATGTCACTCTCAAGCCGGGTCAAGAGCTGAACCTGTCCGGGGAGGCTGCGTAATCATGGCTGTCATCAAGATGAAACCGACTTCTCCCGGCCAACGTGCTGTGGTGAAGGTCACTCGCGATCACCTTTACAAAGGGGCGCCGCATGCCAGTCTTCTGGAACCTCAGTTTCAGAACGCCGGCCGCAACAATAACGGGCACATTACGACCCGACACAAAGGTGGAGGCCACAAGCACCACTACCGAGTCGTTGATTTTCGCCGTAACAAAGATGCTATTCCCGCCAAAGTGGAGCGCATTGAGTACGACCCTAACCGTACGGCGCATATCGCATTGATTTGCTACGCCGATGGTGAGCGCCGTTACATCATTGCTCCCCGTGGTATTGAGGTGGGCGCTATCCTCCTGAGCGGAGCTGAAGCGCCGATTCGCGCCGGAAATACGCTGCCTATTCGCAACATTCCGGTGGGCTCGACCATCCATTGCATCGAGCTCAAGCCTGGTGCAGGAGCACAGATTGCTCGCTCCGCTGGTGCGTCAGCGACACTTCTTGCGAAAGAGGGAACCTATGCCCAGGTCCGCATGCGCTCGGGTGAGGTTCGAAAGATTCACGTCGAATGCCGTGCGACCATCGGCGAAGTAGCCAACGAAGAACACAGCCTGCGACAACTTGGTAAGGCCGGTGTGAAGCGTTGGATGGGAATTCGCCCCACGGTTCGTGGTGTTGCGATGAACCCGATCGACCATCCACACGGCGGTGGCGAGGGGCGTACAGGCGAAGGGCGCCACGCTGTCGACCCATGGGGTAATTTGACCAAAGGTTACCGCACTCGTAGCAACAAGCGGACGCAGAACATGATTGTTTCGCGTCGGAAGAAGTAAGGAGTAGCTGATGACACGCTCTCTGAAAAAAGGTCCGTTTGTTGACCATCATCTCGTGGCAAAAGTAGACAAGGCCGTTGCCACGAAAGACAAAAAGCCGATTAAGACCTGGTCGCGCCGTTCGATGGTGTTGCCCGAGTTCATCGGTCTGACCATCGCGGTGCACAACGGCAAGCAGCATGTGCCGGTTTACATCACCGACCAGATGGTCGGCCACAAGCTTGGCGAGTTCGCGCTGACCCGTACGTTCAAGGGTCACCCGGCCGACAAGAAGGTACAGAAGAAGTAAGGAATGACCATGGAAACACGTGCAGTTCTCCGAGGCGTCCGCCTGTCTGTCGACAAAGGTCGGCTGGTAGCCGATCTGATTCGCGGCAAGAAGGTTGATCAGGCTCTGAATATTCTGACGTTCACGCAGAAGAAGGCGGCGCTTGTCGTCAAGAAGGTCCTCGAATCCGCAATTGCGAACGCCGAGCACAACGATGGTGCCGATATCGACGAATTGAAGGTCAAAACCATCTACGTTGAACAGGGGGCGACCCTCAAGCGTTTCACGGCCCGGGCTAAAGGCCGCGGAAACCGTATCAGCAAACCGACGTGCCATGTGTACGTGACGGTTGGTAACTGAAAGGCCAGGTCAGAAAATGGGACAAAAAATCCATCCTACCGGCTTCCGCCTCTCGGTCAGCCGCAATTGGACCAGTCGGTGGTACGCCAGCAACCGCGATTTCGCAGGTATGCTGGCCGAAGACATCAAGGTTCGGGAATATCTGAAGGCCAAATTGAAGAATGCGGCCGTGTCCAAGGTGCTAATCGAGCGCCCCGCAAAGAACGCACGGATCACCATTTTCTCGGCTCGTCCGGGCGTGGTTATTGGCAAGAAGGGCGAAGACATTGAGAACCTTAAGAAGGAACTCGCTGCACGCCTGGGCGTTCCTGTTGCCGTCAATATCGAAGAAGTGCGCAAGCCGGAAATCGATGCCCAATTGATCGCCGACAGCATTACCCAGCAGCTCGAAAAACGCATCATGTTCCGCCGCGCGATGAAACGCGCTATGCAAAATGCCATGCGCCTCGGAGCGCAGGGCATCAAGATCATGTCTGCGGGACGGCTCAATGGTATCGAAATCGCCCGCACCGAGTGGTATCGGGAGGGCCGTGTACCGCTGCATACATTGCGAGCTGATATCGACTACGGCTTCTCTGAAGCCAAGACGACCTACGGCGTGATCGGTGTGAAGGTGTGGGTCTATAAAGGCGACACGCTTGGCCGCAATGATGCACCAGCCGCGGCCGAGCCGAGGAATGATGAAGAGCGTCGTCCGCGTGGTCCTCGTCGGGACAACCGGTCCGGCGATCGGCCCAGTGGTGACCGTCGTCCTGCTGGTCGGCGTCCGGCAGGGGCCGGTTCCGCGCCCGCCGACGGAAGTGACAAACCCGCAGAGGCTTCCGGAGCCGATGCGAAGCCCGCCGTTAAGCGCGTCCGCAAGGTAGGCGCGCCAGCCGCAGCAGCTGACGGTGCCAAAGGAGAATAAAAATGCTGCAACCTGCACGCAGAAAATTCCGCAAGGAACAGAAAGGCCGCAACACCGGTATCGCAACCCGTGGCAATACGGTTGCATTTGGTGATTTCGGACTCAAATCGACCGATCGGGGCCGTTTGACCGCACGCCAGATCGAGTCGGCTCGTCGCGCGATTTCGCGCCATGTCAAACGGGGTGGCCGCATCTGGATCCGCGTTTTCCCCGACAAGCCGATCTCGACCAAACCCGCCGAAGTCCGTATGGGTAACGGCAAGGGCAACCCCGAGTACTACGTTGCCGAGATCCAGCCCGGCAAAGTGCTTTACGAGATCGTCGGTGTCCCAGAAGAGCTGGCTCGCGAGGCATTCAAACTCGCTGCCGCGAAGCTGCCGCTTCGGACCACGTTTGTTGCCCGAATGATTGGCCAGTAATCAGGAGAATGACCATGAAAGCTGCTGAACTGCGCCAAAAAGACGTCACCGGTCTTGAAACCGAGGTGAAAGAGTTGCAGAAGGCCCATTTTGGGCTGCGTATGCAGAAGGCGACCCAACAACTGAACAACACCAGCCAGTTGCGCGTGACGCGCCGTGCAATCGCACGTGCGAAGACAGTCCTCGCTCAAAAGCGGGCGGCCAAATAAGGAGTGACCATGACGGAAGCGAGAACATCCCTCAAGCGCACCTTGATTGGTAAGGTTGTCAGTGCCAAGCGTGCGAAAACGGTGACGGTGCTGGTGGAGCGCCGGGTCAAGCATGAGTTGTATGGCAAGATCGTTGCGCGATCCAGCAAATACCACGCCCACGATGAAAAGGGAGAGTATGGTCTGGGTGACGTAATAGAGATCACCGAAAGCCGCCCCATTTCCAAGACAAAAAACTGGGTTGTTACCCGCTTGGTGGAAAAAGCCGCGGCGGTGTAAGTCTGTTTACTGGGCGTCTGACGCCAAAGCCCGAAACGGCCCACAATGTGGGCCGTTTGCATTTTCCGAAGCCTTAGCCGTTTACCCCCAAGGAGACATGATGATCAAGATTGGCGATTCCGTTCCCGCAGCGACCCTAATGGAGTATTCCGAAGTCGAAGGCGAAGGCTGTAGCATCGGCCCGAACCCGATCGATGTTCGCAAGGCGTGTGCAGGCCGCACGATTGCGTTGTTCGCCCTACCGGGGGCATTCACACCAACCTGTTCTGCGAAGCATGTTCCCGGGTACCTGGAGCATGCGCAAGCCCTGCGGGCTGCGGGTGTTGACGAAATCTGGTGTGTCAGCGTCAACGATGCATTTGTGATGGGTGCTTGGGCGCGTGAGCAAAAGACGGCTGGTACGATTCGGATGCTGGCGGATGGTAGTGCCGACTTTGCCAAAGCGACAGGTCTGACCCTCGATCTGACAACCCGTGGGATGGGACTTCGTAGTAACCGGTACTCCATGCTGATTCGGGACGGTGTCGTAACAACACTCAACGTCGAAGGGCCCGGGAAGTTTGAAGTCAGTGACGCGGCAACCATGCTCGCCCAAGCGAAGGCGATCTGAAACAACATTCAGCCAATTCCACGAACCTCGCGCTTATGACGACGAAGGGGCTCTGCCAGCGAATTCTTTCGCAGGCAATTCAGGCCCCGTTCGATCCACGATTCTCCGCCGATCGGCGTGCACCAAGCCCGGGAAAGACACGCCACACGGAACGTGTGGCCAAAGAAGCAGTCAAAGCACGGCCCGGAGGTAGTGGGCGCCAGGAATAGGGTTGTGGTAATACGGTGGGATCTCGATGAAACCGAGATCCTCGTAGAGGGCGCGCGCGGCCTCCATTTCGTTCAGGGTATCGAGCAAAATGCTGTCATAGGCTTTTGCCCGGGCAAGATCGAGGATCTTCTCACTCAGAAGCCTTCCTATGCCAAAGCGACGATATTGCGGCCGTACGAAAAGGCGTTTCATCTCGCACGCATTCACGTAGTCGGCCTCATCGGCGGGCCGCAACGCTCCGCAACCGGCGACAACCTCGCCGGACCAAGCGAGCAAAAGGGCCCCACGCGGCGCCGAATACTCTCCCGGCAACAGCGCAAGCTCCTGTTCGAAATTCTGAAAACACAGATCGATCGTCAGAGAGCGGGAATACTCCAGAAAGATCTCTCGGACCAATGCAAGATCGGTCGGCGCTGGGCAATCGAGGACAGAGACCCGGACGGTTGACAGCGATTCTGACGTAGGCGGGCGCTTGATCACTTGGTGTGTGTTCGTGAACATCAGCCGCCAAAAGAAACTACACCAGCCACCAGGGCTGCGCACACGACCAGAATCACCAACGCTCGAATGCGAGTGCCGGCATTGTCAACTGCCGAGGGAAGATCATCAGGCAACTCCTTGTCTCCATGCCACATTGGACCGATCAGGTCCTTCTTTCGCACAATCCTGTAGAACGCAATGGCGCCCAGGTGCAAGCCAACCAAGACCAACAACAGGTACTCACCTATCAAGCGGTGCATACGCGTCGCCAGCGAAACGGCGTCGCCCGAGACCAGATTGACCAGAGGCCCGGTAAACGCGATCTCATCATCGGAAAAAAAACCGGTTGAGACCTGCAGTGCCAACAGCCCCATCAGTCCCAGGACCGAGAGCGCGCCGAGCGGATTGTGCCCTGCTGAATCCTCTGCAGAAAGTTCACGACCGCGCAGATACCGCAGCACGGTTCGCGGACCTCTCACGAAATGAACGAAACGGGACCAACGGCCGCCAACAAAGCCCCAAATGACCCGAAACAGCAGCAAGGCCCCCACGAGGTAGCCCAACCGACCGTGCCAGACCATCGCATTGCCGCCAATGTTGCCGCTCACAACAAGCCCGATCACCGCTGCGGCAAGCAGCCAGTGGAACAGTCTCGTCGGCAAATCCCAGACTCGAACCGTACGCATGAACAACCCTTTCACGATAACCGAAACCAATTCGGGTTTTCCCGCAAACTAAAGTTCCCATGGAACTAAAGAATATGGACGATACTCCGTCACATTCCCTACAACCCACGAGGATATCAATGAAAAAACCTCTTTCGTTTCTGTTCGCCGCAATGGCTGTTGCACTGAACGTGCCCGCCGCAGCACAGTTTGCCAAGCCGGAAGACGCCATCAAGTACCGCAAAGCCAGTTTTACCGTCATGGCCGCTCATTTCGGGCGTGTTGGTGCGATGGCCAACGGACGCGCTCCTTATGATGCCAAAGCTGCCGCAGACAACGCCGAAATAGCTGTCGCGATGAGCAAGTTGCCATGGGCCGCATTCGGCGAGGGCACCGACAAAGGCGAAACCCGGGCAAAACCGGAAATCTGGAAAGAGCAGGCCAAGTACAAGGAAGGTGCGGACAAAATGCAGGCAGAAATGGTCAAGCTCGCTGCCGCCGCCAAAACCGGCAATCTTGACAACCTGAAGGCTGCCTTCGGTCCTGCCGCGGGAACCTGCAAAGCCTGTCACGACGCCTACCGAAAAGAGTGAAGGCATACGCTATCCCGTCGCAAAAAAGGCCTGCATTTGCAGGCCTTTTTTCTGTCCAGAAAAGAAAAAACGATAGCAATAAATGACCATAAGTCGCGGGGTATCGGCCAAAATGGACAGAAATATCAGCTCTCGGCCAACAAACGCTCAATCAAGGCGTGCAATTCAGCGAAGTTGGGTTGCCCCACGAACTGTTTGACAATTTCCCCCCTCTTGTTGACCACAAAACTGGTCGGCGTGAGTTTGACGTCGCCCCAAGCCCTGGCGACGTCCCCAGTGTTGTCGATCGCGACTTTGAACGGCAGTTTGCGACTCTGGGCAAAGTTGACCACGTAGGCGGGTGGGTCGTAACTCATGGCGACGGCGACCGTTTCGTAGCCCTTGGCTTGGAATTTCTGATAGGTTTCAATCAGATGGGGCATCTCGGCGACACAGGAAACACAGCTGGTTGCCCAAAAATTCACCAAAGTAACCTTACCTTTTAAGGTCGACGACTGAAGCCTGCTGCCATCGAGCAACACAAAGGTCGAATCTGGCGCAGGTGTTGGTGAGCAGCCACTGATAACCGCAGAACCCAGTGCGACAGAGACCACAAGAAAAAGAGAATGAAAAAATCTGAACATATGCCGGAAGGGAGTCGGAATGAATCGACGTCAGTTTAAAGGGCACCTGGCTGCTGCCGCGGGATTCCTTCTTGTTGGTGCATCCGCCGCGCCGGTGGCGGCCCAGCAAGTCCGAGAAATTGGGCCGGCCGAAACTGCAGCCGCGCTAAAGGCTGCGCTGGAGAAGGGGGTCCACTACGCGGTCAATCAGCTTGGGCGGGCTGATGGATTCCTGGGAAACGAAAAAGTTCGCATTCCCCTGCCCGGACTCTTAGAAGATGCCGCGCGGTTGCTGCGCAAGACAGGTCAGCGTGATCGTGTTGATGCGCTGGTGCTGAGTATGAACCGAGCGGCCGAAGCGGCTGTTCCCTTGGCTCGCGAGCTCCTGGTGAGCGCCGTCCGAGGACTCACCGTACAGGATGCAGCCAGAATTGTCACGGGGGGCGAGACTTCGGTGACGGACTTCTTTGCTGGGCGAACGCGAACCGCGCTGACGGCCGAACTTCTGCCGGTGGTGAGCCGAGCAACCGAGAAGGCTGAGCTCGCCACGCGCTACAACAAGGTGGTCGAAAAAGTGACCAGTTTCGGCCTCCTGAACAAGCAGGAATCGCGATTGGAAGACCATGTCACCGCCAAAACGCTGGACGGCATCTACTACATGATCGGTGAACAAGAGAAGGTCATACGCCGCGATCCGTTGGCCGCTGGTAGCAAGGTGATCTCGACGGTTTTTGGCGCGCTGCGCTGAAACGCAGCGAAAGCTACTGATTTCGCCCAAGCTCAAGCGCCAGCACGGAAGGCAACTGCTGGGCGAGGCGTTCTCTGTTGAGACGCGTGGTCGCCATTGCACCCCACACACCCATCTCCATCGGGTGATCGCCCGAAACCAGCTCTACAAACGCCGTCGAGGGGGACAAGCGCCTGACCGTTTCGAGCAAACCATCCGGTTGGTGTGGGCCATTGGGCCTATCTGCGATGACCAGATGGGGCACGGACTGCCCCAGGACGGCAATCGCTTCGGCATCGTCGGGAACGAAACGGGGCGTTGCCTTGACATTCATGCACAACCAACCCACCTCTTCACGAATGTGCGAATCACTGCAAACCACGAGGATACGCAGTGCTGCCCCCGCCTTTTGCGACGGATTGAGCGGATCACCCCGGGTTTCGAAGTCGAGGTTGGAATAGCGACTTTCGCGCTTGACCATCTCAGGAAACAGTGGGAAACAGATCGTCAGGGTGCCGCCAGTCGGGCGGATGTTGCGCTCTACTTTTGCGCCCATCGTCCGCGCAGCGGTGCCAAGGAGACGCCAGTTCAGACAATCTTCGTCAAGTGCACGCAGAGGGGCGCTACCGCTATCGCAGTCAACAATCAGCAAATCCCGCTCGGGCCAGTCCTGTCGGGTCAGATTGGCGGTAACTCGATCGCCCCGTTCAACCGCCCAGTCCAAAGCCGCTTCCAGCAGCGTGGACATCAGCCCGGGCTCTTCAATCACCTCTGTCGGCCGCAGGAGCACCGAAATCGTGCCCCCGCGTGCGCGCAAAACGTTCTCGCGCTCATCGGCCATTTCGCGCAACATCGCGTCCAGCGAGAAACGCTCCCGGGCCTGCTCGGCCTTGCGGACCGAAACCCGTCCAAGTTGCTGGCTTCGCCGAGCCAAGGTCAAGGCTGTCTCGATACTGTGGCCCATTGCCTCAGCATAGGTGGAGTCGAGCGCATCAGACGCAACTGCTTCGTCGACCAGCGTGCGCAGTTCCCTCAGGGGGCCCAACATCTCCAGGCCGATGACGCCAGCCAACAACAAGCCGGCGTCCGGCTCTTGCGTGCTGGTGACCCCTTCCGAAGTGCTGGCAGAGGGCATGTTCGACGAGGTACTGACCATAAGATTTCCTGCACTGCATGAAAGGGAACTGCAGTCAATTGGGCCAGCACAAGACGAAAGCTGCAACCCCCGAAGTCAACGGAACGGCGAAGACGCCCGAACCATAGTCTCACGAGCCCCACGTGAGCATTGATCAACCGATCTCGCCCAATGGTCTGCTCGACCAGATTTCGCCGTAGTGGCCATGCCGAAATCGATGTACGGGAACTCCGGAGGGGTTGCCGAGCGGCTTCCGAGCAGAGTCGGCCAAGCCGCAGACCAAAAATGCGCGGGTAGCACGCTCGTGACACGGGGGGGTCCTGGTTTCACTGCCACCCCGCTGGTGGCACAGGGGCCGGAAATCCGGTCACGCGGGGCTCAGGTGGGGTCTGACGGGCCGCGCGAACGCCGCCATGCAGCGGGGGCGAAAGATTACCTGAGACGATCAGGGTGACCGCATGCATGCGGTGGTTGGTTGACAAAAAAGGCTGCCCTGGTTCTGTACCGGGTCCCGTGCGAGGCCCCAACAATCGGGACAGTCACACCGATCTCAGATGATCCCTCGCTCGCGCATTTCGGCAATGCGGGTTGGGGGCCACTGGAGTACCTCAGCCAGAACGGTGTCAGTGTGTTCGCCGAGCCGGGGCGGTGGACGATCCCGACACACTGGTGTCCTCTCCAATTTGAGCGGGCTGGCGACGAGTGCCAGGTCTTCTCGCAAAGGATGGCACCAGTGATCGACCATTGCACGAGCGACCACCTGCGGGTCGGCAAAAACCTCATCAAGCCGGTTGATCGCTCCACACGGGACGGTGGCTGCTTCCAGGCTGGAAAGCCAATCGGACTTGGACCGCTGCCTCATCACAGCTTCCAGCATAGGGATCAAGACGTCACGGTTTCGCACGCGGTCCGCATTTCGAGCGAAACGAGGGTCCGCTGCCAGATGCGAACATCCGGCGACCCCACAGAAACGAGCAAACTGGCCATCGTTGCCGACAGCAAGGATAAGGTGATCCCGGGCCGTGTCCGCTGTCCCGGGTGGGGGAGCAACTTCGAATACCTGATACGGCACGATGTTGGCGTGGGCATTGCCGGCACGTCCCGGCACTTGCCCGCTGACCAGGAAATTTGCCGCCAGATTGGCGAGCATGGCAACTTGGGTGTCGAGCAGAGCCATATCGATGGCCTGGCCCTCACCAGTGCGCTCGGCATGTCGCAAGGCGGCAAGGATCCCGACCGTCGCATACATGCCGGTGAACAGGTCGGCAACCGCCACGCCAACTTTCTGCGGTCCCCCTCCAAGGTCGTCGCGTTCGCCGGTGACACTCATAAGCCCACCGATACCTTGCACGGCGTAGTCGTATCCCGCTCGATCACGATAGGGGCCGGTTTGGCCGTAGCCCGTGATACTGCAGTAAACAAGCTGCGGGCGAAGAGCTCTCAAGCTTGGGTAATCCAGTCCATACCGGGCCATGTCGCCAACTTTGAAGTTCTCGACGAAAACGTCGCAATGCTGCGCCAAGTCCCTGATCAGGGACTGGCCCTCTGCGGTTGCGATATCGCAGGTGATTGACCGCTTGTTCCGGTTTGCACCAAGGAAATAGGCCGACTCCGGCGTGTCCAGCCCCGCTTCGTCCTTCAGGAACGGGGGGCCCCAGCTGCGCGTGTCGTCGCCCTGTCCGGGCCGCTCCACCTTGATGACGTCGGCCCCCAGATCGGCAAGGACCTGGGTGCTCCACGGCCCGGCCAGAACCCGTGAGAGATCCAGCACCCTGATTCCAGACAATGTGTTCATCGGAGAATTGTCGCGGGAAACGTCACCGCCCGGACCACTTGATAATGGTGCGCATGATCAGAAAGTTGGTCGCTGGTGCGGCGCTTACCTTGCTTGCGTGTTCCCCGACGCTGAACTGGCGAGAAGTGCGTCTTGGTGACACGCCTTTTGCGACCTTGCTCCCCTGCAAGCCTGATCGAACCATTCGTGAAGTGCCGATGGCCGGTGGCACGGTCTTGCTGCAGGTGACCGGGTGTGACGAGGCTGGAGCGACGATGGCGGTCATGGTCGCGCCTCTGCCGGAACAGGTGTCAGCGGTCGCCGCTCAGGGGCATTGGCAACGGGCCAGTCTGCTCAATCTTGGTGTGACAGAGGTCGTCACCGTGCCGCTGACTACGCCATCAATTGCCGACATCCGACAGGCTCCGCCAACAAGTATTGGTGTGGAAGGCCGGTACCCGGATGGCCGGAAGGTAAACGGACGGCTGCTGTGGTTGGCCGCCGCCGCAAACGACCGACGTTACCTGATTCACCTGATCGTCTACTCGGAACCCGGGCGCCGGGACGCCGAAGAAATCCTCGCGACAATGGTCGAAGGCTTGCGCATTCCATGAGTGCGATACCCCGATCGGCCGCTATCGCGGTGTTTCTGGCCTTTGCGGTAGCCTACTTCTTCTCTGCGCTGTTGCGGGCCATAACCGCGACGCTTTCGCCGGTGCTGTCCCATGAGTTCCAGCTCGGATCCGCCGACCTCGGGCTCCTGGCGGGAGCATATTTCCTGGGATTCTCGGTCACCCAGCTGCCGCTGGGGAGTGCACTGGACCGGTACGGTCCTCGTCGTGTCAGTCTGCTCCTGCTGACCGTTGCGGTTGCCGGGTGTGTTCTGTTTTCCGTGGCAAGCAGTTTCTGGGCTCTGGTTATTGCGCGCGCGCTGATCGGTGTCGGTGTCAGTGCCTGCCTGATGGCGCCGCTGACGGGCTATCGGCGCTGGTACACACCCACAACCCAGCTGCGCGCCAACTCCTGGATGCTGATGACCGGGTCGTTAGGAATGGTGGCGGCCACCTTGCCCGTGCAATGGCTGTTGCCATTGACAGGATGGCGTCCTCTGTTCTGGGGGCTTGCTGTTGCAATCGCGGTGGCCATGGCGGTCATCCTATGGCTTGTACCTGGTTGGGCGCAGCCCCGTTCGACTTCGGGCGACGCGGCACCCCGCATTGCACCCGCGTCCGGTTACGGGCCCATCTGGCGGAGCCGGTATTTCTGGCGAATGGTTCCCATAGGGTTCTTTTGCTACGGAGGAATGGTTGCCGTTCAAACCTTGTGGGCGGTTCCCTGGATGATGCGTGTCGGGGGCCTGTCATCGCAGGATGCTGCCCATGGCTTGTTCTGGATCAACGTGTCCATGCTGATAACTTTCTGGACTTGGGGGTTGATCACACCCGCCCTGGCCCGACGCGGACTCAAGGCTGAACGACTGATCGCGTGGGGTTTGCCCGGCAGCTTCGCAATGCTCGCCAGCGTCATTCTTCTTGGGCCTGCGCTGGGGCCGTGGGGTTTTGCCGGATTGGCACTCTTTTGCATGACCTGCAGTGTGGTTTCCCTCGCGCAACCGGCTGTGGCAATGGCGTTTCCATCGGAGTTGGCTGGAAGGGCATTGTCGGCGTACAACCTGGTGATTTTTCTCGGAGTGTTTTGCGTGCAATGGGCCATCGGTCTGCTTGCGGACACCTTGCAATGGCTCGGTTGGTCCCCGTCCGGCGCACTTCGCACCGCAATGGCGCTATTTCTGTTGCTTTGCGTGGGTTCGTATGGCCATTTCTTCTGGGCCGGGCGGGATAATCGCGAGTCATGAATGCCATCCTTATCATTGCCCACGCCCCATTGGGACATGCGTTGCGCCAATGTGCGCTTCACGTGTTCCCCGATTGTGGTGATGCGGTTCGCGCTCTGGACATTCAACCCAATACCCCCCCCGAAGAGTCGCTGATGGCGGCCCGGATGTTGCTGCGACACCTGAATGCACCATCGACTCTGGTGCTCACCGACGTATTCGGAGCGACACCCTGCAACATTGCGCAAAAACTGGTTGCCGGGGAGGATGCCCGGCTGGTCGCCGGGATAAATCTTCCCATGTTGCTGCGAACCGTCAGTTACCGTCATGAGCCGATTGATGCGCTGGTCGCCCGCGCCCTGACCGGCGCAACGCAGGGCGTCATGCAGGTCGCCGTGACCGCTCCCCAGAACCAGACTCGACGAAACCATGATCCGAATCGAAACGACCATCAGCAATAAACTGGGCCTTCATGCCCGGGCATCGGCAAAACTGACAAAACTGGCGGGAAGCTTTCCCTGCGAGGTGTGGATAGCCAAAGGCGAACGCCGCGTGAACGCCAAGAGCATCATGGGCGTCATGATGCTGGCAGCAGGAAAGGGCTCGGATGTGGTCATCGAAACCAGTGGCGAGCGTGAACAGCAGGCCATGGACGCCTTGGTCGCGCTGATCAATGACAAGTTCGGCGAAGGGGAGTAAATGCCCGCACGAGTGCATTTTCGCAAGGAACCCTGTCGATGACCTTCAGCATCCATGGGCTGGCTGTTGCGAAAGGCATCGCAATCGGACGTGCCGTTCTTGTGGCATCCAGTCGGGCAGACGTCGCCCACTACTTCATCGAAGTCGATAAGGTCGATGCTGAGATAGACCGGGTCCGGGCAGGGCGTGACGCGGTGGTCTTCGAACTGCAGCGCCTGCTGCAAGAGATGCCCAGGGACGCACCGCACGAGTTGGCTGCGTTGCTGGACGTGCATCTTATGCTGCTCCAGGATGAAGAGCTTGCAGAAGGCGTCAAACAGTGGATCCGGGATCGGCTTTACAACGCCGAATGGGCGCTTGTGACGCAGTTCGAGGTAATCGCAAGACAGTTTGACGAAATGGAGGATGATTACCTGCGTGAGCGCAAGGCCGATCTGGAGCAGGTGGTCGAGCGAGTGCTTCGTCATATGAAGGGTGCAACCTCGCCGATTTCAACTCCGGCGCCGACGGCGGGCATGGGCCGCCGTCGCCAACAGGACCTGCAACTCGATGACACCATGGACGTGCCACTGATTCTGGTCGCGCACGACCTGTCCCCAGCGGACATGCTGCAATTCAAGCAGAGCGTTTTTGCCGGCTTTGCCACCGATGTCGGCGGCAAGACCTCGCATACCGCCATCGTTGCACGAAGCCTCGGGATTCCCGCTGTTGTGGGTGCGCGAACGGCCAGCCATATCATCCGACAGGACGATTGGATCATCGTTGACGGAGACGCGGGTGTTCTGGTCGTCGACCCGTCGCCCATTGTGCTGGCCGAGTATGGCTTTCGCCAGCGGCAGGGTGATCTGGAGCGCGAGCGGCTGTCGCGCCTTCGCAATACGCCCGCCGTCACCCTCGACGGTCAGCGCATTGAGTTGATCGCCAATATCGAAATGCCCGACGATACGATTGCCGCGCTCAAGGTCGGCGCGGTTGGGGTCGGGCTGTTTCGCAGCGAGTTCCTGTTCATGGGCCGCCAGGGCAAATTGCCTGACGAAGAGGAGCAGTACCAGGCCTACCGCAAGGCGGTTGACGGCATGCAAGGACTGCCTGTGACCATTCGCACGGTGGATGTCGGCGCAGACAAGCCGCTGGATGATGCCCGCCACGACGATGCCCATCTGAACCCGGCCCTGGGTTTGCGCGCGATTCGCTGGAGTCTTGCAGACCCGGCGATGTTTCTGACCCAGTTGCGTGCCATCCTGCGTGCGGCGGCCCATGGCAAAGTGAACCTTCTCATCCCCATGTTGGCCCATGGCAGTGAGATTCGCCAGACCTTGTCTTTGCTGGACCACGCGCGTGCGCAGCTGGACAACCGGGGCGCGGTGTACGGCCCGCTTCGGGTGGGCGCAATGATCGAGGTCCCCGCAGCGGCACTCTCGCTGAGATTGTTTTTGCGCTATTTCGATTACCTTTCGATTGGGACCAATGACCTGATCCAGTACACGCTGGCCATCGATCGGGCGGATGAGTCGGTTGCCCACCTCTACGACCCGTTGCACCCCGCCGTGTTGCGACTGGTGGCGGACACCATTGCCGAGTGTCAGGCACAGGGCAAAGGGGTGAGTGTCTGTGGCGAAATGGCCGGTGATGTGTCGGTGACACGCTTGCTTCTCGGGCTCGGCCTGCGCAGTTTCTCCATGCATCCCTCCCAGATTCTGGCGGTCAAGCAGGAAATCTTGCGGGCCGACACCGGGAAGCTGCGCATATGGGCGCAGACCGTCCTGGCCGACGAAGATCCGGCGCGGCTCATTGTTGGCGTCGAGGATCGCTGAACCGCTCATCCGTTTCGCTCGGCTTGTCGCGGGTCTGCCGTGTACCGACGACCGCTGCGCCGACGATGAGTCCGCCTGCGAGCAGCACCGTTGTACCCGGACGTTCTCCCCGGACCGTCACCAGCAACAGCGTCGACAGCAGGGGCGTCAGAAAGCTGAGTATTCCGATCTGCCGCGGGTCCCCCTTCTTAATCGCTGCATCCCACAGGAAGAACGCTGCCCCCAGCGGGCCTAGGCCCATCAGAGTCACCAGGCCCCAATCTCCGGTGGACAGGTTCACAGGGGTCTCCAACAGATAATGGCAAAGCAGTGAAAGCAGGCCCGACACGAGGCCAAACAGGCCGATGGCCGAAGTCGGAAAAGGGCTGACCCGCTTGGTGAGTAACGAATAGCTGGACCAGGCGAAGGCGGCGCCCAGTGCAGGCAGGTAGCCCCAGGCGAAGCCACCGGAGAGGTCGCGGTCACCGAGGATGACCAGCGCCGCTCCGGTGAATCCCATCGCTGCGGCGAGCAAGTGCGACGCGCTGAGCCTCACTCCAGGGAGAAACAGCGGCGCCATGACCACAATGCCGAGCGGCCAGAGGTAGTTGACCAGATTGGCCTGTACGGGCGGCGCGTGCCGGAATGCGGTGAACAATAGAAAGTGGTAACCGAAAAGCCCATAGACCCCCAAGAGTAGGGTGGCAAAGGGCATGCGCCACTGACGAAAATCAAGGCGCGACACCGGCAGCGCCACCACACTGCCGATCAGAAGTGCCAACCCGGTCAACAGGAAGGGTGGCAGGTGCGCCAGAGAAACCCCCAAGGTGGCCAGTGAAGCCCACAACCCGATGGCACCCAGCGCCAGAAAGTTGGCTTTCATGGGAAGGTTCTCCGACGGCCGGGCCCGCCCGGAAACAGAACAGAAAGGAACACGGTATGAGTACGTTCGATCACAGCAGTCTGATTCAGGATATCAACGAAAGCTTGGCGCCATTTCGCAAAGCCCAGCCTGAGGCAATGGCCGGCTTCGGCCAACTCGCTCGGGCAGCGATCGCCGACGGTGCGCTCAGCGCCCGGCAAAAAGAGCTGATTGCATTGGCCATCGGTGTTACCCAGCGCTGCTCCGGTTGCATCGGTTTTCACGTGAAGGCATTGCATCGGCTTGGATGTACGCGCGCGGAACTGGAAGAGATGTTGGCCGTTTGTGTCTACATGGGCGGCGGCCCGGCACTGATGTACGCGGCCGAAGCGATCACCGCGTGGGAAAAGATGGCACCGTCGAGCTAATCTAAAATTGATAGCTGAAAGTGACCCTTTTACGATGGGTACCCGGCAATTTTGTCTGAAATCGAAATGCCCAAGCTGCATTGATCAGTTTGCTGGGCGATTCGATGCCGTTTTCGCCGCCCGCAAAGGTTTCGGCGCGGTGAATGCGTCATCAAGCCTCGTTTGACTTGGCCAGGGTGCATGGGGATGCTCCCCCTGAGGTCAGGTAGCGGAGCCTCATTTGCGTTGTATCCGTGTGGTGTGTCGTGGTCTATGAGGTCCTATTGAGCACGCCATGCGCCTGCTGATCAGCGTGGTAGCTGGAACGTACCATTGCGCCAACTGCGGCATGGGTGAAACCCATTTCGTAGGCCTTTTCCTCGAACATCCTGAAGGTGTCAGGGTGCACGTACCGTCGCACTGGCAGATGGCTGTTGCTGGGTGCCAGATACTGGCCAATGGTCAGCATGTCGATCTGGTGGGCGCGCATGTCGCGCATGACGGCCAGAATCTCCTCATCGGTTTCGCCCAGCCCGACCATCAGGCCACTTTTGGTGGGAATCTTGGGGAAAAGCAGCTTGAATTTGCGCAGGAGGTTCAGCGAAAAAGCGTAATCCGAGCCCGGGCGCGCTTCCCGGTACAGGCGCGGCACTGTTTCCATGTTGTGGTTCATGACATCCGGTGGCGCAGCCTTGAGAATGTCCAACGCCCGGTCGTCGCGGCCTCGGAAATCAGGCACCAGAACCTCGATCTGAGTCCCCGGCGAGTGTTCGCGTGTCCTGCGTATGCACTCAACGAAATGCCCGGCACCTCCATCTCGCAGGTCGTCGCGGTCGACACTGGTGATCACCACGTACTTCAGCTTGAGCGCAGCGATGGTTCGCGCCAGATTTCCCGGTTCCTCGACATCCAGTGGATCGGGGCGCCCATGGCCTACATCACAGAACGGACAGCGGCGGGTGCATTTGTCGCCCATGATCATGAAGGTCGCGGTGCCCTTGCCGAAGCATTCGCCGATGTTCGGGCAACTGGCCTCTTCGCACACGGTCACCAGCTTGTTGCTCCGCAGGATATCTTTGATTTCATAGAACCGGGTGCTGGGGCTGCCGGCCTTGACCCGAATCCAGTCGGGTTTTTTGAGCACCTCGGCCGATTGAACCTTGACCGGAATCCGCGATAGCTTGGCGGCCGCTTTCTGCTTGGCTGTGGGGTCGTAGGTTTCGGTCGACTGCGCTTCGCGAACGACGTTTGGCGGTGTTGGTGCTGTGCTCATCAAGGGCCTCCGGTTTGGGCGTGACACTCAGGATGAGAGCAGGGCGCCCAGCTTTTGACCAAGCAGCCGGGCTGCTTCGTCCCAGGCAATCTCGACGCCGATTGTAGAAAGGTCGACGGTTGCGAGCCCCGCATATCCGCAGGGGTTGATGCGTTCAAATGGTTCCAGATTCATAGAAACGTTGAGCGCCAACCCGTGGAAGGTGCAATGGCGGCTGACCTTGATGCCCAAAGCGGCGATCTTCCCCAGGCCCCGAAACGGGTCAGCGGGGTGTGCCGGGCCGCTCAGGGCTGCATGGGAGAACGGGTCATCCAGACGCACATAGATGCCTGGGGCGCCGACGACCCGATGACCGGTGATGCCCAGGTGGGCCAGGGTGCGCAACACCGCCTCCTCCAGTCGAAAGACATATTCCTTGACGTAGTAGCCTGCACGCTGCAGATCGATCAAGGGATAGGCGACGACCTGACCTGGTCCGTGAAAGGTGACCTGCCCGCCCCGGTTGGTCTGAACGACGGGGATTGTGCCTGGGGCCAGCAGGTGGCCTGCCTGTCCGGCGAGCCCCTGAGTGAAGACCGGCGGATGCTCACATAGCCATAATTCGTCGGGGGTGGTTTCGGTACGCGAGGCGGTGAACGCCTGCATCGCGGCAACCGTAGGTTCGTACGCGACCCGGCCCAGCATCTGCGGTATCAGCATGGAACTCAAAGTACGACCTTGACCAAGGGATGCCCGGTGAATGCGCGGTAGAGGGCATCCAGCTGCTCTCGGCTGGTAGCCGTGATTGTCAAGGTGACTCCGAGGTAGCGCCCGCCGCTGCTTTCGCGCAGTTCGACGGTGGCCGAGTCAAACTCTGGGTCGAACTGGCGTGCTACCTCGACCAAGGAAGAGACCAGGCGGTCGTTTCGGATACCCATCACCTTGATCGGGAAGCGGCATGGATACTCGATCAGGGATTCGGCCGCGGTGCGGGGCATTGGGGTGTTGAGCGGCGGTACGGTCATGTCGGTTCGCTATGCGGGTTGCTGCTTGGCCAATTGGTAGGCCGCAAAAAGTCGATCGTAGATCGGCCCGGGCAGGCCGTTGCAAACCGGCTTGCCATCCAGACGAGTAACTGCCAGCACCTCTTTGCTGGCGGATGTCAGCAGCAACTCGTCTGCACGCTCCACGTCAGCACGAACCAGCGGCCGCAGCCCGAAAGGCAGGCCGAGTTCGCGGCACAGCCGCTCCATGAGCCCATATCGGATACCTTCCAGTACCGACTCGTTGCGCGGAGTGCCCCAGATGGCGCCATCCTTGACAACCCAGACGTTGCTGGACGACGCCTCGGTCAGGGTGTCATCGCGAAAAAGGATGGTTTCCTGAGCATTCACGTCGGCGCTGACCTGGCGTGACAGAACCGCGCCGAGCAGGCTGGTGGACTTGATGTGGGCTTTGTGCCAACGGATGTCATTGGCGCTGACGCAGGTGGCGCCGTGCGCACGCACTTCTTGTGAAACCGGGCGCAGGCGACTGCACATGGCAAAGACGGTTGGCGTTACGTCGGCAGGCAAGGCATGGTCACGCAAGGCAACGCCACGTGTGACCTGGAGGTAGACCAACGAGTTTTCTGCAGTAGAACCAGTTTTTTGTCCTGTACCCAACAAGAAACGGTCGAATTTTGCTATTAAATTCGAAGCGATTTGCCGCCATTGCGTCCGGCTGTGGGGGATCGTGAGTCGGATCGCATCAAGGGATCTCTCGAGCCGGTCGATATGCTGTTCGAAACAGAAAAGGCGCCCTTCGTAAGCCGGAATGACCTCATAGACGCCGTCCCCGAAGAGGAAGCCTCGGTCCATGACACTTACCCGGGCGCGATCCAGTCGCAAATAGCGACCATTCAGGTAGCACGGAGAGTGGGGCAAATCGGTGTGGTGCATGACGTCAGATGGGGCGTAGTATCCCTGAACGGTGTCGATGTTTCGGACGTTTTCCGACGACCGCAACCCTCCGCAAGCGCTGGCTTGATGCCTGTCAGCATCGACAAAGCGGAACGGGGCGGGTTTTTACTTATAATCCGACGGTTTGTGAAAAATCATCGGTGTAACTTGCGCGTAATCTGAGATGAAGACAATCGCGCCTGCTCCGGAATCGCAAATCGACGAACCCGAATTCAAGCGGTTGACGGCCCAGGAGGTCAGGGAGCTGCGCGAAGCCAATCCATCAGTGTCCCCCTGGTGGGTTGTGGGGGGGCAGGTTGTCGTAGGGCTCTTGGTGGCAGTTGGTGCCTGGGGTATTACGACGAAGGCAGAAATCGGCTGGTCTGCGGCGTATGGTGCGTTGGTCGTGATTCTTCCGGCAGCAGTGTTTGCCAGAGGCCTCACCGGCCGGTTCGCATCCCTGAATGCAGGAACTGCGGTGCTGGGCTTCTTTTTGTGGGAAATGGTCAAGATGGCCCTGTCGCTCGCGATGCTTGTCGCTGCGCCGGGTCTGGTGGTTGGATTGAGTTGGCCGGCTTTGTTGCTCGGACTTTTTCTGACCATGAAGGTGTATTGGGTGGCGATGGCGTTCTCCCCCAAGCGTGTGAAGCGAATGTTAGAACGAACTGGCGAGTAATCAGATGGCATCTGGAACCGGACCGACGGCAGGCGAGTACATCGTCCATCACCTGCAGCATCTTCAGAACAAGGCACCGTCAGGTGTGGCTGATTTCAGTGTTTTCAACCTGGATTCCCTGTTCTTTTCCATCGTCTTGGGGGTGTTTGGCTGTTGGCTCCTTTGGCTGGCTGCCCGCAAGGCTACCTCGGGAGTGCCGGGGCGTTTCCAGGCTGCGGTCGAAATTCTGGTCGAGATGGTCGACTCGCAGGCAAAGGGCATTGTGCACAACGCCAACAGTCGAAAGATGGTGGCTCCGTTGGCACTGACGGTGTTCGTCTGGATTTTCCTGATGAATGCCATGGACTTGCTGCCAGTCGACTTGATTCCGGCGATTTGGCACAGCGCCGGGCCGGCCTTGGGTATGAAGGACTACATGCGCGTTGTGCCGACGGCCGACTTGTCCGTGACAATGGGTTTGTCTGTTGGGGTTTTGCTCGTCTGCATTTACTACAACATAAAAATCAAGGGGGCTGGCGGCTGGCTTCACGAGCTCTTCACAGCGCCGTTCGGGTCTCATCCGTTGCTTTGGCCATTCAACTTTCTCATGCAAATGATCGAGTTTGTTGCCAAGACGGTTTCTCATGGCATGCGGCTGTTCGGCAACATGTATGCTGGCGAGCTGATTTTCATGCTGATCGCCTTGATGGGTGGTGCTTGGTCGCTCTCGGCCACCGGTATCGGCTTGGCGATTGGTCACATAATTGCCGGGACAGCGTGGGCCATTTTTCACATCCTGATCATTACGCTGCAGGCTTTTGTGTTCATGATGCTGACGCTGGTGTATATCGGCCAGGCTCACGACGCCCATTGATCATCAATCAAGCGGGTTTCCCTTTTTCGTTTCCCTTTCTCGTCAACCAAGTCCTCTAGGAGTCATCATGGAAGTTATCAGTTTTGTCGCACTGGCCGCCGGTCTCATCATCGGTTTGGGCGCTATCGGTGCTTGTATCGGTATTGGCATCATGGGTAGCAAATACCTTGAGTCCGCTGCTCGTCAGCCTGAACTGATGGGTGAACTGCAGACCAAAATGTTTCTGCTGGCCGGTCTGATCGATGCTGCGTTCATTATCGGAACGGGTATCGCACTGTGGTTCGCGACGGCCAACCCGTTCCTGGCCCAGATTGCCAACCTGCCGAAGTAATCAGCCTGTAATCGGCCGACCCACGTCACTCCCCCGCCGACAATGGTCGCTGCGGGGAAAAGGATGAAAAAGTGAGCATTACCGGTACCCTCATCATTCAGATGATTGTGTTCGTGATCTTGGTCGCGTTCACAATGAAATATGTGTGGCCTCCCATAGCGGCAGCGTTGGATGAGCGCGCCAGCAAAATAGCCGACGGCCTCGCTGCCGCCGACAAGGCCAAATCCGAACTCTCAGCTGCTAATGCCCGCGTTGAGGCTGAGCTGTCAAAGTCGCGTGCGGAGACGGCGCAACGATTGGCAGATGCGGAGCGCCGTGCTCAGTCGATCATCGAAGAAGCCAAGACTCGTGCAAACGAGGAGGGCGGGAAGATCGTTGCCGCCGCCCGCGCCGAGGCCGAACAGCAGATGCTCAAGGCCCGCGAATCCTTACGTGAGCAGGTTGCCGTATTGGCTGTAAAGGGTGCCGAGCAGATTCTTCGCAAGGAAGTCAACCCCGACATCCATGCGGATCTGTTGGGGCGGCTGAAGGCGGAGCTGTGAGGTCGTCATGGCTGAACTAGCAACCATCGCGCGCCCCTATGCGGAAGCGCTATTCAAGGCGGCGGGTGCCGATCTCGATTCAACGGCAGCTTGGGTTGATGCCATCGCAGCTGTTGCGAGTGACCCCCAGCTCAAGCAGCTGATAGGTAACCCCCGTGTATCGGATTCGGAAATGGTGCAGCTGGTGGCTGGTGTTGTTCGCGCGCCGTTGCCAGACCTCGCAACCAACTTCCTGAAAACGGTTGTTGAGAATGGACGCTTGGCTGTCCTTCCTGAAATAGCTTCGCAATTTCGGGCGCTCAAAAACGGAAAGACGGGCACTTCCGATGCGGTGGTGTATAGCGCGTTTGCCATGACCGACGCGGCGCTGAGCGACGTGATGAGTGTGCTGGAGGCCCGGTTTGGGCGAAAGCTCAACATTTCCGTTGAAGTGGTGCCCGAGTTGATTGGCGGCATCCGAGTGGTGGTTGGTGACGAGGTGCTTGACACTTCGATCAAGGCACGGCTTGAGCAGATGAGAATGGCCCTCTCGGCCTGATTCGGTGGCCGGCGCTTTGTGTCGGCCCGTTGGCATTTTTAAGAAAGAAGGAAAGAGTCATGCAACTCAATCCCGCAGAAATTTCTGAACTGATCAAGAGTCGTATTGAAGGGCTGGCGGCGAGTGCGGACATTCGCAATCAGGGGACCGTTGTTGCGGTAACCGACGGTATCGTCCGCATCCATGGATTGTCCGACGTAATGCAGGGCGAAATGCTGGAATTCCCGGCCACCAAAGAGGGTGTGCCAACTTACGGATTGGCTCTCAATCTCGAGCGCGACTCCGTTGGTTCTGTGATTCTTGGCGAGTACGAGCATATTTCAGAGGGTGACACCGTTAAATGCACCGGTCGCATTCTCGAAGTCCCCGTCGGCCCGGAACTGATTGGCCGTGTGGTCAATGCACTGGGGCAGCCGATCGACGGAAAAGGTCCGATCGACGCCAAGATGACCGACGTCATCGAAAAAGTTGCGCCTGGCGTTATCGCGCGTAAATCTGTGGACCAGCCGGTCCAAACGGGTCTCAAGTGTCTGGACTCGATGGTCCCGGTAGGTCGGGGCCAGCGCGAGCTGATCATTGGTGACCGTCAAACAGGCAAGACGGCGGTCGCGATTGATGCCATCATCAATCAGAAGGGTCAGAACATGACCTGCGTGTACGTGGCTATCGGTCAAAAAGCCTCGTCCATTAAGAACGTTGTCCGCGCGCTGGAGCAGGCCGGGGCCATGGAGTACACCATCGTTGTGGCGGCCAGTGCTTCGGAATCGGCGGCAATGCAGTATGTCTCCGCCTATTCGGGCTGTACGATGGGCGAGTACTTCAGGGACCGGGGGCAGGACGCCCTGATCGTTTACGACGACCTCTCGAAGCAAGCCGTTGCTTACCGACAGGTCTCCTTGTTGCTTCGTCGTCCTCCCGGACGGGAAGCGTACCCCGGTGATGTGTTCTATTTGCACAGCCGCCTGTTGGAGCGCGCCGCTCGCGTGAATGCCGACTATGTGGAAGCATTTACCAAAGGTGAAGTAAAGGGCCAGACCGGCTCTCTGACGGCGTTGCCAATCATTGAAACGCAAGCGGGTGACGTGTCTGCGTTTGTGCCGACCAACGTGATTTCTATTACAGACGGACAGATCTTCCTGGAAACGTCTTTGTTCAACGCCGGCATTCGACCGGCTATCAACGCGGGTATCTCTGTCTCTCGCGTCGGTGGCGCGGCCCAGACTAAGCTGATCAAGTCCTTGTCTGGAGGCATCCGTACCGATTTGGCGCAGTATCGCGAATTGGCGGCTTTCGCTCAGTTCGCTTCTGATCTCGATGAGGCGACTCGCAAGCAGCTCGATCGAGGCGCACGCGTGACCGAGCTTCTGAAACAGCCCCAGTACAGTCCATTGCCTATCAGTCTCATGGCGGCTTCCCTCTACGCCGTCAACAAAGGGCATATGGATGATGTCGATGTCAAGAAGGTTCTCAGCTTTGAGTCGGGACTTCATGGCTACCTTAAGGACAAACATTCAGCCCTGCTATCCAAACTTGAGAATGAGCGCGCCATGGATAAGGATGCAGAAGCCGAATTGAGTGCCGCTATTTCGGCATTCAAGAAGAGCTTCGCTTAATCCTACGAGGAGCCACCCATGGCAGCAGGCAAGGAAATTCGCGGCAAGATCAAATCGGTTGAGAACACCAAGAAGATCACTAAGGCCATGGAAATGGTGGCCGCGTCCAAGATGCGCAAAGCGCAGGACCGCATGCGGGCCGCACGTCCCTATAGCGACAAAGTTCGAAGTATTGCCCTAAACCTCGGCAAGGCGAACCCGGAGTATGTCCACCCGTTCATGAAGAACAACGATGCCAAGGCGGCGGGGTTCATCGTTGTAACGACGGACAAAGGCCTTTGCGGTGGCATGAACACCAACATTCTGCGGGTTGTGACGAACAAGATTCGTGACCTGCAAAACGAAGGTGTACAGACTGAGGCGGTTGCGATTGGTAATAAGGGCTTCGGCTTCCTGAACCGGGTTGGGGCAAAGATAGTTTCGCAAGCGACTCAGCTTGGGGACACGCCGCACTTGGAGCGTCTTATTGGTCCCGTGAAAGTTCTGCTGGATGCCTATGCGGCAGGTAAGCTAAATGCGGTTTACCTCTCCTACACGCGCTTCATCAACACGATGAAGCAAGAACCCGTCGTAGAACAGTTGCTTCCGCTGTCCGCGTCGCGGATGGCAGCCAGTGGATCCGGCGAGCCGGCCGGTCCTGGTTGGGACTACATCTATGAGCCAGATGCCCAGACGGTAATTGATGAACTATTGGTCCGGTACGTCGAAGCACTGGTCTATCAGGCCGTTGCGGAGAATATGGCATCGGAGCAGTCAGCTCGAATGGTAGCCATGAAGGCTGCGACCGATAACGCTGGCAATGTCATCGCCGAACTGAAACTGGTCTACAACAAGACGCGCCAAGCGGCGATCACGAAAGAGCTTTCGGAGATCGTCGCGGGTGCCGCCGCCGTTTAATTTTTTTGGAGCAAAAAATGGCTCAAGTGCAAGGCAAGATTGTTCAATGTATCGGCGCCGTGGTGGACGTCGAATTCCCGCGCGACCAGATGCCCAAGATCTATGACGCGCTCAAGATGGACGGCTCAGCCCTGACGCTGGAAGTTCAGCAGCAGCTCGGGGATGGCATCGTGCGTACCATTGCTCTGGGTTCTTCCGACGGGCTGCGTCGCGGCAACATGGTCTACAACACCAATGAGCCCATCACCGTGCCAGTTGGCAAAGCAACTCTGGGCCGCATCATGGACGTTCTTGGGAACCCCATCGACGAGCGTGGCCCGGTGTCAGCCGACCTTTCGGCATCGATTCATCGCAAGGCACCTGCCTATGACGAACTCAGCCCGTCGCAGGAACTGCTGGAAACCGGTATCAAGGTGATCGACTTGGTTTGTCCGTTCGCCAAAGGCGGTAAGGTTGGCCTGTTCGGTGGTGCCGGTGTGGGCAAGACCGTCAACATGATGGAACTCATCAACAACATCGCCAAAGCGCACTCGGGTCTTTCCGTGTTTGCGGGGGTCGGTGAACGTACCCGTGAGGGCAACGACTTCTATCACGAGATGGCCGACTCGGGAGTTGTCAAACTGGACAACCTTTCTGAGTCCAAAGTTGCCATGGTTTATGGGCAGATGAACGAGCCTCCGGGCAACCGCTTGCGCGTTGCTCTGACAGGTCTCACTATCGCCGAGTCATTCCGAGACGAAGGTCGCGATGTGTTGTTCTTCGTGGACAACATTTATCGCTATACATTGGCGGGTACCGAGGTGTCAGCCTTGTTGGGCCGCATGCCTTCAGCGGTGGGTTATCAGCCGACTCTCGCTGAAGAAATGGGTCGTTTGCAAGAGCGCATTACGTCAACCAAAGTCGGTTCGATTACCTCGATTCAGGCTGTATATGTGCCCGCCGACGATTTGACTGACCCGTCACCCGCGACGACCTTTGCGCACCTGGATTCTACGGTTGTGCTTTCTCGCGACATTGCTGCACTGGGTATTTACCCCGCAGTGGATCCGCTGGACTCGACCAGCCGACAACTCGATCCTCTTGTCGTTGGTGAAGACCACTACAACACAGCACGGGCGGTTCAAGGAACGCTGCAACGCTATAAGGAGCTTCGAGACATCATCGCCATTCTGGGTATGGATGAGCTGGCTCCTGAAGACAAACTGGCGGTAGCGCGGGCGCGTAAAATTCAGCGTTTCCTGTCTCAGCCGTTCCACGTGGCAGAGGTGTTTACGGGTTCGCCTGGAAAATATGTCCCCCTGTCGGAAACAATCCGGGGTTTCAAGATGATTACGAACGGCGAATGCGACCATCTGCCAGAACAAGCGTTCTACATGGTGGGTAGCATTGACGAAGCGTTTGAGAAGGCCAAGAAGGTTGCGTGATAGTTGGTTTCGTCCCTGCCCGTCTTACGACAACCCAGGGACGCTGTAGGACCAGCCATTCCCCAAGCTTCAGCAGGAATTATCATGAATACAATCCACGTCCAAGTGGTCAGCGCGGAGGAATCGATTTTCTCTGGCGAAGCGCGATTCGTTGCACTACCCGGCGAATTGGGTGAATTGGGAATTTACCCCCGGCATACACCGCTGATTACCCGCATTAAACCGGGGTCAGTTCGCATTGAAACCGCCGACGGCGGTGAGGAATTCGTTTTCGTTGCGGGGGGGGTGCTCGAAGTGCAACCCGACTGTGTTACCGTCTTGTCCGACACCGCAATTCGCGGGAAAGATCTCGATGACGAAAAAGCCAATGAAGCACGTCAGGCAGCGGAAGAAGCGCTGAAGAACGCCAAGAGTGAAATCGACCTTGCTCGTGCGCAGTCGGAATTGGCTGTCTTGGCAGCCCAAATAACGGCCTTGCGCAAGTACCGTCAGAAGCGGTGATCGAAGAGCTCAGAGATCATACAAAGCTCTCCTGAATTTGAGCCTTCGCCGGTCCGGCGAGGGCTTTTTTTATTTGCTGGCTATAAAGGCGCCCGACTGACCGCCGTGCTTTTCAAGCAGTTGGACTTTCTGAATGATCATTGAACGATCGACAGCTTTGCACATGTCATAGATCGTCAACAGGGCGATCTGCACCGCTGTCAGTGCTTCCATTTCAACACCGGTAGGCCCAATTGTTTCGACTCGCGCAGTGCAGGTCACCTTTGCTTCTTGTTCGCCCTCAGGCAAAACGAAATCGACAGAAACCCGGGTCAATGCAAGCGGATGGCAAAGCGGAATCAGTTCACTTGCTCGCTTTGCCCCCATGATGCCTGCAATTCGCGCAACACCAATCACATCGCCTTTTTTTGCCGTTCCCTTGCGGATAAGAGCCAGAGTAGCAGGCTGCATGTAAATATCACCTTGGGCGACGGCGATACGATGGGAAGCCGCCTTTGCGCCAACGTCAACCATATGCGCATTGCCCAGGACGTCGAAATGCGTAAGGGATTTATCAGGAAAAGAAGAGGTCATAGCGGAGGGTTGAACTTAACATTTTGGAAACGCTGGCACAGCATGATAGCGACGCGGAGCCAAGGGACTTAGGATCAGATTCCGCAATCGTATGTCTCGGCGTGCTGCGGTACCCCTTGCAATCGGAAAGATACTCCCCCAAACCCAAAATCCGGAAAAGACGATGTCCCTGAACGCCCTTTCTCGGTCGCTCTTGGCGGGAGTTGCACTTGCCATGCTCCTTGGCATCTCGGGCAGGCAGGCTCACGCACAGTCAGCATCCGCTATTCCGAGCCTTGGGGGCGATATGATGGAAATTCGGACCGAACGAAAACTGGGCGACCGAATTGCTCGTGATCTCTACCGCGATCCGGACTTTATAGACGATGTCCTGTTGGAATATTACGTAGAGGCAATCTGGCGACGCCTGATTGAAGCAGCGCGACGCAGAGGCGATCTTCCGGAAGAACTCTACCGTGAATTTTCCTGGAAAATCCTCCTGGGAAAAGACCGAACCATCAATGCCTTCGCTTTGCCGGGGGGATATTTCGGCCTTCACTTGGGAATGATTGCAGCGATTGAAAGCAGCTCAGAATTAGCCGCGGTATTGGCACATGAGCTCGCTCATGCGTCACAACGCCATCTCTATCGCCTGACGGCACGCCAGGAACGACTTGCACCGTGGATGATCGGGGCCTTCATCCTGGGAACCATCGCTGCCAACCGGAACCCTGATGCCGCCAACGCCATCGTATTGGGTGGACAGGCAGCCGGCTTACAAACACAGCTCAACTTTTCCCGCGACATGGAGCGGGAAGCTGATCGCATCGCCCTCGGAATTCTGCAAGACGCCGGCTTTGCAACTGCAGGCATGGTCTCAATGTTTGAGAAGCTCCAGAGTGCCAACCAACTCAACGATTCGGGGGCGTTTCCCTACCTGCGCACCCATCCGCTGACAACTGACCGTATAGGGGACATGCGTGCCCGAATCGGAATATCGGGTAGCGGAGGGAAAAGGTTTGATCTCGAAGCAAGCTTGATGGCGACACGGGCTTCGATCCTCTCCCGAACCTACGCATCAAATACGAATCAACTCCCGCGGGTCGCACGGAACCAAGCAACCAACCCTAAGGAGCAACTGATCGTCCACCGGTATGGCACAGCACTTGAGGCGACACTGAGCGGTGAGCGGGACAACTCCGAACTGATCCTCCCGGAAATAGATGAGCAAGCCAGTGACAAAGATGAAAAAGCGTGGCTGATCAATCTCGTTTGGGCAGAACTTGACCTCAACGTCGGACGATACGCTGACGCCAACGAACGGCTAACTCGTCTAACCCGCATGCCCGAGCCCGGAAAGCGCCCCGTCCTGCTGTTGAAAATCCAAAGCATGTTGGGTAAGCAAACAGACGAAAGCCGAAAGCGCGCCCGAGAACTCCTTCGCCTGTGGTTAAGCGAACACGCAGATGATGCTGCGGCATGGCAGCTTATGGTGAAGACTCAAACAGAACTGAATGAGCCGATTGCTGCCATCCGAGCCGAAGCAGAAGTGCGAATGGCGAGATTGGACTACATCGGCGCATTGGACCGATACAAGGCCGCAATCCGGCTGAGCACGGAGTCCGAAACAGTACGCGTCGATCAGATCGAATTGGCGGTTGTCGAGACCCGAATGCGGGACGCTCAGGCCAAAATCGCCGAACAGGAAGCAGGCCAAAGCAGACCCTTCCGTTCACCCCAGAGCCACCTTCGGGCCCTAACGCCCGAACAACCGTTGTAGCGCGGAGTCGATCACAATACCCGAAACCGAATAGATCACAGAACCTACCAATGCAGCCCAAAAGCCCAGCACCACAAAGCCAGTGGTCAGCCCAGAAGCAGCCCAAAACAGCAGAGCATTGATAACGAAAAGAAACAGCCCTAAGCTGATCAGAGTAACCGGCAGTGTCAGTAGAACGAGGATCGGCCGAACCAGAGTGTTCAGCAGGCCAATCAGAAGCGCTGCGATCAGCGCCGAGCCAAACCCGCTCACCTGTACACCGGAATAAAAGTGCGCAACCAGCAACAGTGCGCAAGCATTGAGAATCCATTTGCTGAGAAGCTTCATAGGCAAAGAATAGCAGGGCCCGGGAAATGCGAGCCAGCAACCCCCAGACTCCAACCGACCGAGAATGTCGAAGTTCGCTCTCAAGGCCATTAAAGATGCACCCGGAACTCCAATCCCAACCGAACGACGTCATTTCCCTTGTTGATCTGGAGGCGGCCATCAACTTCTGGCGCTTGCGCGATCCGTCGATCGATGGTTGCACGCTCACACCGGCACTATCGGCATTGGCCGAAATCTATGCCCAAATGACTCTCAGCCGCGTACCGGTTGTCAACGTGGACACGGTAGAAGAGCCAGCACGTCAAGCATGGTTGACCTGGTATCACACGACCAGCGATACGCCGTGCATCGCCATCTGTTCAACCAGTCAAGGCGACGCTGTATGCAAGGGTTGTGGGCGGACAGAGATTGAGGTCCAGGCCTGGCCCGCTATGAGTCCGTACCAGAAAAGGGCGACCTGGCACCGAATAGAAAGCGAAGGAACCGCTTGGCGATTCAATCGTTATTCTGAGCGGATATTCAGGGTTGGGACAGATCCGCACATTTAACCCGGGGAACACAACTTCGGGCAGCACCAAAAGCCAGTCAAGAACGGAAAACCCCCCGGACCGCGCCTACCAATTACTTCCAGCGGATGCACTCAATGTCGATGTGTGTGTCTTTGTCCGACAGGCTCAAACTACCCTCCTGCACCGTGGCCTGCAAATGCATATTGCGCTGGGCCAGGCGTGCCAACGACTGTGAAGCCACGGCCGGCACCCGCCAAACCTGAAGCTTCTCCAGCCGTTCCAGCTTGTTTTCGATACCTCGCCACCAGACCTCAGCGGCATGGTGGAACGCGTACACCATGACCTGATCTGCCTTCTGGCAGGCTTTGGCCAGCGGTCGGTCTTCAGGCTGGCCGACCTCGATCCAAAGGCGCATTTGTCCGGTGTAATCTTCCAAGAAGAGATCGGGACTGTCGGGGTCCGAGAGGCCGGCCCCGAAAGCCAGCACTCCATCGCCGCCACAAATCGATTGCAACTGCCAGGAATTCAGTGCCAGCGCCACCAGCCGGACCATCATTCGCTCGTCGGTCTCGCTCGGATGGCGCGCCAACGTCAACGTTTGGTCTGCGTAGTACCCGTGGTCGATGTCAGCAATCCCCAGTTGCACTTTGAAAACGGTAGAGCGGAGTGCCATTTGCTATCAAATATATAGCTGTTGAGGACGCTTTTACGGTGGGTATAAGGCCAAAAAAGGCGAAAACTACACTCGCAATGCCAGTTCTGCTGCTTTACCGACATAATCCTGAGGAGTTAAAGCGAGAAGTCGCAATTTTTCTTCTTCTGGGATCGGTAGCGTCTTGATTAGTACGTGAAGGTCGCCGGCCGTCACCGTTTGACCTCGGGTGATTTCCTTGAGCTTCTCATAGGCACCCTCTACGCCGTAACGCCGCATCACCGTTTGAATGGGTTCGGCCAGCACTTCCCAGGCGTTGTTCAGATCGGCCCGCAGCGCTGCCTCATTGATCTGGAGTTTGTTCAGTCCAGTTAGTAGCGATTGGTATGCCAAACTGGCGTAACCCAAGGCTACGCCCATGTTCCGCAATACGGTCGAGTCCGTCAGGTCCCGTTGCCAGCGGGATATGGGCAGTTTCTCGGAGAGATGCCTTAGCAAGGCGTTGGCGAGGCCCAGGTTGCCCTCAGCGTTCTCGAAATCGATGGGGTTCACCTTGTGTGGCATGGTCGACGACCCGATCTCGCCTGCCCTGAGCTTCTGTTTGAAGTACCCGAGGCTGACATAGCCCCAGATATCGCGGGAAAGGTCGATAAGAATCGTGTTGGCCCGCGCCACCGCGTCGAACAGCTCAGCCATGTAGTCGTGAGGCTCGATCTGTATGCTGTAAGGCTGAAATGTGAGGCCGAGACCCATGGGTTCCGGCGTTTCAACAACCTTTCGAGCAAAGCGCTCCCAGTCGAATTCAGGCCACGCCGCCAAGTGGGCGTTGTAGTTGCCCACTGCGCCGTTCATCTTTCCCATCATCGGTACGTTGGCAATGCTCTTCCTCGCGACGGCCAGTCTGTGGGCCACGTTGGCCAGTTCCTTTCCGACGGTTGTCGGGCTGGCCGTTTGGCCGTGGGTGCGGCTGAGCATCGGAGTCTTCGCAAACTGATGGGCCATTTCTCGCAAACGGTGAATCACCGTGTCTAAACCAGGCAAGATGACCAGATCTCGTGCGGCACGTAGTTGCAGCGCATGGCTTGTGTTGTTGATGTCTTCGCTCGTGCAGGCGAAATGAACGAACTCGCTGGCTTTACTGAGTGCTGGCTGCTCGGCAATCTTGGCTTTGATCCAGTACTCCACGGCTTTCACATCGTGGTTCGTGGTTCCCTCAATGTCTTTGATCGCCAGCGCATCTTCCTGTGAGAACTGTTCGACAAGATCGAACAGAAAGGATCGTGCATCGGAGGGTAACGGCGGAAACTCGGCGAACCCGGCGTCTGACAGGTGAATCAACCAAGCGATTTCGACTTGGATGCGCCGGTGCATGTAGCCCTGTTCACTCATGATGGGGCGAAGAGCGGCCAATTTGGCCGAGTATCGGCCATCCAAAGGGGACAGTGCGGCAATGGGATGGGGAGTCATACACGAATTGTAGGTGTGGGGTGTTGTAGGCGCGCACCGCAGGACGGCCGCCCTTCCCCTAGAATGACCAAAATAGGCCTGAGATACAAGAAAGACAGAGAGGATTCATGAAACTGATCGGCTCCCTGACCAGTCCCTACGTGCGCAAGGTGCGTGTTGTGCTGGCCGAGAAGAAGTTGGATTGCCAGTTTGTTTCGGAAGACGTCTGGAATGCCCAGACACGTATTACTGATTCCAACCCCCTTGGCAAGGTGCCCTGCCTCATTATGGAAGGCGGTGAAGCAGTTTTTGACTCCCGTGTCATCGTTGAATACATGGATACGTTGTCTCCGGTGGGAAAGCTGATTCCGCCGACCGGGCGGGAGCGGGTCGAGGTGAAAACCTGGGAGGCACTGGCCGACGGCGTCATGGATGCGGCTGTGCTGGCCCGGTTGGAGGCGACATGGGATGGGCGCCGTCCTTCCGAAAGGTCTCAGGCGTGGATCGACCGGCAGATGGACAAGATTCACGGCGGTTTGCGGTCCATGAGCTTGGGCTTGGCAGACCGGGGCTACTGCAGCGGCATCCATCTGAGCCTTTCGGACATCGCGGTGGGTTGCGCTCTCGGCTACCTTGATTTCCGCTTCTCCCAGATTGACTGGCGTGGTCAGTATCCCAATCTTGAGCGCCTTCAGGACAAACTGATGTCGCGACCGAGCTTTCAGGAAACCATCCCGCCGACCTGACGCCGAGAGCAGGTCTTGCATTGTCCGGACGGGCCGTTCGGAGTATTTCCAACCGGACTGATTCTCCTTCTCGACCTCGCATAATTAGCGCGAGGTAGGGTCGGTAAGTCACTGTCGATCCTTGGGTTATGATCCGGCGCGTTTTGGGTGTGTGATTTTGGTCACACTTCCACCCTCCACGTAGCTTTCGACGTGTACTTTTTGTAACCGTTTTAACGGTTGACTTTAGACTCGGGCGCTAAGTTCGCGTGTGGCGGGCAAATGGTTTGTCTTCGGAGTACGGATTGAGTCGGGTGCAGACGGTGAGGAGTCGAACGGCTGAAGCGGGTTTTTCTGCCCGTTTGGTTTCGTTCGCCCTCATGCTTCTGGTTGTATGGGCGCTTTCGGCTGTGCAGGCTTTCGCCCAGACCAGCGTCACCAACACGGTGTCCATCACACCTCCGGCCGGCGTGGTTAACACCAACCCCTCCACTTCGTGTTCGGGAGGGGTTTGTTCGGTTCGTGACATTGACGGCGTGTCGCCCAATGCCAACCTAGGGGTAACCAAGACCCCCAGCAGTGTCTCGGTAGGCACGGTGGGCTCGACCTTCAGCTACGTCATCACCTTTGCCAACACGGGCCCGAGTAGCGCCAGCAGCGTGCGGATGACGGACAATCTGACGGCGGCGGGGTTGACACTGGTGAGTGCGCAGGCCTCGTCCGGGACGCTGCAGACCACAACGGGGGCGGTCACCCTGACCTTGGGAACCTTGGCCAGTGGCGGCAGCGGCACGCTGACCCTGACCGTCTCGGTCAGTGCCGGCGCGGGTTCGATCACGAATGCAGTCGGGATCACGAGTACCACACCGGACAGCAACACCAGCAACAACACCGCGACAAGCACCATCAGCCGCGTGGTCAGTGCGGACCTGTCGGTAACCAAGACCCCCAGCAGTGTCTCGGTAGGCACGGTGGGCTCGACCTTCAGCTACGTCATCACCTTTGCCAACACGGGCCCGAGTAGCGCCAGCAGCGTGACGATGACGGACAATCTGACGGCGGCGGGGTTGACACTGGTGAGTGCGCAGGCCTCGTCCGGGACGCTGCAGACCACAACGGGGGCGGTCACCCTGACCTTGGGAACCTTGGCCAGTGGCGGCAGCGGCACGCTGACCCTGACCGTCTCGGTCAGTGCCGGCGCGGGTTCGATCACGAATGCAGTCGGGATCACGAGTACCACACCGGACAGCAACACCAGCAACAACACCGCGACAAGCACCATCAGCAGGGATGCCAGCGCCGACCTGACGGTGGTGAAGACGGCCAGCACGCCCAACGGCACGGGTGCGGGCGCGACGATGAGCTTTGCGATCGTGGTGAGCAACGCCGGCCCGAGCGCGGCGGCCAACGTGACGGTGACGGACGTGGTGCCTGCGGGACTGAACGTGCTCAGTGCCAGCGGCAACGGCCTGACGGTCAGCGTCAGCGGCAACAGCATCACGGGCACGACGGCCAGCCTGGCCAGCGGCGCGACGGCGACGCTGACCATCGTGGTGAGCCTGAGCAACGCCACCAGCGCGACACTGGGCTACACGAACACGGCCAGCATCACCAGCACGACGCCGGATCCGACGCCCACGAACAACACCAGCACGGCCACGGTGACGGTGGAGCCGCGCGCTGACGTGGTCACGACGGTGGATGTGCCCACCAACGCGACGGCGGGCAGCACGATCACGGCGACGGTGACGTTTGTGAACCAGGGCACCTCGACGGCCGGCGATGTGACGGGCACGGTGCTGATCAGCGGCCCGGGCGGCACGCTGACGACGGCGGTGTACACGATCGGCACGCTGGCTCCGGGGGCCACGAGCACCCAGACCATCAGCTTTGTGGTGCCGGGCAGCGGCCCGGTCAGCGCCACCAGCACGGTGACGACGACGACGCCGGAGAGCAACACGGCCAACAACAGCGGCACGGACACGATGACGGTCAATGCCAGCGCCGACCTGACGGTGGTGAAGACGGCCAGCACGCCCAACGGCACGGGTGCGGGCGCGACGATGAGCTTTGCGATCGTGGTGAGCAACGCCGGCCCGAGCGCGGCGGCCAACGTGACGGTGACGGACGTGGTGCCTGCGGGACTGAACGTGCTCAGTGCCAGCGGCAACGGCCTGACGGTCAGCGTCAGCGGCAACAGCATCACGGGCACGACGGCCAGCCTGGCCAGCGGCGCGACGGCGACGCTGACCATCGTGGTGAGCCTGAGCAACGCCACCAGCGCGACACTGGGCTACACGAACACGGCCAGCATCACCAGCACGACGCCGGATCCGACGCCCACGAACAACACCAGCACGGCCACGGTGACGGTGGAGCCGCGCGCTGACGTGGTCACGACGGTGGATGTGCCCACCAACGCGACGGCGGGCAGCACGATCACGGCGACGGTGACGTTTGTGAACCAGGGCACCTCGACGGCCGGCGATGTGACGGGCACGGTGCTGATCAGCGGCCCGGGCGGCACGCTGACGACGGCGGTGTACACGATCGGCACGCTGGCTCCGGGGGCCACGAGCACCCAGACCATCAGCTTTGTGGTGCCGGGCAGCGGCCCGGTCAGCGCCACCAGCACGGTGACGACGACGACGCCGGAGAGCAACACGGCCAACAACAGCGGCACGGACACGATGACGGTCAATGCCAGCGCCGACCTGAGTACCACGCTTTCGGTCACCCCCAACGGCACACCGGGCAGCACGATCACGGCGACGGTGACCTGGACCAACAACGGCCCGAGCACAGCGCAAAACGTCACTGGCACCGTCGTGCTGCCCAACGGCACGACGCAGACGGTTGTCATCGGCTCGCTGGCCAACGGCTCCAGCACCGTCACGGTAGTGAACTACAGCGTGCCGGCCGGCTCGATCACGACGCAGAACTGGACCGCGGGCGTGGCCACCACCACGGCCGAGAGCATCACCACCAACAACACGGTGACGGCTGTAACGCCGCTGACCGCGCTGGCTGACGTGAGCACCACAGTGCGCGTCACCCCCAACGGCACACCGGGCAGCACGATCACGGCGACGGTGACCTGGACCAACAACGGCCCGAGCACAGCGCAAAACGTCACTGGCACCGTCGTGCTGCCCAACGGCACGACGCAGACGGTTGTCATCGGCTCGCTGGCCAACGGCTCCAGCACCGTCACGGTAGTGAACTACAGCGTGCCGGCCGGCTCGATCACGACGCAGAACTGGACCGCGGGCGTGGCCACCACCACGGCCGAGAGCATCACCACCAACAACACGGTGACGGCTGTAACGCCGCTGACCGCGCTGGCTGACGTGAGCACCACAGTGCGCGTCACCCCCAACGGCACACCGGGCAGCACGATCACGGCGACGGTGACCTGGACCAACAACGGCCCGAGCACAGCGCAAAACGTCACTGGCACCGTCGTGCTGCCCAACGGCACGACGCAGACGGTTGTCATCGGCTCGCTGGCCAACGGCTCCAGCACCGTCACGGTAGTGAACTACAGCGTGCCGGCCGGCTCGATCACGACGCAGAACTGGACCGCGGGCGTGGCCACCACCACGCCGGAGAGTAATCTCGCCAACAACACCGCGACCAGTGCCCAGGCGATTGTTCTCATCGCAGACCTTGTGACCACCATCACCGTAAGTCCGGAAGGGACACCCGGAGCGACGATTACCGCGACCGTGACTTGGGTGAACAACGGGCCCAGTGCTGCAGATGGTGTTGTTGGCTCGATCATCCTGCCTGACGGCACAGTGCAGAACGTGAATATCGGAGCGCTTGGGGTTGGTTCGATTGTCCAATCTACCGCGACGTATCGAGTGCCGAACAATGCGATCGGTGAAAGTACGCTGACTTGGACTGCCGGTATATCTGGCGCAACAACCGAAACTAATCTGTCGAACAATACGGTGACTGCACCGACCATTGTTGTGACCATGGCTGATGTTTCGACCACACTCGTGGTTCCGCAGTCTGGTACACCCGGCACCACCATTTCTGTAACTGTCACCTGGGTGAATAACGGTCCAAGCACTGCGCAAAACGTAACGGGAACTGTCGTACTACCTAGCGGAGTGACTCAGACCTTTGGGTTGGGAGCAATGCCCGTTGGATCTTCCACGTTCAAGGTTGTGAGTTATTTGGTGCCGGCCGGATCCAATGCGGGTGAGTCGATGACCTGGATCGCCGGTGTCGCCACCACTACGCTTGAATCAACGCTCGCGAACAATACGGTTTCTGCTTCCACTGGAGTAGCTGCAGTATTCAATGCAAGCCTTTCAGGACGGGTCTGGCTGGATCGAAATTCGGATCGTTGGTGGCAAGGCAACCTGGATACCCCCTTGAACGGTTACCGCGTTGACGTTCTTAAGGGAAGTTTGGTGGTGGGCTCGGCCACAACTGCTGCCGATGGACGCTACAGAGTCGATGGACTGCCAACTGGCACGGGTTATTCTGTTCGCTTCACTGACTCAAGTGGCAACGTGATCTATGGCGTTCCGTTTAACCAACGCAACCTCACAGAGCGCGGCAACGTCCAGACCGGGGGCACCTTGCTGACCTCGCCGACGCAGTCGAACATTCCGGTGACTGTGTCAGGCGCGATCTCCGGTGTGACGCTGTATGCGGGTGACAACGTGGTTGAGCAGAACCTTCCGCTCGACCCGTCCGGGGTGGTCTATGACAGCGTAACGCGCAAGCCGATCGCTGGGGCCAGGGTCACACTCGAAGGTCCGCCCGGATTCAATCCTTCCACCCACCTGGTTGGTGGCGTCAATTCCATGGTCACCGCTGACGATGGGCTGTACCAATTCCTGTTCATTAACAGCCCACCAAACGGAAACTATCGTTTGAGGGTTGTTGCTCCGAATGGCTACCTGCCGACGCCTGCCGTCTTGGGTGGTGTCGCCCTGCCTCAGGGTCTCCTCAACGTTCCGAGTGGAGTCAACTACATACAACCACAAGCTGATGCTCCCGGTGTTGAATTGACCGGGCTACCGGGGACTTTGTACTACCTTGATATGCAGTGGGACTTCGGTCAGTTCCGTGAGGTCCGGCACAACCATATCCCGTTGGATCCGCTGAGTTCCGGAGCGCTGCTGATCAATAAGGTGGGTAACAAGACCGTGGCGGAAATCGGGGATTCTGTCGAATACACGATTCGTGTGAAGAACACGACCGCCCAGTCAATTCCTGGTGTTCGGGTTGAGGACTTGTTGCCCGCAGGATTCCGCTATATACCGGGTACAACGAGAGTTGCCGGTGTCTCGGTTGCAGATCCGAGCGGCGGCATAGGTCGCCAGATGGTGTTCAGTATCGGTAACGTCTCTGGCGATGCTACGGTAGAACTGAAGTACATCGTGCGCGTGGGTGTCGGTAGCCAGGAGGGCGACGGGATCAACCGGGCAACTGCCGTGTTCAATGGTGTGAATGGACCTGTCCGCTCCAATACAGCCATCTTCAAGGTCACTGTCCAGGGTGGTGTTTTCAGCAACGAGGGCTGCATCGTTGGCAAGGTTTACGTCGATTGCGATGGAAACCACGTCCAAAACAACAACAGCGGCTCGCGTGACTTGGGAGTGCCGGGCGTTCGCATTGTGATGTTGGATGGCAGCTACGTCATCACGGACTCCGAAGGCAAGTACAGCCTCTGTGGTGTCAAACCGCAGACCCATGTCATCAAGGTCGATAAGACGACTCTGCCGAGAGGCGCTCGTCTCGTCCCATCCAGCAACCGCAATGCAGGATCAGGGGATAGCATCTTTGTCGACATGCGAGCTGGTGAAATGGCCCGCGCAGACTTCATCGAAGGATCGTGTTCTGTGGAGGTTCTGGATCAGGTGAAGGCGCGCCGAACTGAAGGCCGGATCATCGTTCCTGCCAAAGAGAGCTCGGGCGAGCGTCCCGCAGAGGGAGCGAAACGATGACAGCCAGAAAGCGTAACCTCGAACTCCGCCTCAGACCCGTTGTTCTGGCAATTGGTATGTTGCCGCTCGGTTTGAACGCCCAAGTGGCGGATGGGACAACCAGTGCCGACGTGGTCGGGCGAGCCAGCGCGTTTGATACTGGGGGGCAGGCAACGGTTGGTCCGCGTCCGTTTACGTCCTTTATGGAGAGAGTTTCCTCTCCGGTTGCGAAAATCGCGGTAAGAATTCCGGCAGATAACCTGCTGGCGGACGGTGTTTCAGAAACTGAAGTCGTTGTTGACTTGCAGGGTGCCGGCGGACTGGCGCTCAAAGAGGATATCGACCTTACGATAGAAGTTGATGGAAGCGCGCGGATCGTGTTGCCTGGTGCTGTCGAGTCCGAAGGCAAGGGGCGGACCGGGGATATCGACAAGGTTCAACCTGGATACCAGGTCACAGCAAAAGGCGGGCAGTTAAAGTTCAAACTGGTTGCGCCCTACAAGCCAGGTGTGGTCAATGTTCGGGTCTCGGTCAGAGGAGTGGCCGAAAAAGTCGCGGTTCGGTATGTGCCGGATCTGCGCGAAATGATTGTTGTTGGCCTTCTGGAAGGCCGGATTCGTGCAGACAAATTCGACCCGAAAACAATTGTTCCTGTCCGAGAAAATGATCTTTTCGACCAGGAGTTGAAGGGCTTCGAGCGGGAGTTCAATGGTGGGCGGGGCCGGGCTGGGGCGCGGGCCGCCGTCTATCTCAAGGGAAAGGTCAAGGGTGAGTATCTTCTGACACTTGCTTATGACTCTGACAAAGAGACTCGGCGTGGCCTTTTTCAAGACATAGATCCGAACGCGTTCTATCCGGTGTACGGCGATTCCAGTGTCCGCGGAGTTGACGCCCAGAGTACCGGGAAGCTGTATGTCCGCCTCGACAAGAATCGTAGTTTCCTCCTGTTCGGGGATTTCACAACCCAAGATAACAGTCCCTCACGGAGTCTGAGCCAATATAGCCGGTCGCTTCCGGGACTTCGTGGCCACTATGAAGAAGGAAAAGTTATTGCTAACGCGTTCCTCGCGCGGGAGTCGTTGCGGCAGATCGTTGACGAGTTTCCGGGTCGGGGAATGTCTGGGCCCTACTCGGTCTCCAACCCGAACGGTGTTGCTGGGACCGAGAAAATCGAAATCCTTGTCCGGGATCGCAATCGCCCTTCCATCGTTCTGAAGTCAACCTTGCTGACCCGATCGGTGGACTACGAGTTTGAGCCATTTACCGGGCAGATACTTTTCAAATCTCCGGTTCCATCTTTCGACGACCAGCAAAACCCTTTGAGTATTCGAGTCACCTATGAAGTCGAACAAGGGGGTGAAAAGTTCACGGTCTCGGGTGCTGACCTGCGACTTGCCCTGACGCCGACTTTATCGATCGGTGCTGCAATTGCAAAAGACCAGAACCCGGAAGCGCCGTACGAGGTGTCAGGAGTCAACGTTCAGTTGCGATTGAGCAAGTCCACCGAACTAATCGCTGAAGTCGCGCGATCGACTTCAGTGGTGAATCAGGGAAGCAGTGGTTTCAATTCCAACACGAGCGCAGCCTTTGCGGGGCGATCTGGTGAATTCAGCGGAAATGCCGCGCGTGTGGAACTGCGGCATGACGACCAGGCGATTCGCGGCCGTGTTTATGCCGTTCGTGCTGAAACCGATTTCAACAACCCCAGTGCGGGTGTTGTAGGAGGCAAAACCGAATTGGGCGCATCCGGTGCTTTCAAGGTCAATGACAAATTGACTCTGAATGCAGAAGCCACCCGTACGGACGACAGGGTCGCCGGAAGCCGTAGCGACGCCGCCAGCGTGGGAGCTGATCTGCGCTTGAGCGACCGATTGACCATAGGGGCCGGCGCGCGTCGGGTTTCTCAGGATGCCATCTCCTTGATATCTCAGGGCTTGGTTGCCTGCAACTCAGGCATTGGCGTAAGTGGCTCTGGCTACAACAGCGGTTTCGGCATCAATCAGCAAGGAAATCAGCAGATCGATCCATTAACCGGTCAGCCCGTGGTGTGTACGGGATCGTTGCTTTCAGGCAGCACTCCTGCCGCGCCGGCGGATTTGGAGCGTACTTCGCTGTACGGACGAGTTGGTTTCAAGGTTTCGGACGCCTTGATGCTTAACGGCGAACTCCAGCGCGAAATGGGTGACAACAGCACCACCTTGTACCGTCTGGGCGCAGACTGGACGGTCGCCAAGCAGACCCGTATCTTTGCGCGCCTTGAGCACTCGCGCGCCTGGGGTGGAGCTTATGGCCTGGGCGTTGGTGACGCGGTAAGTGCGTTCTCTGTGGGTGTCGATACACAGTACATGCAGGACGGCTCGCTGTTCACCGAGTATCGACTGCGAGATGCTGCGAACGGAAGGGAAATTCAATCCGCTCTTGGTCTTAGAAACGGGTGGAAACTGTCCGAGGGCCTGCGCCTGAATACCAACTTCGAGCGTAGCAACGGAACCAGTGGCACGACAAATGCCATCGGTCTCGGTCTGGAGTATCTTGGAAGTGAGCTTTGGAAAGGCTCTGGGCGTCTTGAATGGCGTCAGGACGTGAGCAACGTCAATTGGCTGGGCACACTGTCGCTGGCGCGCAAACTGGACCGAAACTGGACTTTGTTGGCGAGGGACTACGTTAACCGTGTGCAGCCACGGGTGGCATTGGCGGGTGATCGGTTTCAGAACCGATTCCAGGTGGGATTCGCTTATCGCCCGGTTGACAACAACCAGTTTGATGCGATTGGCATGTTCGAGCGCAAGATCGACACAGACCGTGTAGCGCGAACCGATCTCAGCACCGATATTGTCAGCCTCCGTTTCAACTATCACCCGAGCCGTCCATGGTGGATCAGTGGACGGTATGCCTACAAGCAGGTTAACGAACTGCTTCTTGGAACGATCAGTGACAGCTATCGTGCGCAGTTGATTGGTGGCCGTGTCAGTTATGACATCACAAACCGCTGGACCCTGGGGGCACTCTTTACGGTGCTTCAAGGCCAGGGTGGCGCCCGCCAGCACGCCTATGGGTTGGAGGTTGGCTATGTGTTGATGGACAACCTCTGGGCGACGGTTGGCTACAACTGGCGCGGCTTCCGCGATGATGATTTGACTGGCAGCGATTACACCAATCGCGGTTGGGTGCTGGGCCTTCGCTACAAGTTCGACGAAGACACGTTCCGCAGGCGGGATGGCTCGGTCAACAAGACCATTGAGCCAACGGCCGCAGGTACAAAACCATGACGAGGACGGGTATGAAAATAATTCTCCCTCTGGCTTTGGTGGCGACAGTCCTTGCAGGTTGTGCGACCACTGGCCGGGAAGGTCCGGGTCCCTCGGGACAAGCGACCGGTCTGGCGCCCGAAAAGCAGCGAATCACAGACAGCATCATCAGGGCAGATCGAGAGAGATTGGACGCCCACCAGGATCGGCTGAGAAAACTCAACGAATCGGGTGTTCCCCAAAACCATTTCGGCTTGGCCAAAGCGCAATGCTGGCTCGATACGGCAAAAACCAAATACCTGGAGAACGACCGGACGGGCTACGTCGAAGAATCGCTTGCCGAATCTATGAAGATTGCTGCGGCTCTCGAAGCGGATCGCAAGGCTGTTGTTGGAATCGATACGCCTTTGGTTGCGCGGAGTGCCCGGTTGCGTGACGACCTTTGGAGCCGTTTGCAAGGTCACAAGAACAATGCACAGACACTGGAGTGCAACGCGCGCACGGTGGCGTGCGCCGAGGTTCGGCTCGTTCGTGCCGGCCACGCGCAGGAGCAGACCGGCTGGCGGCAAGCGACGCCACATATTGCAATGGTTGAAGATGCGTTGCGGCGCGCTGACCAGGAGGCGGCCGCTTGTCGCATGCCGGTCGCCGTTCCCAGGCCCGCCGCTGCAGCGGCCGCACCCGCGCCCGTACCCGTAGCGGCACCGGCAATGCCACAGCAAGCGTCGGTGGTCGTGCCAACGGAGACGTTTGTCATTCTGACTGACGCCTTGTTCCAGTTCGACAAGGCCAAAGCATCTGACCTGTTGCCGGGCGCATCGGTGCGGCTCGATCAGGTAGCCGAGCGGCTGAAAGCGTTCAAGACCATCCGTCAGATCACGGTCACCGGACATGCCGACCGGTTGGGTTCGCCCGACCACAATGCGAAGCTTTCCGAGACACGTGCCGCAACAATCCTGGAAGAACTGAAGAAGCGGGGAGTCCTTGCCACGAACTCGGTGGCCCGCGGCTTGGGTGAAACCAAGCCGGTGACCACAGATTGCAGCGACAAACTGGCTCGTACCGCCTTGATCCAGTGCCTGCAGCCGGACCGTCGTGTGGAAATTGAGCTCAGCGGCCAGGTTCGCTGAGGAAAAGACCGTACCACAGAGTGTTAAAAAGGTGCAGGATCGGTAGGTATCAATCTCCCGCTCCTGTTTGTGGTGGCCTGGATTCGGTCAATCCGGCACCACCGCGGTGACTTCGATCTCCACCTGGGCGCGGTCCTCCATCAGGGCGGCGACCTCCACACACGTCATCGCCGGGAAGTGGCGCCCCATCACCTCCCGGTAGGCGCGGCCCAATTCCGGCAGGCGCCGCAGGTACTCGTCCCGGCGGGTGATGTACCAGGTCATGCGCACCATGTGCTCGGGGCCGGCACCGGCCTCGGCGAGCACCGCGTGTACGTTGCGCAGCGTCTGTGCGGTCTGTTCGATGAAGTCGTCGGTCTCGAACTGCTGCTGGGCGTTCCAGCCGATCTGGCCACCCACAAACACCAGCGTGCCGCGCGCCGCCACGCCATTGGCGTAGCCTTTGGGGGTCGCCCATCCGGGCGGTTGCAGGATTTTCATGGGGTCCTCAGCTTGAAGCGTTGCAGCTTGCCGGTCTCGGTGCGCGGCAGCGTGTCGCGAAACTCGATCTGGCGCGGGTATTTGTAGGGGGCGATGGTGCTTTTGACGTGCTCCTGCAGGGTCTTGACCAAGGCATCGTCGCCGACAAAACCCGGCTTGAGCACACAAAACGCCTTGACGATCATGCCGCGGTCCTCATCGGGCAGACCGATCACGCCGCACTCGGCGACGGCGGGATGGCGCAGCAACGCGTCTTCCACCTCCGGGCCGCCGACGTTGTAGCCGGCGGTGATGATCATGTCGTCGTCGCGCGCCTGGTAGAAGAAGTAGCCGTCCTCGTCCTGCACAAAGGCGTCGCCGGGAAAGTTCCAGCCGTCCCGGACGTAACGGGCCTGCCGCTCGTCGGCCATGTAGCGGCAGCCGGTCGGGCCGATCACGGCGAGCTTGCCGACCGTGCCGCGCGGCACTTCCCGGCCCTGTTCGTCCACCACCCGGGCGTGGTAACCGGGAACCACTTTCCCGATCGCGCCCCGGCGGACGTCGGCACCGGCCGACGAGATGAAGATGTGGAACATCTCGGTGGCGCCGATGCCGTCGGTCATCTCGATGCCGGTGGCGTCCTTCCACAACTGGCGCGTCGCATCCGGCAGGCCTTCGCCGGCGCTCACGCAGGTGCGCAGCGAGGGCAGTCCGATGGCTTTGGCGAACGGCGCCATCTGCCGGTAGAAGGTGGGCGCGGTGTAGCAGATGGTGGCCCCCACGTCGCGGATGAGCCGCACCATGGCCTCGGGGGTGTAGGTGATGTCCGGGTAGTAGACCGAAGCGCCGGCTGCCATCGGGAAGATCAGCATGCCACCCAGACCGAACGTGAAGGCCAGCGGTGGCGAGCCCATCACGATGTCGTCGGGTGTGGCGCGCAGCACATGGCGGGGCCAGGCCTCGCAGGCCGCCAGCACGTCGCGGTGGGTGTGCACCACCGCCTTGGGTTTGCCGGTGGTGCCGGAGGTGAAGGCCAGCAGCGCAATGTCGTCGGCGGCGGTGGGGCAGGCGGTGAAGTCGGCGGGCTGCCGGGCCGCGCGCGCCTCCAGCGAACCCGCGACGCCATCCTGGTTGAACGGCACGATGGTGGTCAGCACCGGGTGCCCGGCCTGCGCGGTGCGCAGCTCGTCCAGCAGCTTGCCGTCGCACAGGGCAAGCGTGGGCTGCGCCTTGTCGATGATGTCGCCGAGTTCGCGGGCGCGCAGCAGCGGCATGGTGGCCACCGCCACCAGTCCGGCCTTGACCACCGCCAGCCAGGCCAGCGCCATGGCCACCGAATTGCCACCGCGCAGCAACACCCGGTTGCCGGGCACCAGGCCCAGTTCACCCGTGAGCACGCGGGCGATGCGGTTCACCTCCGCCTCCGCCTGTGCGTAGCTGAGGGTGCGCGTCGGGCTGCGCAGCAGCGGGTGCTCGCCCCAGCCGCGGGCGTGGGCGCCGCCCAGCAGCGTGGCGACCAGATTGGCCGCGTCCGGGATCTGCAGCTCGGGCCGGTCGTAGCGCAGGTCGGGCCATTGGTCCCGTGGCGGCAGGCGGTCGTGCACAAAGCGGTCGGTCTGCGCGCTGGGCGCACCGGCGCCGGAAGAAGCGCCGGACAAAACATCCGTCATGGGGTGGCCTCCTGCAGAACGGCTTTGCCGATGATGAGCTGTTGAACTTCGGTGGCGCCTTCGTAGATGCGCAGCGAGCGGATGTCGCGGTACAGGCTTTCCACCTTGGCGCCTACCTCCACGCCACGCCCGCCGTGCATCTGCAGCGCCATGTCGATGACCTTCTGGGCGTTTTCGGTGGCGGTCATCTTGGCCGCAGCGGCGGCGACGCTGCGCTCGCGCGCGCTGCCGCTGGCCAAGTCGCGCATCCACGCCGCGCGGTAGGTCAGCAGCGCGCCAGCGTCGATCAGCGCGGACATTTCGCCCAGTTTGGCCTGGGTGAGCTGGAAGTCCGCCAGCGTCTGGCCGAACATGCGGCGCTTTCGCGCCCAGGCCACCGCCTCGGCCAGCGCGCGGCGCGCCATGCCCAATGCGGCCGCTGCCACCGACGCGCGGAAGATGTCCAGCGTCTGCATCGCCAGCTTGAAGCCACCGTTGACCTCGCCCAGCAGCGCGTCGGCGGGCACGCGGCAGCCGTCGAACACCAGCGTCGCCAGCGGGTGCGGCGCCATCACGTGGATGGCGCGGCTGGCGTCCAGACCCGATGTGCCAGCGTCCACGATGAAGGCGCTGATGCCCCGGCTGCCGCCCTGCGGGTCGGTCTTGGCGAACACGCAGTAAAAATCGGCCAGCCCGCCGTTGCTGATCCAGGTTTTCTGGCCCTGAATCACAAAATCCGAGCTTTTTTGGCCGTGACCCAGCGTCATTTGGTCATTATTTGCTATGGTTTGCATAGCGGCCACGTCCGAACCCGCGTCCGGCTCGCTGAGCGCAAAGGCGGCGATCTTGTCGCCCCGGGCCACCGCCGGCAGGTAGGCCGCCTGCTGCGCCGGTGTGCCGGCCAGCGAAATCGCGCCGCTGCCCAGGCCCTGCATCGCAAACGCGAAATCCGCCAGCGGCGAGTGGAACGCCAGCGTTTCCCGCAGCACCACCAGCGCCCGCGAATCCAGCGCGGGCAGGGCGCCGCCGTGTTCGGCCGCCACGCAATAGCGCAGCCAGCCGGCATCGCCCAGGCGGCGCACCCAGTCGCGGCAGGCGGCGCGGTCGTCGGCCTCGTCGACATCCTGCGCCGGCGCCCAGGCGCGCAGGCCGTCGGCCAACTGCCGGTGGGCAAGGTCAAAGAAGGGCAGCGCGAGGTGGCCGGCGGGTGCGCGCAGATCGGTCATGGCCATCTCAGTCGCCTCCGAACACCGGCTTCTGTTTGGCGGCAAAGGCCTCATAGGCGCGGCGGAAGTCCTGCGTCTGCATGCAGATCGCCTGGGCCTGGGCCTCGGCCTCGACGGCCTGCTCGATGGTCATGGCCCATTCCTGCTGCAGCATGGTCTTGGTCATGGCGTGGGCAAAGGTGGGGCCGGCCGCCAGCTCGCGGGCCATCGCCGTGGCGGCGCCGAGCAGGGCGTCGCTTTCGTGCAGCGCGTTGAAAAAGCCCCAGGCCAGGCCTTCCTGGGCGGTCATGGCGCGGCCGCTGAACAGCAGCTCGGAGGCGCGGCCCTGCCCGATCACGCGCGGCAGCAGCGCACAGGCGCCCATGTCGGCACCCGCAAGACCGACGCGGGTGAACAGAAAGGCCGTCTTGGTGGCGTCCGTGCCGTAGCGCAGGTCACAGGCCAGCGCCATCATGGCGCCCGCGCCGGCGCAGATGCCGTCGATGGCGCCGACGATGGGTTGCGGGCAGTTGCGCATGGTCTTGACGAGGTCACCGGTCATGCGGGTGAACTCCAGCAGTTCGGGCATGGTCATGCGCGTGAGCGGGCCGATGATCTCGTGCACGTCGCCACCGGAGCAGAAATTGCCGCCCGCACCGGCGACCACCACCACCTTGACGTCGGTGGCGAACTTCAGCGCGTGGAACAGGTCGCGCAGCTCGGCATAGGAGTCGAACGTCAGCGGGTTCTTGCGTTCCGGGCGGTTGAGCGTGACGGTGCCCACACCGTCGGCGAACGACCAGGCGAAGTGCCGGGCCACGTAGCCGGCGCGGGCGTCGAACTGGCCGCGCATCGGGTTGCCGGCGGGGATGTAGTGTTTCATGCGGTCTCCTGAAAATGGTGTTTGACCTCGCCGAGCAGGCGGTGCAGCGTGGCCATGTCGTCCGGTCCGAGGGCGGAAAAGGCGTCAACGATCCAGCCCTCGTGGGCGCGGGCCATGGCGTGAAAGCTCTGGCGGCCCTGATCGGTGAGCCGAACGCGAAAAGCCCGGCGGTCACCGGCCACCTCGATGCGCTCCACCAGCCCCTCGGCCACCAGCTGGTCGGTGATGCCGGTGACGTTGCCGCCGGTGACCATCAGCCGGCGCGAGAGCTCGTTCATGCGCAGGCCCTCGGGCACCCGCTCCAGCTGGGCCATGAGGTCAAAGCGCGGCAGCGTGGTGTCGAACTGCTCGCGCAGCGCGCCGCGCAGGCGCTTTTCCACCAGCTGGGTGCAGGTCAGCAGGCGCAGCCACAGGCGCAAGGCCTCCGGGTGCTCACTGTGGGCGCGGGCTTCCATGTCCATGGGGCTTTTATTCCTGAATCAATAGCAGACAATCACCTTTTGACGCTGGGTCAGGTGGATTTTTGCCGTGAAACTTCGCGGTAGAGCTGGTCCCGGCCGCTTTCGTACGGCCGTGGCCACCGCACGTCCCGGCTTTGCAGCTTGGCGGCCTCGTGCAGCGTCCAGGCCGGGTCCGCCAGATGGGGTCGCGCCACGGCGCACAGGTCGGCACGGCCGGCGGCGATGATGCTGTTGGCATGGTCGGCCTCGGAAATGGCGCCCACCGCCATGGTCTGGATGCCCACCTCGTTGCGAATGCGGTCGGCAAACGGCGTCTGGTACATGCGGCCGTACACGGGTTTGGCCTCCCGGGTGGTCTGGCCGGACGACACGTCGATCACGTCGCAGCCGGCGGCCTTGAACAGGCGGGCGATCACCACCGCATCGTCCGGGGTGTTGCCGCCCGGCGCCCAGTCGTGGGCGGAGATGCGCACGCTCATCGGGCGCTCGGCCGGCCAGGCGGCGCGCATGGCGGCAAACACCTCCAGCGGGTAGCGGCAGCGGTTCTCGATGGAGCCGCCATAGTCGTCGGTGCGGCGGTTGGTCAGCGGGCAGATGAAGCTCGACAGCAGGTAGCCGTGTGCGCCGTGCAGTTCCAGCCAGTCAAAGCCGGCCTCGGCCGCGCGCCGGGTGGCGGCGACAAACTGCGCGGTGAGCTGGTCCATGTCGGCGCGGGTCATGGCGCGGGGCACCTGGTTCTGCGCGCCATACGGCACGGCGCTGGCGGCCATCAGCGGCCAGTTGCCGTCGGGCAACGGTTCGTCCGTGCCTTCCCAGCCGACGCAGGTCGAGCCTTTGGGGCCGCTGTGGCCCAGTTGCAGACCGATCTTTGCCGGGCTGTTGCGGTGCACGAAGTCGACGATGCGTGTCAGCGCCGCCGCTTGCTCCTCGTTCCACAGCCCCGGGCAGCCGGGGGTGATGCGGCCTTCGGGCGTCGGGCTGGTCATTTCCACCATCACCAGCGCCGCGCCGCCGACGGCGCGCGCGCCCAGATGCATCAGGTGCCAGTCCTGCACCACACCGTCCACGGCCTTGTACTGGGCCATCGGTGACACCACGATGCGGTTGGCCAGCTGCAGGCCGCGCACCGTCACCGGCGTCAGCATCGGCAGCTGCGGGCGGCCAGTGCCGGCAAACCAGGCCTCGTAGCCTTCCAGCCATTTGGCGTCGCGCAGGCGCAGGTTTTCGTGGCTGATGCGCTGGCTGCGCGTCAGCATGGAGTACATGAACTGCGGCGGCGCCATCCGGTCCGCGTAACGGCGTCCGCACACCTCGAACCATTCCATCGCGTTCCAGGCGGCGTTCTGCAGTTTCAGCACCTCGACCTGGCGCAGTTCCTGGTAGCGTGCCAGCACCTGCGGAATCTGCCCGGGCGCGTCACCGATGTCGATGAACTGGCGCGTCAGCTCGATGGCGTCCTCGATCGCCAGCTTGGTGCCGGAGCCGATGGCAAAGTGGGCGGTGTGCACCGCGTCGCCCATCAGCACCACGTGGCTGCGGCCGTTGAAGTGCGACCACTGTTCGCACTTGACGCGCTGGAAATTCAGCCAGGCCGAGCCGCGCAGGTGGCGGGCATTGGTCATCAGCTTCTCGCCCTGCAGGTTCTTGGCGAACAGCTGCTCGCAGAACGCGATCGACTGGGCCTGGTCGGCCTCATCCAGCCGGTGTGCCTGCCAGACCTCTTCCGGACATTCGACGATGAAGGTGGTGGTGTTCTCGTCGAACTTGTAGATGTGGGCCTGGAACCAGCCGTGCTCGGTTTTCTCGAACAGGAAGGTGAAGGCGTCATAGAGTTTGTGGGTGCCCAGCCAGATGTAGCGGTTGGGACGCACCACGATGTCGGGCTGAAAGACGCGTTCGTACTGGGTGCGGATGCGGGAGTTGATGCCGTCGCTGGCGATGATCAGGTCCGCGTCGGGGTAGTCGGTGTCGGAATCGACTTCGGTTTCGAACACCAGCTTCACGCCGAGCTGCTCGCAGCGCGCCTGCAGGATGTTCAGCAGCTTCTTGCGTCCGATGCCGACAAACCCGTGGCCGCCGGAGCGGATCACCTCGTCCTTGAAGTGCAGCTCGATGTCGTCCCAGTGGTTGAAGGCCTGCTGGATCTCGGCCGCGGTGGCGGGGTCCCACTGGCGCATGTTGTCCATGGTGGCATCGGAAAACACCACGCCCCAGCCGAAGGTGTCGTAGGGCTTGTTGCGCTCCACCACCGTGATGTCATGGGCCGGGTTGTGCTGCTTCATGAGCAGCGCGAAGTACAGGCCCGCGGGGCCGCCGCCGATGCAGACGATGTTCATGGGGTCTCCAGCGCATTAGTTCAGACAAAAATAGTTTAGAACTAAACGAAAACATCCGAACAGGGATTAACCCTTGTCCGCAACTGACGGGGCACAATGAAGGGCCTCACTCGGAGTCCCTCGCATGTTGTTCAAGTTCAAATCCAAGGCAACCGGTGACCTGATCATGCTGGAGCCCAATGGCAGGAGGGTGCTAGACATCATTGGCAAGTCGCCGGAAACCAGCGGCATCATCGAGCCGCTGCAAATGGCGCGGGCCATTCAGGCACTGGAGTTGGCCATACGGACTGAAGAAGCCGCACGAAATGCAGCAGTCGAATCGGCACGCTCCCGCGGGGATGATCCACCGGCCGGGGAGGTCGTTTCGCTGCGTCAGCGAGCAACGCCGTTCATTGAGATGCTGCGGCGATGTGAGAAGGCTGAGGCGCCGATTGTCTGGGGAGTTTGACCGCGCGCTACGGGGCCAGGGGCACGCGCGTGAGCGCGTGCAGACTCGGGTGGGTGTCAGTCCACTTTGGCACCCGAGGCCTTGACAACGGCCGCCCATTTGACGAGTTCCGCATCAATCAGGCGGGAGAACTCGGCGGGGGTGTTGCCGCTGGGAATCGCACCCTGAGATTGCAAACGCTCGCTGATGGTCGCAGTCCGCAGAGCCTTGGCGGTCTCTTGCTGAATTCGGGAGACGATCTCCGCCGGTGTGCCGGCCGGCGCCAGCAAGCCGAACCAGCTGCTGGCTTCAAAGCCCTTCAGACCAGCGGCCTCCTCGATGGTGGGTAATTCCGACATGGCTGCAGAACGCTGCGCGCTGGTAACTGCAAACGCCTTGAGCTTGCCGGCTTTGATCTGCGGCATGGCCGAGGGCAGGTTGTCGAACATCACATCGGTGTTACCGGCCACCAGATCGTGCAGCGCGGGCCCCGAACCCCGGTAGGGGATATGGGGCATGAAAACGCCGGTCCGGGATTTGAACAGCTCGCCCGCAAGGTGGATCGATGTTCCGTTGCCACTGGAAGCCATGCTGAGTTTTCCAGGGTTGCTCCGGGCATAGCGGATGAAGTCGGTTACCGTATTGATGCCCAAGGCCTTGGCCCGATCGGCATTCATCACCATGACATTCGGAACACCGGCGACCAGAGTAACCGGCGCAAAGTCCTTTTGCGGGTCATACGGAAGACGGGGATACAGCGACTTGTTGATGCCGTGGGTGCCGACCGTACCCATCAGGAGGGTGTAACCGTCCGGCGTGGACCTGGCAACCAGTTCGGCGCCGACGTTGCCGCCGGCGCCGGCGCGGTTTTCAACGACAAAGCTCTGGCCGAAGGCCCGGCTCAGTTCCGGAGCAATCGCGCGGGCCAGAATATCGGTGGTGCCACCGGGCGCGAACGGAACCACCATGCGCACGGGCTTGGTGGGCCAACCGCTTTGGGCAAGCGCAGCAGAGCTGAGCGCCAAGGCGGCCGCAGTGGCCCCGAGGCGGGCCAATAGCAAACGACGTTCAGGGCGAATCAGATGGGGCATGGTGCTGGGCCTCTGCGGAGTTGGTGCGAGACGCCATCATGACGGCATTTCGGCACGACTGTCCTTGGTGAATACCCAAGGTGGCCGCGCAGGCGTTGACATGACTGATCCGGCCCGTTGCCAGTGTGCTTTGCGCGTTGCCGATACACGCGCTGTCGTGGCCCACCGTGCAGGCGGCCAGATCGCTCGCCTGCAAAATTTGCAGTGCCGCGATTCCTGCCTGATCCTTGCCGACCCCCGCGTCATTGAACACGCACAGAACGGGGCGCACGGCCGCTGCGTATCGCGCCGAGCTGACGCCGCCATGTGAGCCGCTGACAGCAATGCAACCGCCGTCGCACGGTGACAGTTCGGTAATCGAATCAACGATCCGAAGCTGGGGCGGCCGGGTCTGTGACATACGGGAAAACAGCGCAAAAAACCGGCCGCACGGGCGCGGCCGGTTACCAGGAAATGTGGACAGCCAAAGTTCTGCAGCGATGCTCTGGCCGAGCGGGCATGTCGTCAGTCGGCAAAGGCCTTGGCAGCTTCGAAAACCGGGCGGATCTTGTTGATCTCCGCGGCGACGAAGGCTTTGTGCCCTTCCGGGGTTACGCGGTTGTCTGTGGCAACAATCGCCCCCAGACCTTCCTGCTTCTTGATGAAGTCGGGATCCTTGAGCGCCTTTTTCATGCCTTCGTTCAAAATCTTGGTGATCGCGGCCGGCGTGCCCTTGGGTGCATACAGCCCGTGCCAGATCGTCAGGTTGAAGCCCTTGAGCCCCATCTCCTGCAAGGTCGGGTAGTCCTTGAGCGTCTTGTGGCCGGACAATGGACGTGCTGTCGTTACAGCGAAGGCCTTGACGCGGCCACCCTCGATCTGACCGACGGTGTTGGTGGTCTGGTCACACATCACGTCGACTTGCCCTCCGACCAGCGCGTTCATCGCCGGCGCGGTGCCGCCGAACGGAATGGTCGTCATGGATTCGTTCAGCTTGACGGCCGATTGCCACATCAGGCCGCAAAGGTGGGATGCTGAACCTTGTCCGGCATGCGCAAGGTTCAGTTTTCCGGCGTTGGCGCGGATGTAGTTTTCAAAGTCGCGGTAGGTATTGGCCGGCAACTGGGGCTTGCCGATCAGGGTCATCGGTACATCGTTGACGATACCCAGGTATTCAAAGTCTTCCAGCGGCTTATAGGTCAGCTTGCGGTACATGACCGGTGTGGTCGCCATGCCAACATGGAACAACAACAGCGTCTGTCCGTCAGGAGCCGCTTTGGCCACCTTGTTGGCGCCAATGGTTCCACCGGCACCGGCGGCGTTTTCAACCACAAAGTTCGAGCCCGGAATCGCCTTACGCATGGCTTCAGCCAGGTCGCGCGCAACACGGTCGGTCGGACCGCCGGCCGCGAAGGGCACCACGATGGATATGGGGCGATTGGTGGGGTAGGTCTGCGCGTTTGCGCCGGCGGCGACGGCCAGGCATGCGAGGAGAACGAGCTTCTTCATGGTTCACTCCAGTTGATCGATGGAGCGATGTTACGAGCCGCGGCGCACCGTGCAATCGCGGGAACTACGTAAGGGCGAGCCCGGATGCGCAGTGCGACCGTGATCGGAATTCCGTCCGTCGATCACTGGTAGCTGCGGGCGTCCTCTATGACCTTGCCGTCGTTGGGCAGGCTACCGGGGGCCAGTACCTCGACATTGCCACGCAGTTTTGTGACATCTCGAATGGCATCGGCTACGCGGCCGACCAGTCCGTCAGGGCCGCTGCAGGTTGATTCGACCTTCAGCGTCATCTGGTCGTTCGCCATCTCTCCGGTAACCACCAGACGGGCCCGAACGATTTCCGGAAAGCGCCGAACGATATCGGCCACCTGGCCCGGATGCACAAACATGCCCCGGATCTTGGTGGTCTGGTCGGCGCGGCCCATCCAGCCCTTGATGCGGGGCGCGGTGCGCCCGGTCGGGCAGGAACCGGCCAGGATCGCCGAAAGGTCGCCGGTGCCGAAGCGGATCAAGGGGTAGTCGGGGTTGAGCACCGTCACCACCACCTCGCCGACCTCGCCGTCGGCCACCGGGTCGCCGGTGCCGGGCCGCACAATCTCGACGATGATGTTTTCATCCAGCACCAGGCCTTCGCGGGCCGCGGTTTCGTAGGCGATCAGGCCCACATCCGCCGTGGCGTAACACTGGTAGGCGGTGACGCCGCGCTCGGCCAGCCAGTCGCGCAAGGAGGGCGGAAACGCCTCGCCGGACACCAGGGCCTTGGTGATGGGCAGCGTCATGCCGACTTCCTGCGCTTTTTCCACCAGGATCTTCAGAAAGCTCGGCGTGCCGGCGTAGGCCTGCGGCTTCAGGTCGGCGATGGCGGCCAGCTGTTGTTCGGTGTTGCCCACGCCACCCGGAATGACGGTGCAGCCCAGCGCCTGCGCGCCGCTTTCCATGATCCAGGCGCCGGGCGTCAGGTGGTAGCTGAAGCAGTTGTGCACCAGGTCGCCTTCGCGGAAGCCGGCCGCGGACATGGCCCGCGCACAGCGCCAGTAATCCGTGGCATGACCCTCGGGCTCGTAGATCGGCCCGGGCGACTGGTACACCCGGCGCGCGCCCCGGCTGCGCAACAGGCCGTTCCAGCCGATGGTCGAAAAGCCGCCGAACGGGTCACTACCCGCGGCACGGGAGGCCTTCTGGCGGTCGAGCAGTTCGTACTTTCGCGTCACCGGCAGGCGCGCAAGCGCGGCGCGATCGGTGACGGCCGTGGCGTCGACACCGTCCAGCAGCGCGGCAAGCGCCGGTGCATGGCGCTGCGCCTGGGCGATCTGAGCGGGAAGGGCGCCGAACAACGCGGCTTCGCGGGCTTCGGGCGTGCGGATCTCAAGGTCGTCGTGGTGATGGCTCATGGTGGAACGCTTGCGCACCTCCGGCAAGGGTTGAAACGGAAAGGAAAACGGAACCGGCTGTCAGGCCAGCCAGCGCTTGCGCCGCTTGTAGCTCTTGACGTCCTTGAAGCTCTTGCGCTCGCCACCGCCCATGCCGAGGTAGAACTCCTTGACGTCCTCGTTGCTGGCCAGGTCGGCCGCCGCCCCGTCCATCACGATGCGGCCGGACTCCATGATGTAGCCGTAGTCGGCATACCGCAGCGCCATGTTGGTGTTCTGTTCGGCCAGCAGGAAGGTGACCTTTTCCTTGGTGTTCAGGTCCTTCACGATGTTGAAGACCTCTTCGACGATCTGCGGCGCCAGGCCCATCGAGGGCTCGTCGAGCAGCACCATGTTGGGGTTGGCCATGATGGCACGCCCGATGGCACACATCTGTTGCTCGCCACCGGAGGTGTAGGCCGCCTGCGAAGTGCGGCGGGTCTTCAGGCGCGGGAAGTAGTTGTAGACCTTCTCCAGGTTGCGGGCCACTTCGGCCTTGTCCTTGCGGGTGTAGGAGCCGGTCAGCAGATTTTCTTCAATGGTCAAGTGGGCGAAACAGTGGCGGCCTTCCATGACCTGGACCACGCCGCGGTTGACCAGATCGGCCGGGCTCAGATTCTCGATTCGCTCGCCCCGCAGTTCGACCGAACCCTTGGTGACCTCGCCACGTTCGCCTTTCAGCAGGTTGGAGATGGCCCGCAGGGTGGTGGTCTTGCCGGCGCCATTGCCGCCCAGGATGGCAACAATGCCACCCTCGGGCACCTGCAGGGAAACGCCCTTGAGCACCAGGATCACGTGGTTATAGATGACCTCGATGCCGTTGACGTTGAGAACGATGTTGGGGTTGCTCATGTTGGAGTGTCCTGTTGAACCAGCTGAAAGGCCCGCACGCGGCCCTTTCAGCTGATGGCCCGTGTGGGCCACCAGGCCTTCCCGTCAAGCGGGAAGGGTTGCCGAAGAATCAGGACTGGCAGTCTTGCGGTGTGCGGCGAGTGAGTTTCTTCTCGGCCGCGTACTTGTCGGCAGCGGCTTTGACCATGGGCTTGATGATCTGCTCGTCGCCCTGGTACCAGTCGCTGCTGAAGACCCATTTGGTGCCGTCCCAGGTGTGGATACGGGCCCAGGCGGCGCCCATGTGGTCGGCGCAACTGGTGGAGATGGGTCGCATGACACCTTTGAAGCCCAGCGCGTCCAGCTTGGCCTGGGTCAGGTTCAGGTTTTCATACCCCCAACGGGCCTGCTCTCCGGTCATGACTTTGCCTTTGCCGAAGCGCTCCTGAGCTGCGCGGACCCCTTCCACAGCGAACATGGCGCTGATCAGACCGCGCATGTACAGCACTTCACCCACTTCATCCTTGGGTCCGGTGCCTTGATTCTTGGCATGCAGCTTTTCCAGGACTTCCTTGACCACGGCGGCGCCTTTTTCCGTTCCATGCTGCATGGTGATTGCGCTGTAGCCCTTGGCGCCCTGGCCAACGTCTTTCACGTCAGGTTCGGCACCCGCCCACCACACACCGTACATCTTCTCGCGCGGATAGCCTGTGGCCTGGGCTTCTTTCAGAGCGGTGGAGTTCATCACACCCCAGCCCCAGTTCAGCACGTAGTCCGGGCGGTTCTGGCGAATCTGAAGCCAGGTGGCTTTCTGCTCGACGCCGGGGTGGGTGACGGGCAGAAGGCTCAGGTCAAAGCCATGCATCTTCGCGCGTTCTTGCAGCAGGGGGATTGGCTCTTTGCCAAACGGGCTGTCGTGGTAGACCAGCGCGATCTTCTTGCCCTTGAGCTTGTCGAAGCCGCCTTCCTTCTTGGCAATGTGCTGGATCAGCACGTCGGCGGCGACCCAATAGGTGCCAGCGATCGGGAAATTCCACTTGAACACGCCGCCGTCCTGGCTTTCGCTGCGGCCGTAACCGGCCGTGATCAGCGGAATCTTGTCCACGGGGGCTTTTTCGGTCAGTGCAAAGGTGATGCCGGTGGACAGGGGCTGGAACACGGTGGCTCCGCCATTCTTGCCTTTCAGTCGCTCGTAGCACTCGACGCCGCGGTCAGTGGCGTAACCGGTTTCACATTCTTCAAAGGAGACCTTCACGCCATTGATGCCGCCGCGGGCGTTCGTGAGTTTGAGGTAGTCGACGTAACCGTTGGCAAAGGGCACGCCGTTGGGCGCGTACGCACCGGTGCGGTAGACCAGGGCAGGGAAAAACTGCTCTTTGGCCTGGGCGGAAGCCAGGGACGTGGTCAACACACCGGAAAGACCGGCAGCGACCACCGTGGCGGTGAGGGCAATTTGGCGAAGCTTCATGGGTTGTCTCCTAAGAAAGTGAAGCACAGGGGGAACCGAATAGTTAACGCTAAAAGACGCGTGTAGGTGTCAGGGATGTCCCTTGGTCAATGCGGGAAAGGCCAGATTCGCAGCTTCTGTTTGGCAATTGACCACAGTTTGGCGAGTCCATGGGGTTCCACGATCAGGAACCAGACAATCAGTGCGCCGAAGATCATGAATTCCGTGTGCGCCACGGCTGCGGTGGAGATGCTCACGCCCACCAGATCACCCACCCAGGGTAGGAACTGGTTCAGGAAAATTGGCAGGATCACGATGAAGGCGGCCCCGAAAAAGCTGCCCATGATGGAGCCCATGCCACCGATGATCACCATGAACAGCAATTGGAAGGAACGGTCGATGGAGAACGCGGCCGGCTCCCACGAACCCAGGTGGACAAAGCCCCAGAGCCCACCGGCGACGCCGACAATGAAGGAACTGACAGCGAATGCACTGAGCTTGGCATAGACCGGGCGGATGCCAATCACGGCGGCGGCCACGTCCATGTCGCGAATGGCCATCCATTCTCGACCGATTGCTGAGCGCACCAGATTCTTCGCCAGCAGTCCGAACACGACAAGGAACCCCAGGCAGAACAGATACTTTTCAACGGGCGTATTGATGGTCCAGCCCATGACCTGCAGATTGGACACCGATACGGAACCCGATGCATTGTTGTTGGTGAACCAGCCCACCCGCAGGAAGGCCCAGTCACAGAAGAACTGTGCCGCCAAAGTGGCAACCGCCAGGTACAGCCCCTTGACCCGCAAGCTCGGGATACCGAAGAACATGCCCACTGCTGTGGCAAAGAAACCGCCGGACAACAGCGCCACGATCAGCGGCATGCCGTCGATGCGGATGTAGGTGTTGTAGGCCATGTAGGCGCCCACCGCCATGAAGGCCCCCGATCCCAGGGAGATCTGGCCGCAATAGCCCACCAGGATGTTCACACCCAGCGCTGCCAGCGACAGGATCAGGAACGGGATCAGGATGGCGCGGAACATGTACTCGTCTGCCAGCATCGGTATCGCCAGGAAGGCGAACGCGATGATGGCCAGCACGGCGAACCGGTCCTGCGTGATCGGGAAGATCTGCTGATCGGCGCGGTAAGAGGTCTTGAACTGACCGTTTTCTCTGTAGAACATGATTTATCCGTTCGGTCTGGGCTAGTCGGGGGGGCTTACACGCGGTCGATGATTTTTTCGCCGAACAGGCCCTGTGGGCGGAACAGCAGGAAGACCAGCGCCAGCACGTAGGCGAACCAGATCTCGATGCCACCACCGACCAGCGGTCCGAGGTATACCTCGGACAGCTTCTCGCCGACCCCGATGATCAGGCCGCCGATGATGGCGCCGGGCACGGAGGTCAGGCCGCCGAGGATGATCACCGGCAGGGCCCGCAAGGCCACCGTGGTCAGGGAGAACTGCACCCCGAGCTTGGAGCCCCAGATGATGCCGGCGACCAGCGCCGTGATGCCGGCCACGAACCAGACGATGACCCAGATCTTGTTGAGCGGGATGCCGATCGACTGCGCCGCCTGGTGATCGTCGGCGACTGCACGAAGCGCGCGTCCGGTGGCCGTCTTCTGGAAGAAGATGGAAAGTCCCGCAACCAGGAAAGCCGCGATGATGGCCGCATAGACGTCTTCGAGGTTGACCAGCACGCCACCCGGGAACACGCCCTCGAAAAGGAACACAGGATCCTTGGGCATGCCGACGTCGATCTTGTAGATGTCGCTGCCGAAGATGGTCTGGCCGAAGCCGTCGATGAAGTAGGTGATGCCCAGTGTGGCCATGAGCAGCGTCACGCCTTCCTGGTTGACCAGATGGCGCAGCACCAGCCGCTCGATCAGCCAGGCCAGCGCAAACATCAGCGTGGCAGCCAGCAGGAAGGCGATCGTATTGGCCAGGAAACGGCTTTCTATACCGGTCCAACCGGGCACCCATTCGGCAAAGCGGGCCATCGCGAGCGCGGCAAACAGCACCATCGCGCCCTGCGCGAAGTTGAACACCCCCGAGGCCTTGAAGATCAGCACGAAGCCGAGCGCCACCAGGGAATACAGCATGCCGGCCATCAGGCCGCCAAACAACGCTTCAAGAAAAAATGCCATGGCTGTGTTCTCCTCAGTGGCTCGTGCCCAGATAGGCGCGAATCACGTCTTCGTTGTTGCGTACTTCGTCGGGGGTGCCGTCACCGATCTTCTTGCCGTAGTCGAGCACCACGACGCGATCGGAGATGTCCATCACCACACCCATGTCGTGCTCGATCAGCACCACGGTGGTGCCGAACTCGTCATTGATGTCGAGCACGAAGCGGCACATGTCCTGCTTCTCTTCCAGATTCATGCCCGCCATCGGCTCGTCCAGCAGCAGAACCTGCGGCTCCATCGCCAGCGCGCGCCCCAGGTCGACGCGCTTTTGCAGGCCGTAGGGCAGTTGGCCGACCGGCGTCTTGCGAAAGGCCTGGATTTCCAGGAAATCGATGATGTGCTCGACGAACTCGCGATGCTGCTCTTCTTCCTTCTGCGCCGGACCGATCCGCAACGCCTGCAGGAACAGGTTGCTCTTGATGCGCAGGTTGCGCCCCGACATGATGTTGTCGATCACGCTCATGCCCTTGAACAGCGCCAGGTTCTGGAACGTGCGGGCGACGCCCATCTCGGCCACCTGCCGGCTGTTCATGTGGCTGAAGGTTTTGCCGCGAAAGGTGATGTTGCCTTCCTGCGGGGTGTAGACCCCGTTGATGCAGTTGAGCATGGAGCTCTTGCCGGCACCGTTGGGGCCGATGATGGCCCGGATTTCGTGCTCCTTCACATTGAAGGAAATGTCGGTGAGCGCCTTCACGCCGCCAAATCGCAGGCTGATGTTCTTGACGTCGAGAATGACGTCGCCGATCTTTTTCTTGGTCATGATGAGTGCGTCCTGTGGGGATCAGGCGGCGGCTTTGACCGGCGCGAAAGTCTTGGCGTCCATGATTTTCAGTGTGGCGCTGACCTTGCCGGTACGGCCGTCTTCGAACTTCACCACCGTTTCAATGAACTGCTCGGTTTTGCCGCCATACAGCCCGTCGATCAGGGGCTGGTACTTCTCGGCGATAAAGCCGCGGCGGACCTTGTTGGTGCGGGTCAGCTCGCCGTCGTCGGCGTCCAGTTCCTTGTGCAGCACCAGGAAGCGGCTGATCTGGCTGCCGGCCAGCAGCGCGTCCTCGGCCAGGTCGGCATTGACCTTCTCGACGCATTCCCTGATCAGCTGGTAGACCTCGGGCTTCTGGGCCAGGTCGGTGTAGCCGGCGTACGGCAGGTTCTGGCGTTCTGCCCAGTTACCCACCGCGTCGAAGTCGATGTTGATCATCACGCAGACCTTCTCGCGCTGGTCGCCGTAGGCCACCACTTCCTTGATCTGCGGGAAGAACTTGAGCTTGTTCTCGACATATTTGGGGGCGAACATCGCGCCGTCGTTGGCGCCGCCGTGGATGCGGCCCACATCCTTGACGCGGTCGATGATCTTGAGGTGGCCGTGGCTGTCGATGAAACCGGCGTCGCTGGTGTGGTACCAGCCGTCGGCGGTGAGCACCTCTTCGGTGGCCTTGGGGTTCTTGTAGTACTCCTTGAGCAGGCCGGGCGACTTGACCAGGATCTCGCCGTTGTCGGCCACCTTGATCTCCACGCCCTGGCACGGCACGCCCACGGTGTCGGCGCGGGCCTCGTGGTCCGGCTGCAGGCACACGAACACCGCGGTCTCGGTGGAGCCATAGAGCTGTTTGAGGTTGATGCCGATCGAGCGGTAGAAGCTGAACAGGTCCGGCCCGATAGCCTCGCCGGCGGTGTAGGCCACCCGCACGCGGTTCATCCCCAGGTTGTTGCGCAGCGGGCCGTATACCAGCAGGTTGCCCAGCCAATACAGCAAAGCGTTGCTGCCCCCGATCGACTTGCCGTCCAGACGGTCGGGGCCGACTTTTTTGGCCAGGTCCATGAAGTAGTGGAACATCTTGCGCTTGATCGATCCGGCGTCTTCCATGCGGATCATCACGCTGGTCAGCAGGCCTTCGAACACCCTCGGCGGTGCGAAATAGTAGGTGGGGCCCACTTCTTTCAGGTCGATGTTCACCGTGCCGGAAGACTCCGGGCAGTTCACGGTGTAGCCGCACACCAGCCACTGGGCGTAGCTGAAGATGTTCTGGCCGATCCAGGCCGGCGGCAGATAGGCCAGCACGTCTTCGTCGCCACTGAGGCGGTCGAACTCGGCGCCGGCCCGGGCACGGTCGATCAGTGAATTGTGGGTGTGCACCACACCCTTGGGATTGCCGGTGGTGCCCGACGTGAAGAACATCGCGGCCACGTCACCGGCCTGCGCCTTTTCGATCTCATCCTTGTAGAAGTCGGGATGCTGCTTCGAAAACGCCTCGCCGGCGCCGATCAGCTCGTCCAGACCGGCCAGGCCTTCTTCGTCGTAGTTGCGCAGGCCCCGCGGATCGTCGAAGTAGATGTGGGACAACTGGGGGCAGCTTTCACGAATCTCCAGCATCTTGTCGACCTGCTCCTGGTCTTCCACCAGGGCAAAACGCACCTCGGCGTTATTGATCGGGAAGACGCATTCGGCAGCCACGGCATCTTGGTACAGGGGCACCGGAATCGCGCCCAGCGACTGCGCGGCCAGCATGGTGGCATACAGGCGGGGCCGGTTGGCGCCGATGATGACCATGTGTTCACCGCGATGCAGGCCGGCCTGGTGCAGTCCGCAGGCAATGTGCTCGGCCATGCGGGCAATGTCGGCCCAGCTTCGGGTTTGCCAGATGCCGTACTCTTTTTCCCGCATGGCGGGAGCCTGGCCGCGGCGCGCCGCATGGTCCAGCAGCAGGCGGGGGAACGTGGTCAGCATGGTGTTGGTCCTTGTCTCCAGTTGCGTTGCACCCGGGCCGATGGGGGCTTGGGTACCTGTTGGCGCGAATGTAGGGCTGAGTTTGACGTTATGTTGTCGTTTCGACGACATTCCTAGGGAAAATACCGATCCAATCGCCTGATCGCCTTGAGGGCCATCAACCGCCAGGCCCGGTTGGCGCAGCGTAACGGTGGCTGTCATGGTCGCAAGCGTGACAGTACGCCCAATGCAGGGGTAAACCCCCTGTTAATTGACATTCTTGTGCTTGTCTGGCGACAATCCAAGGTCCAACCCCCATAGGACTTTCCCCAGCCTCGAATGCGGCAGGGGCCCGCGACCCGATGAGCCTTGATACCAGTCTTCACCAACGCCGGCGGGAGTTGACCCGCGACGAAATGGCCGATATTCCATGGCTGGCGCTATTGCAGGCGAGTGAGCGGGAGCGCGCGATCCGCGAACTGCGGGTCAGTGATGCGGCCCCGGGGGACTATGTCTGCCGTGTTGGCCGACCGGTAACGTACTGGTTCGGGGTGGTCGAAGGCCTTCTCAAGATGAGCAGCGACAGCGCCGACGGTCAGACCATGACCTTCACCGGCGTGCCGCCGGGGGGCTGGTTCGGCGAGGGCACCGCGCTCAAACGCGAAACCTATCGGTACAACATCCAGGCGCTGCGCCGCAGCCTGGTGGCGGGGCTGCCGGTGGATACCTTTCACTGGTTGCTGGACCACTCCATTGGCTTCAACCGCTTTGTCATGAGCCAGCTCAACGAGCGTCTGGGCCAGTTCATTGCCGCCCGCGAGATCGACCGCATGAACAACCCGGACCTGCGGGTTGCCCGCAGCCTGGCGTCGCTGTTCAACCCGGTGCTGTATCCCGGCGTGGGGCAGGTGCTGCGAATTACGCAGCAGGAACTGGCCTATCTGGTGGGCCTGTCGCGCCAGCGGGTCAATGAGGCATTGGCCACCCTGCAGTCGCAAGGCATGATCCGCATCGAGTACGGTGGCCTGCGCATTCTGGACCTGCAAGGGCTGCGTTCTGCCGTGTTTTCGCGTTGAAATGGCCGATACCCAGCGTTAAAAGGTCATTTATTGCTATATTTTTTGTACTGATGAGTTGCCCATGACCTTGCCGACGCCTCCCCGGGACTCCGCTGTGCGCCCACCCCCTCCGCCCGGAAGCGGCGCGACGTCCTCTCCGGCGCGCGTCTTGGCGCCGGCGCGTCGGGTCGCCGCGCCGGCGACCACCGTGCGCCTGAACAAGCGCATGGCCGACCTGGGGCTGTGCTCCCGCCGGGAGGCCGACGACTGGATCGCCCGGGGCTGGGTGAAGGTGAACGGCCAGCCGGCTGCGATGGGACAGCCGGTGACCCTGTCGGATCGGGTCACCGTGGACCGCCAGGCCGAGGGCCAGCAGGCCAACCGGGTCACGATCTTGCTGAACAAACCCATGGGCATCGTCAGCGGGCAGGCCGAAGACGGTCATGCGCCGGCCATCTCGTTGATCCAGCCCGCCAGCCGGTGGCGCGACGACAACGCGCGCTTTTTCTTCCACCCGTCGCAACTGCGGGGACTGGCGCCGGCCGGGCGGCTGGACATCGACTCGACCGGTCTGCTGGTGCTGACGCAAGATGGGCGTGTGGCGCGTCAGCTGATCGGCGAAGACGCCGGCATGGAGAAGGAATACCTGGTGCGGGTGGCCTGGACCGGCGCCGAAAACCCGGCCGCCTCGTCCTCGGCCGCCGCTACCCATGCGCCGTTGCGGCCGCCCGTGCGGGTAACCCCGGGAGGAGAACGGCTCGGCCGCATCGACGACGGCGTTCCGGTCACCCGTGATGTGCAGTCGGTCTTCCCGCGCGAGCGACTGGCGCGGTTGCGCCATGGCCTGTTCCTGGACGGCCAGGCCCTCAAGCCCGCCCAGGTCGACTGGCAGAACCCCGAGCAGCTGCGCTTCGTGCTGACCGAAGGCAAGAAGCGCCAGATCCGCCGCATGTGCGAGCTGGTGGGCCTGAAGGTGCTTGGCCTCAAGCGCGTGCGCATCGGCCGCGTCATGCTGGGCAACCTGCCCGTCGGGCAGTGGCGCTACCTGGCGCCGCACGAGCGGTTCTGAAAGCGCGTGGTCTGGATGCCGCTCCCTAACCGGCAGCGGCTTTCCTGCCCACAATGAACGTCCGAACGCGGCTCCTGCTCCGCGACGGCGACATCATGACCAGAAAAAATGCCGCGTTGACCGACGTTCGCAACCATCTGCGCCCCTCCGACCTGCGCGGCGTGGCCCAGCTCGCCACCCAGGCCACCCGGGGCGTGACGCGCATTGTCGAAGGCGTGCACCAGTCCGTCTACGACACCATGGGCGTGCCCGGCGGGCCGGTCAAGGGGCAGACGCGCGGCGTGACCGGGCTGGTCTACAAGAGCATCCACGGTGTCACGCAGGCGGTGGGTAAGGCGCTGGACCTGGCGCTTACCGGGCTGATGCCGTTGCTCGAATCCGCTGGCCCCGCGAAGCCTGCCAGCGCGCAACGCGAAACCGTGCTGACCATCCTGAACGGCGTGATGGGTGACCATCTGGTCGCCAGCGGCAATCCGCTGGCCACGCCGATGAGCCTGCGCCATCAGGGCCAGGCGCTGTTATGGAACGTGGAGCCGAGCCTGGCCGGCGCGAGCCGCAAGGTGCTGCTGATGATCCATGGCTTGTGCATGAACGACCTGCAATGGCACACCGAAAAAGACGGCCAGGTGGTCGATCACGGCGAAACCATTGCCGCTGCACTTGGCTACACACCACTTTATCTGCGCTACAACACCGGCCTGCACACCTCGCAGAACGGCCACCAGCTCGCTGCCGAGCTGGAGCAAATGGTGTCGCATTGGCCGGTGCCCCTGCAGGAGATCACGGTGCTGGTGCACAGCATGGGTGGCTTGCTGATCCGCAGCGCGCTGTACTACGCCCAGCAGGAGGGGCTGACATGGCCCGGATATCTGAAAAGCATCGTCTTCCTGGGCACGCCGCACCACGGTTCGCCGCTGGAGCGCGCGGGCAACTGGGTGGACACCATTCTGGGCAGCACGCCGTTCACCGCGCCCTTTGCGCGCCTGGGCAAGCTGCGCAGCGCCGGCATTACCGACCTGCGCTGGGGCCACGTGCTCGATGCCGACTGGCAGGGCCATGACCGCTTCCATCGCAAGCCCGACAGCCGGGTGCCGTTGCCGCTGCCCGAGGGCGTGGCCTGTTACGCGGTGGCCGCCACGCTGGCGTCCGAGCGCAGCGCCCTGGCCGACCGCCTCACTGGCGACGGCCTGGTGCCGCTGCACAGCGCGCTGGGCAAGCACGACGACCGGGCGCGCTCGCTGATCTTTGCGAAAGACTCGCAGTGGATCAGCTTCAACACCGGCCACATGGAGCTGCTGAGCCGCCCCGAGGTGACGCAGCAGGTGCTGAAGTGGCTGACGCCGCCACAAGGCGGCTGACAGCGCGGGCCGGGTGCGCCAGCCGATCTTGAAACTGCGCCGGGCGCCCATAATTGCGCCCTTCGCACGGCCCGTTCCGGTGCCGGGCGCCGCCTCTGCGGGCTTCATGACCCGCCGGTTCGGCCGCGATTCCTCTCTTCATCCAGCTTGTTTTCACCATGACCCAACAGACCCATTCCTTTCAGGCCGAAGTGGCCCAGCTGCTGCACCTGGTCACCCATTCGCTGTATTCCAACAAGGAAATTTTCCTGCGCGAGCTGATTTCCAACGCTTCGGACGCCTGCGACAAGCTGCGCTTCGAGGCACTGAACGACGCCGGCCTGTACGAGGACGCGCCCAACCTGGAAGTGCGACTGGCCTTCGACAAAGACGCCAAGACCCTGACCATCACCGACAACGGCATCGGCATGAGCGCGCAGGAGGCCATCGACCACCTGGGCACCATCGCCAAGAGCGGCACCCGGGATTTCATGGGCCGCCTGTCGGGCGACCAGAAGCAGGACGCGCAGCTCATCGGCCAGTTCGGGGTGGGTTTCTATTCCGGATTCATCGTGGCCGACAAGATTACCGTCGAGTCGCGCCGCGCCGGCATGAAGGCCGACGAAGGTGTGCGCTGGACCAGCGGCGGCACCGGCGACTTTCAGACCGAGACCATTACCCGCGCCGAACGCGGCACCCGTGTGGTCCTGCATCTGCGCGAGGACGCGCTGGAGTACGCCAACGGCTGGAAGCTGCGCGAGCTGGTGCGCAAGTATTCCGACCACATCAGCCTGCCCATCCTGCTGGAGAAAGAGGAATGGAAGGACGGCGAGAACGATCAGCCCGGCGCCATGGTCAAGACCGGCGAGTGGGAAACCATCAACCAGGCCACGGCGCTGTGGACCCGCCCGAAAAAGGACGTCAGCGACGAGCAGTATGGCGAGTTCTACAAGGCCATCAGCCACGATTTCGAGCCGCCGCTGACATGGACCCACAACCGCGTCGAGGGCAGCACCGAGTACACCCAACTGCTTTACCTGCCGGGCAAAGCGCCGCACGACCTGTGGAACCGCGACCGCAAGGCGGGCCTGAAGCTGTACGTCAAACGCGTGTTCATCATGGATGACGCCGAGGCGCTGCTGCCGTCCTACCTGCGTTTCGTCAAGGGTGTGGTCGACTCGGCCGACCTGCCGCTGAACGTCAGCCGCGAGCTGCTGCAGGAAAGCCGTGACGTCAAAGCCATCCGCGAAGGCAACACCCGCCGTGTGCTGGCAATGCTCGAAGACCTGGCCAAGCACAACCAGCTGTCGGCCCCGGCCGAAGGTGCCGACGGGGTCACCGACGTGGTCAGCGAGGAAGACAAGGCCAAGGCCGGCAAGTACAGCCAGTTCTATGCCGAATTCGGCGCCGTGCTCAAGGAAGGCCTGGGCGAAGACTTCGCCAACCGCGAGCGCATCGCCAAACTGCTGCGTTTTGCCTCCACCACCACCGACAGCGTCAGCGTGTCGTTTGCCGACTACAAGGCCCGCATGAAGGACGGCCAGGAGGCCATCTACTACATCACCGCCGACACGCTGGCGGCCGCGAAGAACAGCCCGCAGCTGGAAGTCTTCCGCAAGAAAGGCATCGAAGTGCTGCTGATGAGCGACCGGGTGGACGAGTGGGCGCTGGGCTTCTTCCAGGAGTTCGACGGCACGCCGCTGCAAAGTGTGGCCAAGGGCGCGGTCGATCTGGGCAAGCTGCAGGACGAGGAAGAAAAGAAAGCCGCCGAAGCCGCGGCCGAAGCCTTCAAGCCCCTGCTGGAGCGCCTGAAAGCCACCCTCAAGGAAAAGGCCGAAGACGTGCGCGTGACCACCCGACTGGTCGACAGCCCGGCCTGCCTGGTGTCTCCCGATGACGGCATGAGCCTGCAACTGGCCCGCTTGCTGCGTCAGGCTGGGCAGCCCGCGCCAGCGACCAAGCCCGTGCTGGAGGTCAATGCCGAGCACGCGCTGGTGAAGAAGCTTGACGCCAGTGCGCACTTTGACGACCTGGCCCACATCCTGTTCGACCAGGCCCTGCTGGCCGAAGGCGGCCTGCCCGAAGACCCGGCGGCCTATGTCAAGCGCGTCAACGCGTTGCTGCAGGGTTGACGGACAGCGCAGCCGGTCCCCCGACTCGCGCTGCGTTGCCCGACTCCGATACCGCGCCCGAGCGGAGTGACGCGGCGCAGACGCCCACGGGGTTTGGCGGACAATGGCCGCGGGTTCTACTGACCGAGGAGTTCCGATGACACTTGCGCATTGTTTCAGGGCCGGCTGGCGCGGCGGCGCCGCGCTGCTGATGGCACTGTCGCTGGCGGGTTGTGCGTCGGTCGGTGTCAGTGTGCCGCTGGGGCCGCTGTCCGTGGGCATCGGCGTCGGCAGTGGCGGCGTCAGTGCCCGTGTGGGTGCCGGGGTCGGGCCGGTATCGGCCAGCGTGGGCTTGGGCAGTGAGGGCGCCAGCGCCGGTGTCGGCGTGCGCGCGGGACCGGTCGGTGTCGGTGTCAGCGCCGACAGCCAGGGCCAGATCACCGGATCGGCCGGTGTGGGCGCCGCCACCGCCGTCGGGGCGGTGCAGGTGGGCGCCAGTGCTGGCACCAGCCGCGTGCTCCGCCCGGCGCAGGGCTCGGCGCCCACCCCGTCCGCGTCTGGCCCTTCCGCGGCGGCCCCGGCCGCGGGTGAACACTGAATTTCGGTTGTTTTGGCCAATACCCAGCGCAAAAAGGTCACTTTTGGCTATTATTTTGATAGTGATGGGTGAATCCGCCGGGCAGTCGCTACCATGGGGCCATGCACCCACAGACCCTTCAGGCCTGTCTGGCCGATCTGGATTCCGGCTTGTTGCAGCGCGACGCGGCGGTGCGCGCCCTGCTGCTGGCGGCGCTGGCCGGTGAACACGTACTGCTGATCGGCCCGCCGGGCACGGCCAAGAGCGAGCTGGCGCGGCGCCTGCGGGGGGTGTTTGTCGGCGCCCGCTATTTCGAGCGCCTGCTGACGCGTTTTTCGGTCCCCGAGGAACTGTTCGGCCCGCTGTCGCTGCAGGCGCTGGAAAACGACCGTTATGAGCGGCTGACCGACGGTTTCCTGCCCACGGCGCAGGTGGCGTTTCTGGATGAGGTGTTCAAGGCCAATTCCGCGATTCTCAACGCCCTCCTGACCTTGCTCAACGAACGCGAATTCGACAACGGCAGCGGTCGTGTGCCGGTGCCACTGATTACGGTGGTGGGTGCCAGCAACGAGGTGCCGACCGACGAATCGCTGGCCGCTTTCTTCGACCGCTTTCTGCTGCGGGTGCCGGTTGCCGCGGTGGATGATGCCCACTTTGGGGCCTTGCTGGCCTTGCCGCCGCAGCCGGCGGCGGCGCCCGCGCGCCTGTGTGAAGCCGATCTGCAAACCCTGCGCCAGCGCGCCCATGCCGTGGCGCTGCCGGAGCCGGTGGTCGAACGCCTGGCGGCCGCCCGGGTCGGGTGCGCCGCAGCGGGCATCGGGGTGTCTGACCGACGCTGGCGCAAGGTGGTGCATCTGCTGCGGGTCATGGCCGCCAGCCGCCAGGCCGACGTGATCGACCCGTGGGATTTATGGGTCCTGCCGCTGGTGCTGGCGGACCGGCCCGAGCAGGTGCCGGCCTTGATCGAAGACTTCCTGCGCGAGGTCGGCGGCGCTGTGCCGGTGGATGCGCAGTGGCTGGGCCGTGTTGCCGATGCGCTGGAGCGCCAGCTGGAAATCGAAAGCTCGGCGTCGGCCACAGGCGAGGACGGGGCGGCCGGCAAGCTGGCGCTGGCGCAGGCCATTGCCGGTCCGGCGGCCGAGGGGCAGGTGCTGGTGCGTATGGTGGCGGAGGGCGCGCGCCGCCGCTTCAGCCCCTTGCATATCGCCGCGCGGGTGGCGCAGGCGGGCGAAGCGCGCGAGCGCGCGGCCAGCGCTTGCGCGGTGGCAGTCGCCGAAGCCGAGCGGGCGCGCTGCGGTGCCGCTGGCCACCCGTGGCTGCCGCCGAGCTGGCGCGCGCGGATCGACGCCGTTCATGGGGCCAATGTGGACCTGTTGCAGGCCCTGCACCAGCGGCTGGCCGCTGTCGCCGACGCATTCGCGGCCCTGCCGGTAGATGCGGCGCTGGCCGGCCCGGCGCCGCTGCCGGTGTCCTGGGACCACTGAACGCTGCCGTCCCGGTGCCCCCTGGTGATGACGGCCCGTCCTACGGCTCCTCCCCAGATCTCGGCCGCGTGCCGGGCGGTGGCAGTCCCGTCGGCTGGCCCCAATGCGCCGTGGCATCGGCTGGCCGAGCTTCCGCGCGAACTGTGGTTGCCGGCCATCACCTGCAGTGTGGCCGCCGCCGACGCGCGTCTCGCGGGCCTGGTGCGCTGGCACGGGGCGCTGCTGGCCGGTCGGCTGCCCGCGCCGGACGACCACTGGGCCGATCCCGTCGCGACGGGCGCCATGCGCCAGGTCCTGGGCGAGCTGGATCTGCCCTCGCTGACGGCAGGCAGCACCGGGCTGACAGTGCAGGTTCTGCGCAGCGTGTTGTGGCATCTGGACACCCTGATCGACCGGGCGGTCGATGACCCGCGCGAACGGGCCATCACCGCTGCCGCCGAAGCGCTGCGGGCGGACTGGACCCGCGAACGCGGTGGCTGGGAACAGGCCCTGGCCTTGTTGCAGACCCTGGGGGATCTGGCCCATCTGCGCTGGGACGATCTGCAGGGACGCCTGGCGCGTCGCGAATGGGCCGTGGCCGAGCGCGCCGCGGCCCGCCTGCGCCAAATGCCGCAGCTGATCGCTTTCATCGACCAGGTGGGCCGCGCCCGGCGTGATGCCGATCTGCCCCTGCGCGAGCGCGCCAGCCCCGCCGTTGCCCCGCCGCAGTGGCTGTCGGTACGGGCGGTCGATATCCGGCTGGCCGATCAGCCGGGCGCGGTACGCGGCGTCAAACGCTCGGGACAACTGGCCCGTTTGCTGGCCAGTGAGGCAGCGCAACTGCACCACCCCGTGCTGCGCCGGTTGTGGCGCGCGCGGTTTGCCGAATCGCAGCTCTTGACCTATGAAGACGAAGCGGTCCTCATCCAATGGGTTCCTGCGCCCGATGTCCGCCCCAGCCTGGCGGCCGTCCCGCAAACCGAGCCGCTGGGGCGTGGGCCGCTGATCGTCTGCCTGGACACGTCCGGGTCCATGCGTGGCGGGCCCGAGGCCGTTGCCCGGGCCGGAGTCTTGCAGGCCTTGCGCAGCGCATGGGCGGCGCAGCGGCCTTGCCGCCTGCTGGCTTTCGGAGGTGCCGGCGAGGTGGTCGAACACGAACTGGTGGCCACCGCCGGAGGGCTGGATGCGCTGCTGGAAGTGATGGGTCTGGCCTTCGATGGCGGCACGGATGTGCAAACGCCCCTGGAGCGCGCGGTCTCCCAGGTGGCCGAGCAGGGCTGGGCACTGGCCGACGTGCTGATCCTCAGTGACGGCGAGTTCGGTGTCACCCCCGCCACGCTGGCGGCGCTGCGCGCTGCCAAGGCGCAGCTGGGCTTGCGGGTTCACGGTGTGTTGATCGGCGACCGCGAGACTCTGGGGCTGCTGGAAACCTGCGACCACCTGCACTGGGTGCGCGACTGGCGCCGTCATGCCGATGACCCGGCACAGGCTCGCGCCGATGGCTTCTCGCCGGTTCACAGCCGCAGTCTGACCGCGCAGTATTTCCCCAACGCCCTGCGCCGGGGATGAGCCCGCTGCAGGCCGCTACTGCGGGTTTTGCAGCGTGTATTGCCCCTGTCCGGTGAGGAAGCCGTCGCCGAGCAGCCCGTCGGCCTGGCGGTCCAGGCCCATCAGCGCGCGAAAGGTGAAGTTGCCGTTGGCGCCCTGATAGCGGCCGGTGCCGCCGACGATCTGGCCGTCGCCAGTCCATTCGTCCCGTCCGTGGGTGCCCTGGGGAGTCAGGTTGATGGTTTCGGTGCTGTGCATGGTCAGGGTCGATCCATCGGCGAACCGGAAGACGGTTTCGGCGCGTATGGGCAGTTTTCCAGCCACGGGCGGTCCGACAGGACTGACCTTGCGTTCGTAGGTGGCGGGCTCGGCATTGCCGAAGATGGCGACGCCCAATCGGGTATTCGTCGCCGGCGTTCGGGGGCCTTGCACCGAACTGGACCGCCAGTGAATGTCCTTCTGGGCCATGGCGACGACTGGCGCCAGCAGGCAGATGGCCGCCACGGCCCAAGCGGTAAGGCGCTGCTTCATGGGTGTGCTCCTGAAAAAATCACCGGGAAAAATCCCATGTGTCAGTCTGTCCTCGGGCGCAACCGAAGACATTGAGGTTCATCAGGTGCGTAACGCCATTTTTTCTATGTGGCGACTAGATTCCGCAATGTAAAAAATGGTTTTGCATAAGGGAAAACGATAGGCCAGACCGAGAGGGGCGTTGCTACAGTTCCGGCGCGGGGCCCGCCGCTCGCGGCCGCGATCCGCGGGGCACGATGTGGCCCGGTTTCATCGCAACGCCCCGTTGCACTCCGTTTGGAAAGTTCCCATGCACATGCTCTTTGCCATCCTCCGTCGTCAAACGCTGGCCACGTGGCTGGTTTTCCTGGCGTGTGCGTGGGCTGCGGTCGCCCCGCTGCAGGCCCGGGCACAGGAAACGTTCAAGCTGGGTGTGATCGGGCCTTTTTCCGGGCCTTCCGCTGATTTCGGCACGCCCATGCTCAACGGCATTCAGCTGGCGGTGGAGGAAATCAATGCGGTCGGCGGTTACCTCGGGCGCAAGATCGAACTGGTGATCAAGGACGACAAAGGCAATCCGGACGAAGGTTTGCGCCAGTCGCAGGCCCTGGTGACCGAAAAAGTGCGTGCGACGATCGGTTTTTGCAATACCGGCGTGGCCATGCGTTCGCTGGACGTGTTCCAGAACGCCCAGTTGCCGCTGATCGTTCCCTGCTCGACCGGGACCGCATTGACGGCGAAGTTCCCGGCCCCCCAGAGCTACGTTTTTCGGACCTCGGCCCGCGATGCCATTCAGGCGCCGTTTGTCGTGGACGACATTGTCAAGCGGGGCTGGACCAAGGTGGCCCTATTTGCCGATAAAAGCGGATACGGCGACGGCGGCTTTCAGGACGTGGTCAAGGCGCTGGCAGCCAAAAACCTCCAGCCGGTCTACGTGTCGCGCTTCGATCTCGGTGTGAAGGACCTGGTCGACGAGATGAAGGCGGCCCGAAGCGCCGGCGCCGACGTCGTGTTCAGCTACACCGTCGGCCCGGAGAACGCCGTCATTGCCCGCGCCCGCCAGGCCATCGGGTGGAAGGTTCCCCAGGTAGGCGCCTGGCCCCTGTCGTTTCCGTTCTTCATTGACGGCGCCAAGGAGGCCGCCGAGGGGGCGCTCATGGCGCAGACCTTCATTGCCGAGCCCAGCAACGAACGGCGCGCGGCCTTTCTTTCGGCCTATGCCCGCAAATTCCAGACGCGGCGTATTCCCGTTCCCATGGCGGCCGCGCAGGCCTATGACGCCACCTACGTGCTGGTCTATTCGCTCTTTGGCATTCGCGATGGCAATCTCGGTGGCCCGGCCATCAAGAGCGCACTGGAGAACATTCAGCGCGTCTACTACGGCGTCGTCGCCACGTATGACAGGCCGTTTTCCCTGGACGACAAGGACGCCATTTCAGCCAACATGCTGGTCATGGGGCAGGTCAGGAACGGCCTGGTCACCTTTGCCTATCCGGAAGACGCGCGTCGCAATCTGTTCGTCCAGCGCAAGCAGTGAGCCGAAGCTCGGTTTCCGGTCCGGTAGCGGTCAGAAATCGACCAGGCTCAGCCCGACGCTGAACACTGTGCGGCGGCGGTTGTAGTCGATCAGGCTGTCGCCGTAGCCCGAAAACAGCTGGGTGTGCAGGCGCAGGCCACCGGCGCTGTCGAACAGGCGGGTACTCTCGCCCAGCGGCCGCATCCATTCCAGTCGCAGCGAGCCTTTGGCCTGTGATCGCAGCGAATGGCGCCAGACGAAACCCACCGTATCCTGTCCCCCGGCGGGGTGCCAGTACGTGGCCAGTTCGGCGCGGCCGATGGTGTTGCTGATCTCGGGGTTGTCGTCGTTGGTGCGCTTTTCGGGGATACGCGCCCAGGCGCGTGCCTGCACCCGCCAGTCCTTTCCACGCTCCATGCCGGTCATCAGGTAAGCGCGGTTCCAGCTGCGCGAATAGGGCAGGCTTTGACCGTTCGACTGGTGCACCGCGCCGATGCCGCTGTAGCGCAGACGCCAGCCACCGGGCAACGGGACATCGGTGGGGTAGACGTAGACGATCTCCGGCTCATGGTCCGTGGTGCGGAACGGGCGCGACAGGCCCCCGTTGAAAAGCTGCCAGTACGACTGCTGGCTGTAGCCGAACCACAGCGAGTCGCGCCGGACCGGGTCACCCTGGGTGAGCAGCCCCTGGGCCAGTTTGGTGCGCACCGACAGCTGGATGCGGGTCTCGGTATTTCGGTACGGCAGCGCCTGGGTGGCGTTGTTGAGCGGGTTGCCGGAAGTCGGCAGGGTGTTGACGCTGTCGGAGGTGATCAGTGACAGGCTGATGGGCCGGTAACCGCGAATCGTGAACGGGTCGCAGGTGCTGGTGGCTTCCAGCTCCCAGAAGCGGGCCAGATCGGTGTGGCGGGTGTCGCGACAGCCTTGTTCGTCGGACAGGCGGATATCCACGGCGGGCGGCGGGCTCGGCGTTGCCATGGCCGGCGCGCTGGCGCTGGCCGCGCTTTGCTGGCGCGCCCAGCGGTCAAAACAGGCCAGGCGCGCGGTGGCGTCACCACTCAGCGCGGCGCAGGCCTGCCACTCGCTGTTGGCCAGGGCAGCGCCGCTGACGCCCAAAAGGGCCGCCAGCAGGCTCAGTCCCAGCCGATTTGTTTGTGCAGCTCGAAGGCGCGCCGCTGATCGGTGTCGTCCCGCCACCAGGAGCCTGTAATCGTTCTTCCGCATGAATCCTCCTTGATTGCGCCGCTCCAGGTCGCGGCGATGCGCCGGCCGTCTTCGGACTCTTCCAGCGTAAAAATGCCCTCGTCCACATCGCCGCTCACGCGGGCGACGGCGGGTTCACCGCCTGCCGAGCGCTGCAGAAATCCGGCCACGCCGTCGCGGTGTTCCGGGTGGGGTGTCAGCCGAATCACGGTGAGGCCGGGCACGCCGTCGATCTGGCCTCGCCAGGTGCCCAGCAGATGGGCCTGGCCGATCTGGCGGGCAGCCGGACAGTCGCGGGCGGCGGTTTCAGGCCGGTTTTGGGCAATACCCAGCGTAAAAAGGTGACTAAATGCTATAAAAACAGTAGTATTCCGCAGGGCTGTACGCATGATCACACCTTGGCCGAATGGGCGTCTTGCGCCTTGCGGGCGAACTCCGCGCGCAGCGCCTTGAGCTTTTCGCGCGGGTCTTCCTTCACCGTGGCCGGGTTCAGCGCCATTTCGGCAATGAAGCGGCTCGGGCGCGCCGGCACCACCTCACGGCCTTTCTTGCGGCGTTTGGTCCAGCTCACCGCCAGCGTGCGCTGCGCGCGGGTGATGCCCACGTACATCAGGCGGCGCTCTTCCTGCAGGCGCTGCAGCACGTCGTCGGCCGGCGTGGCGCCGGGTTCGTCGTCTTCGTCGCCCAGCTTGAACGGCAGCAGGCCTTCGTTCACGCCGACCAGCATCACATGCGGCCACTCCAGGCCTTTGGCGGCGTGCAGCGTGGACAGCGTCACGACGTTCTGGTCCTGCTCGCGCTCGCTCAGCGTGGACAGCAGCGAGATGGTTTGGGCGACCTCCAGAAGGGAACGGGCCCCCACGCTCCCCGCTGCGCGTGTTTCGCTGCCCCCCGCGGGGGCGTTCGCGCCTTGGGGCGGCCCGGCGGCGCTCAGTGCGCTGTCGGCGCCATCGTCGATCTGGCCGCCGCAGCGCCCGGCCATCCAGTCGCAGAACTCCAGCACGTTGGACCAGCGCGCGGCGGCGACCTTGTCGTTGTCGTCGCTGTCCAGCAGGTGCTTTTCGTAGCCGATGTCTTTCAGCCAGTCGGCCAGGAAGGCACGGGCGCCTTCGGCGCCGTGGGTGTGGCGGGCGCGGTACTGAAGCTCGTTCACATAGCGCCCGAACTCGTGCAGGCTGCCCACCGCCCGCGCGCCCAGCACCCCGGGCAGGCTGTGGCTGAACAGCGCCTCGAACAGGCTGAGCCTGTACTGGCCGGCAAAGTTGCCCAGGCTCTGCAGCGTCTGGTGGCCGATGCCGCGTTTGGGGGTGGTGACGGCGCGCAGGAACGCCGGGTCGTCGTCGTTGTTGATCCACAGCCGGAACCAGGCGCACAGGTCGCGGATCTCGGCGCGGTCAAAAAAGCTCTGCCCGCCCGAGACCTTGTAGGGGATGTTCGCGCGCCGCAGGGCCTGCTCGAACACCTTGGCCATGTGGTTGGCGCGGTACAGGATGGCGAAATCCCTGAATTCCTTGTCCCGGGCGCTGGCCTGCAGCGAGCGGATGCGCGCCACGACCCGCTCGGCCTCGTGTTCCTCGTGGTCGGCATCGACCACCCGCACCGGTTCACCCTCGCCCAGCTCGGAAAACAGGGTCTTGGGAAACAGCTTGGGGTTGGGGCCGATCACGTTGTTGGCCGCGCGCAAGATGGCGCTGGTGGAGCGGTAGTTCTGCTCCAGCTTGATGACCTTGAGCTTCGGAAAGTCCTGCGGCAGCTTTTTCAGGTTGTCCAGCGTGGCGCCCCGCCAGCCGTAGATGGACTGGTCGTCGTCGCCCACGGCGGTGAAGCGCCCGCGCTCGCCCACCAGGTGGCGCAGCACCTCGTACTGGGTGGCGTTGGTGTCCTGGTACTCGTCCACCAGCACATGGCCCAGCGCCGCCTGCCATTTGGCGCGAACCTCGGGAAAGTCGGCCAGCAGCTTCAGCGGCAGGCCGATCAGGTCGTCGAAGTCCACGCTCTGGTAGGCCGACAGGCGCTCTTCGTAGCGGGCCATGATCACGGCGGTCTGGCGTTCGTCCTCGTCGCGTGCCTGGGCCAGGGCCTTCTCGGCGTTCAGGCCCTGGTTCTTCCACAGGCTGATGGTCCATTGCCAGTGGCGCGCGGTGGCGGCGTCGGTGGTGCCGCCGCAATCCTTGAGCAGGCTGGTCACGTCGTCGCTGTCCAGGATGCTGAACTGGGGCTTGAGGCCCAGGGCTGCGCCGTCTTCGCGCATCAGGCGCACGCCCAGCGCGTGGAAGGTGCAGATCACCACGTGTTTTGCGTCGCGGCCGATCAGCCCCTTGGCGCGTTCGCGCATTTCGGCGGCCGCCTTGTTGGTGAAGGTGATGGCCGCGATGCGTTTGGGCTCCAGCCCGGCCTGGATCAGCCGCGCGATCTTGTGGGTGATGACCCGCGTCTTGCCCGAGCCGGCCCCGGCCAGCACCAGGCACGGCCCGTGCAGGTAGTTCACGGCCTCCTGCTGGGCGAGGTTGAGTCCGGCGGTCATGGTGGGGTGGTGGGCGTCCGCCGTCGCGACAGGCGAAGGCAGGCGGGCGCAAAGCGGCGAATCATACCGGCCAGTCCCCCGGCGCGCCGAGCGGCTTGCGGCGACAATGCCGCGGTGTTTTCCGTCTTCATCGTCACCTTTCCCTTCTTTGCCCTGGTGCTGGCGGGTTACATCGCGGCCCGGCGCCGCATGTTGCCGCTGGAAGCCATACCGGGCCTGAACGGCTTTGTCCTGTTCTTTGCCCTGCCTTGCATGTTGTATCGCTTCGGTGCGAGCACGCCGATTGCGCAGTTGCTGGACCCGGGCGTGTTTTTTACCTGGCTGGTTTGCGCGCTGGTGATCGTTGCGTTTACCGTGGCCATCAGTCTGAACAGCCGCATCGGCTGGAACGATGCGTCCTTCGGCGCCCTGGTGGCCGCGTTCCCCAATACCGGATTCATGGGGGTGCCCCTCCTGGTGGCTCTGCTGGGGCCGTCGGCCGCCGGGCCGATCATTGTCACCATCATGGTGGACATGATCATCACCACCTCGCTGTGTATTGCGTTGTCCCGGCTTGACGGCGCCGACGAGCACGGCATGGCGGTGGCGGCGAAAAATGCGCTCAAGGGCATGCTGCGCAACCCGATGCCCTGGGCCATCTTGCTGGGTGCTCTCGCTTCTGCTGCCGGTCTGGCCCTGCCCGGGCCGGTCGGGAAAACCGTGGGGCTGCTGGCCGATGCCGCATCGCCGGTGGCGCTGTTCACCATCGGCGCCGTGCTGGCACGTTCGCAGATGGTCGCCCATTCCCACCGACCCCATCCATCGCTGTTGCGCGATTACCTGCCGGTTGCGCTGATCAAGCTGCTGGTCCATCCGCTGCTGGTGCTGCTGCTCGGTGCCACCGTGGTCCAGGCGGGACTGGGGCTGGATCGGGCCGCGCTGACGGTCATGGTGCTCATCGCGGCCCTGCCCAGTGCGAGCAATGTCTCGCTGCTGGCCGAGCGCTTTGACGCCGACAACGGCCGCATTGCCCGCATCATCCTGGTGTCGACGGCGGCTGCATTTTTCACGTTTTCCGCCGCCGTTGCCCTGCTGGTCTGAAGCCGGATCTCCGGACGCCGCGGGGGATGGCTATTGCATTGATAAAACCAATCAATTCGACCCGTCGATTGGTATTGTCTAAAGTTCAGGTTCCCGATTCCGCTGGAGCCTGACATGAAATCCTGGTTCGATGTTTCGCCGCTGCCGGGCCACTGGCTCGACCTGCTTGCGGCACAGGCTGCCGTGTTCTGAGGTTCCGCCGGAATCGTTGTCCCTTCCCTCACCGCGTCAGGAGATCACCATGAGTCCATCCGCAGCCCCAGCCCCAGCCCAGTGTCCCTTCCACTCCGCCGGGGGCGTCCGTGCCACACACGGCGCCCGCTCCAACGCCGACTGGTGGCCCAACCAGCTGAACCTGGCCATCCTGCACCAGCACCAGCCGGTGTCCAACCCGATGGACCCGGACTTCGACTACGCCGAGGCCTTCAACAAGCTCGACTACCCGGCGCTCAAGAAAGACCTGGCCGATCTGATGACCCAGAGCCAGGACTGGTGGCCGGCCGACTACGGGCACTACGGCGGCCTGTTCATCCGGCTGGCCTGGCACGCCGCGGGCACCTACCGTACGGCCGATGGCCGCGGCGGCGCCAACACCGGCAATCAGCGCTTCGCGCCGCTGAACAGCTGGCCCGACAACGGCAACCTCGACAAGGGCCGCCGCCTGCTGTGGCCCATCAAGCAGAAGTACGGCAACGCCATCTCCTGGGCTGACCTGTTCATCCTGGCCGGCAACGTGGCCATGGAAACCATGGGTTTCAGGACCTTCGGTTTCGGCGGCGGCCGCGCCGACATCTGGGCACCCGAAGAAGACATCTACTGGGGCGCAGAAAAGGAATGGCTGGCCACCAGCGACAAACCCGACAGCCGGTACAGCGGTGATCGCGCGCTGGAAAACCCGCTGGCCGCCGTGCAGATGGGCCTGATCTACGTGAACCCGCAGGGCCCCGACGGCAAGCCCGATCCGGTGGCCAGCGGCCGTGACGTGCGCGAGACCTTCGCCCGCATGGCCATGAACGACTACGAAACCATGGCCCTGGTGGCTGGCGGCCACACCTTCGGCAAGATGCACGGCGCCGGCGATGCGGCCCTGGTCGGGCCCGAGCCGGAAGCCGCGCCGCTGGAGGAGATGGGCTTCGGCTGGAAGAACCGGCACGGCAGCGGCAAGGGCGGCGACACGACCACCAGCGGCTTCGAAGGCGCGTGGAAACCCAACCCCACCCAGTGGGACATGGGCTACTTCAAGGTGCTGTTCAAGTACGAGTGGAAACAGATGACCACAGCCGCCGGGGCCATCCAGTGGGAAGCGCAGAACGTGGATCCCGAGGACATGATTCCCGACGCCCATGACCCAAGCAAGAAGCACGCGCCGCACATGACGACGGCCGACCTGTCGCTGCGCTTTGACCCGGCCTACGAAAAAATCTCCCGCCACTTCCTGGCCCATCCTGACGAGTTCGCTGACGCCTACGCCCGCGCCTGGTTCAAGCTGACCCACCGCGACATGGGGCCGAAGGCGCTGTACCTCGGCCCCGAGGTGCCCGCCGAAGACCTGATCTGGCAAGACCCGGTGCCGCCGGTGGACCACCCGCTGATTGATGCCGCCGACGCCGCGGCGCTCAAGGCCCGTGTGCTCGCCAGCGGCCTTTCGGTGAGCGAGCTGGTCTCGACCGCCTGGGCTTCGGCTTCCACATACCGCGGCAGCGACAGACGCGGCGGTGCCAACGGGGCCCGCATCCGCCTGGCCCCGCAGAAAGACTGGGACGTCAACCAGCCGACGCAACTGGCCAAGGTGCTCACCGTGCTGGAGGACATCCAGCGCGGCTTCAACGCCGACGCCAGCGGCGGCAAGAAGGTGTCGCTGGCCGACCTGATTGTGCTGGCGGGCAACGCGGGTGTGGAAGCTGCCGCCCGGGCCGCCGGGCAGATGGTGGAGGTGCCTTTCGTTCCCGGCCGCACCGACGCCACGGCCGAGCAGACCGACGCGGATTCCTTTGCCGTGCTCGAACCGGTGGCCGACGGTTTTCGCAACTGGCGCCGGAAGGCGTTCAGCGTTTCGCCCGAAGCGATGCTGATCGACAAGGCACAGCTGCTGACCCTGTCCGCCCCGGAGATGACGGTGCTCGTCGGTGGCTTGCGCGTGCTCGGCGCCAACCACGGAGGCTCGCAGCACGGGGTGTTCACGCAGCGTCCGGGTCAGCTGACGACCGACTTCTTCACCAACCTGGTGGACATGGGCACGGCGTGGACGCCGGCCGGCGACAACCTGTACCAGGGCAGCGACCGAAAGACGGGCGCTCCCCGATGGACCGCGACCCGTGTGGACCTGGCTTTCGGATCCAACTCGCAGCTGCGGGCCATCGCCGAGGTCTATGCCCAGTGCGACAACGGTGCCAAGTTCGTCCGCGACTTTGTCGCCGCCTGGAACAAGGTGATGAACCTGGGCCGGGTTGATCGGCGGCGCGCGTGAGGCCGCAGCGGCACGGCCTTCAGATCGCCAGCGGATCGATGTCAACCGCCCAGCGCTGAATGCGGCGGTGTCGCGGCTGGGCCCGCAGCGATTGCAGCAGGGGTTGCCAGGCGGCGACAAACCGCTGCAAGGCGGGCCGCGACGGGCTTTCCACCAGCAGCTGCGCCCGTTCGACATTGGCCACCCGTTGCATCAGCAAGGGCACGGCCGGGTAGCGGGTGATGGCGCCCAGCAGCGCCGCCAGATGTTCTTCGGCCAGGCTGCTGGCGTCGTTGAGGAATTCCTGCGCCTGCTCCTGGGTCGCCGCATCGGCACGCAGCAAGGCCTGAAACAGGAAAGGCGGCAGGCCGGCCTGGGCCCTTTGCGCCAGCTGTGACGCGGCAAACGCCGGGTAGTCGTGCCGCTTGAGTGCCTCAAAAACCGGATGCGACGGGTGGAAGGTCTGCACCCACATTTCGCTGCGGCCCGCGTGTTGGGCATCGCGACCGGCGCGGCCGCCGGCCTGCATCAACAGGGCAAACAGCCGTTCCGGCGCGCGAAAGTCACTGGAAAAAAGGGCTCCGTCGGGGTTGATCGCCGCCACCAGCGTCATGCGTCGGAAATCGTGGCCTTTCGCGACCATCTGGGTGCCGACCAGGATGTCGACCTCGCCGGCATGGACGGCGGCGAGCTGGCTTTCCAGTGCGCCGGTGTGGCGCGTGGTGTCGGCATCGATGCGGGCGATACGTACCGGAGTGCCGTCGGGTCGCAGGGTGGTGCTCAAGGTTTCGGCGAGCATCTCTTCCAGCCGTTCGGTACCCCGACCGAGTGGCCGAATGTCCGGGTTGCCACAGGCCGGGCAGGCCCGCGGCACCGGCTGGGTGAAGCCGCAGTGGTGGCAGCGCAAGGTGCGGTCGTGTTTGTGGAAGACCCGGTAGGCGCTGCAGTGGGGGCATTCGCTCTTCCAGCCGCAGTCGGTGCAATGCAGAACCGGTGCATAGCCGCGTCGGTTGAGCAGCAACAGCGATTGTTCCTGACGCGTGATGCGCTCGCGCAGCGCCTCGATCAGTGGTGCGGACAACAAGGCATGGCGGCTTTGGCGGTTCATGTCCACCCGTCGCACCACGGGCAGTGCACCGGCGCCGATTCGCTCGGGCATGGACAGGCGCAGGTAGCGGCCGCCTTCGCTGGCCGGCCGGCTGAGGTACCAGCTTTCCAGGCTTGGCGTTGCCGAACCGAGGATCACGGTGGCGCCTTCGAGCTTGCCGCGGTAGACCGCCAGGTCCCGGGCGGAGTAGCGGGCCCCCTCTTGCTGTTTGTAGCTGGGGTCGTGTTCCTCGTCGACAACCACCAGCCTCAGCCAGGGCATCGAGGCGAACACCGCGAGTCGGGTTCCCAGCACCACCCGGGCGCTGCCGGTGTGCGCCGCCAGCCAGCTGGCGAGTCGCCGGGCCGGCGTCATGGCGCTGTGCTGCGTCACGACCGCCTGCGGGCCGAACTCGGGCGCAAAGCGGCGCACCAGCCGTTCCTGAAACTGGGGTGTCAGATTGATTTCGGGGACCAGAAAAAGCACCTGCGCCCGCGGGTCGGTGCGCAGCAGGTCGGTGGCCGCTTGCAGATAGACCTCGGTTTTGCCGCTGCCGGTTGCGCCATGCACCAGGAAAGGCCCCGGGCCGTCACGGATCGCCGTCAGCGCCGCGGCCTGGCCAGGGCTGAGGGTGCGGGCCGGCTCGGACGGCGGGGCATCGCTGCCCGCGGCGCCGGACGGCGGCAGCGCACGGCGCAGGCGGCGACCCATCTGGACCGGGGTGAGATCGCGCAGGCTCGGGGGCAGGACTGACAAGGCCAGCTCGCCGGGGCTGCGCTGGTAATAGCTGGCCGCAAAATCCACCAGACGCAACCAGGCCGGAGACAAGGCCGGGACCGAGTCCAGGTGGGCGGTCACCGGCCGGAGGGTGGATGGATCGATATGGTCCGGCGCCGCCGCCAAGGGTCCCCAGACGATGCCGGGCACGTCCCGCGAGCCCAGGGGGACGCGCACCAGGCTGCCGGGCGCGAGTGGGCACTCACTGGTGTAGGTCAGCGGCCCGTTGTGGCTGCTGTGGGCGGGCAAAGCCACCAGAACCGAGAGCCAACAGGAGGAGCGCATGCGTGGAGCCGAGTCTGAAAATGAATACTTTCAGGCGAATTCGCTGCTAAGTACTTGATTCCCCAAAGCTTTCCGGGAAATCCCGGGAAACTGTGGATAACTTTGTTGAAATCCCCTTCGGACCCGCGCCAAAGCCTTGAAAATCAAGGCTTCCGACGGCCTGCCCGCCAAAAAAGCAGCTTTCTCAATCCTATATGAATCAAGCACTTAGCGGTGCTACGGCTTTGGGAGCGGGTGCAGCGTACAAAACATCTGCCTGTTGCGCCGCGTCACATTTTTTGTGCATAAGAAGCCTTTTGCGCCGCCGTTTTTGTGCTAGGAGCGCAGATCGCGGGAATGGCGATGGACTTCGTCGACCAGATGGGCCACATGCTCGGGGGGGGTGTACTGGCTGATGCCGTGGCCCAGGTTGAAGATCTGGGTCGGCCCGCGGGTGCTCCGGTCGGTATGCGGCAGGCCAAAGCTGTCCAGCACCCGGCGCACCTCGGTGCGGATCGCTTCGGGTGGCGCAAACAGCACGTTGGGGTCGATGTTGCCCTGCAGTGCCTTGCCCGGGCCGCCGACGTCGCCACCGACGATCTGTCGCGCGGTCCCCAGATTCATGGTCCAGTCCAGACCCAGCACTTCGCAGTCGAGGGCTTTCATGTCTTTCAGCCACAATCCGCCGCCTTTGGTGAAGACGATGCGTGGCACGATCTGGCCATCGACGCCGTGGCGCTTGAGCTGCGCCAGCACGCGCGCGGTGTAGGCCAGGCTGAAGGTCTGGAAGGCGCCGTCGGCCAGCACCCCGCCCCAACTGTCGAAAATCATCACGGCCTGCGCGCCGGCATCGATCTGCGCGTTCAGATACGCCGCCACGGCGTCGGCGTTGACCTGCAACATGCGGTGCATCAGGTCCGGGCGGGAATAGAGCATGGTCTTGACCAGGCGGTAGTCGTCGCTGCCTTTGCCTTCGACCATGTAACAGGCCAGCGTCCAGGGGCTGCCGGAAAAGCCGATCAGCGGCACACGCCCGTCCAGCGCCTTGCGGATCGAGGTGACGGCGTCGGTCACGTAGCGCAGCTTGTCCATGTCCGGCACCTGCAGCGCGGTCACGGCGGCCTCGTCGCGCACCGGCGAGGCGAAACGCGGGCCTTCGCCCAGGGCGAACGACAGGCCCAGGCCCATCGCGTCGGGCACGGTGAGGATGTCACTGAACAGAATGGCCGCATCCAGCGGATAACGCTCCAGCGGCTGCAGCGTCACTTCGGTGGCGTAGTCCACGTTGGTGGCCAGGCCCATGAAGCTGCCAGCCTTGGCGCGGGTGGCGCAGTACTCGGGCAGGTAACGGCCAGCCTGGCGCATCAGCCACAGCGGGGTGTAGTCGGTGGCCTGGCGCAGGCAGGCGCGCAGGAAGGTGTCGTTTTTCAGGGGGGCGAAGGTCAGGCTCATGGCCTGAATTGTCGCAGGAGCGATTTGACCGCCGCCCAGCGCCCGGGCCGGTGGCGCGCAAGAACGACGCGACAGGGATCGCCGCGATCTCACCATCATTAGAGGAATCGACGCTAAGTGCAAGCAGCAAGAGAGTTTTTCGGAACAGTTCAGCCAATCTGTGGATAACTTTGTTGAAAAGCCGTGGGGAGTGCTTCCAGGGCCTTGAAAATCAAGCCTTGCATCGGGCTGCCGGTTTTTCGGGCAGTGCGACAAAACATCGACAAATCAAATACTTAGCTTTTCCATGGCGGGTGGAGAGACTGACCTTGACGCGCCGGCCCACGAGGGGTCAGGGGCGCTTCAGATTGTGAAAAAGTCCGGGCAGTACGCCCGGCCGGACCGGAAAGGGCCCGCTACGCCGAGTCGCGACACCCTCCACGCCTGTTGGGGCGGTGTTTTGGCCATTTTTGGCCAATACCCAGCGTAAAAAGGTCGCCTTATGCTATAAAAATCATATTCTCCGGGCGGGCCCTGCTTGCCGGCGCGGTTGCCCCGTTCGGTGCTCCGGGCGCAGCCGGTTCGCGTCGCCGCTTCAGGGTTTACGCGGGGGTGCCTTAGGTATTCCCCTCTTTTTCAAACCGGATTGACACGGGCATACTGCGCCGTTTGGGCTGCCAGACCGCGCCAGCTTTAAGAAAGAGACCCATGATTGCCGACCTGATGAGTGACTCCCTGCGGGCCAGCGGCCTGAGCGCCTTGATGCGCGGCGCCGGAATGGTGACCCGTTTCATTCCGATTCCGCAACCGACCCTGTTGGTCGGCCCCGGTTCCAGCGCCCGCCTGGGTCAGGCGGTGGCTGGTTTTGGTCACCGCAAGATCCTGGTGGTGACCGACGCGATCATTTCCCGGCTGGGCCTGCTCAAGCCGTTGACCGAAGCCCTCGAAGCCGGCGGCGCCCGATTTGTCGTTTTTGACAAGATCACGCCCGACGCGCCGATTCCGCTGATCGAGGAGGGCATAGCCTTCTTCCAGGAGCATGACTGCGATGCCATCGTCGCTTTTGGCGGCGGCTCGGCGATGGATGCGTCCAAGGCCATTGCGGTTGCCGTGGCCAACCCCAAGCCGCTGCGCCAGCTGGCCGGGTACTTCAAAGGCCTGCGTACGCCGGTGCGCATCTATGCGGTGCCCACCACGGCCGGGACCGGCTCCGAAGTGACGGTGGCGGCGGTGATTTCCGACCCGGAACGGGGTCGCAAGCTGGTCATTGTCGATCCGCGGATCGTGCCCAAGATGGCCGCGCTGGACCCGTCGCTGATGACCGGGCTGCCGCCTGCGGTGACGGCCGCCACCGGTATCGATGCGCTGACCCATGCGATCGAGGCTTTTGTCGGCAACTGGAAGACGCCGTATTCCGACGGCATGGCGCTTTCGGCGGTTGGCCTGATCTTCGAGAATCTGCGCACCGCCTACCGCGAAGGAGGCAACCTGCAGGCCCGGGAAAAAATGTCCTTGGCCTCAACCTACGCCGGTTTTGCGTTTACTCGGGCCAACGTCGGCTATGTGCACGCCATCGCGCACCAGTTTGGCGGCCGCTACCACACGCCGCATGGCCTGGCCAACGCGATCATGCTGCCCCATGTGCTGCGTTTCAGCGCACCGGCGATCACCGACAAACTGGCCCAGCTGGCGGTGCGGGCCAAACTGGGTACGGAAGGGGACGAGCCCGAAACCCTGGCGAACCGCTTCCTGGATGCCGTGGAGGCGCTCAACCGGGACCTGGGCATTCCTGAAACCCTGGCAGCGCTGCGCGAAGAAGACATCAGCGATCTGGCCCGTGCGGCCCAGCATGAGGCCATGACCGGGTATCCCGTGCCCCGCTACATGACCCAGGAAGAATGCGAAGCGATGATCCGCAAGGTCTTGCCCCGCCCGGAAAAGACGGCTGCACCGGCCCGCAAAACGGCCGCCAAGGCCGGCACCGGTGCTGCCGCCAAAGCCGCGCCGCGGCGACCCGCGCGCCGCAAGACCGGCGCCGACGCGGCCTGATCCACCCCATACCGGCCCCGAATCCACCCCAACCCGACAACGAGGAGTCAACACATGAAAAAAGTGGTTACCGTCACCCTGGGCTCGTCCAAACAGGACTTCAGCTTCGAAACCGAGTTCCTGGGGCAGGCCATGACCGTGCAACGGGTGGGCGCCGACATGGACACCGGAAAAGCCTGGGAGCTGATGCGCCGACAGCAAGCCAGCGCCGATGTGGTGGCGCTGAGTGAAATCAGTGACCACTACCAGGTCGGACTGCGCACGCTCATCAACAAGGAAACCGAGCGTCTGACCAAGGTCGTGACGCGGGTGCCGGTGACCACGGGCGCCACCATGCGCCGCCTGTTGCAGGTGCGGGCGATCCGCCATGTGCAAAAAGAGCTGGGCAATTACTTCAACAACAACCTGGTGTTGTTCCTGTCGGGCATGCGCAACTACGACATGGCGGTGGCCATGGCCGACTACACCCCGAACCTCAGTTTTGCCGACGCCGTGTTCGGTACCGGCTCGCCGGTGCTGCTGAACTCGCTCGAAAAGCTGGAGCTGTACGCCAAGGGCAGCGATTTCATTCTCAGCGGGCGGCCCGGCCAGTTGCTGGAGTCGGCGCTGACGGGGTTCAAGAACAAACGGATCTCCAACGCCGTTGCCGACGCCCATGTGGTGGTGGGCACCTTCGCGGAGATCAAGGCGGTCGGCAACCGCACCAACCTGCAGGGCAAGACCCTGATCACCTCCGCGGTGGACGACGAACGCCTGGCGTTCTTCAAGGACTGCAAGGTCAATCTGGTGGTGGACGTGACGCCCAAGCTGTTTGACCGCGTGGTGGGGGTCAGCACCCTGGAGGCCATGGTCCTGGCCAAACTGGGCAAGGAAGCCTCCGAGGTTTCTGACGACGATTTCACCGAGATCCTGGACGAACTGAACCTCAAGCCGCGTCTGCTGCACCCGACCGGCAAGTTCCGCAAGATCCGCCGCTTTGCGTTTGTCATTCACCCGCTCAGCCAGGAATTCATCCGCAAGGGTTTCCCCATCCCCAAAGGCACGCCCAAGTTTGTCATGGACCGTGTCGAAACCCTGGCGGCGCACATGCCACCCATGGTGTACTGCAAGATGGAGAACATCGTTTCGCCCACCGGGGCGGAAGCCGAAGGCTGGCTGATTTCGGTCGGCGGCACCCCCAAGGAAATGCTTGCGCGCAGCCCCGAGTTCACCTACCGCCGACTGCTGGCGGCCGCCGAAATTGCCGAACGCCTGGGTGCGCAGATCATGGGCCTGGGGGCCTTCACCAAGGTTGTGGGTGATGCCGGCATCACCGTGGCCCGCCGCGCCCGCATTCCGATCACCACCGGCAACAGCTATTCGGCATCGGGCGCCCTGTGGGCGGCCGCCGACGCCATGCGGCGCATGGGGCTGATCAAGGTCAGCCCCGGCGACAAGCGGGTGCCCGCCAAGACCATGGTGATCGGTGCTTCCGGCTCCATCGGATCGGTCAGCGCACGCCTGCTGGCGATGGCCTTTGACGAAGTTGTGATCGCGGGCCGCGACATGAAAAAGCTCGACGAACTCAAGGCCTCGATCCTGCTCGACACCCCCGACGCCAATGTGGTGTGCTCGACCAACTACGACGAACTGCTGGGTGACATGGACATGATCGTCACCTCCACCTCGGGCGCCGGCAAGAAAATTCTGGACATTACCCGGGTCAAACCCGGATGTGTGATCACCGATGTGGCCCGACCGCTGGATCTGCCGCCGTCCGAGGTCGCCAAGCGGCCCGACGTGCTTGTCATCGAATCGGGCGAAATCGAGCTGCCGACCCGTGTCAAGGGCATGAAGAGCATCGGTCTGCCGCCGAATGTGATCTATGCCTGCCTGGCCGAAACCATCGTGCTGGCTCTGGAGGGGCGCTTCGAGGTGTTCACCATCGGTCGTGATACCGAATGGGAAAAGGTCAAGGAAATCTACAAGCTCGGCCTCAAGCACGGCATGAAGCTGTCAGCCATTTCGGGCGTGAAAGGGGTCTATTCGGACGCCGACATCGCCAATGTCGTGGCGCTGGCCCGCAAGGCCCGCCTGACCTGGAAGGGCTCCGCGGCCCCGACCGCCGACGCCGCAGACAAGGCGCCCGTCAGATCGGCCCGCAAGAGTGCCCCGGGAGCAACCAAAACCGCGGCTGCCAGGAAAAAGGTCGCAACGCCGGTCGAGGCGGCGCCAGCGGCCACGCCCGTGACAGCAGCGCCCAGGAAAGCGCCTGCGCGAAAGAAAGCGGCCCCAGTGGCGGCTGCGGCAGCACCGGCGCCGGTCCCCGCAAACGCTCCAGCGGCTGCGCCGGCCGCGGCAAAACCCGCCCGCAAGCGGCCCGCTGCGGCGCCCAAGACGTCCGAAGCCACCGTGGACAACAGTGCTGCGGCGTCTGCCAAAGCACCTGCGCGCAAGGCTGCCAGGCCGAAAACGGCCAAAGCCACCTGACGGGCCCCCGGCATCGCCCCTTGGGCGTGTTCGGGCGCCGCGACTGCTTCAGCCTGGTGGCCGGGCGCCGCTGCGCCGCATTTCGACCGCAATGCAGGCATCCTGCACCACGGTCAGCCCGGCCGCTTCCGCAGTGGCTGCGGCCTCCGGATGGGTGATGCCCAGTTGGAGCCAGACCCCCTTTGCGCCGATGGCTATGGCCTCCTGCACCACCGCCGGCACGTCCTCCGGATTGCGAAAGACATTGACCAGATCGATAGGCTGGTGGCGGGCTGCCTCGGTCAGGGTGGCAAACACCCGTTCGTCCAGAATATGCGCGACCCCAGCGGCCGGGTTGACCGGAACAATCTGCCAGCCGGCAGCCTGCATGGCGCGCGAGACGCCGTAACTCTCGCGCCAGCTTTTGGGCGACAAACCCACCACGGCAATCGTGCGGCTGCGCTCCAGCAAGGCGCGCCGGGTGGCGGTGCCGGTCATGGTGCACCCCGCGTGGCGCGCGCCAGCGCCTGATCGATGTCCCAGAGGATGTCGTCCACGTCCTCGATGCCGACGCTCAGGCGCACCATGTCGGCGCTGACGCCGGCCTTGGCCAGTTCCTCGCCGTTAAGTTGCCGGTGCGTGGTGGACGCCGGGTGAATCACCAGCGTCTTCGCGTCGCCGATGTTGGCCAGGTGGCTCAGGAACTCGCAGGCGTCGATGAAGCGCTCGCCCGCCGCGGCGCCGCCTTCGATGCCGAAAGTCAGGATGCCCGAGGCACCCGGCTGGCCATCCACCGCACGGAACTGCTTCTTCGCCAGTTCGAAGTACGGTGAATCCGGCAGGCCGGGGTAGTTGACCCAGCGCACCTTGGGGTGCTGTTGCAGGAATTTCGCCACCGCCAGCGCGTTGCGGCAGTGCTCGCGCATGCGCAGGTGCAGCGTTTCGGTGCCCTGCAGCAGCTGCCAGGCACTCATCGGCGACAGCACCGCGCCGAAGGTGCGGTTCACCTCCATGCGCGCCTTCATGGTGTAGCCGAAATCGCCAAAGGTCTCGTAGAACTTCACGCCGTGGTAGGCACGGCTGGGCTCCACCATCTCGGGGAATTTGCCGTTGTCCCAGGGGAACTTGCCGCCTTCCACCACCACGCCGCCCATGGTGGTGCCGTGGCCGCCCAGGTACTTGGTGGCGCTGTGCACCACGATGTCGGCGCCCCAGTCGCAAGGGTTGCACAGGTACGGGCTGGCCACCGTGTTGTCGATGACCAGCGGCACACCGTGCGCGTGTGCCACCTCGGCCACGGCGGCGATGTCCAGCACGTTGACCAGCGGGTTGCCGATGGTCTCGCCATACACCGCGCGGGTGGTGGGGCGCAGGGCGCGGGCGAAGTTGTCGGGGTCGGACGGGTCGACAAAGGTGGTCTCGATGCCCAGCCGTGAGAACCCCACGCCCAGCTGCCCCACCGTTCCGCCATACAGGGTGCTGGCCGCCACGATGTGGTCGCCCGCCTTCAGGATGGCCAGCAGCGCCGTCATCTGCGCCGCCATGCCGCTGGCGCAGGCCAGCGCGGCGCGGGCGTTTTCGAGCGAGGCCACACGCTCCTCGAACACCGCCACCGTCGGGTTGCTGATGCGGCTGTAGACGTTGCCGAAGGTCTGCAGGTTGAACAGGCTGGACGCGTGCTCGGCGCTGTCGAACACAAAGCTGGTGGTCTGGTGGATCGGCGTGGCGCGTGCGCCGGTCACCGGGTCGGGAATGGCGCCAGCGTGGATGGCACGGGTGGCGAACGCGTAGTCGCGGTCGCCGCCCTTTGTGGAGAACTTGGCGAAGGCGTCATCACGGTCGGCGCTCTTTGCTGTGGCCTTGGGCGAGGTGGACATGGTTTTGTGGTCTTCCTGCGGGAGGGCTTCGACAGGCTCAGCCCGAACGGAGGGGGGCAGGCACAGCCGGTGGGTTGGTCAGGTCGGGCTGGGGCCGGCTCAATAAGGCAGCTGCTGCGGCCGCTTGGCCGAGATCACGCGGGTGTTCACGCCGGCCCAGCCCAGGCCGCCGAACAGGCGGGCGTGTTCGATCTTCACGCACCGGTTCTGGACGACTTGCAGGCCGGCATCCTCGGCGCGTTCGGCGGCAGCTTCGTTTTCGACGCCGAGTTGCAGCCACAGGCAGCGGGCGCCGGCGGCAATGGCCTCCTCGGCCAGCGGCGGGATGTCGGCGCTTTTGCGAAAACAGTCCACCATGTCGATGCGCCCGCCGCCGTGTGCGATGGACTGCGCGGCCTCGGTCACGCTGGCAAAGCAGCGCTCACCCAGGATGCGGCCGCCTTCGGCCGCCACCAGCGGGTTCACCGGCACGACGCGGTAACCGTGCGACTGCATGTACTTGGCGGCGAAGTAGCTCGGCCGGTGCCACTGCGGCGACAGGCCCACCACCGCAATCGTGCGGCAGCGGTGCAGCACGTCGCGCAGGGTGCTGATGGTGTCGGGGGTGCGGCTCATGGCCGCAGTGTACGGTTTTGCCGGGTCGAATCGGGCGTGATCAGGACTTGTACTTGACGCTGCAGCCATACGCCTGGCTGGTGGTCACCGACACCGGTTTGCCGGCCTTGATCTCGGCCAGCGCCTGGCGCACGTAGTTGGTGGCTTTGGCGATGTCGTCCACCCGGGCGCTCGGGATGCTGTCGATGCCGCCGGCATACACCAGCACGCCCTGGGCGCTGACGATGTACATGTGCGGCGTCACACGGGCGCCATACGCGCGGCCGGCGGTGCCGTCTTCGTCCATCAGCGTGGCGGTGGGGGCGGCCTGTTTGTCCTGCATCCAGCGGGCCAGCTGCGCGGGGCTGAGGTAGTCGCCGCTGGCGGTTTCGGTGGAGTTGATCGCCAGCCAGACGACGCCCTGCGCGGCGGCTTCCTTTTGCAGCGCCTGCATGTTGCCCTGGTAGTGCTTGCGCACAAAGGGGCAGCCGGGGTTGTTCCATTCCAGCACCACGGTCCGGCCCTTGAAGTCCGCCAGCCGCACCGGTTTGCCGGCCGTGTCGGTCAGCGTGAAGCCGGGCGCCGGCTGGCCGACGCTGGTGGCAGCCCAGGTGGTCAACGGTGTGGCCAGGGCCAGGCCGGTGGCCGAGGCGATAAGCAGAGAACGTCGTTGCATGCCATGGTCTCCAGAGTCGAACGGTGCGGAACCGGGGGGCTGACTACAGCCCCGCCAGCGCGGCGCGCACCTCGCCAACGCTGAGGATTTCGGACAGCACCACCGGCGGTTTGCCGGCGGCGTAGAGCACATAGACCGGCACCCCGTTGCGGCCGAGCTGGGCCAGGGCGGCGGTGATGGCCGGGTCGCGCCGGGTCCAGTCGGCGCGCAGCAGCTGCACTTTTTTGGCGTCGAACTCGGCCAACAGGCCGGCGTCGGCCAGGGTGGTTTTCTTGTTGTACTGGCAGGTCACACACCAGGCGGCGGTGAAGTCCACAAACACCGGCTGGCCGGCGGCCAGGCGTTTGTCCACCTCGCCCGGCGCCCAGGGGGCCCAGCGGGCGGTGCTGGCGGCCACCGACGAGGCCGGCTCGGCCAGTTTGATGACATTCTGGCCAATACCCAGCGTCAAAAGGACAAAGCTTGCTATCGAAACCGAAGTCATGACGGGCCGTGCACGTCCGCCCAGCGTCAGCGACCAGATCACGAAGCTCAGCGCCACCAGCAGGGCCAGCAGCGCGCCGGCGCCGTCAATGCCACTTTGCTGGCCCAGCACCCACACCAGCCAGACCACGGTGGCAAACATCGGAAACGCCATCAGCCGGCGGAAGGTGTCCATCCACGCACCGGGGCGCGGCAGCGCGCGCGCCACCGCCGGCAGGAAGCTGGCCGCCAGGTACGGCAGCGCCAGCCCCAGGCCGATGGCGGCAAACACCGACAGCGCCTGCGCCGCCGGCAGACCGACCGCAAAGCCCAGCGACGCGCCCATGAACGGCGCCGTACACGGCGAGGCCACCGCCACGGCCAGCACCCCGGTCAGGAACGAATCGGCCACCGGGTGGCGGGCCTGAAGGCTGGCCAGCGACGAGGGCAGCACGCTGCCGAATTCGAACACCCCGGCCAGGTTCAGCCCGATCACGGTGAACAGCGCCGCCAGCGCCGCCACCACGGCCGGGTTCTGCAGCTGGAAGCCCCAGCCGAGGCTCTCGCCCGCCGCGCGCAGCGCCAGCAACAGGCCGCCCAGGGCCAGGAACGACAGCACCACCCCGGCGGTGTAGGCCAGCCCCGCCAGCCGGTGGGCGCGCCGGTCGCCGCCGTGCTGCGCAAAGCCCAGCACCTTGATTGCCAGCACCGGGAACACACAGGGCATCAGGTTCAGGATCAGCCCCCCGACCAGCGCGCCCAGCAGCGCCGCCAGCCAGCTGCCGCTGGCCGCCGGCGGGGCCGGCGGAGCGCGGTTGGCCGCGTTGGCCTGGAGCGCCGCCTCCAGCGCGGGCGACACGGTGGCCGGCGCGGCCACGGCCGGCCAGGTGCCCAGCACCTTCAGTTCGGCCCGCCAGCCCTGGCCGTCCGCGGCCAGCACCACCGGCAGCACCGACGGGCTGTTGGCCCGCTGGGGCGACAGCGGCACCCGCGCCGTCCATTCGCCGCCGTTCCACGCCTGGGTCCAGGCGGCGGCGGTGGCGATGACTTCCGGCGTTTCGGGGAAAAAGTCCAGCGTCTTGCCGCGCAGCGCCACCGGCAGACCCTGCACGCTGACGGCCAGCGCATCCCCGTCGATGCGCACCTGGCTGTCCGGCCGCACGCCGCCCACCGGGCCCATGACCGGCCGGGGCCGGGCGGCCAGCGCGGCATCAAACACCGCACCGTTCAGGGCGGTGGAGCCGCGCAGCGGAATGCGCAGCGCAAACTCGCCCTCCTGCGGAATACATTCCTGGCGGCAGACCAGCCAGGCCGCCTTGAGCCTGACGTCCAGTGTGTCGCTGCCCACCGGCGGTTTGAAATCCGGCGTGATGGTCAGCGGCACCGGCAGCAGCACCGTGCCTTCGTAGCCGTAGTTGGCCAGGTTGCCGATCGGGATCTTTTTGGGCACCGGCCAGTCGATGTCCCCAGCCAGCACGCCGGGGGGCAGCGTCCACTGCAGTTCCGTGGGCAGGCCGGAGTCGCCCGAGTTCTTCCAGTAGGTGTGCCAGTGCGGCTGGTGCGCCAGCTGCAGCCCCACCCAGACCGGCTGGCCACTGGCCTTGTCCGCCCCGGCGCCGGTGGGAACCCCCTGGGGCGCGTGCGCCATCAGCTCGGCACGCACTTCCGGGGTGGTGACGACTGGTTTGGCAAGATTTTGGGCGTGAGCCAGCGTGAAAAGGTGAAAGTTTGCTATCAGAACAAAAGCAAACAGCGGGGCACGAAGGAGACGTCGGAAGGTCATGGGGCTGGATCGGGGTCTGGGCGGTGGGAGTCGGTCCGCCGCGATTTGGTTCCCGCCGGTCACGGCGGCGTGGTGTCGCCAAAAACGGCCGGCAGCACGGCGGGCGCATGGATGCGCAGCTGTTTGTTGACGTTTTCGCGCCCGAACACCACGGTGATGGCGGCCGGCCGCACGCCGAAGTGCGGCGCCAGGAACTTCACCATGTAGTCGGTGGCCTTGCCGTTTTCCGGCGTGGCCTTGACGCTGACGCGCAGCTGGTTGCCGCGGGCCTCGCCGATCTCGTCCTTGCGCGAGGACGGCTTGCCCAGGATGTTGACCACCAGCGTGTCGCCGTCCCAGCAGAAAAACGAGTCACCGGTGGCGTTGCGCGGCTGCATGGGCGTCGGCGGGCTTCAGTCGGCAAACCCCAGCACCACCCGGCGGGCGTTGGCGGCCTTTTTTTCGATTTTGGTCACCACCACCGCGCCGATCTCGGCGGTGTTGGCCACGTGGGTGCCGCCGCAGGGCTGCAGGTCGATCAGGGCGGCGGCACCAATTTTGATCGTGCGGATCGTGCCGCTGCCGCGCGGCGGCTGCACGCTCATGCTTTTCACCAGCGCCGGGTTGGCGTCCAGTTCGGCGTCGGTGATCTGGCCCACGGTCACCGGGTGCGCGGCCGCCACCAGCGCGGCGATGCCGGCGTTCAGGGCGTCCTTGTCCAGCGGCTCGCTCATCGCAAAGTCCAGCCGGGCGTAGTCGGGCGTGATCGAGCAGCCGTTCACCAGCTGCGGCACCAGGTGGCACAGCAGGTGGGTGGTGGTGTGAAACCGCATCATGCGGTGGCGGCGCGCCCAGTCGATGCGGGCCGTCACGGCGTCGCCCACGGCCAGGCCGGCCTGGGCACACAAGTCCTGAAATGAGAGCGAACTGTCGCCGGTTGACGCTGGCAAATGGCATATTTCGCTGGCAAAACGGCCCTCGGCATCCTTGCCCTTTCGGGTGTCGGCAATGGCCAGCTCGCGGCCGTCGGCGCCCACCAGCACGCCGCTGTCGCCGGCCTGCCCGCCGCCCTGCGGGTAAAACACCGTGCGGTCCAGGACGATGCCCTGGACGGTGATGGCGGTGATGGTGGCGGCGCATGCGCGCAGCGTGGCGTCGGTGCGAAACAGGTCCTGGGTCATGGCGGCCATGATAGCGACGCGCGGGGTGTTGCGGACACCACAGCGGGGCCGTTGCGCCCGGTTTTCTGGGGTGTCAGGGCGTAAGATGCCTGCCATGTCTGCCGTGCCCCGTTTCTGGTCCGCGTTGACCACCACCGACTTTGACCGCCTTGATCGGGAGCGGGCCATCGCCGTGCTGCCGGTGGCGGCGACCGAACAGCATGGCCCGCATCTGCCCTTGTCGGTCGACACCGACCTGGCCCAGGGCATCGTGCAGGCGGCGGTGGGGCATCTTCCGGCGGATCTTCCGGCCCTGTTCCTGCCGGTACAGGCGGTCGGATTCAGCCCCGAACATGCGGCGTTTGCGGGAACCCTCACGCTGAAGGCGGAAACGGTGATCCGCCTGTGGACTGAAATCGGCGAGTGTGTCGCGGCGGCGGGGGTGAACAAGCTGCTGATCTTCAATACCCACGGAGGGCAGGTTGGCCTGCTGGATGTGGTCGCCCGCGACCTGCGCGCCCGGCGCTCGATGCTGGTGGTCAGCACCAGCTGGTTTCAGTTGCCGCTGGTTGACGCCTCGGGCGCGGATGTGAGTGATTGCTTCGGCGCTGTCGAGCACCGCTTTGGTGTGCACGCCGGCGCGGTCGAGACATCGATGATGCTGGCGCTGGCGCCGCACCAGGTTCGTGCCGGGGAGCTGACACGGTTTGATTCCACCTCCCAACTGCGCGCCCGGCACTGTGCCATTCTGGGCAATGGGCGCAGCGCCCGGTTTGCCTGGCAGGCGCAGGATCTCAACGCCGCCGGTGCGGCCGGTGACGCGACCTTGGCGTCCGCGGAGGCGGGACGGGCGCTTGTGGACGCGGCCGGCCGGTCGCTGGCCTCCTTGCTGGTCGAGATGGACCAGCTGCCGCCCGACACCGTGCGCCGCGCGGGGCAGAAAGGGACCGGGTAGGCATGGCGGCAGGCGCGGTCGCCACGGGTGGGCGCGGGGCAGCGCAGATGCCGATGCCCGGTCGCGGCGCCGCGCTCTGGCGGCTCGGCCTGGTGCTGCTGTGGCTCTTGGGCAGCATGGCGCCCCCGGCGGCCTGGGGCGGCGAAGCCGTTGTGTTGCAGCGATTGGCCTGGATCGAACCGGGCACCGGCGCTGCGGTGGCCGAGGTTGTAAAGCACAAGGAACGCTTCGTGCCGGTGGATGCGAAGACGGTCCATCCGCTCGGGCCAGACCGGACCCTGTGGTTGTGGCTGCGTCTGCAGGCGCCTGCCGGACCGGCTCAGCCCTGGGGCCTGGAGATTGCCATGCCCTTGCTGGACTATGTGGCGCTGCATCAGCCGGGTGCCGACGGGGTGTGGACCAGCCAGAAAGCGGGTGACACGGTGGCCGTGGCGCAGTGGGCGCGACCCGGGCGATATCCGGTGTTCGACCTTTTTTTGCCACCCGGGGCGTCACACGAGGTCTTGCTGCAGGTCCGCCAGCAGTATCCGGTGGGTTTTGTGCCGCGGGTGGCACCGAGTTCCGAACTGGAGCAGGCCCGGGAGCGCGGGTACCTCCTGCTCGGCATGGTCTTCGGCACGATGGCGCTGATGGCGGTCACCTGCCTGATCGTGTGGGCTTTGCACCGTGAGCAGGTATTTGCCTGGTCGGCGGTGCATGCGTCGGCGCTGACACTCACCATCGCCGCGATGACCGGGGTCGCCGCCCAATTGCTGTGGGACGACTCACCCCGTTGGGCCAATCTGGCGTCCACCGTGCTGCCAGCGGCCACCGCGGGCATCAATATCCTGTTCCTTCGCCACCTGTGCAGTGTGTCGGGACGGTATCCCCGAACCGACCGGCTGGCCCTGCTGGCCGGTGCGCTGATCCTGCTGCTGGTGGCGGCGTTTCCGTGGGTCGAGCAGCCGCTGCAGGTGGCGGCGATGACACCGGCGCTGGTCCTGAGTGCGGTGCTGAGTTTTGTGCTCGGCGGACTGGCCTGGCGCCGGGACGATGCGGTGGGCCGTTGGGTGGTACTGGCATACCTGCCCCTGCTGCTCACGGTTGCCCTCGTGATTTTGAGAATCCAGGGCTGGATCACGGCCAGCTGGCTGTCCATGGAGGGTACCGCCGTCGCGGTGGCGCTGGCGTCGCCCCTGCTGGTACTGGCATTGAACGCCCGCTCCAGCGACAGGCTGGTACTGCAGGCGCGGGTGAACCGGTTGACACAACAGGATGCGCTGACCGGCCTGTTGTCGAATGCCGCCTTCGAACGGCAGCTCAAGCAGGTGATTTCGGGCGTGATGATGCGCCGCGAGTCGGCGGCGGTCGCGGTGGTCGAGCTGGTGAACCTGTCCGAAATCCGTCGGGCGTGGGGCGATGCGATGGCCGAGCAGGCCGTCTTGCGTGCCGTGATCAAACTGCAGCGCTTCGTACGCGAATCCGAACCCGCCGGGCGTCTGGGTGCCGGCCGATTCGGCCTGGTTTTCGAAGGCGTGCGCGACCGCGCGGCTTTGCAGGCGCGACTGGTTCAGCTGGTGGCGTCGGGGCTGGCGCCGACGCGAGGGGCCGAACTGGATGTGGCGCTGCGTTTCCATGTCGCGGCGGTGGTACTGGGCGAGCGCATGCGGCCGCATGACCTTCTTCTGCGCGAACTGGAGCGTCTGCTGAAGGGCATGTCGTCGCGCACCCGCCGGCCGATCCGTTTCCTGGAGCCGGATGGCGAGCTGTCCGATAGCGAGGTCTCACGGGACGGTGACGGCCTCGCTGACAACGCGCCCGGCGGCGACAGCTCGGGGACGGGGAACTCGTCTGGCGGCGTCTCCGGACCTCGTGCGACCCCGGCAGGAGTACCGGGAGTCCCGGCGGCATCCCAACGTTCGCCGCGGTAAGCTCGCGGCAGTTCCTCTTCGAAACCATGCAGATACCGCAACTGCGCCAGCGCCTGCGCGCCCTGGGCGCCGCCCCCGCCCATGAGCACCGTGTGCTGCGCCTGTGGTCGCAGGCCCGGGCGCAGGACAGCGGGCGCCGGCGCATCGAGGATTTCCTGCCGGCCACGCTGCGTGCTGCTCTGCCGGCGCTGGAGGGCGAATTCGCCGCACTGGCACGCCTGCGTTCCGAGCACCCGGGCGAAGACGGCTCGGCCCGGCTGCTGGTGGACCTGGCCGATGGCCAGACGGTGGAAAGTGTGCTGATGCCGCCCGGCCGCATCCCGGGCCTGTGTGTGTCCACCCAGGTGGGCTGCGCGGTGGGTTGCGGCTTTTGCATGACGGGGCAGTCGGGGCTGATCCGCCAGCTCAGTGGCGGCGAAATCGTCGCCCAGGTGGCGCTGGCGCGTACGCTGCGGCCGGTCAAGAAAGTGGTGTTCATGGGCATGGGCGAGCCCGCGCACAACCTGGATGCGGTGCTGGACGCCATCGACCTGCTGGGCACGGCGGGGGACATCGGCCACAAGAACCTGGTGCTGTCGACGGTGGGGGACGAGCGGGTGTTCGAGCGGCTGCCGCTCGGTCGCGTCAAGCCGGCGCTGGCGCTGTCGCTGCACACCACCCGGGCCGATCTGCGCGAACAGCTGCTGCCCCGCGCGCCCCGCCTGACGCCCGAGGCGCTGGTGGACGCCGCCGAAGCCTACGCCCGCGCCAGCGGCTATCCGGTGCAGGTGCAGTGGACGCTGCTGGAAGGCATCAACGACACCGACGACGAGATCGAGGGCCTGGTGCGCCTGCTGGCGGGCAAATACGCCATCCTGAACCTGATCCCCTACAACACGGTTGACGCGCTGCCCTACCGCCGCCCCAGCTGGGAACACGCCGCCGACATGGCCCGCCGCCTGCACCGTCGCGGCATCCTGACCAAATTGCGCCACTCCGCCGGGCAGGACGTGGACGGCGGATGCGGCCAGCTGCGCGCCCGGTCCGTGAACCCGCCCGTGCGGGCGGTGCCGCTGCTTCGCAGGGACCGGCCGGCGACGGCCGCGCCACCTCAGGCGTAGGTGATCCAGCGGGCGTATTCGGGCTCGTTCAGGTGCGGCAGGGTGTTGTAGGTCAGCAGCATGTGCCGCTTGGGGGTGAAGGCAAATTCAGTCACCGCACTGTTGCGGATGCGCAGATTCAGTTCGATGGTGGTTTCCGGCGAGGTGCCCAGCACCTGCCCGACGGCGGTGGCGATCGGTCCGCCGCTGGAAACCAGCAGGACATTGCCCTGGAAATGGTGCTGGCGGACATGGTCCAGCGCACTGGTCACGCCGTGAACGAATTCCCGGTAGCTCGGCATCCCGCGCGGGCTGATGACACCGGCCATCCACTGCGCCAGCGCATCGCGCAGCAGCCGGAAGTGATGCCGGTACAGCTCAGGCGTGTCGGGGCGCGGCAGCGGGTCCGGCGCAATGGCGCGGATGAGGGCATGACTGTCGTATTCGTTCAGGCCTGGCCATTCGAGCACCGGCGCGCCGGCTGCGGCGGACGTCGGCAAACCCATGCCCTCGCGGATACCCGCCCAGGTCTGGGCATGTCGGCGCAGCGTGCCCGTGATCACGGCATCGAAGGCCAGACCCTTGCTGGCAAGCGTCTGACCCAGGCGCACACTCTGGCGGTGCCCCAGATCGCTGAGCTGGTCGTAATCGTCGGCTCCGAACGAAGCCTGGCCGTGGCGCACAAGGTAGAGGGTTCCCATGGCGTGGATGGTCGCGCAGCCGATTTGCGCAACTTGTCCCGGCGGCGACTGGGCGTCACCCGCGCGACGCCAGCGGCATCGGCGCGATGGCGGCGGGCGATTCAGGGCCGTGCCGGACCCCGCGCCGCCGGTCGCGGCGAGGCTCAGGCCGAGGCCAGATCCAGAAGTCCCCGGGGCGTCTGCAGCTGAACCCGCAGCCGGGGTGTGCCGACCGAAACGCCTATCCCTTCCAGGCCCAGACTGCCCAGCGCCTGCCGCAGCGAGCGGGCCTCGGGGTGGCGCAAGGCCATCGAATGCAGTTGCAGCCCGCTGGCCGGCAGGTGGCGACCGGCCGGTTCGCCTTTCCATTCGATCAGGGTCGGCAGGCAACCGTCGAACAGGCGCTGCCCGTCCGGCCGCACCGTGATGCGCCATTGCAACAAGCCGGTGGCGGTCCGCCGGCTGGCCTCCAGGACATCGCCCCGGTCGATGTCCTGGGCGGCCAGGGCTGCCACGCTGGCCGCCGCGTCGGGAACCCGGGCTACCCAGTGCACCAGCTGCGGTCCGTCGCGAGCGACCCGCGCCTTGAGGTGGGGGTCGTCCAGGTCGAACCAGCGGCGTTTGGCGGCAGCCGGCGGCGCGGCGCCCGGCTGGCAGGCGATGATTTCCAGGTAGGCGTCAGGGAAGGCGTCCGAGGCAATCGCCAGCAGCCGGTTGTGGGTCCCCATCAGCGGATGTTCGCCACCGGGACCGGGCGTGACGCCCAGCGTGTCTTCGCACCAGCGCACGCCCGCGTCCAGCGTTTCGGCATAGACCACCAGATGGTCGACGTGGCCTTGGGTCAGGGCATTCACAGCTGCACCGTCCCGTCGATACAGGGCGCCACATCCCCGCCGACCCAGACCTGATCGGTGCTGTCCCGGGTCAGGAAGACCCGGCCGGCGCGGCCCAGGCAAAGGCCCTGCACCGCGACGTACTGGTCTGGCAAGACTCCGTCGGCGATCAGCCACTGCGCCAGGCTGGCGTTCAGGCTGCCGGTGACCGGGTCTTCATTGACCCCGATGGGTGCGGCGAAGGCGCGGACCTCCAGGTCGGCATCACCCTCCGGCTCTGCGCGCTCGGGGGTGGGCGCCGAGCGAACGAAAGCCCGCGCTTCACGGCTGGATCGCGATATCAATTCCGTAGCAAAAGATGACCGGATCACGCTGGCTATACCCACTTTTTGCCCGATTTCTGCCAGTTGGGCATGGTCAGGGTCGCAGTGGCGCACGGTTTCGGCACGGTCGAGCAGCAATCCCAGCCAGACCGGCCCGTTGTCCAGCATCTGGGCGGCTACCACCTGGTTTGGCGTCAGGCCCAGCGCCGTCGTGATTTTGGCCAGCAGACCGGCGTCCGGTGCGCTGCGGCGCAGGGGCGGGGCAGCAAACGCCAGCTGCGTGCCGTGCTGGCGCAATGTCACCAGGCCCACGCCACATTCCTGCACCACCTGGCCCGGCACTCGCGGCACCCCGCCGGTGTCCAGCCAGGCCCGGCAGGTGCCCAGCGTGGGGTGGCCGGCAAACGGCAGCTCGCCGCCGGGCGTGAAGATGCGCACGCGGTAATCGGCGCCGCCGGCGCGGCCGGCCTCGGTGGGCGGCAGCACGAAGGTGGTTTCCGACAGGTTGGTCCAGCGGGCAAACCGCTGCATCGCGGCGTCGTCCAGGCCGGTCGCGTCCAGCACCACGGCCAGCGGGTTGCCCCAGCCGGGCGCGGTGGTGAACACATCCATCTGGCGGAAGGGGCGGTCGGTCATCGGAGGTCTTTCACGACAGGGGCAGGTCCAGCACCCCACGGGTGGCCGGGCGCGCCAGGAGGGCCGCGTACCAGCGTTCCAGGTGCGGCAGGGACGGACGCGGCTGGGGCAGGCCCCACCAGCGGTGGATTTCGCAGCCGATCGGGATGTCGGCCATGGTGAAGCGTTCGCCCGCCATCCACGGCCGGGTGGCCAGGTGGGCGTCGAGCATCCGCAGCAAGGGCTCGGTGGCGGCCACCGACGCCGCGATCACCGCCGGCTGGCGCTGCTCGGCCGGGGTGCGGATCCACTGGATGAAGGCCGGCCCGCCGGCGCGGTTCAGCGTGGTCTGCTGCCAGTCCATCCAGCGTTCGGCGTCGAAGCGGGTGCGCAGGTCCTCCGGGCAGAGCGTGCCCGTCGCATGGCTTGCGGCGAGGTAACGCACGATGGCATTCGACTCCCACAGCGTGAAGTCACCATCTTCCAGCAGCGGCACCAGCGCGTTCGGGTTCTTCGCCAGGTAGGCGGGGGTGTGGTTGTGGCCGAAAGCCAGGCCGGCGTCGATGCGCTCGAACGGCACGCCCAGCTCCTGCAGGGCCCACAGCACCTTGCGCACGTTGATCGAGCTGGTGCGACCCCACAGGCGCAGCATGGATCAGGCCTGGTAGTGGCGGATCGCCTCGGCCAGCGCGGCCACGCCGGTGTTGATCTGGTCCACGCTGGCGGTCACGAAGGACAGGCGCAGCGTGCGCGGATCACCGTGGTCGGCGTAGAAGGCGGCGCCGGGCACGAAAGCGACGTTGCGGTCCACCGCCTTGGGCAGCAGGCCCACGGCATCCACGCCCTCGGGCAGGCGCGCCCACAGGAACATGCCGCCGGCCGGCCGGTTGAACTGGAAATCCAGCCCGGCCATTTCGCGGTCCAGTGCCGCCAGCATGGCCTCGCACTGCTGCTTGTACAGCGCCCGGATGGTGGGCACATGGCGGTCGATAAAGCCGTCCTTGAGCACTTCGGCCACGATGCGCTGGTTGAAGCTCGGTGTGTGCAGGTCGGCCGCCTGTTTGGCCTGCAGCAGCTTGGGGTACAGGGCTTTGGGCGCCACGACGTAGCCCAGCCGCAGGCCGGGCGCGAGGATTTTGGAGAACGAGCCCAGGTACACGCAGCCGTCGGGGTTGCGCGAAGTCAGCGAGGGCGGTGGCGCGCTGTCGAACCACAGGTCACCGTAGGGGTTGTCCTCGATGACCGGTACGCCGGTTTCCATGGCGGCCGCCGACACGGCGGCCCGGCGCGCTTCCGACATGGTGCGACCGGTGGGGTTCTGGAAATTGGGCAGCAGGTAAATGAAGCGCGCGCGCTCCGCGCCCAGGCCGGCCTTGGCGCGCAGGTCCTCGGCCAGCACGCCGCTGTGGTCGCTGTCGACGCTGACCACGGTCGGCTCCATGGGCGTGAAGGCCTGCAGTGCGCCGAGGTAGGTGGGCGTTTCCACCAGGATGCGGCTGCCGGCGTCGATCAGGATCTTGGCCACCAGATCCAGGCCTTGCTGCGAGCCGGTGGTGATCAGCACCTGGTCGGCGTGGATGTCCATGCCTTGTTTCTTCAGGTCATGCGCCACCCAGTCGCGCAGCGGGCCGTAGCCTTCGCTGGCGGCGTACTGCAGTGCGGCACGCCCGTCCTGCGTGAGGACGCGCTGCGTGGCTTCGAGCATGGCCTCGACCGGAAAGGTCCTGGGCGAGGGCAGGCCGCCGGCAAAACTGATGATGCCGGGCTTTTCGGTCACCTTCAGAATCTCGCGAATTACCGAAGGGTTCATCTTGTGGGCACGCGCGGCCAGGGTCCAGGTGGTCATGGGCTTCCTTTATGGGTCGAGAGGGGGATTGTCGTCGGGGTTCGGAGGGTGGTGCGTCGGCCCAGAAACACGGTGGCAACCACGGCCAGCGCAAACAGCACGGTCATGGCATCCAGGGCTTCGCCCAGCAAAGGCACGGCCGCCACGATGCTGATGAACGGTTGCACCAGTTGCAACTGGCTGACCCGCAACGCGCCGCCCAGGGCCAGGCCCCGGAACCAGGCGAAAAAGCCGGCCCACATCGAAAACACGCCGACGTAGGCCAGTGCCAGCCACGCGGGCAGCGAGACCGTGTGTGTCGGCCAGGTCAGCACGCTGGCCGGCACGGTCACCGGCAGCGCCAGGACACAGACCCAGCTGATCACCCGCTCCGCGCCCAGTGTGGCGGTCGCTTGTGCCCCGCCGACATAACCCAGCGACGCCGCCAGCACCGCGCCGACCAGCAACGCGTCCGCCGGTTCGAGGCCCAGGCCCTGTCCCGCCTGGGCGGCACGGATCAGGGCGTAGGCGACCACCAGTGTGCTGCCCAGCACCGCAAACAGCCAGAAGCTCCATCGCGCCCGCTGGTGCATCAGCCAGGCGGCGACGGCCGCCGTCGCCAATGGCAACAGGGCGGTGAACACGGCGGCATGGCTGGTCGTGACATGGCGCAGCGCCCAGCCCAGCAGCAGCGGAAAGCCGATGACATTGCCGGCCAGGGCCAGCAGCAAGGGGCGGACTTCGGATGGGGCGGGGCGGCGTGCCCGGGTTGCCAGCAGAAACAGCAGCGACAACATGCCCGCCAGCGCGGCGCGCGCCCAGGTCACAAACCACGGCGACAGCTGGGGCGCTTCGGTGGTGCCGGTCGCCAGGCGGGTCATTGGCAGGGTCAGGGCGAACACGGCCACGCCGAGCAAGCCCAGCCACAGCCCCCGTTGCCGGTCGGCGTCGGTGGGCGCCAGGGGCAAACCCGCGCTCACAGTTTCCCCCCGAACAGGCCGGGCGCGCTGACCACGATCCAGACCGCCGTCAGGGTCAGGGCCAGGGCCATCAGGCGGTTGAACGCCAGCAGCCGGCGGCCGGTCGGCTGACCATCCTCAACCGGCCCGGCAAGCCAGTGACGCAACAGTGAGCCCACCAGCGCGTAACTGAAGTTGCTGAAAAAAGCGTAGCCCAGCAGCACCGGCAGCACCAGGACAAACCGTGCCCCGGCGTCGGGTCGGCCCGCGATCCAGCCGGCCACGATGGACAGCGCCAGCATCCAGGCCTTGATGTTCAGAAACTGCAGGCCGACGCCTTGCCAGAAACCGACCCGCAGCCGGGCCGGGTCGGCTTCGGCCAGTGAGCGGCTGCCCCACAGCCGGCGTGCCAGCCACAGCAGATAGGCTGTTCCGCCGGCCACGATGGCCCAGCGCAGCGGCGGCAGAGCCACCACCAGCGAACCGACCCCCCCGGCGCACAGCGAGAAAAGCAGGCCCCAACCTACCGGCACGGCCAGGATGAAGCGCAAAGCCCGACGCAGCCCCTGGTTGGCGGCCAGGGCCGCCGACAAGGTGGTGTTGGGCCCCGGAGTGAAGCTCGATGCCGTGGCCAGCACCAGCAGCGCGATGAATTCGCTGGATGTCATGGTCGGGGGGCTGGACGCAACATGGGTGCCAATGTATCCTCCGATGGCAGTACACAAGCAGTACAGATTTACCAATCAGATAAAAGACTGTATGGCGTTGTCGACCCATACAGCTTCCCCCATGGCACTGACCCGATCGAGCACCCAATCCCTGGCCGAGCAGCTGGTCGAGCGCTATGCGCAGCGCATCCGCGACCGCCTGCTGGCTCCCGGCGCGCGCCTGCCCAGCGTGCGCCAGTGCGCCGCGCAGCATCAGGTGAGCCCATCGACGGTGGTTGCCGCCTATGACCAGCTCGCCGCACGCGGCCTGATTGTCTCGCGGCCGCAGCGCGGCTTCTTTGTCCGTGATTTTCAACAAAAACTGCCAATACCCATTGTCAAAAGGTCGCCTGATGCTACTGAAAAAATAGCTACCGAGGTTCCGATGGCCCGCCCGCCGGGCGGGCAGCCGCTGGACGCCACGCGGTTGATCCGCGCCATGTTCCAGCCCGCGGGGCCGCAGCCGCAACCGGGCATGGGGGTCTTCCCGCCCGATTGGCTCAAAAGCCCCTTCCTGGCGGCGGCGGTGCGCAAGGTGACCTCCACAGCCGCCTTTCAGGACAGTTCGTTGACCTACGGTGAGCCCCAGGGCGACGCCGGACTGCGCCGCGCGCTCGCACAGCACCTGGATACCCTGGGCCTTCCGGTCCGGCCCGGTCAGATTGTGACCACCGTGGGCGCCACCCATGCGCTGGATGTGGTCAGTCGCACCTTGCTCAAACCTGGCGACAGTGTCATGGTCGAAGAGCCCGGCTGGGCGGTCGAGTTCGCACGGCTTGACGCCCTGGGCATGCGGGTGTTGCCGGTTCCCCGGGGGGCTGCCGGACCGGATACCGACATCATGGCGCGGTACTGCGAAGTCCACGCACCGCGGCTGTTTGTCAGCGTCAGTGTGCTGCACAACCCCACCGGCGCCCTGATCACGCCGGCCAGTGCGCACCGGGTGCTGCAACTGGCAGGGCGCCATGGTTTCCTGGTCGTGGAAGATGACACCTACAGCCACATCGCACCCGCCCATGCCACGCGGATGGGCAGTCTGGACGGACTGGAACGCACCATTTATGTCGGGGGTTTCGCCAAGATTCTTGCCCCGGCATGGCGAATCGGCTTTGTTGCCGCGCCATCGCACCTGGTCGAACGGCTGGTCGACACCAAATTGCTGACCACCCTGACGACGCCGAGCCTGCTGGAAAAGGCCTTGGCGCTGTGCATGGAGCAAGGCCAGTTGCGCCGCCATGCGGAGCGCATTCGCCACCGGCTGGACCAGGCGCGCGTGCGCAGCGTGCAGATGGCCTTGCAGGCCGGATGCCGTTTTGTTGCCGAGCCGGCCGGCCTGTTCGGCTGGGTCGATACGGGGGTGGACACCGACACCCTGGCGCTTCGCCTGCTGGACGAGGGGTACCTGATCGCGCCCGGCGGCCTGTTCCATGCCAGCCGGCAACCCAGCACCCACATGCGGATCAATTTCGCGACCTCGCAGGACCCGGCTTTCTGGGCGGCCTTCCGGCGCTTGCGCGGCTGAGCCGCCGCGGTGCGAACCGGTCAGGCCAGGGTGTCGAGCGCCTGGCGAATCGCCTGGGCCTCGTGCTGCAGCAAGGCCAGAGTCTGGCCGAACAACGGCCAGGCCGCCTTGCCGGCCGCAAGTTCCAGACCCCGGGCCAAGGCTGCGCCGCGCATGAAGGTCAGGCTGGACAGAGCCCCTTTGAGCGCATGGGCCTGGGCCGCTGCCGCCGCGGCATCCTGGCGCTCCAGCGCCTGCGCCAGGGTAAGCAGGCGCTGGTCAAGATCGTCGCGCATCGCGGCGGCCACTTCCCGTAAAGCGTCGGCGTCGCCACCGAGCCGGGTGCGCAGGCGCTGGAGGTCAAAGCCGGCGTTGTGGCCAGGGGTGCCGGTACCGGAAGGCGCAGCGGCCGAAGTCGGCTCGCCTTGCACCGTGGTGGCGCCGGCTGCCACAGGGGCCGCCGCGGCGGGCGGCATTGCCGCGGGTTGGCCTGCTTCGGGTGCGGCGCCCCAGCGCATGGGCGGCAGCAGGGCTTCGGGGGTGGACGCACGGGACTTCAGCGCCTCGTGCAGCGCCTGGGCCAGGGTGTCCGGAGAAACCGGTTTGGAGGCATAGGCATCCATGCCGGCGGCAAGGTATTTCTCACGGTCGCCTGCAAGGGCATGGGCGGTGAGCGCAACGATGGGGATATGCCCCCCCAGGCGCGCTTCCTGGGCGCGGATGCGGGCCGTGGCTTCCTCGCCGCCGAGCACCGGCATCTGGATGTCCATCAGGATCAGGTCAAATGCCTCAGCGGCCCAGAGGGCCAGGGCCTGCTCGCCATCGTTGGCGGTCACGACGGTGCAGCCCAGCTCCTGCAGCATGTGGCTGGTGATCAGCCGGTTGACCGGGTGGTCCTCGGCCAGCAGCACCCGCATGCCGGCCAGGCTGCGCGCGTCCAGGCTGGCCGGCAGGGTCAGCTGGCTCGGATCGTCGGGCGCATGGCTGAAGACCGCGCTGAACCGGAACGCGCTGCCCTGCCCGGCCTGGCTGGCGACGCGGATCCGCCCGCCCATGCGCTCGACCAGCTGGGCACAGATGGCCAGGCCCAGCCCGGTGCCGCCGTAGCGACGGGTGGTCGACGCATCGGCCTGCGTGAAAGCTTCAAAAATTCCGTTTTGCTGTTCAGGCGTCATCCCGATGCCCGAATCGCGCACTTCGAACAACACCCGGATCTGTCCCGGGCCGATCTCCCGCGGGTCCGCGTCGGGCCAGACCCGCACCCGGATGCCACCCGCGTGGGTGAACTTGACGGCGTTGGACATCAGGTTGACCAGGATCTGGCGCAGTCGGCCGGGATCACCGACCAGGGCCGGCGGCAGCGCCGGGTCACAGTCGAGCCGAACCTGCAGGCCCTTTTCCCGGGCTTGGGCCACGAACGGCGAAATCGCCTTGTCCACCCATTCGAGCAGGTCAAAGCGCACCTGCTCGAACACCAGCTTGCCGGCCTCGATCTTGGACAGGTCCAGCATGTCGTTGAGCAGCGCCAGCAGCGACGTGGCGGATTGGTCCATCAAGTCCAGGTACTGGTCCTGCGGCGGCTGCAGCGGCGTCTGGCGCAGCAGCCGGGCCAGCCCGATGACCGCGTTGAGCGGGGTGCGGACTTCGTGGCTCATGTTGGCCAGGAAGTCGCTCTTGGCCCGGTTGGCCTGTTGGGCGCGCTCCTGCGCCTGCTGCAGCGCGGCCTGTTCGGCTTTGCGCTCGCCGATATCGGCGCAGGTGCCGACCAGCTGGGTCGGCCGGCCGTGGGTGTCGCGCGCGGTGATCGTGCCCCGCAGTTCGATCCAGGTCCAGCCGCCCGCTGTCTGCACCCGGTGTTCGGTGCGCAGTCGGGACGTCTGTCCGCGGACAAACGCCTCCAGCGCCGTGCGCAGGCCACCGAGGTCGTCCGGGTGCACCACGGACAGCCACCGCGCCATCGGCATCACGGCAGGCGCCGGTGTCTGACCGGTCAGGCTGGCCCAGCGGGCACTGAGGTGCATGGACTGGGTCGCGATGTCCCATTCCCATACCGCCAGTTCCGCGGCGTCGATGGCTTGTTGCAGCCGCAGCGGCGGCAGGGGCGGTGGCCCATCGGGGGAGGGTGCGCTGGTCATGGCGCGTTCATTGTGCCGTGATCGTGATCTGCAGTTCGTCGCGGTATTCGCCGGCCAGAACGCGCTCGACGGAGCCGATCTCCGCTTCCAGCACATGCCGCTGGCGGCCCCCTGCAGCAAAGGGCAGCCGTGCCGCCGTGGCGAGCCCGACCGTTTGCCCGTTGATGCGCAATGTCCAGGCGATGGCCGGCGATTGCGGGGCCCGGGCATTGGTCAGGTGGCCGCGCTGGGTGCTTTCCAGCACCACACTGTGGGGCGTATTGGCCTGGACATCCAGGGTGGTCGACCGGCGGGCGCCTTGCTGCAGCAAACCGAAGTCCAGCCGGGCAAGCTGCGACCCGCCGGCGGTGTCGGAAAACTGGGCCCGCACCGTCGCGTCAACCTGGGCGCTGATGCGTACCTCGCGGGTATCCAGCGTGCGGCCCTGGGCGTCGATCAGGCGAGCCAGCACGGTGTGCTGCCAGTTGCCTGCGGCGAGCCATTGGCCCGGTTCGGGCCGCAGCCACAGGCGCAGCGTCTGGTCCTGCTGCGGGCCGACGGTGATGCTGGCAGCATCGACCGGTGCAGCGGCCACGGGTTCGGTGCCACTTGGTTGGCCGCTGATGGACAGCGCGAGGCGGTCACCGGTCGCTGCCGGACCGGCCAGCATCAGCCGACCGGGTTCGCTGAGACCTTCAATCTGCAGCCGGGCGACACAACCGCGCGTGCTGCGCACCCGCAGCGTCCAGGCACCGGCGGTCGGCGCGCTGTCGGGGCGGTAGCGTTCCAGTGTCACGGCGGCCGGGCTGTCCAGTCGGCAGTCGGGGCCGGTCTGGGCCAGTGCGGAGGCGGCCAGGCTGGCCAGCAGAACGGCCACGCCGACCCGCGGCCACCGGTGTGTGCGGGGAGGGCGGCGGGTCATCGTTCGGCCCCTTTCTGGACGATGGCGCCGAGCGAGACGATACCCTGCTGATCCGGCGTGATGGTGAACCGGGTCAGCACCAGCGATTCGCCGGCCGGGCGCAGCTGGTAGCGACCGGGCCGCAGCGGCGGGCTGGTGAACAGCCCGCGCCGGCTGGTGAACAGGTCAATGGCTGGCCCCCCCGCATCGGCGACCAGTTGCAGCGCGCGCAGGCCCGCCGGTCCGCCGTCGGCTTCTTGCAGCAGGGCAGTGACCTGGACGTTGGCGTCGCTGCCAACCGGCACGGCCAGCACCGAGCGGTACGCGGGCCACAGGCGCGGACGGTCCAAGCCCAGGCCCAGGCCGGGGGGCAGATTGGCGATGTCGAGCTGGATTTCACGCGGTGTATAGGCGTTCAGGTCGACCAGCACCGGTGCGCCCCAGCGGTCGCTGGAGGCGGCCGCTGTCGGCCCTGACGGGTCTATGTGGATGGTGAGGGCGCCGTAGGCCGGGCGGGGGCGCAGGATAGCGGCCGAATCGTTGACCGGTGGCGCCAGCGCCCAACCGTCCGCGGTGAGGATCAGGCTGCTGGCGACACTGACATCGGCGAATTGGGTCGAACCGCTGACTGCGTGATTGCCGCTGAGCTGGGCGGTCCACTCCGCGCGGGAGGTCATCATCTGGGCGCGCACGCTGCGCTCGGTTCCTTCGCGGCTGCGGGCTGCCCCCAGCGACAGCCGCCACGGCGCATCGGCCTGGGCGACGCTGGCAACCCCCCAGGTTTCGGCATCGAGCTGGACACGGCGGGTGAAACTGTCGGCCGATCCCATGGCGCGCTGACCCGAGCCATCCGGCTGGCGTTCGCCCGACCAGCGCAGGCTGATTCCCAGCGACCGCTCCCGCCGCTGGTCCTGCCGCTCCCAGCGCAGTCCGGCCTCCAGCGACCACTGCGGGCTCAGCCGCTGGCGCAGGGTCAGGTTGGCCGTGTCGAGTGGTGGTGATCCGTCGTGCGGCCGTGCCCGGGCCCAACTGCCCGACAGGCCCATGCCACCGGGCGCCACCGCGCCGATTCGCAGGCCGGCATCGGTGCTGCCTTTGCCGGGTGAATCGGTCGAGACGTTGGCGTGGCCGTGCCGCCGGTGGGTCCACTGCGCGCTGGTGGACCAGGACCAGCGCGGTCGCGGGTCGCCCAGCCGCAGCGGCGACTGCTGGCGCCACTGCAGGCTCGTGACCTGCCCGGTAAAACCCGGGTGACGGTTGCCGGTGAAGTAGGCAGCCACCGTTCCGGCGGGACTGGCAAACAGCCAGTCGGTCTGCCAGAACAGAACGGCGCCGGCCGGCGTGCGCCGGTGCTGCAGCGCGAATCCAGTCGTCACATCGGGCCGGATGCCGTAGCGCAGCGACGCCGAGGTGACGGGGGTGGTCCGCTGGTATTGCGGGCCGTTGGCGCCGGTGACGGCCGGAGCGCCGGTCGCCAGATCAAACTCCGCCAGACCGGGAGCGAGCAGCGACGAATCGAAGAAATAGTCGAACTGGCGTACGGTGGTCTTGCCTCCCGGCTCGACAATGCGCAGCTCGACCGTATTGGCGCCGGAGAAAACCGGAATGTCCTGCAGGTCATGAACCCCCGGGCCCAGTTGGAGCGTCCGGCTGACCTTGCCATTGACCACCACATCGACCGATGCGCCCTGGGGCAGCGCAATCCGCTCGCCGGGCTGGGACAGGGTGCTGACCGCGGGCGTGAGGCTGAAGCGCCGGCTCAGCTGAATCCCTCCCAGGGCGGTGGCCGGCAGCCCCGGCCGGGCGCCGGTTGACAGATCGCCCAGCGTCAGGCGCAGGGACTGTTCGGGCCAGTCGCGGATGATCCGGGTCATGTCGCGCACACGGGTCCCGCCGCCGGCGCCCAGTGGCATGGAGCCGGCGGCCTCAAGGACCCACGGATGCCACCGCAGCGCGGGTTCCAGATGCAGACGGGCGTTCGTGCTGGCGGCGTTGCCCGAAGCGCGGCTGGTCGAGCCGACCCACCGCATGTTGCCGATCAGGCTCCAGGGCTGGGGGCGGATGTCCGCCTCGGGTTCAGGTTTTTCTTCGGACACCGCCTGGCGGGAGTCGACCCGGTGGGTTCGGATGCGCCGGGCCTCCAGGGCGATGTCCAGCGTCAGGGTGATGGTCTGGGGCGAGTACTGCGCCTGAATTCCCAGCGGGACCAGCGCGGCCGCATCCACCCAGTCGCCCCCGGACCGGTCCTTCAGGGTTTGCAGGCGTTCAGGCAACAGGACGTTGCCCAACACCGTGACCAGGGCCTCGCGGGCGTAGCGGACTTCCGGGCCCCGAATCTGGGCGGTCACAGCGCCGACTTCGCGCCCGTCCAGCACGGTCGGCAAGGCGATCTGTTGCACGGTAATGCGCCGGCGCTGGGCGAAGGCCTTCTCGAACGCCGGATCGACCGCCGCGCCCGGTGCCTGCGCGATGACGGCCATCGGCAGCACGGCAAGGGCTGCGGCGATCGGTGCCAGATGCCGATGCCTGGACACGCCGGTTCAGTCCACCAGCAGGCGAACTGGCGGCAGGGGCTCGGCCAGGTTGGCCGGTGCGGGAATGCGGAACGTCCGGGTCGTGCCGGCGAGGATGTTTTCGCCAGCCATGCCCTTGAGTGCTGCGGTGTCGATGACGCGGTCGCCTATGCCCAGCCGCGCGCCGGTCAGAATCTTGCGTGTCGTGCCCTCGTTGCGAACGCTGACTTCCAACCACGCGCCCTGGGCGTCGCGCACCATGCGGGCCTGCGGTACCGAAAGGATTGCCTTGACGTTGGCCGGCACCACGTAGGCCGACGCGACGTATTTCACCAGCAGGCGCATCCGGCCACCCGTCTGAGCAACCTGTCCCACATCGACCGGGAGTTGTTCGGCAATCAGGCGGAAGGCGCGCTCGGCCGTGATCTGCGCCGGGCCGGTGTATTGCACACGGATGGTTTGCACCTGGCCCGGTTGCAGGACAACCTGAGCCGGGAAGATGCTGAACTGGTCATCGGCATCGCCCAGGATGTCGTCGCCGTTGCTTTCCATCTTGCGGGTTTTCATGCCGATTTCGACGGCGGCCGGCTCGGCGGTGGTGTTCTCCAGACGGAATACCTGCGTGGCGCCCCGTCCGCTGGGGCTGAAGTCGACCTCAATGGGGGTGAATGACAGCGCCTGGGCGCTGGTGGCCAGGGCGGCAAGACCCGCGAACAGGAGGTGGCGCAGGGCGCCTGCAAATGTGGGGAGGGTGAGGTGGTTTGTGGCTTTGTCCATGGAAGGCTCCAATCAGGTTCGGTTCTACACGAAATCCTTCAAGTTGCGTGCCAACCGTCGGCGCGCGGGCCCGGGCAGGTTCATCGACAGGGTTCGAAGACTATAAAAATAATAGCTGAAAGCGACCTTTTCCCGCTGGGTATCGGTCGAAATCATGCCGAATCGGCCGTCGCAGCGTCTGGTCGAGGCTCCCGCCAGCCGTCTGCCATTCGTCCGCCCGGAACCACACCCTCAGCCCAGTCTGCCGGGAGTGTGCCGCAATTTGCAACGCTTGCAACACTGACAGTCTTGCATTGTGCCTCGGGTGCCCGGTTGTCGAGAAGGTTGGTTTTTCTAAGTGCTTGATTTGATTGCATTTTCTCCATCCGTATCGGGTTGGCACGGCCTTCGCAGAAAGAAAGCCGTCTGCCACACGGTGTGGCGTCAAACCCCAAACCCTTTACCTGTTACGAATCGGAGAACCCCATGAAAGCTATC
>NZ_JBXVVU010000008.1:0-22862 GCF_057219955.1 Curvibacter sp. T50
GGGTTCTCCGATTCGTAACAGGTAAAGGGTTTGGGGTTTGACGCCACACCGTGTGGCAGACGGCTTTCTTTCTGCGAAGGCCGTGCCAACCCGATACGGATAGAGAAAAAACAATGAAATCAAATACTTACCGAAACACTGCGTAATCACCCACGGGGCCAGCAGTGCAAATTGCAAGACACCGACCGTGGCCGGTGTGGCGAAATGCGTCGATGGGGCCGTCCACCGGTGGGGCGGGCACGGCGGGGTTGCGGTACGAAGACGGTGGCGCTGCGAAAGCGACCGGGGCGGTCAGAGACGGGCGGTTGCGGGGGTTTGGGGGCGATTTGGGCCAATACCCAGCGTAAAAAGGTCGGTTGCTGCTATGGTCTTTGCATCACCCGGCGGACGGGACCGCTCCCGCGGGCGGGGCGGTGCCGGCGGCGGGCACGGTACCCGGCGCCGAGGCCGGCGTGACGCCCGGTGCCGTGGCGGGGGTGCCGCAGGCGAAACAGAAGCGGGCAAACGCGCTCTTGCGGCTGGTGCAGTGGCCGCAGTGGTCGAACAGACACAGGCCGCAGTGGGGGCAGAAGTCGGTCTTGCCGTCTTTCAGGTCCACCGGGCGCTCGCAGCCGGGGCAGACGTTTTTGGCCAGGCGGGCCTGTGCCAGGTCGTAGTCCAGCCCCTGGCGGCGCTGGGTGTCGGGCAGGGCCTCCACCTGTTTTTGCCGCTCCAGGTAGCGCTGCAGCGCGGCAATGGCATAGCGCCCGCCGATCACGGTCAGCGCGATGCCGACCAGATAACGCACGTAGCCACCATAACTTGGCAGATACGGCACCAGTTCGACGAAGAACGTGAAGCCGGCAAAGAACACAAAGCCCCAGACGAAGGGCCACCAGGTACTATGGCGGCGGGTCTTGAACAGCCAGGCCGCCAGGCCCAGCAGGGGTAAAGTCAGCGCCAGCCGGTACAGAAACACCCGCAGCTCCTGCGCGCGCTGGGCCTGCGCAAAGGCCTGACTGGCGCGGTCCTGCAGGTCCTGCAACTGTTTCTGGGCGCGGGTTTCGGCCTGGCGGGCGTCCAGCAGCGCCTGTTGCTGGGTTTCGACCGCCGTCAGCGCCGTGCGTTCGGCCTGCCGCAAGGCGTCCAGCCGGGCGGTGCGGGCGACCAGTTCCGCGTCTTGCTCGGCCCGGGCGGTGGCCTGGCGGGTGGAGAGCCAGTTGTTGAAGGTTTCGCGGGCGGCCTGGTTGTCGGCCCGCGCCACCTGCTGGCGCAACTGGGCCTGTTCCAGCGCCGCCTGGGCGTCGCGCGCGGCGGTCTGGGCGTCCTTGACGGATTGCCGCAGCCGGGGCGTGGCTTCGCGGTCCATGAAGTCGTCGAGCCGCGCGCGCTGCTCGACCTTGGGCAGGTCCCCGACGATGGTGCCGCCCAGGCCGATGAGAAAGCCGGCAAACACCACGGCCACCAGCCACAGGCCACGATGGAACCATTTTTCGGACAAACGCAGGGCTTTGCTCATGGCGGCGACCTTTCCACAACTATAAAAACGTGAGCTGAAAACGACCTTTTTTCGCTGGGTATGGGCAGTTTTGGTGCCAAAACAGCCCCGGCAAGGCGCCGGGACCGCCCGGACGGCCCCGCCGGCAGCTCCACCCGGCGCAAAGCCCATTGTGACCGCTCCCCCGGAGGGGCGGGGTAGCGCCAGATGAACCGGTATGGCATCAAAGCACCCACAGTATCGACAAGCAGTACTGACGCCGCAGCCCCGGCCGGCACCCGGGCCGCCCGCCGGGGCGGGGCCGCTCAGCGGCGCAACCGCAGCACCGGCCAGCCACGCTCTGCCGCAACCTGGGCCAGACGCGGGTCGGGGTCGACGGCGACGGCACGGTGCGCGGCGCTCAGCAGCGGCAAGTCGTTGAGGCTGTCGCTGTAGGCGACCACCGAGCCTGCCGGCCAGCCGGACACGGGCGGCCGCCCGCCGGCCCGCAGCCAGTCATTCAGGCGGGTCACCTTGCCGTCGCGCATGTTGGCCGTGCCGGCAACGGCACCGGTGAACCGGCCTTGCGCGTCGAGCGCGCAGTCGGTCGCGATCAGGTGCTCGATGCCCAGGTGCTGCGCGGTCAGCTCGGTCAGGAAGCGGTTGGTCGCGGTGGTCAGCACCAGGCAGTCGCCGGCGGCGCGGTGGCGCTCGACCAGGTCGCGCGCGTCGGGCGGAATGCGCGGCAACACCCGTTCGGCGGCAAAACGCTGACGCAACGGCGCCCACTGCGCGGGGGTCCGGCCGGCCAGGGTGCCGATGAAGAACTCGCTGAATTCGCGCACGCCCACGGTGCCGGCCTTGTAGCGGGCTTCCATGTCGGCATTGCGCGGGCCGAAGCTGGCGCGGTCCAGCTCGCCGCAGTCGATCAGAAAGTCGCACCACAACACGTCGCTGTCACCCGACAGCAGGGTGTGGTCCAGGTCAAACAGCGCCAGGCCGGCCATGGCGTTCAGCCCCGGCGCAGGTGCCAGGCCTTGGGCCGGGTGAACGCGGCGATGCCGTAGGTCGACAGGGTCAGCCCGACGCCGGAGTCGCCATGGCCGCTCCACGGCAGGCGGGGGCTGACGCGGTCGCAGCAGTTCCAGTAGGTGCTGCCGGCGTGGACCTGCGACAGCAGGCGGCGGGCGCGCTCGGCGTCGGGGGTGTAGACGCCCGCCGTCAGGCCGTAGCGGGTGTCGTTCATCAGGCGCACGGCTTCGGCGTCGCCGCTGACTTTCTGGATGCCGATGATGGGGCCGAAGCTTTCTTCGCGCATCAGCTCCATGCGGTGGTCCACACCGGAGAACACGGTCGGCTCGAACCAGTTGCCTGGCCCCGCGCCGCGATGGCCGCCGCAATGCAGCGTGGCGCCTTTTGCCAGCGCGTCGGCCACCTGGGCTTCGAGCACGGCCAGTTGCGGCGCGCGGGTGATGGCGCCGATGTAGGTGTCGTCGCGGGTCGGGTCGCCCATGCGGTAGCCGCGCACGGTGTCGACAAAATGGGCCACAAAGGCGTCGTGGATGGACTCGTGCACGTAGATGCGCTCGACCGAGCAGCAGCTCTGGCCGGTGTTGTACATCGCGCCGTCGGCCAGCGATTCGGCCGCCGCCCGGGGGTCGGCGTCGTCGCAGACATAGGTGGGGTCTTTGCCGCCCAGTTCGAGCTGCAGGCGGATGAACCGGTGGCCCACCGCCTGCGCGATGCGCTGGCCGGTGGCGACCGAGCCGGTGAAGAACACGCCGTCCACCGGCTGCGCCAGCAAGGACGCGCCGGTGTCGCCACCGCCGACCAGGCAGACCATGACGTCGGCGGGAACCCCCGCCTCGTGCAGCAGGCGGGCGATGGCCAGGCCGGTCTGGGTGGCGTATTCGCTGGGTTTGTAGAGCACGGCATTGCCGGTGAGCAGCGCCGGCACGATGACGTTGCAGCCGACAAACCAGGGGTAGTTCCAGGCCGAGATGTTGGCCACCACCCCCAGCGGCAGGTGTTCGATCTGCTCGGTCATGCCGCCTTCGTCGTACACGGTTTCGGTGGCGGTGACGCGCTGCACCTCGGCGAGGAAAAAGTCCAGCCGTCCGATCAGGCCGCCCAGTTCGTTGCGCGACATGCGGATGGGTTTGCCGGTCTCGGCGGTCATGGTCTGGGCCAGCGATTCCTGCTCGCGCAGCACGGCCTCGCGAAAACCGCGGATACAGGCCATGCGCTCGGTCAGTGCCCGCGCCGCCCACGCGGGCTGGGCCGCGCGGGCGCGCGCGGCCAGCTCGGCCACCTGTTCGGGGCTGTGGGCCGGCAGCGTGGTGATGGTCTGGCCGGTGGCGGGGTTGTGGATGCTGAGCGTGGTGGACATGGTCAATCGGGTGCGGTGGGAAAAGAGGGGGATTGGCGCGCGCAGGCGGCCCGCGCCGCGTCCAGGAAGTCGCGCAGCACCGGGGTGTCGTCCAGCACGCCGTCTTCCGGACGGTGGAATTCGGGATGCCACTGAACGGCCGCCACATAACTGGCGCCGGGGGCGGCGTGCGGAGCGCCGGTACGCCGGATGGCTTCGATGATGCCGTCGTCGGGGCAACGCGCTTCGACGACGAATCCGGGGGCCAGGTCCTTGATGCCCTGGTGGTGGATGGTATTGATCGTGCGGCGCGGATCGTCGCCGAGCAGCTGCGCCAGGCGGGTGCCGGGCACCAGTTCCAGCGTGTGGAACAGGCGGTCGTACACCTGCCCGTCGCGGTGGGTCAGCGCGCCGGGGTGCTGGGTGGCGATGTCCTGGTAGAGGGTGCCGCCGAAGGCGACATTGATCAGCTGCAGGCCCCGGCAGATGCCCAGCACCGGCTTGCCGGCCGCCGCGAAGGCATGCACCAGGGCAATTTCGTAGGCGTCGCGGATGGCGTCACCGCGCCATTCGGGGCGCAGCGGCTCTTCGCCGTAGCTGCCGGGCCAGACGTCGGCCCCCCCGTGCATGACCACACCGTCGAGCCACTGGGCATAGTCGGCCAGCACCACATCGTGCCGCGCGGCGCCGTCGGCACGGACGGCGGTATCGCCCGCCGGCGACGGGATCATGATCGGCAGCGCGCCGGCGGCCATGATCCAGTGGGCCATGGACTGTTCGATGTATTGCAGGGTCTTGAACGCGAAAGCGCTGCGCCCGGGGTCGGGATGGAGAAAACAGGCACTGATGCCGATCTTGAGTCGTCCGCTCATCGACGGCCCCGGTCGCAGGAGTGGTCTCCGATCACAGCGCCGCCCGGAAGAGGCGCTCGAAATCCGCCGCCGTACACGGGCGCGGATTGGTCTGGTGGCAGATATCGTGCTGCGCAATCTCCACCAGGCGCGGGAGGTGCGCGGCCGTCACGCCATGGGTGGCCAGGGTGCCGGTGATGCCGACGTGCTGCTTGAGCGCGCGCAGCCACGGCACAAACGCGGCGCCACCGCCGGAGACCCGGCAGACATGGGCCAGTTCATCGAATTTCGCGGGCACCACCTCGTAGTTCCAGGCCATGACAGTGTCGATCATCAGCGCGTTGGCCAGGCCGTGGTGCAGGTCGCAGACGGCTCCCAGGGCGTGGGCACAGGAGTGCACCGCGCCCAGGTCTTTCTGGAAGGCGATGGCGCCCATCATGGAGCTCATCATCATGTCGCTGCGGGCGGCCAGGTTGCTGCCGTCGCGCACGGCGGTCTGCAGTGCGGCGGCGGCCAGGCGGGTGCCTTCGAGGGCGATGCCGTCACACAGCGGGTGGTAGGCCGGCGACAGGTAACTCTCGACGTTGTGGGTGAGCGCGTCCATGCCGGTGGCGGCGGTGATGGCCGGCGGCAGACCCAGCGTCAGCTCGGGGTCGGCAAATACACAGCGCGCGAGAATTTTCGGGCTGAACACCACCCGCTTGAGGTGGCTGTCGTTTTCGCTGACCACCGAGGAGCGCCCGACCTCGGAGCCGGTGCCGGATGTGGTCGGCAAGGCGACGAAATACGGAAGCGGGTGTTCGATGGCCCGCACCTGGGGGTGATCCCAGACATATTCGAGGATGTCGCCCTCGTGGGTGGCGGCGACACCGACCACTTTGGCCACGTCCAGCGCCGCGCCACCACCGAAGCCGATGATGCAGTCGGCGCCATGGGCACGAAATGCGGCCGCGCCGGCCATGACCTGGCTGCAGGTGGGGTTGCCGAAAACCCCGTCGAACACCGCCACGTCCAGCCCGTCCAGGTGGGTGCGGAATTCTGCGAGCACCGGCAGTTGCGCCAGCGCGCGGTCGGTCACGATCAGAGGGCGGCTCAGGCCCTGCTCGCGCAGGTGGGCGGCCACCTGGCGGCGCGCGCCGGCGCCGAACTGGATGGGGGTGGGAAAAGCGAAACGGTGCAGGCTCATGGTCAGGGTCCGGGGAGATCGGGGTGAAGGCGGGTGAAAGCGAAATTGTGCGGCAGCGCGCAGTCAGGGCCCGTTCAACGCGGCAGCCAGGGATTGCTCCAGGATGTCCAGCGCCTGGTCCATCTGGCGCTCGGTGGTGATCAGCGGCGGCGTGAGCGTAAGCACGTTGCCCATGGTGGTCTTGAAACTCAGGCCGCGCGACATGGCCCCGTACAACACCGCCTCAGCCAGGTCGCCGGCCGGGGCGCGGCTGGCGCGGTCGCGCACCAGTTCCACACCAAGCAACAGGCCCCGTCCGCGCACGTCGCCGACCTGCGGGTAACGTTGCTTGAGCGCGTGCAGGCGGTCCAGCGCGTGGGCGCCCACCCGGGCGGCCTGCTCGACCAGGCGCTCGCGCTCGATGACCTCCAGCGTGGCCAGTGCGGCAGCGGCGGTGACGGGGTTTTTTTCGTGGGTGTAGTGGCCATAGGCATAGGCGCCAGCCACATTGAGGTCGTCGCGTGCGACACAGGCCGCAATCGGAAGCACGCCACCGCCGAGCGCCTTGCCCAGCACCACGATGTCGGGCGCCGCGCCGTCGTGCTCGGCGGCAAAGAAGCGGCCGGTCTTGCCCAGGCCGGTGGGGATTTCGTCGAAGATCAGCAAGGTGCCATGCGCGTGGCAGGCCTCACGCACCGCTTGCCAGTACCCCGGCGGCGGCACGTACGGCACAGCGCGGGCAGGCTCGGCCACCACGGCGGCAACATCGCCCTCGCGTTCCAGCACGTATCGCACCATGGACGCACAGGCCAGGCGGCAACGCTCCAGATCGGGTTGGCCCTGGGCGTCGACCGGATGCCCATAGGCACAGCGGTAGCAGCCAAACGGTGCGACATGTTCCGTGCCGGGCAGGAGGGGGCCGACCCGGCCGCCGCGGAACAGGGATTCGCCGCCAACGCTGCTGGCGCCAAAGCCCGCGCCATGAAAAGCGTCCCAGAAACTCAGGGTCTTGAACCGGCCGGTTGCCGTGCGCGCCAGCTTGATGGCGACTTCCACCGCGTCGGACCCCCCGGTGGTAAACAGCACCCGCCCCGGCGAGCCGGTCAGGCGCGCAAACTGCGCCGACAAGGCCTCGGCCAGTTCCACCGCGCGATCGCTGACGAACCGGCGCGGGGCAAAACTCAGTTCATCCAGTTGACGGTGGATGGACTGCAGAACATGCGGGTGCGCGTAACCCACGTGGTGGACGTTGTTGCCATGGAAATCCATGTAGCGGCGCCCTGCGGTGTCCTCGATCCAGATGCCTTCGGCCTTGCGGATGGCATTGAGGCATGGCGTGGAGACCGACTGGTGCAGGAAGGCGGCACTGTCACGCGCCAGCAGCGCCCGGGTAGGCTCGTCGAGGTTGGCGGACTGCCACGCGCTGCGCCGCGGGGTGCCGTTGACGTCGCCCTCGCTCTGGCTGGGGTGCGCCGTGGCAGGCGCGGGTTGTCGCAGGGTGCCCATCAGATGATTTCGAAGTAGCGCTTCATTTCCCAGTCCGTGACCGCGTCCTGCCATTGACGCCACTCCCACTCGCGTGTGGCGGCGAAATGGTCCACGAAGGTGTCACCAAGCCAGTCGCGGGCGATGGCCGAGTCCCGAAAGATGCGGGTGGTTTCGATCAGGCTGCGCGGGGCACGCGGGATATGTTCTGCGCCCTGGTTGGTTCCGGTAATAGGCGGGGCCGTAAGTTTCAGTCCTTTTTCCACGCCATGCAGCCCGGCGGCGATCACTGCGGCCATGGCCAGGTAGGGATTGACGTCGGCGCCGGGGCACCGGGTTTCGAGCCGCGTGCTTTTGGGGCTGCCGGCGATGACCCGAAAACTGGCGGTGCGGTTGTCCAGGCCCCAGGTGGGTTTGACCGGCGCCCAGAAGCCGTCGACCAGACGTTTGTAGCTGTTGATGGTGGGCCAGAACATCGGCGCGAACTCCATCAGGCAGGCCACCTGGCCGGCCAGGTAGCTCTCGAACAGTTTGCTCATCGAGCGGCTGCTTTTGCCGTCATGGAACAGGTTCTTCTTGCCGTCGCTCAGGGACTGGTGGATGTGACCACTGCAGCCGGGCAGGGCCTGATTCCACTTGGCCATGAAGCTGGGCATGACGCCAAAGCGTTTGCCGATTTCCTTGGCCCCGGTCTTGAAGAGGATGGCGCGGTCGGCCGCCTCCAGCGCTTCACTGAAGGTGATCGCCACTTCATAGACCCCCGGTCCGGTTTCGGTGTGCAACCCCTCGATGGGCACCCCGAAGGCCAGCATTTCATCCATCAGCGCATTGAAAAATCCCCGCTGGTCGGCCATACGCAGCAGCGAATAGCCGAACATGCCCGGCGTGATCGGCTCCGGGCCCACACCCCGTTTCCCGGCCCAGGTCTGGGGCGTTTCGGAGAAATTGAACCATTCGAATTCCATGCCGGCCATCGGAAGCACGCCCAGTTTTTCCGCGCGCCGCAGGACGCGGCGCAGGGTCTGGCGAGGGCAGACGAGGTAGGGGCTGCCGTCGGCGTTGATGAATTCGCCCAGGAAAAAGGGCACCCCGTTGTCCCACGGCACATTCCGTGAGGTGTTCAGGTCAATCCGGGCGAGCGCGTCCGGAAAGCCATGCTGCCAGCCGGTGACGGTGGTGTTGTCGTAACAGACGTCGTGCGAATCCCAGCCGAAGACGACGTCGCAGAAGCCAAAACCCCCTTCGGCGGCGCCGAAGAATTTGTCCCGGTGCAGGTACTTGCCGCGCAAGATGCCATCGATGTCACTGACGGCCACTTTGACCTTGGCGGCTGCGGATTGCCGCAGGGCGGCCAGCGCGGGATGCTGTCGGGCAGTAGCCATAGGGAGTCTCCTTTTCTTCGGTTTCCGGCGAACCTGTGGCGCCTTGCCCTGCCAGGTCGCCTGTGCGCGCTTTCAGTACTCAATCGGTGCAGGGGTGGGACGTCCGGCACGGCCGGCGTGGCTCATGCGAACTCCCGCGGCCGCCCGCTGGCAATTCCCAGATCCTGCAACGCCAGGGCGACCGCATGGACGGCCTGTTCGATTTCGTTGCGGCCGATGGCCCCGATACAGCCCACCCGGAAGGTCTCAAGCTCGGTGAGCTTGCCCGGATACAGGATGAAGCCGCGGGCTTTCGCCGCCGCATAAAACTGCCGGAAGTCGTAGCGCGGATCGCCGGGCGCATGGAAGGTTACGATGATGGGCGCCTGCACCGGGGGATCCAGAAAGGGTTTGAAGCCCAGTGCAGCCATGCCGCGCGTCAGCGTCTGGTAGTTGTCGGTGTACCGCGCCAGGCGGGCACTCTGTCCGCCCTCAGCTTCGAACTGGCTCACGGCTTCGGCCAGGGCAACCACCACATGGGTGGGCGGCGTAAAACGCCACTGGCCGGTTTTCTCCATGTACACATATTGGTCATGCAGGTCCATGGCCAGGCTCTGGCTGTTGCCCGCACAGGCGTCCACAATCGCCTTGCGCAGGAAGACGAAGCCCATGCCCGGCACCCCTTCCAGGCACTTGCCGCTGGCCGCAATCAGGGCGTCGAAGCGCACGGTGCGGGCGTCGATCGGGAGGGCGCCGAAACTGCTCATGGCATCGACGATCAGGCCTTTGCCATGCCGCTCGCAAACCTGCGCGACATCGTGTAGGGGATTGAGCACACCGGCGCCGGTTTCGCAATGGATCATCACCACATGGGTCACGCTCGGGTCGGACTGCAGGTGTTGCTCCAGCACCGATGCCGAGACCGGCTCGCTGTCGGCGAAGGCGACCACCGTACAGCGGCGACCCATCATCTGTGTCAGCCGCGCGGCGCGTTTGCAATAGGCACCGTTGTCGAGTACCAGCACATGGCCATGGCGTGGAACGACCGTTGCGACGGCCGCTTCGACACTGAAGGTACCACTGCCTTGCAGCGGAACGACGACATGACTGTCCTGTCCGTGCACGATGGCCAGCAGGCTCTGGCGCAACCGGGCCGTGACGGCGTTGAATTCGCTGTCCCAGGAGCCCCAATCCCGCAGCATGGACAGTTTGGTGCGCAGGGTGGTGGTCAACGGGCCAGGGGTCAGCAGGATGTTGTCGCGGTCCATGAAATCTCCTTTTGTTTTCTGGTGGGCTGTTTTTCGTTTACCGCACTCGCCATGCCTGGGTTCTCCGGTTGGCCCACCAGGCCAGCACGGTAAACAGGCCCATCGCGATGCTGCTGGCGATGAGGATCAGCACCGCCATGGCGGCAGCGGCGCCCATTTCACCGGCTTCGTCCAGGTTCAGGATGGCAATGGACGCCACCTTGGTTTCGGGCGAGTACAAAAAGACCACGGCGGATATGGTGGTCATCGCATTGATGAAGAAATAGCGGGCGATATCGATCAGCGTGGGCGTGCAGATCGGCAAGGTCACCCGCCGGAATGTTCGCCAGAACGGGACCTTGAGCGATGCACTGACCGCTTCGAACTCGGCATCCAGGGATTTCAGCGCGGTCACCGCAGTCAGATGCCCGGTGGTGTAGAAGTGCACGATCGTGCACAGGGTCAGCAAGGTGATCGTGTGGTAGAGGCTGTTAAGCGGATTCGCGGGTTCGTTGAAGAAGAAGATGTAGCCCAGGCCCAGCACCAGACCGGGCACGGCCATCGGCAACATGGCCAGCAGGCGCATCACACCGTGCAGCGGGCCGGCGCCGCGCGTTTTCTCCAGCAGGTACGCACCACAGAACACCAGCGCCGTGCCGAACACCGCCGTTGCGGTGGCCACGGTCAGGCTGTTGACGAAGCCCACACCGACCTCGGCATCGACCAGTCCCATCACATAGTGGCGCAAACTGGGAGTGAGGTTGTACGGCCAGAAGCTGGCAAATGAGGCGAAGATCGCCATGCCGAGCATGGCCAGCACCAGCACGGCGATGACCCCGCAGTAGACGGTCATGGCGGCGTCGAAACGTCGCGCTGGCTTGGGGGTGTAGGGCACGGCCCGGGCGGTCAGCATCGCCGTCTGGCGGCGGCTGACGTAGCCGTCCACGCCAAACGTGATGACCGCGGGCAGCAGGAGCAGCAGCGCCACCACCGAGCCGCGGGCGAAGTCCTGTTGCCCGATCACCAGTTTGAATACATCGGTTGCCAGGACGTTGAAGTTGCCGCCGATGACTTTGGGAATGCCGAAATCGGTGATCACCAGGGTGAAGGCCACCGAAGCGGCGGAGATCAGGCCGTATTTGGCGCCCGGCAGGGTGATCGTGAAGAACCGACGTGCCGCCGAGGTACCCATCGCGTCTGCAGCCTCGTACAGGCGGGCATCGGAAAGGCTGAGCGCCGTGACCAGGATCATCAGCACGTGGGGAAAGACGGCGAAACACTCGGCAATCACAATGCCGGTGGCGCCATAGATCTGTTCGACGCCCAACCCATTGAGGACCTCCTTGAGCACGCCCTGGTTGCCAAACCAGTAGATCAGCGAAATGGCCGACAACAAGGACGGTGCGAGCAGAGGAATCAGGGTGATTCCGCGAAACAACGCCTTGAAAGGCATGCACGAACGCGTGAGCGCATACGCGAAAACAAAGGCCAGCGGGACCGTGATCAGCGTGACGAGCGAGGACACCCAGATGCTGTTCCACAAACTCTCCAGCAGGGCGGGCGTTCGGGCATAGGCAACGAAGTTGCGCAGGCCCACAAATTCACCCTCGCGCCCTTGCACGGCCTGCACGAGGATGGCCGCCAGGGGCAGCGCCAGAAAAGCGATCAGGACCAGCACCACCAGTGTCAGCGCGCCATGGCCGACCCAGTCCGTCCAATGGGCCTTCTGGGTGAGTGGTTTGCCCGCCGTCTGACGACCCAGGGGTTGCGCCGCTGCCATCAGAACACCTTGAGCCGCTCAGCCAGCAGGCGCAGGCGCACCGTTGATCCGGTCGCCAGAGACTGCTCGGACAGGAAGTTGAGCGAAAGGTAGACCACCAGCGGCTGTGGCAGGGCCGGTGAGGCAACCTGCACGTGGCAAAACGAGCCGAGGAACTCGATCTTGCTGATCGTCGCCTCGAAGACATGGGGGTCGCCGTCGGCGATGGGACGGGCCAGGATGTCCTCGGGTCGCAAGTACACCCGGACGTCGCGATCCCCGCCGGGGGCCGGCAGGCGCAAGGCGCCCAGGTGCAGCTCGCCGGCCACAATGCGGGCGGGCAGTACATTGACCTTGCCGACAAAGGCGGCCACAAAGGGGGTGGCGGGCTCGCGGTACACCTCCAGCGGCGTGCCCACCTGGTCGATCACGCCATGGTTCATCACCACAATGCGGTCGGCGACGCTGAGTGCCTCCTCCTGGTCGTGGGTCACCATGATGGTGGTCACCCCGAGTTGCTGCTGCAAGGCCTTGATTTCCTGGCGCAGATGGACCCGGACAATGGCATCCAGCGCCGACAGAGGCTCATCCAGAAGCAGCAAGCCGGGTGACGTGGCCAGCGCACGCGCCAGCGCGATGCGCTGTTGCTGCCCACCGGAAAGCTGGCCCGGGTACTTGGTTTCACTGCCCGGCAGTCCGACCAGCGCGACCAGCTCGCTGACCCGTTTGCGGATTTCGGCCTGCGGCTGGCGCCGGTTTACCAGGCCATACGCAACGTTGTCGGCGACCGTCAGGTTGGGGAACAGCGCATAACTCTGGAACACGATGCCATAGTCCCGCAACGCGGGCGGCAGCCGGGAGATATCGCGGCCGCCTTGCCAGATCTCGCCGGAAGTCTGGACCTCCAGTCCGGCCACAATGCGCAGCAAGGTCGTTTTGCCACAGCCCGACGGCCCGAGAAAACAGACGAACTCGCCTTTGTTCACCGACAGGTTGATGTCGCGCAATGCGGTGAATTCACCGAAGCATTTTCCGACCGTGCGGATCTGAAGAAATGGGTCCGTGCTCATCGGATTAGGCCTGAAAAGGGATACAGCGCTCGCAAGGAAAGCCGGGGCTGCCCGCAGCCCCGGTGCCGTTCGCTGGCCCCGCGCGGGGCCAGCACGGACGGACTCAGCGCTTCTCCGACTTGGCGTTGTAGCGCTTGGTCCACTCGGCCAGGATGCGGTCGCGGTTGTCGGCTTCCCAGTAGAAGTCTTTCTTGACCAGGCGGGACTCATAGTCCTTGGGCACGTTGGCCAGCGGTGCGGCAACGCCAGGCTGTGCGGTGATGGCAAAGTTCTTGCCGTAGAGCAGCATGGCATCTTTGCTGCTGGCCCAGTCCGCGAGTTTCTTGGCGGCGTCGAGCTTTTTCGTTCCTTTGTGGATGGCAAACGCCTCCAGATCCCAGCCCAGACCCTCTTTCGGGAACACCAGGTCAATGGGCGCACCCTTGGCCTTGTTGCTGTTGGCGCGGTATTCGAAGGAAATGCCCACAACGAACTCGCCACTGGCGGCCATGTTGCAGGGCTTGCTGCCCGAGTGGGTGTACTGCGCAATGTTCTCGTGCAGACCATCCATGAATTTCCAGCCCCCGCCCTTGCCGTTGTCGTCGCCCCACAGCGTCAGCCAGGCCGTCACGTCAAAAAAGCCTGTGCCACTGGACGCCGGGTTGGGCATCACCACCTGCCCCTTGTAAACCGGCTTGGTCAGGTCCTTCCAGGTCTCGGGCTTGGGAATGCCGCGCTTTTGCGCCTCAACCGTATTGAAGCAGATGGTCGCGCCCCACACATCCATGCCAAACCACGCGGGAGGATTTTTCTTGTCGCGATACTGGCTCATGATCGCGTCCAGGTTCAGCGGCGCGTAGGGCTGCAGCATGCCGTTCTTGTCCATCAAGGCCAGGCTGGAGGCCGCCACACCCATCACCGCATCGGCCTGGGGATTGCCTTTTTCCGCCAGCAGCTTGGCCGTGATGACCCCGGTCGAATCGCGCACCCACTTGATTTCGATGTCCGGATGGGACTTGTTGAAACCTTCCTGGTAGGCCTTGAGCTGATCGGTCTCCAGCGCCGTGTAGACGAGCAACTGGGTTTTCTGCGCGGAGGCGAGGCCACCGGCAGCCAGCAGACCGGCGGCAAGCAGCGCCTTGGTGATGGCGGAACAACGGGCAAACGAAAGCATGCGGAACTCCTGTTGATGAACAAAACGAATCATGCTGGCACGCGTTTGTGTCAGGACGGTGACCCCTTGACGACAGACCGGAATCTGTCGTGCATTTAACGCCGTGCAGTCGAAGTTTGTCAATTGCTTTTTGCATATTGTTGACAATATGGAAAAATCTGCTCCAATCCAGACATGAGCCCGTCTCTCCTCGATCCGGCGCCGCAGGCAACCATTGCGCTGTTGCAAAGCAGTTCGCTCACCACGCTGGTGCAGCAGGAGATCGAGCGCGCCATTCTGGTGGGCGAGTTCACCCCGGGCACCAAATTGACCGAAGCCGCGATCGCCGATCGCCTGGGGGTTTCTCGGGGGCCGGTGCGCGAAGCCTTCCGCATGCTCGAAGAGGCGGGCTTGCTGCGCAACGAAAAAAACCGGGGCGTCTTTGTACGCGACATTCCCATCGACGAAGCGGTGGAAATCTTCGATCTGCGGGCCGCCATGGACGAACTGGTGGGCCGGCAACTCGCACGTTCGATCACCACGGCGCAGCTCAAGGAAGTGCGCGCCCTGGTGGACCAGATGGAGAAAGCCGTCAAAAGCGGCGATACCCGTCACTATCACCTGCTCAACCTCCAGTTTCACGACCGGCTTGTCGAAATGGCCGGCAACCGCAAGCTCACCGCGATTTACCGCAAGCTGATCAAAGAGTTGTCGCTGTTTAGCCGTCTGAACCTTGCCGACGGCGCCCTGCTGCCCATATCGGCGGGCGAACACCGGTCTATCGTCACGGCCATCGCTTCGGGAAATGCCGAGGCAGCTGGCCGCGCCTTGTTTGACCATGTGATGGAAAGCAAGGAACGAACCATCACCAACCACCTGGCCCGGCAACCGCGAGACAACCCGGCGCCCGAGGTACTTCCTGAAAAACCGACCCGAAAGAGCCGCCATGCTTGACGTCAATCACCGCACCTATCATGTGCCCCAAATCCCCACCGTGGTCGTCTGCGTCGACGGCTGCGAACCCGACTACCTCGGCCAGGCCGTCGCCACCGGTCAGATGCCGTGGCTCAAAGGCGCCCTCGCCCGTGGCACCGGCCTGGTCGCCGACTGTGTGGTGCCCACCTTTACCAATCCCAACAACCTGTCCATCGTCACCGGCGCGCCTCCGTCGGTGCATGGCATCTGCGGCAACTACCTGTTCGATACCGCCACCGGCACCGAAGTGATGATGAACGACGTGAAGTGGCTGCGGGCACCGACCCTGCTGGCCGCTTTGGCGGCAGCAGGCAAGAAGGTCGCGGTGGTCACCGCCAAGGACAAGCTGCGCAAGCTGCTCGGTCACGGCATGGTCGGCGGCATCTGCTTCTCATCGGAAAAGGCCGACCAGGTGAGCGTGGCGGAAAACGGGATCGACAACGTGCTGCAGATGGTCGGCAAACCGGTGCCCGACGTCTACAGCGCCGAGCTTTCCGAGTTCGTTTTTGCTGCCGGGGTCAAACTGGCCCAGGCCGGCAAGGCCGACGTGATGTACCTGTCCACCACCGATTACATCCAGCACAAACACGCGCCGGGCACCGAAGGGGCCAACGCCTTCTACCGGATGATGGACGGGTATCTGTCGCAGCTGGATGCCCTGGGTTGGGTGATCGCCATCACCGCCGATCACGGCATGAATGCCAAAGTGGCCATGAACGGTCAACCCGACGTGGTCTACCTGCAGGACTGGTTCGATGCCCGGACCGGTGCCGGCACGGCACGCGTGATCCTGCCCATCACCGATCCCTATGTGGTTCACCACGGCGCGCTGGGTTCGTACGCCACGGTCTACCTGCCGCAGGGCACCGACATCGCCGCCGTTGCGGCCGACCTGGACAGGCTACAGGGCATCGAGTCGGTGCTGACACGCAGCCAGGCCGCCGCGCGGTTCGAACTGCCCGAAGACCGCATCGGCGATCTGGTGGTGGTGTCGGAACGGTCCACGGTGCTCGGTACCTCGGCCAGCCGCCACGACCTGAGCGGACTGGACGCCCCATTGCGTTCGCACGGCGGGGTCAGCGAGCAGCGGGTGCCGCTGATCCTCAACCGCCCGCTGACCGGCCTGGATCCGGCCCGGCGATACCGCAATTTCGACGCATTCGACCTGGCCCTGAACCACGCACAGTAAGGGCCGCCATGAGCAACCCCACAGACGATATCGCCGGCTACATTCGCAGCAACGGCCTGAACGCCATGCGCATCGCCGGTCGCCGGGTCGGCGCCGAGCGCGGTGCAGACCGCTGCATTGCCGTCACCAACCCGTACACCGGTGCCGTCATCGGGCAGGTGCCCAAGGCCACCCTGGAAGAGGTGCGCGAGGCCTACGCCATCGGCCACGCCTACAAGGCACGCCTCACCCGCTTCGAGCGCGCGGCCATCCTCAACCGCGCCGCCACGATTGCGGCCAGCCGGGTCGCCGAGGTGGCCGCACTGATCACTGCCGAGGCTGGCCTGGCACAGAAAGACGCCCTGTATGAAGCCGGCCGTGTCGCCGATGTCCTGCTTTTCGGCGCCAACGAGGTGCTCAAGGACGACGGGCAGATCTTCAGCTGTGACCTGACCCCCCACGGCAAGCGCCGGCGGGTCTACACCCAGCGCGCGCCGCTGCTGGGCGTGATTACCGCGATCACGCCGTTCAACCACCCGATGAATCAGGTCGCCCACAAGGTGGTGCCCTCCATCGCCACCAATAATCGCATGGTGCTCAAGCCGTCGGAGAAAGTGCCGTTCTCGGCCATCCTGTTTGCCGACATCCTGTACGAGGCCGGCCTGCCGCCGGAGATGCTGTCGGTGGTCACCGGGGACCCGCGCGAAATTGCCGACGAGCTGATCATCCATCCTGCGGCCGACCTCGTCACGTTCACCGGCGGTGTCGCGATCGGCAAGTACATCGCGCACAAGGCGGGCTACCGCCGCCTGGTGCTGGAGCTGGGCGGCAACGACCCCATCATCGTGATGGAAGACGCCGACATCGACGAAGCCTCCACCCTGGCGGTTCAGGGCAGCTACAAGAATTCCGGACAACGCTGCACCGCCATCAAGCGCATGCTGGTCCACGAGGCCGTCGCCGATTCGTTCACCGAACAGGTGGTGGCCAAAACCCGTGCGTGGAAGTTCGGCGATCCGATGGACAAGGCCAACGACATGGGCACGGTGATCGACGCGGCGGCCGCGCAACTGTTTGAAAGCCGGGTCAATGAAGCGGTCAGCCAGGGCGCCCGCCTGCTGGTCGGCAACACCCGCGACGGCGCCCTGTACGCCCCCACGGTGATCGACCGGGTCGACCCGGGCATGACCGTGGTGCGCGAGGAAACCTTCGGCCCGGTGTCGCCGATCATCCGCTTCCGGACCATCGACGAGGCCATCGGCATCAGCAACGGCACGGCCTACGGCCTGTCCAGTGCCGTCTGTACCAACCGGCTGGACTACATCACCCGCTTTGTCGCCGAGCTGGATGTCGGCACGGTGAACGTGCGCGAAGTCCCCGGCTACCGGCTGGAGCTCACGCCGTTCGGCGGGATCAAGGATTCGGGCCTGGGTTACAAGGAAGGCGTGCAGGAAGCCATCAAGAGCTTCACCAACCTCAAGACCTATTCTTTGCCCTGGAGCTGACGCCCACGACAGCCCCCAGCGTCCATGCAGCATCTCCTGAACCTGTTCGCCGCGATTGCCTTGCTGGTGTGGGGGACCTACACCGTGCGCACCGGCATCCTGCGCATCATGGGCGAAGACCTGCGGCGGGTGTTGCGACGCAATGCCGACAACCGGTTGACCGCCATGGCGGCCGGCCTGGCCGTCACCAGCCTGGTGCAAAGCAGCACCGCCACCTGCCTGATCGTGGCTTCCTTCGTCGGGCAGGGGCTGATCTCCACCGGCGCCGGGCTGGCCGTCATGCTGGGTGCGGACATGGGCACGGCGCTGATGGCGGTGGTGTTCTCGTTCGATCTGTCGTGGCTGTCGCCCTTGCTGATCGTCACCGGCGTGATCCTGTTCACCTCGAAACAGGCGTCCACGGCGGGCCGGGTCGGTCGGGTGCTGATCGGCTTGGGACTGATCACCCTGGCGCTGCACCTCATCATGGCGGCCACGCGTCCCCTGGTCGCCTCGCCCGTGATGCAAAACCTGTTGGCGGCCATGCCCAACGAGGTTTTGCTCGACATTGTGGTGGGCGCGGTCTTGACGGTGCTGTCGTATTCCAGCCTGGCGATCGTGCTGCTGTCGGCGACGCTGGCGTCGGCGGGCATTTTGCCGGTGAACGTGGCGCTCGGGCTGGTCATCGGCGCCAACATCGGCAGCGGTCTGCTGGCCGTCTTCTCTACATCCAAAGCGGGGCCGCTGGAGCGCCGGGTCCCCATGGGCAATCTGGCATTCAAGCTGACCGGCGGGCTGCTGGCCGTGGTGGCCATGCCCTGGCTGCCGGACATTCTCCATGCCGTGGGGCCGGTGATGCCCGAGCCACTGGGCATTGTGGTCAGTTTCCACCTGCTGTTCAACGTCACGCTGGCACTGCTGATGATCGGGATTGCGCCGCTGATCGGCCGGTGGCTGGAGGGCTGGTTGCAGCCGCCGCCCGTCAACCCACCGGCCAACCGGCCGCGGCATCTGGACCCGACCGCCCTTGCCACCCCTTCGCTGGCGATTTCGTGCGCGGCGCGCGAGGCCCTGCACCAGGCGGACGTGGTGGAAACCATGCTGCGCGGGATCGTGCCGGTCATTCGCCACAACGACCTGTCGCTGTCCGAGCATCTGCGCAAATCCGACGACACGGTCGACGAACTCTACAGCGCCATCAAGTTCTATCTGACCCAGATCTCGCGGGAGGCGCTGTCGGAAACCGAAGGGCGGCGCTGGGCCGACATCGTGTCGTTCACCATCAACATGGAGCAGGTCGGCGACATCATCGAGCGGGTGTTGCTGGACATCGAAGACAAGAAGATTCGCAAAGGCCGCAACTTCTCCGACGCCGGCATGGCCGAAATCTGCCACATGCACGAGCGGCTGGTCAGCAATCTGCGCCTGGGCATGAGCGTGTTTCTGGATGGCGACCTGCGGGCCGCCCAGAAACTGCTCGAAGAAAAAGCCAACTTCCGCGAACTGGAACATGAGTACGCCGCCACCCACCTGATGCGGCTGCAGGACAACACGCCGGAGAGCATTGCCACCAGTTCGCTGCATCTGGACCTGATCAGCGAACTCAAACGCATCAACTCGCATATCTGTTCCATCGCGTATCCCATCCTCGAAGCGGCCGGTGCCTTGAGCAAGACCCGGCTGAAGGACCCCGAGGTCGTACCCGGATGACCATCACCTGGCCCGTGGTGGCGGCCGTGCTGTTCGGCGCCCTGCTGCATGCCAGCTGGAACGCCCTGGTCAAGTCGAGCAGCGACAAGGCGATGGACACCGCGCTGATCCACGTGATCGGCTCGGTGGTTGCCATTCCCCTGCTGGTCGTGGTGGGCCTGCCCGCCGCAGAGAGCTGGCCTTTCATTGCCGCCTCAGTGGTGATCCACATCGGCTACTACATTGCCCTGACCGGCGCCTACCAGCACGGCGACCTGGGGCTGACCTACCCGCTGATGCGTGGCACGGCACCCCTGCTGGTGGCGCTGTCGGCCAGTGTGCTGCTCGGCGAGGCACTGAGCCTGGGGGCCTGGCTGGGTGTGGTCGGCATCTGCGTCGGCGTGCTGTCGCTGGGGCTGTCACGCCACGCCCTTGATTCACCCCGGGCAGTGCGCTTTGCGCTGGTCAATGCCGTGGTGATTGCGATCTACACCGTGGTGGATGCGCTGGGCGCCCGCGCCTCGGGCAATGCCCTGCAGTACGTGGCGCTGCTGTTTGTGCTGGACGGCTGGCCCTTCGGGCTGCTGGTGCTGGCCCGGCGCGGTACGGCCGTGGCGCTGCCGTATGCACGCCAGCGCTGGCCCGTGGCCACGGGCGCCGCCGCCGCATCGCTGGGCTCCTATGGCATCGCGCTGTGGGCCATGACCCAGGCACCCGTCGCCACCGTGGCGGCGCTGCGCGAAACCTCGGTGCTTTTTGCCACCCTGCTGGGCATCTGGTTTCTGAATGAAGAACTTACCCGGCGGCGCCTGATGGGCACCCTCACCATTGTTGCCGGTGTCATTGCCTTGCGACTGAGCTGACCAGGAGAGCCCATGAACCCTTCCCCCGCGAACACCCACCACCCGACCTCCGCCCCCGCCCTGCCCGCTCAGGCCCGCGTTGTCATTGTGGGCGGCGGCATTGCCGGCTGCTCCACGGCCTACCACCTGGCGCGGATGGGAATCACCGACGTGCTGGTGCTGGAGCAGGGCAAGCTCACCAGCGGCACCACCTGGCACGCCGCCGGGCTGATCGGCCAGATGCGTCCCAACCGCAGCATGACGCAGATGAGCAAGTACGGCATCGAGCTGTACGCCACGCTGGAGGCCGAAACCGGCCTGGCCACGGGCTGGAAGCGCTGCGGCAGCCTCAACGTCGCGGCGTCGGACGACCGCTGGAAAGTGTTCCAGAAGCAGGCCGCCATGGCGCGGGCCTTCGGGGTCGAATGCCATGTCATCTCCCCGCGCGAGGCGGCCGAGCGTTACCCGCTGCTGCGCACCGACGACCTGCGCGGCGCACTGTGGCTGCCGGGGGATGGCAAGGCCAATCCGGCCGACCTGTGCATGTCACTGGCCAAAGGCGCACGCCAGCGCGGGGTGCGTTTTGTCGAGGATGTCGAGGTCACCGGTGTACTGCAGCACCAGGGCAGCGCCTGTGGGGTGGTCACCGCGCAGGGGGTGGTGCGGTGCGAGACGGTGGTGAACTGCGCCGGGCAATGGGCGCGGCAGTTCGGGCGCCTGGCCGGCGTGACGGTGCCGCTGTATTCGGCCGAGCACTTCTACATCGTCACCGACCGCATCGACGGTGTCCATCCGATGCTGCCGGTCATGCGCGACCCCGATGGCTTCATCTACTACAAGGAAGAGGTGGGCGGCCTGCTCATGGGCGGCTTCGAGCCGGTGGCCAAACCCTGGAAACGGGACCCGATTCCGGCGGACTTCCAGTTTCAACTTCTCGACGAAGACTGGGACCAGTTCGAACCCCTCATGCACAACGCCATCCATCGCACCCCCTGCCTGGAAAAGGCACCGGTCAAGATGCTGCTGAACGGCCCGGAAAGTTTCACTCCGGATGGCAACTTCATCCTCGGCGAGGCGCCCGAGTTGCGACAGTACTTCGTCTGCGCCGGCTTCAATTCGGCCGGCATCGCCAACAGCGGTGGCGCCGGACGGCTGATTGCCGAGTGGATTGCCGCCGGCGAACCGAGCGCGGACGTCTGGGAAGTCGATATCCGGCGTTTCGGCGCGTTCAGCGGCAACCGCCGCGCCCTGGCCGCCCGCACGGCGGAAACCCTGGGCCTGCATTACGCCATGCGCTGGCCGCGCCAGGAGCTGGAGTCGGCACGGCCGTTGCGCACCTCGCCGCTGTACGACCTGCTCCAGGCCAAAGGCGCGGAGTTCGGCGCCCGCAACGGTTGGGAGCGGGCCAATTACTTCCGGCCGCCCGCCGCCGGCCCCGCGGCGGGTTTCGTGCCGCGGCCGCCCTACACCCTGGGCACACCCGGCTGGCTGCCCTGGATGCAGGCCGAGCAACAGGCCACGCGCGAGGCCGTGGCGGTCTACGACCAGACCAGCTTCTCCAAACTGCTGCTGCAAGGCCGCGACGCGCTGGCCATCCTGCAGCGCCTGTGCGCCAACGAAATGGACGTTGCGGTCGACCGCATGGTCTACACCGCCATGCTCAACACCCGCGGCGGCTTCGAAAGCGACCTGACCGTGATCCGCCTGGCGGCCGACCGATTCCTGATCGTCACCGGCTCGGCGCAGACGGTGCGTGACGCCGACTGGATCGGCCGCCACATCCCGCCCGACGCCCATGCCACGCTGACCGACGTCACCGCGCTGACCAGCGTGCTGTCGGTGATGGGGCCGAACGCCCGCACCCTGCTCGAGCGCCTGTCGCCCGACGACCTGTCCCCCGCGGCGTTGCCCTTCAGCAGCACCCGCGAAATCGACCTGGCCCACGCCCGGGTGCGCGCCGCCCGCATGAGTTATGTCGGCGGCCCCGGCTACGAGCTGTATGTACCGATCGAAATGGCACGGCATGTCTACCTGGCCTTGCACGCGGCCGGCGCCGATCTGGGTCTGCGCGACGCCGGCTACTACGCCATCGACGCGCTGCGCATCGAGCAGGGCCGACGCGCCTGGGGTGCCGAACTGGGCCCGGACGAAACGCCTTTCGAGGCCGGCCTGCTGTTTGCGGTGCGGCTGGACAAACCGGCGGACTTCATCGGACGTGACGCCCTGCGGGCCGTCCGCACCCTGCCGCTGAAGAAGAAGCTGGTCACCGTCGTGTTTGACGACCCGGCGGTCTATGCCTGGGGCGGTGAAACCCTGGTGCTGCAGGACCAGCCGGTGGGCGAACTCAGCTCGGTGGGCTGGAGCCCGCTGGCCGGGGCCTGTGTCGCGCTGGCCTACGTGCGCGGCGCGCCGGCACAGCAAACCCACGCAGGCACCGCCGCGCAGATCGCTTTATGGGGGCAGCTCCATCCGGTGCGGCTGTACGACCAGTGGCCGCCCCGCGCGCCCCGCAGCTGAGTACGCGCAGGCCATACCTGCGGCGAGCGTTATTCAACAGTATCGAAACCGTAGCATCAAACGACCCTTTCCCGCTGGGTATCAGCCTAAAACGCCCTGAAACACCCCTAGCGCACCCCCAACCCTCCCCCCAGACGCCACTAACCCCGCCGAGTCATCCTCGGGCGGGGTGGGTTGGGTGGGGCCGGCGCGGCCGGCCGGGGGTGTCGGAGGCTTTGGGGCGGCTTACTTGGCCTTGATCACCAGGTTGACGATGTCGGAGTAGACGCCGGCAATCGCCTGCGCATCACCGG
>NZ_JBXVVU010000009.1:0-2215 GCF_057219955.1 Curvibacter sp. T50
GGTGATCAAGGCCAAGTAAGCCGCCCCAAAGCCTCCGACACCCCCGGCCGGCTGCGCCGGCCCCACCCAACCCACCCCGCCCGAGGATGACTCGGCGGGGTTGGTGGCGTCTGGAGGAGGGTTGAGGGTGCCTTTCTGGTGTTTCAGGGCGTTTTGGGCCGATACCCAGCGGGAAAAGGTCGTTTTTTGCTATCACGATAGGAGTAAATGCGCGGCAACCTTCGCGTTCCCGGGCGATGCGCGCCCCCGTAGTGGGTCAGTGCGGCGGGTAGACAGCGGCGTTCGCGGTCGGTAGGCTTGGGGGCGGGGTGCGAATCCGTTCGCGTGCCTGATCGGGCAGCTTCACGGCGCAGGGCGCGACCCGGTCAGGTTTGTCGGTTTTGTTGTATCTGTTTTTGCATACAGCATTCGCTTGTACGTTATTGATTTCAAAAACGTTTTGGAGGATTCATGCAGCTTTGTTTAACGACCACGGTTGTGGGTATCCGGTGTTTGGGCAGATAAATCACAAGTTAGACCTCTCATGTCGAGCCTCGCGGTATTCCTTCGCCAAGTTCGTAGTCGCTCGCTGGAACACCAGCGCGCTATGCAGCTTCTTTCGAGGGAAGGGCTTGCGGGGCAAATGGTCTCCGTTTTGCGGCAGGAACTGGATTCAATGGTTCGTTGTATCTACTTGCTGACACAAGGCCCGGAGCGTCGGGCGCTTCTCATCGATGCTTCGGTTCGTGGCGAAAAGTGGTCGCAAGAAGGCTCGCGGGCGAAGGTCACTGATCGAGAAATGGTTGTGCTGGCCCAATCTCTTCAGGGCTGGACGCAGTCCGTTTACAAGTTCGGCTGCGCGTTCATACACCTCTCTGGCTTGCACGATTACAACGACCGCGATCCGCTTGCGCAGCTTCCGACCTAGGAGCGTCAAGATATTCTTGAGCACTGCCGGTACTACCATGGTGGCCCGCACCCTGGCGCCGAGCGCTTCACCGACCTTGTTCCATATCTTCCTCGCGTGCTTGAGAAGATCGCGGGAAACCTTGAGTGCTATCTTGCAGCACTGGAAAGCGGCGAGGTGCGAAGTGTCAACGAGGTCTAACAAGTCATTGCAGCCGACCGCCTTCGGCGGCGGCTGAATTCCAACGTTAACCCGCAAGCCCGAGAGCTCAATGGCATTCGGTGATCGAATCCCTTATGCACTCATCGGCGCCGTTTTCGGCGCTCCTGTCGGTGTCGTGTGCTGGTGCTTGTATGGCCTCGCCCTTCGCTGGCCCTGATCGGCAGGCGTCACAAGATAATCGTGCCCCATGCACCACTCTGAATACATCCTGTGCGGCTTTCTCCTCTTTGCGATGGGTGGCTGTGCTTCGACGACCACAGTCAAAGTCAGCCCCTCACCGCAGTCTCCGGTCTGCGAGGCATCCAGGACAGCTCGCGTCATGTGGAGGACGCAGTGGCGCGCAGATCAGAAGGACGTTCTCGAAAGAGAAACTGCAGCCGCCACCGGAATCGGTCAGTTCTTCGAATCTTCCGGATGCTTCAAGTCTGCGTCGGTAGAGCGCCTGCTGCAACTCTCTGACGAACAAGCAAAACAAGCGGCCGGTGCAGCAGTGCATCAAAGCGGAAAAGTCGTCCTGGTATCCGTTCGGGAACTGGGACCGACCGTCAGGATCGGTGCATCCATTGCGCTTGTAGAGGGTGGCACCGAAGCGGTTCTGGACCTCTCTGAGTTCGTATCCGGACAGGCAACGCCACGGACTTTTACCGTCCGGTGGAATAGCGGTGGACCCGGGGCCCTGAAAGGTGTCGCCAGCCTTCCACAAGACATCCAGGCAGCGCTTGCCGCAGCCCTTCAACCGGCCGCGCGGTAATGCCGCGCAAGACCGAACTACCAAAACCATAGCGCCAACCGACCTTTTTACGCTGGGTATCGGCCAAAATCGCCCTCAAACCCCCGCAACCGCCCGTTTCTGACCGCCCCGGTCGCTTTCGCAGCGCCACCGTCTTCGTACCGCCACCCCGTGCCCGCCCCACCGGTGCAGACGGCCCCATCGACGCATTTCGCCACACCGGCCACGGTCCATGTCTTGCAATTTGCACTGCTGGCCGGGTGGGTGAATGGGGGTGTTTCGGTAAGTATTTGATTTCATTGTCTTTTCTCTATCCGTATCGGGTTGGCACGGCCTTCGCAGAAAGAAAGCCGTCTGCCACACGGTGTGGCGTCAAA
>NZ_JBXVVU010000010.1:0-1194 GCF_057219955.1 Curvibacter sp. T50
AAAAAATGGCAAAAGAGAAATTTGAACGTACCAAGCCACACGTGAACGTGGGCACCATTGGTCACGTGGATCACGGCAAGACGACGCTGACGGCGGCGATCACCACCGTGCTGGCGTCCAAGTTCGGGGGTCAGGCTAAGGCCTACGACCAGATTGATGCGGCTCCCGAAGAGAAGGCACGCGGCATCACCATCAATACCGCGCACGTCGAATACGAAACGGCCAACCGGCACTACGCGCACGTTGACTGCCCCGGCCACGCCGACTACGTCAAGAACATGATCACCGGTGCAGCCCAGATGGACGGCGCCGTTTTGGTGTGCTCGGCCGCTGACGGCCCCATGCCCCAGACGCGCGAGCACATTTTGCTGGCCCGTCAGGTTGGCGTGCCCTACATCATCGTGTTCCTCAACAAGTGCGACATGGTCGACGACGCCGAACTGCTGGAGCTGGTCGAAATGGAAGTGCGCGAGCTGCTGTCCAAGTACGACTTCCCCGGTGACGACACGCCCATCATCAAGGGCTCGGCCAAGCTGGCGCTGGAAGGCGACAAGGGCGACCTGGGCGAGCAGGCCATCATGCGCCTGGCCGATGCGCTCGACAGCTACATTCCCACGCCCGAGCGCGCCGTCGACGGCGCGTTCCTGATGCCTGTGGAAGACGTGTTCTCCATCTCCGGACGCGGCACCGTGGTGACCGGTCGTATCGAGCGCGGCGTGGTCAAGGTCGGCGAGGAAATCGAGATCGTCGGCATCAAGGCGACGCAGAAGACCACCTGCACGGGCGTGGAAATGTTCCGCAAGCTGCTCGATCAGGGCCAGGCCGGTGACAACGTCGGTATCCTGCTGCGCGGCACCAAGCGTGAAGACGTCGAGCGCGGCCAAGTGCTGTGCAAGCCCAACTCGATCAAGCCGCACACCCACTTCACTGGTGAAGTGTATGTGCTCAGCAAAGACGAAGGCGGGCGCCATACCCCCTTCTTCAACAACTATCGTCCGCAGTTCTACTTCCGCACCACCGACGTTACCGGCGCTATCGAGCTGCCCAAGGACAAGGAAATGGTGATGCCGGGTGACAACGTGTCCATCACCGTCAAGCTGATCGCCCCGATCGCCATGGAAGAAGGCCTGCGCTTTGCCATCCGCGAGGGTGGCCGCACCGTCGGCGCCGGCGTCGTTGCCAAAATCATCGAGT
>NZ_JBXVVU010000011.1:0-893 GCF_057219955.1 Curvibacter sp. T50
AGGCTGCTAAAGCATAAGCCTCAGCGGGGGTCTTCATGTTCAACGCCTGGTGAGGGCGTTGGTGGTTGTACCAACCGATCCAGTCCGCAATCACGCGGCTGGCATGCTGCAAGGTTTCAAATCGGTGGCGGTGTACGCATTGGTCTTTGAGGGTTCTGATCACACGCTCGACCATGCCGTTTTGCTCTGGGCTGTACGGCGTGATGAACTCCTGCTGCAGACCGTAGCTTTTGACCAGGGCCGTGTAGCTGCGGCTGGTGAAGACCAGTCCGTTGTCTGACCTCAACAGGAAGGGCTGTTTGACCTTGCCCAGGCAACCGTAGCGAGCGATCAGGGCTTGCTCAAGCGCCGCTTCGGCGGTCTTGGACGGCCACTGCGGCTCAAGTGCCAGCCCAGCAGTTCACGGCTGTAGCAGTCGATCACCAGAGCCAGCGAAGCCCAACCGTCACGCCCCGTCCACACGCGGCACAGGTCCGTGGCCCAGCGCTCATCTGGCGCCTTGGCCACCGATGGCAAAGCCTGGATGCGAGGTCTGAAGCCAACCGGGCGCTTGCGAACCTGCCAGCCCTTGAGCTGGAAGATGCGCTGCACGGTGTTCTTGTTGAACCCGAGCAGGTGTGCCACCGTGCGGTAACCGAACGACGGGTTCTCTTCGATCATCGCCTTGATGGGCTTGACGAGGTGATCGTGCACCTTCGGTGCCGCTTTGGTGGCGCGGTAGTACACCGTGCGCCGGGGCATCTCGAACCACCGGCACAGTTTGACCAGGCTGACCTTGAAGCCGTCTTCACTCAATGCCTGCTGCAGACCAAGGATCATTTCTCGTCCTCGTTGCCCAGCAGGGATGCCAGCTTTTTTCTGGCACGCAACTCCAACATGGCTTCGCCATAGGC